>NZ_JADDXR010000002.1:1234471-2468942 GCF_015330125.1 Zobellia nedashkovskayae | reverse complement strand
AAGAAACCGTTGCTTTAACGGCAGGCGGACATACAGTTGGAAAAACTCACGGTAATGGCGATGCCAGTATTTTAGGCCCAGAACCTGAAGCTGCAAGCGTAGAGGAGCAAGGTTTAGGCTGGAGTAACCCTACCAAATCAGGAAAAGGACGCTATACGGTAACTAGTGGACTAGAAGGTGCTTGGACAACCAATCCTACGAAATGGGATGGCGGCTTTTTTGAAATGTTATTTAACCATGAGTGGGAACCTCGCAAGAGCCCTGCCGGAGCTTGGCAATGGGAACCAGTAACTATTAAAGAGGAAGATAAACCTGTAGATGTTGAAGATTCTAGTATCCGTCTTAATCCAATGATGACAGATGCCGATATGGCTATGAAGGTAGACCCTATTTACAAGGACATCTCTTTAAAGTTCATGAAAGACCAGGAGTACTTCTCCGAGACTTTCGCCCGTGCTTGGTTTAAATTAACACATAGAGATATGGGACCAAAAGCCAATTACTTTGGTACAGACGTACCTCAAGAAGACTTAATTTGGCAAGACCCAATTCCTGCAGGTAAAACAGAGTATGATGTAAACGCTGTAAAAACTAAAATTGCTGCATCAGGATTATCTATTCCTGAAATGGTAAATACAGCCTGGGATAGTGCGCGTACGTACCGCGGTTCTGACATGCGCGGTGGTGCTAATGGTTCGCGTATTCGTTTAGCTCCTCAAAAAGACTGGGAAGGAAATGAACCAAAACGCTTGGCTCATGTTCTATCCGTTTTAGAGCCTATTGCTGCCGAATTCGGTATTAGTATTGCAGATACAATTGTTTTGGCAGGTAATGTGGGCATAGAGCAATCTATTAAAGCTGCAGGTCTTAATATTCCCGTTCCATTTGCACCCGGGCGTGGAGATGCTACGGATGAAATGACAGATGCTGATTCTTTTGAACCTTTAGAACCTTTAGCTGATGGTTATCGTAACTGGAGCAAAAAAGAATATGTTGTAAGTCCAGAAGAATTAATGCTAGACAGAACCCAACTAATGGGCTTAACTGCACCAGAAATGACAGTACTTGTTGGTGGTATGCGCGTGTTAGGAACAAATCACGACAACACAAAACATGGTGTTTTTACTGATAAAGTTGGTGTCTTAACCAATGATTTCTTTGTTAACCTAACTGATATGGGCAATACTTGGAAACCTACTGAAAAAGGTCTTTACGAAATTCGTGACCGTAAGACGGGAACTGTAAAGTGGACAGCTACTCGTATGGATTTAGTTTTTGGCTCCAATTCTATTTTACGTTCGTACTCCGAAGTTTACGCGCAAGATGATAGTAAAGAGAAATTTGCAAGAGACTTTGTAAAAGCCTGGACAAAGGTTATGAATGCTGATAGGTTTGATTTAAATTAGAAAACTACAGCAAGTAATTTATTAATATGTCAGCGGCTTCGGTTCTTTACCGGAGCCGCTTTTTTATGAGCCATTTTCAGAAGAGAATTTAAGTGTTTTCAGATGCTTAAACCATTCATTTGTGTACTTTTATAAAGTCGTATTATTTTGAGGTTTTACTTTTGAGAATAAAATTAAATCCAACTAGCGTATTTCATCAGAACCACATAACTAACCATCATGATAAAAAATCAATTTAAACTTCTCGCTTTAAGTTTATTACTAATAACAGGTTTTATAGCGTGTAAAGACAATAAATCTAGCGTAACAGATGATAAAGTGACTATCTCTGTTAAGAGCGAAAACTTTCTTTCTGGTGGATTAGCCGAACCTATTGTAATAGAAAGTAGAACCCTATCTGATGGTTCCACTGCAGATTGTTATAAAATAGTAGTTACCTCAACCCCCACAGATCACGAAATGGGACCTTGGTGCCCCAGTAATATTTCGGACGATGCATCTGCTGGTGGTATTTGGTTGGAAGATGGAAAAGTGTATGATGTAGATGGTGATTTTGTGAAAAATTTAGCCACCTTTTATGAAGATGATACCTGGATGTTATATGATAAGGAAACTGGCGAAATCACCAAAACAAAAAACCTACAAGAGTGCAAAGAAGCCGCAAACCCAAATGTAGGAGAAGAATATCAAAATTATTGTGTTGAATGTCTGCCTTCTTATATATCCGATATCCAACACACCTATTATATTCCTGTTACCCCTAAAAAAGCGGTTACCCCTTACACATTCTCAAGTAGACCAGGTGGCGGACCTCCTCCTGGAGCTGACGGACATGAAAGACCTGAACGACCAGAAGGCGGACCTAAAGGACATGGAGGTCCAGAAGGAAATTCAACTATGCCTTCAGATAGAGGATTAGCGTTTAACGGTGTGGTTTTTAACGCTCCTGCACCTGTAGATAATATTTTAGGCGCTTATACCTTAGCTCCATTTGACGATGCTGGTGGGCATATAAATTTGAATGCGGGTTATCATTACCATGCAGCTACAGGAGTTTCTAAAAAAATAAAACAAACAGATAATCATTCTGCCATGATCGGTTATGCCTTTGACGGATATGGAATATTTGAAAATACAGATGCAAACGGAAAAGAATACACAGATTTAGATGAGTCAAGAGGTCACTATGATAAAGTAAGAGGCTATCATTACCATGTAGACAAAGCAGGTAACAATAACTTTATTGACGGTCTACGAGGAGAATATGCACTTTAGAAAACCTATACTGCAACTTTTCATTTATTGTTTAATTCTAGGGAGCAAAGTAATATTTGCTCACAATCCGGATTTGTCTAATATTATAATTTCCAAAACTGATAGTGGGCAAATAATTTTACAAATCAACAGCTCATTAACCGCTTTTCAACAAGAAATTATTTACATAAACGGAGAAGGTGCTTACCAATCTCCAGAAGAATTTCAAAACCTTGTTCTTAATCATTTTAATGCTTCTTTTTCAATTATAACAAATGAGAAAGACACGCTACAATTTAAAAATCCACAGGTTTTTCTAGGTCATGAGACTAAATTAGTTACCGAAATTATTGGTCTACCAGAAACGGTAACTGCTATCCATTTAAAAAATGAAATATTTAAAGATATTCATAACAACCAATCTGTAGTTATTTTTTTATTAGATGATTTTCCAAAGAAAAAATATACGCTAAACAATACTAATAAACATCAGATAGCGATAGAACTTAAAGACGGAAAGTGGATGGAATTGAAAACAGTAAAAACTGATTTTAATTTTAAATACGTAGCGTACATAGCAATTCCTGTAATTGCGCTTTTGGTATTTTTTATAGTTAGAAAAAGAAAAAATATCAGTTCATAAAAGCTAATATTTTTCATATTCATCCAGTTGTACAAATTAAGGCAACAGTAATATTTAAAGCATACCTACCGCAATATTATCTTGATGGTTTAAATAAAAAGCCCATAATTTACTGCCCGCCCACGCATTGCACTCCATTACGAAACCTCTTCTTAAATTTATAACTAAAAGTGTAATCAATGTTACCCTCAAACTTGGCTTTATAGGTTATTTTTGCCCATATAATTTCATCTTATGGAAGACATGATTTTTTATGATAGATTGCAGTTTGCATTTACTATCACATTCCACTATATTTTTCCTCAATTAACAATGGGATTGTCATTATTGATAGTCTACTTTAAATGGAAATATCTCAGAAATAAAATTGAAAAATATAACGATGCCGCAAAATTTTTCATGAAAATTTTTGCCATCAATTTTACAATGGGCGTAGTTACCGGGATTCCTATGGAATTTCAATTTGGTACCAACTGGGCAAAATTTTCTGAGTTAACAGGTGGCATAATTGGCCAGACCTTAGCTATGGAAGGTATGTTCTCCTTCTTCCTAGAATCCTCTTTCTTGGCACTCTTTATTTTTGGAGAAAAACTAATGGGACAAAAACTACATCTCCTAACAGGATTTTTAGTATTCCTCGGGTCTTGGGCAAGTGGTTGGTTTATTTTAGCCACCAACGCTTGGATGCAACACCCGGTAGGTTATGAAATACTGGATAATGGCAAATTTGTATTAGAAAACTTTTCCGCTCTTTTTGGTAACCCTTGGCTCCTACCCGCCTTTTTACACAATCAGTTGGCTTCTGTTGTTACCTCTTCTTTTGTGGTAGCCAGTATAGGTGCTTTTTACGTTTTAAGAGAAAAGCAAATCGAACACGGTAAATTGTTTTTAAAGACTGGAGTTATTTTTGGTTTGGTTTCTAGTGTTTTGGTAGCTTTTCCAACAGGTGATTGGAATGCCAAAAATGTTGCACAGTATCAACCCGCTGCTTTTGCCGCAATGGAAGGTATTTTTGAAACTGAAAACGCAGGAGCGGAAATTGTACTTATTGGTCAGCCCAATATGGTAGAGAAAAAGCTTGATAATAAAATTGCCGTTCCCAACATACTTAGTTTTTTAACCTATCAAGAATGGCACAAGCAAATTCCTGGAATGGATAAATTTAAAAAGGAAGATTTGCCAGATAATATTCCCGCACTGTATTATTCTTACCATATCATGGTTGGTCTGGGCACCGTTTTTATGGGTATTATGGCTTTGGCCGTTTTCTTTTTGTGGCGCAAAAAATTATACAAAGCAAAAGGATTACTTTGGACTATTATGTTTTTGGTACCGTTTCCTTATATAGCAAACCTCACCGGTTGGTATGTAGCGGAATTAGGAAGACAACCATACTTGGTTTATGGCTTATTAAGAACAGTAGATGGTATTTCTCCCACAGTTTCATCTGGTAACACCTTATTTACTTTACTTGGTTTTGTTGCGCTATACATGCTTTTAGGCCTATTATTCTTAATCTTAGTTGGCAAAACTATTAATCAAGGTCCTAAACCTCAAACACATTAAATTATGGAAACATTTTGGTTCATAGCAATTGCTATTGTTTTAGCGGTTTTTTTCGTTTTAGATGGTTATGATTTTGGCGCAGGAATAATTCACTTATTCTTAGCAAAAACTGAGAGCGATAAAGAGGTCATTGCAAAATCTGCTGGTTTATTTTGGGACTCTAATGAAGTTTGGCTAGTAGCAGCCGGAGGTATGCTTTTTATGGCTTTCCCAACATTTTACGCGTCCGTTTTTAGCGGATTCTATTTACCCTTGATCATAGTTTTATGGTTAATTATTTTTAGAGCGATTGGGTTAGAATTTAGGGGCCAATTTAACTTTCAAATGTGGAAAGATATTTGGGATAAATCTTTTGGCGTTTCTAGTTTATTATTAGCATTATTTTTTGGGATTGCCTTGGGCAACATTGTTAGAGGCGTAAACCTAGGAGGTGTTGAAAACGGAGTGTCTATTTATGAAGGACATTATTTTTTCTTACCCTTATGGGATAGTAGTTTTAGTCCGCTAAGCGAAACACCCGGAATTATAGATTGGTTTACAATTATTATAGGTTTAATATCTGTGGTTACTTTGGCTATTCATGGTGCCAATTGGATTATTCTAAAAACCAATTCATCTATAAATGATAATCTCAAAAACGTTATTTTTAAGCTGAATATAGCGCTTGCGGCACTAACCCTATTTTCTTTAGTAGTATGGAAAACAGTAAACCCTAACTCACTAGATAACTTTGCACATAAACCTTATTTACTAATCTTCCCTATAATCTACTTAACAGGGTTAGTAGGTTTGTTTTTTATTAAAAAACTAAAGAAAGATATCCACGGTTTTGCGTTATCTACTTTATTAATACTAGGAGGAATTACGTCCTCATTAGCATCCTTGTTTCCTGTTATTTTACCATCTGTAAATTCAATAAACGAACCTTTAACCATTTACAATACCGCTTCATCTGAGTATGGTTTATCTGTGGCATTAACTTGGGGCATTCTTGGTTTTATCCTAATTTTCATATACATGATTGTCCAAAAAAGACTAATGGCCGGAAAAATAGACAAGATGGATTACGGTCATTAAGCGCAGTAGATATGACAGATACTTTAATTTCTCTGATAAGTATTTTCATTGGTATAATAGGAGCTAATGTTACAGCCTCCATTTTTAAAAAATATTCCTTTGGTGTAATAGGGAATACCATAGCCGGTGTTTTTGGTAGTATACTTTTAATCAAATTGTTTGGCAGGCTAGGTTTCTCCCCTCAACTAATAATGTATAAGGGCAATTTTCATCTTAGCCTATTTATTATAAATTCTATAGTTTCATTTG
The DNA here is from genome assembly GCF_015330125.1 of Zobellia nedashkovskayae. Taxonomy (NCBI): domain Bacteria; kingdom Pseudomonadati; phylum Bacteroidota; class Flavobacteriia; order Flavobacteriales; family Flavobacteriaceae; genus Zobellia; species Zobellia nedashkovskayae. Next base: position 2,462,747 of record NZ_JADDXR010000002.1, on the reverse strand, counting down.
TTGGAGGAAGTCTTGCCGTAATCCTGATATCTAAACTGAAGAATAAAATGAATAAATCCTAGGAGTAATCCTAACAAAAACTATTTACTTCAAAAAACACACATACAACCAAAAAAGCCTCATTATGAGGCTTTTTTGGTTTAAGCCTAATATTCAATTAGTTTAGTGTAAAAACAAAACTAGTAGGAAAGTTTAAATAAAGATATATGTTCTTCAATACCACAACAAGAATAGGTAAAATACTCATGGTTAATACCGATTTAGAAAAAGAGAGAATAAAAGAATTTATTGATATCTGGGTAAAGTTGGAAGAATATGAAAATAAATTATAAGCTAGCTAATTAAATTTAGGTTTTAGAAATATAGTACCTTATACCAACATCCTAACAACCACCGACTATAATATAAATACCAAAAAAAAACTACACTATGCACACTAACAGGTCTTCACTCTTGTACATTTCGCTCTTATTCGTTGTCCCTATTCTATTTTTGGGCTGCACGCAATTAAAAACACCTGTAGAGTCACCCAAAGTAATAGATACCGATAAAAAAATGGACGAAGCTGAATCAACAACAGAAATTAAGGTTCACCCAGAAGATTGGGCAATCATTAAACCGTTACCATTAAACCCAGCTATTGAAGCACAAATAGATGAACTATTGCCTAAATTAACTTTGGAACAAAAAGTAGGTCAGGTTATTCAAGCAGACAATGGATCTATTACTCCAGAAGAACTAAAAAAATATCGTTTGGGATCTATATTAAGTGGCGGTAATTCAGCACCGGGACCACTACCCTATGCAGACAGCAAAACATGGTTGGCAAAGGCCGATGAATATTATAACGCCTCCATTGACCCCGAAGGCGTAGAGGTCGCCATCCCGTACATATGGGGAATTGATGCAGTACATGGTCACACTAACCTACGTGGTGCAATTGTCTTTCCGCATAACATTGGACTTGGCGCCATGCACAACCCGGATTTAATTGAAAAAATAGCCTCGGTAACTGCTCACGAACTTACGGTCTCAGGTCACGATTGGACCTTTGCACCAACGTTGGCGGTACCTCAAGACCTGCGCTGGGGAAGAAGTTATGAAGGATTTTCTGAAGACCCGGCAATCGTTAAATCGTACGCAGACCGTATTGTATATGGCCTACAGGGTCGTATTGGAGATAAAGATTTTATGGGTGATGGCCACGTGATATCTAGTGCTAAACACTTTTTAGGTGATGGAGCCACAGAAAATGGAGTTGATCAAGGTAATGCCAAGATTAGCGAAAAAGAATTACGAGATGTCCATGCCCAAGGGTACTATAGCGCTATACCTGCCGGGGTACAGACCGTAATGGCCTCCTTCTCTAGCTGGGAGGGCAGAAAACTGCACGGCGATAAAGAACTATTAACAGACGTACTAAAAGGCAGAATGGGCTTTAATGGCTTTGTTGTTGGAGATTGGAATGGTCATGGTCAAGTTCCCGGATGTACAAATACAGATTGCGCAGCATCTTTAAATTCAGGTTTAGATATGTATATGGCTCCTGATAGTTGGAAAGGATTGTATGAAAGCACCTTACAGCATGTGAAGGACGGAACCATCCCAATGAGCCGTTTAAATGATGCCGCACGCCGTATCCTAAGAGTAAAAATTGCCTCTGGAATATTTACCAAAGGAGCACCAAGTACCCGTAAAAATGCAGGTGACGAAAATTTATTGGGCCTTCCTGAAAACAGGGCCATTGCACGGCAAGCTGTACGGGAGTCTATGGTTTTACTAAAGAATAACGGTGGTGTATTACCACTAGATGCATCAAAAACTATTATGGTAATTGGTGATGGGGCAGATAATATTGCTAAAATTAGTGGAGGCTGGACGCTTTCTTGGCAAGGTACAGGCCATACCAACGATGAATTCCCTAATAGCCAAACTGTATTAGACGGTATAAAAGAAGCTGTAAATGCAGCTGGTGGAAAAGTAATCTTTTCGGCAAATGGTGAATCTAATGAAGCAGTTGATGTGGTAATAGCCATATACGGAGAAGACCCATATGCTGAGTTCCAAGGAGATTTAGAAAATCTGGATTTTGTTCCAAATGGTTTTGACACCAACACATTAGACAAGTTCCGCAGTAAAGGTACTCCTGTAGTGTCTGTATTTTTATCTGGGCGACCACTATGGGTTAATCCAGAGATAAATAAATCAGATGCATTTGTTGCCGCGTGGTTACCGGGTAGCGAAGGTGGTGGTATATCAGATTTATTATTCAAAAGAGACCCATCATATGAATTTACTGGCAGCCTATCTTTTGCATGGCCAAGCAACGCAGTGGTATCCGCAGACTTGGCAACACGAGAATCTACAAAATTGTTTGAGTTAGGTTATGGCCTCACTTATGAAAATGATATGGTCATAGATCAACTTTCTGAAGATTCTGGTCTAGAGAATACGGAGGTAGTCTCAACAGGTGTATTTTTCAATAAAGGTACAGCTGTCGCTCCCTGGAATTTATGGCTTAAAACAGGCGACTTGAACAAACAAATCGGTAGCTTCCCTACGTCTGTTGGAGGCTTGCTAGTCAGTAAGACTGACCATACTGCGCAAGAAGATGCTTTACGTATTAATTGGACGTTACCAGATTATGATCAACTTCTTGTAAGTACAGCTTCTCCTAGTAATATGAGCCGTCAAACAAATGGAGCAATGGAACTGACCTTTTTCGCTAAATCCTTCAAAAGCAACGATGCCTCTGTTAAAATCGGGATGTGCAGTGAAGGCGCCACTTGTGACCAAACATTGGATATAAATATAGTAGCCAATGAATGGCGAGAATATAGAATTAGCTTAAGCTGCTTTGCTACTTTGGGTATTGATATGAGTAAAATTAGCAGTGCATTTATGATAACCGCCGGTGAAGGCACTGATATTGGACTTAGTCAGATTCGTTTAGAATCAGACATTGATGCTAAACCAGGCTGCAGTGGTATGTAATAATTTCCTTCCTTGATAATCTGGATAGAAAAAAAATAAAGAGTAGTAATTAACTGAAAAAAACTCTAATTCTTAAATTAATTTCAAAGAGGTAAATGACAATGTCTTTACCTCTTTTTTAATGCAAAATAATATTGATGCCCAAAAAGAGGTGATTTTTCATTTTAAATGCAAGTGTCAATACTATCCTTATTTGCTCCTTGTGATATTGCTCAAAAGACTAAAAGTAACATCCATAAAGTAGGAATTACAATCCACACATGACTAGTATTTTGCAGACAGGAGAAAATTCCCCTCTATATTACTTTTAAATTTTACAACCCATTTCTCTACAAAATATTAACTATTTAAATAGTGAAAGCGAAACGAAAATTGAGAGAATTATAAAAACAATTCGCCAATGTACTAAGCATAAATACCGACTATAATGATTGGGTAACAAGGTATAAATCAACAAAAAGCAACATTATACCTTATATTTACATTTCTAGATAACCTAACCAGTTTTAACTATAAACCACAACTATGAATCCTAAAAAGGATGTTTTTGAAACTTCAGAAGAAAAATGGAATTTTATAATTGCTTTAATCGTCATTGGCCTCTTCTCCGTATTCATCTATCAATTTTTCTTTAAATCTGAAGAAAATCTGGTAGCTGAAACACCAACTGATTTGGATGAATCACAAATAGAATCCGCTTCTTATTCCAAGATAGATGAAAAAGAAAACCAATATCTCTATGTAGGTTCCAAAACCTATGAATTGAAGAAAATAAAAACCGAAGATGCGCATCTGATAGAAATAGACAGTGCCGTGGTCATCTCAGATATTATAAATAGTAAGCCTGTTGTTTTAGAAACTGTTTTAGAAACTGAATCTTCGGACAGCAAAACTATAGCACCAATTGATGAACAAAAAGAAGATTTGGAAATTACGGAGCCCTCTAAAGACAAAATGAGTATTAAAGATACTATTGCAACGCCAGAAGCTTCATCAGAAACAGACGTAAAAGCACCACCAGCTATCGAAAGAGCTCAGGCCAAGCCTGAGCGTAAAACCGATTCCCAGACAACCAACCTAACATATAACTGTGTTATAATAGTTGGTGTTTTCAGAGAGCAAAACAATAAAATTGCCATTATCGAAAAACTGAAATCAATGGGTTACAATTACTCAGAAGGTGTTTTACGAAAAGGTATGAACTATGTTGGCGTACCTACTGCCTGCAATGATGAACCAGGAAAGCAAAAACTTTTACAAGAACTGAACATTGCTTTTGGTATAGATTCATGGGTTAAGAAACTTTAGTCTAAAGCAAAAAAAAAGCCGTAAAAGTTAACTTACGGCTTTTTTTTTCTTCAATCAGAAACTTATTTGCCCCCGTCTAGTTTATCCTGTAACTTTTTTAATTCATCCCATTTATCGGCACTAGCTAATTTAGCTTGTTTTGGCCAAGAACCTGGTTTATGCATAGTATAACGAGGTCCGGCTTCTTTTAAAATACCTTCTAGAACCTTAACCGTTGTTTTACTTAGTTTTTCAAAAGTCCCAATACCTTTCTCTGTTAAAATAGAAGCTATTTTAGGTCCTATACCTTCTATCTTTTTTAAATCATCTTTTTTCGCTTTAGAAACAGGTTTCTTTACAACAGGTTTCTTTGCGACAGGCTTCTTAACAACCTTTTTTACTGGTGCTTTTGCGACCTTTTTTACAGTTTTCTTAACTGGTTTCTTTTTTTGCTCAGGCATTGAGCTCAAATCAACCACACTATTATCTACACCATCATAAGGGGAAGGTACATACGCATCTGCATCGTGGTCATTGAACCAACCTTTATCCGTACTCAAATAACGAAACTCATAACTTTTTCCAATCTCAAGCTCTATAGTCTTGGAATAAGAGCCGTTCTTTTTATCCATTTGATACGAACTGTCGTTAGTCTGCCAATTATTAAAGTCACCCAACAACAAAACATCCGATGCACTTGGAGCTTCGGTTTTTGCAACCTTGAATGTTACTAAAGCATGTGAACTCTTACCTTTTGTCTTTTTTACTAATGCCATATGTCTAGAATTTGTTTCTTATATAAAAGTAACACAGAAATTACTCATTTCCATAAACTTAGGTTAACAAATTCCTTATTTTAATTCATTACAAACAAATGAAGCCCTTTTAGAGAACTATATCTCATAAAAAAACAATTGGAAAATATCGCTTACAAGCGATTCCTAAGCGGTAATCTTAAGCAAAAAGCTATCTTTACGCCTTCAAATTAAATGAATGCCCTACACACTATTATCCTCCCCGTTACAAGGTTTTACAGATGCTACTTTCCGTAATGCACAACAGAAGTTCTTTGGAGGAATAGATACCTATTACGCACCGTATATTCGGTTTAATAGGAAGATGATCATAAAGGGTTCGTACCAACGAGATTTAAACCCTGAAGCAAATACCACTTTAGAACTTATTCCACAAGTAATGACAGCGGATGTTGATCATTTCATATTCGTTATAAAGTACATTCAATCATTAGGGTACACAGAACTTAATTGGAACTTGGGTTGCCCCTACCCCATGGTTACCAATAGCGGAATGGGTTCTGGTCTTATTTGTAATACTGAAAAAATAGACCACATTTTAGATCGCGCACATAGTGAAACAGATGTTACCATCTCTATGAAAATGCGTCTTGGCTATGAAAATAGTAATGAAATATTAGATGCTTTTCCCATTCTAGAAAAGTACCCTCTTAAAAATGTAGCCATTCATGCCCGCCTTGGAAAACAATTATACAAAGGTGGTGTAGATCTTGACGCTTTCCAGAAGTGTATAGACGTCGCTAAGCACACTTTATACTATAATGGTGATATAACTAGTGTTGCCCAGTTTAAAGCAATGCGAGAGCGGTTCCCTTCTATTGAACATTTTATGATGGGCCGCGGTCTTATTGCCGATCCTTTTTTACCAAGTATGATTAGGGCAGACACTACAGAATACCCAGCTGATAGATGGAATATTTTTAGGGAATTTCACGACACCATTTACCAACAGTATGATGCCATGCTTTCCGGGCCAACGCCCATTAAAATGAAGATGCTTGGTTTTTGGGAGTTCTTCTCTCAATCTACACACAATCCGCAGAAAGTCTATAAAGCCATTAAAAAAGCTGGTAACCCGTTTAAATATAAGCAAGCTGTAGGAGAAATTATGGCCGCTCAAAAAAGACAACCCAAAGCATAATTTATTTTTAGTATACCCAGCTTAACAACCAATACAAATCTTCCAACTACAGAATAGAAAAACAATTGAGTTAAAAACTTTATAGGCTATGCAGAAAATGATAATCTGTTTTAATCTATTTAATAATTTCTACCAATTTTCTATTTATCTATTGAAATCAACCACCTAAACATCCATCAAAATTTGGACAGATATGCGGTAACAGAATCCAGACATGAATAAAAAATAGGATAATAAAAAGTAATCCTATTAATAAGGCATGACTAATATAAACCTCATCTCCCGCAGGCTTGATTACTGGCCACAACAAACCAAAAACTCCCGTTACAAACAAAAAGAAAGGTATACCCGAAGAAAAAATAAGAAACTGAACACTAAATTGATCTTTCAAGGCACCATAAAAAATAAATCCTATAACTAAAGATAGAATTAATAAAATCCAGTAAACTTTTTTTCCTGTACCATTTTTAACTGTAGCCATGATATATGATTTTTTAATTAGCACTACATAAAAGTACTGGGAATCAAGGCAATATTAAATGACCTACATCATACAATGAGGTTATTAGCAAAAAATGAGTTCGTGTAATTCTATCTTAACCATTAACACTGTTGACCTAAGAATTCTATTACAGGTATCTTAAAATCAATGAAGGTTGTAGTTAAATGTAGAATACTTTGAAACAAAAAAAAGCTACTAATTAAAATTAGTAGCTTTAAAAATAAAGTGACCCCGGAGGGATTCAAACCCCCAACCCTCAGAGCCGAAATCTGATGCGCTATTCAGTTGCGCCACGAGGCCAATTTTATGCTAATTTTTGTTTTACTATGGCAGAAATGGTTTTACCATCGGCCTGACCGGCCAATTCTTTGGACACCATGCCCATGACCTTGCCCATATCTTTCATTCCTGATGCTCCTGTTGCATCTATAGTTTGTACTACTACTTTTTCTATTTCTTCTTCAGTAAGCTGCTCAGGCAAAAACTTTTCCAATACCGCTATCTGTGCCAATTCTGGCTCAGCGAGGTCTTCTCTACCTTGTTCCGTAAAAATAGCAGCACTGTCCTTACGCTGTTTTACTAGCTTTTGAACAAGTTGAATCTCATCATCTTCCGTCAACTCCTTATCAGTACCACTGGTCTGTGCCATAAGCAAGGCAGACTTAATGGCGCGTAGCGATTCTAAAGCAACTGTATCCTTTGCTTTCATTGCCGCTTTCATCTGCTCCATTACCTTTTGTTGTAAGCCCATGACATTTTTATTTAGGATTGCGAAGATAAAAAATAAACCCGAAAAAAAATTAATTTTCTCGGGTTTAAACTTGAGTTCGTTAAGTTTACTCTAAAATCTTTAATCTACGTTATCATGTAGAAAAGAATTGTTAGAACGCAACCGAATTTCATCGTTGCTATCCTCACCTAGCGTAGTTCTAGAAACCTTGCCTTCTTCTCTTCTTGCATCGCTTAAATCAATACCTTGACGCTTGTATGCCGGCTCTTTTTCAATCTCGTCAATACTGCTTACGCTGTTCTGAAACTTATAATTGAAATCCTTTAATTTTCTTCTTCTCTCGTCAGCTCTTTCTCTTAATAGCTCATCAATTGGACTATCCATAGGATCTACTGCCGCATGGCTCTGTGGAGTTACGTCCTGCTCTTCAACAGGCTTAACTTCCATAGTAGGCTCACGTCTAATAACCGGTTGCGGTTTTGAAGCTGGAGTAGGTTTTGGAGCTGGCTTAGCATTGCTCAATTTATCCTCCATTTCCATATAATCATCCAAACTATAGCGTTTTTCACCTTGTTCGTTATATTCTAGAACTGGGATAACTTCTACATGACTATCAACCTCTATATCCTTTACATCCTCATCAAGACTAAATGTTATTACATTGTCTTGCTCTTCTTCGTCAACTTCTTCTTTCTTAGCAAAAGGCAAATCAAAACTCATGGTAATCTGCTCTTCTTTCAACTTATCATAAGATACGGTCATAGGGTCAACAACCTCCATATCATTAATAGAATCTTGAGCATTTACGATTACAAAATCATCCTCAGAAGTATTTACTTCGGCAACCTCTTCTAAAACTTCTTCGTAAAAAACGTTGAAATTCTTAATATAGCTAGTTGTTTCGATTAAATCCATGCCCGGCTCTTCTCGCACATCTTCTTCTTCAAGTGTATGCTTAATTACCGGTGCTACTTCCTTTACTTTTTCGATAGGTAATTGATGAACGATATTCTTTCTAGCCGTTAAATCATGCTGAGCTCGTTGCTCATCTTCTAACGTGTGGATAATTTTTTTTGTTTCGGTATTTACAATCTCATCCTGTTGATCTACATCAAAACCCGTAGCAATAATAGTTACTGCTATAGACTCGCCTAAATCTTCATCCTCACCTACACCCATAATGATGTTGGCACCATGACCTGCTTCAACCTGAATATAGTCGTTGATCTCACCAATCTCATCGATGGTGATTTCTTGTGAACCAGAAACGATAAGTAACAATACGTTTTTGGCACCACTAATTTTGTTATCGTTCAACAACGGAGAATCCAAAGCCTTTGTAATGGCTTCATGAGCTCTTGCCGAACCAGTTGCCTGAGCAGACCCCATAATAGCAGTACCGCTATTAGAAAGTACAGTCTTGGCATCTCTAAGGTCAATATTCTGAGTATAGTGATGTGTAATTACTTCTGCTATACCTCTAGCTGCAGTAGATAATACTTCATCTGCTTTAGAGAAACCTGCTTTAAAGCCTAGGTTACCGTATACTTCACGAAGCTTGTTATTGTTTATAACAATCAATGAATCTACATTGGCACGCAATTTTTCAATACCTATACGTGCTTGTTCGCAACGCATTTTACCTTCAAACTCAAAAGGCATGGTAACGATGCCCACGGTAAGCACGTCCAATTCTTTTGCTTGTCTTGCAATAACAGGAGCAGCACCGGTACCGGTACCACCACCCATACCAGCGGTAATAAAAATCATCTTGGTAGTAGTGGCCAACATCTCTTTGATCTCCTCCATACTTTCCAAAGCAGCCTGTTCACCTACCTCAGGGTTGGCACCAGCACCCAAACCTTCTGTTAATGAAACACCCAATTGTATTTTTGTAGGCACAGAACTATTGTTCAAGGCTTGCGAATCTGTATTACAGATTACAAAATCTACGCCATTGATGCCTGACTGAAACATGTGGTTAATTGCGTTACTACCACCGCCTCCTACGCCAATTACTTTAATTACATTGCTTTGATTCTTTGGAAGATCGAAAGATATCCCATCAAATTCCGTGTTGTTGCTCATAGTGTGTTTTATTACTGGTTAATGTGTGTGTCGTTTTTTACTCGGCGTTATCTAAAAAGTCTTTCAACTTTTCAGACCATTTGTCAAATACCGATTTGCGTTCTTGTTGAACTTTTGCCGAATTTAATTGCTGATGTTCTTCTTCTTCATGGCCTGCCATAACAAGTTCTCCATCGTCTACAAGCTCTTCTTTAACTTCAGCTTTACTTTTTTTCTCACTCTCTACTGCATTCATCAAAAGACCAACAGCGGTAGCATATAGCGGACTGGCGATTTCGGCATCTGAATCGCCTGCCAAATGTTCATTAGGGTACCCAATACGTGTATCCATACCCGTAATGTATTCCACTAATTGCTTTAAATGCTTCAACTGGCTTCCACCACCTGTAAGAACTATACCTGCAATTAGTTTCTTTTTTTGTTCATCATGGCCGTAATTCTTGATCTCTGCATAAACTTGCTCTACGATTTCAACAACACGTGCATGAATTATTTTAGATAGGTTTTTAAGGGTAATCTCTTTTGGCTCCCTACCTCTTAAACCGGGTATTGAAACTATTTCATTATCCTTGTTTTCACCTGGCCAAGCGGAACCGAACCTTACCTTTAAAAGTTCTGCTTGCTTTTCGATGATAGAGCATCCTTCTTTGATGTCTTCGGTAATTACACCACCACCAAAAGGGATTACGGCCGTATGACGTATGATACCATCTTTAAAAATGGCCAAATCCGTTGTACCACCTCCTATATCGATTAATGCTACACCTGCTTCTTTTTCTTCTTTGCTCAAAACGGCATCAGAAGAAGCTAAAGGCTCCAATGTAATATTACCTAAATCCAGGCCGGCACTTTTGATACATCTCCCCACATTTTTGATAGAGGAAACCTGACCTACTACCACATGAAAATTGGCTTCAAGACGGCCACCGTACATACCTATCGGTTCTTTAATCTCTGCCTGTCCGTCCACTTTATATTCTTGTGGAAGTACGTGAATGATTTCTTCACCTGGAAGCATTACCAACTTATAAACCTGGTTACAAAGCTTATCCAAATCCTCTTCATTGATAACCTCTTCAGAATCTGCCCTAGTGATATAATCGCTATGGTGCAGACTTCTTATATGTTGCCCGGCAATACCCACAACAACAGATCCAATTTTCAAACCTGAATTAACTTCAGCTTCTTCTACTGCCTGTTGTATGGATTGGATAGTTTGTGTAATGTTATTTACAACACCACGGTGTACACCTAAACTTTTAGATTTACCAATACCCAAAACCTCAATCTTACCATACTCGTTTTTCTTACCGATTATAGCTACGATTTTGGTTGTTCCAATGTCTAATCCTACCGAATAATTACCTACTTCCATAACTTAATTTTTGGTGCATACTACTTGATTGTCAAACTCTAAATTAACAACATCATAGTTCTGCAGAGTTTTGTCTTTATTTGCCTTGGCGTAAAATGCCTTGAAATTGCTAAACTTTTCTTTCAACCTTTCTACATCTCCCAAATTGACAACAAACTCTTCGGTTCGAAAACGAAGTTGATACTTCTCTTCATTTACGATATGCAACCCAATGATGTTCTTCTTAAGAAACTCGTCCGTATTGATATAATTCAAAATTTTATAGACATCTGCTAAGCCTTCATCTGTTGTGCGACCTGTGATCATGGGTACACGTGCTGAGTAGCTATTTGACAATGGCATTTGCTTTCCATCCTCGTCAAGATAAAATTTTGAATCCCCTTCTACACGTCCGATTGGTGTACGCTGAATGATTTTCGACGCTAATTCACCGCTTACTGTAAGAAAAACTTGGGCACTTTTTACCATTTTGTTGGCCTCAATGGCCTTCTCGATGGTATTCAAAGCTAATTTTTCTTTAGGCATGTTTTCCAGGCTACCGAATTTTTGTATTAACAATTTATTAACCGCTCCTTCGGTGATAAATAAATGTTGATTTTCTACAAATTCAATCGCAATTCCCTTTACGCTTCTATCCGCACTTCTTTGGTTAGAAAATGCGTAAAGCCCCGTTATTACAACGATTAAGGCCAAAAGCTTTATGTAGTTATAATTAATGTGCATTTTGCAATTCTTTTGTGATCTTACTTACCTCTAAACCTATGTCTCCAGCACCCATGGTGATAAGTACTTGTGGGTTTTGCTCTTTTATCTCGTTTATTAATTTGGATTTCTGAATTGTTTTTACTTTGGTATTATTCATTTTCTCCAACAACCATTCCGAAGTTATCCCTTCTAACAGTTTTTCTCTTGCTGGGTAGATATCTAATAACAATACACTGTCAAATCTTGAAAGACTTTTAGCAAATTCATCTGCGAAATCTCTAGTTCTTGAAAAGAGATGTGGCTGAAAAATTGCTAATGTCTTTTTATTAGGGTGCATTTCTGCTACCGCATCATAAACTGCATTTATTTCTGTAGGATGATGTGCATAATCGTCTATAAAAATAAAATCTTCTGTTTTTATTTTATATGAAAACCGTCTTTGAACACCTTTGAAAGTTGCCAATGCATTCGCTAATTTATTTGCGGATACACCTGCGTGCAAAGCCATAGCAAAAGCTACCAGTCCATTTAGTAAATTATGTCTTCCCGGCTTATTGAATTTTACATCAATCAACGTTGCGTCCGGCATTACCAAATCAAAAATATAACTGCCGTTCTCTATTTTAAGATTAATGATACAGTAGTCCGCATCATCATCAATACCATAAGTTATTCCCTCTAGAGGCAAACCCTTGCGCACAAAAAGCGCTCCATCTGGCGCTACTCTATTGGTAAATTCGATAAACGATTTTTGCAATTCTTCTGAGCTACCGTAGATATCTAAATGGTCTGCATCCATAGAAGTAATACAGGCCACATTAGGGAACAACCTCAAGAAAGACCTATCAAACTCATCGGCCTCTACTACAGAATAATCAGTGCCTTCAAAAACAAAATTGCTGTTGAAATCTTCTGATATCCCTCCTAAAAACCCAGTGAAATTTACTCCGGTTTCTTTTAGCAAATGCGCCAAAATACTTGTGGTAGTTGTTTTACCGTGCGTACCGGCAACCGCTAAACAAAAGCTGTCTTTGGTAATGAGTCCCAAAACTTCGGAACGTTTTTTAATTTCAAAACCATGGGCCAAGAAGTATTGATACTCCTCATGCTCTACAGAAACTGCAGGCGTATATACTATAAGCGTGTTTTCTTTATTCTTGAAACCGTCAGCAACTGCAGTAATATCATCTTGATAATGAATAGCCATACCTAGGCCAGAAAGCTCTTCTGTAAGTGGTGTTTGCGTTTTATCGTAACCAGCAACATGCTTACCTATGAACTTAAAATAACGTGCCAGAGCAGACATACCTATACCTCCGATGCCAATAAAATATACGTTATGTATGCGTTTTAAGTCCATTTCTACAAATTCTCATGCCTTTATTTACTGGTGGCATTCCCAATTAATTTTTCTATTTCGTCAACAATATCTTTTGTTGCATTGGGTAACGCTAATTTCTTAATGTTATCTCCCAAATTCTTTTGCTCTACTTTATCTTGAAAAAGTTCAGAAAACACGTTTTCAAACTTCTCATCCAGCTCACTTTCTCTCAACAATACGGCTGCATTCTCATTTACAAGCGCACGCGCATTTTTTGTCTGATGATCCTCGGACACATTAGGCGAAGGCACGAATATTACCGGCTTACCCACAATACACAACTCCGAAACCGAACCTGCACCTGCACGTGATATTATCATATCTGAAGCGGCATAGGCGTAATCCATACGGTTCATAAAATCTAGCACTTTAACCGTATCTGAGTTATATTTAGCATACTCCTCTATGTAAAGCTTACCGCACTGCCATATTAATTGCACTCCGTTTTTCTTGAAAAATTCAAGGTTCTGAGCCACCAACTGATTGATTCTTCTTGCCCCAAGGCTACCACCTAAAATTAAAAGTGTAGGCACTCCAGTATTCAATCCAAAGAAATCCAACGCTTCACTTTTATCCGCAGACATTTCCACCAAATCTCCACGAACGGGATTTCCGGTCTTCACAATTTTATCCTTTGGAAAAAATCGTTCCATCTCATCATAGGCCACACAAATCTTAGCCACTTTATCTTTCAATAATTTATTGGTAATACCGGCATACGAATTCTGCTCTTGCAATACGCAAGGCACTCCTTTACCAGCGGCAACCCTTAACATAGGACCACTAGCAAAGCCACCTGTACCAATCACGGCATCAGGTTTAAATCTTCGCACTATTTTACCAGCCTTTATCAAACTACTTATCACTTTAAAAGGAAACATTAAATTTTTAAGGGTCAGTTTCCTTTGTAACCCACTAATCCATAATCCTTCGATTTCGTAACCTGCTTGAGGCACTTTTTCCATCTCCATTCTATCTTGAGCGCCTACAAATAAAAATTGCGCATCAGGATGTCTTCTTTTCAATTCGTTCGCAATAGCGATTGCTGGGTAAATATGCCCACCTGTTCCACCACCGGAGAGTATAAATTTATAATTGCCCACTTAGTACTTCTAAAGGATTCGTTTCATCTATATCTGCGGATGATTTTTCCACACTTAAATTTTTATTGCTCACACTCAAAATAATACCAATGGCCAAACAGGTCATCCAACTACTGGTACCACCACTACTTATTAATGGTAACGTTTGCCCAGTAACAGGAAAAAGCTCTACCGCCACGGCCATATTTATTAAAGCCTGAAAAACTATAGGAAGTCCTACACCAAGCACCACGAGCTTTCCAAAAATATAAGTACTACTATTGGCCACTACCACTATACGAAACAGTAAGAACATATAAAAAAACATGAGTGCAAAACCGCCAACCAGACCATACTCTTCAACGATAATGGCATAAATAAAATCTGATGAACTCTGTGGTAAAAAGTTCTTCTGAACACTTTTACCAGCACCCTTACCAACAATACCCCCGGTAGCAATAGCAATCTTGGCACGTTCAATTTGATAGTCGGCTTCCGTATCTTCTGAATCCGCAAAATTTTCTACTCTACTTATCCATGTATCTACACGGTTGGGAAACAACCCTGGAATAGCTTTGGCCGTTAGTATAAAAAACGCAAGACTCAGTACACTTGCTCCAATTATTCCTAATAAATATTTAATGGGATACCCTCCTAGAAAACACAACAAAATTACCATAGAAAAGATGATAGCCGCCGTTGAAAAGTTTGCCGGTAAAATGAGGGCTACCGTTAGCAAAACAGGAATCCACAAAGGCAAAATACTTTCTTTAAATGTGACTTCCTTATGACGAACTTTACTAAGGTAACGAGCCACATATATCATTAGCACCACCGCAGCTAGGTTAGATGTCTGAAACGAAATACCAACTATGGGCACACTGATCCACCTACTGGCATTAGCACCACCTATTGTTGTTCCTTGAGCTAATGTAAACACTAATAAAACCAAAACTAAAGGCATGGCAATTAGTGATAATCCTTTAAAGAAATGTGAAGGAATACGGTGTATTCCGTAAATAATTCCAAAACCTAGAGACAAGAGCAATGCATGTTTTACCAAATACCCAAAAGTAGTTCCGTTCCCCACTACATAGACTAGATTACTACTAGCACTATATACCGGCAGAAACGAAAATAAACCCAAGAGGGCCGCAATGGCCCAAATAGCTCTATCCCCTTTGATATTTTCAAAAAATGCGTTCACTGCTTACTCTTATTTATAATGATTTTACTGCTGCTTTAAACTGATCTCCACGGTCTTCATAGTTCTGAAACAAATCAAAACTGGCACATGCTGGTGATAACAAAACGGTATCTCCACGTTCAGCAATTTTGTAAGCTACTTTTACAGCTTCTTCCATAGCAAAAGTCTCTACCATAAGATCAACTACATTGCCAAAGGCATCTTTAATCTTCTCGTTATCCAAGCCCAAGCAAACTATGGCTTTTACTTTTTCGCGTACTAACGGCATCAATTCTTTGTAATCATTTCCTTTATCTTGCCCACCAACAATCCATACAACAGGTGTTTTAACACTATCCAACGCATAGAATACAGAGTTCACGTTAGTTGCCTTAGAATCGTTTATATACTGTACATGGTGTATTTTTAATACATTTTCAAGACGGTGGGGCGCTCCTTGGAAATTAGCAATACTCTCACGGATTGATGCTTTTCTAATGCCTACTAACTTTGCCGCAGTCATTGCTGCCATACTATTTTTTAAATTGTGTTTCCCTTCTAGTGCTAATGTCTCTTTTGTCATTTTCAATGTCTCGTTATTTGTGTTCAGTATAATAGTGTTGTTCTGTAAATATGCGCCTTGTTCCATTTCTCGCTTAATGGAAAAAGGGAGCAGTTTTGATTTAACGGGGTGCTTTTGAAGCCATGCAATAATTACAGGATCGTCTGCGTCGTATATTAAATAGTCTTCTTCGGTCTGGTTCTCCGCAATGCGGAATTTTGAAGCGACATAATTTTCAAATTTGTAATCGTACCGGTCCAAATGGTCCGGAGTAATATTTGTTAGAATAGCGATATGCGGTTTAAAATCTATAATACCATCCAACTGAAAACTGCTGATTTCTAATACGTAGAAATCAAAATTGTTTTCTGCTACCATTTTAGCGTAACTATCACCAATGTTACCTGCCATACCCACATGAAGACCGCCTTCTTTTAAAAGGTGATTAGCCAACATAGTCGTGGTGGTCTTTCCATTACTTCCTGTTATACCGATTAAAGTAGCATCTGTATATTTTGATGCAAACTCAATTTCAGAAATAACAGGTATTACCTTTTCGTGCAATGCCTTTACCAACGGAACCGTATCTGGTATACCTGGACTCTTCATAACCAAATCGGCATTCAGAATCTTTGCTTCCGTGTGCTTTTCAGCTTCCCAATCAATATCAAAATGTTCAAGAACGTTTCTATATTTCTCTTTAATTTTTCCTCTATCAGATACAAAAACTTCGTACCCTTCTTTCTTACCCAAGATTGCGGTGCCTACTCCACTTTCGCCTCCTCCTAAAATTACTAGCCTCTTCATCTTATCTTACTTTCAAAGTGACTACGGTAATAATGGCTAATAGAATACCCACAATCCAAAACCGTGTTACGATCTTGCTTTCGTGATAACCCTTAACTTGGTAATGATGATGAATGGGAGACATTAAAAACACCCGTCTTCCTTCTCCAAATTTCTTTTTGGTATACTTGAAATAACCTACCTGTATCATAACCGATAGTGACTCGGCAAAGAAGATTCCACATAAAATGGGAATCAATAATTCTTTTCTAATTATTATCGCGATGACGGCAATGATTCCTCCAATAGTTAAACTACCCGTATCACCCATAAAAACCTGCGCAGGGAAAGCGTTGTACCAAAGAAAACCAATCAATGCACCCACAAATGCTGTAATAAAGACTACCAGCTCACCTGAATTAGGTATGAACATGATATCTAGATAATTTGAAAATATGACGTTACCTGACACCCATGCAAAAATGCCGAGCGTAAAAACAATGATTGCAGATGTACCTGCTGCCAAGCCATCAATACCATCAGTAAGATTGGCTCCGTTAGAAACTGCAGTAACAATTAGTATTACTATAGGAATGAATATTAACCAAGCGTAATCTTTAGCACTTTCTCCTGCCCAACTAATGAAATCACTATAATCCAATTCATTATTCTTGAAGAAAGGAACTGTAGTTTTTACTGATTTAATCTCTAGCCCCATAACATCACGAACCTGTAGTTGCTCTGTAATCATTGTACTAGAATCTTCTCTCATGGTTACCCCAGGATGAAAATACAATGTTGCTCCTACCCCAAGACCCAACACTACTTGACCTAAAACTTTAAACCTACCTTTAAGCCCGTCTTTGTCTTTTTTGAATACTTTAATGTAATCATCAGTAAAACCAATAAAACCCATCCAAAGTGTAGTGACAATTAATAAGATGATATATATGTTATCCAGTTTAGCAAACAACAACACCGGAATTAGGGTTGACATAATTATGATGAGCCCACCCATAGTTGGTGTACCCGCCTTTTGCTTTTGCCCTTCTAAACCAAGATCTCTTACACTTTCTCCTATTTGTTTCTTCTGAAGAAAAAGAATAACCCGTTTACCGTATACCGTAGCGATAATTAGCGAAGTAAGAATAGCCATAGCAGCCCTAAAGGTGGTGAACTGAAATAAGCTCGCCCCTGGCAACTGGTATTGTTTCTCTAAATATTCGAATAGGTAGTATAGCATCTTTTAAGCTTCTGGTCTTTTATATATTTGGTCTTGTTATTTATCCAAACTCTTCAAAATCTCTTTGACCATTTCAAAATCGTCAAAGTGAATTCGTTTTCCGTTGGTTTCTTGATACGTCTCATGGCCTTTACCGGCAATGAGTATGATATCTTCAGCATTGGCCAATTGGCATGCTGTTTTTATAGCCTGTTCCCTATTTTCTATGGATAGGATTTTCTTTACGTTCTGTGGCTCCACACCTTCTTCCATGGCTTCAATTATGGAAGATGGCGATTCGCTTCTAGGGTTATCCGAAGTAAAAATGGCCTGGTTGCTCATTTCTGAAGCGATATGACCCATTACCGGACGCTTTGATCTGTCTCTATCGCCACCACACCCCACAACGGTGATGACGTTTTCATTTCCAGTTCTCAAAGTACTGATTGTTTCCAGCACATTTTTTAACGCGTCCGGCGTATGGGCATAGTCGACTATGGCAGTAATCTTTTTACCCGATATAAAATATTGGAAGCGACCGTCTACATTTTCAAGCTCGCTGAGCAACCTTAATGTTTCCAAGGTTTCCATTCCCAACAAATCCGCTGTAGCAAAAATGGCTAACATGTTATAAGCATTAAAATGCCCAATTAGCCTTGACCACAATTCGTGGTCGTTTATTTTTAACAACGTCCCGTCAAACTGACTCTCCAAAACCTGTGCTCTATAATCAGCATAAGTTCTAAGAGCGTACGTATATTTCTTTGCCTTTGTATTCTGAAGCATAATAGCCCCGTTCTTATCATCAATATTTGAAATAGCAAAAGCATTTTTCGGCAATTGATCAAAAAGAATCTTCTTGGTATCTCTATACTCGGCAAACGTTTTATGATAATCCAAATGGTCATGAGAAAGGTTCGTGAAAATTGCCCCTTCAAAAACCAACCCTTGTGTCCTTTTTTGATGAATACCATGAGAACTAACTTCCATGAAACAAAACTCTACACCAGCCTCATTCATGAGATGCAAATGCTCGTTAATCGTCAATGCATCCGGAGTGGTGTGGCTTGTAGCATACACTTCTTCATCTACCATTATTTTAATAGTAGATAAAAGACCCACTTTATACCCTGCCTTTTTAAACAACTGGTACAACAGACTAGAAATGGTGGTCTTACCATTGGTGCCCGTAACACCAACCAGTTTTAAGTTTTTAGAAGGATTGCCGTAAAAATTAGACGCCATCATAGCCAATGCCGTGTTGCCATCCTTTACTTCTACATAAGTAACCCCTTCAACCGTCTGATCAGGTAATTCCTCGCAGACAATAGCTTTTGCACCAAGATCAATTGCTTTAGCTATATATAAATGGCCATCGGTCAATGTGCCTTTAATAGCCACAAAAACATCATCCATCTTGACCTTTCTAGAATCAAAACAGATGTTATCCACCAATACATTGGTAGAACCGATTACATCGGTCAGGCTTGCCCCAAACAATATGTCTTTTAACAACTTCACGATAGCTCTAGTGTAATTTTCTTAGTATTCTTTATATTCTCTCCTTGAGAGACGGATTGTCTTTTTACTTTTCCATTACCTCTTACTTCTACCTCTATACCAAGATTCTCAAGAATTGAAATAGCATCCATACCGCTCATACCCTTTACATTAGGAACTTCTTTATAGTTCTTTTGAGCTTCGGCATAATATCTTTGATACGATTTATCCAACCGTTCATCTTTCATCTTCTCCATATCTACCTCATCTACTAATGGTGAAGTGGCATACACTTTTTGAGCTACAGATTTAAACACAGGACCAGAAACATCTGCTCCATAATAACCTACACTCTTATCTGGCTCATGAATTACTACAATACAAGAGTACTTTGGGTTTTCAGCAGGAAAATAGCCTGCAAAAGATGATATGTATTTTAGTTTATCTGGATCTTTAGACACATAGTTCTTTTGCGCCGTACCCGTTTTGCCCGCCATAGAAAAATTAGGCGAATACAAACCGTGACCTGTACCGTATTCTTTTTCGACTACGTTTTTCAAAAGCTTCTGAACCTTAGCTGCTGTTTCTTTTGAACAAACCGCTTCATTAATAACTTCCTTATCGAACTTTCTAATGGTCTGATCCCATTCCTTCACTTCTTTAATCAACCTTGGCTTTACCATCTCACCATCATTGGCAATAGCATTATAAAAGGTCAATACCTGTAAAGGTGTCATAGAAACCTCATACCCATGAGACATCCACGCTAAAGAAATACCTGACCACCCCTTATCACCAGGAAATCTAATAACAGGCTCACCTTCGCCTTTAATAGGTAAATCAAGCTTTTTATTAAGATTCATACTCATTAAACGGTTGACGTATTTTTCAGGGTCGTTCTTGTAATTGTTGTGAATCATTTTTGCAAAAGCAGTG
Organism: Zobellia nedashkovskayae; assembly: GCF_015330125.1. Taxonomy (NCBI): domain Bacteria; kingdom Pseudomonadati; phylum Bacteroidota; class Flavobacteriia; order Flavobacteriales; family Flavobacteriaceae; genus Zobellia; species Zobellia nedashkovskayae. The sequence goes on along the minus strand of NZ_JADDXR010000002.1, from coordinate 2,442,455 downwards.
TTTGAAGAAACTTCAAAAGCATGACCAACAGATATTTTTCCATAACCACCCCACTTAGAATCTTTTACGATTCTGTCATAGATTTTCCACCTACCCTTTTCCGTATCGATTACCGTACTGGTATCAATTACCTTATCCTCAAGAGCAGCAACAAGCGACATTAATTTAAACGTAGATCCTGGCTCACTAGATTCACCTACTGCGTAATTCAATCGCTCGTAATATTTACCAGCTTCCGTTCTACCCAAATTAGAAATAGCTTTCACCTCTCCGGTTTCTGTTTCCATTACAATAACACAACCGTGATCGGCCTTATAATGCTCTAATTGCCCTAGCAAAGCATGGTGGGCGATATCCTGAATATTAATATCAATGGTAGACACCAAATCATATCCGTCTTTAGGCTCAACAATATTCTCCCACCCAATTGGCTTCCACTGGCCTTTGGCAATTTTCTGCTTTAATCTTTTTCCTTGAACTCCTCTTAAATATTCTCCATATGCTCTTTCCAAGCCAACACCGGAGTAATACCCTTCATCATCTACATTCTCGTAACCAACACTACGTTCGGCAATTTTACCTAACGGGTGTTCTCTTACGGTTTTCTGATCAATGATTAACCCGCCTTTGTATGGGCCCTTATTGAATAAAGGAAAATCCTTTACGGTTATATACTCAGAGTAGTCCAGATTTCTAGCGATAAGCGCGTATCTGTTTTTATTCACTTTAGCCTTTCTCAATAACTTCTGATAATGAGAAGACGGCTTGCCTAACATTTTTGAAAGTGCATTGGATAAAGGCACAATATTCTGTCTAAAATCCTCATCACTTACCGTAACTGCATCAAAACGGATGGTATAACGAGATACTGATGTTGCCAAAAGGCTTCCATCATCAGAATACAGATTACCACGGTTCGGAGCTATAGTGAACATTTTCTCGGTTCGCTCCATAGCTAAGGCCTTGTACTTATCGCCTTGTGCAAACTGGATATTCACCAATTTAAACAGTACCGCGATAGCGAACAGGAACATAAACGCCGTTACGACGTACACCCGGGTTAATATGCTTTTTTCCGTTACAGCCACTACTCTTCTATCTTATTAGACTTAACTCTTATTTGCTTGGGTGGCACCTGCGAAGGAAACAACCCTTTTTCTGAAACTATATTCATAACAGTAGACTCCAGTTTTAACTGCTGCACATCTGAACGTGCATCCACAAACTCATTACGTAGTTCTTTTACCTCTTCGTTCAATGCAGCTATTTGATGCACCTTTTTGTCTGCACTGTGTGAGCTACCAATCATTATAGTTGCAAGAAAAGAAGTGAAAATGATGAACAGCCAGTTCTTAGGAGCATCATCGCTCACCAAAAACCTACCTTTTAATATGTTCAACAAACCTTTTTTCATGTCTTATTTCTCTCTTTTCAATTTTCTTACTTCAATACCTATATGCGTTCTGCAATTCTCAATTTAGCACTGCGAGCGCGGTTATTCTTTGAAATTTCTTCTCTGGATGGAACGATTAGTGGCCCAACTTTTTTAAACGGAACATCTATATTTCCATAAAAATCTTTTGGAGCCTCTCCTTGAAACTGTCCTTCTCGTATAAAACGCTTCACCAACCTATCTTCCAAAGAATGATAACTGATAATGCTTAACCGTCCACCAACATCTAACAATTCCGGTGTTTGAAGCAAAAACTCTTCAATAACCGCTATCTCCTGATTAACCTCAATACGAATGGCCTGATAAATCTGAGCCAATATTTTATGTTCTTTTGCATTGGGCAAAAATGCCCGCAACACCTCTTTTAATTTTTCAGTTGTTTTGATGGGCTCCTCTTCTCTTTTCGCCAAAATGGTCTTTGCCATGGCATTTGCATTTCGCAAATCGCCGTATTGAAAAAGAACCTTTCTTAAATCATCATAATCATACGTATTCACCACATCGTAAGCGGACAAAAGATTTCTTTTGCTCATACGCATATCCAAATCCGCATCAAACCTAGTTGAGAACCCGCGTTCCGCTTTATCGAACTGATGCGATGAAACACCATAATCGGCCAAAATGCCATCTACTTTCCGAATGCCATAGAACTTCAAAAACTGCTTGACGAACCTGAAATTCTCGTTGATCAACGTAAACCGCTCATCACCTAAAGTGTTTGCAAGTGCATCTTCATCTTGATCAAAAGCAAATAGTTTCCCTTTGCTCCCCAACTGCTTTAATATTTGTTTAGAATGTCCACCACCACCAAAAGTGACATCAACGTAGACTCCGTCTTCCTTAATATTGAGCCCGTTTACCGACTCCTCTAATAAAACTGGATTATGATACATAGCTTTCGTCATCTCCGTCATCGCCCATTACCTCTTCTGCTAATTCGGCAAAATCCTCTGCGGTTTCTTCTAATACTTTTTCGTAACTATCCTTGTCCCAAATTTCAATAATGTTGATTGCCGAACTTAAAACCACTTCTTTAGAGATATTAGCAATCTCAACAAGGTTTTTAGGAATCAACATTCTACCTGTACCGTCTATTTCAATAACCTTTACACCGGCAGAAAAACGACGGATAAAATCATTATTCTTTTTCTTGAAACGGTTCTTCTTGTTCATTTTCTCCATAAGAAGATTCCACTCCTCCATTGGGTACAATTCTAAACATGGCTGAAAAACAGATCTTTTGATGACAAAACTTTGATTCAAAATAGGAGACATCTGATTTTTTAGGGCAACCGGGATCATTACCCTACCTTTGGCATCGGCCTTACAATCGTATGTTCCAATGAAATTTATCACTTAAAAAAGCTGTTTTACAATACTATAACTCAAAACTACACATTTTATTACCACATTTTACCACTAATTACCACTTTGTTAATAACTAGTGGGTTTTGGGCATAAATTCTAGTCAAAATTTCACCCTAAAAAAGTGTGTTTTTAAGTGTGGAATGAAAAATTATAGCCAATTCTCGCTTTATTGGTCTATACTTGTATTAAAGTCATAATAGGATAATGCCTATCTTTGACGAACAGACCAAGAAGTATCTTGAATGGAAGAAAATTTAATTACAGAAGGAAAATTCCGGTATATAGAAATAGGTGAAGGTACACCTATCATTATTTTACACGGTCTTATGGGAGGGCTTAGCAATTTTCAAGGTGTTTCCGAATACTTTCCTAAAAAAGGCTATAAAATTCTCATACCAGAACTGCCTATTTACGACATGCCAATGCTTAAGACGAACGTCAAGCAATTTGCTAAATTCTTAGCTAAATTTATTGAGTTCAAAGGGCTAAAAGATGTTATATTATTAGGTAATTCACTTGGAGGCCACATAGGTCTTTTGCACACCAAACTTTACCCTAAATTTGTAAAGGCACTAATCATTACCGGAAGCTCGGGATTGTATGAAAGCGCCATGGGAGATGGTTATCCAAGACGTGGCGACTATGAGTTCATAAAGAAAAAAGCACAGGATGTTTTTTATGACCCCGCTATTGCTACCAAAGAAATTGTAGACGAAGTCTTTGCAACTGTAAACAACCGCGTAAAAACCTTAAAGACCTTGGCAATTGCAAAAAGTGCAATACGTCATAACATGGCTAGTGACCTTCCTAAAATGAATACGCCAATATGTATTATTTGGGGGAAAAACGATACAGTTACACCACCTGATGTTGCAGACCTTTTTCATGAGCTACTACCTGATTCTGACTTGTTCTGGATCGATAAATGTGGCCATGCCCCTATGATGGAAAACCCGGATAAGTTCAACGAAATTTTAGACGGTTGGTTAACCAAACGAGGATTTTAACCACCGCAACTACAAGCTTCTTAAAATAAATTTACAAGGTGCACATTAAATCGGCAAAATTTATAATCAGTAATACCGATGTGGCAAGATGCCCCAACGAGCCCCTACCAGAATACGCCTTTATTGGTCGTTCTAACGTAGGTAAATCTTCATTGATCAATAGTCTTACCGAAAGAAAAAGCCTAGCAAAGACCTCTGGTCGCCCTGGAAAAACACAATTAATCAATCACTTTAAAATCAATGAAAATTGGTTTCTGGTAGATTTACCTGGCTATGGTTACGCCCGAGTTTCCAAAAAGAGTAAAAGTACTTTTCAGAAATATATAACTGATTATTTTGTAAAACGTGAGCAATTGGTTTGCGCTTTTATTTTAGTGGATATCCGTCACGAGCCTCAAAAAATAGACCTGGAGTTTATGGAGTGGATGGGCGAAAACAACATTCCGTTCTCTATTATTTTTACCAAGGCAGATAAAATAAAGCCAAAAGTAATAGAAGAAAATGTAAACAAATACATTGCGGAGTTATTAGACGGTGTTTGGGAGGAAGCTCCTTCTTACTTTATCACCTCCTCATCCAAAGGCTATGGCCGTGATGATGTATTGAACTTCATAGACAACATCAATACCGACTTTTTCAAAGCCACTAAGATTTAAGCTTTTGTTCTTTCCTGAATAATTTTCGTTAGCGATTCTGCATCCTCAAGATTATTCATTTCCTTCGTACCTACAAAAACTTGCAAATCGTTATCTACCTGAGCCAGAATTATAGGAAAAGTATACTTATTCCCAAATTTAGAGGCATACTGCTTCTTATATTCATCTTTATGAAGAAACTCCATTTCTAGATTGGTTTCCTCTCTAAATTTTTTCCAAACTTTATCTTCCGTAAAAACTCCAAAAGTTATATCGCACAGCTTACAATCATAGGTACTTGGACTCAAAATCTTATGAGCACTATCCAACAATGCATTTTTTAAACCTGAATCTGCATTATAAATAAAAATGAGTTTTTGAATATTTGAATCTTTCATTATTGTAAGTTAAAACTATATATTTATATAACTAAAAAGAGCATGAAATATGACCTACAAATTGCCCATATCAATTTTGTTCTGCGCTTTCATATTGCTAAACTGTAAGTCACATAAAACTCAAACAACTTACAGTAGCGAAACCTTAAAAATAATTCCTGTTTCCAAAAATAGCTTTATTCACATCTCCTATTTATCTACAAACGACTATGGAAAGGTAGCTTGCAATGGACTTGTTTATATGAATGACGGTGAAGCTATAGTTTTTGACACCCCTACCGACACCGAAACATCAAATGAACTGATACAGTGGATTACAAAAACTAAGCATCATAACATAAAAGCAGTGGTTGTGAATCACTTTCATGATGATTGCCTTGGGGGCATAGAAGCTTTTAATGAACTAAATATTCATTCCTATGCAAACAATGCAACCATAGAGCTCGCCAAAAATGAAGGAAATCCAGTCCCACAAATTGGCTTTGACACAGAAAATGAACTGACTCTAGGAAATCAAAAAATATTCAATAGGCATTTTGGAGAAGCACATACTAAAGATAATATTGTAAGTTATATACCCAATGAGCATTTACTCTTTGGAGGCTGCCCCGTTAAATCGCTCAACGCCACCAAAGGCTATCTTGGCGATGCGAATGTTGGAGAATGGAGTAAGACTATTGCAAAAATAAAAACAGCTTATCCAGACCTTAAAATCGTTATTCCAGGACACGGGGATTATGGTGGCATAGAATTACTGGATTATACCATTACTCTATTTAAAACAGGACAATCTCCAAAATAGAACATTTATAAACTTAACCCTATAACCCTTATGCGCACTACACTCCACAAAGCAGATACCAGAGGTCATGCCAACCATGGCTGGCTTAACAGCTATCACACTTTCAGCTTTGGCAGTTATAATAATCCAGACCGGATGAGTTTTGGTGTATTACGAGTTTTAAATGATGACGAGGTAGCTGCAGGCATGGGTTTTGGCACCCACGGACATAGCAATATGGAAATCATCTCCATTCCCTTAGAAGGTGACCTAGAGCACAAAGATGACATGGGAAACACAACGGTTATTCGCCAAGGCGATATACAGGCCATGAGCGCAGGAAATGGGATACAACATAGCGAAAAGAACAAAAGCCACAACCAACAGGTAAAGTTCCTGCAGATTTGGATTCTTCCTAACAAGGTTAATGTTACCCCTCGTTATGATCAGATTACTCTAGCTCAGGGCAGTCTAAAGAACAACTTACAGCAAATTGTTTCTCCCAATACAGATGACGAAGGTATTTGGATTCATCAAAACTCTTGGTTTAGCTTAGGAGAGTTTGATAAAGACGAAGCAAGCACCTACACTCTAAAAGATACCGCCAACGGAGTTTACATTTTTCTATTGGAAGGAAAAAGTACCGTGAACGGTATTGCGCTAGAAAAAAGGGATGGCCTTGGTATTGAAGATACTGATAAAATTGACATCACTTACAATGAAAACTCAAAAATCCTTTTGATGGAAGTGCCTATGACCAACTAACAATAGGTATTATTTTAAATCTAGTTTTTCAGCAAAGTATGCACAGAAATCTTTCATAGTAGCCGTCATTTTCTCGTCTTGAGTGGCTTTCATGAAAGTATCTGACAACGAAACCAAAGTCTGATGAAAAAACAATTTCATTTCATCAACAGGCATATCTTTTGTCCAAAGGTCAATTTTAAGCGACTCTTGATTTTTACTATCCCAAACAGATAAAAGCATAGCTTTTGCCTTTTCATTCTCTATACCGCCATCTTGTGCAGACCACGTAAGCTCTTCAGGTACTTGATTCTCATCTAAACCTACCCTTAACGTTATTTCTGAAGTATGAAGTTTTGACATATTATTTTCTTGGTTTGTAATTTGATTTTTTAAATATTTCCTCTGCTGGCAAGTTCAACATTTGTTGTAACGTTACCTCATTCTTATCCATAAAAGAACGTACAATCTGCCATCCTACATAGCGACCTATACGTCCGGGTGATTCATTATCCAACTCTAATCCAAATTTAGAAAATGGGGCCGGATCTAGAAATCGTCTACCCAAAGTATTTTCTGTACTGTATAAATACTCACTCTCAATAAAATTACGCCAAATAGCCTGTTCATTGGCTTCAGCCCATAAAAATTGGTCTTCTGAATAATTTATTTTTTGAGCATCCGTCGCTAATGGCAGTAATTTATCTTTCAAATACAATTCTTTTCCATAATAAATAAGCTGCGCAAGAAATGTACGTTCTCGAGGCCTAGGCACTACCTTTTTAGCAAAGGCACTTGCCACATCAACAGCCAGATATTGACTATCTAAATCTGCACTTATATAATTTTGAATGTCGTGATAAAAACGATGTTCAGGACCCAAATAATTATCCAACCCAATAAGAAGAAGGGTATCTGTTAAGATTATACGATTGCTATAGTCCACATCCGAAATTACCGTAACCACCTTGGGAGTATCAAACTGTGGATAGTAATATTTAATATGTTTGAATAAAAGTTCCAAAGATTCTTCTTCTTGGGAAAAATCCGAAAACTTTTTTTCTACTTCAGATAAGAGTTCTATCTGAATGGTATCTTTCATTTTAGCTACCCAAATACTATCTGCATATTGTACTGGGAACAGATATGGATATTTACCCTTTAAAGCAGGGAGACTCTCTGGAGTTGCAGCAGCAAACTCAGAATCGAACCTATCTACTAGTAGTTCTACATTTATCTTCTTGACATCTTCAGAGACCTTTGGACTCTCATTACAACCTAAAAACAAGACTGAAATTATAAAAATGGCAAAAACAGGGACATAATTGCAAAGTAATTTCCGATACATTTCAATATTTAACCGCAAGACGTTATTTTTAAGCTCACAAAGTTAGTCGATCTAGACATAATGAACATCCTATGCAGACAGAAAAGGTAGTAGATTACATAGTAAACTGGTTAAAAGAATATGCAGTAAATGCAAATATGAAGGGTTTTGTCATAGGAATATCCGGAGGAATAGACTCTGCGGTTACTTCTACACTATGCGCCAAAACCGGTCTTGAGCTTATGTGCCTGGAGATGCCCATACACCAAGCTGAGAACCAAGCGTCTCGTGCTTCTAAGCATATTGATTGGCTACAGACCAATTTTGACAAGGTCAAAAGACAGCCAGTTAACCTTACTCCCGTATTTGACAGCCTTATAGCTACCCTTCCTGCAGTAGAGAATGAGGAAGAGCGTTTCATGTCCTTGGCAAATACCAGGGCACGCTTACGGATGACCACCCTTTATTATTTTGCTGCTTTAGAAGGCTATTTAGTGGCCGGAACAGGAAATAAGGTAGAAGATTTCGGCGTAGGATTTTACACCAAATATGGAGATGGAGGCGTAGATTTAAGTCCAATTGCCGATCTTTTGAAGACTCAAGTTTATGAAATAGCCAACTATTTGAATATCAATATGGATATTCAAAAGGCAGCTCCCACAGATGGACTATGGGGAGACGACAGGACTGATGAAGATCAGATAGGAGCTAGCTACCCTGAGTTGGAATGGGCTATGGAAATGCAAGATAAAGGTAAAAATGTAAGCGATTTTACTGACAGAGAGAAGGAAGTCTTTCTTATTTACACAAAACTTAATACAGCTAATAAGCACAAGATGAATCCGATACCTGTTTGCGAAATTCCGCACAGGCTTTTTTAGCAATTAATCCGTAAATACGGTAATCTAATCGAATAAATTCATAAAACAGGCCTATTTAGTGAAAAAAACACCAGTTTTGTTTAAAGAATTAGATTTTTAAACCTTACATTGCATGTCAGTATTTTAGACGTACGATTAACGTTTATAATCTAGATTAAAACTATCAACATGATTAAAGTATTGATTGCAGACAACCATCCTATTATTAGAATGGGAGTGACAAATGTTCTTGAATCTGCTAATGGATTTGAAATGGTGGGTGCGGTAGCCACCACTTCTGAACTCTTCGAGAAATTGGAGAGTGTAAATCCTGATGTAGTAATGCTGGAGATGGACATTCCGGAAATCAACGGAATCGCCACGCTGCGAAAAATCAAAAAAGAGTACCCAAGTGTTAGAGTATTAATGTATAGCGGTCAATCTGAAGACGTATATGCACTAAGTACAATTCGCGCAGGTGCCTTTGGATATCTTTCAAAAGCTTCAGACATAGACTACATCATAACAGCAGTTAAAAAAGTAAGCGAAGGCAATATGTTCATTACAAATGAACTTGCGCAACGTTTAGCTTTTGATGAAGGTACCCAGAAACCAAGAAGGTTCTTTAGAAAACTTTCTACTCGTGAGGTTGAAGTACTTAAGTTATTAGCCAGCGGAAAGCGTAACAAAGATGTTGCCATCGGTTTGAACTTAAACGAAAAAACAGTGAGCACCTACAAGGCTCGTTTGATGAAGAAATTGAACGTAGACAACATGGTAGATCTTTTGCAACAAGCAAAAGCACTAGAACTTTATTAAAAAGTTTACATTCGTAACACGTACAAACCCTGATGATTTCCGTTAGGGTTTTTTTGTGCCTAATTTTTAATGTTCACGAAGTTATAGTTAAGAAAATACTCGATTCAATTTCTTATTGAGCAGCTTATTGAGCTGTAAATAGTTCATGATTTCCTCTAGGGTTTCCCTATGGTCTTCTACGCTTTCTTTGGTATTATCTTGCAAAGCGGTCATGCGCTTTTTAATGAGAAAACAACGTAAGGTCAAAATAGTCTCGCTTACCAACTGCGCTACCCCTACTTCCTTTTTTTTAGGATAGATATCTTTCCGTTCCCAACTATGTAATGTATATTTTTCTTCCTCCATTAAGATTGAAGAAATTTCGGATACCAACTGTTGATCAAGGCCACTCAGAAATTTACTTATAGTAAAGTCTGCCTCTTGATTCAATGCCTCAATAAGTTTAGAATAAATCTGCCGAAACTGTTCATTGGCCAATTCAATCTCATCATCCTGAAGATCTAAATAAATCTTTTCGTAAACTTTAGCTTCAACAGATTCCGGTTCCAACACCAAATCACCCGATTCACTTTCTTTCAGTACCAAATCTTCAAATTCTTCCTTTTCACCTCCGTACAACAATAATAACTCTATAATCTTGCGCTCCAACAAATATTGTACATCTACTTTTTCCTGCGGAGCTTCGTTCTTAACTACATCAAAGGCTTTTTGCTCTGGTTTTTGATTTTTAGAAGCATCCGAAGATTCTTTTTTACCCATCTGTGCCAGTGTACTGAATAGCACACCTTCCGATACCTTCATGATATTGGCACACTCCTGAATATAGATTTCCCGCTTTATGGCATCCGGTATTTTTGAAATACTCTGTATGATATCCCTAACCGTATCCGCTCTCTTTATAGGGTCGTTGGCTGCTTCTTGAGCCAAAAGCCCCGCTTTAAACTGTATAAAATCCTGTGACTTTTCCTCTAAGTAGAGCTGTACATCTTCTAGGGCATTATTCTTGGCAAAACTATCTGGATCCTCCCCTTCTGGAAAAGTACAGACCTTTACGTTCATTCCTTGCTCCAAAATCAAATCTATACCACGTAAAGATGCCCGTAGACCCGCTGCGTCGCCATCAAAAAGAACAGTGATGTTTTTGGTTAACCTATTTATCAAGCGAATTTGATCAGGTGTCAATGCCGTACCACTAGATGAAACTACATTATGGATTCCCCTTTGATAAAACTGAATAACATCTGTGTAGCCTTCCACCAAATAGCAATTATCCTCTTTGGCTATAGACTGTTTGGCATGATAGATTCCGTAAAGCACCTTGCTCTTATGGTAAATATCGCTTTCTGGAGAATTCAGATATTTGGCTGCCTTTTTATCATTTCCAAGAATACGGCCTCCAAAACCCAATACTCTACCACTCATAGAGTGTATAGGAAACATTACCCGCCCTTTAAAACGATCGAACGTCTTAGGGTTATTTGGGTTCTGAGCGTCTTCTTTAACGATTGTAAGGCCTGTTTGCTGCAGGTACTTTAATTTATACCCGTTATCCAAAGCCGCCTTGGTAAAACCATCCCATTGATCCAGACAATATCCAAGATTAAATTTTTTTATAATCTCTTCAGTAAAACCTCTCTCCTTAAAATAGCTAAGCCCAATGGCCTTGCCTAATTCCGTATCCCAAAGCATTTGAGCAAAATGCTTTTGGGCGAATTCCGAAACCAGATACATACTTTCACGCTCATCTGCTTCTTGCTTTTGCTCATCAGTACGCTCGGTCTCCTCTATTTCAATATTATACTTTTTAGCCAAGTACTTTATAGCCTCAGGATAAGTAAAGTGCTCATGTTCCATTAAAAACGCTACCACGTTACCCCCTTTTCCACTACTAAAATCTTTCCAAATCTGCTTTACGGGAGACACCATAAAACTTGGTGATCGTTCATCAGAAAAAGGACTAAGTCCCTTAAAGTTAGACCCTGATTTTTTCAATTGTACAAAATCGCCAATAACCTCCTCTAAACGGGCGGTCTCGTAAACTTTATCAATTGTGTTTTTTGAAATCAAATCAGTTAAAAATAAAAATAGTGTCTAAAGATAAGACACTATTCCACATTTAAAAATTAGGATTTATCTAATTAGCTTTAATTCTCCAAATTATCCCGCTATCATCATCATTTACCAGAAGAGAACCATCTGTTGCCACCGCAACACACACAGGCCTTCCATACACCTCACCAGCCTCCTCATTTGCAATAAAACCAGAAAGAAAATCTTTTGGCGCTTGAGGCTTGCCATCAATAAAAGGCACAAAAACCACCTTATAACCAGAAAACTGAGCTCTGTTCCAAGAACCATGTTGACCCACAAACGCCCCATTACTATATTTTTCAGGAAACTGATTTGCTTTATAAAAAGTTAAACCTAAAGAAGCGGTATGGCTACCCACTGGAACATCCGGAATAATTGCCTTATCTACCAGATCTTGGTGTGGGTCATCTTGCCAGCGTGGATCATTTATACTACCATAATAGCTATATGGCCAACCATACCAACCACCTTTCTTAACACTTGTGATATAATCTGGCACTAGGTTATCTCCTATTTTATCCCGCTCGTTTACTGCTGTCCATAATTCTTCTGTCACTGGGTTCCAATCCATACCAACTGGATTCCTCAATCCATCTGCATAAACGATTTCTCCCGTTCCATCTAAATTGACTTCAAGAATATTGGCTCGTCGCTCTTCTTTCTCCATTCCTTGTTCACCCACGTTGCTAGCCGAGCCAACAGAAATATAAATTTTATCTCGGTCCTTATTGGTAATTATATTACGAGTCCAGTGATTATTATAACCACTAGCCGAGAGTTCCACTATTTTCTCCCCATCGCCTCTAAGTTTTGTTTGACCTTCCTTATAAGGATAACGATATAGCCCATCCGTATTTGCTATGTAGAAAAAATCATCAATTACCAACATACCAAAATTCTGGTTGAGACCCTCTTTAAAAAGATAGCGATTATCAACGATACCATCTTCATCTGAATCCCGGAGCAATGTAATTTGATTGGCGCTGTTCTTCGTATCTGCTTCCGCTACAAATATATCATCATTAGGTGCGATATATGTCCACCGTGGATGTTTCAAATCATCCGCAAATCTTGTTACTACGAAACCTTCAGGCGCAACTGGTATTTTGTCTTCTGGCCAACCTATTACTTTGCTCTCCTTCGTGACAGATTTAGATGAGAAAGGCGCCACTAGCTCTAAAGACCCTATGGCTGTTTTTACTGTTGTAGGGCCGCTATTCGCTAATTCTTTTTTTTCCTCCTTTGAAACCTTCGTTTCTTCTTTGCAAGCAACAAAAGAACTACAGACCAATAAAAGTAAAAGTATTTTTTTCATATTAGAAATTTTGAATAAAACTAATATTACCTCCTGTGAAGCGATTGCTTTATCCAAATGAATACAGGCTCTATCAATCCATATTTAAACAACAACCCTATCTTGTTACCCCCTATTTTCAGGGATATCATTTTCGCTAGCGAAAGGGAATTTTACCAGGATTCATTATCTCAACTTTGTACCATAGATTTTTAACCCTATTACAAACTTAAAAAACAAAATTATGATCTGGGGAATTGCATTAGTCTTATTAAGTATCGTAGCTGTACCATCTTTATTATTATCGAAAAAACCAAACGCAAAAGAACTCTTGGAAAAAGTAGAACCCTACCAAGGCTGGATTGGCATTATATTCTGCTTTTGGGGCGTCTGGGGTATCATTACGGCCATTTTAAACTTAGGATGGTTAAGTACATCACCAGTTTGGTGGATTACTTTTTTAGCAGGTAATCTAGTTTCTGCAGGATTGGGTTTCATGTTAGGCTCAGGTCTAATCAATAAATTTTTCTTATCCAATAATGCAGCGGCACGAGTTAGAGCGGAAGAGCTACGAGAAACAATTGCTCCTAAACAAGGAAAACTAGGACTATTGGGCATAGCTGTAGGAAGCTGGATGATTATTGCTTCTTTTTTATTCTCTGTAGCATAAGTTTCTATTCACTAAAACCGTTAAACAATTAAATCAACAACTTTATAAAAATAACATCATGAAAAAAGTAATAACAAGTATAATATTAATGGTATTCTCATTTATGGCCTTTGCCCAAAATAATTCTAAAAATAACATTAACGTTAATGGCGCTTACGAGTATAGTATTTCCCCTGAATATTCCAGCAAAATGATTGTAAGCCTTAATAATGTGTATTACGATGCACAGACCATGAATATTGAAGAAGTAAAAAATAGATATATTGAAAATTTGGCCAAAGCAGGTATAAAGAAGGAACAGCTTAAAGAAATGCCTCTTTATTATGCGCTTATCGGTTACGAAAAAGAAGGTACCGTTTATGAGTTCAAAACGAAGTCTATAGAAGAAATGGAGAAATTTCTTAATGTAAAAGCTATTGGCGTTACCCGTTCAGACACAAATCTTGAAGCTCAATTGAGCGACGAGCAAATGGCTGAATACGCAAAACTAGCTTTTGACGATGCCAAAGTTAAAGCGACCGCTATTGCACAAAAAATTGGAAGAAAAATTGGAGAAGCTATATACATTAACGATACGAATCCACAGAAAATAGCAGAATCTATGTACTACGGAAACTCAGAACAAAAGAAAATGTATTACTTATCTGTTTCTTTTGAGTTGTTATAAAGTGTGATTATTTATTAGAAAAATTAAGCCTTCGTAGAATCCCTCAATCATGGTATTTTAACGGAGGTTTTTTTTACTGATATTTTGAAGTCAATAAAAACTAAAGGATAATGAAATTACTTTTTTCGGTCCACCACGTAGTTCACCATTAATTCAAGTGAATCTCTATAGGTTGATTTTGGATAAGTAGATAGTATTTTTAACGCCTCTTCCTTAAAATGCAGCATTTTTTGAACAGCATAATCTAAGCCTCCATTATCCTTTACAAAAGCAATAACTTCTTTAACTCGCTTCTTATCTTTATTGTGGTTTTTCACCGAATTGATAAGCCACTTTTTATCTGATTTTGAACAAACATTAAGTGTATGTATTAAAGGCAAGGTCATTTTTTGCTCTTTAATATCTATTCCTGTAGGTTTTCCTATTTTCTCTTCCCCATAATCAAAGAGGTCATCTTTTATCTGAAAAGCCATCCCACAAAGCTCACCAAACTTTCTAAAGGTTTCCACATCTGATGATTGTGGTTGAACTGAACAAGCTCCCAAACTACAGCACGCAGCAATTAAGGTGGCGGTCTTTTGACGGATGATGTTGTAATACACATCTTCGGTAATATCCAAACGTCTTGCTTTTTCAATTTGCAGCAATTCGCCCTCACTCATTTCGCGTACTGCAACGGATATAATTTTAAGAAGATCAAAATCTTCATTATCTATAGACAGCAAAAGTCCTTTTGACAATAGGTAATCACCCACCAAAACAGCAATCTTATTTTTCCATAGGGCGTTTATAGAGAAAAAGCCCCGGCGCTTATTGCTTTCATCAACTACATCATCATGCACCAAAGTAGCTGTATGAATGAGCTCTATTACCGATGCACCACGATAGGTACGCTCGTTAACCTCACCATTGTTGAGCATCTTTGCCGTAAGAAATACGAACATGGGCCGCATTTGCTTACCTTTTCGGTTTACAATGTAATAGGTTATGCGGTTCAGTAGCGCAACTTTTGAAGACATCGCCTCACGGAACTTTTCCTCGAAAATTTCCATTTCGTGATTTACAGGCTCCTTAATTTGCGATACTATTTTCAAAAATTCAAGTTTTGTTTGCTACCTATTTTAAGCGCATAAATTTAGGTAAAAAGAAAAGAGTACATCGTATGCTCACATCAGTAATCACAAAAAGCATAAAAGTTATACCTATATAAATTTCAATGTAAGAAATATGTACTAATTGAAGCAGAAATATAAGTACAAGAATTTGAATTGCCTATTGCTTATTGCTTATTGGCCAACTGACCACAAGCTGCATCAATATCTTTACCTCGTGACCTTCTTACAGTTACTACAATACCGTTTCTTTCCAAGGTATTCACGTACATATCTATTGCACTATTTGAGGCCTGTTGAAACTCACCATCATCTATAGGATTGTACTCAATAAGATTAACTTTTGAAGGCGCAAATTTACAGAAGCTCACTAAGGCATCCACATCAGACTGAGAATCATTAATTCCCTCCCAAACCACATACTCATAGGTAATCCTACTTTTTGTTTTGGAATACCAATATTCCAATGCTTCTCGCAAATCTGCTAAAGTAAAAGTAGCGTTGAAAGGCATAATTGACGTACGAATCTCATCAATAGCAGAATGTAACGAAACCGCCAGTTTAAATTTCACTTCATCGTCTGCCATTTTACGTATCATCTTGGGTACGCCAGATGTAGAAACGGTAATACGCTTAGGAGACATACCTAAGCCTTCCGGAGAAGTAATCTTGTCTATGGCTTTTAATACATTGTTATAATTCATGAGCGGCTCGCCCATACCCATAAAAACAATATTGCTCAAAGGTTTATCAAAATACAGGCGACTCTCATTATCTATGGCAACCACCTGATCGTATATTTCATCAGGATTTAGATTACGCATACGTTTTAAACGCGATGTTGCACAAAACCGGCAATCAAGACTACAACCAACTTGACTAGATACACAAGCCGTAGTTCTGGTTTTAGTTGGAATAAGAACCGATTCCACCACTAAATCATCATGCAAACGAACGGCATTTTTAATCGTGCCATCACTGCTGCGCTGCATTAAATCTACCTTAATGTGGTTGATCACAAAATTAGCTTCTAGCATATCTCTAGTCTCTTTTGAGAGGTTAGTCATCCCCTCAAAAGAATGAGCCGCTTTCTGCCACAGCCATTCATACACCTGATTACCACGAAAAGCCTTGTCTCCATTAGAAACAAAGAAATCGCGTAATTGTTCTTTAGTAAGTGCCCGTATGTCCTTTTTTTGTGCCTTCACATTTTAGAAGCTAAAAACCCTTCTATACTTTTCAATAAAATATAAAGAAGGGTTTTAAAATTTATGTTTTTACCAGTTTGGTAAAACTAGATAATTAGCATTGCATCACCATAAGAATAGAACTTGTACTGCTCTAAAATTGCCTCTTTGTATGCTTTCTTCATCAAATCATGACCTATGAAAGCAGATACCATCATCAACAAAGTTGATTTTGGCAAGTGAAAATTAGTAACCATACAGTTAGCAATACTGAATTCGTATGGAGGAAAGACAAACTTATTTGTCCAACCATCAAAAGTATTCAATGTATGTTGAGAAGAAACCGCACTTTCAAGTCCACGCATTACTGTAGTACCTACAGCACAAATACGTTTTTTCTTTTTCTGTGCATTATTAACTATCTCCGTAGCTTTCTCATCAATAAAAAGCTCTTCGCTATCCATTTTGTGCTTAGACAAATCTTCAACTTCAACAGGATTGAAAGTACCTAAACCAACGTGAAGCGTTACTTCTGCAAAATCAACTCCTTTAATCTCAAGGCGCTTTAATAAGTGCTTTGAGAAGTGAAGACCTGCAGTTGGTGCTGCAACAGCTCCTTCATGCTTTGCATATATAGTTTGGTAACGGTCCTCATCTTCCGGCTCTACATCTCTCTTGATATATTTTGGCAACGGAGTTTGACCTAATTCACGAAGTTTTCTTCTAAAATCGATATACGAACCATCATAAAGAAAACGCAATGTTCTACCTCTAGATGTTGTATTATCAATAACCTCAGCTACTAACGTCTCATCTTCTCCAAAGTACAATTTGTTACCGATACGTATTTTACGGGCTGGATCAACAAGAACATCCCAAAGACGTTGTTCCTCGTTTAATTCACGCAGTAAAAACACTTCGATTCTTGCACCAGTTTTCTCCTTATTCCCGTATAAACGAGCAGGAAAAACCTTGGTGTTATTCAAAACCATTACATCGCCTTCATCAAAATAATTGATAAGGTCTTTGAACATTTTATGTTCTATTTTTCCGGTTTCACGGTGAATAACCATTAGTTTGGACTCATCCCTGTTTTCAGCAGGGTACTCGGCCAATAAATTATCAGGTAATTCAAAATGGAAGTGCGATAGTTTCATCTATGAAATTTAGTTAAGAGTTTTGCGGTTGCAAATATACGATGTGCGGATAGGGGTTGTCAAGTAAAACACCGATTATATTGACACATACCTTTTTACCATCGTCAATTAATTAACCAACTAATTACAAAAAAGCAAAATTATACCCGCAAGAACTTGAATTGCAAATACTTATACAGATTTAGACACAAACCCCAATTTCTCTAAATCTTTCCAAAAATCTGGGTACGATTTTGAAACTACTCCTGCATCATTAACAAACAACGGCACTTTCATTGCCAAAGGAGCAAATGCCATTGCCATTCTATGATCATTGTAGGTATCTATAGCAATATCCGTATGCATTGTATCAGATAAACTTAATGTCAGCTCTTTGTCCGTAACCGTAATGTTCGCACCAAGTTTTGAAAGTTCTGTATGTAATGCTTCCAGGCGATCAGTTTCTTTAATTTTAAGGGTATGAAGTCCCGTCAAATGACACTCCATTCCCAAACCAAAACATGTAACAGCTATGGTTTGGGCAATATCAGGCGCGTTGCTCAAATCAAATTGAACCTTTTGCTCTTTCGGGTTTTCAGTTTTTCTAAGAATTACACTATTTCCTTTGAATTGGGTCTCTACGCCAAATTCGGTATATAACTCCTGAAGCGCGCTATCCCCTTGGAGGCTATTATTTTTATATGCGGATAAAGTAATTTTACTCCCCACCTCACTCAAAGCTACAATACTATAATAGTAAGAAGCAGAACTCCAATCAGACTCAACCACCAAATTAACATTCTCAACACTTGGTTTTGGAGAGACCTTAATCGTGTTTCCTTCAAATGAATTTTCAACACCTATTTGAGATAAAAGAGCCAATGTCATTTTTATATAAGGAACAGAGGTAATCTTGCCCACCAGTTCCAATTCTAAACCATTTTGAAGGCTTGGAGCAATCAACAAAAGAGAAGAAATATATTGGCTACTAATATTAGCAGGAAGGCTTACTTGGCTTTTTACCAGTTTCTTACCTTTTATACGAATTGGAGGATATCCATCATTTTTTTCATACGAAATTTCAGCACCTAAATTCTGTAACGCTTCCACCAAAACCTTTACAGGCCTTTCGGTCATACGTTGTGACCCTGTAAGGGTTACTTCTTTTCCTTCTTGCGAAGCAAAATAACCAGTAAGAAAACGCATTGCGGTACCAGCATGATGAATATCTACTACGCCGTTCTCTATCTTAAGTCCCTTTTGCATAACCTCGGCATCATCAGAATTTGAAAGGTTTTCTATGCTAATATTCGGGTACAACGCTTGCAACAACAAAGACCGGTTAGACTCACTTTTTGAGCCAGTAATCTGAATGTTATTATGTAGTAATTTGTTTGACGGAGCGGATAGGTGTAGTTTCAAAAGCTGTTCTCTTTAATAGATTCTTAAAATAGGTAGATTTGCTTCCAAATCTACCTCTCTACCCTAATGTAGACAGGGTAAAATTCAAGTTGCCAAATATAGCACTATTTAAGCTTTTCATTATTGTGATGACGGTCATGATCTCGTTTTGTTTTCAAATCGAGTTTTTTGTCAAAAGCATCTTGAAGGTCTACACCTGTTTGATTAGCCAAACAGAGCGTAACAAAAAGAACATCGGCTAATTCTTCTCCAAGATCTTTATTCTTGTCCGACTCTTTTTCACTCTGCTCACCATACCTACGCGCAATAATACGAGCCACCTCACCTACTTCTTCCGTAAGTTGTGCCATATTAGTAAGTTCGTTAAAATAACGAACGCCGTGCTCTTTGATCCAGTTATCTACCCTTTCCTGAGCTTTCTGTAGTTCCATTAGAAGTAATTTTTGATAAAACTACTTTTTCTGTTTGTTTTTCAACGATATTTTTAAACAATTCTTTTAAGCCATTATAGTAGTTTGCAGGTATCACCGCTTGGTTTATCTTAACATCAACCCTAAGTTGTAATGTCGTTCCATTATCAAGAATCTGATATTGAAATCCTCCTATTTTATCAACCATTGTCAAATTCTCATTTTCCGGTAAAGATGTGACTTCGTAACCTTCAGGAATGGTAATGTTCACTATATATTTCTCTCGCCAAGGAAATGTAAAATCTATTGGATATTCTCTTTCTTCCAGTTTAAAAGGGTTTTCGTTCATCGTAAGATGAAACAAAGGTGAAAAGTATATTTTATCCCCCACAACGTCTGCTTGATTGTCTAAAGAAAAACTATAACTCTCTAATATAGGCTTACCTTTACCGTCTTTATTTTTAATAGAGTAATCAGATATTTCCATTCCATGGTTTTTGTTTTCCAATTTCTCTAGGTAATCATCTTCAACACTATTTGCATATTTATTTCTGAACAAATAGGCATTATAGTCTTTATTAGTATGCCTTTGCTTACCCTCTATACTCCCATTTTCTTTTAACCTAACACTTAATTGTACACTTTCCTCAGAAAGGTTGTAAGGAAAAAGATTTACGGAAACTGAAGACCCATCTTTTTGAATCTTCTTTCCGTACCAGTTTAGCGCTCGTGTGGGTAATAAATTAGGTCTAGCATACTTGTTGGTTGCATCTAACAATAGTAAATTTCCATCCATTTCAACCGAAGCAATTACGTAGTTAAAACCTTCTCTAGTGGGAGACATTGGCACCCCATGATTTCTTGTACTTACCAATACAGGGTTAGCGTTCAGGCCAGCTCCTTGGAGCATTGCGGTTAATATAAGATTGATGTCTGCTATATTTCCAGTTCGCTCCTTATAAGCAGTTTTAACTCCTTTATCTACATAATATCCGTATATATTATTCCAATTCATGCGCCCCTGCACATGTGAGAAGATAGCCCCCATCAATTCAGTCTCAGTCGATGTTTTACCCCGTAAAATTTCGAGGTCATCTTTAAAATATTTTGTAGATTTTAATTGCCCTCCAAAACCATCACTTTTATATATTTTCTTAATTACATCTTCCCATGTGGTGGTATAATTTTCCTGTAGTTGCTGAGGAAATTTTACATACTGAAGTTCATAGTTTACCGAACTTCTATAATTATCCATATCGTTCACGTAAGGCTCCTCATTTAAAGCAGGTACGTTGGTCATATTATAATCTGTAGTATTTACTTTATAATCTATACTTTGATTTGAGTATTCTGTAGATGTTGCTCCCCATCCTCCTCCACTTGTAGTTCTAGATTTATTTGTGAAATTTATTTTATCAGACTTTGTACTATACTTTGGATTCACCGCTAGATATCCTTTCATGTTTGGTTTAAAAACAAAATACTCTGGAGCTGAAATACTGATTTCTTGCTGTTTTATAGGTATGTCATATTGAAGTGCAATTTCATCTATTGAATAATAGAAGGGCGATGTTATTCTATATTGATACTCAATTACACAACCTTCTTTTACATTTGGAAGTGTAAATTTTTCTTCATTTCTATATTTATTCAATTCAGTAGTGAAAACAGCGGATTTTTCCATTTTGCTCTTTTCAATTTTACCATTCTTCCATGAATAGGTGTATGCTTTTAACCCAGAAACAGTTTCTATATCATTATTATTTCTGTATAACGACTGAGATACCGTGGCATAATCAAACCCTGCTTTATCATAGATTTTAATTCTCTCAAATACTTCTGTAACCACATTAAATCCAGTGCCACTACTATATTTAAATCTAATTTCCTTACTTCTATACAACACAGTAGCAGCAGCAGAAGAATCACTAGGATTAAAGGTTTCCTTTATCTCTTCTTCGGAAACTTTTCCGAATTTAAAATCCTGTGCGTTTCCAGAAAATGAAATGGTTAGAAGAACCAACAAAGCGGTTGTTCGAAATTGTATCATACGAATTGGTTTTTTAAGTAAAGAGGTTTGGTTATTTTTTAAGAAGAACAATCTGTGCGTTATCCGCACTTGCAATTTCTTTTCTAAAATCGCGATATTCTTTATATTTATCCTTTGGGTAATACCCTTTTTTAAGCAAAAATCTTCTTTTTAATTTCACAGAATGATTATCTGTATTCTGCTCAAAACTTACGGAATACGTGCCAAATTCATTTTCAATTTCCTTAGCGTTTGGCAGCGCCTCTACTATGTACCCTGTAGGAAGTTGTATTGTAAAAATATCTTCATCTAAAAAACCTCTTTGAATTTCAAAAGGCAATTTTCTATTACGATAACGATCAGGTACAACATTTTGATTATTAAACGCATTTGCGGTAAATAGAATTCTATCTCCACTAATTGAAGCATAGTTTGATGCACTAAGGGAAATGTCTTCAGTAAAGACTACATCGTTTGTATTGTTATCAAAATGATAGTTTGCAACAGCTAGGTTGTTAATGGAACTCCACCTACTCTTAAACTGCTTTACAATATCCTCATCCATTTTTTCCTTTAACCTAAAATGCGCGTTATACTGGCTTCCTTTTGTCACAAGATGTGTTTTGCCGGAAATACTACCATCAGGCTTTAATTCATATGATGCCATAATAGATTGATAATTATCTTCATTAACGTAAGCCGTGGTTGTTACGATGTCGCCTCCCTCGGGTTTTACAATCATCACTTTTCTATCGTCTGTAAAAGTCCCAATATATCCAAACGGGAGAATCTGGGATGTACAATCTACCCAGTAGTAAGTTTCATTATATGGGATGGCTAAAATAATATGATTGCCCTGGGCTAAATCAGCAAAATCATCTTCAAAATCAACTTTATCTCCTCCGGCTTGCACGACAGCGTAATAGGATGTAACCCCCACTTCTTTTAAAAGTGCTTTAGTATAGTTAGAAAGACCTTTGCAATCACCATACTTTACTTTATCTACCTCAATTGCCGAAATGGGCTGTAGGCCGCCAATACCAATTTGGACGCTAATGTATCTTGTATTATCCTGAACGTATTTATAAATGATTTTCGCTTTTTCAAGATCATCATCTACCCCCAAAACCAACGCCTTCGCTTTTGCTACAGTTTGCGGACTAAGTTCATCTCTACCTGATAAAAGGTTATTATCCACCCAAGACCCCATATCCTTCCAGTTACTAATAGATGCATCAAATCCTTTATAATGAAAATTAGGTATCCGAGCCATTAACTTAGGACTGATTTTCTCAAAAGACGGACTCATACCTTCCCTTTTCATAGCCGGAATAGTTTGGGCCGTGTAGGTTATAGAATTATTTGTTTCCTTTTTATCAAATTCTAAACTCTCTAGATTTTTTTCATAAATTACGGGTTTTTGACCTGCATCCGCATAAACTATAGAATAATGACTTTTTTCAACACTTACTGTAAATCCGCTTAAAAAATACCAAGAGGGAATAGACCCGGTATCAGATGTTTCGTATTCATAATTAAATTCTATAGTGTATGGATAACTTATAGGAGTGTAATTATAGTACAGTTTGCGATAGTCAATATACAGTGAAAAACCATCTACGGCATTTACGTCTTTAAAATCCTTTTTCTTGATTTTTTCAATCTCGTTGCCAACTGCATCGTAGACCACGATATTCATGCTCTTTATTTTCTTTGAACTATCATATCCCAGACCAGTTCGAGCATTACGATTGCCTAGTTTATTTAACACCGTAATAACCTGTTTGTTTTTAACGGTCATTTTTTGTTGAGACAGAATCTCAACATCTAATTGATCTAGACGAACAACGGCATTTGCGTTTTCCGTTAAAACTTTATTAATAAAAAGGGAATTGTATTTTAATTCTTGCGCATAGGAAAGAGAGCTCAAGAATAGTAGAGAGAATAATAACGATAGTCGCATTGATTGGTTTTGGTTGTGAAAATCCAACGTAAAACACATATTTTTCTTACAAAGCGAAGAAAAAAATCGACGAAACGACGTTATTCCCTGTTTTTTGTATCTATTGCAATAGTAACCGGGCCATCGTTTAACAAATCTATCTTCATATCTGCTCCAAAAATACCGGTACCGATTTTCTTGCCTAAATCTATTTCTACCTGCGCTATAAACTTTTCATATAAAGGAATAGCAATATCAGGTTTTGATGCTTTTATATACGAGGGTCTATTGCCTTTTTTAACAGCGGCATGCAATGTAAACTGACTTACAACAATGGCATCTCCCCCATTATTCATAAGCGATTCGTTCATGACACCATCAGCATCACTAAATATTCTAAGATTTACGATTTTGCGAGATAGCCATTCAATATCTTCTTGACCGTCTGCATCTTCAATGCCCAGTAATATTAGAAGTCCGTTTTGTATTTCTGAAATTATTTTGCCGTCTACTGTTACACTGGCTCTTGAAACTCGCTGAATAATGGCTCGCATTGCTCTTAATCTGGTATTTCTAATTCTTCTAAATGCTATTTTTTAACGTCATGAATATCAACCCTGTAATTCTCATCATCGCCGGTTATCATTTGCACATAACTTCGGTAACGGCTCCAAGCTACTTCATCATTCTCCAACGCATCTTTTACCGCACATTTGGGTTCGTCTATATGTAAGCAGTTATTAAACTTACAATTCCCTTTGAGTTTGAAGAATTCAGGAAAGTAATCTCCTATTTCCTCCTTTTTCATATCAACGATACCAAAACCTTTAATACCCGGTGTATCTATAATACGAGCACCAAAATCTAAATCAAACATTTCGGCAAACGTTGTAGTATGTTGACCTTGCAGATGTTGCCCAGAAATTTCCTTAGTTTTTATGTCAAGTTTAGGCTCTAGGGTGTTCACTAATGTAGATTTACCTGCACCCGAATGACCTGCAAACATACTTGTTTTACCAAGCATCATTTCTTTTACCTTGTCTACATTTTTACCGGACTTCGCCGAAATACCAACACAGGTATAACCTATTTTTCTATACAGCTCTGCCAAGTACTTAATCTCTGCCAACTCTTCAATAGCGTAGCTATCTACTTTGTTAAATAGTAAAACAGCAGGAATATCATAAGCTTCGGCAGTAGCCAAGAAACGGTCAATAAAAACAGTGTGGGTTGTTGGGTTATTTAAAGTAACAAGCAAAAATACTTGATCTAAGTTGGCCGCAATAATATGCGTTTGTTTTGAAAGGTTTACGGATTTCCGAATGATGTAATTCTTACGGTCATCAATGCTATGAATGGTTCCTACAGTAGCATCACCTAATTGTTCTATCTCAAACGCCACTGTGTCGCCAACTGCAATAGGATTCGTACTTTTTATACCCTGAATCCTGAATTTTCCCTTAATACGGCATTCGTAATATTCACCATCTTGTGCTTTTACGGTATACCAACTCCCAGTAGATTTATATACGATTCCTTTCATGCAGTTACTTGGTTTTCAAGTAGAGTGCAAAATAACGCTTTTTTATGCTAAACATGGCCTTCATTAGGTTGTTATAAGGTTTTGTTGATTTCATCTAGTTCCCGTAAACTCCCAATAACATTTCTAAAATAGTTTCATTGAAGTATATTTAAATCGAAAAAATCATATTCCTCCATAAAAAAACACGGCTCATCAAAAGATAAGCCGTGTTTAATAAATGTGTATATAACTAATACTAGCCGTTTACAATCTTCTCTTGATGATTGATAGATTCTTGGTGAATGGCCTTAAACATCTTAAGAATAAATTCTTCGCTCAATCCTTTTGATTCCCCTTCAAGAATCATAGCACCAAGAATTTGGTTCCATCGGTTAGATTGTAGCACTGCTACGTTCTTTTGTTTTTTCAACTCACCAATACCATCTGAAACTTTCATACGTTTGCCCATAGCCTCGATCAACTGATTATCAAGAATATCTATCTGAGCTCTTAAATTGCTCAACTTAGCATTGTATTCTGCTTCACTATCAGTTTCTTTTCTGATTTTTAGATCCCTCATGATTTGCACCAATTTTGCTGGTGTTACTTGCTGAGCAGCATCACTCCAAGCATTGTCAGGGTCAAAATGAGTCTCGATCATTAAACCATCAAAGTTTAAATCTAATGCAGTTTGCGAAACATCAAAAATCATGTCGCGATTACCGGTAATATGTGAAGGATCACTAATCAATGGTAAATCAGGAAATTTATTTTGAAACTCAATAGCCAATTGCCATTCAGGAATGTTTCTGTACTTTGTTTTCTCATAGGTAGAGAAACCCCTATGAATAGCTCCTAATTTTTTGATTCCAGCGGTATGTAAACGCTCTATACCACCTAACCATAAAGCTAAATCTGGGTTAACCGGATTTTTCACCAATACAATCTTATCAGTACCTTCTAAGGCATCTGCTAATTCTTGCATGATAAATGGACTCACAGTTGAACGTGCGCCAACCCACAACAAATCTACATCGTGCTCTAATGCCAACTCTACATGCGCGCGGTTAGCAACTTCTGTTGCCGTTTTCAAACCTGTCTCTGCCTTAACTTTTTGCAACCACTTTAAACCAAGTGCGCCAACACCTTCAAAGTTACCTGGTCGTGTTCTTGGTTTCCAGATACCCGCTCTGTAGTAATTTACATCGGTATCTTTTAACTCGTGCGCAATACGCAACACTTGTTCCTCGGTTTCAGCACTACATGGCCCTGCTATTACTAGTGGATGGTCTAAACCCATATCATCCAACCATGTTCTCATTTCTTTTGAATTCTCCATTACTTCTTGTTTAGTGGTATTCCGTTTAAAATTTCCTTTATTTTATTAGTGTCGTTCATTTCGTTAAAAATTCCCGTGTAATCTCCTTTTTCCAGCAGGTGTTTAAACTCCTGTAGGTTTTGTATATATTCGGTCAAAGTTTCGACCACATTCTCTTTATTCTGTTCAAAAATAGGCGTCCACATGGCCGGTGAACTCTTTGCTAACCTAACCGTGCTCTCAAAACCACTGCCCGCCATGTCAAAAATATCACGTTCATTTCTCTCTTTATCAATTACGGTCTTTCCCAACATAAAAGAGCTGATGTGTGACAAATGAGACACGTATGCAATGTGCTTATCATGTGCTTCTGGATTCATATAACGAATACGCATTCCTATCTCTTGAAAAAGCTCTAGAGCCCTTTCTTGAAGTTTAAAAGCCGTTTTTTCTACCTCGCAAATAATATTGGTCTTACCTACATATAAATTTTCAATAGCTGCCGTGGGACCTGAATGCTCGGTACCCGCAATAGGATGCGCTGCTAAATAATTTCTGCGCTTTGGATGTGAATCTAATGTTTTACAAATCAAACTTTTTGTAGATCCACCATCAAAAACCACGCAATTATCATTTACTGCATCCAATATTTTTGGAAGCTCTGTAATCATTACATCTACAGGAATACTCACAATAACCATATCTGCAAGACCCAAGTCTGCATAACTCGATTCTAAATCTATTACACCTAAATCTAATGCTTCCTTTATATGCGAAGCACTTGTATCTACCCCGTAAATTTTGCTCTCTGGACGTAGACGTTTGATGTCCTTTGCGAAAGAACCGCCTATTAACCCAACACCAATTATAAAAACGTTCATTTTATCAACTATAATTCGCCTGTCTAAAACCGACTAATTGCTTCTTTAATTTTATCTTCTGTCACACATAATGAGAAACGAATATATCCTTCGCCATTACTTCCGAAAATAGTTCCTGGCGTAATGAAAAGATTCTTTTCATACAATACCTCATCTATAAATTCTTCGGCAGATTTGCTTCCTTCCGGCAATTTTGCCCAAATAAACATCCCAACAGCATCAGCATCGTACGTACAATTTAACTTGTCCGCTAATTGGTACATTAATGCTCTCCTAGAACTATATAGCTCATTCAACTTATCAAACCACTCTTGACCACTTTTCAGTGCCTCAATGGCTCCTTTTTGTATTCCGTAAAACATACCGGAATCCATGTTGCTTTTTACCTTTAGTACCGCATTAATATGTTCTGCACTACCTAAAACCATACCTACACGCCAACCGGCCATGTTAAAGGTTTTACTTAAAGAATTAAGCTCCAACGCTACATCTTTTGCCCCATCAACAGCCAAAATACTGGCTGGCGAATCATTCAGCACAAAACTGTACGGGTTATCGTTCACCAAAAGAATATCATTCTTTTTCGCAAAAGCAACCAACTTTTTAAACTGGGCCTTTGTGGCCGTTGCTCCAGTTGGCATGTGTGGGTAGCTCGTCCACATAATTTTCACCTTAGTTAAATCATGCTCTTGTAATTCTTCCAAATCTGGGAACCATCCGCTTTCTGCAGTCAGGTTATAATATTTAGCCTCTGCGCCTACCAATTTTGTAACCGACGTATATGTTGGGTATCCTGGATTAGGAATTAAAGCTATATCGCCTTCATTTAAAAAAGCCATACTAATATGCATAATACCTTCTTTGGAGCCCATTAATGGTAAAATCTCCGTAGATGCATCTAGCGTAACTCCAAATTTTAAGTTATAAAAGTCAGCTACGGCCTCACGTAATTCAGGTAGACCTTGATAACTTTGGTATTGATGCGCGCCACTTTCTAAAACGGCATCTTGAATGCTTTTAATTATTGATTCAGATGGAGCCAAGTCAGGACTACCGATACCCATATTGATAACAGGTCTTCCTTCGGCAATCAAACCACGTACCTCTCTAAGCTTCTTTGAGAAGTAATATTCTTCAACTGTATGTAAACGATTAGCCGTCCGTATCATATTCTAGCATTTTTATATTCACCCAATACCTTAAAGTCTTCAGCCATGATGTTCAACAGTGCTTTTGCCTTGTCAAAATTGTTGTAATCTTCAAAAGTTACGTCCACAAAAAACGCATACTTCCATGGTGTCTCTATTATGGGCAACGACTGTATTTTTGTCAAATTCAATCTGCAATCGCTCATGACATTAAGCACAGCCGCAAGACTTCCGCGTTTATGGTCTGTTACGAAGCGTACCGAAGCTTTGTTAATTTCCTCTTTTGGAAGCTCCTTATTTTTTGTTTTTACAATGATAAAACGGGTTGCATTATTTTGAATGGTCTGTATGTTGTCCGCTACGATGTCCAAATCATATAAACTGGCCGCGACTTCCGGTGCTATTGCTGCAATATGTGTCAATTGTTGGTCCTGAATACGCTTTGCAGTTTCGGCCGTATCTACATCTTCCACCATTTTAATATGCGGATAATCACCAAAAAATTCCTTGCATTGCAGTAATGCCATTGGGTGTGAACGAACCTCTTCTATATCGGATATTTTTTGCCCCTTTAAAACCATCAAATTGTGATGGATGTTTAGGTAATGCTCCCCTACAATATGTAAGTCTTTATGATAAACTAGTGCGTAATTGGGAATGATTGAGCCTGCTATGGAATTCTCAATAGCCATTACTCCTATATCTGCCGTTTTTTTCAGTAGTTGGTCCACCAAGAAATCAAAAGACATGCATTCAACCATATCCACATTATCGTCAAAATACTCTCGAGCCACTTGATGGTGGTTAGATCCCTTAATTCCCTGAATGGCTACTTTTAATTTCATAACTGACTTTCTTCTTGGTGATGACAAATTTTTAAACTGATATTCCGAATAGATATTGAACAAAAAAAGTCCCGTTTTACACGGGACTTTAATTTGTTTATATCATGCAATATTTTACAACAGTCCCATACCTCTCTTAAAAAAGAAGTAAAAATAAAAACCGCTAAAAAAGAATTGCTTTGTCATAACACACTTAAACTTCGGCTAAAGTAACAATTAAATTTAAAAATAAACTGATAGAGCACATTTTTTTCAATTTTATATCTAACTCGCAGTCAGACTATGGCCTAATTTTGAATTCCATAGTTCTCATACTCGTTAAAAAAATACAATATTACTTTATCTCTTATTTTTAATGGAGCACTACGCTAAACTTTTAGTAAGCTCCTTGCAGAACCCTTTTATTAAAAGAAATACCTAACATTTCTTTGCTGTATCATATTTATAAGCGTTATCATTATCACCAAAAATATTAAAAGCTTCTTAGCAGAACTTACATCTAAACAAAAAAAACCTGAAGTCATAAATTGACTTCAGGTTTTTTGAATATGATGAGTTTGATTAAAACTTCAAAGCCAATCCTACTCCATTTTCATTAACAGCAGGCACCATCCGGAACGAAGTTCCGTTACCAACACTATCATTATAGTTCAATATTGCTTCTTTTTTGTTTTTCATGGCATGGTGAAAGAAAATAGAACCAATGATTGCCGTTCCTCCAAAAGCAATTGCAGGTGCGACTACACTCTTATGGTCGTTCTCATTCACTAAGAACCAAATTGCCGTTCCAAAATTTGCAGCTCCGGCTATCATACCTCCAAACATTTGTTTCTTGGATTTTTCCCAGTTCACTTGCGCGACTTGGCTCTCGGACATTATTTTGTCAATTTCTTTCCAGGTCAATTTATCTTTGTCTTGATAAAATTCAGGACCCCACATTCCTGAGAATGAAGTTATTTCCTGTGCTGTCATAGTCAAGGCAAAAAGCCCGCATCCAAGAGTTAAAATGATTAATTTTAAATTTTTCATAGCTTTTTTTTATAAAGCTAAATCATTTGAACACAGTAGTCAACCCTTTAACTCTGAGAAAAGCAGATGAATCAATTATTTACGTATTAGAATTAAAATCCAGTCCAAAACTTACTGAATAGCTTCATCAGAAGAAATAAGATGGCTTATAATTTCATCTAGTTCAGGTTGGATTTTAGGATTTGTACAGTTGGTTAGAATAGAGAATACCATTTGTTCCTTAGGATATACAAAGAAATTAGAGTACCCGCCAACACCATTACCCACATGACCGTAAAAAGGCCTTCCTTTTGAATCTTCACTCACTTGCCACCCTAAACCGTAATAAACAGAAGCACCATTAACCTTTTGAGCCGTAAGAAACTCGTTTTGCAGTGCACTATTCAAAACTTGACCATCAAGATAAGCTTGCCCAAATTTGGCTATATCCTCTGTTGTAGAAAGAAAACCACCACCCGCCAATTTGTAGAAATTATCTACGGGGATAGCCTTCCTAAATCCTAATCTGTTTTTGGAGTAGAAAGTCACCACATCGCTTGCTCTCGACTGCGATCGAGCTGACGCTGCATTGTTCTCATGAGAAATGGACTGCGCTTCTGGAGTAGGCTCCTCATCTTGCTCATCAAAACTGAATTGAATTTGACCTGATTCTTCAATTAATTCAGAATTTGATTGTTGTTCCTCTTGTTGACCAGACTGAGCGTAGTACAAGTCAGGCCAAAACGTATGGTCCATTCCCAACGGCTGCAAGACTTTCATTTTAACATATTCTTCAAATGGCACTCCGCTCGCCTCCTGCATTGCCAAAGAAATCAGAACCCAGTCAAAACTATTGTAGAGATAGTCCGTTCCCGGTTTAAAAAGGAGTTCATCATCCTTAAAAAGCTCAATACTCTCCTTAATAGAATATGGTTTATTAAGCCCATACTCAGTACCTCTATACCCTCTTATTCCCGCAGTATGGCTTGCCAATTGACGAATAGTAAAGTCGTTTTTCTTTTTTGGGTAATACGGAACATATGTATAAAAAGAAGCATCCAAATCTATTAATCCTTCTGCTACCATATGTGCTAAGGCAGCAGCCGAAATAGGTTTTGAAACACTGGCAATTCTAAAAACCGAAGTTTGAGTATTTATGGAAGTTTTCTTTTCCATATCTTCAAACCCATATCCTTTTTGAAAGTAACGCTCTCCGTTTTTTAAAACGGTAATTGCCAACCCCGGAACTTTTTCATCTTTGACCAAGCCCGTTAAAAGAACATCGGCAGCAACCAATCCGTTCAGTGAAGGT
This sequence comes from Zobellia nedashkovskayae, assembly GCF_015330125.1. NCBI lineage: Bacteria > Pseudomonadati > Bacteroidota > Flavobacteriia > Flavobacteriales > Flavobacteriaceae > Zobellia > Zobellia nedashkovskayae. The sequence goes on along the minus strand of NZ_JADDXR010000002.1, from coordinate 2,411,069 downwards.
TCATCACCTAGAATGTGCTTTTTTGCGAGTAGGTTTTTAATATATTTTAGAATCGGATTCATATCGCTTTTTGATCAGGGCAAAGTTACAGATTGCATCTGTGCGCATACCAATTTCACTTACAGAACTTTTGGCTAAGAAGAAATTACTCAAACACCAATCGCCCTTTATACAACTCTTCCACATCAACTTCCGCAGGTTGGTTTGAACTAAAAACATCACCAACTCCACGAATTACACCTTTTATAGACTGCTGCGGGTTAACGAACATATCATTTGAGCCTCTGTGATTTAGTGTCACGTTTTGAGCTAATAAATCTGCAGCATCAATTCGCGAGTCTCCCGCTGCTACAGTCAAGCTTAAGTTATCTGTAGCACCTTTCAATTTAAAATAAGCTATACCATTCACCACTACGCTCAAGGTTTCAGTGTCTACTTCTAAATCAAATTCCCCATCTGTAGTTTGCGCTTCTGGATCGGCAAAACTTTCTGACAAGAGTGTTAACCGTGAATATCCCAAGACACCATCACTCGTAATGGGCCAGCCTGTACTACTACGTATCTCGGTAATATTAGGTGAGGTTACATAGATTTTTGTAACACCATAATCTCTAAAGTAATTGCAATCATTGGTATCCCGTAAAAGCAAACGTCCATCTACAACCTCTGCAGTAACTTCGTTTCGTAATACACTTCCGGTCTCAATTTCAACCTTCTGTACTGCTCCCTGTTTTACGATTAACGTAACGTTTTCAAAAACCGTAATCTTGGTGAAATCATCAACAGCGACTTCTTCACGAACAATATCACCCGTATTCTGAAAACAGTCCGAAGCATTTTCTCCGTTGCACGAAAAGAACAAAACAATACCACACAGCATTACAAAAAAACGAGACATACGCATAACCGCACCAACACCTAAAAGTGTGGTTCTGCTTTCTCTGTTTTTTAATTCTCTTACCATATTTCGTACCACTTTACAATCTAACGCCTATTCCAAATTCAACAGCTTCCGCTGCAGCGCCATGTGACTTTAGGCTTACAACGCCAAACACTTTCTTTCCAAAATAACGTTTCAAACTAACACGGTTATATACCTTTCCTTCAAAATCAAAAGGGTAATACACATAGTAACCCAATTGGGTTCCTATAGAAAGTTTATTGATAAAAAGTTCGTGACCTACAAAGATGCCCACCCGTTTAAAATCGGTATCTGGGTCAATATTATTTTCTGGAAATGCAATGGTTTGATACTCTATGAGCTCCTTTAAAAAGTTACTAAAAAAAACATCTGCACCTAACTGAATGGCACTTCTACGGCCTAACCGCTTATCTGCATAACCAGAGAAAATATAGAATGGATACTGGCCATGACCTATATTATCACTTTGGTTTACTCCTGCTCTAAAAATAAGATTATATTTAATTGGCTCGGTGACCCTCACCTTCTCTCGCAGTATATATTCTGTGTCTTTACCTTCTAAAGTATATGTCAATCCTGCAGTAAAAGCAAAAGTATTGGTAGAGGTATTAGGTGCCTTTACGTTTGCATTTGAGAAATGCATAATAGAAATACCGGCCTTAAAACCTAGACCCTTATAAATATTCTCTTTGTGATAATTTAGCATTACATAGTTAGAGCTCAATATTCTAGTACCATAGGCATTGTTCCTAAAATTGGTCTCCCGGTCATAAGGGTTGGTCATATATGCCAAACCTTGCGCTACTCTAAATTGAAGATTTCGTTTTAAAAAGTAAAAATTAAAATGTGCATATACAGCATAGGCCTCCCCCAGAACAGAACTGTTGGTGTTTTGGTAGATAAAGGAACCTCCCAAGTCTGGATAGTTGTACAACTGTTGCCATTCTTCAAGACCATAGGTCTTTCTGTTGTAGGCCAATATAAGACCCGCAGGGTGACCCTTAATTAAATGAGAAATATCCGGATTGTGCAGGATAATGGAACCGTAAAACTGGTCCGCTTCAAACGTATAACTGTTAAGTCTGTCGGTTTCTTGCGAAAAGCAATATCCAACACACATCAGAAAAAATAAAAACACCCTTGGGCCCATGGAGCGCAAAAATAATACTATTCGTTATTTTAAACCCAAGGTTCGGCCATATTTTCTTACAACGTTTGTATTTCTAAAAAAGCTGCTCTGCAATCGCTTTAATATTATCAGATTTACCCATTGAATAATAGTGCAATACGGGCACGCCCGCAGCTTTCAACTCTTTAGACTGCTGTATAGCCCATTCTACTCCAACCTTGCGCACATCTTTGTTAGAAGAGCAATCATCAACAGCATCAATAAGGTCCTGCGGCAAATCTATTCTAAAGACCTGTGGCAATAATTGCAAATGCCTTTTAACTGCAATTGGCTTAATACCCGGTATAATAGGAATGGTAATGCCCATTTTCTTGGCCGCGTCTACAAACTCAAAATACTTCTGGTTATCAAAAAACATCTGGGTTACTACGTAATCGGCACCGGCATCTACTTTTTCTTTCAGTCTTCTTAAATCTGATTTTAAAGAAGGAGATTCCAAATGTTTTTCAGGGTATCCTGCCACACCAATACAGAAATCTGCACAATTATCACTATCTACCGTATCGTGTAAATAATTACCACAGTTTAATTCATGTACCTGTTTTACTAAGTCTACAGCATAAGCATGCCCGCCTTTTGTTGGCTGAAAATATTTTTCATCTTTCATGGCATCACCACGCAATGCCATAATATTATCAATACCTAAGTAATGACAATCCACTAATAAATACTCTGTTTCCTCTTTCGTAAACCCACCACAAAGCACGTGTGGCACGGTATCTACATCATACTTATGTTTTATAGATGCACAAATTCCCACAGTACCAGGACGCATACGTGTCAGCTTTTTATCTAACAATCCGTCACGTTCCAAGTAAACGTACTCCTCACGGGAAGTAGTCACATCAATAAACGGAGGATTGAACTCCATTAAAGGATCAATGTTATCGTAAAGCTGTTGTATCTGGTGCCCTTTAACCGGTGGTATAATTTCAAAGGAAAATAAAGTTTTGTCCTTTGCTTTTTTTATGTGGTCCGTTATTTTCATGTATGCTGCCCTTTAAAATGGGAAATTTAATTTTTACTCTATTTTATTGCGTTCAAGCAGGCTATTCGCTAAATTTTTTAAAGCCAAATGGACTTCAAAAAGATATCGCTGCTATCCCTAACGCTTCTCTTTACTTTAAACTAATTATACGTCCGTGAGCATTTGCTTCACCTCTTCGTAACTTTCTAGGTATTCCCAATACATCCATCTGCCATCTAAATAATCGGTCAAAATATATTTTTCGCTTACCGATTTTATGCGATTCACCGCTACCAGCTTTTTAGAAAAACCTTCTACAACAATTCTTTCCTCAATTTCCTTATTATTCTGGTCATAACCATGGCTAATCCTAAAACTCCCCATGCTTACCTCTATGTATTTTTTCATATCAGTCATCTGCAATATTGGGAGCCAACCACTTGGTAGCCTTTTCCAGAGTAATACCTTTTCTTTCTGCAAAATCGGATACTTGATCCTCCTTAATTTTACCTAAACCAAAATATCTAGCTTGCTCATTTCCAAAATAATATCCAGAAACCGATGATGCAGGCCACATGGCTAAACTATCGGTGAGTTTTACTCCTATTCGTTCCTCTACCTTAAGCATATCCCAAAGCGTTACCTTTTCTAGGTGATCAGGACAAGCCGGATACCCTGGCGCAGGACGAATACCTTTGTATTTTTCGTCAATTAATTCGTCATTTTTCAGATGTTCATTAGCGGCGTAGCCCCAATATTTAATCCTAACCTCTTTGTGCAAATACTCAGCAAATGCTTCTGCCAAACGATCACTTAATGCTTTTACTAAAATGGAATTGTAATCATCTAAGTTTTCGCGATACTTATCGGCCAATTCATCGGTACCAAAACCTGTGGTTACACAAAAACAACCTACATAATCTTCCTTTCCCGTTTCTTTTGGAGCAATAAAATCCGATAAGGCATAATCGGGTACACCTTCACGTCTTTTTAATTGCTGGCGTAAGGTCCTAAACGTATACTTTTTAGTTTCCTGACCATCCTCAACATCTACTTCAATGTCATCATGATTGGCTAAGGTATTGGCCGGAAAGAGTCCAAAAACCCCTTTGCCCGTTAATTTCTTACCCTTAAGAATATCATTCAACATTTGTTTTGCATCAGCAAAAAGCTCAGTAGCCTGTTCACCAACTATCTCATCCGACAATATATCTGGATATTTACCGTGTAGCTCCCAACTTCTAAAAAATGGAGTCCAATCTATAAAAGGAACCAATTTTTCAAGGTCTACCTCTTCAATAACTTGAATACCTAACTGCTTAGGCTTTACAATTTCAGTAGCGTTCCAATCAATTTTAAACCTATTATCCCTAGAGGCCTCAATAGTTTTATATTCTTTCTTCTGAGTACGGCTCAAGAACTTCTCTCTGAAAACATCATAGTCCTCTTTGATAGTTTTTTTATACGTAGCCGAAGTTTCTTTTTTCAACAGATCACCCACTACGGTAACCGCTCTTGAAGCATCGTTTACATGCACAACGGCCTCACTATATTGTGGATCGATTTTTACTGCCGTATGAGCCTTACTGGTAGTTGCCCCACCAATAAGCAAAGGCAGTTTAAAGTTCTTCCGTTCCATCTCTTTAGCCAAATGCACCATCTCATCAAGAGAAGGTGTAATAAGTCCGCTAAGACCAATTACATCTACATTATGCTCAATAGCCGCCGCAATTATTTTTTCTGGTGGCACCATGACACCTAAGTCAACAATTTCGTAATTGTTACAGGCCAAAACTACGCTCACAATATTTTTACCAATATCATGAACATCTCCTTTTACAGTGGCCATCAAAATCTTACCATTCCCCTTATCGTCTCCGACCTGAGGGTTTTTTAATTTTTCTTCTTCAATATAAGGTAGCAAATACGCAACCGCTTTTTTCATTACACGTGCCGATTTTACCACCTGCGGCAAAAACATTTTTCCGCTTCCAAAAAGGTCACCTACCACGTTCATACCGGCCATTAAATTGCCTTCAATAACCTCAATAGGCTTATCTGCTGCAACACGAGCCTCCTCAATATCTTCTAATATAAATTGATCTACTCCTTTTACTAAAGCTCTCGTAATTCTATTCTGCAAAGGCTCCTCGCGCCATGAAAGATCTACCTTGCTTTCTTTAGCCTTACCCACAACAGATTCTGCAAAATCCAATAACCTTTCCGTAGCATCATCTCTACGATTAAGAATTACGTCTTCTACACGCTCTAATAAATCCTTTGGAATGTCATCATAAATCTCCAACATGGTTGGGTTGACAATACCCATATTCATACCTGCTTTAATAGCGTGGTACAGGAACACAGAATGCATGGCCTCACGTACGGGATTATTCCCCCTAAACGAAAACGAAACATTACTTACCCCACCACTAATACTAGCATGAGGCAAATTGTCCCGTACCCATTTGGTAGCTTTTATAAAATCGATGGCATTTAATTTATGCTCATCCATTCCTGTTGCTACAGGAAATATATTAAGGTCAAAAATGATGTCTTCCGGTGCAAAACCAACTTGGTCTACTAGTATATCATAAGATCTTTTAGAAATCTCAATTCTTCTATCATAATTATCGGCCTGACCAACTTCGTCAAACGCCATTACAATAACCGCTGCACCGTATCTCTTTACTAATTTAGCGTGATTGATAAATTCTTCTTCACCTTCTTTTAAACTGATGGAGTTTACCACGCACTTACCCTGAACCACTTGAAGACCTGCCTCAATAATATCCCATTTTGAGCTATCTATCATAATAGGCACCCTAGAAATATCCGGTTCAGCAATAACCAGGTTCAAAAACTTGACCATGGCTTCTTTACCATCGATCAAACCATCATCCATATTAATATCGATGATTTGGGCTCCACCTTCTACTTGATCTCTAGCAACGTCTAATGCTTCTTCGAACTTTCGTTCTTTAATGAGGCGTAAAAAACGCTTTGAACCGGCAACATTGGTTCGTTCTCCCACATTCACGAAATTGCTTTCAGCAGAGAGTACCAAAGGTTCTAAACCTGAAAGTTTAAGATATCTTGCTGGTATGTTTGAGTTATTACTCATAGTATCTTCATCATTTTTTATAATACGTGATGAATCCGTTTATTTATTTTTTACAGCTATTTACTTGGTTGGCAACAACAAAATTATTGTCCGGTAACGGGTAACGACCTTGGATCATACTTTTTTACCAAATCAGCAATTTCCTTAATATGTTCCGGTGTAGTACCGCAGCATCCACCAACGATATTGACCAAACCTTTTTCTACATATTCTTTTATCTGCGCCGCCATTTGTTCCGGCGTTTCATCATATTCTCCAAAAGCATTTGGTAAACCGGCATTAGGGTGAGCTGAAACAGCATGCTCCGTTTTAGTAGACAACACTTCTAAATGTGGCACCAATTGGTCTGCTCCTAATGCACAATTAAAACCAACGGATAAAATTGGAATATGCGAAACAGAAATCAAAAATGCTTCGGCCGTCTGTCCTGATAAGGTTCTACCAGAAGCATCTGTTATTGTCCCGCTTACCATTATAGGCACATCTATATTACGTTCTTCTTTTACTTCTTCTATGGCAAATAATGCGGCTTTCGCATTCAATGTGTCAAAAATAGTTTCCACCATCAACATATCTACTCCGCCATCTAACAAGGCTTCTACTTGTTGTTTATAAGCAATTCTTAACTCATCAAAAGAAACAGCCCTATAACCAGGATCATTAACATCAGGAGACATGCTTGCCGTCTTATTAGTAGGCCCTAAACTTCCCACAACAAAGCGCGGTTTATTAGGTTCTTTGGCCGTAAATTCATCTGCAACTTCCTTAGCAATCCGCGCAGATTCAAAATTCAAGTCGTACACTAATTCTTCCATACCGTAATCTGCCATGGCGATTGTTGTACTAGAAAACGTATTGGTTTCAACTATATCCGCTCCCGCAGCAAAGTACTTTCTATGCACCTCTGCTATAGCTTCCGGTTGTGTTAGGGATAATAAATCATTATTACCCTGTACCGGAGATTTCCAATCCTTAAAACGCTCACCGCGAAAATCTTCCTCGGTAAATTTATAGCGTTGCAACATCGTACCCATGGCACCATCTAACACTAGTATGCGTTCCTTTAATATTTCTCGAATATTTTTCATTTCTTTTCCTCCTTCTAATTGAGCATTCATTTATAATTGAATTTGATATATAAAACATCAAAAACATTATTTAAAATCAACCTACAAACAATTATCAAGCAAAGGAATAAGGACAAATATAATTGCCTCTCTTTGTTATCTGTCCTACAAATATGTAGGATAGAATGTAGCACCTTCTTTATAAGAAAAGGGTTGCCAAGGTTTCACAGGGTCTAATCCCTCCGCCTTTCTTGATAACAGTCACGTATTTTAATGAACGATTTGCAAAGTAACGCCACATCTAGTTCAAAACCAAAGAAACCTAGCTGTTTTTGGCCCTACATATTTCACAAAAACCTTCTGTTATATTAGAATAACAGAAGGTTTTTACTAATTATGAACACTAATAATTACTTAAGAAATACTTTGAACGACCTCTTTTTTGGCCTCTTTCTTTGTACCGTCAAATCCTTCTACTCCACCTACAGTGGTGTATTTCATAACGTATCTTTTACCTGGATTTATCAATTTATACGCAAACTGACACATTACCGCAGCCTCATGGAAACCTGATAAAATCAGTTTTAATTTGCCTTCGTATGTATTTACATCTCCAATAGCAAAAACTCCCGGTATGTTTGTTTGGTAATCTTTAGCGTTGTTTACCTTGATAGCATTTTTCTCAATCTCTAGACCCCAATCACCGATTGGCCCTAATTTTGGAGAAAGACCGAATAACGGAATAAAACTATCTACCTCAACATAGCTCTCTCCTTTTTCGGCATCGTTATGCTTAACAACAACTGCCTCTAAATGATCATCGCCATATAGTTTCTTCACCTCAGCTTCGGTGAACAATTTTATTTTTCCTGCTTTTGCCAATTCTGCTGCTTTTTCAACAGAATCCAAAGCTCCTCTAAACTCATTTCTTCTGTGTACCAAAGATACTTCAGAAGCTACATCGGCCAAGAAAATAGCCCAGTCCAAAGCAGAATCGCCACCACCGGCAATAACCACTTTTTTGTCTCTGTACACTTCAGGGTCTTTAATGATGTAAGCAACACCTTTATCTTCAAAATCCGTAATGTTCTCAATAGGTGGTTTTCTAGGTTCAAAAGAACCAAGTCCGCCAGCAATTACAACTACAGGAGCGTGATGCTTTGTACCTTTATTCGTAGTTACGATAAAAGAACCGTCTTCTTGCTTATCCAAAGTTTGAGCACGCTCACCCAAAGTATAACCCGCCTCAAATGGTTTTATTTGCTCCATAAGGTTCGTTACCAAATCTCCTGCAAGAATTTCCGGGAAAGCCGGGATATCATAAATCGGTTTCTTTGGATATATTTCCGAACACTGCCCACCTGTTTGTGGTAATGCATCTATCAAATGGCATTTTAATTTCAACAAGCCTGCTTCAAATACTGTAAAAAGACCTGTTGGGCCTGCGCCTATGATGAGAATATCTGTTTTTATCATAACTATTTACTTAACTGTAATTCTTGATTCTGGGCAATGGATAAAATGCCCGCCCTGTGTTTTACTACTTCACCTATTATAATTATTGCTGGATTGGTCAATTGTTGCTTTTCCACATCATTTTCAATGGAAGCAATAGTACCTACTGTAATTCTTTCGTCTTTCCTGGTCCCGTTTTGTACGATAGCAATTGGGGTTTCAGATTTACCTTCTGTTTTGAACAATTCCACTATTTGCGATAGCTTGGACATGCCCATCAAAATAACGACTGTAGCATTACTTTTTGCAGCTAAAGCCACATCTCCTGAAAGTTTATGTTCTTTAGTTGTTCCGGTAATCACCCAGAAACTTTCGGAAGCACCTCTTTTAGTAACCGGAATATTTTGAGATGCAGGAACCGACAAACATGAGGATATACCAGGAACCATGGCTACTTGCAACCCGTGAGCTGCAGCGTATTCCATTTCTTCGGCACCACGACCAAATACAAATGGATCTCCTCCTTTTAAACGCACCACATGTGCATTGGTTTTAGCTCTCTCTACAATCAATTCGTTTATCTGTTCTTGTTGGTATGCATAGCATCCTTTTCTTTTGCCTACAAAAATCTGTTCGGCTTTGGGGGCATAATCCAACAGCTCAACCGACACCAACGCATCGTATAACACTACATCTGCACTAGCAAGCGCCTTGATGGCCTTGAGCGTTATGAGCTCAACATCACCAGGACCTGCTCCTACAACCGTAAAGCGACCGCCCTCGTTAGATAAAGTGTTATTATTTTGGTTGGTATATTTCATGCTTAAGCTTCTGCTAATTCTTGTTGTCTAAACTTTTCAACTGCTTTTAAAAATACCTTGGCATCTTCTAAGTAGCTTTTTGCAAAAGCTTCCGTTGGTTCGTTCTTATTCAGTTTTAAAACAAGTTCTTCAAAACCTTGACCTAAATCTATTCTGCCAGAGGCAACAAATTTTTCATCAAAATCCTTAATGATACTTGCATGCGTGTTCACTTTCGCTTTCTCGGAAGTCAACATTGCTTTTGCAGAGTTAACCATTGAAGAATACGAATGGTAGATACTTGCTGCCCATTTGTTTTCGTCAAAAGACTCTTGTGCTGTCTGTATTTTCTCTTCGCTTTCAAAAAGTAAGGTTGCAATAAGGTCAATTACCACACCGGCACACTCACCAATACCAATCGCTTTTTCATAACGTTCCGTGTTACCCCAGTCGATAAAATCTTCTGCAGTAAGATTATCAACGTCAGAAAGTGGCGTCAGAAAATCATAAAAATACATCTGACCTTTCTCTTCGTAATAATCAGCATACGACTTTCCGTTTCCGTTTTGGTCGTAATCGTCCAAAATCAATCGTAATGCTTGAGGACCTCTTTTAGAAGGTACTTTCACTACTTTATCGGCAAATCTTCCGTTACCGTTTCCATCGGTACCACCACCCAACAATACTTGAAGTGCCGGTGCTACCAATTTATCCTTTGTTCTAACACTCATTCCCTGAAAACCGATATTGGCCATGTTATGCTGACCACAGGCATTCATACATCCGCTAATTTTAATTACAACATCAGGGTTGCTGATGTACTGCGGATACTCCACTTTCATAATTCTTTCTAATTCCTCGGCAATACCTGTACTACTGGCAATACCCAAGTTACAAGTATCCGTACCCGGGCAAGCTGTAATATCTATAGCTTTGTTATAACCGGCCTCAACAAAACCTAATTTCTTTAATTCATTATAGAAAAAAGGAACCAAATCGTTTGCTACATAAGGAATCAATATATTTTGACGCAAGCTCAATCTTAATTCGCCAGCAGCATATTGCTCTACCAAATCCGCCAACAATCTTGCTTTATCTGTATAAAAATCTCCTAAAAGCACTTTAATACCAATTGCAGAATAACCTTCTTGTTTCTGAGGAATAAGATTTGTTGACTTCCAGATTTCAAAAGCTTCCGTATCTTCTATTTCCACTTGAGGTGCATCAACTTTAGCCACCTCCACTTTTGGATATGCAGCTTCATCAATAGGATATATTTGAACAGGAATCGCTTTTTGCTCTTCTTCCAATAAAGCTTTAAATCCATCAAGACCTAAGTCTTTCAACAAAAACTTCATTCTTGCTTTGGCCCTACTCTTTCTTTCGCCATAACGGTCAAAAACACGAACCACACCTTCCATTAAAGGAATAATTTTATCTGCTGCAAGAAATTCAAAAAGCAGCTCGGCGTGACGTGGCTGAGAACCTAATCCACCAGCTAACATTACTTTAAAACCTTTTACACCATCTTGTATTTTAGCGATAAAACCAAGATCGTGCATGTATGAAAGACCTGTATCCGCATCACTAGCAGAAAAAGAAACCTTAAACTTACGCCCCATTTCTTGACTGATCGGGTTACGTAGGAAATATTCAAAAAGTGCATGTGCGTAAGGCGAAACATCAAATGGCTCATCTATATCAATACCTGCAGTTTCACTAGCCGTTACGTTACGCACCGTATTACCACAAGCTTCACGAATGGTAACATCATCTTTCTCCAACTCCGCCCAAAGTTCTGGTGTACGGTCTAGATCAACATAATGAATTTGGATATCCTGACGTGTAGTAATATGTAATCTACCTCTAGAATACTCATCAGAAACATCACTAATACGCTTTAACTGCTTAGAAGTAACCTTACCGTACGGCAATTTAATACGAATCATCTGTACCCCTGGCTGACGCTGACCGTAAACACCTCTGGCCAAACGCAAACTGCGGAACTTTTCTTCGTCTAAATTACCTTCTTTGAACTGGCGTATTTTAGCCTCTAGGGCCAAAATATCCTTCTCAACTATCGGGTTTTCTATTTCTGTTCTGAAACTCTGCATGCTGTATCTCTTCTAGTTTCTTACCTTTTTATAGGTAGATTTATTAATTGTATATTTTTTCTATAGGTTTTATAGAGCTGATTAAATCAACACGACTTAGCCTTTTTAGTTTAATGAGACACTTCTTAGCTTATGAAGCCTGCTCCTACTGTACTATTGGTCTGCGTATCTATTAAGATGAACGAACCATTGGTACGGTGATCTTTAAACTTATCGTAAAAAATAGGCTTGTTTAATTTGAAGGTTACCTGAGCAATATCATTCATGCCCAACCCATCTACATCCGAATCAATACCTGAATAATCTGGATTAATTTTGTGGTGAATGTTATCTACTTTGGCCAATACTTTGTTCACACCATGCTGTACAACGTATTTCTTACCTGTAGTCAGTTTATTTGAATCCATCCAAGAAATGGTAGCCGTAAACTGCTTTTCTATAGTAGGCATCTCGTCAACTTTTACCAACATATCTCCTCTACTGATATTGATTTCATCTTCAAGAGTTATCGTTACAGATGATCTTCTTGAAGCCGTCTGGTATTTCTTATCGTGAAAATAAATCTCTTTAATTTTAGATCTTGTCTGAGACGGAAGTGCTACCACCTCATCACCAACGCTTAGTTCACCACCGTAAACTTTACCAGCGAATCCTCTAAAATCATGAAAATCTTCTGTCTTTGGACGAATAACATACTGAACTGGGAAACGTGGCGTACCTACGTTAAAAATATCTTTGCGGTCTAAAGCTTCGAAATGCTCTAACAAAGTAGGGCCTGTATACCAAGGTGTCTTGTCTGTTTTATTCACTACGTTATCACCTTTAAGGGCGCTAACAGGAATGAATGTAATCTTCTGATCTTGGTAATCCCTTTTTGCCATCAATTCCTGAAAATCGGCTTTAATAGCATTATAAGTTTCCTCAGAATAATCTACCAAGTCCATTTTATTAATAGCCACTACCACGTCTTTAATGCGCAATAGGTTATTGATAAAAAAGTGACGGTTCGTTTGCTCTATAACTCCTTTTCTAGCATCGATTAAAATAATCGCTGCTTGTGAAGTAGAAGCACCTGTAACCATGTTACGTGTGTATTCTACATGCCCGGGAGTATCCGCTATAATGTAACTTTTCTTTGCAGTTGAAAAATAGATGTGTGCTACATCTATTGTAATACCTTGCTCACGCTCGGCCACTAGACCATCTGTGGCCAATGAGAAATCTAGGTAGTCATACCCTTTACTCTTACTGGTCTTTTCTATGGCTTCTAGCTTATCGCTAGTCAATGATTTTGTATCATACAGAATTCTACCGATCAAGGTACTTTTTCCGTCATCTACACTACCTGCTGTTGCTATTTTTAATACGTCCATCTTCTTTGGCTGTAGGCCCTGAGCATAATACTCCTGGCATTTTTAATCAATTTTTTAAACTAGTTCTCTTTTGAGAATCCTAAAAGTACCCTTGTTGTTTTCTTTTCTCCATTGCCGCTTCTGACCTTTTATCGTCAATACGGGCTCCTCTTTCAGAAATACTAGAATCTCGAATCTCTTCTACAACAGACTCAATATCGGTAGCATCAGAAAACACAGCCGCAGTACAACTCATATCACCTACAGTACGGAAACGCACCATACGCTCTAAAACCTCTTCGTCTTCTTCTTGGTATACATAATCAGAATGTGACCAGATCAAACCATCACGTAAGAATACTTTACGTTTATGTGCAAAGTAGATAGAAGGTATTTCAATCTCTTCTTCTTTAATATAAGACCAAACATCTAGCTCCGTCCAGTTAGAAATTGGAAAAACACGTACGTTCTGACCCAATTCTATCTGACCGTTTAACATATCAAAAAGCTCTGGACGTTGGTTACGCTCATCCCACTGACCAAAATCATCACGTACAGAAAAAATACGCTCCTTTGCTCTTGCCTTTTCTTCATCTCTACGAGCACCACCAACACAAGCATCAAACTTGAATTCCTCAATAGCATCTAATAATGTAGTTGTCTGCAAAGAGTTTCTACTTGAGTACCGACCTGATTCTTCTTTAACCTTACCTTGATCAATAGAATCCTGAACATTTCTTACGATAAGCTCAAGACCTAACTCCTCTACCAATCTATCTCTAAACTCAATAGTTTCAGGAAAGTTATGACCTGTATCTATGTGCATTAAAGGGAAAGGGATTTTAGCTGGCCAAAATGCCTTTTGTGCCAAACGCACCAATGTGATGGAATCTTTACCTCCGGAAAATAAAAGTACCGGTCTCTCAAATTGAGCAGCTACTTCTCTAAAGATGTAGATGGCCTCATTTTCTAAGGCGTTGATGTGTGATGTATCTTGGCTCATAATTTTTTGAATATATTGTTCGCTACTGCTATGCTTCTATTATTATTTTTTCGCTTAAAGCGGAATGTCTTTTTAAGTATGTAACCCACATTCACGATTCTCAAGAACCTTTGTTGGATCAAAATATTTATGTTCGTTAGGCAATTGTCTTTCTTCCAAATAGGTATCTAACTGAGCATCGCTCCAATGATAAAACGGACTCACCTTAAGAACACCGTCTCTACTTACACTCAAAATATCTAATGAATCTCTTAAAGCAGTTTGTCCTTTTCTTAAGTTGGTAAACCAAACATCTGGCTTGTGCGCCGCCATAGCCCTTTTAAAAGGCTCTAATTTTACCTGTTCGGTAAAAACCGCATGCTTTGGGTCCTCTATTTGAGGTATTCCCATTACACTATCCCGATGTGCGCTAGTTTGTTTAGGCACATACAAGTCTATATGAAGACCTAATTTCTCAATAATTTCTTCTGCATGTTTATATGTATTTGGCGTATTATAACCTGTATCGCACCAAATTACTGGAATATCGTTCTTAACATCGGCTACTGCATTTAAAATAGCAACTTCGTAAGGTCTAAAGTTGGTAGTAACTACCGCATTTTTGGAGTTCTCAATAGCCCAATCAATAATAACCGATGGGTCTGCCTCTTTAAAACGCTCGTTAAGCTTTTGGATTTCTTTTTCTGAAAAACTCATATCCTATTTATTTACCCCAATTAATTTTATTCCATAAACGCTCGTGAAAGAAGTATAAGAACATCTTAGTCACAAAATCTACGGAGGCAATAGAAGCCGCAATAGCCACCTCACTAGTTAGCAAATAAGAAACTACTAATGTATCTAGAGTTCCTATAACCCTCCAGCTCACCGCTTTGGCGATACTACGCACAGGCTTTTCAGATTTTTGGTCTTCTGAAAACTTTTTCTTGGAAGCTGCTTTATCTAAAATCAATTGATCTACAATCATTTTCGTGTTAATCTTATTACCCTATCAATCTAATAGAGTAAACAAATGTAGTACATTTATATTGTGTTAGACGGCTAAAAATAGAAGAATTTACTTTTACCCTATAGATTTAGTAGATTATTAATAAACAGCAATAAATTTTGAAGATTTTTCACCAGATTCAGGTGATGATTGGAAAATCAGACTATTAAATCGGCCAAAGTGTTGTTACGGTACACCTCTAAATTGGCATCGCGCACCATAAGCATGAGCTTATTTACAGAGCATGTAGCCTCATCTGGGCAGTCCGCACATTTTTCGTAGAAGTTGAGACTCACACAGGGAACCATGGCTATAGGGCCTTCCAAAATACGCATAACATCTGTCATTAAGACCTCTTTTGGGTCCTTAATTAAGTAATAGCCACCACCCTTACCTTTCTTAGATCCTAAAAATCCGCTCTTGCGAAGTGACAATAAGATACTCTCCAAAAACTTTTGAGAGATATTCTCTGCCTGGGCTATTTCAGATATTTGTACTGGCTGCTTGTCTTCCTGTGAAGCCAAGTAAGCTAGTGCCTTTAACCCGTATTTTGTCTTTTTTGAGAGCATGGGGTAAATATAGCAAAAATAGACGGAAACGTAGTTATATCGTGCCTTCTGTAAGATTTCATAATGGCTAATGTTTACCAATCGATAACCTATAAATTGTATTCATAAAGAAATACCGTAGTATTAGCCGTATCTTTTTAAGATTCTTTCCATAACAGCTGAGTATCTAAATTTTCACTACTCCGCATATACTTCAAATATTACCTAAACGTTAAATCGCCCTAGAAACCAATGATTTAATTACAAAATTTTGTAATTGAATACCTATTAATCGTAATATTGCAATTAATATGCAACGATAACATTTTGTACAGGCAAACTAAGTATTTAAATTCTTTATGATTTTTACTTAAAAAATTTAATTTTATTAATCGTTTTATTGCAATGAACAAATTAATTAAAAACAGAAACCTTATGAAAACAACCATCCCAATGGTGGCGCTGTTCCTTTTATTTCAGCAAACCATAACCGCTCAAAACCTCAACAATAAAGTAGAACAATCCATTGTTACCATTGGCACTACGCTAAAGGAAATCCCAGCCGAAAGGCTATTATTATTAGACCAAGTAGCTTATAGTTTATTCAAGAAATCCAACAATAACAAAAAAACTCTGGTGGTATTTATAGACCAAAGTAATCAAGAATTAAGTCAACTCGCTTCCATTTGGCTTAAAACGGGCTTGTTCTATTACGGACGCCAAGATAGGTTCAACATTCAATCAGCAGGTATAAATCCTAAAATCAAGGCCTTATCAAGTATTGCTTCTTTAAATGATTACGGATTTAAAACTAGAAAGGTTAGAGGAGAACATCCCATGACATATAAAATTAAGTACGGCTCTGGCAGTTGGCTTGCTTTCCCAAAAGCTTTAAAAAGCTTACCTATAACTAAAAATGACCCATTTAAAATAGTACTTGAACAAACCCATAATATTCAAGATGAGGATTCCGTTGAACTATTCATTTCAGAACCAAACTCTATTGCTAGGGAAATGCTATATATAACCACCCGTATCAACCACCTCATAAACACCTCTGCAAAAACCCAATAACCATTTTTAAAAAGGGCTTCTAAGTGAAGTCCTTTTTTTATTTAAAAATAAGCATGTCATCAATTGTAAGTCTACTACAGTGCATACTACTTAAAATTACTATTAAATATTGAATCAATCAGTCCTTTACTCCTACCAACCGAAAAATGATTTTCTAAATACTACCGTATTGACAGAGTTTATGCGCCACAGTCTTATTCCAAATTGATCAAGTGCTTACAGGATTGCAGCAAGTTTGTGTCAATTCCTAAATACATTGGAAACCAATGTATAAGATTTTACTTATTTTAGTTCCGGTCTTATAAAGATATGTGTAAAGCATTAAGCTAAACTAGAAAATGAACATACGGTACAAAAAGAAAAGATTAAGAGTAAACCTTTTTATATCTATTGCTTGGGGAGTCCTAGTAATATTGACACTTTTCTTCAGCAGTAAAAGACAATGGTTTGATTATACATATTTTGTAATATTCATTTTGTACCTAGCCCAATATATTTATGAAAACAAAAAACAATACTTGACTATTGAAAATGGCACTATCAGTAAAAACCTTTTATTTCAGACTAAAAAAATGAATTTGAATGAAATTACCCAAATCAAAAAATTTGCTGGAGATTATATATTGAAATCGAAACTAGAAGAACTGACCATTAATACTCAAATCATAGATGAGGATTCTATAGCCGATTTAGATGCTATTTTAGAGCAACTGGAATTACCAGTGAACAGAACACCTTATGCAAGACCTATAGATATTAATATTTAATGTATCTATTACTAATAGTCGTCATTAATTTATTAGCAAGGTGCATTCAAAGCTTATTTAAATGAAGAAAATAAAAATTATAGGTCTTGTTGTTTTAATTCTATTAGCAGCTTACACGGTTTATGTTTATCAGTCTGACCGATATGTAAAAGCTCTAATCACTAACGATGAATCAACATTATTTTACAGACCTGATACTGAAGTTGGCAATATGACCAACTTAGAATATTCAGAGAGTATCTTAAAAGTAGAAGATTCTATTATCATTCACACCTATCTTTTCTATCCAAAAACAGCACCTAAAGCCAATATATTTTTGATTAGAGGAAACAGTGGTAATACCAGCACTTACAAAGATTTAATTAAACCCTTAGTAAATAATGGGTTCAGGGTATATTCTACGGATTGGCGAGGGTATGGAAAATCTACAGGAAAACCCGGTTACAAGGGTATTATGAAAGATACCGAAGAAGCATTCACGGATTTTTTGAAGCATGTTAAAAATGACAGTATCAAAACCGTAGTATACGGCATGTCTTTAGGCGGCCAAGTTGCCGTTAAGCTTACCAAAGACAACCCTGATAAAGTAGACGTTTTGGTTTTGGATGGTTCTTTAGCATCTGCCCACAGCTTTATTGAAGATAATTTTCAGGGATTATTGATGCGTAATTTCATTAAAGATTCCACAGAATATAATCAAGATTATCTGGCCATTAGAGATATTTCGGATATCAACAATACTCCAAAGTTAATCATCCATAGTAAAGAAGATAGAGCTGTGCCGTTTGAGCGCGGACAATCCATTTTCAATTTAGCTAAAGAACCAAAAACCTTTTGGAAAACAAATACAAAGCACATTCAAACCCTTAAGGATTTACCGGGAGAGACTGTTGAGAAGCTTAACGCGCTACTGGAGCAATAAAAGTCAACATTTGACATTATCAATCAAATTTCGATTCAACCCCTAATAACTACAGTTCGGAAACATCTTCTTTTAAAAACCATGGTATTGTCCGAGTTTTACTCTAATAACCAATACAACTACCATGGAACAAACAATAAAAATCCTCATTTACATTCACGCTTTCTTAGGAGGAGTGGGATTGATTACCGGTATTGGAAGTATCATTGTTTAAAAAGGCAGCTCCTTACATAAGAAATTAGGCAAGTTATTTTCTATAGGCATGATTGGCAGCTCAGTAATTTCTATGCCAATAGCCATGATGCCAAATCATGAAAATCTATTCTTGCTACTAATAGGCTTGTTCACTGTATATCTAGTTTTAATTGGTAATCGTGCGTTGGCTTTCAAGATAAAAACTAAAGCCAACGTTGTAGACAAAGTAATTTCAGGGAGTATGCTTTTCTTTTCGATACTAATGCTGGGCATTGGTTTGTATACCTTTTTGAAAACGAATACTATGGGTATATTATATGTATTCTTTGGAGGATTTGGACTTCTCCTAACTTTAAAAGATTTTCAGTTTTATAGAAATCCCCAGAAGACCAAAAACGGGTGGCTACTATCTCATATTGTAAAAATGATAGGTGCCTTAATCGCTTCTATAACGGCATTTATTATTGCCGGCCTCAGTATTGGAAACCTCATTGCTTGGACACTTCCTACTGTTCTTGGAACTATCTATATTATCTATTGGAAAAGGAAGATTAACCCAAAAACAGTGGCTGCAAAACACTATAAATAGATACTGATTACATCATTTTGGCACCATAAAAGAACAAGAGACCTACTCACGGTGCTCCAACCTATATGTAGACGGACTCTTCCCCACTGCTTTTTTGAAGAATCTGGAAAAACTACTGAACGAATCAAACCCTAACAAAAAAGCCAGTTCTTTAATGGTTATTTCGCTTTTGATTAGTCGGCGTTTAGCTTCGGTTATCTGACGTTGTTGGATAATCTGTTTAGCGGTCATGTCCAACTTCTCTTTTAGAATTTGATTGAGACGTTTTTCACTAATTCCTATTTCAGCTGCATAATACGTAGATGCCGTTTGCTTCAGGAAAGAAGTTTCCATTAGCTCTAAAAATTGAAAAATTCGCTTTTGATTCTGGTCCTGCCCCAGAAAATCTTTATTTTGAAAACGAATGAGATTAAGGAACATCAACTTCAATAAAGTCTTTAGCATGATATACGAAGAATTGGGGTTATTGTATTCTTCGGTTATAAGCAGCATTACTTGTTGAACCTGTTTTACTTGCTTAGATATGTTTAAAACTAATTGAGGCGAACGGTTAAAAAGTGACATTACATCTAACGCATACTCAATATCATCTTCTTCAATTAAGTCTCTTTCAAAATTAATTAGCGTGCCATTTTGCGAATCAAAAGTCTGATTTTTAAAAGATTCATTTAAGGGTTTAAAATGTATTCCCAATGTCTTTTCAGGAGAGAGCTCAAAGTAAATACCGAACGAATTGACCGAAAGCATTTTTGTTTTCTGGTCAGGTTCCTCTATAATTTGAATTTTATTCTCCCAAACTTCTCTAGCCATTTTTTCTTCGTACCTATTTCAAAAGTAGTTAGAAAAAAAATAGAACTATTGCTGGTCTATTTTCTTAAAAGCATAGAACAGACCTACGGCTATAAGAAAAGCCAATACAGCGGCAACCGTATAAATGGTTTTATAGTCATCGGATACGTAATCTATAAAAGTGGATAAAAATTGCCCGCCAAAAACTCCCATAGAATATAAGCCCAAATTTTTGCCCAGATTAGCACTAGAACTTGCTTCAATCATCATATGATTCAATAATGGAATGGTAAAACCAAATCCGATTCCTATAAAGGTGGAAGTCAATATTAAAAACACAACAGTACCTGAAGTCACCAAGCTTATATAACCCAGTAAAAAAAACAAAAAGCCTATAACCACTGTATTTTCGGCTCCAAATCTTGCAACCATCTTTGGCATTTGACTTGCCGTTACCACAGCTACCACCGAGATAAACGCCATATAATACCCAATTAAAGATTCACTAAACCCGAAGCTCTTGGGCAAGTAAATTGGCAAGGTCACAAAACTGACAAAGAACAATACCATTGCCAATAAAGCTGCCAAAAAAATCATTTTCACCTTGGCACTGTCTTCTTTTTCCAGAGGCAAAATTTCTTCCTCAGGTTCTATTTTGCTGGAATAATTGGGCAATGTTTTCAAAACGAACAAAAAACAAACAAGGGCTATAAGGTAAATGTAAAATGGGTATTGCCAATTCAACTCTCCTAAAACACCTCCGATAGACAAAAAGATTACGCCGCCTAATTCTACGGCCATACCTTGCCATGCAATGAGTTTCATTCTTTTTTCCCCTGTAAAACAGTCAGCTATAAAAGAACCTACTGATATTTGAATTGCCACAGTAGCACCACCCAAAAGAAACCGATCTACAATTAAAACATAGTTGTTGTTGATAAAAGCCCCAGCGACACCTAATAGCGCGTAAGGTATTAAGCCAAAGCATAACATTTTGAAAGCCCCGATTTTTGGCAAAAAACGACCCGCCAAAGGTGCAAAAACAACAACACCGAGTGAAGGAAGGGTTATAAGCCAACCCGGGGAATAGTTAAAATTTAAGTGCTCTATTATTCCTGATAGTGATGGTGCAATTACAGCACCCACCATTATGATTAAACTACTAACAAAGAGTAATGTAAAAATTCCAAAATTGGTTATTTTTTTCATAGTACAAAGTTGCAACTATGCTTTCTGACTTATTTGACCGTTTTTCTAAAAAGATATACCAAAATGGAAACAAGGTAAGTTATGCTGGTCGCAGCATGTATCTCCGGTTAAAAGCTTTAGTCAACACTTTAGAACAAAAAAGCTTCCCAATTAGGAAGCTCTTTTTTGTTTAAGTAAAATATAAAATTAGGTTTTAAAGTATTACTTCTCTACCCTAACGCCTGAGAAATATCGGCAATGATATCATCTATATGTTCTAAACCAACTGATACGCGGACCATACCATCTGTAATGCCCGTTTCTGCTCTTTCTTCTACGGAAAGCTTACTATGAGTAGTAGAGGCAGGATGCGTTACTATACTACGTGCATCACCCAAGTTAGCCGAAAGCGATAACATTTTTATAGAGTCGAAAAACTTTTGTCCGGCTTGTAGTCCACCCTTAATCTCAAAAGCTACTACACATCCACCAGCTTTCATCTGCTTTTTAGCAATTTCATATTTTGGATGCGATTTTAGAAATGGATATTTAACCCAGTTTACCTTGTCATTAGCTTCCAAAAATTCAGCTAATTTTAATGCATTCTCACAATGACGGTCAACTCGAACGGCCAGTGTTTCCAAGCTTTTAGAAAGTACCCAAGCATTAAAAGGCGACAAGGCAGGCCCAGTAATTCTAGAAAAGCGATATACTTTCTCAATTAATTCTTTAGACCCCACTGTAATACCTGCAAGTACACGTCCTTGCCCGTCCATTAATTTCGTTCCGGAGTGGATTACCAAATCTGCTCCAAATTTAATAGGCTGTTGCAAATACGGTGATGCAAAACAATTATCTATGACTAAAATTAGATTATGCTTTTTTGCAATCTTTCCTAAAGCTTCCAAATCCAATATATCTACACCTGGGTTAGTAGGAGACTCTGCGTATATAATTTTGGTCTTTGGCGTAATCAATCCCTCTATAGCATCTAAATCATCAATCTTAAAATAGGTGTGATCAATATTCCATTTTGGAAAAAAGTTGGTGAACAACGAATGCGTTGAGCCAAAAATATTTCGTGCAGAAAGCACATGATCTCCGCTATCTAAAAGTGCAGCCAACGTAGAAAATACAGCAGCCATACCGGAAGCAAAGGCAAACCCATTTTCGGCACCTTCCATCTGGCATACCTTCTCTATGAATTCTGATGAATTCGGGTTTGAATAGCGTGAGTAGATGTTTCTCTCCTTCTCCTCCGCAAACGAAGCGCGCATATCTTCTGCATCTTCAAACACAAAACTAGAAGTCATGTACATTGGTACAGAGTGCTCTAAATGTTTAGTGCGTTCCAACTGAGTTCTAATGGCGTTCGTTTCAAATTTCTTTTCCATGATCGTGTAATTTACAGAAAGAGAACTTTCTCTACTGTTTCAAATTTATTTTATTATCCTTTTTCGGCTATTCTGAGGATATCCCCAAAAACACCTCTTGCCGTAACCGCTGCTCCTGCTCCTGCTCCTTGAATCACCAACGGGTTTTCCCCATACGATTCCGTATATATTTCTATTATAGAATCGGAACCTTTTACTTGTCCCAATGCGCTTTCTTTTGGCACCGAAACCAATTTTACATCCAGTATACCTTTCTCTTCTTGAAGGTTTCCGTGTAAATCGCCCACATACCTAAGTACATGACCTGGTTTCTGGTTCTTTTTAATTTCGTTGAACTTCGCATCTACCAAATCTAAGTTGTCAAGAAAATGGTTGACATCGCCATCTCTCAATTCTTCCGGTATCAGGTTTTCAATATGTATATCCGAAAACTCGTTGCTCAAATCCAATTCTCTGGCAAGAATCAACAGCTTTCTACCTACGTCATTACCTGAAAGGTCCTCACGAGGGTCTGGCTCTGTAAAGCCGCTTTTCATTGCCGCCCTTAATATGTTCGAAAATGGCTCTTCGCTCTCAGAAAAAGTATTGAAAATATAACTTAACGAGCCCGAGAACACACCTTTTATACCTGTGATATTTTCACCTGAAAGATGTAATAAACGTATCGTATCTATTAACGGAAGACCAGCACCTACATTAGTTTCATACAAGTATTGTTTCTGATGTTTATCCAGTTCTTCTCGTAATAACTGATAATAATCAAAGCCTAAGGTGTTCGCTATTTTATTGGACGAAACAATATCAAAACCATTTTCTACAAACTCAAAATAATGCGCTACAAAATCACTGTTTGCCGTATTATCTACAACAATCAAGTTTTCTAAATGGTGCTCTTTAGTATAAGCAATAACATCTTCAACGCTATAAGCAATACCTTTATCCTCAATGGCGGATTTCCAGTTTTTAGGAATTCCTTTTTTATTCAATAAAATCTTTCTAGAATTGGCTACAGCAAAAACATTCAGGTCTATACCTTTTCGTTTTTGTATGGTTTTAGTCGATTTTAAGATTTGGTCAATAAGCGTTCCTCCAACATTTCCGTGACCAAAAATCACCAAATTCACCTTTTTACTGATTCCAAAAATCTGACCGTGCATTACATTCAATGCTTTATTCAAATCAGATTTTCTTAAGACAAGACTCACGTTCTTGCCAGATACCGTATTATTAAAAAGTAGTGGTGCTATCTGATTTTTAATCAAAGAGTTGTAAGGTCTATGGAACGTACTCAAGTCCTGACCCACAATTGATATAACCGAAACCTCATCCAAGACCGTAATCATGTTAATATCCTTGGACTGATAATCGCTTTCAAATTCTCTATCTAAAGCTCTTTTAGCTTCTAGTGCTTGATCAGCATTTACAACCAACCCAATACCTCGCTCAGAAGAACCTTGCGAAATAATACTAACACTTATATTGCTTTTTTGGAGTGCGCTAAAAATACGGGCATCCACCCCTACTTTACCCAAAAGACCTCTACCCTCTACATTAATTAAGGATACATTTTCAATAACAGATAGCGATTTAATACCACCCTCTTCGGTCTTTGCACTTATTAATGTCCCTTCATTATCATTGTTGAACGTATTTAAAATACGCAGCGGAATATTCTTTTCCAGTAATGGAATTATGGTTTTGGCGTGCAAAATAGTAGCACCAAAATTAGCTAGTTCATTCGCCTCTCCGTAAGAAAGGTGAGAAATACGTTTAGCATCGGACACCAAATCAGGATTAGCTGTGTAAATACCATCTACGTGGGTATAATTCTGAAGTTCTTCTGCATTCAAGAAATTAGCAAACAACGCTGCAGAATAGTTACTACCGTTACGACCTAAAGTGGTAGTTTCTCCTTTTTCATCAGAAGCAATAAAACCTGTAATAATAGGCACTTCATCCGCATCTAGCTTAGCAAAACTTCGTAACACATACTCTTTTGATAAAACTTCATTAACAGAAGCATCGCCAAAATTAGAATCGGTTTTTATCAGTTTTCTAGCATCAAGCATTACGGCTTTTACACCTTTCCCTATCAATAATTTAGTGACCAATTTTGCAGAGATAAGCTCGCCAAAAGACAATAACTGGTCTTTTATTTTTAGGCTGTAATCTCCCAAAAGAGAAACTCCTTCAAGCAACTTTGCGAGGTCTTTGAACTCCGCCGAAAGGTTAACGTTCTTAAATGTATGCTTCTGATATTTTTCAAAAGCCTCAAAATCCTTATAATAGTTTTCGCCATTGGCTGCCTTTTCTAAAATAGCTTCCAATTGGTCAGTTCCCTTTGCTCTAGCAGACAGAACTACGGCAATATTTTCACCTTCTTTTACTTTGCTAGAAATAATTTCCAAGACACGTTCCAACCCTTCACCATTGGCAAGTGATTTTCCACCAAACTTCAGGACCTTCGCTTGTTTTGACTTTCCATTGGTACTAAAAATAGGTTCCAATAGCCTTTCCATCTGTTCAAACTCAATCAAAAAAGCATCATGCCCATGAAGAGAATGTACCTCACCATAAGTCACGTTACCATTGGCCTGTGCTAACCGCTTAAAGGTTTCTTTATTTTCTTTTGCCGTAAAGAACAAATCAGAATCTACCCCAATAATATGAATGTTTACATCACTGTTTTGAAGGTCGATAAAATTCTGTTCCCCATCTCTCATGACATCTATAGTCTTGAGTAATTGGTTCATGAGCTTATAGGCCGAAAGCTGAAAACGTTCTTGCAGCTTTTCTCCATGATGTCTTAACCAGCTCTCCACATTAAAAACCTGAAGCTCTTCATTAGTGCTTCTTTTGAAACGTTCTTTGAACGATTCAGGTGTACGGTAACAAAGCATGGCATGCATACGTGCATCATGAACAGGCTGCTTACTATTTACCAAAAACTGCTCTTGAATCTGACAGTTCCCTATCAACCAATCCGTAGACTTCCAATCAGATGCCACAGGAATGAGATGTTGCATCATTTTAGGATTGATGGCAGCCATTTCCCAGGCAATTCCTCCTCCTAAAGAGCCACCCAAAAGCGCGAATAATTTCGTGATTTCAAGTTCGTGAAGCCCCAACAAGAAAATTCTTGCAATGTCTCCCGCTACGAAATCTTTATAATTATCGATAATGAATTTATCGTCTCCGTTACCGGGAATATTAAACGATAATATCGTGTATTTTTTGGTGTCAATACATCTGCCTTCGCCAATAAGTGCAGACCACCAACCGCCTTTTCCTGTAACATTAGAGTTACCGGTTAAAGCATGGTTAACCTGTACTATGGGTGCAGTGTGCAATTCTTGACCAAACAACTGATAAGACAACTCAATATCTTGAGTTACCCCACTAATTGTAGTATAGTTTGCTAATTTCAAATGATGAAGCATACGACTTGTATTAGACCTACCCGACATAACACCGGGTTAGGTCTTATTAATTTCTAATAGAAAAACTTATATTATTTAGAGTGCTGCGAAAGCATTTTCCAAATCTGCTTTTAAATCCTCTATATCTTCTAAACCAACTGACAAACGAATTAGATCTTGACCTACACCAGCTGCTTCTAGTTGCTCTGCATTTAACTGCTGATGCGTTGTACTAGCTGGGTGGATAATCAATGATTTGGTATCGCCAATGTTAGCTAATAGAGAGAAAATCTTGGTAGCATCGGTAACTTTTTTAGCCGCCTCAAAACCTCCTTTTATTCCAAACGTAACTAATCCACTTTGTCCTTTTGGTAAATACTCTTTGGCTAAATCATAGTACTTACTACTCTTAAGACCTGGGTAGTTTACCCATGCCACTTCTTCTCTTCCTTCTAACCAAGTGGCCAATTCTAGAGCGTTTACACTGTGTTGCTTGATACGCACGTTCAATGTTTCCAAACCTTGTATAATCTGGAATGCGTTAAACGGACTCAAAGCTCCACCAAAATCACGCAATCCTTCCAAAATCAATTTAAAAGTAAAAGCAGCTGCACCTAGAGCTTCGCTATAAACCAAACCGTGGTAACCTGCGGATGGCTCAGTAAATTCAGGGAATTTTCCGTTAGTCCAATCAAAAGTTCCGGCGTCAATTATAGCTCCCCCTAAAGAAGAACCATGACCACCAATATATTTAGTAAGTGAATGTATAACCAAGTTAGCACCATGCTCAATAGGATTCAAAAGTGCTGGTGAAGCCACTGTATTGTCTACAATAAAAGGCACCTGTGCCGCTTTAGCTTGTTTTGAAATCGCTTTTAAATCTAGTACATCCAATTTTGGATTACCTAACGATTCTACAAAGAAAGCCCTTGTATTATCCTGTACTGCTTTTCCAAAACTTTCTGGATCAGAAGCATCTACAAAAGTAGTAGTGATTCCCAATCTTGGCAAGGTAACATTCAATAAATTGAAAGTACCACCATATAAACTGCTGGAAGCCACAATATGGTCTCCCGCTTTTAAAAGTGTTAATAAACCTGTAGAAATAGCAGCAGTTCCCGAAGCAAAAACTACAGCTCCTACCCCACCTTCTACGGCAGCCAATCTATCTTGAAGAATTTGATTGGTAGGGTTGTTCAATCTAGTATATATAAAACCAAGTTCTGCTAACGAAAATAAATTAGCCGCATGGTCTGTATCATTAAAAACATATGATGATGTTTGATAAATAGGTACGGCACGTGTTCCTCCTGTTTGTGCGGGATCATGTCCGGCATGTAAAGCGTTGGTTGAGAATTTCTGGTCACTCATAATCTTAGATTTTTAATTGTTATTTAAAATAATTAAAAGCCCAACCCTAAACTGCAGCCTGCAATTAGGTAAAATATCAAAAGAGTTATAAGAAGGCAAAAGATTAGTATGAGTAATCTATTTTGTTATCTGTCCCAATATTATAGGGATAGAATGTAGCACCTTCTCTGCGCAAAGAAGCAAAGGGTTGCTAAGGTTTCAAAGGGTCTATTCCCTCCACCTTTCTTGATAACTATTCAATACGTGTTTGAACTTTTGTGAATGCAAATATATAGTCGGTTAATTTAAATTCACCAACATTTTTGAAAAATTTATAAATTAAAGGCTTTTTTCACCTCATCTACCATGTCCAATTTCTCCCAAGTAAATAATTCCACTTCTTTCTCAATACGACCGTTGTATGGCGATTCAAAAACCTTAGTTACTGTTCTTGGTTCTTTACCCATATGACCATAAGCTGCAGATTCTAAATAAATAGGATTACGCAACTTTAAACGTTCTTCAATAGCATGTGGACGCATATCAAAAAGTGTCTTCACTTTCTTGGCAATTTCACCATCAGAAAGGTTAACGTTAGATGTACCGTACGTGTCTACATATATAGAAGTAGGTTCTACCACTCCAATAGCATAACTAACCTGTACCAAAATTTCATTGGCAATACCTGCTGCTACTAAATTCTTAGCAATATGGCGTGCTGCATAAGCGGCACTTCTATCTACCTTACTTGGGTCTTTTCCACTAAAAGCACCACCACCATGGGCTCCTTTACCACCATAAGTATCAACAATTATTTTTCTTCCTGTAAGTCCAGTATCACCATGAGGCCCACCAATCACAAACTTTCCGGTTGGGTTGATGTGATATTTAATCTTATCGTCAAACAAATCCTGAGTTGCCTTAGGCAATTGCGCAACAACTCTTGGAATTAAAATTTCTACAAGGTCCTTTTTGATTTTCGCCAACATAACGTCATCATCTGTAGTAAAAGCATCATGTTGTGTAGAGATAACAATAGTATCTATTCGTTGAGGCACATTATCATCGGAATACTCAATAGTAACCTGAGATTTGGCATCCGGTCTTAAATACTCAATGATTTTACCTTCTCTACGCAAGTCTGCTAAATTCTGAAGAATTTTATGGGAAATATCTAACGCCAAAGGCATGTAGTTTTCCGTTTCTTTAGTAGCATAACCAAACATCATACCTTGATCTCCTGCTCCTTGTTGTTCTTTTTGACCACGATCAACACCTTGGCTAATATCTTGCGACTGCTCATGAATAAGAGAAATAACTCCACAAGAGTCTCCACTAAACTGGTATTCTCCCTTGGTATAACCAATTGCGTTTATTACATCTCTTGCAATGGTTTGAACATCTAAATAAGTATCACTTTTAACCTCACCGGCTAAAACTACCTGACCTGTGGTAACCAAAGTTTCACAAGCAACCTTGCTTTCTGGATCAAAAGCCAAAAAGTGATCCAATAAGGCATCGCTTATTTGATCGGCAACTTTATCAGGGTGTCCTTCGCTAACAGATTCGGAAGTAAATAAATATGGCATAACAAACTTCTATTTTTATAAAAGGATTTGAACGGAATGCCAGAAGAAGATGATGTGAAAATATTCAACATCAACTGCTTTAGCATTTTTTTTGTTTCATAGTCTATCTCAGACTCAAAACAGAGGTTGCAATCAGTCAAATCCCTCCTCTTTATTTATAACTAGGACGCAAAAGTATAAAAAATGTTTAGTTGAATATATTAATATCGTGTTATTTATTACCTCAATTAATAAATATCATATTTAAGCCCCTTGTTTATTATGGATTATAGGTCATATTTTACAGAGAAAAGTATGTAGCGAGGCTGTACAAAATAGGTTTCTGTAGTAAAAAATAAATCATTGGTGCTATCTCTATTCAATGTTGTGGTATTTAGAAGGTTGGTGCCTTTAAGACCATACTCCCAATGGCTATCTTTTTTCTGATAGGTAATATTGGATTCCAAAAAACTATAGGTATTGGCTATGGTATCTTCCTTGTCTGTATAATTATAATAGTCATAATCAATATTAAAAATAAAATTCTTCAGAAAAGTGGCATCAAACCTAGCATAAGGCCTACTTGTAAAATATGTAGTCTCTAAATTTCCGTTTTCATAATTGTTTACGGTGTACCTATACCCCAATTCTAAATTGGGTGCATTTTTGAAATTAGTAGACAATGCGCCTGTATAGTTCTGCGTAAAAGAATTGGATGTACGTTGTTGATTATCTATTAAATTATTGGTTGTAGACCATGACACATTCCCTCTTACGGAACCTTTTATCTTGCCAAATGTACGTTCATAATTCCCGCTTGCGGATAATGATTCATCTTCAAAATTGGAATTGATAGTTGTACTCACCCTATTAATACCAATAATATCTGCGCTACTTTTTAGCGCATCTATTCGTTTGGTATAGGCTACATTAGCAAAAATATTGGTTAAATTGAACATATTGAAACTAAAGAAATTCAACGATAGATTGTGATTAAGCGCACTTTCTAAGTCCCTGTTGCCACTATAAAGCGAATTATAATTATTAAGAACATACCCTTGCGCAAAATTACTAACATCTGTAAAGGACCTTGTTACCCGGTAATTGAAACGTATATTTTCTGATTTTTTCAACTGGGCATTAATATAAAGGTCGGGTAATAGAGAGGTGAGATTATCCTCTACTACAGTTCCTAATTGCTCATTCTTAACATTGAATTGATGAAGTGTAACACCTGGATTGAAAGTAAAAATTCCCGCGATAACTTTATAATGAAGTCCCAAATACAAGTCTGAAACATTAAAAGTTACGTCATTACCAAACTCATCGTCAGTCATATCCAGTGTATCTTCATTATCTAAAATTTGAAAAATGTTAGAATTAAAATTTTGATGACTCTGAGTTGTACCTAATGTAAGATTAAGGTTACTCTTTGAGCCAAGCACACGGTAATAATCAACCTTTGCATCTACCTTATTAGTGATTACATTTTTAGATTGATTTATATTATATAGGTTTTGATTTTCATCAACCGGGAAAATATCAGCGAAGGCAAATTCACTTCGAATTGCTTCGTAAAAAGGGTCTTCATCTTGATACAAATGCTGTGCCTCTACCGCAAAAATGTTCTTTTCGTTTAATGTATAGTAAAGGTTAAGATTCTGATTCACCGCTAAAGGTCTTTGCTTTTTAACTTCGGAGATCTCGTCAGTAATATTGGATATGGAAAGTACGTCTACCTCTTCATTATCATCGGATTGCTTTAAAAGCGCGTCATAATCTAATTGAAAATTAGCATTAGATTTATATCTAGCACTAAATTTTGCTAACCCAAGGTGTACCGTCTGATCGGTATTTGTTGTGGCATTTTCTACATCATTGCTGGCGATATAGGTAGTATTTCTCTGAGATTTCATTAAGGTTCCCGTATAGGAATAAATCCCAAAACCACTTAAGTCTAGAGTCTCCGTTGGAGCATAACTAAAGTTGGCCGCAGCAAACTTGGTATCTATGTCATTAGCTCTATTGTTCTGTGCCGTAGAAAGACCTAATCCATCAGCGCCGGTTGTTATTGAACTACCTCCCCTTGAGTTTATATTTCTAAAACCACCGGTAAAATTTCTATAGTCATTCCGGGTAAAAGGAACTTCGCCTAGATTGTTTAAATCGGTAATAATATTAATGCTGTATTTGGGACTGTAATAGAAAAGTTTAGGGTGTGCTAGATATCTATCATCAGGACCAAAGCCCGCCGTTAACTCTCCAAACCAAAAATTCTTTTTCCCTTCTTTCAGCCTAATGTTCAAGGCCACATTATCATCATCATTAGTAAGGCCTTTCATTTGAGAAACCTCGTTGAAATTTCTAAGAACCTCAACTTTACTTAAGGCGTTCGCCGGAATATTTTCAACGGCTAACTTTGTATCGCCATCAAAAAAATCTTTCCCTTCTACCATAACCTTGCTAACGGTCTTCCCTTC
This sequence comes from Zobellia nedashkovskayae, assembly GCF_015330125.1. Taxonomy (NCBI): domain Bacteria; kingdom Pseudomonadati; phylum Bacteroidota; class Flavobacteriia; order Flavobacteriales; family Flavobacteriaceae; genus Zobellia; species Zobellia nedashkovskayae. Next base: position 2,379,805 of record NZ_JADDXR010000002.1, on the reverse strand, counting down.
TACCTCTATCTGGCCATCATCGTTTATCTCTATACCTGGAAGATTCTCAAGAACATCTTTCAACTTTTTTTCGGTACCGGAAACAAAAGCATCCGTATCATACACAATAGTATCGCCTTTTACAGAGACGGGCATTTCATAAGTAACCTCTACCTCATCTAATTGGCTTGCTTGTTCCTGCATGACAATATCCTTAACGGCATCAGCATCTGTTGCGGTAAACGTAAATGACTCGGTCTTAAAACCCAAGTAACTAACCTTTACTGTGTATTGAAATCCAGGTTTTAGCTTTAATTTGTATAGACCAGCATGGTTGGTAATACCATACGATTCCAACCCCTTTGTTTCTGTATTTATGGCAATAACGTTAGCCATATCCACACCCACATCCAGACTGTCCTTCACCGTACCGGTCAATGAAATCTCTTGAGCAACACCCATTGTTACCATGGAAAGGAAAAAAACAAACAATAAAGTATTCCTCATTACAAATTTGTTAGATGCAACTTGATATTAGTTTTTAAATAAGGCATATTATTGAGGCCGGCCGTCTCCTCGTCCACGTCTATTTCTAAAGTTTTCGCGCATCTCTTTCATCTTCTCCTGCGAGATTTCGTCATATTCTGCCTGAGTGACTTTTTTTCCTTTGCTTGGTGCTTTGATTTCTATTTTCTCAGATGGGTTTAAAGTAATTTCCGAGCACACTATGGTTGTGATATCATCACTTACAGCGAGTATTAGCCCAGGAAGTCCCCAATAGGAAGAAGGACCTTGGTTAACAGGTATCTCTGGAGTATACCATGCTACAATCTCAACTTCCTTTATAATAAATTCCTCTTCTTTTTTCTCGCCTTCTTTCTTCTCCAAATCACTTGGACGTCGAAAAACAGCTCTCATGTTAGGACGTTTTATAGTCTTTACAGCCGTAGCCTTGAAAGCCGTATAATTCCCTATCTGTTTGGTGTCACTTTCTAATTTCCAATCTAGTTTTTCCAGTTCATCATCAACTAGAAAAATTTTACCCAAAAGCTCGTTTTTGATTAAATATCTCTGGCTTTTAATATCCTTGTACAAATCGCCTCCGGAAGCCATCATAGCACCAAAACGTGGTCCTCTACCGCCTTCTCTTCCTCCCGGTTGCTCTAACTGTTCTTCTTCCTCGTATATAGATTCTGTCTGATTGAAAGTTAGTTCAAAGGTTTTTTCATTGGCCTTTTTCATCCGCTCCATTATCTCTTTCTTACGGTCTTCCGGTATTTTTCTGCCACCAAAATCCATATTTACCTGTGTTTTACTCTGGTACGTTGCTTTCCCTTGAAAATCTTGCGCATACGAACTAGCGCATAGTAAAACAACAATTAAACCTATAGACCACTTATCTTTCATCATAATAGTTTGTTAGATTGATTTTAAGACTGTGAAAAATACATTTGGTTTAATCCACCTAGCAAAAGAAAATAAACGCGTCTTTAAACATTTTTTCCTCCGTGCTAGAAATATTTTTTTTCTTCATACAGTTATCTCGTATCTTGTACCTTCTAATTGTTCTGAAAACAACAACACAACCATTAATTAATTTAGCTCTATGCACATAGCAGTTGCCGGAAATATCGGCGCGGGAAAAACCACCTTAACTAGATTATTAGCAAAACATTATAACTGGGAAGCCAATTTTGAAGAGGTTGTAGATAACCCGTATCTTGATGATTTTTATAATCAAATGGAACGTTGGAGTTTTAATCTTCAAATCTACTTTTTGAACACAAGGTTCCGTCAAATCCTTCAAATAAGGGAAAGTGGCAAGGATATCATACAAGATAGGACCATTTACGAAGATGCCTATATTTTCGCACCCAACTTGCATGCCATGGGCCTTATGACCAATAGGGATTTCACTAATTACCAAAGCCTTTTTGAGTTAATGGAAAGCCTTGTTCAACCTCCTGATCTTCTTATTTATTTGCGAAGCTCTATTCCTAATTTAGTTAAGCAAATACACAAAAGAGGCCGTGAGTATGAGAACAGTATTTCTATAGACTACTTAAGCAGGCTTAACGAACGGTACGAAGCATGGATTCATGGGTACACAAAAGGAAATCTTCTTATTATTGATGTAGACAATCTAGATTTTGTTGATGAACCGGAAGATTTAGGTACAATTATCAATAAGATTGATGCAGAGATTAACGGCTTGTTCTAGGCAAAAATCACTTTATAAAACCATTTTCTTTAGCATGGGCAATGGCCTGTTCACTACTTTCCACCAATAACACTGGTGTTGTTTTGTAACTTTTAAACAGTCCGCCTACACGCTCCATTTTTCTTTTATGAGCTACACTTCTTAAATAAATTGCGCTGACTTGGTTAGGGTACAGCTCTGCTATTTCTTTGTAAATATCTGCGTCGTGCTCACCACTATCTCCTATTAAGATGAACTTTAGATTGGGATAGGTTGTTAAGATATTGAGTATTTCCTTTTGTTTTTGAGGTTTTTCCGCTCTTGATTTACCACTTCCCAATCTTGGAAAATTTCGTAAAAGAATAGGGCCTTTTGGAAAATCGTTCTCTTGAAGAAAAAGCTCTAGATAACGGTATAAGTTCCATGGACTATGGCTTACGTAAAAGATTGGATTGGCAGCTTCCCCTGACTTTCCTCTGTGCAACAAACTATAAAACTCTGCCGCACCCTTAAGTGGTGTACGCTTACTTGCGCGTTTAAAAATGGTATTCACCACCACGCGCCACTTTAAAGAAGATACCACACCCGTATGTAAAATGGTATCATCTATATCACTTATAACTCCAAATTCTGCATTTTTAGAAGGAATTAAAACCTCACCTGGAAAGCGGTTTTGATGAAGTATTTCTCTACGCAAAGCACTATCATCATATGCAATTTCATAGTTTAACCACCCTTCTTGATTAGTAAGTTGACCTAAATTCTCTAGGTATTCATCAAAAACATAATATCCCCTCTTATCGGTTTTACCCGATAATGTTCTACCATCTGATAGTTTTACCTTCACGGAGGTATTTCTAATTTCATCGGTTTCAAATCGTTTGTAACTGTTCCAAATCAAATTAAAAAAACCTTTTTGGGACAAATCTATTTCTTCGTCCTCCAAAGCTCGGCCGCGCGCATAAAAGTGCGAATCCGTACCATAACTCTGAAAAGCGATAATCTGCAACTTGTCTTTCTTCCCGAATAAACCCATAGCATCAAATATACTTAAATATAGTACTTAGACTGGACCTAATAAAAAACTACAAGTGCTCAAAAGTAACGTTCACGCAACCAAAGGCAGGTTTCCCTCAATGGTGGTTTTTTAGAAAAGAGTTCAGCAGTAAGTTTAAGTATGTTTAACCAAATCTATTCTGCAGATAGACGCTAAAATTCAAAAAAATGAAGCCAAAGAAAAATCCACAAAAGGACCTGAACCGCAACCGACCCATATATTTTCTATTTGGGCTGCTATTTGTACTTATGTTAACCCTAGCAGCATTTGAATGGAAAACCTATGATCATTCCTATGACTATGATATTTCTATGAATATTAAGGATGAGTTAACTGAAGAGCTACCCATTTTGGTAGAGTTCAAAACACCACCTCCTCCTAAACAAATTCAGGCGCCACCTATTATTGAGATAATTGATGATGAAGACGAAGAAATAGAAGACGTAATTGAATCTTCCGAAACAGACCAAGAAGAAAAAATCTTAGAGGTCTCAGATATTGAAGTAATGGATACCGATGAGCCAGAAGAGATGTCCTTTATGGTTATTGAAGATGTACCGGTTTTTCCCGGATGCGAAAATAAACAGAACAAAAGAGCATGTTTCCAAACAATGATGAACAAACACATTGCAAAAAACTTTAGATATCCTGAATCTGCACAAGAAATGGGCATACAAGGCAGGGTGAATATTATGTTTGTTATACAAAAAGACGGAAGCATTGGCAATTTACAATTGCGAGGACCGGACAAAAGCCTTGAAAAAGAAGCCAAAAGAATAATAGATAAACTACCTCAAATGGAACCTGGAAAACAGAGAGGAACCCCAGTGAGAGTACCTTTTAGCATCCCTATAAACTTTAGACTTCAATAAATAAAAAGGGACCATTTTCATGGTCCCTTTTCATATATATTAGGCTAAGTTATTTTCGAATATCAACGTTTTCAACAGTGATTTCGGTGTCTTTTCCTTTGTTCAATTCAACGCTTTCCTCAAAAGCCATCAATTGACTTTTTACATCTGATTGAGTTCCTTTTAAAATTTTCTCCTGAGATAATTTTTCACCGTTAACAACTGTAGTATATGCAATTGTTGCCTCGGCCATTTGTGAGTCAAGATCATTCATTTCAATCCTAATCTCTTTGTTATTATCTACACCGGCCATGCCAGTAGCTTCCATTGCAATACTTGGCGCAATAACCAAAGCCACAACCGACATCAATTTTAAAAGAATATTTAAAGAAGGCCCCGAAGTATCTTTAAATGGATCACCCACCGTATCACCTACAACGGCTGCTTTGTGTGCATCCGTACCTTTACGACCATCAGACTCAATCATCTTCTTAGCGTTATCCCAAGCACCACCAGCATTAGACTGGAAGATTGCCATTAGCACACCACAAGTTGTTACACCAGCCAAGAGGCCACCTAACATTTCAGCACCACCAATAAAACCAACAGCTACTGGAACAACAATAGCCAACAGACCTGGTAAAACCATTTCTCTAATAGATGCTTTTGTAGAAATATCAACACACTTGTCATATTCCGCATACCCATCTGCTGCGTCAAAAATAGCACGTTGTTCTGGTGTCGCTTTTGACATATCTGAATCTACCTCTCGCATTACCTGTAATGCGGCTTTTAACTGAGGAATATCTCTAAATTGGCGTCTTACTTCTTCGATCATTGCCATTGCAGCACGACCCACCGCATTCATTGACAAAGCAGAAAAAACAAAAGGAAGCATTCCTCCTACCAAAAGACCAGCCATAATTTTTGGCTGAGACACATCTATAGAGGTTACATTGGCCACTTTCATAAAAGCAGAAAATAAAGCTAAAGCGGTTAACGCAGCAGAGGCAATTGCAAAACCTTTACCAATAGCTGCTGTAGTGTTACCTACGGCATCTAATTTATCTGTACGCTCTCTAACTTCCTTAGGAAGTTCTGCCATCTCTGCAATACCACCAGCATTATCAGATATTGGGCCGTAAGCATCAACAGCCAATTGAATACCTGTATTTGCCAACATACCTACTGCAGCAATTGCGATACCATATAAACCTGCAAAATGATGCGATACTATAATTGCAGCTGCAATTAATAAAATAGGAATCATCGTAGACATCATACCCACACCTAAACCTGCTATAATATTTGTTGCCGCACCAGTTTCTGATTGAGCAACAATAGAATTAACCGGTTTTGAACCTGTACCTGTATAGTATTCTGTAATCTTACCTACACCTAAACCAGCAATAAGACCAGCAAGAGTTGCATAGAATATACCCATTGCACCCATTGGCAAACCATCAATAGATTCTGGAATTAAAGAAGTAATAATAAAATATGAAGCCACTACCATTAGACCGGCAGAACCAAATTCACCAATATTCAAAGCAGTTTGCGGGTTTCCACCATCTTTAACTTTCACAAAGAAAGTACCTATGATAGACATTAAGATACCAACAGCCGCTAACACCAATGGAAGATATACTGCACCTAAACCTGCAAAATCCGGAGTAATAATAAATGCACCCAATACCATGGTACCTATAATAGAACCTACGTACGATTCAAATAAATCGGCACCCATACCGGCAACATCACCAACATTATCACCAACGTTATCAGCAATTGTAGCAGGGTTTAAAGGATGATCCTCAGGAATACCCGCTTCAACCTTACCTACTAAATCTGCTCCAACATCCGCTGCTTTGGTATAAATACCACCACCTACTCTAGCGAAAAGTGCAATTGAAGATGCTCCTAAAGAGAAACCTGAAAGAACATTAAGTACTAAACTTAGATTTTCAGCACCAGGCCACATAGATTGATAGAACATGAACAAAAGACTAAGTCCTAAAACTCCAAGTCCAACAACACCTAGTCCCATTACGGCACCACCGGCAAAAGCAACTTCCAAAGCTTTACCTAAAGAGGTTTTAGCAGCTTGGGTTGTTCTAACGTTTGCTTTTGTAGCAACTTTCATTCCTATGAACCCTGCTAAAGCTGAACAGATTGCGCCTACAATAAAGGATAGGGCTACCATACCGTGAGAACCTTCTTCGTTACTTCCTTTGAAAAACAGAAGTATAGCTACTGCTACCACAAAAATTGCAAGAATTTTGTATTCGGCTTTTAAGAAAGACATTGCACCATCGGCAATATTCTTTGCTATCCTAGCCATTTTTTCGTCACCAACTTCTTGTTTGGTTACCCACAAGTCCTTGACGAAAACGAATACCAGGGCCAGTATTCCAAATACGGGCAAAAATTTCACTACTAATTCCATTTTAGTTGTTGTTTAAGGTTTCTAATGACAACTAAAGTAATGAAATTGATCTTATAAAAAAAAGCCTTTTTTATTGCTAAAAAAGGCTTTTTAAAGAGTAATTATTATTTATATCGTAAAAGTACGTGTCTTTTTAAATTCGCTATTATCATAACGTTCTACGCATTCATGATAGATTTTAACGGCTTCTTCAGCATCACCCCATCCACCGGTATCAACTTTCTTCTTTTCTAAATCTTTATAGACTTTAAAGAAATGCTCGATTTCCTTTAAACGGTGAGGATTCAAATCACTAATGTCGTAATTGTTACTCCATATTGGATCTGAAACCGGTACACAGATAATTTTTTCATCCGGCCCTTTTTCATCGGTCATATGAAAGACACCAATTGGTCTTACTTCCATTACTACCATAGGATACGTTGGCTCTGCTCCCATTACCAAAACATCCAGTGGATCTTTGTCCAGCGCTAAAGTCTCAGGAATGAAACCATAATCACCAGGATACATCATTGACGAAAAAAGCATACGGTCAAAACGTATTTTATGTAATGTAAAGTCGTATTCGTATTTATTTCTACTTCCTTTTGGAATCTCTATTAAAACATCAAAAGTTATATCAGCTTTTTTTCCCATTTTTTAGGTTTATTTTACAACCGCTAAGGTACAAAAATGCATACGTGTCAACCCAGAAATACAAAAAAACATCTGTTTTTGCAGTAAAAAATCAGAATGAACAAATTATTGGAGAGTTGTTTACAGCACTAGACATTTAAAAGTTGAAAAACGTAAACAACTACAAATGAACAAAATACACTTATTCATTCAATTAAAGTACTTTGTTAGAAGTCAAATCCGAACGTTCCTGTAATACTGAAAGGACGAGCATCTGGAGCATCTAAATAATTACCTCTAAAGTTAAAATCTATTCTAAGAATCTTAAAAATGTTACCAATCCCTAACGAATACTCATAGTAGATTTTTTCAGATGGCGCCTGTAATGGTGTATTTATTGTAGCTGGTAAGCTCAAAGCTTTGTTTTCATCAGACAAATCTCCCCAGACTCCCCTAAGTCCTATAATTTCACGCAGATTAAGCTTTCTTAACAAAGGAATTCGCGAAAAAATACGGCCGTTAAAATTATGCTGTAAGTGTAATGCAACATAAGTATCGGTAACAAACTCATAGAAATCAAGATTAGGAAATGTTCCATAGTTTGAAAAGAATGTCTGGTTACCTGGCACTACATTTAATAGTCCCAAAGGCACTGTATTAAAGGTTTTACCCATTTCTAAAGTTGAGAACAATCTACCAAAACCACCTATTTGCCAAGGCTGACTATAAGAAAACTGCAATTTGCTATAGCTAAAATCACTATCAAAAACTACATCTACACCTTTCGTATAGCTCAATAGTAACGTACTGTAATCTTCGTTCATTCCCTTACGTTCCACGCCATAACCTATAGTTCTTTTGCCAGGCGTATAAACTACCAATGCATTAAAATCGAACTGGTTTATCTCTGACGAGATTCCCGTTGGAGAATCTGCATCTACATAATCTAGACTAAAATCATCCGGTAAGGCCGAGCTTAACTTTCTAAACGTTCCTCCTATCCCAAGCCTAAGGTTAGTTACCGGTTCAATTTCTATATTGAATTTGCTCAGGTTAATATTCGTTAGCCTATTATTAGCCCCTACAGTCACCAATGAAGACGACGCTATACTTCTACCGAGGACGTCATTCGTAGCTGTAAGACTCACTCCTAGCTGCTCAATATCTCTCCGGTTACCACCTGAAACAATAAGTCTGCTCTTTTTGTCAAGTAATATTTTACCGGACATACCGTGCTTAAATTTTTTATCGGTGAAACCATAAGCGGTATACCCTTCGACACGCCAAAGGTCATTTTCTCCAAAATAGGAACGCGCACCTATGCGAAAACGTGGCCCTTCGGCTTGATTATAACCAAAAACATCATATACGGAACCAATGTCCATGTTCCACTTATCAATTTCAACATAACCACTACCCAAAATACTGACCAAATTGTAGTATGACCTAAATTTTGGTACGGTCTTTAAGGTATCCAATAACTGATAAATTCCTTTTTCATCCTTATTTAAACTCTCCAACCTACTATTCTCCCAAAAAGTACTATCACGATTTAAGACCGCGGTGTCATAAGGGTTACTCTCTGTCTTGTAAAATTCTTTTGGTTTCTTTTGATCAAAAGTATAATTATCAAAAACGGTAGTACGCTTACCATACATACCTCTTGATTCTTCCTTCTTCTGAAAACTAAAATCACTCATCATATAATCCCGCTTCAAAAGAAACACAGAATCATTAACTACTTCAAAATCTTGCTCAATATATATTTCTTTGACCCAGTTGATGTTGGCACTTTTGGTCACTTCTAAATTGATGTTCTTTACAGCGTATGTAGAATCGTTCACCCAGAAATCACCTTTAAAAGTAAGTTCGTTCTTTCTTCTTGGGTAATAGACAATGTTGTAACACCACTTATCCTCAATAAACGCACTATCGCGCAGGGCATAGTTATAAACGTCAACCCCTGTTCTTGACAAAGGACTGGTAAAACTTTTATCAAAAAACTTCAGGTAATTATCATAGATATCATACTCTTGATACAGATCCGCAACAAAAGCAATTATTGATTGATTGTTATCAAAACCAGAGTTTTTATTACCTAGAATCTCTTCTTTCTCTTCATTAAGGCGATTATCTCCGTAGACTTTAGAGAACGTTTCGTTCAAAAATATTGGTAAATAGGTTTTTCCTGTAATACGTGAAGTATCTAAATCCTTAAAGACAAACTCAAGACCCTTAAATATCTTTTTCTTCATTAGGGCGCTATCAATAGTATTCAGGTCAAATTCTACCTTCTCATACTTCTCAAAAGCATATTGGTTAAACTTCCGTAGACCGTTCTCCCGTTTTTTTGCCCATATTTTTCTCAGTATATCTACTGCAGGATTATTTTTCTTAGACTGCTTTCCTCCAACAAGAACTACCTCATCTAACTGTTGAGAGGACTCCTTCATTACGACCTTCATCTTATAGGTCACTTTTGTAGTTAGCGGAATTTCTACACTCTCGTACCCTATAAAAGAAATAAGAAGGATGGGGTGGTCATCTTCTGACTCCATATAAAAGTTACCATTATCATCGGTAATAGTACCTTCATAAGAACCTTTAAAAAGTACATTGGCAAAAGCTACCGGCTGGTTATCTTCGTCAATAACAATACCACCTACTTTGGTTTGCGCGCTGGCAACCAAAGAAAAAAGCAGTACAACAAATAATAGAAGGTTTTTCATCTAAGAAATTTTCTCTGTACCATATAAACAAATAATGTACCAGAACAGATTTTATTGTAATTCTTGGTTTGTTTTTACATAAAAATTAAAGCTCGCTTCTATTTTCTTGCTAGTAATATGTATCTAAGCCAAAAACATTGAACCGAACTACTAAAAAAAATGCTTCGCCGACACTAAGTCGGCGAAGCAAAAGTATCTTTACAAATTTGATATACCTATTTGTACATCACTTTCTTAACAGCGTTAACCACATCTGTATGATTTGGTAACCATTCCGCCAACAAAACAGGAGAATACGGTGCAGGTGTATCTGCCGTGTTTATCTTCTGTATAGGTGCATCTAAAAAATCAAAAGCATGAGATTGTACATGGAAAGTTATTTCAGAGGCAACATTACCAAAAGGCCAAGCTTCTTCTAAGATAACTAAACGATTTGTTTTCTTAACCGATTTTAAAATTGCTTCGTAATCCAATGGCTTAACGGTTCGCAAGTCAATAATTTCACAGCTAATTCCTTCTTTTTGAAGTTCATCAGCAGCTTTATCGGCCTCTTTTATTATTTTACCAAAAGAAACGATAGTAACATCACTACCTTCTCTTCGGATATCTGCAACACCTAATGGAATTGTATAATCTCCTTCAGGTACTTCACCTTTATCGCCGTACATCTGCTCGGACTCCATAAAAATAACAGGATCGTTATCACGAATAGCCGCTTTCAACAATCCTTTTGCATCTGCAGGATTGGAAGGAACAACAACTTTTAGCCCTGGACAGTTAGCATACCAGCTTTCAAAAGCTTGTGAGTGCGTAGCACCCAACTGACCTGCAGAACCTGTAGGACCTCTAAAAACAATAGGACAAGGAAACTGCCCACCCGACATTTGACGGATTTTAGCTGCATTGTTGATGATCTGATCGATACCCACCAAAGCAAAGTTAAAAGTCATAAACTCTATTATCGGACGACAACCAGTCATTGTAGATCCTATACCTATACCTGCAAAACCTAATTCTGCAATAGGCGTATCTATAACACGCTTGGCACCAAACTCATCTAGCATTCCTTTAGAAGCTTTATAAGCGCCATTGTATTCGGCAACCTCTTCTCCCATCAGGTAAACTGACTCGTCTTTTCTCATTTCTTCCGACATCGCCTCAACGATGGCTTCCCTAAATTGTAGTGTCTTCATATTATATGGAGTATCTTTTTATTATGTGCGTTAAAAACGCAAGCAAAAATAGGAAAATATATGTCAAATAATAGGCTCTAGGAATCAAAATAAGTTATAAAAAATACTATGCATGCATAGTATTTTTGAAAAAGATTACATATCTTCGTCTAGATTATAAATAGCTTTATAGACATGAAAATATTAGTTTGCATAAGTAATGTTCCTGACACGACCTCCAAAATTAACTTTACGGATGGCGATACAAAGTTTGACACCAATGGTGTACAGTTCGTAATAAACCCTAACGATGAGTTTGGTTTAACGCGTGCCATGTGGTTTAAAGAAAAGCAAGGAGCTACAGTACATATCGCTACAGTTGGCGAAGCTAGCGTAGAACCTACAATGCGTAAGGCACTTGCCATTGGCGCAGATGAAGCCATTAGAATTAACGCTGTTCCAACAGATGGTTTTTTCGTTGCCGAGCAATTGGCCAACGTAATTAAAGACGGTGCATACGACCTTATTATCGCTGGTAGGGAAAGTATTGATTATAACGGAGGAATGGTTCCAGGAATTTTGGCCACTCTTTTAGAAATGAATTTTGTAAATACTTGTATTAGTCTTGAGGTTGAAGGCACTACAGCTACTGCTATAAGAGAAATAGATGGCGGAAAAGAAACTGTACAAACTTCACTTCCCCTAGTTATTGGAGGGCAAAAAGGACTTGTACAAGAGAGCGACCTTAAAATACCCAACATGCGTGGTATTATGATGGCCAGAAAAAAGACACTTACCGTGATAGAGCCTGTTGGCGCTACAGTTACTACTAAAGACGTTAAATTTGATAAGCCAGTAGCCAAAGGAAGCGTTAAATTGGTTAATTCAGCTGAAGAATTAGTAGAATTACTTCACAATGAAGCCAAAGTAATTTAGGTACTATATATAGGTTGCAGTTTTCTAGATGCTGGGTCTTTAACCAAATCACAAGAAACTACCATATACAGTTAAGCTTTATCTCTAAAAAATAAAACAATACACAAATGTCAGTATTAGTATATACAGAATCCGAAAACGGAAAACTCAAAAAAAGTGCTTTTGAAGTGGCATCATATGCCAAAGCAGTAGCGGACCAATTAGGTTCATCAGTTACCGCAATTTCTTTTAATACAACTAGCAACGATGAACTAGGCACTTATGGCGTTTCTAAAGTATTGAATGTAACAGATGACAAATTAGCTACATTTAATGCTCTTACCTATGCTAACACCATTGCACAGGCGGCAAAAAATGAAAATATTCAGGTAATTATAGTAAGTTCAAGTACGAACAGTAAATTTTTAGCTCCTATTCTGGCGGCTAAATTAAAAGCTGGTTATGTACCAAACGTTGTTGCCGCTCCAGAAAGCACTTCACCGTTTACCGTAAAGCGTACCACTTTTAGTAACAAAGGTTTCGCGCATACCGAAATTACCACGGAAACTAAGATTATTGGTGTTTCTAACAATTCTTTTGGCTTAAAGGAAAATCAAACAACTGCAGCAGTTGAGGCTTTTAACGCCGATTTAAGTGATGCTGATTTTTCGGTGAAGTCCATTGAAATAGATAAAGTTGCCGGTCAAGTTACTATTGCAGATGCAGATATCGTAGTTTCTGGTGGAAGAGGTCTAAAAGGACCTGAAAACTGGGGAATGATAGAAGAACTTGCCGAAGTTCTTGGTGCAGCTACAGCTTGTTCCAAGCCAGTTTCCGATATGGGATGGAGACCTCACGGAGAACATGTTGGACAAACAGGAAAGCCAGTTGCGGCTAATCTTTATATAGCAATAGGTATCTCAGGTGCCATTCAGCATTTGGCAGGAGTTAGTTCTTCAAAAACAAAAGTAGTTATCAACTCTGACCCCGAAGCCCCATTTTTCAAGGCTGCAGACTATGGAATTGTAGGCGATGCCTTTGAAGTAGTACCTAAACTCATTGAAAAATTAAAAGAATTTAAAGCGCAAAACGCTTAATTTTCGTTAATTTGCGCTTATTAAAGGGCTGTTTAAATGTATGGTTCGCCCGTATTTAAACAGCCTTTTGTATTTTAATGATTCTATGAGCTTAGTCAGGTTAAAAATAAAAGGTATTTCCTATAGCCAAACACAGAATGGAGCTTACGCTCTTATTCTTAACGAAGTGGAAGGCGATCGTAAACTACCCATTGTCATCGGTGCTTTTGAAGCGCAGTCCATTGCCATTGCACTTGAGAAAGAAATAAAGCCGCCAAGGCCTTTGACTCACGATTTGTTCAAAAACTTTTCGGATCGCTTTGATATTGTAATCAAACAGGTCATTATCCACAAGTTGGTAGACGGTGTTTTTTACTCTAGTATCATTTGTGAGCGCGATAAAATTGAAGAGATCATAGATGCTAGAACGAGTGATGCCATTGCATTAGCACTTCGATTTAATGCTCCAATCTTCACGTATAAGACCATTTTGGACAAAGCAGGGATTTTCCTTAAGTTTTCGTCAAAAGACAAGGACAAAGAAGAGACTGACGATAGTATTGTGGTTGATGAAATTTTGCAAGAAGGCGAAACCGTAGAAATAGAATCTGGCGCGACAGATGGTTACACTGAACTTTCTATTGACGAGCTCCACAAAGAATTAGACCTAGCCGTCAACAATGAAGATTACGAAAAAGCGGCTAAGCTACGTGACGAGATTTCCAAAAGAAACTGATAAACAAGCAAGTACCCTATGAAAATCAACCTTTGGATTGTTCTACTTGCCCTATTTATTTTTTTTCCATCCATAGCACAAGAAGCGATTGCAGTGCCGGCCGCAGAAACGGCTGCTATAAATGATATAGTTTCACAAAACACCAATCACATACAACCTAATGCAGGCTTTAGCTTAAATAGCTTAGGTCGCGGTATATTAGGTATGGCCGTACTTTTACTCATTTCATTTTTATTCAGTTCAAATCGCAGAGCCATCAACTGGAAAACCGTTGGTATTGGCCTTACACTGCAATTGGTGATTGCTATAGGCGTACTGAAAATTCCATTTATTCAAAGAGTATTTGAATCCATTGGTGAAGTTTTCATCAGTATTCTAGGTTTTACCCGTGCAGGAAGTAAATTTCTATTTGAAGGTTTGGTGGTTGACACCGGTACATTCGGTTATATTTTTGCCTTTCAGGTATTACCTACCATTATTTTCTTTTCCGCACTTACCTCTTTACTATTTTATTTGGGTATCATCCAAAAGGTAGTAAGAGTTCTAGCTTGGATGCTTTCTAAAACCCTGGGCATTTCTGGAGCGGAAAGTCTATCTGTTGCCGGAAACATCTTTTTAGGACAGACCGAAGCACCGTTATTAATTAAAGCTTACTTGGAAAAAATGACCAAGTCTGAAATTCTTCTAGTGATGATAGGCGGAATGGCTACCGTTGCGGGCGCTGTTTTAGCTGCCTACATTGGGTTCTTAGGAGGAGAAGACAAGGTATTACAGTTGGTATTTGCCAAACACCTTTTGGCGGCATCCGTTATGGCCGCACCAGGCGCCATTGTAATTTCAAAAATATTATATCCACAAACAGAAGCAGTAAATACAGATGTGGCCGTATCTTCTGAAAAGATAGGTTCAAATGTCTTGGATGCTATTGCTAATGGTACGACAGAAGGTTTAAGATTAGCTGTTAATGTTGGGGCCATGCTTCTAGTTTTCGTGGCTATGATTGCCATGTTAAACGGAATTTTAGATTGGATTGGTGATTTGACTTCCCTTAACCAATGGGTAGCTCTCAACACGTCTTACGATAAATTTTCATTGGAGGCCATTCTAGGAACTGTCTTTGCTCCATTAATGTGGCTTATTGGCGTTGCTAACGAAGATATTATGCTCATGGGACAACTCTTGGGAATCAAGCTTGTAGCTAGTGAATTTGTAGGTTACATCCAATTAGCCGAGCTAAAAGACATGGCTACTGGAGCAAGTTTTTCCTATAACAAATCTGTAATTATGGCAACCTATATGCTTTGCGGGTTCGCAAACTTTGCATCCATAGGCATACAGATTGGTGGCATTGGCTCATTAGCTCCTAGCCAACGCAAAACCCTTTCCGAATTTGGCCTTAAAGCAGTTCTTGGTGGTTCTATCGCTTCCTTGTTATCTGCTACTATTGCAGGTATGATTTTAGGTTAAATCAGTACTCTTGATTTCAACAGAGATTATTTTGGTTAATAAATCTCTAATAACTACAACAAGTAGACCTTGAGCTTTTACCTACAAAATTCTATTTTTGCCCCACTATGAAACAATACCACGATTTACTAAAGCACGTACTAGATAACGGAAACCAAAAAGGAGACCGTACAGGAACAGGAACTTTAAGCGTTTTTGGACATCAAATGCGTTTTGACCTAAGCGAAGGTTTTCCTATGGTAACTACCAAAAAGTTACACCTGAAGTCTATTGTTTATGAATTGCTTTGGTTTTTGAAAGGTGATACGAACATTAAATACCTTCAAGAAAATGGTGTGCGTATCTGGAACGACTGGGCAGATGAGAATGGAGACTTGGGTCCTGTTTACGGCCACCAATGGCGTAACTGGAACAATGATGAAATTGACCAGATCAAAGATGTTATTGAATCATTAAAAAACAACCCTAATAGTAGACGTATGTTAGTTTCCGCTTGGAACCCAAGCGTACTTCCCGATACATCAAAATCATTCTCTGAAAACGTCGCCAATGGTAAAGCTGCGCTTCCACCATGTCATGCCTTTTTTCAGTTCTATGTGTCCGATGGCAAGCTTTCATGTCAACTTTACCAACGTAGTGCGGATATCTTCTTAGGCGTGCCTTTCAATATTGCCTCATACGCTTTATTCACTATGATGATGGCACAAGTATGTGGTTATGAAGCTGGTGAATTTATTCACACTTTTGGAGATGCCCACATCTATAATAACCACATGGAACAGGTAGAATTGCAATTGAGTCGTGAAACTCGTCCGCTACCCAAAATGGTTATCAACCCTAAAATAAAAGATATTTTCGATTTTAGTTTTGAGGATTTCAGTTTAGAAGATTATAACCCTCACCCACATATTAAAGGAGCTGTTGCCGTATAGCGTTCACCAAAAACACTATTGAGTCCACTGCGTACTTTCTATAATCCTTATATTTATAGGATATTAGATTTGCTATGACCTTGACTGATTCCCTTGTTGATTTTTTTTTAGAGACCCGTATACACACAGAAAACATTTGTAAACCTCTAGAAATCGAAGACTATGTAGTGCAACCTATTATAGACGTTTCTCCTCCAAAATGGCATCTAGGACATACAACTTGGTTTTTTGAAGAATTCATTCTTAAGCCCCATTTTAAGGACTATATAATTTTTGACGAAGATTTCTCCTTTGTATTTAACAGCTATTATGAAACTGTGGGCAAACGCGTGGTACGTTCTGATCGAGGCAATCTATCTAGACCTTCTGTAGAAAGTGTTTATTCATACCGCACGCATGTAACTGAAGCCGTTAAAAATCTATTCACTACAACACAAAGTCAAGAATTATATGACCTATTAGAAATAGGCATACATCATGAGAAGCAGCACCAAGAATTACTTTTAACCGACATTAAGTTTATTCTAGGTAACAATCCGCTACTTCCTGTCTATTCTAACAGCTTTACGGAACATTCCGTTAAAACTGAATCCCAAGAATGGATTTCTATGGATGAAGGTATCTATGAAATTGGTCATAACTCTGATGCGTTCTGTTATGATAATGAATTGGGAAGACACAAGGTATATTTGCATCCATTTAAAATCTCGAGCAACTTAATTACCAATCAAGAATACATTGAATTTATTGAAGCTGGAGGCTATAAAAAGTTTGACCTCTGGCACGCTGAAGGTTGGGATTGGGTGAATCAAAATCAAATTTCTGCTCCATTATATTGGCATTCAATTGATGGAGTTTGGCATAATTACACGCTAAACGGACTTCAAAAAGTTACACCCGAAGCTCCTGTGACTCACATTTCATACTTTGAAGCATTTGCTTTTGCCCAATGGAAAGGATGCCGTCTTGCCACTGAATTTGAGTGGGAAGCCGCCCAAACTAATTTCTCTTGGGGACAACGTTGGGAATGGACTGAAAGCGCTTACCTCCCCTATCCCTTCTATAAAAAAGCGGATGGAGCTCTTGGCGAATACAACGGAAAGTTTATGGTAAATCAGAAAGTATTGCGCGGAGGGTCTGTCGCAACTCCTATACGCCATACAAGACCTTCCTATCGTAATTTCTTTCAAACTAGTCTTAGATGGCAATACACTGGATTACGATTGGCCAAATAATTTTTATATCTACACGTATAGTTTTCTGAAAATTTCCGACTTAAACAGCATGCAAAAATCAACCAAAGTAATTTTCACAACCCAATTTGAAGAAGAAGTCCATGCTGGGCTGACTGATTTTCCCAAACATTTATCATCTAAATATTTTTATGATGAAAAGGGAGATAAGCTGTTTCAGGATATCATGCACATGCCAGAATACTATCTAACACAAAAAGAATACGATATTCTTTTGAACCATACAGCAGAAATAGCTGAGCTTTTTGCTTCTGGAAATCCTAAATTTAAACTTATAGAATTGGGCGCAGGTGATGGAAAAAAGACCAAAATTCTACTAAAACACCTATCTGAAAACAATTTCGATTTTAAATATCAACCTATAGATATTAGTCAGAATGTACTTAATGGCCTAGAAAAATCACTGCAAAAAGAGTTTCCAAATGTTTCCGTAGAACCTCAACAAGGTACTTATTTTGAAGCTTTGGAAGAAATAAATTCAGAAAACGGAACCAAGAAGGTTATTCTTTTTTTAGGTTCAAATATTGGAAATTTACTTCATGAACAAGCTATAGATTTTCTTAAAAATGTTCAAGAACTTATGCAAGATGAAGATTTATTATTCATAGGTTTTGATATGAAGAAAAACCCGCAAACTATACTAGACGCCTATAATGACCAGACCGGTATTACAGCAGCATTCAATAAAAATGTTTTAGCCCGAATTAACCATGAACTAGGCGGTAATTTTGATTTGGATAAATTTCTTCACTGGGAAGTGTATGACCCAGAAACCGGTACTGCAAAGAGCTACTTAGTATCCAAAGAAGATCATACGGTAAGCATTGACAGGTTAGACGTACTAATAGATTTTAAAGAATGGGAAACGATACACACTGAAATTTCTCAAAAATACGATGATACAGTTGTTGCTTGGTTAGCAGAAGAAGCTGGTCTAAAAATAGAAACAGAATTTTGCGATACAGAGAAGTTCTACAAGAATTTTGTATTGAGAAAAAGATAACAATAGCTAACCGATCAAGATACAGTTAGGAATCAGCCATATTTAAAATTGGCTAATAATTTATTGATATGAAAGCAATTTGGAACAATACGGTAATTGCCGAAAGTGATGAAACAGTAGTGGTAGAAAACAATCATTATTTCCCTGCTGAAAGCATCAAAAAAGAGTACTTCAAAAGTAGTGAAACACATACTACTTGCCCATGGAAAGGCCAGGCCCATTATTATACCTTAGCGGTAGGCGGCAAAGAAAACCCTGATGCAGCATGGTACTATCCAGAAGTGAGTCCGCTTGCCAAAGGCATTAAAGGACGTGTTGCTTTCTGGAAAGGAGTTACCATAGAAGCATAAAAAATAAAACTAATCAAAAAAGGTACACAAACATTTCAATAATGTGTTTGTACGATTAGATTGATTATAAAAAAAGCCGGAGCATTTTCATGTTCCGGCTTTCTATATTTATCTAACGAAAAGATTATAGATCCAGAACTGCATTTTCGCCGCCTGCAAAATCATTCCACTGGTAACGATCAGCTTCTGTCTCGTTAACGTAATTTCCGTCTATAATATACTTAAATTCAAAAGAAGTTTCTTTAGGAAGCTCCATGGCACCTTTAAAACTACCATTTTTCAATTTCTTCAATGAACTTGCTTTGTTAGCTTTCCAATTGTTGAAATCACCTACTACTGCTACTTTTGTTGCTTCTTCCGCAGGTACCGTAAAAGTTACTTTACAAACGGGTTTTGTTTTTAAATACTGTTTTGAAATTGCCATTATGTATTATTTTAAATTGATTTTTTTGTTACTTAATTAAGAGGCAAAACTAATATATTAAAATGCTCATATACAATGATTAACGCATTTTTATCATTTTCGCAATATTCACTTAACAAATAGTGTACAGACGTAAAAAAAGCGTCTATATTCATTACTTTATCAAGCTCTATATTGCTGTCCTTAAGATTTTTACAACCTCGTTAATATCTTCTTCCGTGTTATAGAAATGAAAACTAAATCTAATACCCTCACCACGCTGCGAACAGATGACTCCGTTCTCGGTTAATTTTTGAAAAAGAGCGTTATCTCCCTTAATATTAAATATGGTACTATGGTCTTTCCTTCCAACAATTACCTTAGACAAAAGATCCAATTGACCAAACTCTTGTTGCGCCTTGTTAGAGAGTATTTTTAATTGCCCCTCAATTGGTTGTTTACCTAAAGTATTCAAATACTCTAAAGAAAATTTTAAACTCCCAAAAGTTAACGTATCCAAATGCCCTGGCTCAAAATGATTAGCAAATGGTATCCTGTCTCTAGCACCTAAATCATGTCTTGAAGCATTAAAACCAATTACACGTATGTCAAATGCTTCCTCAACTCCATCCTTAAATATCATAAATCCATTTCCGTAGCCAGACAATAACCACTTGTATGCACTTGCTCCAAGTATGTCTACAGGTGAACTTTCAAAATCAAAATCTTCAGTACCGCAGAACTGTGTCCCGTCTGCAATAATCTTCAAGTTAGGAAATTCCGACTTAACTTTTGTAAGAAAATTCATATTAATTTTAAATCCATTAGTCCACTGAACTAAACTTAAAGCCAATATTGATATATCCTCTTTCCTAATTGTATCTAGAATGTTCTCCTCTAAATTCTCATTCAATTCTACATAAAAGACTTCAAAACCCCTAAATTCAAAAGACCAGTTCACTGACGGATAATCGTCTTTCATTAAAAGTACTTTATGTTTTCTATCCAATCCTTCCAGAAGCATATTCAACCCAAGTGAGAAATTTTGAACTAAGGATGTGTTCTCTTTTTTCGCACCAAAAAAATTTGCTATAGTTTCACGAGTTTCCGAAACTGTTTTCATGGCCACTTTGTTTCTAAAGTTACTACCTCCTATTAAATAATCTAAGTCATGCTCTTGTCTCCACTCCATTAAATCATCACTAAGTAATCCTGCCGAGGCAGTATTTGCATATATGTACTGACTTAGAACAGGAAAGTGTTTTCGGGTATTTTTCATCTCGTATTTTCTGTGTCGGCAATTGCCTTATCTTTGTAGTCTAAAGGTAACGATTCGTATGTTCTCTAAAAACAAAAACCGGTCTGAAGTAGAGCTTGAGCAACACGAAATGCTCGAGAATGCCCAAACACGTATCAAACAAAAGAAGCGCCTATACGTTCATTTTGTCATCTTCCTTATTGGTAGTGTCTTTATGATTCTAATTAATAAGATTCTAAAATATGGCGACACCTATGATTGGTTTATTTGGTGTATAACCTTCTGGGCCTTCTTATTTATTATTCATGCTTTTAATGTTTTCGTAACCCAAAAATTTATGGGTAAGGATTGGGAACGCGCCCAACGTGAAAAACTTGTAGCCAAACAAAAGAAACGCATTTCAGAAATACAAAAAGAAATAGAGACCGATTTTCCGCTTGCTCAGATCAATAAAAAAATTGAACCATGAACAATATCATAGCCATGATTGCAGCAGCGGCGGAAGATAATGCCCTTGGTAAGGATAATGACCTTCTTTGGCATTTACCGGATGACTTTAAAAGGTTTAAAAGCCTTACCTCAGGCCATACCATTATTATGGGCAGAAAAACCTACGAGAGTTTTCCTAAGCCACTTCCCAATCGCAAGCATGTGATTATAACCCGGGATAAAAACTACACTGTGGATTTTGACGCATGCATTGTTGTACACTCCCTATCGGAAGCTTTGGAACTGGTAAAAGATGAGCCCTTATCCTTTATCATAGGAGGAGGCGAAATCTATAAATTAGGAATGGAGCTAGCCAATAAAATTGAACTTACCCGAGTACATGGCACTTTTGAAGATGCCGATACTTTTTTTCCAGAAATAGATGAAACTATCTGGGAACTTGCTACTGAGCAGTACCACCCAAAAGATGAGAAACACAAATACGCATTTACGTATCTGACCTATCTAAAAATCTAGTTGACCTACCGAGATATTCTGAGCCACACCTTCTACAAAATTTTGTAATACCTCTGGACTTACATTGGTATAAAACTGATGCCTTACAATTTTTTCCGAAGTATTTAGAATATCATTTTTTTCTAAAATTGCTTTCACCTGTCTAGCTACCGCCTCACCTGAATCAATAATTTTTACATGGTCCGGTAATATGCTTTTTAGTGTTGGAATTAAGTACGGATAATGCGTACAGCCCAATACCAAACAATCCATGCCCTGATCAAGCATGGGTGCTACATAGGTATTTAAAAGCTCTCTAGTTTCTTCCGCGTCCACTTTACCATTTTCTATTAGCGGAACTAAACCTGTACCTTCTTGCTCTATAATTTTAATACCGTTGGCATGGTTTTCAGAAGTACTATTAAAAAGACTACTAGAAAGCGTTCCCTTTGTTGCCAGCACACCAACTATCTTAGATTCAGATTGTAATGCAGCCGGCTTAATTGCAGGCTCTATACCTATAAAAGGTAAATTGTAATTTGCCCTTAAATATGAAATAGCATTTGTTGTTGCCGTATTACAGGCAACAACTATAATCTTACATCCCTTCTCTAACAAAAGGTCTGTATTCTTAATGCTCAGTTGAAGAATCTCTTCTTGGGATTTCTCTCCATAAGGTGCATTCTTACTATCCGCCAAATAAATGGTATTCTCATTGGGCAATAATTTTTGAATTTCTTTCCAAATGGAAGTCCCTCCTACCCCAGAATCAAAAACCCCTATTGGTTGATTGCTCATAGTTATCTTTTATTCTAGCACCTGAACTATAGGACTTCCTGTAGCACCGCTTGGAAATGCAATTCCTAATAATGAGGAAACCGTAGGCGCTACGTCATCTATTTCAGTTCTCTCTACTGTGCTTCCATGTTTAATTCCCGCTCCATAAAAAAGCAACGGAACATGTGTATCATAAATCTGTGGAGAACCGTGGGTAGAACCTGTTTTAGGGTAAGAAATAATACCAGGAGATAATACTACCAATACATCTCCTGAATGTTTTTGGTTATAGCCATTTTGAAGAATATAAGGAATACCATGTGTATAATCATTCTGCCACATTTGGTAAGCTGTATATGTCCGGTCTATTCCTTTATAGGTCAACAGTTCCTTAGCTATAGCTTCCTGAACCTCTTGAACACTTAAATCTAAATTCTTAATGATTTTATGATCTAAGAAATATTGGTAATTAGAAAAATTCTTAACGATATCTGTCGTACCATAATTAAACTGCAAAAACTGGGTAAAATTAGCTTTCATACTTTCCCAATCAATATAACCGGCGGGTATTTTTTGATCCTTAAGATATGCAGGAACATCTATTGCAGCATGATCTGCTGTCAAAAACACCGTATACTCCCCTTTGCCTACTTTACGGTCCAACTCTTTAAAGAGGCGTTCCAAGTCTTGATCTAATCGTAAATACGTATCCTGTACTTCTTTAGAATTAACACCAAATTTATGACCTACGTAATCTGTACTAGAAAAACTAACTGCCAAGAAATCAGTTATATCATCAGAACCCAGCTGCTCAGCTTCCAATGCAACTATAGCGAAATCTGCTGTCATACTATTACCAAAAGGTGTTGCTTTTAGCATCTCGTATTTTCCATTCTCGTCCCAAAGTTTTGGTATGTTATGAGGAAAAACAGAAGACTTCTCTCCTTTAAACAAACCTTCATAAGCATTATAATCAACACCACTTTCAACATAATCTTTTAGGTTCTTCAAAGTCTTCCAAGGCTTTTTATATACATCGAACGATTTTTCCGTATTTAATTTTTCAACCCAATTAGGCAATTTATCCATATAGTAAGAACTCGTAATCCACGAACCATTACTAAACCAATAAGCTCCGTTAGCCGTATGACCACCAGGCAATATAGCTCCCCTATCTTTTAGAGCAATAGCAATAGTTTTACCCCTCATTTGCGTATGCAATCTAAGTTCGTCCGTTATAGTGGTTACAGCCATTCTGTGAGGCGACATTTTTCCCGCGTCAGAAGTAGTTCCTACCGAATTGTAAGCAGGGTCCCCGGCGCAGTACACGTCAGTCTCCGTAGTTTTATCGTACCAATCATTACCAATTATACCGTGCACGGCTGGCGTTGTACCCGTGTATACAGATGTGTGACCAGGCCCAGTACTCGTAGGTGCATAGTTATAATGATTGTTCTTACAGTTAAATCCTTCGTTCACCAAACGTTTAAACCCATCATCACCATATTGATCCCAAAAACGGGTGATGTAATCATACCTCATTTGATCCACAATTATACCAACTACCAGTTTTGGATTGGTTTTTAAAGGTGCTTCAATTTGTTCTTTAGATTTTTTCTGACCGAAGGAATTGGAAGGTAAAAAAGCGATTGTAAATACTGAGAAAAATAAGATGAAATAATTCTTGCACATAGTTGATTTGTTGAGATAACAAAAGTAAAGAAATTCCCCTTTTAAACTAAAAATGCAAGTTAAATGAAATCCTTTATTGCTATTTTTGTTAGGATATACCTATTTTCATCCCATGAAACACCTAGCATCGATTGGCAGATATGCCATTATGATAAAAGAGGTCTTTAAGAAACCTACAAAATGGCGCATTATGAAAGCGCTCATTTTGAAAGAAATAGACGAACTCATCTTTGGATCACTGGGTATCATTATTTTTATTTCGTTCTTTATAGGAGCGGTAATAACAATACAGACCGCTTTGAACCTTACCAACCCAATAATTCCAAAATATCTTATTGGTTTTACTGCTAGACAATCATTGATTTTAGAATTTTCACCAACCTTTGTGTCCATCGTCATGGCTGGTAAAGTGGGGTCTTACATTACCTCAAGCATAGGATCAATGCGTGTGACCGAACAAATAGACGCCCTAGATGTGATGGGTGTAAATGCGCTCAACTACCTGGTCTTTCCTAAGATTATTGCCATGCTTTTCTATCCGTTTGCCATAGCCATCTCAATGTTCGTTGGTATTTCTGGAGGATGGATTGCAGGAGTCTTTGGTGGATTTCTTACCAGTGCCGACTTTGTTGAAGGCCTTCAATTAGATTTTTCCCCATTTCAAGTCACCTATGCTTTTATAAAAACTCTAATATTCGCATTTGTTTTGGCTACGGTACCTTCCTATCATGGTTTTTATATGAAAGGTGGGGCATTAGAAGTGGGTAAGGCCAGTACAACTGCTTTCGTATGGACGAGCGTAGTAATAATTGTATCGAACTACATACTCACTCAACTCTTATTAGGCCAATGATAGAAGTAAACGACATACACAAATCTTTTGATGACGCCCATATTCTTAAAGGGGTTACAACAAGTTTTCAAAAAGGGAAGACCAATTTAATCATTGGACAAAGTGGATCCGGTAAAACCGTTTTTCTGAAGTGTCTTTTGGGTCTTTTCACCCCTGAAGAAGGTACGATTAGTTACGACGGAAAAATATACAATGAACTTACTGACGAGCAAAAAAGAGATTTACGCCAGGAGATGGGTATGGTTTTCCAAGGTAGCGCCTTGTTTGATTCTATGTCCGTAGAAGGCAATGTAAAATTCCCATTAGAGATGTTTACGAAACAGTCTAAATCCGAAATGCAGGACCGAGCGGATTTTGTTCTAAAACGGGTAAATCTTGTAGATGCACATCATAAGTTTCCTTCTGAAATTTCTGGTGGAATGCAAAAGCGTGTTGCTATTGCGCGTGCCATTGTAATGAATCCAAAATATCTTTTTTGCGATGAACCTAACTCAGGTCTTGACCCCAAAACGGCTATAGTAATAGATAACCTAATTAAAGAAATTACGGAGGAATATAATATCACCACGATAATCAACACTCATGATATGAACTCGGTGATGGAAATAGGTGAAAAAATTCTTTTCTTAAAGGATGGATTAAAAGCATGGGAAGGCACTAATAAAGAGATATTCAAAACCGATAACGAGACTGTTACCGATTTTGTGTATTCCTCTGATCTCTTTAAAAAAGTACGTCAAATGTACATTGAGGAAAGAAATTAAATCTTACGCATCCTATTTAGAAGCTCCACGCAATTGAATGGTAGTATCCTTCAATCGTACTTTTAACCATTCGTAAACCCTCTTGTTTTCTGATTCAATTTTACTGGAAGCTAAACCTTGTTTCCATTTCACTTCAAAAATAGTTAGGGTATCCGTCTTATTAAAATCGGTAATTACCGCATTATCATATTGCAACGAGGCTAAATTCTCATAATTAGCCTTGGCCTCAGCGCTTATATCTTTAAAAGGTATTTGCTTTTGTTGAGAAGCATTCTTTTGCAAACGAGTAACCTCAGCTTCTAAGAAAGCTATTTTCTCCGCTTTACTGGACAATTGGTTTTTCTGGGATTCATAAAGCTCATTAACATATTTTAATTGATCTACTTGCTCATTCTGTGAGCCTTGAATAACGTGGAGTTCCGTATTAGTAAGACGTTTGTAATCATCATCTTCTTTCAACATCGTATTCCATGTTGAAATTATATTTGCTGGTATAACTTCATTACCCATACAAACCAATTCAATCACTGGCTTTTCTCCCTTATTATACTTAATACTGGTAAAATTATCAAGATATCTTCCACCATCCGTAAATTTATACCTACCTATTGTTTCGTTTACAAACTCATTTGCCTGCTTTTTAAACATAGATTCTTGAAAAGCCTTGTAGAAAGTCCTTCCAGCAGGTATCATTACCAATAAAGCTACAATAGAGGCAATACGTGCAATACGCCTTCTCTTTGCAGAATTAGCATAACGCACCATTGGAAACTTCAAAAGTTTGATGGTCAAAAAAGTTGCCAGAGCAATAAATATTGTATTTATCGTAAATAAATACATAGCTCCAATAGCGTAACCCGGATTACCTATTGCCAGACCAAAACCCACGGTACAAAGGGGTGGCATTAAAGCCGTAGCAATAGCCACACCAAAAATAACACTCGCTATCGTACCTTTTTTTGCCCTTGCTATTACCAGTGCCAAACCACCAAAAAAGGCAATAAGCACATCACGAATATCCGGCGCAGTACGCGCAAGAAGTTCTGAAGATTCATCTTGAATAGGGAAAAATTCAAAGAACAGGTATGCAGTCAATACGCTGAGCACAACCATAACCGCAAAATTCTTTAGCGATCGTCTTAACGTGTCAATATCATTAATGGCCAAAGACATCCCTATACCTAAAATAGGACCCATTAGTGGCGAGATTAACATGGCACCAATAACTACTGCCGTAGAATTTGCATTTAAACCAATTGATGCGATAAAAATAGAACAAATCAAAATCCACGATGTATGCCCTTTAAAGGGTATATCCGCAATTATAGCTTCCTTGGTGGCCTCTTGATCCGTATTCTCACGAATATCCAATAATTCACGCATGAATCTTCGCAAGCTTTCCCAAAGACCTTTAGCATCCTGCTTAACGGCCTCTTGACTCTCTGTTGGTTCCTCGGTGGGCGTAATATTATCTTGATTCAGTTTATCGCTCATATTGTACTTTTATGCGTACTCATCTCCATATGCATCTTTAACCTCTCCCAGTACTTTCTTAATATCCTGTTCTTTGGATTTTGGATATATTAAGAGTACCTCTTCTTTGTCTACGATGATATAGTCATTAAGACCATCTACAACAACAACTTTACCTTTTGGAGACCTAATCATATTTCCGGAAGCGTCTGCTGTAATGACCTTACTATTTACTATTGCATTATTGTTTTCGTCTTTATCCAATTTATCGTACAAAGAACCCCACGTACCCAAATCGTTCCAATCAAAAGTTGCGGGAAGCACAAAAATGGATTTAGAATTTTCCAAAATCGCATAGTCAATAGAAATATTCTCTGCTTTTGGATAGTTCTCTTTTATAAACCCTTTTTCTTCGCTAGTATTGTAACAAGACATACCTGATTCAAAAAGTGAATACTGCTCAGGTTGATAGTTTTTAAAGGCATTCACGATAGTTTTAACACTCCACATAAAGATTCCTGCGTTCCACAAAAAATTACCTTGCGCTAAAAATTCCTTCGCTGTTTCGTAATCGGGCTTTTCTCTAAATTGATTTACTTTCTTTAAACCTTCTGTACTTTCCTTCTCATATTCTATATACCCAAAACCTGTATTCGGAAAAGATGGTTTGATACCTAAAGTACAAAGAACATCCTCTTTCTCACATTTTTCAAAACAAGTAGTAACATCTCTGGCAAAAGCATCTTCATCCTCTATCCAGTGATCACTAGGCGCAACAATCATAACGCCATTTTCGTTCATTTTTTGAATCTTCAATGCGGCGTATAAAATACAAGGTGCCGTATTCCGCATAGCTGGCTCAAGAACTACTTGGTCTTGTTTTACTAACGGAAGTTGCTCCAAAACCAAATCATTGTAACGCTCATTGGTTAAAATGAGAATGTTCTCTGTAGGCACAAATTTATTAAGACGTTTAAAGGTTTTCTGGATTAAGGTATCTCCTGTACCCAACATATCATGAAACTGCTTTGGGTAAGATGATGTACTAATTGGCCAAAATCTTGAACCGACACCACCGGCCATTAAAACTGCGTAATAATTTTTGTTCTTCATTTCTTAGTTGCTATTAAAACCGAAAGTCAAGAGACTTACCTAGTTCTTATTTAAAGTTACTTATTTTCTTGTTCTTAATACTATTTCTTACAAACATCATTCAAAAACTAATTCAACCTCAGCATTAGGTTGAAAAAGATACATACGGCCGGTAGCTACTTCTACACACTCATACCGCTTTACCCTTCTATTTCCCATTTTATATAATTTTCCGTTGTGTATACGAAAAATACTACCTAACGGCACTTCAAAAACGTAAGTTCTATTTGTTTGTTGTTCATCAAAATGTTTCAGGGCTATTGACAATCTGGCATCTGTACTACTACTTGCTTTTGGATTCTTAAAATGATTTGCCAAAAGGGGTAACAATTGAGTGGGAAATATTTCTGGTCGAATGAACGGCAACATCAGATATTGAAAAATTTGCTTCCATTCTGCCCCATGCGGTTTTATACTTCTACCATACTTTTCAAAAGCCACCAAATGAGCAATTTCATGTATTAGCGTTATTAGAAACCTATATTTATTGAGATTTGCATTTACGGTTATCTGATGCATTCCGTTAGGCATCCTACGGTAATCTCCATGGCGTGTAACCCTTTCATTAACCACCTTCAGATTTACACCTGTTTTCTGAATCAACTCTAGACATGACCCTATAGCCCTTTCGGGGAGATATTTCTGTAACACACTTCTCACTCCGGACAAAAATAAGGGAACTTCATTAATAAATCGTTAAGTGAATGAAAGGCTTCGTCAAAAATATTTAACTTAGAGTACTCACCTTACTATTAAGGCTATTGTTTAAACATTAAAGATAGAGGTATATGGGCAGTATTAGCAGAAAGCAATTCTTAACGAGAATGGGTTTACTCGGGGCTTCAGCAGCATTTTTAAGTCAAAATCAACTATATGGCCAACTTACTTCAGTAACACCAAACATAAGTGTAACGCTTTCAGAAGTACATAAAGGTGAATCTATTTTTGAATATATAAAGCGTCTAAACGGTGATTATAACATCACATTGCATAGACAAATTATAGGAGCCGCTAATGAGTTCAAAGAAGGAGACTTAAGTTTAGGTGTAGCGGCCGCTGACTCAATTTCTCGAATGAGAGCAAAAACTTTACTTGGCAATACAAAAATTAATGAGCTAAATGATATATCGGTCTATCAAGATGGCATTACGGATATAATCGGTTCATCTACAGAAAGAAATCGCAAAGTCGATAACTTTACAATGAACCAATTAAAATCATTCATCTTAAAAAAATCTGAAAGTGAAATTAAAAGAATAATGCCAGCACTTCAAAGTGACATTATCGGCTGCTTAGTAAAATTAATGACCAACGAAGAGCTGATACAGGTTGGTCAAAAGGTATTTAACCCTCTGCCAAAAAGTAACATTGGAAGCAAAGGCTACTTGAGTGCTCGAATTCAACCAAACTCACCTACCGATAACGAAGAAGACATTCTCTGGCAAGTATTTGACGCATGGTCTTATGGTGTAGGTGACCTAGTATTAGGCACCAACCCAGTATCAAGTGAAATAGAATCGGTTGCAAACATCGAAAAGACCTTATATGAAGTTTTAAGTGTTTTTAAACTTGAAGAAACATTACCTAATTGCGTACTATCTCATATAGACGTTCAAGCAGAAGTAGAAAAACTATACCCTGGTACCACGGGCATTTGGTTTCAAAGTCTAGCAGGTACTGTAGATGCTAACACCACTTTTGACGTTAGTATTGAAAAAATGCAACAACATGTCGCAAATCGAACTAAACAATTTGGACTATATGCCGAAACCGGACAAGGAGCAGATTTCACGAATGGCCATGGAAAAGGTTTTGACATGGTGTTGCACGAAGCACGTAAATACGGATTCATAAGAGCATTAAAAGCTCAGGTCAAAAATAGCAAACCTAAAGAAGACACTCCTTGGTTTCTTGTAAATGATGTAGCTGGGTTTATAGGACCTGAGGTTTTCAAGACAAAAGAACAGTTAGTTCGATGTTGTCTTGAAGATACGGTCATGGGTAAACTTCATGGTCTCACCATTGGTTTGGACATTTGCTCAACATTACATATGGATGTTAGCCTTGAAGATTTAGATTGGTGTATCTCACAAATTATGCCTGCCAATCCAGCTTATTTGATGGCATTGCCCACAAAGAACGACCCTATGTTAAGCTACCTTACAACTTCTTTCTCTGACCATATTCGCATACGTGAACAGTTTGGCTATAAAGTAAATGATGCCATGTGGGACTTTTTTAAAGAAATTGAAATAATAGATTCAAACAACAAACCTACCAAGCATTTTGGAGATCCACTTTGGGTTTTCTACAAATATTGCAAAGCTAAGGGAGACAAGCGAAGCATGTTGGATATCTACGATGAGGGAAAAACTACAATGCACAACATACGACAACGGGGTATTCCGTTAGCCGAAGGGTATGGAAAGAATATTTACGATCTTGAACCTGAACTAGAGAGAGAAGTAAGGTTACTCTATGAGGATGCCAAAATAAGTTTATGGACAGAGATAACCCCTGACTTTATGGCAACCGTACCAGAAGCAATAGCTATAACGACGAACTCAACAGATAGGAAAGATTATGTTTACCATCCAGAATCTGGCGAAATCTTAGCTGAAACCGCTATTAGACGACTTGAAAATCTTCGCATTTCGTGGGCTGAACAAATACCCGATATTCAATTCATAATATCTGATGGCCTTAACCCAAGAGCACTGATGGATGACGGTCATCTTATACCATATATCGATAGCTTAAAAACTACTTTAAAAAATAGTGGATACTCGGTGAGCTCAAAGAACATTGTAATTAAACATGGCAGAGTACGTGCAGGGTACGCTTGCGGAGAAATACTTTTTGGAAAAAGAAACACCTCGGAAAGTAAAGGTATTGTGCATATTATAGGAGAAAGACCCGGTTCTGGACACCATAATTTTTCAGCCTACCTAACTACAGCTCCAACTAGCACTTGGACGAATAGTGGCACTGTAGACCACAATATATCAAAGGTAGTTTCAGGCATATCAGACACTTCATTGACACCTAAAATTGCAGCAAAACAAACTAAGACCATTTTAGATAGAATGTTTACTGTTATATAATACTATGGCGTACTATTGCTAACCTGCAGAAGTTTGCCGTTGTAAAACTGATGCCCCGTTAGCGCAAAGTTTTTGATATATTGAGCCATTTGCAAAGCAGTAGTCGGGGCTTCATAACCCGGGAACGCTTCTTCTAACATCTCGGTCTGTACCGCCCCTAATGCCAACACGTTAAATGAAGGTCCGGTTTCTTTGAATTCTTCCGCCCAAAGTTCTGTTAGTGTAATAACAGCTCCTTTACTAGAACTGTAAGCAGACAGGCCAGGAAACTTAACGCTACCTTGAACCCCGCCCATAGAACTAATAGTTATGACATGCCCATCTTTAGGCATTTTAGGAGTAACTCTTCTTGTCATTTCCGCAACCCCAAATACGTTTACTTTATAAACGGCCTCGAACTCCTCAACTATAGTTTCTAGAAAAGGTTTGTTCAATAACCTTCCTGCATTATTAATAAGCAAGTCTACGGTTTTAAAATTTTCATCAACAAAATCTTCCATCTTCTTAAAATCAGAAGGATTGCCAAGATCAAAAGGAAAACTGAAAATATTCTTGTGGCCTAATTCGGAAATAGGTTTGTCGTTACGCGATAAAGCCAAAACTTTATGACCGTCATTAGCAAACAATTGGGCTAGTTCAAAACCTATACCTCTGCTTGACCCCGTTATGATAACATTTGCCATTAGTTATATTTAATTTCTTTGGTTGGTGCATTAACAACTCCCTCAATTACTGGGATACTCTTATTTATTAAATTGGCCATATGTCCAAAATCCATTTCTGAAAGCTCATCACCTACTTTATGATAGTGATTAAAGTTCGTGAAGTCAAACGTACTAAAAGTCTGAGACGGCACACCAAAAGCTTCATGAAAAGGATAATTATCAGACCTTTTGAAAAGATTAAACTCTTTTGCTTTTGGAAGGAAACCTGCATAGGTGTCATCTGAATAGCTATTTGCTACATCAGCCATGTTCGATTCTTCAAAGCCTGTCAAATACGCCAAATAATCTTTACCGACCAATGGAACACCTACCATTTCATAGTTAATCATCGCATAGAGATTAAGATTTTCCTCTTTAAGTTTTTGCGCCAAATGTTTTGAACCGAGTAATCCTTTTTCTTCAGCCGTAAAAAGCACGAACATCATACTACGTTTGTTGGTTTTTGCTTCACCAAAATAACGTGCCAGCTCTAATACGGTGGTTGTACCTGTGGCATTATCATTTGCGCCATTAGCTATCTTATCTCCATTCTCCTCTGCAATCAGACCTATGTGATCATAGTGAGCACCAATGATTACAAACTCATTTTTTAATTCAGGGTCATTACCCTCAACCACGCCTACTACATTGAATGCAGGTTTTTCATAGTCAGCAAGGTTATCTCTATACGTTTCAAAATATGGCTTTAAATTATTCTTTGAAAAAATATT
The DNA here is from genome assembly GCF_015330125.1 of Zobellia nedashkovskayae. Lineage (NCBI taxonomy): Bacteria > Pseudomonadati > Bacteroidota > Flavobacteriia > Flavobacteriales > Flavobacteriaceae > Zobellia > Zobellia nedashkovskayae. The sequence continues at coordinate 2,347,168 of NZ_JADDXR010000002.1, read as the reverse complement.
TTCTATAAACTCCGCCGCCTTTTCTATCCCTTCACTACCAGTATCTCTACCTCGCAGTTCATCTGAAGCTAAAAAGCTCATGATAGCACCTACTTTTTCTGCACTACAAAATTGATTTTGCGACGTACTTATCGCACTATCTATACCACTAAGATCATCTGCCTTCTTGGGTACTTCCATTAAACTGCGATCAAATTTTACCGCTTCTTCACTTTGAAGGGTTACCGATTCATCAATTTTTGAAGAACCGCATGATAGGACCAACATACCGGCTAAAAACAGAAAAGACTTTTTCATAGGTGTTATAATTTTAAGGTACAATTTAGAAATAAAAAAAGGCATCCCGAAATAACCGAGATGCCTTTATTATAATAGTTTGCGATCTGTTTAAGCCAGCATAGTTACCGGGTTTTCCAAATACGCACGTAATGTAGATAAAAATTGAGCTGCCGTAGCACCATCAACCGTTCTATGGTCACATGCCAAAGTTACTTTCATTGTGTTACCCACAACAATTTGACCTTCTCTAACCACTGGTTTTTGAACTATAGCACCTACAGACAGAATTGCCGAGTTAGGCTGATTGATAATTGAAGTAAACTCTGTAATACCAAACATACCCAAGTTAGAAACCGTAAACGTACTTCCATCCATTTCTGCTGGAGTCAATTTTTTGTTTCTAGCACGACCGGCCAAATCCTTAACGGCTGAACCAATCTGAGTCAAACTCAATTGCTCTGTAAATTTCAATACAGGAACAACAAGACCTTCGTCTACCGCTACAGCAACACCAACATGTACATGATGGTTATAACGTGTAGTATCCCCGTTCCAAGTAGTATTAACTTGTGGGTGCTTTTTCAGTGCCATAGCACAGGCTTTCACAACCATATCGTTAAAAGAAACCTTTGTATCTGGCAATGCGTTGATCTGCTTTCTAGAAGTCATAGCATCACTCATATCTACCTCTATAGTAAGATAATAATGAGGTGCGCTAAACTTAGACTCTGACAATCTTTTCGCTATGACTTTACGCATTTGCGAATTCTTCACCTCTTCCGAGCTTTCTTCTCCTACTGGTAAAATTACCGGAGCACTTACAGGTGCAGCGGCTTGAACAGCAGCTTTTGGAGCCTGAGCAGTTGCAGCAGGCGTATAACCTTCTACATCTTTTCTAACGATTCTTCCGTTATCCCCAGAACCTTTAACGCTAGATAAATCAATGCCTTTTTCTTTAGCAATTTTCTTAGCTAGAGGAGAAACAAAAATACGCTGACCATCGTTTACCGGTTTTGACGCCGAAGTATCTTTGGCAGCTTCTTTCTTAGGCTCTTCTTTCTTAGCATCTGAAGACGCTGCTTTTGCACCAGAAGACGGCTTAGCATTAAGCACAGCATCAACATCTGTGCCTGCAGGTCCTATAACGGCCAATACAGCATCAACCGGAGAAGATTCTCCCTCTTGAATACCTATATATAATAGGGTACCTGTATAGAAAGATTCAAATTCCATTGTAGCTTTATCTGTTTCAATTTCAGCTAAAATATCACCTTCTTCTACCGTATCACCAACTTTCTTCAACCAAGCAGCAACAGTACCTTCTTCCATAGTATCACTAAGGCGTGGCATCTTTACGATTTCAACACCTTCAGGAACTTCTGCAGAAGCATCATCGGAACTTTCAGAACTATTACTCTCTGGCTCACTAGCTTCCTCAGTATCTTCATCTTCCGAAGTACTTGCACTACCATTTAAAAGTGATGAAATATCCTCTCCTTCTTCGCCAATAATAGCTAACAAAGAATCTACCGGGGCTCCGTCTCCTTCTGCAATACCAATATGCAACAAAGTACCTTCATAGAAAGACTCAAATTCCATTGTGGCTTTATCCGTCTCTATTTCTGCAAGTATATCGCCTTCCTCTACTTTGTCACCAACGTTTTTCAACCATTTGGCTACGGTACCTTCTTCCATGGTATCGCTCAAGCGGGGCATGTTTATTACTTCTGCCATTTTAGCTAATTATTTATGTTCTACAAATGGAAAATCTTCTTGCTCATAGACCATATCGTACAATTGCTGTACTGGTGGGTAGTCAGATTCGTCTGCGAATTTCTCACATTCTAAAACCAACTCTTTAACCTTTTTGTCTATTGCCTTTATATCTTCTTCGGATGCGTAATTATTCTCTTTAATAATATCGAGCACTTGAGTAATAGGATCTATCTTCTGATATTCCTTTACCTCATCCTTAGTTCTATAATGCTGCGCATCTGACATAGAGTGACCTCTATATCTGTATGTTTTCATTTCAAGAAAAGTTGGTCCACCTCCAGAGCGTGCTCTATCCACAGCTTTACTAACTTCCTGAGCTACGGTAACAGGATCCATACCGTCAACAGGACCACATGGCATCTCATAACCCAAACCTAGTTTCCAAATTTCTGTAGAATACGATGTTCTTTCTACTGAAGTACCCATGGCATAACCGTTGTTTTCACAAATGAATACAACTGGAAGTTGCCAAAGCATAGCTAAGTTCAATGCTTCATGAAACGCACCTTGACGTACAGCTCCATCACCCATATAACATAAGGTAACATTATCTCTACCAGCGTATTTATCTCCAAAAGCCATACCAGCGCCTAAAGGAATTTGCCCCCCTACGATACCATGACCTCCGTGAAAACGGTGCTCTTTAGAGAAAATATGCATTGATCCTCCCATACCTTGAGAGGTACCTGTAACCTTACCATATAATTCTGCCATTACTCTTTTAGGATCCACACCCATACCAATGGGTTGCACGTGATTCCTATAAGCCGTAATCATACGGTCCTTAGTTAAGTCCATTGCATGCAACGAACCAGCCAAAACCGCTTCTTGACCATTATACAAGTGTAAAAAACCTCTAACTTTTTGTTGAATGTATACCTGTGCAAGCTTGTCTTCGAACTTACGCCAGAACATCATATCTTCATACCATTGCAGATATACTTCTTTAGTTATTTTTTTCATTGATGCTAATAATTTGGATTCTTGGTTACAACATCCTGACAATTCCACTTTATTTCACGGAACGGACCAGAAAGGCAAAAATACATATTAAATTAATAGTTGAAAAAAATAGATGTAAAAGGTTTGTTAGAATTTATCCTAAGGTTACCAAGAACTGTTACAAAAAGGAACTATCGAAGCCTAGAGGCAGAATATCGGCCATAGAATTACATTTAAAGACTTTTCCTTTTTCGCCCATCATCATTAATGCTATGGGCTTTTTTTGCTTGACTTCGTATTCAGAAATAGCTTGCCTGCAGTTACCGCAAGGTGCTGCTGGATCAGTTAATTGATAATTTACAGATGTAGCCGTAATAGCAATAGCTTTAAAAGCCACGCCAGGATATTTAGCTCCTGCATAGAAAATTGCTACCCTTTCAGCACAAAGACCTGAAGGGTATGATGCATTTTCTTGATTATTACCAATAACAACCTCGCCATTTTCTAGAAGCACTGCCGCTCCTACTTGAAAATTAGAATATGGAGCGTAGGCATTCTTCCTAGCCGCAATAGCATCTAACATTAATGCGCCATCTTCTTTTGAAAGTTCTTCAATAGAATCAAAAATGGTCAATTCAAAAGTTATGTTCTTTTTTTGCATACTTCATTTAGTGAGGCCCTAAAATAAGAAAACCTGCCGTACGGCAGGTTTTCTTATTTTAAATTTATTAATTTCTTAATCATTATAGAATTCATCCCCTAAATTAAAGGTCAAAGAGAAACGAAGTGAATTTTCTACTGGATTGGTAATTTTAGATGTAGAGAATAAATAAGACAAATCTATCTGCGCAGATTTAAATTTAAATCCTGCACCCATGGTAAAATACTTTCTAAACCCTTTTACATCGCTTTCATTAAAATAGCCCGTACGGAACATAAAAGCATCTTGATATGTGTATTCTGCACCTAAAGCCCATGTCATTTCTTTTAGCTCTTCGCTAAAACCATCAGGAGCATCTCCAAAAGATTTAAAAACTCCGCTTAAAAAGCCAATGCTTTGGTATTCGTCGTTATCAACAGAATTTAATTCACCGTCACCATTAAAATCCTGAGGTGTTGGAACCAACAGTTTATTGAATTCAGAAGTTAAACCGATAACGTTATCTTGGTCAAGAATAAAATCGAAACCAAAACCAAACTTTAAATTAGTTGGAATAAAGTTGTCTTGTCCATTTTCATCATAAGCTATCTTACCACCTAAATTTGAAATATTGAAACCTGCTCTCCAACGGCCATCAAACGTATTATAAGCTATCTCTCTTGAACGATAAAATCCGGCCACATCAACTGCGAAAGTACTCCCAGGCTTAGAATCTACATTAGTATCATTCTGGAATTTCAGGTTAGACCTGATATACCTACCACCTACAGCCATTGAAAACGTAGGGCTCAATTTTAACGAATATGACCCGTCAAAAGACAATTCATTAGGCTTTACTATTGTTCCGATATCATCAAAAGTCTGTCTTAGCTCTATATCTCCCAAAGTAAAGTACCGTAGACTAACAGCGAAAGCGCTCTGGTCGTCAATTTTATTAAAATAACTAGCATTTAAAAGACCAATACCCGAAATAGAATTACTCAAATAAGGCGTATACCCCATACCAATACCCATTTTACGTTCTGCAAACGCAAATTTTGCAGGGTTCCATTGTTGCGAATATGCATCTGTTGAAGTGGCTACACCTAAGTCACCCATACCTGCTGCTCTGGCATCTGCCGTTATATTCAGAAAAGGAACTGCAGTGGTAATCACCCGATCACCTATTTCTTGGGCCGATATTTTACCTGCAAGCACAAGCAAAACGAGTATTGAAAGTTTTTTCATTTTTTAATAGAGCTAAATTTAGTCGGTCAAATATTACAATATAGTGCTACCATCTAAAAAAATATTAGATGTATTACATGTAAACGGCCATTTAAGGAATATCTTGCATAAGAAATACAATATTTTTAAATTTTCGTTTCAAATTAAAATCGGTGTACAAAGTACGTACATCTTTTGTAATTTCGCATTCCTAAAAAAATATTAGGTTCGGCACACATTTTTTTAAGCAAAAGAAATACATGTGCCCATACTATAAAGCTATTTGTACCGTTATGATTTTTAAGGCGGCTTAGGTTATTTAAAAACACAATAGCTCCTGTTTGACAAAATAATTTTTGGCAAATAAAATATTATGTGCAAAACATCGTTTTATATGCCGAAAGTGATACTAAAAATTAATCAAAATAAAATAACCAACTGCGCTACCATTTTAGCAGTGGTACTATTTGAACTCAAGTCCTAATTATGAAAAAACAGTTTATCAAAGTTGTACTTTCTTGTGCAGTACTAGCAGGAGGTTTTACAGTTACCAGCTGTAAGAAATCCGGTTCTTCCAAAGATGTGTCGAGAGCCACAGGTTGGAAAATAAATGCCAAAGAAGGTGGTTTTCAATACAATACGGATTTTAAAGAACAAGAAACTGCTCCAGGTCTTGTATTTGTTGAAGGTGGTACTTTCACCAAAGGTAAAGTACAAGATGATGTTATGCACGATTGGAACAACACTCCAACATCGCAACATGTTCAGTCCTTTTACATGGACGAGACTGAGGTAACTAACGTTATGTACTTAGAGTACCTTGATTATTTAAAGAGTGTTTACCCTCCAGAAGACCCAAAATATACAAATATTTACAAAGGTGCTTTGCCAGATACATTGGTATGGAGAAACCGTTTAGGGTTCAACGAAACCATGACCAACAACTATTTAAGACATCCTGCTTACGCAGAATATCCTGTGGTTGGTATTAACTGGGTTCAAGCAACGCAATTTGCCGAATGGCGTACAGACCGTGTAAACGAAGTTATGCTAGAGAGAGAAGGTTATTTAGCAGAAGATGCAAAGTACAAAGCTGCCCAAGGTGACGTTCAAGGTACTTTCAGTACGCAAGCTTACCTTAATAGACCTGAATCTGTTTATAATGGTCAAATAGATTCTTTACAGGGTAAAGCAAAAAAAGACAGCGTAAATACATTTGCAAAAAGAAGTAGCGGTGTAATTATGCCAGAATACAGACTACCTACAGAGACTGAATGGGAATATGCCGCACAAGCAAACCAAGGTACTCGTGAATATAACAATTATAGAGGTAGAAAAAAATATCCATGGGATGGTGATTACACCAGAAACGGACAACGTGTAGGTAGAGGTGATCAGTTAGCAAACTTTAAGCAAGGTAAAGGAGATTACGGCGGAATTGCTGGATGGTCTGATGATGGTGCCGATATTACTGCTCAAGTAATGTCTTACAAGCCTAATGATCTTGGTCTTTATGATATGGCCGGTAACGTTGCTGAATGGGTTGCTGATGTTTACAGACCTATAGTAGATGATGAAGTAAGTGATTTCAACTACTACCGTGGTAACATTTATATGAAAACTGCAATTGGCGAAGATGGAAAGGTAAACATTCTTAGAGATTCTGTAATGTATGATACCCTACCAAACGGTAAAATAGTTGCCATGAATCTTCCTGGAGAAATTAAAATGGTACCTGTTGATGAAGAAGAAACGTATTTAAGAACAAACTTCTCTTCAAGTGACAACAGAGGTTACCGTGATGGTGATGCAGGTTCGTCTAGATTCTTTGATCAATTTAGCGATGATGATGAGGAGCAAGAGGACAGCAAAAAAATGTACAACTCACCAAAGCACAGTGTTGAACGTGATTCAGCTGGGAAATTAATACGCCAGTATGACCACTCAAACAACAGATCAACCTTAATAAATGATGAAGTAAGGGTTTACAAAGGTGGTTCATGGAGAGATAGAGCATATTGGTTAGATCCAGCACAAAGAAGATATATGCCACAATATATGGCTACCGACTATGTTGGTTTCAGATGTGCAATGTCTAGAGTTGGTTCTAAGTCTAAAACTAAAAACAAAACACCAAGAGGCAAAAAAGTAAGATAAGCTCTTAAAAATATAATTTTCTAGAAAGTCCCGGTACATTATGCCGGGACTTTTTTTATACTTTTACTTTATGAAAACAGCGCAATTGCATAGTATCTTTTTACAGTTCCCTGAAATATGTACTGATACTAGAAAAATAAAAGAGAATAGTATTTTCTTTGCCTTAAAGGGAGAAAACTTTAATGGAAACAAATATGCATCCGTAGCATTAAAAAATGGCGCCGCATATGCCGTTATTGATGAAAAAGAATATGCAGAGTCTGATAAACATATTTTAGTTGATGATGTATTGAAGGCACTTCAAGAGCTGGCTTTCTTCCACAGAAATCATTCCAATGCTAAAGTCATTGGATTAACCGGAAGCAACGGCAAAACCACTACCAAGGAACTAATTAACGCGGTACTATCAAAAAAGTACCGAACCGTTGCCACGAAAGGCAACCTCAACAATCATATTGGCGTCCCCCTCACCCTACTCTCTATAAAAGAAGACACCGAAATTGCTATTGTGGAAATGGGTGCTAACCATCAAAAGGAAATTGAGTTTCTATGCAGTTTAGCGCAACCAGATTTTGGATACATTACAAATTTTGGAAAAGCCCACATTGAAGGTTTTGGAAGTGAGGAAGGCGTTATTAAAGGCAAGAGTGAACTCTATGATTTTCTCATTAAAAACGATAAGCATATTTTCATGAATGCAGACGACCCTATCCAACTTCAAAAGCTGGGAGGGTACATTAAAAAATACGGCTTTAGTACTGATAAAAAAGATTTCTATAAAATAGAGTTTTTAGGGGCAAACCCTTTTGTAAAAGTAGGTTTTGAAGATAATGACATAGAATCGCAATTGATAGGTAGCTACAACTTTACAAACTGTGCCGCAGCTATTCTTATGGGTAAATATTTTAATGTTCCTATAGATAAAATTAAGGAAGCCATAGAAAGCTACTCCCCTACCAATAACCGTTCACAGATTATTAGGCGTAACAAACACCAGATTATACTTGATGCTTATAATGCCAACCCCACAAGCATGAAAGCCGCTCTTGAAAACTTTTCCCAAATGGAAGGAAATCACAAAATTGCATTTCTGGGAGATATGTTCGAATTAGGAAGTATTGCTCCTATAGAACACCAGAACATAGCTAATTTAGCTACAAAGCTAAAATTTGATGAGGTAGTACTAGTGGGCGAAAACTTTAACCGTGTTGACACAAATCTTAAGAAATACAATTCGTTTGAAGAGCTTAAAAATTTCCTCAATGACAATCAGCTAAATTCAGAAAGTCTTATACTTATAAAGGGATCGCGAGGTATGGCTCTAGAACGAATTTTAGATATTATCTAATTGTCTTAAACAAGAAAGGGCGGCACTCCCTAAAGCACCGCCCCAACTATCTATTTATTTAAAATACTATCCTAACTTAACTCTGTTTTCTACAATTTCCTTTATAGGAACAATTAGCTTACCTTCTTTTGTATTTAAAGTTACACTTATATTATCTATTGCTTCAATAGTGCCCTCTATATCAACAAACTTAACTTTATCGCCAACGGCATAATTTTTTCTTGCATAAAAAGTCTTCAACAAACTCTCTACCACATTTCTAGACCCAAGACCTAGTCCTAAAGCAAAGGCTAATAAGAATGCCCCTAGGATAAGGGTAAAATTACTAGTGAACATAGAAGTATCTATACCCGCTTGGTTTAGTGCGGTAATTGTCACGAAAATTATAATGATGTAAAAAACTATACTACTAACGAGCTTACCCCCTCCAAAACCCATAGAGTCAAAGACACTTTTTAAGGCAGATTTTATAAGTTTAGCAGCATACAATCCGATCATTAGAATGACCATAGCGCTAAGCAAAATAGGCAAGTAACGTAATAGGTTAGCAATCTCCTGCGATATGATGGTCAACTCTACAATATCTGCAGCAACGATTATGAAGACCAATAAAAGAATGTACTTTACAAATTGCAGTAAAACTTTTTCAATATCAATCTTAACATTACTATCGCCAAACAACTTAGCTTCATTGATTTTATCCGAAAGCTTACTTAGTTGTGCAATTTTAAATACCTTCTTCAAAACAAAACGCACTATCTTACTAATGGCCCAACCAATTAGCAAAATCACTATTGCACCTATAATATTAGGCAATGCAGAAGCTATATCACTTATGATTGAGGTTAAGGTATTAAAAGCTAAATCTTGCCACTCTGAAACTTTATCCATGTTCTCTTAGATGTTACGCGTTAAATAATGTCGGGGTTAGTTTTGAATATATCTTCTATTGCAGACTTATAGTTACATGTGAACAGGTTGGCCATGTCCATAACAAGTTTAGCCGAAGCTATATCATCCATAACCTTCTTTTTCAAATGGGGAGGAACCTCATGTAGCGAGTCTTCCATTTCCTTAAATGGGTTTTTCTTTTCCATAGACGTTATGGTATTTTATTATAAGCTTCCACTATACGTGACTTAGCTCGTTTCAGCCGCATTTTTACGGCACTTTCACCAACATCTAAAATTGAGGTCAGTTCTTTTATCGATATATCGTCTTGATATTTTAAAAGCAATATTTTTTTGTCCTCGGGATCAATTAATTCCAAGGCTTTTTTAAGTTTTTCCGAACGCATATTCGCTATTTCCGCATCGTCATCCACAACTGCCATAGGCTTTGTGGATTCGGAAATAGAATCCGACTTATCGCTCATTAACCTCTGTTTATTCCTGTTTACATAATTCACACAAAAATTATAGGTGAATGCGTATACCCAGGTAGAGAATTTTGATTTTCCCTTAAAACTTGACAGTTTTACAAAAAGCATCAAAAAAACATCTTGCGTCAGATCTTGAGCTTCTGCTTGTGAATTGGAAAAACTGTAACATTTATTATATACCCTTTGAGCATACCTATCGTAAAGCACGGCAAACAGCATGGCATTATTATGCCTGGCTATTTTTCGCACGAGCTCTTCATCCGACATTGACTCCGGTACTACTTCTGTTTCCAATATTTGGTATAGGTTGCTTGTTACTTAATTGCGGTCCATAAATAGATAAAAAATCTTTTCATGAATCTTAACAGACTTATCAACGACATGCAAAGGTAAAAATATACCATCAAGAATTACCCTCAAAATTGAAAAGTAATTGGCGAGACTTCTTATTGATACAAATACATGTTTGCTACATATTTCAAAGAACGTCTAAAAAAGGCATTTGCCTTAACATTAAATAGATATTAAAAACCGACTCTTAATTTGAAATAAAAATTAAACATTCAATTTTTCATGTCTTCTGCGATAGGTTTTTTCTATCTTTTGCATTCTTTTTTGCCGCGCCTTTTCATTCTCAAGACTTAAAGCTTTTCTTTCCTTGGCCGCAGCCTCATCCGCAAGACCCAAGGATTTTGCCTCATTGATCACAGAATCATCCGCAAAACCTATTGGCTTTATATCTTTAGTCACAGCATTTGGTGAAAAAAGGATATTTGGTAACATTACTACCATACCCAATAGGAATATGGCAATACTTATACTGAAAAAAACAAAAACAAGATCATTCATCATATAGTAATTTAGTTAGTGTATATATTTAGACCCAACATTTATTAAAAAGTCACATCAAATAATATACTTCTACAAATACGATAGATAAAATTTAGAAAATCAATCAAAAGTAAGGACTACTATTGAAGCTAGATAAAACTGAAAAGGCCATAAAAAATACCATTGGAACAGACAGATACTAATCTAATCGTTCTTTTACATTTTTTCTCAATTTAACCTTTCTTCGTGATCGTGAAGAACTTTTACCTTCCTTGATATATTTTTTAGATGTTAATACAGAAGGTATTACAAATAACACTATGACCAAGAAGATGATCAAACTAATAATTAAAAGTAGAATAAATGGATTAAACACAGTTAGTAATTAACGGGTTATATACCTAGTAGGAAACTACTTAAGTTAAAAAGTCACTAAAAAAAGTGTAAATATTTATTTATTCCTCAAAAAAGAAAAGGTTTTACACTTGTAACCATACTAAAACATATAACTATACTATTCGCGAAGACAAAATGCGAATCTTGGAAATTTGTAAGAAAGTGAACTTATGTGGGACATACTGGATTCGAACCAGTGACCTCTGCCCTGTCAAGGCAGCGCTCTAAACCAACTGAGCTAATGACCCTTAAATAGAAGGCCAAAGGTAAAATTAATTTCGGATTAAGAAAACATTAATTGAATGACTTCATGCCTTCAACCCACTTCCTAATCTTTCAGCACTTATGGTCAATGGCTTATCAACTTAATCAAACCTAAAGAAATTTTCTAAAACTATTTTATTCACAGTAACACTAATAGTTTATTCCAAAAATAATCTACCAATTAAATAATTTATTAGATGCACAAAAACTGAACATTGCATATTTTGACCATTTGTTACCCTATTGCTAACATCAGGAATATGTATTTTGCACTAATCGCATTAGATTTACTAAGTTTCATAAATAGATTACTAAACAATTGCATAAAAGTTAACTGTATAGCTTCTACCACCCGCTCTTAAACAAAGAAAAAGATTAATTGAAATCAATCTATTACCAACTGAAATAGTAAGATTAGAACTAACAAATATGATTGCACTAGAATTCACAACATTTATAGGTCGTTTTCATCCCCTCTTTGTACACATGCCCATTGGCTTTCTCTTTCTAGCCATTGCATTAGAATGGTACGAAAGCCTCAAAAAAACCAAGGTTAAAAGCAAATTAATTCCTATAGCCTGGTTATTAGGAGCATTGTGTGCCGCGGGAGCTGCTGTTACAGGTTGGTTCTTGGGCGAAACAGGCCTCTACGAAGAAGAGTATCTATTTTCACATAGATGGCTTGGCATAGCCCTTGTTGTCGTTGCATTCATAGGGTGGTATTTAAAAAGTAAACCAAAGGCTTTCCCCATTAAACTACAGCACGGCTTTAACATCCTCTTATTAGCTATGTTGTTTATTGAAGGCCACAAGGGTGGGAATTTGACACACGGTGAAACTTATTTAACGGAATATGCTCCTGCTCCCATTCAAAAACTATTAGGCAGCACGGAAAACAAAGACGCTCTTCCAAAGTTTGCTAACCCTGATTCCGTTCTGGTGTATGCCAATTTGGTAGCACCAATTTTTGAGGCTAAATGCGTTGGTTGTCATAATGATGAAATCAAAAGAGGCGGACTTAATATGAGCCATCTGGATTCTTTACGAATGGGCGGTGATAGTGAAAATGTTATTGTAGCAGGAAGTACGGAAGAAAGTGAGCTGTTCAGAAGGATTACGCTCCCACCAAAGAATATTAAATTCATGCCCCCCACCAACAATGCCCTCACCTACGATGAGATTAAAACTGTGGAATGGTGGATTGAACAAGGTGCTCTTTTTGAAGGGGCACTTACCAGCTTAAAAATAACGGAAAATATAAAACCCGTTTTACTTAGGCGCTATGGTTTAGACACCAATCCCAAAGCCTGGTACGAAACAGTACAACTTCAAAAATTGGACAGCACCCAACTATCAAGTCTGGTGCAACAAGGTTTTGAAGTTAAAACATTGGGTCCTGAAAACTCATTATTAGACATCAAATACTCTGGCTCCGATCTGACCAAAGAAAAACTATCTGAACTTGAAAAAATAAAAGAATATATTACATGGCTATCTCTTGCCAATAGTAATGTTACAGATGAATGGCTTTCTAGTGTTTCACAGTTTTCTAATCTTACCCGTCTACAATTAGAAAAAACAGAAATATCGGATAAAGGAGTGGCTCATTTATCCAAATTGAAGCATTTAGAAGCACTTAATTTATATGGTACCAAAGTAACTGATGCCTGCCTACCCGATATAGAAAAAATAAGCAGCCTTAAGCGTGTTTATTTATGGCAAACAGGTGTAAGTGCCAAAACGGCCAAAAATATACAAGAGAATAGCGAGAAGCTAAAAATTGTAATCGGAAAAGGCTAGATAACGCAATAACCTTTGAAACTAAAAAATCTCATCTAATTGAATTAGATGAGATTTTTTTTATGAAACATCAGCATTGATATTAGCGGACTAAAAACGTCCAAAAATGAAAAAATCCTCAAACATTTTAATGCTTGAGGATTATGGTGGGCAATGAGGGATTCGAACCCCCGACCCCCTCGGTGTAAACGAGGTGCTCTGAACCAACTGAGCTAATTGCCCTAAAAGGTGTGCAAATATAAGACTCTTTTTGAGTTCTCAAAAGAAAAAAGAAAAAAAATTAAATAACTTCTGAAACAGTGAACGTACTACCTCCAACAAAGATGAAGTCCTCAGGTCCAGCATCTGCCAAAGCACTGCTATAAGCAGCCTTAACAGCCGTAAAGCTTTTACCAACCAGCCCAAATTCTTTAGCCCTGTCTACCAACTCATTAACTTCTAATCCACGTGAAATTTCTGGAGATGTAAAGTAGTATTCTGCGTCTTTCGGAAACAATTGTAATATGGTATTTAGGTCTTTGCCTTTTACAAAACCAAGGACTATAAATAATTTTCTAAATTTTTGCTGCTTTACCTGATTTATAACAATAGAGAGACCTTCTTTGTTATGTGCGGTATCACAAATAACCGTTGGGGCAGTTTTTAGTTGCTGCCACCTTCCCATTAAACCTGTGTTTTGTACTACTTTAAGAAGTCCAGAACGTAATTGGTCATTAGTTATGGTAAAACCACTGAGCTGTTCTATAACAGCCATTACTCCTTTTACATTCTTTTCTTGATATACACCTAAAAGCGAAGTTTCATACACCTCATCAATTTCTTGTTCGGCATAAATAAGCTTTGCATTTTTTGATTGAGCAACATCTTGAAAAGTTTCTGCAGTCTCCGCCAGAAACTCGCTTACCACTACTGGCACACCTTCTTTAATAATTCCCGCTTTCTCAAAAGCAATCTTAGGTAACGTATCACCTAACATATCTACATGATCAAAACCTATGTTAGTAATAAGGTTTACTTCTGGTGTTATAATATTGGTAGAATCCAACCTTCCTCCTAATCCAACCTCAACAATGGCTATATCAACCTTTTCCTCAGCAAAATAATCGAAGGCCATACCTACGGTCATTTCAAAAAAAGATAGATGATGATTTTCAAAAAAAGATTGATTATTTGCTATAAATTCAATCACAAAGTTTTCATCTACGCAATTGCCATTTACACGGATACGCTCTCTAAAATCTTTTAGATGCGGTGATGTATATAAACCAACTTTATAACCCGCTTCTTGAAGAATGGATGCCAACATATGACTGCTAGAACCTTTGCCATTGGTGCCACCAACATGGATGCTTTTGAATTTATTTTCTGGATTACCTAAATAGTTTGCGAAGTTGCGAATACCATCAAGTTTGGCATTATAGGCTTGCTTTCCTTTTTGCTGATACATTGGAAGTTGTGTAAACATCCAATCTAAAGTTTCCTGATAGGTCACTCTCCCAATTTAAAGTTGACTACCACAAAACCTACTTGCTGACTTGGTGCATTGGAATCTAGATTCCATTTGTGCTTCATAGCTGTTTTCTTTGCAGGATCCAATAAGCAAGGACTATTATTAGTAGTTCCTTTAACGCCTGGCGTGGCACTTACAACATTTCCATTCCGGTCCACAATGATTTTCACCACTACTCTACCCTCTTCGTTACATTGTTGTTTAACTTGACCTTTACCAACCAAAGAACGGCCGTTTAGTCCGTAACCGCCAGTTCCGCTGCCAGAACCCGGACTTCCATAATAACTGGTTGCATAAGGGTCACCATCAGGTTGTCCTTTATCTCCTGCTCTATTATCGTCACCTTCACTGCCTGATGCATTACCATCAGATTTACTGATACCACCAATAAGGGCATCAAGCTTTTTCTTTTTCGCTTCTTGTTCTTTACGCGCTTTATCTTCTGCAGCTTTTTTCTCTTGTGCTTTTTTAGCAGCTTCGGCCTTTGCTTTTTTCTGAGCGTCTTCCGCCTTTTTCTTAGCAGCCTTCTGAACATCCTCCGCTTTTTTCTTAGCTTCCTCTGCCTTTTTAATTTTGATGGATTCTTCGTTCTCTTGCGTCAATACCTTTTCCGCTGGAGCTTCTTTAGCAACGACTTCCTCAGGTACATCTTCTGCAACCTCCTCTATCTCTTCTACAACTTCTTCTTGCTTTGAAGGCTCAACGGGTGGTGTATCCAAAGGTTCTGAACGAATCTTCTCTTTAGGCTGTACCTTTCCATTACCAAATTCAGTTGTACCGAAATTAACGGAAATTCCATTTTCGATAGGTGGGTCCATATAAGTAAGGCCTATATAGAATAATACAAGCAAGAGTACACTTAGTAGAAATGTAGTAAGTGTAAATGATTTTTTTTTGTGTCTCGTGTCTAGGAATGACATTAATTGGGTCGCACAGCCAAGATTACCTTATAACTATTTCTGTTGGCAATATCCATAACGTTCACCGCTTCTTTGATGGCAACGCTTTCTTCTGCCCTTAAAATAATAGTGGGTTTATCTTGTCCTTCTAGTGCCTTTTTAAGTTCAATTTCTATGTATTCTCCGTTAATCTTCTCGTTATTTACGTAATACTGTAAATTCTTATCTATACTTACAGATACGTTTTGTGTATTCGTAGACTTACCTTTTGCTTTTGGAAGTAATAAATCCAACGCATTAGGAGAGTTTGCGGTAAGCATGAAAAATATCAATAACAGAAATACGATATCTGTCATTGAAGACATGCTAAAATCTGGACTAACCTTGTTTCTTCCCTTTAATTTCATGTCTCGAGAATTATAAAGGTTCGTTCAACAAGTCTAAGAAATCTACGGCATTAGCCTCCATTTTATGAACCACTTTATCGGTTCTATTCACCAAGTGATTATATCCTATATAAGCTATAATACCAACTATCAATCCGGCAACGGTAGTTGTCATTGCAGTATAAATACCAGATGCCAATGAGCCCATTTCAGCTTGACCACCACTGGTTGCCATTTCGTGAAATGCCAAAATCATACCAATTACAGTCCCTAAAAACCCAATCATTGGCGCAGCACCGGCAACAGTTGCCAAAATACTTACGTTTTTCTCAAGTTTATAAACCTCTAAGGTTCCAGCATTTTCAATTGCGGTATTAATGTCATCCAAAGGCTTCCCTATTCGGGAAACTCCTTTTTCTGTCAATCTCGCTACGGGTGAATCCGTCTGCGCGCAAAGCAATTTTGCAGCATCTAAATTACCATTGGTTACGTAATCACGAATCTGGTTCATGAAATTACCGTCTATCTTCGAGGCCGCTTTAATAGCAAATATGCGCTCAAAGTAAATATAGAGTGCCACAAACAGCATAATAAAAAGCACCGATATAATGAGTACACTTCCTGTACCGCCATTGAATATCAAATCGATTACAGAAAGTGTCTTCTCTTCTGACATAACATCCGCAGCTGCAGGATCTTGCGCCATATCTTGAAATAACATCATAGAATTCTTAGGTATTAGAGTTGCCTCTATAACGGTATTTTGTCGATTAAATTATGCGTTCAACACAAAATCTCTTAATAAAATAAAAGTAACCGCTCCTGAAACAAAACCGATCAACGCCAACCATGAAATTTTCTTTAGATACCAGAAAAAATCAATTTTTTCCATACCCATAGCAACAACACCTGCAGCAGACCCAATAATTAACATACTACCACCTGTACCAGCTGAATATGCAATGAAGTGCCACAATGGATTATCTAATGGTTCTGAGAACATTCCCAAACTTGCCGCAACTAAAGGTACATTATCAATAACAGCAGAGCCAATACCAAATAACATAACAACAATGTCTGTGTTAGGAATAGCTTCGTTCAGAGCCTCTGCATAGTGAAACAGCATACCTAAGGACTCTAAAGCAGCAACCGCTAATAATATACCCAAGAAGAATAAAATACTTGGAAGTTCAATTTTAGATAATGAAGCGTGTACCGGACTGTGATGACCTACCGTATCATCACCTTCACCTTCAACATTTGATAAACTGAATTTTGAATTACTATATATTTCAGCAAATGTCGCTACAACCGCTAAAGAAAGCATCATACCAACGTAAGGTGGCAAATGCGTAACTGTTTTAAAGAACGGAACAAAGACAATTGCACTCAAGCCCAAATACAACATTGTTGCGCCATATTTAGATTTAGGCTCCTCCAAAGCTTCTATATCACTATCAAGAGTACCAGTAAAAGCCTTAAACCTACTTGCTATCAATACCGGAACCACCATACAAACTATTGATGGTATAAGAACGTGCTCTACTAATTGTAGTGCAGAAACTTTGTTTGCAATCCATAACATGGTAGTAGTAACATCACCAATTGGCGACCATGCACCACCAGCATTGGCGGTAATGATAATCATACCCGCAAACCATAAACGCGTATCCCTATCTTTTATCACTTTTTGTAATATCGTAATCAAGACGATAGTAGCAGTTAAGTTGTCAATTATAGCCGAAAGAATAAAGGCCAATATAGAAAATAACCATAAAAGTTTTCGTTTGCTCTTAGTTCGTATAAACCCTTTAATAGTTGCAAATCCATCAAAATAATCAATGATTTCCACAATGGTCATCGCCCCCAGTAGAAAGACTAGTATTTCTGCGGTTTTACCTAAATGATGGAGTAAGATCTCATCAATATGTGTCGGCTCAAGCTCCCTGAGCTCGGTATTGACTTCAAAAACATCCATGTGGGTAAGGGCTATAATAGCCCAAAGGATGGCCATCATGGCTAAAGCCGGAATCAGCTTATCTATTTTGAGGTTATGCTCTAGGGTAATCGCAAGATATCCTGCGAGAAATACAATGATAATAATGGTCTCCATACTCGTTCTATTTATATTAGTTGTTTCAATGCAATTTCAAATGCCGTTTGGCTGATATTCTCTTTCGAGGGGTTTTGTTTATAAATATTCAAAATAGCTTTTCGGATGGTCTCCGAAGTGTCACTAAAGATAAGCTCATCGTCAATACCTACTCTTTTTTCCATGAAGTAAGCAAAAACACGGGCCATCCCGCAATTGGAAATAAAATCTGGAATTAGGCTAACCTTACCATCCGTATATTCCATTATAGGTCCAAAGAAAATTTCTTTATCTGCAAAAGGCACATTGGCCCCGCATGAAATAACTTCCAAACCTGTATCGATCAAACTACTAATCTGATCTTTAGTTACCAAGCGAGATGCAGCACAAGGTGCGAAAATTTCTGTTTGCAAAGACCATATACGTTCATTAATTTCCTTAAAGGGGATCATTTCATCTGCACTCGCGATTAGATTATTCCCATCTTTATTAAGAAAGAAGGTTTTTATTTCGTCAAAAGAAAATCCTTCTTCTTTGATTACGCCTCCAGCTCTATCAATAATACCTACTATTTTAGCTCCCATTTGGGCTAAATAGTAAGCAGCGGCACTACCTACGTTTCCAAAACCCTGGACTACCGCTCTTTTTCCGACAACACTACCACCGTAAACGTCATAATAGTGTTTTACAGCCTCAGCAACGCCATAACCTGTAATCATATCAGCAACAGTATACTTTCTTGAAACTTCAGGAGAATAATTAGTATTCTCCAAAGCTTTGATTACCCCAAGACGCAATTGTCCAATTCTGTTTATCTTGTCTGCTTCGCTCGGTTTAAAATGCCCGTTAAAAACTCCTTCTTGAGGATGCCAAACACCGGCATCTTCAGTAATAGGAATAACTTCGTGAATCTCATCTACATTGAGATCTCCACCCGTACCATAGTAACTTTTCAATAATGGCGATACCGCATGGTACCAGCGCTCAAGCACTCCTTTTTTTCTTGGATCATTAGGATCGAAGTTTATTCCTGATTTGGCACCACCTATTGGCGGACCCGAAACCGTAAACTTAACTTCCATGGTTTTTGCCAGAGAAAGCACTTCATTCATATCCAACCCTTCTCTCATTCTAGTGCCACCTCCTGCCGCTCCACCTCTAAGGGAATTTATAACTGTCCACCCTTCGGCTTCGGTCTCACTATCTTTCCAATTAAAGACAATTTCAGGCGCCTTATCCTCATATACTTGTAATAACTCTTTCATTTTTAATTGATTTAAATAACATTATGACTCCAATTCCGCTTCTCTGAAAACTTCTCTTTCTCTACGCCAAAACGGCGTTACTGCTGTGTCATAATCTTGCGTTTAAATCAATTCGGTAAACCAATTCAACAAATATAAAAATTTGGCTTGGGATACAAAGTTTTTGACAGCTTATGAATGATTAATTTTTAAAAAAAATTGCTTCCAATGCTAGGTGTCAAATTTATTACAGAAGCTTATATTTGTAGAAGCTCAAAAAAAAGACGTAAAAATTATGGATTTCTCATTATCGGAAGAACATTTAATGATTAGACAGGCTGCGCGCGATTTTGCTCAAAACGAATTGCTGCCCGGCGTTATTGAAAGAGACGAAGCTCAAAAATTCCCAACTGAACAAATCAAGAAGCTAGGTGAACTTGGTTTTTTGGGAATGATGACGGACCCAAAATATAATGGTAGCGGTATGGACACCCTATCTTATGTTATTGCCATGGAAGAACTCTCAAAAATTGACGCTTCGGCATCAGTTGTAGTTTCTGTGAACAACTCACTTGTTTGTTGGGGCCTGGAGGCTTTTGGAAATGAAGAACAAAAGCAAAAATACTTAGCACCCTTGGCTTCTGGAGAAGTTATTGGGGCATTCTGCCTTTCTGAACCTGAAGCGGGAAGTGATGCGACTTCGCAAAAAACGACTGCTATAGACAAAGGAGACCATTATGTATTGAACGGCACTAAAAACTGGATTACAAATGGCGGTACGGCTAGCACCTATATAGTAATAGCCCAAACGGATAGAGAAAAGGGACATAAGGGCATTAATGCCCTTATCGTGGAGAAAGGAATGCCCGGATTTGAAATAGGACCCAAAGAAAATAAATTGGGCATCCGCGGAAGCGATACCCACTCCCTTAACTTTAATGATGTTAAGGTTCCCAAAGAGAATAGGATCGGCGAAGATGGTTTTGGCTTTAAGTTCGCTATGAAAACCCTAGCCGGTGGACGAATAGGCATTGCCGCCCAAGCTCTGGGTATTGCAGCAGGTGCTTATGAAATGGCTCTGAAATATTCAAAAGAAAGAAAAGCTTTTGGCACAGAAATATCCAATCACCAAGCCATAGCTTTTAAACTTGCAGATATGCATGTCCAAATTGAAGCCGCACGTAACTTAGTTTACAAATCTGCTTGGGAAAAAGATCAAGGGATGAATTATGATTTATCTGGTGCAATTGCCAAACTTTATGCTTCGCAAGTTGCAATGGACACTACTATTGAAGCGGTACAGATTCACGGAGGCAATGGTTTTGTTAAGGATTACCATGTAGAAAGGCTAATGAGAGACGCCAAAATAACACAGATTTATGAAGGGACTTCTGAAATTCAAAAAATCGTAATATCAAGAAGTATTTTAAAAGAATAAAATTCTATAAGGGGTTAACCCCCGTTAAATGTATCACGTTTTCAGTCAAAACAAGGCTAAACAGCACAACACCATTCAAAACAGAGGGGGTTAACTTCAAAATTGAAGAAATATAACAAATACCCCCTCAAAAAACCTTTCACAGGTCTGTTGAATGTCCTAATTTTACCATTCTGATAAATTTAGCTCGCATAAAAATCATATCTGAATATTTTTCAACGTTTTATTCTAAACGTTGAATTTTTATTTGATTTGAAAAGAATGACTGCTAATTATTCATCAGAAATGCTATTTTTGAATAAATACCACAATTTATGACGTTGAAGAAGCAAGGGTTGTACCTACCGGAATTTGAACATGACAACTGTGGCGCAGGTTTTATCTGTAGCCTTAAAGGAAAGAAGTCTAATGATATCATCCATAAAGCACTAGAGATACTAGATAAATTAGAGCACCGTGGAGCGGTAAGTTCTGATGGAAAGACTGGTGATGGTGCGGGTATCCTTATAGATGTACCACATGATTTCTTTAAAGCGGTTTGTGATTTTGAACTTCCTGAACCAGGTGAGTATGCAGTAGGTAACATATTCTTACCACAAAAAGATAATCAGCGTGATTTCTGTATTTCTACTTTTGAAGAAAACATAAAGAAACAAGGCTTAAATTTATTAGGATGGAGAGATGTTCCGGTAAACAGATCTATTCCTGGCCGTGTTGCTATGGAAACCGAGCCTTTTGTAAAGCAGATTTTCATTGCTAAGGAAAATCCTGAGCAAGACTATTTTAATTTCAACCTTAAATTGTTTATCGCAAGAAAAGTCACGGAGCATGCGGTAATAAATTCAAAACTTTCGGAAAGCCAGTTCTTTTATGTACCTAGTCTTTCTACAAAAATTATCATATTTAAAGGGCTTTTGATGCCTAAAGACATCAGCCTATATTATAAAGACCTAATGGATCCTCGTGTGGTAACCCGTTTATCATTGGTTCACCAACGTTTTTCCACTAACACCTTCCCTACTTGGGATTTGGCACAACCTTTTCGCTACATGTGCCACAATGGTGAGATAAACACACTTCGTGGTAACGTATCAAGAATGCGCTCACGAGAAGAATTATTGAAAAGTGATTGGTTTGGAGATGAAATAAAAAAGATCTTGCCTATTATACTTCCCGGAAAATCAGATTCTGCCACTATGGACATGGTTGTAGAACTTTTATTGATGACAGGAAGGTCTCTACCTGAAGTAATGATGGTATTGATACCAGAAGCATGGGAGAAAAACCCAGATATGTCGGAAGCTAAAAGAGCTTTCTACGAGTATCATTCATGTATGATGGAACCGTGGGATGGTCCAGCATCCGTACCTTTTACCGATGGAAACTATATTGGAGCAGTACTTGACCGTAATGGTCTACGCCCATCTAGATACACAGTTACCAAAAATGATTATGTAATCATGTCATCGGAAACTGGTGTACTAGACATCGCTCCTGAAAACGTAGAGTTTCATGGAAGACTTGAGCCAGGAAAAATGTTCTTGGTAAATATGGAGGAAGGCCGCATCATAAATGACGAAGAAATTAAAGAAGAGATTGCCGCTCGCCATCCATATAAAAAATGGTTAGACAATAACCTAGTTCACTTAAAGAATATACCTTATAATGATTGTCCGTTATTTTTAGGCGAAGCTTCTCTTGAAAAACGTAAATCTGTTTTTGGTTATACCCTAGAGGATATCAATACTATTATCCTTCCAATGGGTAAAACTGCCAAGGAGCCAATTGGCTCTATGGGCTCGGATACACCAATTGCGGTGCTTTCTGAGCGTCCACAGCTGATTTACAATTATTTCCAACAGTTATTCGCACAGGTTACCAACCCTCCGTTGGATGGTATTCGTGAAGAATTGATTACTGATATCAGTCTTACTTTAGGTAGTGATCATAATATATTCGAATTCTCTGAATTACATTGTCGTAAACTGAAGATTCAGAATCCGGTTATATCCAAAGAAGATTTAGATAAAATCAAAAATTACGACGCTAGTCCAGATTACAAAGTGGTTTCCATTCCTATGCTATACGAAATAGAAAGAGGCCATAATGGAATAGAAGATGCATTAGAGTCTGTTTTAGACCAAGCTTCCAAAGCTATTGATCAGGATGCTAATATTATTATTTTATCAGATAGAAGCGTAAGCGAAACGATGGCGCCAATACCTGCGCTTTTAGCATGCTCTTACGTAAACAGTGGCCTTCAGCGCCTAGGCAAACGTAATAAACTAAGTATCATAATAGAATCTGCTGAACCTAGAGAAGTACACCACTTCTGTCTACTGTTCGGTTTTGGCGCCAGTGCTATTAATCCGTACTTGGTAAACGAAATTATTGGTGAACAAATAGAAGAAAACAATATTACCGATTTCACTGCTGAAGAAGCCATTAAGAATTATAACAAAGCTGTTGGAACAGGTATTCTTAAGGTAATGAACAAAATTGGTATTTCTACTTTGAATTCTTACCGAGGTTCTCAACTTTTTGAGTGTATTGGCATCAACACCAAAGTAGTAGAAAAATATCTACCAAACACACCTACACGTATTCAAGGTATAGGTTTGTATCAAATTGAAAAAGAAGTAGCCAAGCGCCATAAGAAAGCGTTCAGCACACAAGAAATTGCGGCTAATCTAGATCTCGAAATTGGTGGAGAATACCGCTGGAGACGTGATGGAGAAAAACATATGTTCAACCCGTTAACTGTAGCCAAATTACAGAAAGCTGTACGTGGTAACGAAAATGACACCTACAAAGAGTACGCTCAAATGGTGAACGAACAGTCTAAAAACTTGATGACTATTCGTGGATTGTTTGAATTCTCTAACTATGACCCTATTCCTTTAGAAGATGTAGAACCGTGGACGGAAATCGTAAAACGTTTCAAGACCGGAGCAATGTCTTACGGATCTATTAGTAAAGAAGCTCACGAAAATTTGGCTATTGCCATGAACCGTATTGGCGGAAAAAGTAATTCTGGTGAAGGCGGAGAAGATGCTGAGCGTTTCTACAAAAATGCCACAGGTGATTGGAGGAACAGTGCTATAAAACAAGTTGCCTCAGGTCGTTTCGGTGTAACTTCCGATTATTTGACCAATGCAAAAGAAATACAAATTAAGATGGCACAGGGTGCTAAACCAGGCGAAGGTGGTCAACTACCTGGTCCAAAGGTTAACCCATCCATTGCTAAAACTAGAAACTCCACTCCTTATGTAGGATTGATTTCACCTCCACCACATCACGATATTTACTCAATTGAAGATCTTTCGCAATTGATATACGATTTAAAATCGGCTAACAGAGAAGCGCGTATAAACGTGAAACTGGTTTCCGAGGTTGGTGTAGGTACTGTTGCCGCTGGGGTTTCTAAAGCAAAAGCAGATGTTGTTCTTATTTCCGGATTTGACGGAGGTACTGGAGCTTCTCCATTAACATCATTAAAACATGCTGGTCTACCTTGGGAACTTGGTATTGCGGAAGCACAGCAGACTTTGGTCATGAACGACCTTAGAAATAGGATAGTTCTTGAATGTGACGGTCAGCTTAAAACTGGTCGTGACGTTGCTGTAGCCTGTTTACTAGGTGCGGAAGAGTTTGGTTTTGCAACGGCTCCACTTGTTGCATCAGGTTGTATTATGATGCGGGTTTGTCATTTAAATACCTGCCCAGTAGGTATCGCCACACAAAACCCAGAACTACGTAAGAAATTTGCTGGCAAGCCGGAACACGTTGTTAACTACATGTATTTTGTAGCACAAGAATTACGTGAGATCATGGCGCAGTTAGGTTTCAGAACTATCAACGAAATGGTTGGTCAGGTTCAGAAATTAGACCGTAAGAAAGCAATTGATCATTATAAATCTGCAGGAATCGATTTAACTCCGATTTTATATCAGGTTGATGTACCGGCAGGAACCAAGTTTTACAACACACAGCAACAGACACACGATATTGATAAGTCAATAGAATTTGAAATTATCGCAAAGGCAAATCCATCTTTATTTAGAAAAGAAAAACTAACGTTAGAATTTCCTATTAAAAATACGGATAGAGCTGTTGGAGCGATTATCAGTAATGAAATTTCCAAAGTATACGGTGCACAAGGGTTACCAATAAACACTTTGAGATTAAATTTTACAGGTTCCGCAGGACAAAGCTTTGGTGCTTTTGCAACTAGAGGTTTAACAATGACCGTTAACGGAAATACCAACGATTACCTTGGCAAAGGATTATCTGGTGCTAAATTGGTTATTAAGGTTCCTGAAAAATGTACCATTGTACCGGAAGACAACGTAATTACCGGTAACGTTACCCTCTATGGAGCAACGGCTGGACGCGCTTATATAAATGGTAGGGCAGGTGAACGTTTCTGCGTTCGTAACTCAGGTGCCAAAGCGGTAGTAGAAGGTATTGGTGATCATGGTTGTGAATACATGACCGGAGGTGTTGCCGTAATTCTTGGAGAGGTAGGAAGAAACTTTGGAGCAGGTATGAGTGGTGGAATAGCCTTCATATATGACCAGAATGGCACCTTTAAGAAGAAATGTAACAACACTGACCTAAATTTATTGGAGGTTACTGAAGATAATGACATTAAAGAATTGAAAGATTTAATAGAAAGTCACTATAACTCTACTTTGAGTCCGCTAGCACAGCGTATTTTAGAGAAATGGGAAGATTGCCTACCTAAATTTATCAAGGTCTTACCTGAAGAATACAAACAGGCATTACTACGTATGGAAAGAGAAAAATTAGAAACTATTTAAAATCGAGAAATGGGAAAGATTACAGGATTTTTGGAATTCGATAGAAAAGTAGAATCATACGCGCCTGTTGAAGAACGCGTAAAAAGTTATCATGAGTTCACCGTTCCATTGAATGAGCCAGAACTTAAAGATCAAGGTGCAAGATGTATGGACTGTGGCATTCCTTTTTGCCATAGTGGTTGTCCATTAGGTAACTTGATTCCAGACTTTAATGATGCGGTATACCGCGGAAAATGGGAAAAAGCAGCTACAATTTTGCACTCAACGAACAACTTCCCGGAATTTACCGGCAGACTTTGTCCGGCACCGTGCGAAGAGGCTTGTGTTTTGGGAATCAATGAAGACCCAGTTACTATAGAGAATATTGAGAAGAATATTGTAGAAACCGCCTTTAAAAAAGGATGGATAGTTGCTGAACCACCAGGTAAGAGAACGGACAAAAAAGTAGCTGTAGTAGGTAGTGGGCCTGCAGGTCTTGCTGCCGCACAACAACTAAACCGTGCTGGACACCATGTTACTGTTTTTGAAAGAGACGAAAAACCAGGCGGATTATTACGTTATGGTATTCCCGACTTTAAGATGGAAAAAAATGTCATAGACCGTAGACTTAAGGTTCTTGAAGAAGAAGGTATTGAGTTTAAATGTGGAGTTAATGTGGGAAAAGACATTTCTGGCGAACAACTTCAGAATGATTTTGATGCCGTAGTACTTTCAGGAGGCGCTACTGTTCGCAGAAATCTACCTATTGAAGGTGCAGACCTAAAAGGTGTTGTACAGGCTATGGATTTCTTACCACAAAACAACCGCAGAGTAGATGGTGTTAAAACCTTTGAAAATGAAATAATGGCCACTGGCAAAGATGTTGTTGTTATTGGTGGAGGTGATACTGGTTCTGACTGCATAGGTACTTCAATTAGACACGGAGCAACTTCCGTTTCAAACTTTGAGATTATGCCTATGTCCACTACTGAAAGACCCGAAGGACAGCCTTGGCCTTTTTGGCCTATGCGTTTAAAAACGAGTACTTCTCACAAGGAAGGTGCCGAACGTTTTTTCAGCATATCTACCAAAAAATTCTTAGGGGATAAAGATGGTAATCTTACCGGACTAGTTACTTCTGAAGTGGAATGGATTAAAACACCAGGACAACGACCACAACTAAAAGAAGTTCCTGGCACGGAGAAAGAATGGAAATGTGAACTAGCTCTTTTAGCATTAGGATTTACTGGTTCCGAAATGACGATTGCTGAGCAATTAGGCATTGAAGCAGATGCAAGAACTAATATCAAAGCTAGCGAAGAAGATTATAAGACCAATGTACCAGGGATATTTGCTGCGGGTGACCAAAGACGTGGTCAATCACTAATTGTTTGGGCTATTTCAGAAGGTCGTCAAGCCGCTTATCATGTAGATAAGTATCTAATGGGAGAATCTGCTCTACCTTTAAAAGGCGAAGGAGATTTACCAAGGGTATAACCTAGGGTTAGTTTTATAGACAATAATTTATATGATCCAACCCAATAGTATTGGGTTGGATTTTTTTATCCAGTACATCCCCGTAGTAAAAGCCATACAGGTTTCCTATTATGAACATTAAAAAAGTTCTCTTTTACATGATAATTAGTGCTTTGGCATTCACCCTAATGAATGTTGCCGTAAAACAATTACAGCACTATAGCGTTTATCAAATTGTTTTTTTTAGAGGTTTCGGTTCTTTTATACTTACCATGGCTATCCTAAAACGACTGAAAATTCCCGTTTTAGGAAACAATAAAAAACTATTGGTACTTCGTGCAATTGTAGGCACCAGCTCAATGACTCTTTTCTTTATGTCATTAAAATATCTATCTGCTGGTACAGCTGTTTCATTGCGTTATTTGGCTCCTATTTTTTCGGCCATTTTTGCCATATATCTATTGAAGGAGAAAATAAAACCTGTGCAATGGCTATTCTTTATAATTTCATTTATAGGTGTTTTAACCTTGAAAGGCCTTGACTCCAACCTTGATAATACAGGGCTTCTTTTAGTGTTTGGAGCTGCACTTCTTAGCGGACTGGTATATATTATCATCAGTAAAATAGGAAAGAGTGACCACCCTATTGTAATCGTAAATTACTTCATGTTTACCGCCACTATATTCGGTGGTGTTTTCGCTATTCCTTATTGGCAAACTCCGGTTGGTATTGATTGGTTGTTCCTATCCACACTAGGATTCTTCGGATTCATAGGGCAACTATATATGACAAAAGCCTTTCAAATAGCCTCTAACAACCTTGTAGCTCCCTTTAAATATTTAGAAGTATTATTCACGGGACTCATCGGATTTATGTGGTTGGGCGAAGTATACACCATCTGGAGTTTAGTGGGTATACTTTTAATAATCACAGGCCTCGTAATGAATGTTGCTTACAAAGCCCGCGATAAAAGATATACTTTTAAATAAATATAAGCCTACTCAAAACTCTCAACACTAACCTGTTTTGCTGGCCAGTACTCAGCTTTTCTAAATTCAAATTTGGTAGGATTATAATCACCTACTATAGTAACGTCTGCCTTTTCTGGAATTTGTAAGTCAAGTCCCCAGAATATGCCATTGACCAATAATCTTCTTGTACCTTCTATTAATAGATCATTAGCAGCACCTACAGTAGATGTAAATGCTTTTCCTTTTACACCACCTGGTAGTTGATAGCTCTTTACCCAAGTAACTGGCATTAATTCATCACCCAAATTTTCACCATCTTTATTTGTTGTTGCAATTTCATCATCCGTAGGTCTCATTCCGTAGAAAACATCACTTTCGTCATATTCTCCTTTTCTATTCATCACTTGCCCTAAAATTATAGGCTGTGAATCACCCGGAAGTGGAAGTGTAACGCCATATACATCACTAGCTCCCCAGACGTCCCCATCAGAAATTCCATTAGTGATACCCGTAGTATTTGCCCCTATAGCAACCATACCTTTAGTACTTTGATGTTTGTGGTGCCCGTGATGATTTATCCAAGTTTCACCAAGTACTAAGCGACCAAAACCACCATCCCATTCGGTCTTATCTCCCTTATAATTGAAACTATAATGTGCGTATTGCGAATCAGAATCTTCTGGGAAATTGAAACCATGAGTTGCCGTTCTTAATCCCATAACCGGTTTACCGGATTTTAGATAATCATCTATATATTTCATTTGATTATCTGGAAGTGCACGGAACCGTGTGAAAACCACCATCATATCTGCCGAAGTCAAAGCTTCCAAACCTGGTATATTTTTACCATAATTCGCGTTTACAATGCCTGGCTTATCCTCTTCTTGAGCAAAAAGAACGGTACATTTAAAACCATGATGTTTAGATAAAATTTTTGCCAGTTGCGGTAAAGCTTCTTCTGAACGGTACTCCTCATCTCCCGAAATCATTACAATATGTTTTGCATTTTCATCGGCACCCTCAAAGGTTAGCCATTTTTTGGGAGAATTCACCTCTTGAGCCATTTCAGGTTCTTTAGTACTTGTATTTTTCTGCTCTTTACACGCAAATAAAATTAGACAAATTACGATTGGTAATACATTTTTCATTCTGTTCAAGTTTAGAGATGCTTATTTGGTAATTCCTATGCCTTCGGATATGAGCTTAAATCCTTCTGTATATACTTCTTCTACCGGAGAGTAGTTACGCCAAACATTAATAGCATTTGCAAACTCTGGTATGGTTGTGCTAAAAGCTTCAATAGTAACCCATCCTTTGTACTTAATATCATTTAAAGCGGAGAAAACATCTGGCCAATTTACTTGTCCCCTACCCGGTGTTCCTCTATCATTTTCACTTATGTGCACATGTTTCAAATAAGGAGCTATGGTTCTAATAGCACCAGATTGACTTTTTTCCTCAATATTCGCATGATGCGTATCAAACATAGCACCCAAATTTGGATGGTTTACTTCCTTGACCATATCACCTAAATCTGCCATAGTATTATATAGATAACACTCAAATCTATTTACAGCTTCTGGAGTAAGGATAATATTGGCTCCTTTGGCATATTCAGCAGCTTTAAACAACATCTCATTACTCCACTTCTTTTCCTCTAAGGTTGGTGGTTTTCGTGTAAATAAAGCAAAGGTGGAATGAAAAGGTCCGCATAAGACTTCTGCATTAGCAGCCGCTCCCATATCAATTGACCATTTTAAGCGTTCTAAACCAGCTTCCCTGACTTTCTTATCTGGACTAGCTATATTTTGATCGGCCGATAGGGATGCTACTCCAGTAACCCCCATATTTATACCGGAAAAATGATTACCTAATTCTGAATAATATTTTTTACTGCCCTCTCCAAAGAAGAGTTCAATACCGTCATACCCGGTTTTTTTTAAATCATCTACAATACCAAAGTGCTGCTCGGTGACGTGATTCGTCCAAAGCAACATATTCATTCCTATTTTCATTATATAATGGTTAGTTAAAAATCTGGCGTAAAATTTCCTCAGGTAAAATTTAAATCTGTCGTCCTATATATTCAGTTTTTCGACTTAAAATTTCGGTCAGCGAACAAATTTAGGACTAAATGAAACTTGAAAATTCCTATATCTTCTTAAAGACTGGTACTTTTTTTTCTTTTTAAATGTTACACACTGTTCAATTTTGTCCTGTTATACTGGTTTTTGAATGTTTAAAAATAACTTGCGATATTCAAGCGGACACATCTCTGTAATAGATTTAAACTGCCTATTGAAATTAGACAATGCGTTATATCCACATTCATAACTTATTTGCGAAATATTAAAATTATCCTCTAAAAGCAATTTCCTTGCATGCCCAATGCGTATCTCATTAACAAAGCGTGTAAAGGTCTTATTGGCCCTTGGTTTAAAATATCTACAGAATGATGTGGTGGTCATATTTAACAAACCGGCGGCCTCATCTAAAGATATACTGGTCTTAAAATTCGTGATTACATAATCATATACTTTGCGCATTTTTTCGGCATCGCCTCCTTTAAACGCATTCATATAATTTGGACTGGCCAATATTGTATATTCTTTACTATTGGCTAACGTATCTAAAATTTCCAGAAGTTTTAGAATTCGCTTGAAGCCTTTTTTCTGATCAAGCTCTAAAAGAAACTTAATTATCATCTCCCTTGTTTCTCCATGAAACTCTATTCCTCTTAAGGAATTTGCTACAAGTTTATTTATTTTATAAAACTCCTCCATCTCAAGAAGTGGCTCACTTAATAGTACATGATCAAAGTAAATCACTAATCCTCTAGTAGACAACCCGCTGTCTTTCTTAAAATAAGCATTATCGTTTCGCCATAGATGCGGTAGGTTGGGGCCTGTCATAACCAAATCACCCTTCTTAAAATTATGCACATGGTCACCAATAAAACGAGTTCCCTCACCCTCCATGATATATGAAATCTGGAACTCAGGATGAAAGTGCCAATTGGGGTTAAAAAAAGGACCAATAAGGTCTTTGTAAATAAAAGTTTCCTTAGGCGTCAATGTCTTTTCAATACTAGGAGCACTCATAAATTTTCTTTAATAATTCATTTAAACATCAATATAAGATAAAAAAGTACCGACTTTTAATAAGATACAGGATAAATTAATTCAAAATCTATCATAGTTTTGTCTACACTCACACTAACATTCTAATTTATTTGATAATTTTTTGAAAATAGTTCAACTATTTTAAATACAAATTCCGATATTAACAAGTGTAAAAAGTACAATAATAACTTAAACTTATTAATTTTAAGCAATTCAATTAAAATAATACCTAAAACTAAACCAATATCAACTCTTTGCTTAAAACAAATCATTCTACATATTATGAAAATCATTAATAAAATCGGCCTAGGAAAGCTCATCCTGACTTGTGCCGTCGCAATGTGCTTTATAGCATGTAGCGAAAAAGAAAACAAAACCTTAACCGTAGGAAAAAATTCCCGCATTGTTTTAGTTGGAAACAATTTAGGCTCTAGGATGATGGAATTTGGTCACTTTGAAACAGAGATGCAACTAAGGTTCCCTAATGATTCCCTATTTATCAGAAATATGGCAGATGGCGGAAACACTCCGGCGTTTAGACCTCATGCTGCACGAAAGTCACCGTGGGCTTTTCCCGGCGCTGATAAATTCGAGCACGATTCAGGAAGTAAAATACATTTTATTGAAGATGATAAAGGACATCAGTCAGGTAGTGTAGGTCACTTTCCTACTCCAGATGAATGGATTACAAGCTTAAAACCGGATATTATCGTTGCCTTTTTTGGTTATATAGAGTCTTTTGAAGGTCAAGAAGGTCTTGAAAATTACAAAGAAGAGCTTCGTGCATTTATCAAACATACTATAAATACAAAGTATAATGGTATTGCACCACCGCAATTAGCAATTGTTTCTCCAATTGCCTTTGAAAATCTATCTAATAAGATGGATTTACCAGATGGTACTCAGGAAAACAAAAACTTGGCGCTCTATACTGAGGCAATGAAAGAAGTAGCTAATGAAGAAGGCGTTCTCTTCGTAGATGCTTTTGATGCTTCTAAAAAATGGTACGAAACCGAAGATCAAGACCTTACGCAAGATGGATTTCAACTAACAGATTCAGGTTACAAAAAATTCGGGAAGTTATTGGCCGATGATATTTTTGGAAGTAAGCAAACTGACGAAACCAACCGCCAACTCGTACACGATGCCGTTACAGAAAAAAACTGGTTTTGGCTAAATGATTTTAAGATACCTAACAGTGTTCACGTTTACGGAAGACGCTACGATCCTTTTGGACCAGATAACTACCCTTTTGAAATTGCCAAAATTCGTGAAATGACCGCTATACGAGATACTGCTATATGGGAGGCAAATCATGGTAAAGAAATGGATTTAGTGGCTGCAGATGCAAAAACTAAAAAACTTCCAGAAGTAGAAACAAACTATAAAGAAAGTGTAAAGAACGGAAACCCTGAATACTTATATGGTGAAGAAGCCCTTGCACAAATTAAAACAGCTCCTGGTTATAAAGTAGAGCTCTTTGCTTCAGAGGAGCAATTTCCTGATTTGGCAAATCCCGTTCAAATGTCTTTCGACAATAAAGGAAGGTTATGGGTTGCAGTAATGCCAAGTTACCCTCATTATAAGGCCGGTGATAGCAAACCAAATGACAAGCTTCTGATTTTTGAAGATACAGATGGTGACTATAAAGCTGATAAACAAACTGTTTTTGCAGACGGTTTACACCTTACTATTGGTTTTGAGTTTGCTCCAGAAGGAGTTTATATGTCTCAGGGAAACAACTTAATACTGTTGAAAGATACCGATGGTGATGATAAAGCCGATAAAAAAGAAATTATCTTAAGCGGGTTTGATGATCACGACACCCATCATGCAATTAGTGCTTTTACTACAGACCCATCAGGAGCAATCTATATGGGAGAAGGCACTTTTCTTCATTCTAATGTAGAAACCGCTTATGGTAGTATAAGAGGTACAAATGGTGGATTTTATAGATATAGCCCACAAAGACATCACTTAGAACGTACGGCACAACTTGCTATCCCAAATCCATGGGGTATTGCTTTTGATGAATGGGGACAGCCTTTCTTTGAGCATACTTCCGGACCTGCGGCTACTTGGATGATGCCAGGTACTATTATTCCGCGTTATGGTGTTAGCTCACCAATCCCAGAAAATTTAATTGAAAAAGATCACCTAGTACGTCCTACTTCAGGGTTGGAATTTGTTTCTAGCAGCCATTTCCCAGACAATGTTCAAGGTGATATGCTTATCAATAACACCATAGGGTTTAGAGGGACAAAACAACATAAAATGGTGGATGATCCAAAAACTGCGGGTTACCTAAGTGAGCACAGACAGGACCTTATTTTCTCGGATGATAAAAACTTCAGACCAGTAGATATGGAATTTGCACCTGATGGTTCACTCTACTTTTTAGATTGGAGCAATGTTTTGATCGGTCATATGCAACACAACGCACGTGACCCGCTAAGAGATCATGTTCATGGAAGAATATATAGAGTTACATACCCTTCTAGACCATTAGTTAAACCTGCAAAAGTTGCCGACGCAACTATTGAAGAATTACTAGAGAATTTAAAACTTCCTGAGTACAGAACTCGTTACCGTACTAAAAGAGAATTACGTGCACGGGATGCAGATGAAGTTTTAGCTAAGTTAAAACCATGGGTTGCGAATTTAGATAAAAACGATGCGAATTATGAGCATAATTTATTGGAAGGCCTTTGGGTTACTTGGGGATTAAACAAAATAGACAAAGATTTATTAACCCAATTACTTCAGGCAAAAGACTTCAGGGCTCGTACTGCGGCGGTTGAAGTACTGAGATATAACGGTCACCAAATTGACAATCAAGCAGACTTGTTAATGCAAGCCGCAAAAGATGATAACCCTAGAGTGCGTCTTGAAGCATTAGTAGCTGCATCTAGATTAGGCAAGGATATTGGTATTCCTATTATTACTGAAGCAGGAAAAAAAGGACTTGACAAATGGATGGAACGTCCTTACGAGGCAGCGCTGGCACATTTAAATGGCCATAGAGCTGGTGAAAAACCTAAAGACGTAATTGAAACTGACCTAAAGGGAAAAGATTTGGAGCTTTTAATGGCAGGACAAGAAATTTACGAGCGTGACGGCTATTGCGCCACATGCCATCAACCAGATGGGCAAGGACTTACTGCTTCCGGATTTCCACCTTTAGCGGGTTCTAAATGGGTAACCGGTAGTGAAGAACGATTAATAAAATTAACTACAAAAGGAATCATGGGACCTATTGAGGTTAAAGGAAAAAAATACCCTGGTCAAGTACCTATGACGCCATTCGGGAAATTACTAAATGAGGAAGAAACTGCAGCTGTACTAACTTACGTTAGGAATACTTTTGGAAACAAAGCATCTGCCATTTCTCCAGAGAAAGTAAAAGAAGTTCGTGAAAAAATAAAAGATAAGGAAGGTTTCTATTCTCCAGAAGAATTACTTCTGGAACATCCTATGAAATAATTAAACAAATACCATTCTACCATTATTAAAAAAGGGGACATTCATTTGAATGCCCCTTTTTTATTTACCGCACAATCGCAAATATATTTCAGCAATTCTTCAAAACAGGACTTTTCTAGATTTTAGTAAAATTCCTACTATTTTATCTCATTAAAAAATCAACAAAATCTTCATTCCTACATCAATAGCATAATCATTTCGATGACTTCTCAATTTAATATTCAATACTAACGCAAGTCAATTTTTAAAGATTATTACAACACAAGAATCCCCCCTTCTCTCTGTTTATTCATATAAAAAAGATGTCATAAATATCATAAAAGCTCACATATGAAGTAGTGAAATGACTTCAAAACTTAAATACCATTTCTCAGATTCTCAAAA
The DNA here is from genome assembly GCF_015330125.1 of Zobellia nedashkovskayae. NCBI lineage: Bacteria > Pseudomonadati > Bacteroidota > Flavobacteriia > Flavobacteriales > Flavobacteriaceae > Zobellia > Zobellia nedashkovskayae. Next base: position 2,312,320 of record NZ_JADDXR010000002.1, on the reverse strand, counting down.
TATTAATTTAACAAATGATTAATTCCTAAAAAGATATATCACATAATACGGAATTACCAAAATATGTCAAAAAAATACCACTAATTGCAAATTAATAGGTGTCATCGCTTCCTTCATTCAATTACATTTGAGACCAAATCCCCCTTAACTGATTCATCAACCTAAACAATTAAACTATGATTTCACTCTCATCATCTTTTAAGATCAAACACGTTTGCTTCTTATTAGGTTTTCAAATTGTATGTCTCCAAACCGCTTTTGGAGCAAGCATCTCTGTCAATAGTATCGATGGTTATGCTAACAAAAACAACGCAGTTCGGTATACGCTTCCGAAGACACAAAACAATGTGATTACAGGTACTATAAATGACCAAGACAATCAACCGCTACCTGGTGCCAGTATTATTGAAAAAGGTACAACAAATGGCGTGACAACAGATTTTGACGGTAATTTTTCTATTGAAGTAAGTAGCCAAGATGCGGTGCTGCTTGTCTCCTATATCGGCTATTCACCAAAAGAAATTTCCGTTAATGGTCAGGACAATATTACCGTTAGCCTTGAGGAAAATGCTTCAGCTTTAGACGAAGTAGTTCTTATTGGTTACGGTTCTCAAAAGAAAAGCGATTTAACCGGCGCAGTAGGTTCGGTAAAAGCGGAAGAACTGGCAGAAAGGCCAGCAGCTTCAATGAATCAAGCCATTGCAGGTAAGGTTTCCGGTGTCAACATAACTTCTGGATCAGGAAGACCCGGAGGTAGAACTGTGGTAAGAATTCGTGGTAATACTTCGGTAAGTATTGCTAACACACCGCTATACGTAATTGATGGTGTTATTCTTAGTGCTGCTAGCTTACCAAACGGTAGTACACCAATTGACTACATGAACCCTAATGACATTGAATCTATAGAAGTTTTAAAAGATGCTTCGGCAACAGCAATTTATGGAGCAAGAGGCGCAAATGGGGTTATTTTAGTAAGTACAAAAAGGGGTACAACAAATGGCGGAGGCCGTCTTAATTACGATGTAGATTTTAGTATAGGAACGCTACCAAAAAAACTTAATTTACTAAACTCAGAAGAATTTCTTCAAGTTGAGGAGACAGCATATGCAAATGCAGAGAAATTTGACCCTGAAGGATGGGCTGGTGGAAGATATACAGACCCTACACTAAAGAGAACAGACCCTAGACTTTTTGACTCAGAAGGTAATCCACTATATGATACGGATTGGCAAGATGAAGCCATAAGAACCTCCTACACACAGAATCATCAACTATCTTTTACAGGAGGCACTCAGAAAGGCAATTATGGTCTTTTTATGGGTTTCCGTGATGAGCAAGGACTAATTGTAGAATCATGGCTAAAGCGATATTCGGCTAGGTTTACTATGGATTCCGATATTACGGATTGGCTAAGAGTTGGTGGTAGTTTAGGATATAACGACCAAAATGAAAAGCAAGTAGACCAACTTGGAGGTGGTGGTATCACAACAATGAGACAGGTGTATGAAGCACTTCCTATAATTCCGGTTACATATGAAGATGGCAGTTGGGGCTCCAATTTAGACTATCCTGGCATGGAAGGTGGCGGAAGCCCTGTTGCGGTTGCTAATGACAGAAGATATTTTCTTAAAACACAATCGCTTATAGGTAATTTTTATAGTAATATTTCTTTACATAAAAACTTACAGCTGCGTACAACACTTGGAGCTAATGTAATAAATCAAAGAAACGATTACTATGGGGGTAAAGATTTACGATATATTGCCCAACCAGACGGTAATGCCTATGTGGAAAACGGCCGTTACAATTCGTGGCAATTTGAAAACTATCTGACGTATAGTAAAGATTTTGAAAATGAAAATTCATTGACCGCCATGGTGGGGTTGTCCTGGCAACATATAGATGAATTCAAGTCAAAGGCAGAAACTAGAGGATTTGCAGATGATTTTTATAGTTTTAACAATCTTGCCGCCGGTTCTAGTCCCCAAACACCTACCTCTAGTAGTATTGCCTACGGATTAAATTCTTATTTTGGACGTGTAAATTACAACCATCAGAACAAATATTTATTAACCATAACAGGTAGAGCTGATGGTTCTTCAAAATTTGGTCCTGAAAATCAATTTGCCTTTTTCCCATCCGCAGCATTGGCATGGAGAGTTTCTAATGAAGATTTTTTATCTCAAAGTGAAACTATCTCTAACCTAAAAGTAAGAGCAAGTTACGGTGCTACGGGTAACTCTGAAATTCCTGCATATAGATACTTAGCGGGACTCGAAAGTGGTACCGTTATATTTGCTGGTGATCGTGCTTCTTATAGTATTCCACAGCGTATGGCCAACCCTGATTTGAGATGGGAAAAAACAGAGCAAGTAGATGCCGGGCTTGAATTAGGCCTTTTTAATAATCGTATTTCTCTAGAAATTGATGCCTATCGTAAATTAACTACGGATATGCTCCTTGACGCCCCTGTTCCTTCAACTAGTGGATTTACAAATGTATACCAAAATGTGGGGAGCATGGAAAATAAAGGAATTGAAATCACCTTGAACACTACCAACATAGATAACGAAGTTTTTGGATGGGATTCAAATTTTAATATTTCCATCAATAAAAATAAAGTAGTTGCACTATCAGGAGGTTCTGATATTTTCTTGGGATCCACACTCATTCGTGAAGGTGAACCAGTAGGGACCTTTTTCGGCTATATTGATGAGGGTACTTGGAATACAGACGAAGCTGCTGAAGCAGCCATCTACGATAGACTTCCTGGTGATATAAAATATAGAGACCTAAATGATGATGGGGCTATTAATAGTGATGACAGAGCTATTCTAGGAAAAGGTATACCTGATGGGTTTGGAACTTTTTCCAACACATTTAGATATGGTAACCTAGAACTTTTGGTAGACCTACAATTTCAATATGGCAATAGTATTATGTACCGTGATGAACATTCCGCAGAAGATCGGCAAACTATAGCTAACAGCTTCTCAACAGTTTTAAACGCTTGGACACCGGACAATCAAGATACGGATATTGCTCAAATAAGGCCTATTGCTGCGGGTTATGACACGAACAATGATTCTGGAAAGTTAAAAGATGCTTCTTTTATTAGAGGCAGAAACTTAATGCTTTCTTATGTTTTTGAACCTGAACTTACAGAACGTTTGCACTTAAAGCGCTTAAGATTATACACCTCGGTACAGAACTTTTTTGTATCAACAAAGTATCCCGGATATGACCCTGAAAGTTCTAATGGATCACAGGCATTCGACCAAGGATATTCACTATACGATTATCCAAGACCACGTACATTCATGATAGGGCTTAATGTTGGATTGTAATAATATTAAAAAGATAAAAAAATGAAAACCTATAAAAACTTTATAAGAACTATAGTGGTCCTGACCGCTGTATCGCTTACATCTTCCTGTAGTGACTTTTTAGATGAAGAAGACGAATCTAACTTTACTACCGACACTTATTTTACAAAGGCAGAACATGCTGAAAGTGCAGTAAATGGAATCTATGAACCTCTAGTACCAATTACAAATAGTGGTTTTGGAGGTGGAACGTGGTTAATGCTTGAATTTGCAACAGGTTTAGCAAATACTTCATTAGGTCAGGCTACCAATATTTACTTGGTAAAAGATTTAATCAATAATTCAGACAACGGATATGGTAGTAGTTATTGGAACGAATATTACACAGGTATATCAAGAGCTAATTTGGCCATTGAGAAAATACCTGAAATAAATATGGATGAGACCGAAAAGCAAAATTACCTAGCTGAAGCCAAATTCTTTAGAGCTTACTATTATTTTGGTTTGATACGTATGTTCGGCAATATTCCTATTATAACCAATTCAGTGGATTTAGCGTCCGAACAATTATATCCAGAGCAAGCTACCGCTGAGGCAGTTTATGATCTAATAATAAGTGATCTTACAGAAGCAGAAAACTCTAGTTTGCCATGGAGAGATGAATCTGGTAGAGTTTCTTTGGGAGCAGTAAAAACTTTATTGGCAGATGTATATTTGACATCAGCAGGTTACCCACTTCAAAAAACGGAAAACTTCCAACTTGCGGCTAACAAGGCAAAAGAAGTAATAGATTCTGCTCAATACACCATATTCGATTCATATGATGATTTACATGATCCTGCAACCAAAAATACTGGTGAATATATCTTCATGACTCAATTTGCCGCCAACATTCAATCAGCCAATTGGCAACCCGCTATATTACCCTATAACTTAGGAATCTCTGCTTACTCCGCCCAAACAGGTGGCATATTCTCTACTAATGAGTTTGCAAATTCATATGAAGTAGATGATAAAAGAGCAGAAGAAAAGCAATTCTATTTCACAAGTTATTCACTAGAAGCAGATAGAACTGACAGTGTCAATCTAGGAGCACCTTATATATTCAAGCATTTTGATATACAAGCAAATGAAGACAGTGCCCAATCCGATTTAAACTGGTGTATTTATAGATATTCTGATGTATTATTAATGTATGCAGAAGCAGCAAATGAAGCAGAAGGTGCACCCTCTGCAGATGCATACAGTGCGGTTAATGAAATAAGACAACGTGCTGAAGTTCCAGATTTAGCCGGTTTATCCCAAGATAATTTTAGAGATGCGGTACGTATAGAAAGAATTCATGAGTTAAGTTTTGAAAATAAGACCTGGTATGATATGGCTAGATGGAGAAAAGCTTATAACCCTGAGACAAACCAACTTGAAGACTTCGTAGGTCATAACTTCTCATATTTACCCAATAAGGCCTTAACAGAAAGAGAACTTTTGTTCCCGATTCCTACGTCAGAGATGCAAAACAATCCTAATCTAACACAAAATGCGGGTTACTAGTTAGTCCAGATTTTAAAGGTTTTTCTTTAGTAGTTAGTTGATAGTGATAATACCCCTTGGTACTGGCCAAGGGGTATTTTTTTTTTGACATGACTGCAACAGTACTCATAACATCTTCGTGAGAATTGATTGGTAGAAAAATATACCTGAATAAATCCATATAAAACATAACAACCCTCACCTTTATCATTTAGACCACATACAATAACAAGTTAACGTGTGTTACAAATTTTAATACAAAGACAAGATAACCAATAGAAAACCCATATAGATATCACAATGAAAAACACCTTAAACCGAAACAAGAAAATTGAAATAGAGAAAATTACCTTTTAAATTGATTACTTGATACATATACATTCCCGGAGCTTTTGTGGAGTAGATATTTAGCTTCACTTATAACAACACCACCATTAACAATACTGTGCTGAATATAAATCAAAAAAAGGTTTTTCTTATAGATGTAACTAAGCAAGAACCTAGGATAGATAAGGGAAATAATTGGCCCAGTAGCAGGGACTGGATTTGGGATAAAAAAAAGGTCCCGATCAGAATGAACTGATCGGGACCTCGAAGTAAGGCGGCTTCCTACTCTCCCACCTGTTGGCAGTACCATCGGCGCTAGCGGGCTTAACTTCCCTGTTCGGAATGGAAAGGGGTGGGCCCCGCCGCCATGGCCACCTAAATCTTTAATATCTTAAATACCAGGGCACTTGGGCCTAGGTATGACATAATAATGGGACAGGTCCGAAGAAAAGANAAAAAAAAGGTCCCGATCAGAATGAACTGATCGGGACCTCGAAGTAAGGCGGCTTCCTACTCTCCCACCTGTTGGCAGTACCATCGGCGCTAGCGGGCTTAACTTCCCTGTTCGGAATGGAAAGGGGTGGGCCCCGCCGCCATGGCCACCTAAATCTTTAATATCTTAAATACCAGGGCACTTGGGCCTAGGTATGACATAATAATGGGACAGGTCCGAAGAAAAGAAAACAGCGCTTCCTTTAAGTAAAAAGGACGGATTTCATAGAGAAAAGGTTGTCGCCCTTCCTTACCGAAGTAAGGAAGGGACTTATATTGCGCAAGCCGTACGGGCAATTAGTACTACTCGGCTACGGACATTACTGCCCTTGTACCTATAGCCTATCAACGTGGTAGTCTCCCACGGCCCTTTAAAGAAATCTCATCTTGCGGTTGGTTTCGCGCTTATATGCTTTCAGCGCTTATCCAATCCCGACATAGCTACCCGGCAATGCCCCTGGCGGGACAACCGGTGCACCAGCGGTCGGTCCGGCCCGGTCCTCTCGTACTAGGGCCAGGTCCGCTCGAATTTCTAACGCCCGCAGTAGATAGAGACCGAACTGTCTCACGACGTTCTGAACCCAGCTCGCGTGCCACTTTAATGGGCGAACAGCCCAACCCTTGGGACCTTCTCCAGCCCCAGGATGTGACGAGCCGACATCGAGGTGCCAAACCCCCCCGTCGATATGAGCTCTTGGGGGAGATCAGCCTGTTATCCCCGGCGTACCTTTTATCCTTTGAGCGATGGCCCTTCCATGCGGAACCACCGGATCACTATGCTCTTGTTTCCAACCTGTTCGACCTGTATGTCTCACAGTCAAGCGCCCTTGTGCCATTGCACTCTACGTACGATTGCCGACCGTACTGAGGGCACCTTTAGAAGCCTCCGTTACTCTTTTGGAGGCGACCACCCCAGTCAAACTACCCACCACGCACTGTTCCCTCTTGGAGGGTTAGGCCCCGGACAAGCAAAGGCTGGTATTTCAACGGTGACTCCAACACACCTGGCGGTGCGCCTTCAAAGTCTCCCAGCTATCCTACACATTGCTTGACCAAGGTCAATACGAAGCTATAGTAAAGGTGCACGGGGTCTTTTCGTCCCACTGCGGGTAACCGGCATCTTCACCGATACTACAATTTCACCGAGCTCATGGCCGAGACAGTGTCCAGATCGTTGCACCATTCGTGCAGGTCGGAACTTACCCGACAAGGAATTTCGCTACCTTAGGACCGTTATAGTTACGGCCGCCGTTTACTGGGGCTTCAGTTCAATGCTTCCTCCCGAAGGATTCACATCTCCCCTTAACCTTCCAGCACCGGGCAGGTGTCAGGCCCTATACTTCATCTCTCGATTTTGCAGAGCCCTGTGTTTTTGATAAACAGTCGCCTGGACCTCTTCACTGCGGCCCACAATAAATTGTGGGCGACCCTTCTCCCGAAGTTACGGGTCTATTTTGCCTAGTTCCTTAGCCATGAATCTCTCGAGCGCCTTAGAATACTCATCCCAACCACCTGTGTCGGTTTACGGTACGGGCCGCACATCTCGCTTTTCTTGGAAGTCGATACGCTGGATTATCACCTTGGCCGTAGCCTCGGTGTACTATCGCGGTGTTACCACTCGCTTCAACGTACAATTCCGTCTGTACGCACCAACTTCTCGCCTCCGTCGCTTTCAATGATGTGCGGGTAGCAGAATATTAACTGCTTGTCCATCCACTTCCCCCTTCGGGTCTGCGTTAGGTCCCGACTGACCCCCAGCTGATTAGCATAGCTGGGGAAACCTTGGTCTTTCGGCGTGCGGGTTTCTCGCCCGCATTATCGTTACTTATGCCTACATTTTCGTTTGTAGCTCCTCCAGCATCCCTCGCAGGTACACCTTCAACGGCACTACAATGCTCCCCTACCCCTTACAGTAAACTGTAAAGCCATAGCTTCGGTAATATGCTTATGCCCGATCATTATCCATGCGGAACCGCTCGACCAGTGAGCTGTTACGCACTCTTTAAATGAATGGCTGCTTCCAAGCCAACATCCTGGCTGTCAATGCAGTTCCACCGCGTTTTTTCAACTTAGCATATATTTTGGGACCTTAGCTGATGGTCTGGGTTCTTTCCCTCTCGGACATGGACCTTAGCACCCATGCCCTCACTGCGCAGAAACGTTTTATAGCATTCGGAGTTTGTCAGGAATTGGTAGGCGGTGAAGCCCCCGCATCCAATCAGTAGCTCTACCTCTATAAAACTATCTACACGCTGCACCTAAATGCATTTCGGGGAGTACGAGCTATTTCCGAGCTTGATTGGCCTTTCACCCCTACCCACAGGTCATCCCAAGACTTTTCAACGTCAACGGGTTCGGTCCTCCACTATGTGTTACCACAGCTTCAACCTGCCCATGGGTAGATCGCACGGTTTCGCGTCTACTACTACTAACTATGGCGCCCTGTTCAGACTCGCTTTCGCTACGGCTCCGGACCTGAAGTCCTTAACCTTGCTAGTAAAAGTAACTCGTAGGCTCATTATGCAAAAGGCACGCCGTCACCCCGAAGGGCTCCGACCGCTTGTAAGCGTATGGTTTCAGGATCTTTTTCACTCCGTTGTTCACGGTTCTTTTCACCTTTCCCTCACGGTACTGGTTCACTATCGGTCTCTCAGGAGTATTTAGTCTTGGCGGATGGTCCCGCCGGTTTCACACAGGGTTTCACGTGCCCCGCGCTACTCAGGATACCGCTATCTTGCAGCTCTTTACCTATACCGGGCTATCACCGTCTTCGGCCAAGCTTTCCAACTTGTTCTAGTTCATTACTGTTCGAATGTCGCGGTCCTACAACCCCGCACATGCCGGAACATGTACGGTTTGGACTAATCCGGTTTCGCTCGCCGCTACTCCCGGAATCACTTTTGTTTTCTCCTCCTCCGGCTACTTAGATGTTTCAGTTCACCGGGTTTGCCTCCTTACGGATAACATGTCTTCAACATGCTGGGTTGCCCCATTCGGATACCTGCGGATCATATCGTGTGTGCCGATCCCCGCAGCTTTTCGCAGCTTATCGCGTCCTTCATCGCCTCTGAGAGCCTAGGCATTCCCCATACGCCCTTATCTAGCTTGTCGCCAGACCTTTTATTCTATTCGTATTTCGTACTCTTTACTTAAAAAATTCGTGTTTTCTTCTTTTTCAGTATGTATATCCTAAAATATACATCCTGTCCCAATATGTCAATGAACTTGTGGCGAGTTACCACCGATAATCAAAAATTATCCCTGTGGCTCCTCATGTAATACGTCGCGATAAATTAATATCCCCAAGCATTACCTGGTGGAGAATATCGGAGTCGAACCGATGACCTCCTGCGTGCAAGGCAGGCGCTCTAGCCAGCTGAGCTAATCCCCCATATACTAGTAGTTAGTATACAGTAGTTAGTAGTTAGTACCCCCAACTACTACTCAACTTCTAGAATTTCCTTCAATCTTGTATTCTTAATGAACGTGCGCACCTAACAAAAGATGCAATCTGTAGTCCCAGGCAGACTCGAACTGCCGACCTCTACATTATCAGTGTAGCGCTCTAACCAGCTGAGCTATGGGACTGTCCCTACCACTCTTAGTACTTCGTACCAAAAGAAGTATTATATATCATTAATGTGGAGACTTGCTTCTTTTAACTTACAGATAGATGAAATTATATTAGAACGAGGTGTCGGGGCCTTCGAAAATTCTTAGGTCGACGCTCTAGAAAGGAGGTGTTCCAGCCGCACCTTCCGGTACGGCTACCTTGTTACGACTTAGCCCTAGTTACCGATCTTGCCCTAGGCCGCTCCTTACGGTGACGGACTTCAGGCACTCCCAGCTTCCATGGCTTGACGGGCGGTGTGTACAAGGCCCGGGAACGTATTCACCGGATCATGGCTGATATCCGATTACTAGCGATTCCAGCTTCACGGGGTCGAGTTGCAGACCCCGATCCGAACTGTGACCGGTTTTGTGGATCCGCTCTGCGTTACCGCATGGCTTCCCGCTGTACCGGCCATTGTAGCACGTGTGTGGCCCAGGACGTAAGGGCCGTGATGATTTGACGTCGTCCCCACCTTCCTCACGGTTTGCACCGGCAGTCCCGTTAGAGTCCCCGACATGACTCGCTGGCAACTAACGGTAGGGGTTGCGCTCGTTATAGGACTTAACCTGACACCTCACGGCACGAGCTGACGACAACCATGCAGCACCTTGCAAATTGCCCGAAGGAAAAGGTATCTCTACCCCTGTCAAAATGCATTTAAGCCCTGGTAAGGTTCCTCGCGTATCATCGAATTAAACCACATGCTCCACCGCTTGTGCGGGCCCCCGTCAATTCCTTTGAGTTTCATTCTTGCGAACGTACTCCCCAGGTGGGATACTTATCACTTTCGCTTGGCCGCCCAGGTCTCAAGGACCCGGACAGCTAGTATCCATCGTTTACGGCGTGGACTACCAGGGTATCTAATCCTGTTCGCTCCCCACGCTTTCGTCCATCAGCGTCAGTATATAGTTAGTCACCTGCCTTCGCAATCGGTGTTCTATGTAATATCTATGCATTTCACCGCTACACTACATATTCCGGCAACTTCACTATAACTCAAGACCGACAGTATCAAAGGCAATTTTACAGTTGAGCTGCAAACTTTCACCACTGACTTATCGGCCCGCCTACGGACCCTTTAAACCCAATAATTCCGGATAACGCTCGGACCCTCCGTATTACCGCGGCTGCTGGCACGGAGTTAGCCGGTCCTTATTCTTACGGTACCGTCAGTGGGGCACACGTGCCCCTTTTTCTTCCCGTATAAAAGCAGTTTACTACCCATAGGGCATTCTTCCTGCACGCGGCATGGCTGGATCAGACTCTCGTCCATTGTCCAATATTCCTCACTGCTGCCTCCCGTAGGAGTCTGGTCCGTGTCTCAGTACCAGTGTGGGGGATCCCCCTCTCAGGGCCCCTACCCATCGCGGTCTTGGTGAGCCGTTACCTCGCCAACTAACTAATGGGACGCATACTCATCCCCTACCGTAACCTTTAACTATAAATACGATGCCGTAAGATAGTACTATGTGGTCTTAATCCAAATTTCTCTGGGCTATCCCACAGTAGGGGGTAGATTGTATACGCGTTGCGCACCCGTGCGCCGGTCGCCGACATCTAGCAAGCTAGACTCGCTGCCCCTCGACTTGCATGTGTTAGGCCTGCCGCTAGCGTTCATCCTGAGCCAGGATCAAACTCTTCATCGTTGTTTCATTATATATTATAAGTCTATCAACCTTAGATCGTTCCTCCCGGCCCCGACTCTCATCCTAAAATAAAAATCTTTCTGTATGTTGTTCTCGTAATTCTATCGGAACGAAAAGGTTTCCCTCTCCGTCCCTTTTACGCTGTCTCCACAATATGTCAAATGAACTTCCAAATTCCTATCCGGTCTCCCGGTAACGCCTGTCAAACATCTTACTGTTTGCCTAAGCGGCTGCAAATATACAACTGTTTTTTAAACCGGCAACTTTCTTTTGAAAAAAATCAAAATCTTTTTTCCCGACCACAAAAACAACAACTTACAAGGAACGTTTACTCTTTATTAACCCACACTTAACAAACATCTTCGTGCCTGTTTAGCGGGGTGCAAATGTAACACCCTTTTTTAATTACAACACAATTTTTTTACGATAATTTCGTTTTTTTTCGNTTGCCTAAGCGGCTGCAAATATACAACTGTTTTTTAAACCGGCAACTTTCTTTTGAAAAAAATCAAAATCTTTTTTCCCGACCACAAAAACAACAACTTACAAGGAACGTTTACTCTTTATTAACCCACACTTAACAAACATCTTCGTGCCTGTTTAGCGGGGTGCAAATGTAACACCCTTTTTTAATTACAACACAATTTTTTTACGATAATTTCGTTTTTTTTCGTTCCGCCATCGCATAACTCTGAGTATGAGCACCCAACATATCTCAACCCTTTTCTGTTTTTGAGCATTACAGTACACCTATATAGTTTCACAACATGGCCCTTACTTGATAATCATATTTCCAGCGCTCCCCGCTCTACTGCTTAAACCTGACTATTTGAGGTGTTTTATTACCTGATGGCTCCTATGAACCGTAGAAAGTAGTTGAATATCTAACTGGATATTTTGCCAACAATAAGATTGTTCGTGAAATATTGGCGCCCTAATACCTTAAAAAGGTTCCATAGAAATCAAAACTCTAAGAAAAGAAATTCCACACTAAGCCAAAACGGATCACAAAATCGCGATATGGATAGTTAGGTGCAGAGTAATATGTAGGTTCACTATTAAACAAAGAATTAAAATGCTCTGCCTTTAAGTAGATTCTTGTCTGCTGAATCTTTGCATTTATGAAAAAATCCAACATAGGGAAGTTGCCTAACTTTTCATCATTCTGAAGATAGAACTCACCCAATAGCGAGTTATAGGCGTCCATATTATATGCCGTGAAATATTTGAGGGTTACCCCCGTCTGCAAAAACATAGCTTTCTTAAAAACATCGGAAGAGAAGTACAAGGTATTCCTGGTAACCAACTCAGGCACGTTAAGTACTTGATTAGCTTGCGATACATTTTGATACATGACCGTATTGTTCAATGAAAACGAACCAAGTTTAAATTCTTTACTGTATTTGATTTTGGTATGATTAAGTACATTGTTTTCCTGTAGCGGACGTATGGTAGCATTTTCCTTTCCGTCTTCAATGGTTTGGGACGGGTCTTCTCCAAAGTAACTGTAATTATCTACTGTGGAATAGCTAACCATAAGATTACCCCATAGCTCAGATTCTAAATCTAAACGTAACCCGTAGACTTGTTCCTTTTCAAAATTATCAATATTTAACCAATTGTAATTTTCATAATCACTTTGATATAACAAGTAATTAAAATCGGGCATTTTTGATGAGCCAAAAGCAGCTACTGTTACTTTATGCTTATCATTTAACCTATATGATGCAGAAGCGTTCATTTGGTTACCTCCAAGCTCACCAGACAAATTATACTTTGCCATGGCTTTCAATTGAAAACCTTTTATACGTTTCTCATACTCCGCTCCAACAGCTATTTCTTCACCCTTTAATCTGCTGGGTATTGTTACTCCCTCATCATTTATTAATATACTATTGAAAAAGTAGGTGTAATTGTAAAGCGAGACATTACCCTGAAGTCTACCTAGGGTTGCATTATAAAACTCTGCATTAACTTGATTGTACATTGTTTTTAAACTGGCTTTGTCCACAATTGGCGAAACCAAATTATCTCCATAATACTCATTAGGAGTAGTTTGATTAAAAGCGTAGTATTTGGTTTCATAATTAAACTGATGACCAATTCCCAAAGATGTTTTCTCTTGGCTGCTGGAATCCTGCTCCTTTCTTATCAACTTATATAAATGATCATAAAAGTACCGCTTACCCAATATCCTGCTAGATGCATCACTAAAACGAACATCGACCTTTACCCTATTCGTAAATTCCGAGTCCCCGGATTCAAATTGAGTTTCTTCACTTATAAGCCCGCCGTTTTCTTCATTATCAATATCTTGGGCAGCTATGTGCGCGCGTAAGCTATATCTATTATTCTTGGTTACATAATTCGTGGTCGCCCTAAAATTACCTGATTCCGCCTGGTTATACTGGTATTTACCCAAAGAGCGAAAACCCTTATAGGCTAAAGAGAAATTGAGTCTTTTTGAGGTATTGAACGCCAAGCTAGCATCTAACAATTGCCCTTCTTCTAAAGTGGTCTTAAAAAACAGATCGGACATAGGTGTAGCTACGTTATAGTACTTTATGTCTTCTTTTTCAAAATAGCTAGTATGGAGTGCGCTTGCCCCTAGTCCTGGATATAAGTTATTGGAGTTAAAATCAACCCCTAACTTATTGTATGGTTTACCAATATTGGCAAAAGGCATGAGTTCAAAATCATCCTTTCTTAAGTAATTGTATTTATACTCTTTTTGAATGGTAAGCGTGGTATCCAAAAAAACGGTATCTCTGGCAAAAGTAATAATCTTATAATCCTTGATGGTAAGCGGTTCCAGTTCAGGTTCCTCTTCTTTTTCTTTTGGTCCTAACCTTCTAGGCATGCCACGAACGGCCGAGGTATCTATATCTCTAGGGGGAGGAATAGAATCTTCTTGTGCGAAGAGTTGAATACATGAAAAATGCAATAAAAAAATTAAGAGAAAATATTTCATTGAAGCTAGTTACAGCGGTAAAGTTAATTTTTTTAGTTCGTAATTAAATGTGAAAATTTAATAATGCTATCCCAACAGGGTATCTAACTCCTTTTTTGGATGATATCTGCATTACCTATAAGGTAGAATACATCTTCCTTTTTTTCAATCCATCAATCTTTATTCAACTAAATATCGATTATCATTTTTGTCGTTCAAAAGTATTTACCGATATTTCAAAAATAAGTCGATTTACAGTAAGAACAAACCATGTTAAAGTTATATCACGAATTACCATTAAACGAAGCCGGAACCGATGAAGCAGGAAGGGGTTGCCTGGCCGGACCTGTAACAGCTGCCGCCGTTATCTTGCCAAAAGGTTTTACCAATACCATGTTGAACGATTCCAAACTTCTATCTCACCGAAAGCGAGATTTACTGAGACCTATTATAGAATTAGAATGTTCTGCCCATGCCGTGGCTCATATATTTCCTAAAAAAATTGATGAGATCAATATTCTTAACGCATCCATACTGGCTATGCACAAAGCTATTGAACAACTAAAAACTCCTCCAGAATTCATTATCGTAGATGGTAACAAGTTTAAACCTTTTAAAGACATTCCTCATGAATGTATTATTAAAGGTGATGGGAAATATATGAATATTGCCGCGGCCTCAGTTTTGGCAAAAACGTATCGTGATTCGTATATGGACGTTCTCCATGAGGAATTCCCCATGTACAATTGGAAAAAAAACAAGGGCTACCCTACCAAAGAACATCGCGAGGCCATCAGAAAATATGGAATAACTAAATACCACCGGATGAGTTTCCGATTACTACCCAATCAACTTGGAAAAGACTTTTAATTCTTTTTTCTTACAACCCGTAATTGACCTAATTTCTCCATCTATATAGTTTTTAATACCATTTATACAGTTTTCGCATCCAACAAATACAAGTCTTTATTATAAAAAGGCCATTTCGTTTAGCTTTGATGTTAACCTTTTAAGGGGTTATACACTAATGTTCGGAAGAATGTCAATTTCTAAATCCTTGACATACACCATAATTATTGTATTACTAAACATCAAGTACATGAAAACGTTAGGACACTTGCTTAAATTAATCTTACCTGTAGTATGCATTCTTTTTACCTGTCAAACCAGTGATGCCCAAATTTTACGAAAATTAGGAAAGGTTGCAGAAAGAGCAGCAGAAAGAACGGTTGAACGCAGGGTAGAAAAAGAGACCTCCGAAAAAACAGATCAAGCTCTTGATAGTATTTTGGAACCTGGAAGCGGAAAGAAAAAACAGAAAAGACCTTCCCAGCAAAGCGGCAATACCACTAATGAAGATGAATCACCCCATTCCAATGAAGAAATCAATCCCAATACACAAACTTCTAGTGAGTCGGGACCACAGTCTATAAAAGTCTATAGTAAGTTTGATTTTGTGCCTGGAGACAAGCCTATCTTTGTTGACGATTTTTCAGATGAATTCATTGGCGATTTTCCCTCTAAATGGAACACCAACGGAAGTGGTGAACTTGTTACCATAGAAGAACACCCCAACAAATGGCTAAAACTTTTACCAGGGCATAATACTGCATACATTCCAGATTTAACAAATTTACCGGATGAATTTACTTTAGAATTTGATGTTGTTGCAACCGGATTGGATAACAAAACCTCTTCTCAGTCTTATTTAGGTATAGTTGTGAGTGATAACAATACCTTTAAAAAAGGTGCCAACTTGGGTAGGGTAGAATATTCTTTCTGCCAATTTATAGACCGCGGTGTTGTGGTTGAAAACAACATCTCCTCAAAACGGGTAATTAGAAATGAAGTAGGTGCCGATATACGGAATGTGGTTAATCAAAAGCACCACGTTTCCGTAGCAGTAAACAAAGAGCGCTTTAGATTATGGATAAATGAAAATAAATTTATTGACGTCCCAAGGCTACTACCTTCTAATGTACAGATGCAAGGCATAAAATTTACGCTTCGAGGAACGGACACAGAAAAGGAGTCTATACTTATAGGTAATATAAAAGTTGCCAAAGGAGGGGTTGATTTACGGAGGCAGCTACTAGCTGATGGAAAAATATCTACCAACGGAATTTTATTCGATAGTGGATCGGACAACATTCAGCCTCAATCTATGGGTATCATCAGACAGATTTATCAGGTTCTTCAGCAAGACGAAGCAATACAATTAAAAATTGTTGGTCATACTGATGCTGATGGAGACGATACCAAAAACATGAAATTATCTCAAAACCGGGCCGAAGCTGTTAAGAATGCTTTAGTCTCTATATATAATGTCTCATCAGATCGCCTATCCACTAATGGTAAAGGAGAAACGGAGCCCGTAGGCGATAATTCATCGGCGGACGGTAAGGCTCAAAACCGACGTGTAGAATTTATTAAAGTATAAAAAATTAAAAAGAAAACTATGAAAAACCCTCTACTCTTTACATTTTTATTTCTTCTCTTTATCGGATTTGCTTTTGGGCAAGACAGTTGCAGTAAATTCTATCCTCTAAAGGAAGGAAGTACTTTTCAATATACCAATTACGACAAGAAGGGCAAATCTGATGGTACCGTAAACTATACTGTATCTGATGTTCGTTCCGAAGGCTCTGCTTCTGTGGCTACTTTTGACATGAAGCTTACAGACAAGAAAGGAAAAGAAATATTTGAAACTAACTATTCCTTTAGCTGTGAAGACGGCGTAGTCAAGATTGACTACCAATCGCTTTTTCCATCACAAATGATGCAACAATACTCAGAAATGGGTTTGGAGATGGATATTTCAGGAACTGATATAGAACTGCCCAACAATCTTAGTGAAGGTCAAGAATTGAACGATGCCAATGTTACGGTTGCTATGAATATGTCTGGTATTAAAATGAATGTAACAGTTGATCAAACGAACAGAAAGGTAGAGAAAAAAGAAAACGTTACTACGGCTGCAGGCACTTTTGAGTGTTATTTGATTACCGAAAACAGCATCACTAAAACTATGGGTGCTACTATTGAAATGAAATCTAAACTCTGGCTTGCGGAAGGTGTAGGCATGATAAAACAAGAATCTTACAAAGGCAATGGCAACCTCATCAGTAGGTCTGAGCTAAGCGCTTATAATGAGTAATATTATCTGTTAACCTTTACCCAAGCTAGAACATTAAATTAAAACAATAATCAACCTTAATACCCTCAACTATGAAAACGAAAATTACATTTCTGCTATTAATGACCATTATACTGTCTTCTTGTACAAAAATACCCTATGGACAAGTTCCCGATGATGACGAGCCTAACTCCAATATCACATATCAAGACATAAACGTAGATGAAGGTATTAGCAGTGAAGAAAAAAAAATTTTTATCTCGCCGAATAATGTAATCGTAAAATATCAACCACAAGTTACACCTGAAGAACGCGAGGCTATTAGAGATAAATATCCCATTATTGAATTTAAACAATGTGACTGTGGAGACACTAATATTGAGTTATGGATTTTTGACCCGAACATTAGTGAAGTAGAAATTGAGGGTGTGGTAGAGCGCCTTTCAAGAACAAGCCCAAGAGGCACAACACGCGGAGAAAGGTCTTTTGACATAGAGCTTTCACCAGTTGGTCCTTATACCGTTCAAGGGCAAGGTGTTGATGGGGAAGAGGAAGCGCTCATAGCAAATGCAGGTAATTCTAAAATAAATATTGCTGTTATAGATACTGGGCTTGATTTTTACAGGTATCTATTTACAAATGAACCTAAAGAATTCCTTTTCCCAAGTGGCAGATTTGGAAGTTGTTACCCAACTACATCTGGTTGGAACTTTACTCAAGAACCTAACAACCGATATTTTGCAGACGGCAATGGACATGGTACATACATAACCAAAATTATTACCGATGAACTTGATAGCAAAAACCTCAATTATTCAATTTTACCATTAAAAGTATTTGATGATGCCGGAAAAGGTTCCTATTGGAATGTTCTATGTGCACTATCTTATATTAAACAACTGAACCAAAACGGTGCTAACATCAGTATTGTCAATGCAAGTTTCGGAGGGGAAATGCCCCGTGAAATATTTGAAGAACCTGCACCAGGTGACCAAAAAAATATCTTTGCACAGACTATAGAGGACCTTAACAGGGCTGGCGCATTAGTTATTACTTCCGGAGGTAATGACAATAAAGATGTTGATCAAGGACCAAATGGAGACTTTATTTCATCATTTAGGGAGACCAACATACTTACCGTAGGCGGTTATGAATACGACACAATAAATCCAGGTTCGTTACCTATTAAATTGCATCCGCTTTCTAACTACGGCAGTAAAGGGAGTATAGATATCGCTTTAGCGTTTAATGATTACAGAATTATTTTGGATAATTCCGATCCCTCTTTAAAAAATAGAGTTACCCTTCAGGGTACCTCATATGCTACAGCAGCCATGTCGGGAATTGCGGGATCAGTAATTAATCAGGTAGGTAGAGTACCTGCTGAAGAATTAAAGAATCTAATTTTCAACTTAGCCATAGAAGCACCTGAGCTTGATGGTAAGATTGATGAGAGAAGGGTGATTCCTAGAGCTACGAACTAACGAATCATAAACATAAAACAAAAAAGAGCCCATGTGTAACATGGGCTCTTTTACATTTCTGCTTACTCCCACTTTTACAAATAAGTATTTCACCATAAAATTCTTTATATATTTAGATTATTATTGACGTCCTAATAATCTATTTTTCAAAACCTGCATAGTTTTAACTCGAATGATTTCTTATATGCTAAACCTTAAATTTAACTGTGTTATAGTTTTCTTTTTCAGTTATATCTGTATGGCTCAACAGAACACGTTGGTTAAAATCATTAACGCCGATGAAAGTAAGGAAGTCATTCAAAAAAAAATCGATTCATTTTTTTCTGTTAACTCAGAAACAATGTCTCCTTTAGAACTAGCAAATTGTTATCACGATGTAGGCAATAAATGGTACCATGAACAATGGTGGAATGATGGTAAAAAGGGTGATATTATAAATGCAATCAATTACACAAAGAAGGCTCTAGAAATAAAGACAGGTTTAAAAGATTTGGAAAAAGGTTCTTTAGACAATACCTACTACAACCTAGGTGTTTTTTACTATTTGAAAGGCGAAATATACAACGCCATAGAAACCTACAATTATATAAATGATAACGGTACTGATGTTGAATGGATACAAAATGCAAGGCTTGAGCTTGGTTATCTTTATTTAACAACAGGTGATTTCTATAAAGCTTTGGATCGTTTGGCCGAGATGATTTCTCTTTACGATGGTGTTTCCTTTGAAACAATAGATGCCAGGAGAATAATAGATGCCAGAATAATGATGGCGGAGACGTATGCCGAAATGGGACTGAGCGAATTTTCAGATGAGATACAGTATAATTCAAATAAAGCAGACTCTCTTATTAAACTTCACAATGAACCCCACGAGCAGTTTAAAAGACGCATAGACCATTTAGAAGGAAATAGACTTCTGGAAACTGGCAATTATGAACTAGCAATCACCAAACACCAAGAAGTACTTAAAGACTCTGCAAGTTTACAACTAAAGGATATAGCAAATATTAACAACAGTATTGGTTATTCTTACTTTAAATTAAAAAACACTGAAAAAGCTTTAAGGCATTTAAACAAGTCGATAGCTATTGCCGAAGACTATTCCTTACCATATGAAAACTTGGGAGATCTCTATCTACACCAAAATAATTTCAATAAAGCGTTAAAAAATTATCAAAAAGCAATTTTTTTAAAAATCGATACTAGAGAAGATTTAGAAATTGATGCACTTCCCAGTATTAAAACTCTGGAACTTTCAACTCAAAAATTATTCCTTCTAAGTCATATTATAGCCAAAGCAAACGGTTGGTTGAAGTTTTATGAATTCGAAAACAACAAAGACTATTTAAATCAGGCATTAAGTACATTTAGACTGGCGGATCAGCTAGTTGATGTTATTCGCTCAGAAAGTACTGAATACCAATCAAAACTTTTTTGGAGAGAAAAAGGAGCTTCGTTATATACAAAAGCAGTAGAGGCTTGTTTTTTACTTACCAAACCAGAAGAGGCTTTTTACTTTATGGAGCGTAACAAAGCCTTACTTCTTCTTGAAGACATATCAAATGAGCAAGCAAAAATTATCACTAAACTTCCAGACTCTATTGCACAACGCGAATTTAATCTTAAACAGGCCATATTTCTATCTGAAAACGAATTACAGACCAATCCAGATTTAGAAAAAACAGAACTTAAGATATTTAAAAATAAGATTTATAACGCCAAGAAAGCTTATAATGATTTTACAGATTCGTTAAGTGTCATATCACCGGAATATGCAAAACTAAAAAGTAAAGCAGAGCTTCTGACCTATAAGGATTTTAGAAAAAATTATATCTCAGATGATGAAGTAGTATTACAATACATTCTAAACGACCAACAAGGCTATGGACTTTTGACTACGGAAAAGCATACCCAGTTTTTTAAATTTCAAAATGCCCCCGATCTAAACCAAGACATCATAAAATTATACGAGAGTCTTACAAACCTTAGGTTGAATCGTGATGAGATTTCTGCGTATAACCAACTTTCCTTAAATGTTTTTGAACAACTGGTACCGAACCAGGTTTACAGTGGCCTAAAAGGTAAAAAACTCACCATCATACCTGATTACATTTTACAACAGATTCCTTTTGAGGCTTTTGTTATTGAGAACAAACCACCCAAGTACTTTATTGAAGATACAGAAATTAGATATGCGTACTCTATGTCCTATTTGGATGCCAAATCACATATGCTAGGAACTCCCAAAAAAGAACTTTACGCAGTAGCTCCTATTCAATTTGCAAGCTTGGGGCTACCCAGTCTAATCTTTAGCGGTGCCGAAATAGAAGAGATTCAAAAGATTTTCCCAGGAAACATTGCATTAAAAGGTGAAGCAACAAAAGCTGCTTTTACAGCTAATTTTAAAGATTATAGCATTGTACACCTATCTACCCATGCAGATATAGGAGAAAATGAAGATCCTTGGATTGCTTTTAGTGATGATAAACTATTTCTAAATGAAATTTATGCCACTAAAAACCAAGCAGAAATGGTTGTTTTAAGTGCCTGTAATACCTCTATTGGAGAATTAAAAAAGGGTGAAGGTGCTATGAGCTTGGCAAGAGGCTTTTTCCATTCCGGAGCTAAAAGCGTAGTGTCTTCGCTATGGCCTACCTATGACAAAAGCAGCAAAGAACTAATGACCTCATTTTATTCAGCGCTTAGTGAAGGGGCTACAAAATCTGCCGCTATGCGAAAAGCTAAGGTAGATTACATCCAAAAATATCGCGAAAGTGCTATAGCCCCTGCCTATTGGGCTGCTCTTATTGTAATTGGTGACAATACTCCTTTAAGGAACAATACAGAATTCATGCCGTATTGGCTTTGGGCAATTTCTGGTATTCTAATTTTGGCTACTCTTTACTTTTTGGCAAAAAAGAAGAGGTTAAAAGGCTAGTCCTTATTTTAGCTCATCTAAAAGATTTTCAGCATCCGTTTTCTTATACCTGCCATCTGCAATTAAAAGGTTTAAAGACTTTGTAGCTTTATCTTTCTGTTTTTCTTTTAAATATGAAAGTGAAACATACCATAATGCTTGCGGTGCAAACTCTCCTTTACCTTCTATCACCTTATTAAAAAGAGTGATTGCTTCTTCTAATTGATTGTTTTTTAAATACGACTGTGCCAAATAGAAACTGATATTTTCAGAATCAGAAGTTTCTTTTAACTCCGTAAAAAGCTGAATTGCTTTTGTATTGTCATTAGTTTCGTAGGCCGCATAGGCTTCACGCTCCAAAGAACTATCTGTATCCGCCCCTCTAGTAATAGCATAGACCGTGTTAGGGTATTCTTGAAAATTATCATTGTAAAGAGCATTGTAATCAGTGCCCGAGAAATTGTTGTAACCTAACCATCCTAAACCTATTAATAAAGCTACGGATGCTGCCATAGCCCATTTTCGGTAATTTGTTCGTGGTAATGTTTTAACAGGAACATCATTTATCTCTTTTTCGTAACCAATTAGTTTGGCTTTTAAATTATCAGATTCCTTATTACGGATGACCTGTTTAAGGTCATTCTCAAAATCGAATTGCTTCTTAAAGTCCATATCGGTTTTCATCAATTCATTGAACTGCTGTTCTTCCTGAACCGTTAATTGGTTAGAAAAATAATTATATAATAAATGTTCTTTATCCATCATTAGTAGGTATTTGCTTGGATTTTTTCTTTTAAAGTTTTCATACAGCGCGATTTTGCGGACTTTACCACATTCTCACTATTGTAGTTTTTTGCTTCCATTATTTCTTGAATGGTAAAACCTCGGTAATAAAATAACGTCAGTAATTCTTGGCATTTATCACCCAAAGAGCCAAAGTGTTTTTTTAATAATTCTTGTTCTGTAGTTAGGCTCTGTTTTTCCATTTCAAAAGTATTCACTTCGTCATCAACCTCTGCCACCCTAGACAAATCATAATCACCAGAAACCACTTTTTTATTCTTCCGCATCTTATCAAAGATTAAATATTTACCAATGGAAAACAGATATGTAGAAATACTACTAGATAAGCTCTCTAACTTTCCGCTCATGACATTATTATAAAAAATAACGTAAGCATCCTGATATATATCTATGTTTTCTTCTTCCGAAAGGTTATAGCGCCTAGCAAAGTTTAAAAACTTTAGGCGATTAGATTCATATACCTGCTTAAGCAAGTAATCTGAGCCCTTTCGTAAATCTTCAAGCGTTATTTCTGCCTGTATATTTTCCATTTAATGTATATGTAATGAGAAGGTTAACAGTGATGGCATCTAATTTAACATTTTTTGTTTGCCTCGTCTCAAAAACTAAAGATTATTTAGAAAACAGAACATCCGCCACCAGAGAAGTAATCTACTTCCTATGTGGTGAATAAGTAAAATACCCCATCCATGTTAACCTTTATCATTTTTTGAACATAAATAGGGGAACCATAAAAATGAAAAATATGAACACCTACGAAAAATTAGAACTCATAAAAAGAGTATTGATCCTAGCCTTTACGGCATCTCTGTTTGTTCTTTTTAAGCTGCTCACTTAAAGTATATGCTTAGATATACGAGTAACCCCCAAAACTCATCTCAGATACAGAACTCTAATTGAATGCCATTACACCTATATATAAATGTATCCACAAGATTTTGTAGTCCTTAATAACTGAACTGCATATCTCTCTAAAGTTTTAACACTAAAGCATATTCTTTTAAAACCACAATTATGAAAAATGTAAAATCTATTATCTATTTATTAGCAGTTGTATTTTCAATGACAGGATGTACAGACGACGACACTGCGGAAGAACCTTCAAAAGTTACTGCAGTGAGGCTTGGAGCGGTCTCTGACTTTACCGGACCCTGCTCCAAAAAAATTGATTTTGAAGCAGAAATAGATGCCGATGGACCTATGACTGTAAGCTATACATGGTTAAGAAGCGATGGGGCCACTGCTCCGGAAAACTCTATTACGTTTGAAGAAGCAGGAACTAAAAAGGTTACTACATCATGGACTCTTGGTGCAAACGGAGAATCTTATGAGGGCTACTGGCAACAACTAAAAGTCATTAGCCCAGAGGAAATTCTTTCTAATAAAGCCGAGTTTAATTTACACTGTGAAGAAGAAGAAGAAGAAGCTGTAACAATCACCACTACTACCGCTGTTGTAGGAGAAAATAGTTTTACTGGGCCCTGCTCCAAAAAATTTGATTTTGAAGCAGAAATAGATGTTGATGGTCCAACAACTATAACATATACATGGTTAAGAAGCGATGGAGCAACTGCTCCGGAAAACACTATTACGTTTGAAGAAGCAGGAACTAAAAAGTTTACTACATCATGGACTCTTGGTGGAAGCGGAGAATCTTATGAGGGCTACTGGCAACAACTAAAAATCATTAGCCCAGAAGAAATTCTCTCCAATAAATCCGAGTTTGATTTACATTGTGAAGAAGATACAGTAACCATCACTGCAACTACCGCTATTGTGGGAGAAAATAATTTTACCGGACCTTGTTCCAAAAAATTTGATTTTGAAACCGAGATAGAAGCAGACGGCCCAACAACTATAACGTATACATGGTTAAGAAGCGATGGGGCAACTGCTCCGGAAAACTCTATTACATTTGAAGAAGCAGGGACCAAAAAAGTAACTACATCATGGACTCTTGGTGGAAGCGGAGAATCTTATGAGGGGTACTGGCAACAAGTAAAAATCATTAGCCCAGAGGAAATTTTCTCTAATAAAGCCGAGTTCAATTTATATTGCGAGTCAGAAGAGAATGTTGAACTTGTCTCTCTCAGTCCTGACTCACCCTCCACTCTATTTTTGGGAGAGAAGGTCGAGTTTACCTTTAACTATATAACAAGCGAGGCCGCTGGTGTTAGAATATTCGGTAGACCAATGACCGATGGCAGTCCAACACCAGGCTACGCGGCACATGGGTCACCCTTACACGCCACTGGCGAAGGCTCTTCTAATGGGTATTTCACCATACAGGAGAATTCCCAACATGTAGACCAAATACGATTTCAAATGTGGGATGCCGATCAGAGCAATCTTTTGTATGAGTTCTTTATAGATGTTGACTATCAATACCTTGCCCATAGAGTTGTACTAGATAATTTAGAACCAGGTACGAATTCAACATTAGTGGAAGGAGAAAGGGTAAATTTTGATTTCCATTATAAGACAAATGAGCCTGGTGGAGTTAGAATCTTCGGCAGACCGTTTACTAACGGAAGTCCTACCCCTGGCTACAAAGCACATCCATCGGGCATCCATCCTGTGGGAGAAGGAAACGGTAGTGGGTATTTCACCGTCAGTATTGCCGAGACTATAACCCCACATGTTGTTGACCAAATAAGGTTTCAAATGTGGGACGCAGATCAAAATAATCTACTGTACGAGTATTTTGTAAACGTAGACTACGTGTTTACAGAATAATGAGAAAACAGAACAAAAGTAGAAAACCGAGGCTTACACCTCGGTTTTTTTATGGTGTATGTTAACCTTGGTATAGTCTACAACATAAAATACTAAATACATAAATTACAAGCATTATGAAAACTACGTTCAAATATTTCGGAAGCATGATTTTTTTATTAGTGTTGGTTTTAGCATCATGCACAAAAGAAGGACCAGAAGGCCCCATGGGAGCAACAGGGTCTATTGGACCTGCAGGAATACAGGGCGAACAAGGAGAGCCAGGCATTGCTGGACAAAATGGTGTTGATGGGCAAGATGGCACTGACGGACAAGATGGTATTGATGGTCGGAATGGTGTTGATGGTCAAGATGCAGAATTTAGCCCCACATTTTTCAAAGTTAGAGGTAACGGTTTTGCCGTAAAAGACTTGGATGGTGGCACTACCATAGAAACCGATATATGGGATCTTGTAGATTTTGACTCTGCAAATGGCTTTAACACTTCTACAAAACGTTATGTTGTGCAAGAAACTGGCTATTATTTCCTGCAGGCTTATATTCGACACTCAAATGCCGTAACTGATGCCTTTTTTAGGATACAATTTAATATAGACAGGAATGCAAGGTATACACAGAATGTTGATGGGGATGATATAAAGATAAATGTAAGTGGTATTTATCGTTTAACTGAAGGTCAAGAAGTATTTATAGTTTTACGCAATTTTTCCGTTGGCTCTGATGTTCGCATAGATGGCAATGGAAGTTGGTTTGAAGGATACAAAATCAACTAAAAACAATATTTAAACAAAAAACCGAGGCTCAAACCTCGGTTTTTTGTTTTATCAATTCAGCCTCAAAAAGATTTTCAAAATGTTTCTGAAGTTTTTGCTTTACCTCTTCCAAGTCAACCTCCTGTATTCCTAGTTCTACATTTAAAGAAGTAACCGCCTTACCTTTTATCCCACAGGGAATCATTAAATCAAAATAACCTAAATCGGCATTTACGTTTAAGGCAAAACCGTGCATGGTTACCCAACGGCTGGCCCGTACGCCCATGGCACAAATTTTTCTGGCAAACGGCGTGCCCACATCTAACCAAACTCCGGTTTCACCTTCGGAGCGTTCCGCTTTAAATCCGTATTCGGCTAAAGCAAGAATGACCATTTCTTCTAAAAATCTAAGGTATTTATGGATATCGGTAAAGAAATTATCAAGATCTAAAATAGGGTAACCAACTATCTGCCCAGGTCCGTGATACGTAATATCACCTCCTCTATTTATCTTATAAAATTTGGCGTTTTTTGCAGCAAGTTCCTCTTTGCTTATCAAGAGGTTGGCAAAATCGCCACTCTTCCCTAAAGTATACACATGAGGGTGTTCTACAAACAAAAAGTGATTGGGAGTGGGTTCATTAGCCGGCCCACGACGATTACTGATTTTTACATCTACCGTTTGTTTAAAAAGCTCTTCTTGGTAATCCCAAGTGTCCTTATAGTCTTTCAACCCTAAATCCTGTAAATACACCTTCTTGTTCATGGTACAAAGATAAGAAAAGGTAATGGCCTATTTTTCTAACTCTACCTCTATCAAAATTGACTCCGGGTCCTTTATCATATCTAAAAAGTTAACCTCATAAATCATGGTTTTCCCATCCATAGAAAAAGTGGCTTCTTCCACATTGGTAGACTTTACTCGTCTTGGAAAGTGGTATTTAAAGGTGTATGTAGAGCTGGACAAGAACATTTCCGCAGTTTCAAGACTATCTATACTTTTCTGAAACAATTCAGTATCCGTTATCGTCGCCTTACGCTCAAACTTGCCCTTTTTAAAAGTATAATCAACCTGAGTTGCTTCATTAGCGGAATTTTTTGGCATAGGCTTACTACCTGCTGCAGGACCTATGGAACTAGCACTCTGGAAAGCGTTAAAAGCATCGTTCACTTCGGATACATCCTTAAAATCCGTAAACATTTCAAAATTCATAATACCCTTTTCGGCATCCATCATCATGTGAAGACTAAAAGGTTCTAACTTTTTAAGTTCTGCTTGTTGTTCTGGGGATAATTGGGCAATACTATCCTTTTTCTCCCGCAGCAAATCTTTAAAAACAATAGTAGAATCAATAACCTCCTCTAATTGGGTTGAATCTGATGAAGGCAACATTTGTAACATCTCTCCCCCATCAAAGCCAATGTTCATCTTTCCTGTTCCATCTGCTTTAAAATGGATTTCTTCGGTAAAATTGCAGGCTACAAAAAGCACAGTGATAAACACCGTTGCCAAGATTCTAAATAACTTCATAGAATATTATTTTAATTGGGGTTGTTCAATATGACCAATGCAGCAATGACACCAGGTACCCAGCCGCAGAAAGTCAAAAGTAGAACAATTAGAAAAGACCCACAACCTTTACCGATAACCGCAAGCGGAGGAAAGACAATAGCTAATAATACACGTAAAAAACTCATTCTGATTTGATTTTATTGATTGATGATGTACTTATATGACGCAATAACAATCAACTTGTTACAAATTTCAACTAAAAATTGATAGGCAACTACTCGCCATTTCATCCTAATCATTTATCACATTCATACAAACAGAATGCCAAGCTTATAATTTCATATTACTAGATGCATATAGTAAACTTCCGATAGCTTATATTTGCAGCCTTAAATAGTAAAAAATGCAACTGTCGGAACAAGAAATTATTAGAAGAGAAAAATTGACCAAATTGCGCGAATTGGGCATTAACCCCTATCCCGCTGCTTTATACCCTGTGGATGCAAATTCCAAGGGAATTAAATCCGATTATAAGGAAGGTAAGAAGGTGGTCATTTCAGGTAGATTGATGTCCCGAAGAATTCAAGGCAAGGCTTCTTTTGCCGAGTTGCAGGACAGTGAAGGCCGCATTCAAGTTTATTTTAACCGGGACGAAATCTGTACCGGAGAAGATAAAGGTCTTTACAATGACGTTTATAAGAAATTATTAGATATAGGTGATATCATTGGTATTGAAGGTGAACTTTTCACTACTCAAGTTGGTGAGAAAACGGTTATGGTCAAAAACTTTTCGCTTTTGAGCAAATCGTTACGCCCATTACCTTTACCCAAAAAAGATTCTGAAGGCAAGGTTTTTGATGAATTTAATGACCCAGAAATGAGATACCGCCAACGGTATGTAGATTTGGTGGTCAACCCAAAAGTAAAAGAAACCTTTATTAAACGTACCAAAATTACGAACAGTATCCGTGAGTTTTATAATGAAGCTGGATACTTAGAAGTAGAAACTCCTATCCTTCAGCCTATTCCAGGTGGTGCCGCTGCAAGACCGTTTTTAACGCATCACAATGCATTGAACATGCCTTTGTATTTGCGTATTGCAAACGAGCTCTATCTAAAAAGATTAATTGTTGGCGGATTTGATGGTGTTTATGAGTTTTCCAAGGATTTCCGTAATGAGGGAATGGATCGTACCCACAACCCAGAGTTTACCGTAATGGAACTTTATGTTGCTTACAAGGATTACAATTGGATGATGGATACCACCGAGAAGCTATTGGAAAAAGTAGCTCTTGATGCTAACGGAACTTCTAAAGTTACAGTAGGTAAAAATGAGATTGAATTTAAGGCGCCTTACGCTAGAGTGCCAATTTTAGAAGCGATAAAAATTCATACGGGTAAAGATGTTGCTGGTATGCCAGAAGACGAACTTAGAGAAACGGCAAAAGGTCTTGGTATTGAAGTTGATGCTACCATGGGTATTGGTAAGTTGATAGATGAAATCTTTGGTGAAAAATGTGAGCATCATTATATACAGCCTACATTCATTACAGACTATCCGAAAGAGATGAGTCCGCTTACCAAAGAACACAGAGATAATCCTGCACTTACGGAACGTTTTGAATTAATGGTTAACGGTAAAGAACTGGCAAACGCCTATTCTGAGTTGAACGACCCAATAGAACAACGCGAACGTTTTGAAGAGCAACTAAAACTTTCTGAAAAAGGCGATGATGAAGCAATGTTCATTGACCAGGATTTCCTGCGTGCTCTTGAGTATGGTATGCCTCCTACATCAGGTATTGGTATTGGTATTGACCGTTTGGTGATGTTAATGACTAACAATTCATCTATACAAGAAGTGTTGTTCTTCCCGCAAATGAGACCTGAAAAGAAAGCAATAGAATTAACTGATGAAGAAAAAGCAATTGTGGAGCTACTTAAACCCTCCGGTGCTATGGAATTAGCAGACTTAAAAACAAAAGCTGGACTTAGCGGTAAAAAATGGGATAAGTCTATGAAGGCTTTATCTAAACACGGACTAGTTTCCGTAGCTGTTGAGGGAGACAATAAGACGGTAAAGCTAAAGCAATAAAATAGCTGTTTTTTATATAAAAGGGTGGATCCATCACTAATGGATCCACCCTTTTTTTTTTGATATCTACTCACACTTTTTACTTCCTTCTCTTTGGTTAAATGCTATTTTACACGGAGTGCCATGAACAACTCATATTAATTTCCAAAAACAAAAGAAAAAACATAGCTTAGGAGCACCAATTAAAAACTATGGAATTCAGCAGAAAAGCAGGACTATTTTTAGGCCCTATTCTTTTTTTCGTTATTCGTTTTTTGCCCTTTAATCTGGTCTCCGAAAAAGGAGATGCTGTAATTGCAGTTGCCGTATGGATGGTAATCTGGTGGATAACAGAAGCTATTTCAATTTCAGTAACCGCGCTACTACCCCTACTCCTCTTTCCTTTTCTTAAAATAATGGATATTGGTGATGTGGGTGCAAATTACGGTAGCCCTATAATTTTCTTGTTCTTTGGTGGTTTCGTATTGGCCTTAGCCCTCGAAAAAGTAAATCTCCATAAACGGATTGCCCTGAACATTATAAAAATTACCGGTACAACTCCCAATAAGGTGGTACTAGGATTTATGATTGCTACCGCATCCTTAAGCATGTGGATCAGTAATACGGCCACCACGGTGGTAATGTTGCCTATTGCAATGTCCGTTATCAATCTTTTGGTAAACGATGCAGACGGTTTTACAAAGAGTGATAAGAATTTTGCCCTGTCGGTAATGTTAGGTATTGCTTTTTCGGCCAATGCCGGGGGCGTTGCCACTGTTATTGGTACGCCGCCTAATTCTGTTATGATAGGTCTACTAGAAAACGAATACAATATTGAAATATCCTTTCTAAAATGGATGGTGATCGGAGTTCCCTTTTCAGCCTTAATGATTTGGATCAGTTATTTGGTTTTGGTCAAATGGATGTATCCCAACCGCGACCTTGTATTTTCTGCTTCTAAAGACGTCATCAACAACGAATTGAAAAAGTTGGGGCCTATGAGCGGAAAAGAGAAAATGGTGCTCTGTATTTTTGGAGTAACTGTTTTTCTATGGATTTTTAGAACGGTCATAAATGGTATTTTCCCCACATTAAAATTAAACGACACCATGATTAGCATCATGGCCGCAATAGCTATGTTCTCCATACCTTATAATTTGAAAAAGGGCGATTTTATTATCCAATGGAAAGACACCCAAAAATTAGCTTGGGGTATACTAGTTCTTTTTGGAGGAGGCTTGGCACTCGCAAAAGGCATGTCCGTAAGCGGTATTGTAGATATGGTTTCTGCAGCAATTGGCAATAGTCATGTGAGTATTTTATTCACCGCCATTCTTTTAATAACGCTCATGCTCTTTATGACAGAGCTTATGAGTAACGTAGCTTTAATTGCCGTACTTGCCCCCGTGGTAGCCGGTATTGCTATTGGGTTGGATATTCCCGTACTCTATTTATTAATTCCGGTTACTATAGCCAGTAGTTGCGCCTTTATGCTTCCTATGGCCACACCGCCAAATGCTATTGTCTTTGCCAGTGGCTATGTAAAAGTAAACGAAATGGCAAGAGTAGGGGTTATTTTGAATCTCATAGCCGTGGGCTTATTAGTCTTGATGTTTCAATTTGTAGTCCCCTTGGTGTTTTAAACGAGATAATTCCTCAAAAGAGCATCAGACAGTATATAAAACACAAAACCCCTGTTTATAACAGGGGTTTAGCTAGCTAATTCAAATAATTTACAATGGTTAATTGTTCCTTATATACGGATCAAAGCCGTTGGGTAGATGTTTTTTTGTATCAAAATCGAAAGAAATTTCGTCGTTTGCATCAATGTAGTTGAAACCTTCTACATTATTAGGATATGCGTACGCGTTAAAATCCTGTGGAAGGTATTTCTTAGTATTCAGAATGACATTATTATCCGACTCAATAAAAGGAATTGCACCTAAATCGACATAAATATCATTAGCATCGAAGTTTTCCGGCAGATAATCTGCAGTATCGAAGCCTAAATCAAAATCGGTATCTTCATCAATATAATTAATAGAATGAATAACCGTATCATCTTTTTCGGTTAATGGATCAGCTGCAAAAACTCCGTTTGCGAATATAAGACCCAATATCATACTTATTTTTAAACTCTTGTTAATCATAACTTGGTAAATT
This sequence comes from Zobellia nedashkovskayae, assembly GCF_015330125.1. Classification (NCBI taxonomy): domain Bacteria; kingdom Pseudomonadati; phylum Bacteroidota; class Flavobacteriia; order Flavobacteriales; family Flavobacteriaceae; genus Zobellia; species Zobellia nedashkovskayae. The sequence continues at coordinate 2,280,854 of NZ_JADDXR010000002.1, read as the reverse complement.
TATTTACGAGTCTATATAACGCCGAAACATCTCTTTATTGTTCTTTATATTTTGTGGGAGCTTTCCTAAAAAAGCCTAAATAATCAAATTCGTAAAATGTGAATCAAAACTATAAGAAGTTCGCATTTTAACATCTAATAATTTGCTAGACACTCACGGTTTGAAGGGAATTTTTATTATAGAAAAAAGTATATTTTTTTTCTGACTAGCAGCACGTTACAAGTAGCAGATACGGGTCATCGGTATTTTGTGCTTTTCATCGGCACTCTAAAAATTACAATTTTTCAAAAATGGTAATGAGCTGTCTAATTCACACCCAATAATCCCTTAACCAACCTTAAAAGGTAAAGGCACAAAAATGTTATATTTACGATTGTTAATAGGATTGTCATGTAATCATGACCTTACGCTGTTTCATCACACATCAAAACATTATAATAAAAGCTTACATGTTCAAAAACGTATTTACCAAAGTAGTTTTCTCATTACTTCTTATCACTTCCCTGTCAGCCGAAGCTCAAATTTTTAAAAAGAAGAATGACAATACGGAGAAGTCAGATAAAAAAGAAGATGACAAAAAATCTAAAATAAAGCCATACGGCAAGGTCATAACCAAAGACGCAAAAACGGATAAAGGCCTTTTTGACATACATATTGTAGAGGAAGATCACTTTTATGAAATACCAGATTCGCTTTTCAATAAAGAAATGTTGATGGTAAGTCGGATTTCAAAGACGGCCACAGGCATTGGTTTTGGTGGAGGCAAGATTAACACTCAGGTACTTCGTTGGGAAAGGAAGCCTAAAAAAGTTTTGCTTCGTGTTGTTAGCCATGAGGTTGTTGCCGCAGATTCCTTACCAGTGCATGAGGCTGTGGTAAATTCTAATTTTGAACCGGTTCTTTTCGCTTTTGATATCATGGCTATAAAAAAGGACACTGCAAACCCAACTACGGTCATTCAGGTAAATGAACTTTTTGAAAAAGATGCACAGGCTTTGGGCATGCCGGATTCATACAGAGAAAAATATAAAGTCTCCCGATTAGATGAAACAAGAAGCTATATTGAATCTATTAAGAGTTATCCTTTAAATGTTGAAGCACGCCACGTAAAGACCTACTTGGCGAAAAAGCCACCCAGCAATGGTAGTCTTGGTTCTATTTCTATAGAAATCAACAACTCTATGATACTCTTACCAGCCGAGCCTATGAGACGTCGTGACTTTGATGAGCGTGTGGGGTGGTTTGAAAGTGCCCAAACGGATTATGGTTTGGACGCTCAAAAAAGTAAAACAGTAAAGTTCCTGGATCGCTGGCGCTTAGAAGTCAAAGATGAGGACTTGGAAAAATACAAAAGTGGCGAGCTGGTAGAACCTAAAAACCAGATTATATATTATGTAGATAGAGCTACGCCAAAAAAATGGCTTCCTTATATAAAGCAGGGTATTGAAGATTGGCAGGTTGCTTTTGAAGAAGCAGGTTTTAAAAATGCCATCATTGCCAAAGAACCACCTTCTGTACTGGAAGACCCAGAATGGTCTCCTGAAGATGTGCGTTATTCTGTAGTCCGTTATCTGGCCTCACCAATTCCAAATGCCAACGGACCACATGTAAGCGATCCACGAAGTGGCGAAATATTAGAATCTGACATTAACTGGTATCATAATGTAATGACCTTATTACATAACTGGTTTTTTGTACAAACAGCAGCTATTAACCCTGATGCTAGGACTACAGAGTTTAAAGATGAAACTATGGGACGGTTAATTCGTTTTGTTTCTGCTCATGAGGTTGGTCATACTTTAGGGTTACCTCATAATATGGGTAGTAGTGTTGCCTACCCTGTAGATTCGCTCCGATCAGCTTCTTTTACTAAAAAATATGGCACGGCCCCATCCATAATGGATTATGCCCGTTTTAATTATATAGCCCAACCGGAGGATGGAGATGTTGCTCTGATGCCTAACATTGGTATTTATGACAAGTATGCCATTAAATGGGGATACAAGCCTATTTTAGATGTCTCTGCAGAAGAGGAAAACAAAATTCTTGATAGTTGGATTTTAGAGCATGCGGGAGACCCATTATATCGTTTTGGACATCAACAGGTAGGTGATGTTGTAGATCCAAGTTCGCAAACGGAGGATTTAGGCGATGATGCCATTAAAGCTAGTTTATATGGCATAGAAAATTTAAAGCGTATTGTACCCAACCTTATTACCTGGACGAAAGAGGATGGAAAGACGTATGAAGATCTTGAAAAAATCTACGGTCAGGTTGTCGCACAATTTCAGCGTTATATGGGTCATGTATCTAATAATATTGGTGGTGTTTACGAATATCAAAAAACCTACGACCAAGAAGGTGCGGTTTATATACCGGTAACTAAAGAACATCAGCAAGACTGCATGATTTTTTTACAAGACCAACTATTTGCCACGCCAGAGTGGCTTCTTGACCATAATATTTTCAACAAGATTCAATATTCAGGTTTTGTGGAGGAGATTAGAGCCATGCAAACTAAAACTTTGGATAATATTCTCAGCCTAGGAAAGCTACAACGTTTGGTTGAAAATGAAACTGCCAACGGAGCGGAAGCTTACCAATTAACAAATATGATGAGCGAGCTTCGCGGTGGTATCTGGTCAGAATTAAAAAACGGTGAAAATATAGATACCTATAGAAGAAACCTTCAAAAAGCACATGTTGAAAGGTTGAACTATTTGATGACCGCAAAAGACCAAAAAAAACTACCTGACTTTGGAGGCTATCAAAAATCGACAGTTGTACATACTAGTCAATCGGATATACGTTCAGTGGCCCGTGCAGAGTTACAAATTTTACAGCGAACCATTGAAAATGCCATTACAAGAACTTCAGATAGCATGAGTAAGTATCACTTACAAGACGTTAGTGACCGTATTGAGCAGATTTTAGATCCTAAGTAACCACATATTTCAGTATGGCGCCAATGATGTTTTACGCAAGCATTATTACCGCCGTACTGTATATTATTAGGATAATGCCATTTACTGTTAGAAAAAATGAACTTAATTCCTCAAAACATCGACGAACTACATCACGTATCGATGAAGGGAAATTGCAGACAACAACTTTGGGATAGTTGACCACAAACCATGGTCGCTTTACAACAACCTTTTTTTCCGCCTTCTTCTTTTCCCTAGATTAGTATAAGAATCAGAAAAACATACCCCATGTCTCAAAAACTAAAAAGTTCTTTATACCTAGCCGGATTCGTAATTGCATCATTAGTTTATTACAATCAAACCAATTCTGACCAATCTCCCCAGACGGTAGAAATGGCATCGGCAGATATGGAACAAGTTAGCTCTGCAGAGGCATTGGACTAAAATATTTAAACACTGAACGACCTACTTTGTGAGGGCGAAGAAATAATTTCTTCGCCCTTTTTTTTGCTATAAAGTCAACCTCTCCATCCTGTTAATTATTCCATAAATAAGATAACCTGGTTAAACCTTATTGATTCTTCTCACTCTAAGTAGTATAATCTTAAACAAAAAAACATGAAAAAGATAATTGTAGCATTAGTATGCATGGTAGGGCTTACCGCAATGGCCCAAAAAGAAAAAGGTCACGGTAGAGATGGTATGAAAGACTTAACTGCGGAACAGATAGCAACTCTTCATACGAAGAAAATGACCTTGGCATTAGACTTAACATTGGCCCAACAAGAGAAAGTAAAAGCTATTACTTTAGAACAGGCAAAAGAACGCAAAGCAAAATATGCAGAACGCAAAGCACAGAAAGAAGAAGGCGAACGTAAAAAGCCAACTTCAGAAGAGCGTTACGCTATGGAAAATGCCAAATTGGACAAGATGATTGCACAAAAGGCTGAAATGAAAAATATTCTTTCTGCTGAGCAATACGAGAAATGGCAAAAAATGGATAAGCAAAGAGGTAATAAACATTCCAAGAAAGGAAAAGGAGAACGAAAATCAAGAAAGTAGGGGATTATTTTTATATAGAAAAGGGCTGCATGTACGTGCAGCCCTTTTTTTGTTTTCCAGCCTAATGCTTATTTAGCTATTTTTATGCTACATCAAAAAAATAACGACCAAAGAGTAATGACCAAAGAGTTTGAACGTATTGTTTCTAGAGTATATAAACCATCTTATTTATCTATTTCTGAATTGGAATTAGAAAAAGAGAGTAAGGAGTATGAGGCTTGTAGATTTCAATTGAATAGTAAAAGCATTATTTTTAGAAATGCCAAAATCACACCTAAGAAGGTTGGTCAATTCGTTACTTTTTGGAAGCGAATTGAAAATGGCCCTATTTGCCCATTTGAAGAAAGTGATTTATTTGATTACTTCGTAATTAATGTAGGTAAGGGAGATTTAATAGGGCAGTTCGTATTCCCTAGAAACGTACTACTTGAAAAGGGAATAGTTTCAACATTAAAAAAGGAAGGTAAACGTGGTTTTCGCGTGTACCCTTTGTGGGATAAAGCAACAAGCAAACAAGCGCTAACCACCCAAAAGTGGCAGCTGAATTATTTTTATCAAATAGACAAAAAAATAGATGTAAATAAAGTACTTACCTTATACAACGAACTCTAATATTTACTAAAAACCCTTTTCTTATGAAAACAATGACATGCAAACAACTAGGCGGTGCTTGTGACATGGAATTTTCTGCAAATACATTTGAAGAAATTGCCGACTTAAGTAAAACCCACGGTATGGAGATGTTCCAAAAAAAAGATTCCGCCCATCTAAAAGCAATGGGCGAGATGCAAAATCTTATGAAGTCTCCAAATGGAATGCAGGACTGGTTTGAAAACAAAAGAAAAGAATTTGCTTCAATGCCAGATAGAGACTAACATTCCGTAAAATAGATTTATAATTCTACCTTTTTCAATGCTGCTACAGTCTCATCTATATCCCCATAGGTTAGCGCGTCATTTAAGAAATAACTTTCAAATGCACTTGGCGGCAAGTAAATTCCGTTTTGTAGCATCCCATGAAAGTACTTTTTAAAGGTCTCATTGTTGCCTTTTGCGGAGCTGTCAAAATCAACTACAGCATCTTCAGTAAAATGTACGGATATCATACTTCCAAATCGGTTAATTTGATAAGGAACTCCTTTAGTTTTTAAAACCGCATCTAAACCTTCATGAAGGTAAGCAGTCTTTTTAGCCAGACTTTCAAAAACTTCGGGCTTCTTATTCAATTCCGTAAGCATTGCCAAACCAGCAGCCATGGCTAGTGGGTTACCACTTAAAGTTCCTGCTTGATAAACTGGTCCTTCTGGCGCCAAATGTGACATAATTTCTGTTTTAGCTGCAAAAGCACCTACAGGTAAACCTCCACCGATCACTTTTCCAAAACAAACAATATCCGCATCAATGCCTAGCGCTTCTTGAGCACCACCTTTTCCTAAACGGAAACCGGTCATAACCTCATCAAACAACAACAAAATCCCTTCTTGGGTACAGAGTTCACGAAGTCCTTTTATAAATTCTTCCGTAGGAACTATACATCCCATATTACCTGCAACCGGTTCAATAATTACCGTTGCTATTTCACCTTTGTTAGCAGCAACTAGTGCACGAACACTTTCTATATCATTGTAAGTAGCCAAAAGAGTGTCCTTGGCAGTACCTTCTGTTACACCAGGACTATTAGGGCTACCAAAAGTTACGGCACCACTACCCGCTTGTATTAAAAACGAATCTGAATGACCATGGTAACAACCAGCGAATTTTATAATCTTATCTTTACCTGTATACCCACGAGCCAAACGCACGGCACTCATACAAGCTTCCGTCCCGCTGTTTACAAATCTTATTTTATCAATATTAGGCACCATAGATACCGCCAATTGTGCTAACTGCGTTTCAATTTCTGTAGGCATCCCAAAAGAAGTACCTAGTTTTGCCTTCTCAATTACCGCATTAATTACGGGTTCGTGAGCATGACCTAAAATTAACGGACCCCATGAAGCGATATAATCGATTAATCGATTATCATCTTCATCATACAAATAAGCCCCTTTTGCTTTTTTTACGAAAATAGGGTCTCCTCCTACGGCCTTAAAAGCGCGAACTGGTGAGTTGACTCCCCCTGGAATATATTTTTGCGCCTCAGCAAATAGGGCGCTACTTCTTTGATATAACATCTATTTATTAAAATTTTCTGTCTTAACGGTAAGTTCTTGACCTACATCTAAATTACTATCATACATATAGTTCCATCGTTTTAAATCCTCTACGGAAACTGAATATGACCTAGAAATAGAATACAATGTATCTCCCTTTTGAACCACATGCACTTTGTTCTGAGTACTGGCTACTATTACCGGTTCTCCTTTTTGTTGACTATAACCTTGCTTCGCTATTTCTGTATCATACTTGTACAGCTCATACCGTTCAATTAATGAAATAAGCTTTTGTGGATAATGCTTATCCGTAGCATAACCAGCCTGTCTTAGGCCTTTGGCCCATCTTTTGTAATCATCGTTCCTATAATCGAATAAAAAACCATAACGAGAACGGCCTTTTAAAAAGATACTGTGATCCCGGTAGGAATACATAGGATGATTATATTTTCTAAAGCATTCTCCTTTTTCATCATCATCATGAAAATCATAATCACCTTCCCAACCAGTATGGCATTTAATACCAAAATGGTTATTTGTTTTTAAAGCTAAAGCTCCTTTTCCTAGTCCACTTTCCAACAAACCCTGGGCCAACGTAATACTTGCCGGTATACCAAAAGCTTTCATTTCCATTTGGGCAACCTCATAAAAAGTCTCTACATATTCTTCTGGAGACCCAATACTAAAACGCAAGAATTCTCCTGTATCTTCAGGCATCGGATAAAGGCCATCGTCTGGTTTTTTAGTCTCCTTTTTTACAACAACTACTTCTGTTTTCTTTTTTGGAGCCTCACTTCTGGTCGCAACCGTACGCTTCGCTTTACATCCAATAAAAACTATGCTGAAAAGTGATAATACTATAAGTCTACGTATCATATATCTATTAATGGTAGATTTTTCTTTAGTAAATTACGGTTCATCCCGTCAATACCTTGGAGTCCTCCACTATGGATTGCCAGTATTTTTGTATTAGGAGGAAAATATCCTTTCTGAATTAAATCTAAAATACCATATAGCATTTTCCCGGTATAAATGGGATCTAAAGGTATTTGAGTGTTTAATTTGAAATTGTTTATAAAACTTACCAACTCTTCCGTCACCTTTGCGTAACCTCCAAAATGATAGTCTGTTACCAACTTCCAATTTTCTCTCAATGCAAATTTACAAATATCTTCTTGTAAAAAATCTCCTTTAAGTGCGGGAAACCCTAAAACTTTTTGTGGCGCAAATGCACCATTACTAATCCCTGCTATGGTACCACCCGTACCAACGGCACAACATACAACATTAAAATCGGTATCACTTGTAGTTAGAATTTCTTCACAGCCCTTTATAGCCAAAGGATTGGTTCCGCCTTCTGGCAAAAGATAAAAAGCACCAAATTCTTCTTTTAATTCATCAATAAATTCTGGAGTATCTTTTTCTCGGTATGCTTCCCTAGAAACAAATTTGAATTGCATACCATGGGATTCCGCTAGTTTTAAAGTACTATTCTCTTGCCATTTTTGGGCAAGTTCCTCGCCCCGTATAATTCCAATAGTTTTTAAACCATGAATTTTACCGGCGTAGGCCGTAGCCGCAATATGGTTGGAAAAAGCCCCGCCAAACGTAAGAAGCGTATCAAAACCTTGGGTCTTTGCTACTTTTAAATTGTATTTAAGTTTTCTGTATTTATTCCCAGAAATTAAGGGGTGTATGCGGTCTTCCCTTTTAAGAACAAGGGATACTCCTTTCTGGTCAAGAATGGGTAAATGTACTTCTTGATTTTCGGTCGTTACGCGCATACTTTACAAAAGTAGGGCGAAAAACAGTGCTATTAAAGTGAAGTGTTAATTACGTAAGCTGAATTACAACATCTATTTTGTAAGATATTTGATAAAACTAAACGCTGTACGTTCACTGGTATAATTCAGATTTTTCTCGTTCGAATAGGCTTCCCTTTCAAAACTAATATTCTGGTATGCCTTATAACTATCAAAATAAACAGCCGTTCGTATGAGCCATTCTGAGATATAGAGGAAGTAGAAAAAAACAATCAGCAATTCTTGTTGTTGCTTTAAGTGAATTTTCTCATGATTGATCAATACAATATCCTCTTTGAGTTCGTCATGTTTTAAAATGATGAAGGGCCAAAGTGATAGACCAACATAGTTCTTATAAAAAAAATGTCTGAAAACTAAGATCATAATCAAAGGTTTAAACGGCACTTAATAGAGTTAATTGTTATTAAGCCGTCATTTTCGATAACACAACATTGCTGCCAATAATTATAATGATTCGTTAAAATACTCTTAAACGTACTTAAAATGTACGGTTTTAAAATCGTTTTTGGTTGTTTGCCAACTAAATGGAGTAATTTTATACTCAAGAAATACAATGGAAAAAGGAGTTGATGAAAGAAATAATTCCGCCTGAGGAAGGCGATTTTTACTTATCAGAAGAAGGGTATCGGGTATTTACCCAACAGTATCATCTAAAGAGAGGTTACTGTTGCGAAAGTGGTTGTAGACACTGCCCTTATGGTTTTGACCCCAAAACGAACCGCCAATAAAACCGTTGTTCGGCATGATTTTTGAGACTACCTTTTACGAAAATGATGTATTAACACCAAATACTATACTTTGTTATGAAAAAGATTAAAATCCTAGTGGTACCCATGCTTGTGTTGCTATTCTTAAGCTCCTGTACTTCTGTACGCGTGCTTTCTGATTACGATAAAGAAGCCAATTTTGATAGTTACAAAACGTATGCTTTTTATAAAACAGGAATTGACAAAGCTCAGATTTCGGATTTGGACAAAAAGCGAATTCTACGTGCTATTGAAGCTGAAATGACCAATCGCGGTTTTTCAAAATCTGAAAATCCAGATATTTTAGTGAGTATATTCACTAAAGAAAAAGAACAAGTAGATATTTACAATAACTACTGGGGCGGCGGCTGGGGCTGGAACCCTTATTATTGGGGTCCTGGTTGGGGCGGAGGCGGCAATAATGTTAGCACCCGTACCGAAGGTTCTTTGTACATTGACCTAGTAGATTCTAAAACTAAAGAATTGGTGTGGCAAGGTAAAGGAGTTGGTAATTTGAATAATATTAGCAATATAGAAAAGAAAGAACAACGCATACGCGAGTTTGTTTCTGAAATTTTGATGCAATACCCACCTAATCCGGTTGCCGCTAAGTAAAACGATCTCAATTCGTTGAAATATATTAAAAAGCTCTTTTATTTTAAAAGGGCTTTTTTTACGCAGCAGTCCCACCCGTCCAAATTGAATGCTAATATTCCTCTACCCTTTTTTGTATCTTTATATAGAAAACCTTTTAGCATGACGTACACTAGTAATCCTGTTCTTGACAAACTTCCTGCACATTTGCAGCAGTATATTAAACCGCAAGATTATGGTGAATATTCGTCTATTGACCAAGCCGTTTGGCGTTATGTGATGCGTAAAAATGTAGATTACCTTAGTAAATTTGCCCACGCTTCATACTTAGTTGGGTTACAAAAAACCGGTATTTCTATAGACCATATCCCAAATATGTACGGCATGAACCGTATCTTAAAGGAAATAGGTTGGGCCGCAGTTGCGGTTGATGGTTTTATTCCTCCATCTGCATTTATGGAATTCCAAGCGTACAATGTACTAGTTATTGCTTCCGATATACGACAGTTAGATCATATAGAATACACCCCTGCACCAGACATTATTCATGAGGGCGCAGGGCATGCACCTATTATTGCCAATCCTGAATATGCAGAATACCTGCGTAGATTTGGTGAGATTGGTTCTAAGGCAATTTCAAATGCGAAAGATTATGAACTCTATGAAGCGGTACGCCACCTTTCCATCATAAAAGAAGCCCAAGGTACCCCACAAGAAGATATTGATAAGGCCGAAAAGCATATTGATGACCTGCAAAATAACATGGGAGAACCCAGTGAAATTGCACTTATTAGGAACTTGCACTGGTGGACCGTTGAATACGGACTTATAGGCACACCCGAGAACCCTAAAATATATGGCGCCGGACTTCTTTCCTCTATTGGAGAAAGCGCATGGTGCATGACAAATGAAGTAAAGAAAAAACCGTATTCCATAGATGCGGCCTATACCTCTTTTGATATTACGCAACCACAACCTCAGCTTTTTGTTACGCCAGATTTTGCTTACCTAAGTCAAGTTTTAGAGGAATTTGCAAACACTATGGCTTTACGCCGTGGTGGGTTAAGTGGTATAAAAAAGCTTATTGCATCTAAAGAATTGGGCACTATTGAACTTAGCACAGGACTTCAGATTTCCGGTAATTTTGATAGTGTAATTGAACACGAAGGCAAACCTGTGTTTTTTCAATCTAAAGGCCCCACAGCACTCTCCTTTCGTGATAAAGAGCTTGTAGGACATAGTATTAAACAGCACGCCACTGGTTTTGGTTCTCCATTAGGAAAACTAAAAGGAATGAACTTGGCCATTGAAGACATGAGTCCGCTTGATCTCAAAGCCTATAATATTTTCGAAGGACAACAGATTTCCCTAGAATTTGACGGTCATATAAAAATAGCCGGAGAAATTATTACTGGAACGCGCAACTTACAGGGAGACATTATTTTAGTCACTTTTAAAAATTGCTGTGTCACCCATAATGACAAAGTCCTTTTTGAAAGTAACGACGAGCTTTATAGTATGGCCGTAGGTCAAGAAATAGCTTCTGCCTATAATGGTCCTGCTGATTTGAATAGTTTTGATTTGGTTACCCATGAGGTTTCATCAACTACAATAAAATCTAAAAGCAATGCCTCTCACACCAAATTAGAGCAATACTACGAGCAAATACGTCATTTCAGGGAAGGCAAAAATAGTACGATTTCTAGACATAAGGTGTTTGAAGCAATAAGAGATAATTATCCTAATGACTGGTTATTGCCAGTTGAGCTATACGAACTTGCCAAAGAAAACGGAGACCATGAATTTGCCCATGAAATTTCAATGCATTTACAGACCGTAAAATTAAATAACCCTAAGGTAGGCCATTTGATAGATGATGGACTGGACTTGGTAAACCATAAATGTAAAACTGAGAAATTGAAATAAACCAACATTTTCTTTATTGACACCAAACCAAACAACCGTGAAACCACTATTCCTACTACTTTTTACACTGATTACATCAGCACTTACGGCGCAGCCGGAAGCCAATTATGATGAAACCAAAGTTCCTAAATTTTCAGTACCTGACCCTCTTGTTACTTTTGGAGGAGAGGCTATTACCGACAGCCAACAATGGGAAGAAAAAAGAAAGCTAGAAATCTATCAATTTTTTGAAAAGCAAATTTATGGCAAAGTACCTGCCCTATTGGACGAGTATTCGTTTAAGGTCATTGAACAAGATAATAACGCACTAGGCGGAAAAGCACAACGCAAGCAAATTGCCGTAGGTATAAAGAAAAACAACCGCTCCTTAAATTTCAACATCCTACTTTATCTTCCTATAGGCAATGAGAATGCACCTGTATTTCTTGGCTACAATTTTCACGGAAACCATACCGTGACAGATGACCCAAATGTTATTATTACAGAAGCATGGAACGAGAATAATGAAGATTTAAAAATCAGAAACAACAAAGCAACAGAAGCTTCGCGAGGCGTTAGAATGAACCGTTGGGCTATAGATAAAATGTTAGATAAAGGTTATGGCATAGCAACAGTTTATTATGGTGAAATAGACCCGGACAAAAATGATTTTTCGGATGGGTTACACAGTTTGTTTTATGAAGAAGGCCAGACCAAACCAAAGACCAACGAATGGGGCAGTATAGCCGCATGGGCCTATGGTCTTAGCCGCGCCATGGATTATCTTGAGAATGACACAAATATATCTAATGTTATCGTTTTTGGACATTCTAGATTGGGGAAAGCAGCACTTTGGGCAGGCGCAACAGACCTTCGTTTTGCGGGTGTTATTGGTAACGATTCAGGTTGTGGTGGCGCTGCATTATCAAAACGTAAGTTTGGAGAAACCATTGGTCAAATCAACACTTCGTTTCCGCATTGGTTTTCTGAGAGTTTTAAAAAATACAGTAATAAGGAAGAAATGTTACCAGTGGACCAACATGAACTATTAGCCCTTATTGCTCCAAGACCTTTATACGTTGCAAGTGCCGTTGAGGATGAATGGGCGGATCCAAAAGGGGAATTCCTATCTGCACAATATGCCACAAAAGTATACGAGTTATATGATAAAAAGGGAATTTCTTCAACTGATGTGCAAGAAGTTAATCATCCTATTAAACAGACCCTAGCATATCATATGAGAAGTGGAAAACACGATGTTACCGATTATGATTGGGATCAATACATTGCTTGGGCCGAAACTTTTGCAAAGTAAGATTTCATGAAGCAGCTCTATTCTTTAAAAAACACTTCGGGTAAATCCTTATTTACGGTTTTATCATTGTAGACCAGTGTCCATCCCAATGAGTTCGTAAGAATGTAAAACTTCTGCAGCTCACTTATCAAGCGATTTTCGGCATTGGTTTTTAATGCAGACGCTTCTACCTTTTTCATCAGTGAAGCATTTACATTTTTCTTGATTTTATTATAATCGCTCGCCTCAAACATGTTCAGGTAATCTGAGCTAACATCATAATATTCAAAATCAGGACTAATTTTCACTTCCGGTTCCGGTATGCTTTTGATGTGTAAGGTTTTACTAGACTCATCTACCTCAAAATCTATCTTACTCAAATCATAAGCTATGGTAACATCTGCATTTACAACAACTAGCGCTTTTTTTTCTGCAGATATAAAAGGCCCGAAAAGCATTTTAGAATCTTTGTAGTTGTACACTTCTGCAAAATGACCTTCTGTAACAATTAACTTGCTTACATTGTCTATTTGCGTTTGAATAAGCATGCTGTTTTCTTCCAAGATAGATTTCTCCTCCTTGTCATCAGCACACGAACGGAACACTAAAACTACTGCCAAGGTAATAAGAACCCCTACAAATACTTTTTTCATAAGATGAAGTTACAATACATATTGAAATTGACGAAAAAGAAAAAGGGAATCTAAGACTCTAGGTTTTGGTGGTCGAAATCCATAAAAGGAAAACGCTTTTGAACGTTCGTTATTTTGAGCTCTAATGATTTTAAGAATTTTAAATGCTGTTTTGATTCTGGATGAAATGGTCTATGATTTAGCCCTTTTTGAATGGCATCAACCAATATCATAGATTCCTGGGCTTCTTTATTAATCCAAACGGACATAAACTTCTCCCATATATAATCTATAGCCAATTGACTGGGATGTACCATATCTTCTTTATAAAAGCGATAATCCCGCAACTCGTCCATTTGTAACTCATAAGACGGAAAATAGTTCATATTGAACTCAGAATTATCCATCAACTCATGTATTGCAGTTATCAAATGTGCTTTGCTACGTTGGTTTTCGACAAAACCATCCTTGATATGCCGTACCGGTGAAACCGTAAAAATTAATTGTGCTCCAGGGTTTATGGCGGCAACACCAACCATTATATTTTTTAGGCTGCTTACAATTTCATCTACCCCTAACAGCCCTTTAGCGAACTCTTTTTGAGGTACCTTATGGCAATTGGCCACCATATTATCGGTTTCAAGATGGCGATACACCCAAGCCGTACCTAGCGTTATGAATATATGAGTTGCTTTTTCAAGCTGTTCTCCAGTACTCTCAATTCCATTATTAAGCGATACCAGTAACTCTTCTTTAGAAACGGAACTTAAATCTGAATGAGCGTCATAGCATTGCCATCTTTCATTGTTAAAAAACACATCGTCCTCTGTATAGGCCTTTTTTGAAATTGCACGAGTTACTAAATTCTCAATAGCCAACGGATGGAACAAAATACCAAACGGGTTCTGAAAAGACCTAAACTTATAATACTTGAACTTCTCCCCTATATTTTCCGAGAAACAAGAACCCATCAAAACCGATCGACTTCCATAATCGATTTGGTTTTCAGCCTTTTCTAAAGGTATTTGGGTTTGGAGTATCATTGTGTCTTTTTTACTGTTTAAATCCTAAATAATAATTCTACTATATTTTTTTATTTATTATATCAATTCATAAACTGTATCAATATTCCTACTACACCTATCCCTAAGCATAACGGAGAAAACAGCTTCGAATCCGCCTTTGAAAACTTGGTATTTTTAACTTTCTTAAAAAAGCCGACATACTTAAATTCTCCTACAGACCTTAGAATAAAAATAGTAGGAATAAACCAGTACGCGAAATTTATACCCCTAAAAGGAGCTTCAACATTTATAAGGCCAGATTTCATAAAATAGAATAACCCGAATACAGTTAAAATCAGCGCTACTAATAAGGTTGCAATTTTAGGAATTGAAATCATGGCTTTCTCATTTTCTCGTGTTGGAATAGCATTCTCCAATGCCCAAGTACCGCCAAAAAGCCAATAGAAATGGAAACCGCCAAGTACAATAAAAACTAAGAATAGAAGTAAAGATAAAATCATGACCATCATAAATTTGCTGTTTTAGATATTCGGTATTCGATTCGAACAAATTTCTAGCAATATGATGGAATCACAACTTAACACAAGGTAATTAATGTTTTGACAATTGATTTCTAATCCTACTTAGTGACTGTGGCGTTATACCCAAATAACTGGCAATATGTTTTAAAGCATATTTTTGAAAATAATCAGGATTATGCTTTAATAAGAGCATATATCGTTCCGTTGGGCTTAAAAATAATAACTGTTCTGTTCTACGTTTACTGTTTATAAATATCTGCTCGCTTATGATTCTTCCAAATTTATTCCAATAAAAAGAGGTTTCATAAAGGTAGTAGAGTCCGGTTCTGTTCAAAAGAATGGCCTCTCCCCTCTCTATGGACTGAATCCACAATGTAGAAGGATCTTGGCTTATAAAACTCTCGTAATCCGTGATAAATTCGTTTGCAGACCTTAATAGCAAATTGGTTTCCACTAGTTGATCATCCATATGATAAGACCGTACAGAACCCGATTTAATAAATGCAATGAAACTACATATTTGCGGAGGACATAGCAACTGCTCTCCTTTTTCAAATTTTACGATTGACAAATGAGGTTTTATCACTTTCCAATCTTCCTCAGCAATGGGAAGAATATGGTTCAATATGTGTTTTAGTGTTTCGATAGTTTAATTATAAAAATCATCCCACTGAAGCACTTCGTATACATCACCTTTATTGTAGATATTATTGGCCATTGCCTGCCCTAGAATATGTACGGGTACACCTCTATATTTTCGTAACCCTCCCAAAAGTATGGGTTTTAGTAAAGGCCAGACTTTTAAGGTAATCGCCTGCCCAATGCCGTAACGATTGGTTGGTGTTAAAATCATGGAAGGTTCAAAAATACTGAGGCGGTCAAAATGCAATGCTTTTAACGCTTCTACCAATTCTCCTTTTGTACGAAGGTAAAAAGATGATGAAGTTGGACTAATACCTACAGAGGCTAACAATTGAAAATGTTTCACTCCTGCTTTTTTACAGGCCGTTGCAAAATCTAGAACTGCAGTTTTATCAATTTTAATAAATTCTTCTTTGCTTATTTTTGAAGGTTGGCCTACCCCCAGTGTACAAATAGCCGTTGTGTGTCCTTGTAAAAAGTTCTCGTAAGAACTAGCATCTGTGATGTCTATATTGTGCTGTTCTACAATAGCATTGTCTAGATCAGAAATGTGACTTCTGCCAAGCAAAGTAATTTTTTGAATGTTCTTACCTTGCAGAAGAGTGCCCAAAGTTTCTGTACCTACAGCCCCGCTTGCGCCCAGCATTACCACGTATAACATGTTAGATTCTGAATTCATGCTCTATTATAATTCTTCTGCTAAGTTCGTTTATTTATAGCTCCTTTGGAATGGTTTTGACAGACTTTGAGTATACTTATTCAAAGTCATCTGAGAGAATACTAAGGTTTTTTTATTCAAAGTTAAATCTATAAGATTTAATAATATTATAAATATAAACAGACCCAGTTGAATAAACCACAAGTCTATATTAATTATAAACTGTATAATTCGCGTACTTTTATTTTAACAAATTCATGGCACTAGTATAAACTAGCTCCTCTCCCGTTTCTGACAGATTTTTAACCGCAGGTTGCATTTCGCAAAGAACCAGGAGCTGAATTTATCCTAAAACATCTTCTCATTTTAAATTGAATTAAAAAAATTAACATTTCCCCGCTTTAAAATACCTGGTAACAAGTAATTACGCCCAGCAACGTACGTATTTTAAGTATCAAATAATCTATTAATTTTTATATCATAAAAAAATCTAAGACCTTTAGTGAATTTAATGGACAACTTAATATTAAGTTTTATTTGGAAGTAATTTCTTACCTTTAAATGCGCCCTAAACAAGTATATTACAAAAGGATAAAAATGGTATTAAAATATTTTTTTAAGATTCTTACCTTTTATATTCTTCTCCTTTCCTTATATACGGTTCAATCTCAGCATAAAGAATCCCTTATTTTTCAACATATTGAAAAGGGAATATCCCATAGTACGGCAACCATTCTTTTGGAAGATAGTTACGGTTTTATTTGGATTGGAACTAGAAATGGCCTGAACAGATATGATGGAAAAGACTTTGAAATATTCAATAAAACTACAGATAGTGTAACCGGCCTTACTCACGAGTATATAGTTTCTTTATACGAGGATGATGAAAACTTATTAATTAGTACAAACCATGGCTTAAGTTTATATGACCGCAGTTTAAATCTGGTCATCCCTTATCCGTTCAAGAAAGAAGCAAAGAAGATTGAATCTAAAAGGTTTGAATGGGTAATTAGACTAAATGACTATTTATGGTTAGGCACTGAAAAAGATGGGTTATTTAGGTACCAGCCAGAAACCGGAAAATTAAAACAATTTAAGCTTCCTGATGATTACGTAAAACTTAAGAATAGAAGAGTTGACAAAATTATTAAAGTAATGCCTTTGGATGATGAGCGTATGCTTGTTATTTCCACATACAATATTTTAGTGATAAACAGGGAAATGGAAATCCTGAGTAAGCTTCAGGAAACAGATGAGATTGTTACTGCCACACCACTAGAGAAAAACAACTTTTTATTGGGCACGATTAGCGGGGTCCTAGTAGAATTGAAAATAGATAGCTCCTTAGGGTTTCTTACCAAGAAAAAAGATATAAGCCCAGGCTTTAGCATACGTTCCTTAACAAAGAATAATAATGGAGAATTATGGATAGGTACTGAAAATAATGGCTTGTTTATCTATACCAAAACTCTAGAACCCATACAACACATAGAATATAATGTGTCTAAGCCAAATTCCATTTCAGGTAATTCCATTTGGTCTCTTTTATGCACCCGTAATGGCGTTATGTGGGTAGCTCCCTATAAAAGCGGTCTCAATTTTTATGACCCGGAATTTTTTAAATTCAAACACATTACTTCTGACCCATTCAATTCTAAATCTTTGAGTAATAAATTAGTGAATTGTTTTAATGAGGATACGAAGGGAAAGATATGGATAGGAACCGATGGCGGCGGATTAAATTGCTGGAACAGAACTTTAGACACATTTGAGCATTATTCATTAAAGGATAAAAATTTTGGTAGCAACGTGGTACTTTCATTACTGCAAACAAAAAAGAATGAATTGTGGGCTGGCACATGGACAAATGGTATTGTCGTTTTCAATACGGATAGCAAGAAATTTGAAGAGCTAAACACTCAAAATTCATTTTTGAAATCAAATACCGTAGTTGATCTCTTAAAAGATAGGAAAGGCCGTATCTGGATCATAAATTATTTTGCAGGCGTGCAAATTTTTAATCCACAAACAAATAGTCATGAGAATATTGATCTTACCTCCCAATTAGACGGTACGGAAATTAATTCGTTAAATAGAATATTTGAAGATAACAAAGGTAATATTTGGATTGGCAGTCTAAACTCTGGATTACTTAAATTGACAGAAAGTGATGGTACTTGGAAAAGTACACATTATCATAGTAAAAATTCATTAAGCAATAATTTTGTCAACTCCATTATACAGGATAGTGAGAATGTTATTTGGGCAGGTACTCAAGGCGGACTTAACAAATATATGCCTGAAAGTGATTCCTTCCAATCCGTTAAAAAGTCAGACGGACTTAAAAATGATGCCATTAAGGAAATTATAGACGATAAGAACAAACGCTTATGGTTAAGTACAGAAGAAGGTATTATTAGGTACAATACCAGTACTGGAAAAACAATAGATTATGATGTAGGTGATGGTCTGCAGGCCAACCAATTTAACCCAAATTCATCTTTAATCACTAGTAAAGGTGAGTATATATTTGGAGGTGTAAACGGGTTTAACATATTTACCGCCAGTGCCGTTGCAAAACAAAAAGACAAGCTTAATTTATTTATTTCCGATCTAAAAATTTTCAACAAATCTGTATTACCCAATGATGATTTTGGGGTTTTAAAAAAGGATATTAGCCAAGTAGATTCTCTTACTCTTAACTATGATCAATCTGTTATTAACATTGATTTTAAGGCCCTTACCTTTCGCCGTCCGGAAAGTGTAAATTATGCTTTTTACCTAGACGGTTTTGAAAAAGATTGGAACTATGTAGGCAACAATCCAAGTGCTACATATACCAATCTAAATCCTGGAAAATATACGTTAAGAATCAAATCTACTAATTCTGACGGGGTTTGGGTAGATAACGAATTAGATCTTCATATGACCATTACCCCTCCATATTGGGAAACGTGGTGGTTCCGGTCTTTAATGGTAGCCCTAGTTTTATTGGTCCTTTATCTCGCCTATTATCTTAAATTAAGAAGTATTAAAAAAAATCAAAGAAAACTAGTACTAAAAGTAGCGGAACGTACTAAAGAATTAAGGCTTCAAAAAGACAAGCTTATAGAAGCGGCAAATGATCTAGAATCCAAAAACGAAGAAATTCAGCGCTTTACCTTTGCAATTTCCCATGATTTAAAAAGCCCACTAAACAATATTAAAGGGATTGCCGGTCTTGTACCAATGGCAATTGAGACAGAAGATTTTACTACTGTAGAAGAGTACTTAAGTTTAATAGATATTTCCTGTGACAACATGAACGAATTGATTTCGGACATCACCAAAATTGCAAAACTGGGTAAAATTGAAAATAACAATGAGCTATTAAACACCAATGAAATATTAAATTTGTCTAGAGATCTTATCAAAGGGAAACTTAACAAAGAAAATATTGAGCTTACAATTGCTCACGACCTACCCGAAATATTTGGAGATCGCAAAAGAATAACCCAAGTTTTTGGCAACTTCTTAGATAATGCCATCAAATACATGGGAGACCAACGAAACCCTAAAATAGCTGTGGAATATATTGATAATGGAGACACAAATAGCTTTCTAATACGTGATAACGGATCAGGTATGGATGAGCGGGCCTTAAAAAAACTATTTACACCTTTTGAACGTTTTCACAAAAATACAACAGGAACAGGGTTAGGGCTATATATGATTAAAAAAATTGCGGTTTCACATGGCGGAACCATAATGGCAGAATCAGGAGGCAACGGAAAAGGAACTACTTTTAAACTTATTCTACCAAAAGCCGAAATAGCAAAGCAAAAAGCTTTAAACAACAATAAGCTTTCGGTTAAGTATTAAACACCAATAGTTTAAACTGGCAATTCTTTTTTTAACTGTTGAAAATTGGACTAAGGTTTTTCAATAACAGAAGTACAATTAAATACAGAATAACTGAATGATATTGATTAATATCATATTTCTGTTTCAATATGATACTTAGTTTTGAGGATGTTTTAAGATAAATGTAAAATGAGAGGTAGTTCAAATACTTTGATTTATGTTATTGCCGGCATTATTCTTCTTCATTTTGTTGTTGGCTTTATCTGGCTTATTTACAAATTGAATAAGAAAAAGAAAGAGTAAGTCATTTATAAACATACTCCCTATTGGAATTAAAAATTTGAGTTTTGATTTGGCCTTTGGTTTCATCTCAATCTTTTATTTGCCAAGTATGCTTTTAACCCACTCTATACACTCTGCTTCATCAATAATAGACCATGAATGAGGATGCCTTTGCCCATCACTCCGGTAACCCGTTCCTAATGTTTGTATAAACTCGGCTTGTTCATTGCCCAAAATGAGCAATCTCTTGATTAGCTCTGAGGTTGCAATAAAATTTTGATTTTTTGCACTTTGAAATCTGTTTTGCAAACGCCATGCTATATCAACATCATGATACGTTCGTACTGCAATATTTTTTAAGTGCATTTCATTCTCTCCATATTCCGTATTCATTGAAAAAGGGTTCATTTTAGCATAGGTTGATACATTTTCACTAGAAGCACCATACCGCGTGGTTAACAAATCAGTTACCGATTCTGCTTCCTGCTCTTCAACATTATGGTTTTATTCACCGATATACATTGCATTTGTGACTAACTTTTAACCATTCATACCAGAAAAGAAACCAACTGTACAAAATGGAATTACTTCGAGGAGATTTCTTGTTAGTTTAGATTGAAATAACAGTTAGGTTTAGACGAACTATCAGTTTTAAATTAATTAACCTAAATTATTCTGATTATGAAAAAATTAATATTTAGCACCAAATTTATTTTAATATCCTTTTTAGCTAGTTTAATATTCTCCTGCTCCTTAGAAGATGGAGTTACTGGGCCTGCTGGGCCTCCAGGAGCAAATGGTTCAGATGGCAATGCCAACGTCCAGACATATTTATATGACATTTCAACTGAGACAGGAGGAAATATTGCAGTAGATGTACCGGAATTAACCCAAGATGTGATTGATAATGATTTAATTATTGGTTATTTAAAAACTCTGAATGGTTCTGACATTCCTGTTCCCGCTGTACGATATCTTGATGCCGGATATGGTCGCAATTTCATGGATATAGGTGTAGAAATCGATTTGGGTAGATTCTGGTTATATTTTCACGAAGTGGGAAGCAATGCTTCTGCAACCTTTGGGGCTGGTTATATAACAAAACTTAAGGTTGTTATAGTAAAATCTAATAGTACCACCGAGAAGTCTGGGGCTGCAACTCTAAGAGCCCAGTTAAAAAGAGATGGCGTAAATCTTAGTGATTACAATGCGGTGATGGAAT
Source organism: Zobellia nedashkovskayae (assembly GCF_015330125.1). Classification (NCBI taxonomy): domain Bacteria; kingdom Pseudomonadati; phylum Bacteroidota; class Flavobacteriia; order Flavobacteriales; family Flavobacteriaceae; genus Zobellia; species Zobellia nedashkovskayae. Next base: position 2,259,529 of record NZ_JADDXR010000002.1, on the reverse strand, counting down.
ATTTTGATTTAAAACATTAGAAATTTGAAAATCAAATCCAGACTATAAGTTTTATTCAAATCTAATCAATACATAAAATTTCGACTTTATAAAATTACACAAACATGCTAATTGAAAATTTTTGAAAGCCATTTTAGTTAAATTACTAAAAGTCAATCTATGTACCAGGTATATTTGAGTGATTTCCCTTTGCTAAGTATTATGAAAAAAGTCACCTACCTTTTTTGGTTTGATTTTAACTTTAATCAGTTTAAAACATTTTTTCTAAATTATACATATAATCCTGTAGCTAAAAAGAAAGTAAAGGAATTATAAATATCAGTTGAATGGCCATTCCATATATCACCTACAATCATTTTTTTAATACGATATAACATTTTCCGAACACTGTTCTCTACCTGCTATACTTTACTTAAACGCTAAAGGTCCAGGCAAATTTATTCATTTGCTACTATTATATTACAATACATTCTTAAAAACAAAACGCCTCGCTAATTTATAGCGAGGCGTTTCTCTTTTACTTTAAATAGTCTTTAGCTTTGGACAGGGCCTCTTCTATACCTTCTGGCTTCTTACCACCAGCGGTTGCAAAGAAAGGTTGGCCACCGCCGCCACCTTGGATGAATTTACCTAATTCCTTAACGATAGTTCCAGCATTTAACCCTTTTGATGCTACCAGTTCTTTTGAGATATAACAAGACAACAACGCTTTTCCGTTCTGGTCCATAGCAAAAAGAAGGAAAAGGTTATTTTTGTTCTGACCCATTTCAAAACTCAAGTCCTTAATTCCAGAAGCATCTAAATCTATCTTCTTAGCCAGAAATTGAACACCGTTTACTTCTTCCAGTTCATTTACTAAATCCCCTTTTAGGTTTTTAGCCTTGTCTTTCAAAAGTCCTTCTACCTCTTTTTTCAACTTTGCATTTTCTTCCTGCAAATTTGAAACTGCCTTAACCGTGTCTTGGGCGTTATTCAATAACCCTTTCATGTCGGAAATGATTCTATCATTCTCATTATAGAAATCCTTAACGGCATCAGAAGTTATCGCTTCAATTCTTCGTATCCCTGAAGCTACCGCACCTTCTGATTTAATCTTAAAATGCCAGATATCTCCTGTATTCTTAACATGGGTTCCACCACATAGTTCAATAGACTGCCCAAAACGGACTGTTCGTACCGTATCTCCATATTTTTCGCCAAAAAGAGCCATAGCACCTGCTTTTACAGCTTCTTCCATTGGTATATTTCTATGTTCCTCAAATGGCAATTGTCCTTCAATACGTGCGTTTACAAAACTTTCTACCTCACGAAGTTCTTCCGGAGACACTTTAGAAAAGTGAGAAAAATCGAATCGTAAATATTTAGAATGCACTGCAGAACCCTTCTGCTCTACGTGCGTACCAAGTACTTCTCGTAAAGCTTGGTGTAGCAAATGCGTAGCCGTATGATTAGCCTGAGTACGCTCTCGTTGTTTCTTGTCCACTACCGCTTTGAACGTTCCGCTTATATCTTTAGGGAGGTTTTTGGTAAAGTGAATGATTTCACTGTTCTCCTTTTTAGTATCTAAAATATAAACTACATCGCCATTGGGCATTTCTAAATACCCTTTATCGCCAACTTGGCCACCACCCTCTGGATAAAAAGGGGTTAGATTAAAGACTAGTTGATATTGTTCTCCCGCCTTTTTTGAAGTTACCCTTCTATATTTTACAAGTTTTACATTAGACTGAAGCACGTCATAACCAACAAACTCCTGTTCTAAATCTTCTGAAAGTACTTCCCAATCATCTTTAGAAATCTCTGAAGCCGATTTTGAGCGGTTCTTCTGTTCCTGCATGGCTACATCAAACCCTTTCTCATCTAGGCTTAATCCTTTTTCAGAAAGAATAAGAGCTGTTAAATCTATCGGAAAACCATAGGTGTCGTATAATTCAAAAGCCTTTCTACCATCAACCTCTTTTCCTTTTACATTGGCTATTACCTGATCTAAAAGAACAAGACCTTGCTCCAACGTTTTCAAGAAAGAATACTCTTCTTCTTTGATTACGTTTTCAATCAACTGCCGTTGCTCCTTCAACTCAGGGAAAGCTTCACCCATACTTTCGGTAAGTTCGCTTACCAAACGGTACATAAAAGGTTCTTTGGTATTTAAAAAAGTAAAGCCATAACGTACGGCACGCCTTAAAATACGTCTGATTACATAACCTGCTCCCGTATTGCTTGGCAATTGCCCATCTGCAATAGAAAAAGAAACGGCACGGATATGATCTGCAATTACACGAATGGCAATATCGGTCTCTTCATCTTTACCGTACTTGCTATGTGTTATAATCTCTATTTCACGAATAATAGGTTTAAAAACATCTGTATCGTAGTTAGATTTCACATCTTGAAGCACCATACACAAACGTTCAAAACCCATTCCGGTATCTACGTGTTTTGCTGGTAACGACTCCAATGAACCATCTGCCTTACGATTGTACTGCATGAAAACCAAGTTCCATATCTCAACCACCAGTGGGTGATCTGCATTAACTAACGAAGCCCCGGAAACTTTGGCTTTTTCTTCCGCAGAGCGAATATCCACATGAATCTCAGAACAAGGACCGCATGGGCCTTGATCGCCCATTTCCCAGAAATTATCTTTTTTATTCCCTAAAATAATTCGATCTTCAGGTACAATGGCCTTCCATAAATCAAAGGCTTCGGTATCTAACGACAAGTTATCTGCATCTTTACTTCCTTCAAAAACCGAAACATAAAGGCAATCCTTATCAACCTTTAAAACTTCCGTAAGCAACTCCCATGCCCATGAAATAGCCTCGGCTTTAAAATAATCGCCAAAACTCCAGTTCCCCAACATTTCAAACATCGTATGGTGGTAGGTATCCTTCCCTACTTCCTCTAAATCATTATGTTTTCCACTAACACGCAAACATTTTTGAGAATCTACAACCCTAGTGTTTTTAGCAACAGTATTCCCTAAAAAGAACTCCTTAAACTGGTTCATTCCCGCATTGGTGAACATAAGAGTAGGGTCATCTTTGATGACCATTGGAGCAGATGGAACTATTTTATGTCCTTTTTCTTTATAAAAATTTAAGAATTGAGATCGGATTTCCTTGGAAGTCATAGAGAATTATAAGGTTTTACAAAAATTAGCGTTTTAAAGGAAAGTATTTCTATATTTGTTTATCCCGCTAAAACAGCACAAAAATAGGATAAAATAGATACATGTCTAAGGTAAAGTATTATTACGATCCAGATACGCTATCGTATCGCAAGATAGAGGCCAAAAAATCTCGCCGCTATCGTAATATCGCACTATTTTTTATAGGTTCATTTCTTTTTGGTTTGATGTGCTTGGTATTCTTAATGAACACCAACCTCATTAACACGCCAAGAGAGCTTTCGCTTTCGCGCGAAGTAAAAAACTATGAGCTTCAGTTTGAACTTTTAAATCGAAAGATGGGTCAAATCGAAGAGGTTTTGGCTAACATAGAAGACCGAGATAATAACATCTATCGTTTATATTTTGAAGCAAACCCCATACCCGAAGAACAGCGAAGAGCTGGTTTTGGAGGTATTAACCGTTACAAATCATTAGAGGGCTTCAATAATTCCGAAATGGTTACCGCAACGACCAAACGTCTGGATATTATTAAAAAGCAAATGTCCATTCAGTCCAAATCGTTAGATGAAATCACGAAGCTGGCAGAAGAAAAAGAAAAGTTCTTAATGGCCATTCCGGCTATTCAACCCGTTACCAATGAGAGTCTTAAACGTATGGCTTCCGGTTTTGGATGGCGTTCAGACCCTTTTACCAAAGCACGTAAACTGCATAGGGGTATGGATTTTTCAGCTCCAAAAGGAACACCGGTCTACGCACCTGGTGATGGTAAAGTAACCCGTGCAGATAATGGTTCGTCCGGTTATGGGAAACACATACGCATAAATCACGGTTACGGATACAAAACTCTTTATGGGCATCTTAGCGAATACAATGTAAAAAAAGGTCAAAAAGTGAAACGTGGAGATTTAATTGGTTTTGTAGGTAATACAGGCCGTTCAGAAGCTCCGCATTTACATTACGAAGTTTGGAAAGATGAAGAGCGCATCAACCCTATAAATTTCTACTACGGCAGTTTAACCGCAGAAGAATTTGAGAATATGCTTAAACACGCAGCACAAGAAAATCAATCTTTGGATTAATGCAAATAGATCTCCCAGAAAAAAGGTACTATGGCATTGGCGAAGTCGCCAAGGCTTTTGACGTAAATACTTCCCTAATACGTTTTTGGGAGAAAGAATTTGATGTACTCAAGCCAAAGAAAAATGCCAAAGGCAACCGTAAATTCACACCGCAGGATATTGACAACCTTAAACTTATTTACCACTTGGTAAAAGAGCGTGGTTTTACCTTAGATGGTGCAAAAACACATCTTAAGGAGAACCGTCAAAAAACACTAAACAACTTCGCTATTATTGACAAATTAGAGCGAATTAAAGTTGAATTGACTAAAATTAAAGATCAACTGTAACTTTTTGACCAATTTATGGTCTAATGTATTGAACACACTGTTTTGCTGATTACAGCACATTAACTATAACCTAATATTTTTAAAATGAAAAAAGGATTAATCGTACTTATCGTACTAGGAGTCATTGCCGTTGGCCTATACCAATGGGCTGTTGGTTTTAACAATACCGCAGTAACCTTAGAAGCCAACGCAAAAACGTCTTGGTCTAATGTAGAAAGTGCCTACCAACGTAGAAACGACCTTATTGGCAACTTGGTAAAAACGGTACAAGGCGCAGCAGATTTTGAACGTGGAACACTTACAGATGTTATTGAAGCCCGTGCAAAAGCTACGTCGACCACTATTGATGCCAATAACCTTACGCCAGAAAAAATGGCCGCTTTTCAACAAGCACAAAGTGGACTTACAGGTGCTTTGAGTAAATTAATGGTAGTAGTGGAACGTTACCCAGAACTTAAAGCAAATCAGAACTTCTTAGAGCTACAAGCACAATTAGAAGGTACGGAGAACCGTATAAACGTTGAACGAAACAAGTTTAACGAAACCGTAAATCTTTACGACATACACATCTCAAAATTCCCAGGGTCATTCCTAGCAGGTATTTTTGGATTTGAAGACATGGCACGCTACAAAGCTGACGCAGGTTCTGAAAATGCACCTGATGTTGAATTTGATTTCAAATAGCATATGTCAAGAGTAGAAGCATTTTTAACGGCAGAAGAGGAGCAAGAAATTGTTGCGGCTATACATAAGGCCGAGAAAGACACTTCTGGCGAAATTAGGGTGCATATTGAGCCGCACACACGCCTAGACCCTATTGAAAGGGCAAAAGAAGTGTTTCTACTCTTGAAAATGGAAAACACCAAAGAAGCCAATGGAGTTTTGGTCTACGTTGCAGTAAACGATAGAAAATTTTCCATATACGGAGACCACGGCATTAACAAAGTTGTACCCGATAATTTTTGGGACACTACCAAAGATGTCATTCAAAACCAATTTCAAAAAGGAAACTTTAAGCAAGGTATCATAGATGGTATCTTAAAAGCCGGTATAGAGCTGCAAGCACATTTTCCTTGGGAGCACGGTGATAAAAATGAACTTAGCGATGAAGTATCTAAAGGGTAGTCTACTCGTAATCTTACTCTGTTGCTATAATCTGGTAACGGCTCAATATCAGATTCCTGATAAGCCGAAAGAACAGACTAGCGTTTACGATTATATTAATCTACTGAGCGCAGGTCAAAAACAGACTCTGGAGCAAAAACTGATTCACTATTCCGATAGTACCTCAACACAGATAGTTGTTGCTATTATCAGTTCTACAGAAGGTGAAAACATTAACTTTCTAGGAGCGCAATGGGGAGATAAATGGGGAATTGGCCAAGCCGATGACGATAATGGAATCCTCATACTATTAGCCAGAGACGACCGAAGAATAGCTATCAACACAGGGTACGGAGTAGAATCTAGACTTACAGACGCTCTATCCCGTAGAATTATAGACCAGGCAATAGTTCCGTATTTTAAACAAAATGATTACTACGGTGGCTTAAACGCCGGTTCTGACGCTATTTTTCAAGCACTTAATGGTGAATTTAAAGAAGACCGTTCTTTTGACGATGGCGGTAGTTTTCCATTAGGTAAGTTTCTACCGTTTATTATTTTCTTCGTTATTCTTATGATTTTATCCAACCGCAACAAACGTGGTGGCGGTGGCAAAAACGGTGGAAAACGTGGTAACGGCTTAGACCTTTGGGACATTATCATCTTAAGCAACATGGGCCGCAGTGGTGGTTCCGGAAGCTTTGGAGGTGGTGGTTTTGGAGGAGGCTCCGGTGGTGGCGGATTTGGCGGTGGCTTCGGAGGTGGAGGTTTCGGAGGCGGTGGCGCTTCGGGAGGATGGTAATTTAATACTGCTTAAAACGCAACCTTTCCCTACGCATGCTATCTTTTAAAAAAAATAACATGTCCAGACTAACTTTCTTACTACCCTTGTTTCTTCTTCTTTCTATGTGTTCATCTGATGACACAGAAGATTATGACTGTTCAGCAGTATTATGTGTAGCTGATTTTTCAGAACTACACCTCGAACTCATAGATAGTGAGAATAGTGAAAATCTACTAACTAATGAGACCTATACCGCCTCTGACATTTCAATTTCAGGAAATGAAACCATAGAATTTTCGATTTAAGATATAGCAGAAAAGAAAATTTTAACTCTTTCTGACTCCGAATGGGAAATAGGCACTTACAATTATGTTTTAACTGTTGGAGATTCAAATAGTTTTGATATAACATTAAAACTCGCCCGTACAGATGGTGAAGGTTGCTGTTCTAATACGCTACTTATTGAATCTTTAGAAATTGACGGCGAAATTCAAGAAGACAACTCCACATTATTCAAAATCCCAATAAATAACCTAGACTAATCTAAATCACTTACAGGGATTATGTATACTATCTAAAACTACTTACAACTAGTTTTATTTCTTTCTCATATATATTGTAATGGGCACACCATTAAAATCAAAATTCTCTCTTAATTTATTCTCTAAGAACCGCTTGTAAGGATCCCGAACATATTGTGGTAGATTACAGAAGAAAGCAAACTGAGGATAGTTTGTAGGCAACTGCGTAATATATTTGATTTTTACGTATTTATCTTTATAAGCTGGCGGTGGTGTCCGTTCTATAACTGACAGCATAACATCATTAAGCTGACGCGTTTTTATTTTTTTAGAACGACGTTGGTATACCTCAACAGCTGTTTCAATAGCTTTATATATACGTTGCTTGGTTAATGCTGATATAAAGAGAATAGGCACATCTACAAACGGCTCCATTGCTTTTTGAATGCGCTGGGTGTATTGTTTCATGGTATTCGTTTCCTTATCCTCTATCAAATCCCATTTGTTCACCAGAATAACAATACCCTTGTTATTACGTTGGGCCAACCAGAAAATATTTTCTACCTGACCATCAAAACCACGAGTGGCATCCAACATCAACAAACAAACATCACAATGCTCAATGGCACGTACAGAACGCATAACAGAATAAAATTCCAGGTTTTCCTTTACCTTGGCTTTTCTTCTGATCCCTGCAGTATCTACAATATTAAAGTCAAACCCAAAACGGTTATACTTAACATCTATACTATCTCTAGTAGTACCTGCAATATCCGTAACAATGTAACGGTCTTCACCAATTAAAGCGTTTATGAATGAGGATTTACCTGCGTTAGGTCTCCCTACCACCGCAAATCTAGGTAGCTCATCCTCTTCTTCTTCATGCTCTGGAAGTACTTCCACTAAAGCATCAAGCAATTCTCCCGTTCCACTACCATTAATACTGGAAAGGGTAAAATATTCACCTAATCCCAAAGAATAAAACTCAACGGCATCTTCTGCACGCTTGGCATTATCTACTTTATTAACAGCCAAGAAAACAGGCTTCTTAACTCTACGTAGCAAGTTGGCCACATCTTCGTCCATACCTGTAATACCACTTTCTACATCTACCATAAAAATTATGGCATCCGCTTCCTCAATGGCAAGTTCTACTTGTTTATCTATCTCCTGCTCAAAAATATCATCGCTGCCTTGCACATAACCCCCCGTATCTATTAGCGAAAATTCTTTTCCATTCCAATCACTTTTACCATAATGGCGATCTCGGGTAACCCCACTTACGGCATCGGTAATAGCTTCCCTTCGTTGAATCAAACGGTTAAAAAACGTGGATTTCCCTACGTTCGGTCTCCCTACAACGGCTACAATAGCACTCATACTTCCTAATTTTGCTGCAAAAGTAATATTAATCCCGATGGAATCGTAATTCTAAACGACTAATCGTAAGGAAATTAAAAAGAGAATCCCCAAATCTCAACATGAAATTCGGGGATTCTATTATTTTCGAAAGGTTAAAACCGACTATTTTATCTCATAAATTGAAACGGTATTGGACACCTCATTTGTGATAACCAATAAATTCTCTCCATTAGGCGACTCATCCGAAGGTATAACCAAAAGACCTTCTGGGGCCACATCCTCCGTATTAAAAATCCATCTTAAAAATTCAGGAGCAGATGGATTGGTGATATCATATACCATAGCACCACCTGTTCTTTCAAGTCCCACGAATAACAAAGTAGACTCACCAATTTTTAATGTAGTTACAGATTCTGGTTCCGCACCTTTATCATCACTTCTATCGTCTACCTCACCTTCATCATTATTAAATAAAGCCGGTGCAATTTCTAGTGTTTTTCTTCCGATCTCATCTCCGCTATCATAAACTATTTGCCCTTGAGGACTCCAGATTGTAAATGAACGAGCTCCGTAAGAATAGATTTTATCAAAATCACCATCGCCATCCGTATCTCCATTTGCAGTAGTTGTTTTCAATCTACCAAGATTCTCTTCTGCCTGCAATTCTTCGGCATTTGGAAAAGCTGTTGCGTCCAACTCTAAATCCTCTACCCTTTCTTCTTCAGAATAGCCATCATAATCGCGAGAATCGCCTTCATTAGCAGAAATGATATACCCCGCTCCTCCTATTTCAGCATAGGTAATGGCATCTGGCATATAAAAACCTAGAACGGGCCAAGTTTGAAAATTTCCTATAATATCATCTTTATTACTAGCGTCCATAGCATTTTCAGAAAGCGAGTGATCTTTAACACCCAATCCAAAAACATCCGTTAAGGTCATTGCAGTTAAATCAACCACGGCCATACCATTGTTTTCCTGTAAGCTGATGTACGCATATTTACTATCTTCCGAAACAGCCACATATTCTGGCTCAATATCTTGGGCAACCGTAGCTCCAGGACCAAAAACCCTAAACTCGTTACCGATAGTTTGTCCGTTATAATTGGTAAAAAACAACGTATTTATCTCATTCTTCTCCACATCTATGATACTTATAGAACCTTCCGGATCTACCGTATAATCATCATTTGGCTCACCTTCATTAGCTGAAATAATGTATTTCCCATCAGGGCTAAAAGCAACCATATCCGGCAATGCACCAGCAGAATAAGAATTAGATAAGGTCATGGAAGCTGTATCGTATACCTCTATAGTACCATCTGCTTGTTTATTTTCGTTTTCTACCGCTATTGCCAATAGACCGTCATGAACCGCAACACTATTAGGTGTCCCCGTTAAGGGAATAGAAACTTGTTTGGAAGGAGCTGAAGGTTGAGAGATATCCCAAACGGAAACTTCACCTTCTGTAGGATTAACAACAAATAGTTTACCAGTAACGGCATCAAATGCGCTAATTTCCGCGAAGCCTTCATCACCGGTACCATTTACGAATCCACCAATTTTAGTAAAGGTAAGTTCTGAAGTATTTACTGTTGAATCTTGGTCTGGATGACCAACAAGTTCTTCTACTTTTTCACAGGAAAAAGTTGTTAACGCAATAAGGGTAAGCGAAATGCTTTTAATTTTTTTCATCTTCAAGGTTGGTTATTAATCCCCAAAGATGAAATTCCACGGTCACTTAAAGGTTAGCTTAAGAACAACCAATGTTTAAAAGAACGCTACTAAATCGTTAAGAAGTTTTAGTTATTGTAACCAAAGCGTTTTAGCTGACGAGCATCACTACGCCAGTTTTTATTGACCTTCACGTACAATTCTAAATGCACTTGTTTGCCAAAAAACTTTTCTAGGTCTTTACGGGACTCTACTCCTACCCTTTTAAGGGCACTACCTTTATGACCAATAATGATACCTTTTTGAGAATCGCGTTCTACCATAATAACCGCTCTCATTCTAATGATATCTTCATCTTCAAAAAATTCTTCGGTATCGATCTCCACAGAGTAGGGAATCTCTTTTTTGTAGTGCATTAAGATTTTCTCGCGAATAGTCTCGTTAACGAAAAATCGTTCGGGCTTATCCGTCAGTTGGTCTTTAGGATAATATGCAGGTGCTTCTGGAAGCAATTCTATAATACGTTCAAAAACATTCTTAATATTGAAGTTCGATAAAGCTGAAATAGGATGTAATTCTACCGTTGGAAGCATTTCTTGCCAATACTGAACTTGTTCCTCCAACAATTCCTGTGTAGTGATATCCACTTTATTCAGCAGTAATAAAACCGGAATCTTACTGTTCTTTATCTTTTCGAAGAATGCTTCATCTTTTAAAGCCTTTTCACCTATTTCTACCATGTACAAAAGTACATCTGCATCTTCAAAAGCCGACTTTACAAAATTCATCATGGAAGATTGTAGTTCGTAAGCCGGTTTAATGATACCAGGAGTATCGGAAAGAATCACCTGAAAATCATCCCCATTAACAATACCAAGAATACGGTGTCTTGTAGTCTGAGCCTTTGAGGTAATGATAGATAACTTCTCGCCTACAAAAGCGTTCATCAAAGTAGACTTGCCCACGTTGGGGTTGCCAATAATATTTACGAATCCTGCTTTATGCTTTTGCATCTTTAATTTTTTTAAAATAGTCGGCCGCCGCTGCATTTACTTTCGGTGCCAGTAATAAAACGGCAATCATATTCGGTATGACCATAAGCGCATACGATAGATCTATCAGGTTTTTAACCAAATCTAACGAAGCTACTGCTGCAAAAATAATCATGATTACGAAATACCAATTGTAAAACTTCCCAATTTTTGCATTAGTCAAGAAAGAAAGGCATTTTACACCATAATATGAGTAGGTAAACAAGGTAGACATGGCAAAGGCAGTTACAATTACCATTAGCAAAACATCACCATAACCAAAAAGTGTAGTTTCGAACGCGGAAAGCGTCATTACAATTCCGCTACCTTCTTCTAAATAAGCGCCGCTTAAAATTATAACAACTGCTGTAAAGGTACATACCAAAATAGTATCTATAAATGGACCTAACATTGCGACAAGACCTTCCTTAATAGGATTATCTGTCTTTGATTGCCCGTGATACATAGGAGCGCTACCCAAACCTGCTTCATTAGAAAACATAGCCCGGCGGACACCTATTATAACCAGCCCCCAGAAACCTCCGGTGACTATAGTATTAAAGTTCCATGCTTCTGTAATTATTAATTTTAAAGATGGAATAATTTGCGAAGCATTCAATACCATCACTATCACAACAGCTATTAAATACACCATTACCATAAAAGGTACAATAGCAGATGCTACTTTAGCTATTTTTTCTAATCCTCCAAAAATTACGAATGAGGTAACCAAGGCAAGAATTACCCCAATACTCAACTTCCAATTCATCTCACTCATCTGAAAAAGTGTTTCGGAAGGTTCTACTACACTCATGAAAGTTTCCGTAAACTGATTAGCCGTAAATACTCCCAGAAAACCAAACAACCCACAGACCGCAAAAAATATAGCCAATGGTTTTGCCTTTGGGCCAAGGCCTTGTGTGATGTAATACATTGGGCCACCCTGCAATTTACCATCAGAATCCGTACTACGGAACATAACCGCCAGACTACACGAATAAAATTTGATACACATACCGATGATTGCGGTAACCCAGATCCAAAAAACAACACCGGGACCGCCATCATGGATAGCAATAGCTACACCAGATATGTTTCCAAGACCTACCGTAGCAGCAACTGCCGCGGAAAGCGCTTGAAAAGAACTAACATCACCTTCCGCTTTATCATTATCATACTTACCCGCCGTAATTGCAATGGCGTGGCCAAAGAAACGATAGGGTAAAAACTTAGAATAAAATACTAAAAAAAGTCCTCCACCAATAAGTAAGAGAAACATTGGCCACTCCGTATAAGGCAGTGCGGCAGAAATAAAATCGTTTATTGTATCCATAAATAGGCTTGCAAGCTCCTAAGGTATGGAATTTGGATATTTTTTAAGGTATGCTAAAAAAGTTTCTGCCCTAAGTTTGGTTTTAAGTAAAAAACAGTTGTATATTTGCAGCCCGTTACAAATAGTAGCGCACCTTTATCTCGTCAGCTTAATGACCTGTAGTCGCAAGACAAGTGAGATAAAAACCCATATCGCGGGGTAGAGCAGTAGGTAGCTCGTCGGGCTCATAACCCGAAGGTCGCTGGTTCGAGTCCAGTCCCCGCTACTAGAGAAGATAAGCCTTTTAGGAAACTGAGAGGCTTTTTTTATGTCTTGCACTTCCGTATAACTATACTCCGTAAGCAAAAGCGTAAACATTTTGCCTCATGAAAATTAACTATGTCGAACCTGCAATTCATACAGTGGTGTCAATGTTTACAAGTGGCCAAGCCTATAAAAAAATGAACGAGAAGCTACTCTGGAAAAATCTTGGTTCATTTATTTTTCATTTCATACCAAAGACCGATAAATTAAAATATACAAGTAAAACTGCGACAACCAAACCGAGTTTGAAACACAGAAAGACTAAATTTCCGATTTTGACATAATGCCTATTCCAACCATCATATAAACTCTGTAATATAATGTTTACAAGCTCTATACTGTGGAGATGGTAAATAGTGTAAACCTACAAAGTGCTTTAATTTTTATTATAAACCTCTTTATTAAGACAATTTCCTGCCCAATAAAGAGTTCGCACTCCTGGCTTACCTTGGAGCTATTGGTATATCCGACATACATATAAGATAATAAATCCTATATTTAGTATAGACATATTAATATTGAATCATTTGAGAGGTTTTATTATAATAATTTTTTTATCATTTTCTTTTGGTACTTTTTCCCAAGAGCTACCTCCTATTCAAAATTATGGTCCAATTGATTATGGGTCAGGAAATCAAAACTGGTCGGTTTCCCAATCGGATGACAAGCACATTTATGTCGCAAACAATAATGGTTTACTTGAATTTAATGGAACTAATTGGAAATTGTACCCATCTCCCAACGGAACATATCTAAGATCTGTTAAAGTTATTGGCTCTCGTATCTATACGGGTAGTTATATGGAATTTGGGTTTTGGAAGGAGGATGAATTCGGTAATCTTAAATATTATTCCATATCTACCAAACTTCAAATCCCGCTGATAGAGGATGAACACTTTTGGAACATATCGGAATTTAAAGATTGGGTATTATTTCAATCCTTAGACCGCATATACATATACAATACTGTTGACGAATCGTTCAAAATGCTCGAAGCCAAAACCACTAGAGCCGAGATTCTAGAGGTTGGAAACAGGGTCTACTTTCAAAAAATCAACGAAGGTATTTTTACAATTGAAAACGGAAAACCTGTGCTGGTATCTGATGATATCGTCCTGAAAAGCGATATAGTGGTTGGCGCTTTTTCCATACGGGAAAGCACTTTATTAGTGACTGAGCAAGGGGAGTTTTATTTTTTGGATAAAAATGGTCTTCAGAGATGGAATATCTCGGCCGACAATGAGTTGGCATTGATAAAAGTATATAGTAGTATAAAATTAAAAGATGGTTCATTTGTTTTGGGAACTATTTCAAACGGGATTTATCATATTGACGAAAATGGAAATATTATTGCCAGAATCAATCAAGAGAAAGGTCTGAACAATAATACAGTCTTATCTCTTTTTGAGGATGTAGACCGTAATCTTTGGTTGGGCCTAGACAATGGTATTAGTGTTATAAACCTAAATTCACCCTTCAAGGAGTATATTGATCAAGTTGGAAGAATAGGTGTTGTATACACTTCAAAACTGTTCAATGGTTTTAGGTACTTAGGAACGAATCAGGGCTTATTTGTTAAAAGAGAAAATGAAGAAAGTAATTATAAACTGGTAAAAAATACGGAAGGACAAGTATGGGTCTTAAAGCAAATTGGGGAGGAACTTTTCTGCGGGCATAATTCGGGAACGTTTGTAATTAATGAGGATGTGGCAGACCAAATTTCTGAGTTACCAGGAACATGGGATGTTAAACAGATTCAATCGAACAAAAATCTATTGCTTCAAGGAAATTATAAAGGATTGAGTGTTCTTGAACGAACAGATGGCCGTTGGCGATTTCGTAACAAAATAGAGGGATTTAATAGTTCTAGTAGATTTTTTGAGTTTGTAGATAATCACCGCATTCTAGTAAATCATGAATACATAGGCATTTTTGATATCGAAATTGACAATGAATTTAAGAAAGCGCTAAACATTAAAAAAGAGCTCTCAAAAGGCACCGGATCAAGTTTGGTTAAATTCAATGGCGAAATAATATATACTACCGTCAATGGGGTTTTTAAATTCGATAATAAACGGCAAAATTTCATTTCTGATACGCTTTTAACAGCTAATTTTTTTAATACCGATGATAATATCATAGGAGTGCTTACTCCCAATGAAAGTACTGGAAAACTTTGGGGATTTACAGATAACAACATAATATACGCCACACCCGGTCAATTCAACAGTGATCTTGTAGCCAATAGAATTCCGATACCCAAATCCTTCAGAAACAGTATGGGTGTTTTTGGGTTTGAATCAATAACCCATTTAAAGGATGAACTTTACTTAATAGGGATTTCTAATGGGTATGTTACACTGAATTTGAATAAATTAAAGAAGCATGAATATCATATCTCTATAAATTCGGTTTCAAAAGAATTTTATGATGCTGATAAAATAGCTGTAAAAATTAATGGGTATAACGAGTTTAAATATTCAGAAAACAATTTAAACTTCGACTTTAGTGTACCCGAGTTCGATAAATTTACCGAGGTGTCTTATCAATATCAACTAGACGGGATTTACGATGAATGGAGCAATTGGTCCACCCTGCCTCAAGTATCGTTCAAAAATTTACCCTATGGTAATTATACATTTAGAGTAAGAGCAAAGGCAGGAAATACCCTCACAAACAATACAGCTTCATTTAAATTTGTAATCGCAAGACCTTGGTATTTATCCAACCTGGCCATTTTAGGTTATTTTATTGCTCTTGTTCTCATTACCGCCCTGATTCATAAATTATATAAAAGGCATTACAAAAAACAACAAGATTTGTTGATGAAAGAAAGCAGAAAAAGGCTGAAGCGTAAAAAACTAAAAGCGCAAAAGGAGATTGTCCAAATTAAAAATGAAAAACTACAAAGTGAAATAGACAGTAAGAATAGGGAACTTGCCGTATCTACCATGAGCCTTATTAAAAAGAACGAATTTTTAAATACAATCAAACAACAATTAAAGGAGAACAATGATAACCCAAAAATAAAATCGGTGATACGGACAATAGACCGTAACATTAATAACGCCGATGATTGGAGACTCTTTGAAGAAGCTTTTAACAACGCGGACAAAGACTTCTTAAAGAAAGTAAAAATATTGCACACCGAACTGACTCCTAATGACTTGCGTTTATGTGCTTACCTAAGACTAAATCTATCTTCCAAAGAGATAGCTCCATTACTCAATATTTCAAGCCGTAGTGTAGAAGTAAAACGATATAGACTACGCAAAAAAATGGCCTTACCGCATGGAAACAACCTTACCGATTACATCTTGAATCTTTAGAAAGCACAACACCACTTCTTTTTACCACAACATTACCCATACAAATAGAGTTTTCTTAATCTTTTGTTAATCATTTATAACTCCTTCGATATTACGAAACCCGCAATATTATAGGTCTTTATCACCAAATATTCATTTTATAACATACTTTTTTTAGGTATGTATAATTTTTGTTGGGGTGTACTTTTTGGATTCACACTCTCTAAGAAATAAATTGTGATTTCAAAATATACTACAAATGAAGAACACTTTTATTTTTCTTATTCTACTATGTTGCATGCCAACATTATATAGTCAAGATCTAACGATTAACGGAGTTGTAAAAGATGCTAGTTTTAATGAGCCATTGCCTGGTGTAAGCATAATTATTAAGAACACCACAACAGGAACCGCAACAGATTTTGAAGGTGTCTTTTCCCTTAAAGATATCTCGCAAGGAGATATTCTCATCTTCTCTTATTTGGGTTTTATTACCCAAGAGGTTACCATCCAGAATTCTGACAACCTTACCATTATAATGCAAGATGATGTAAGCGCTTTGGAAGAAGTAGTGGTTGTTGGCTATGGAACTCAAAAAGTAACTAAAGTTTCCGGTGCTATTTCTACGGTAAAAGCAGAAGCCATTGAAAAACTAAAGCCATTACGAGTAGAAGAAGCTCTACAAGGTAGTGCCTCAGGGGTATCTGTTATTCAAAGTGGATCACCGGGTAGTAAGCCAACCGTATTAGTACGTGGTATTCCTTCTTTCTCCGGTGTTGACCCTGTAGTTATTATTGATGGTGTACCACAAAGTTTAGACGACTTAAATTCTATAAACTCAGCAGATATTCAATCTCTTAATATTCTAAAGGATGCCGCTTCCACGGCCATCTATGGTGTAAAGGGAGGAAATGGTGTTATTGTAGTAACTACTAAAGGAGGTAGAAAAAATTCAAAAACAGAATTTAACTATAGTACTTATACAGGTAACCAATCTGTCATTAGAAGACTAGGGTTGTTGAATGCCTCTGAATATGCTGTAATGGCCAATGAAGGAAGTACCGCCGCAGGCGGAAATTTGATTTACTCTAATATTTCCAATTTAGGGCAGGGTACAGATTGGCAAGATGAAATTTTTAAAGATGCCGGTATAACTTCACATACCATATCGGCTAGAGGAGGGTCCGAAAACGTTGGCTATTTTTTATCTGCCGGATATTTAAGTCAAGGCGGTGTAGTTGGTGGCAGTGATAAGTCAAATTTTGATAGACTAAACGTTACGGCAAATTTAGATTTCCAATTAACTCCAAGATTAAAATTTCTACTTAACACTAGTTATGCTAACATAAAAAGTAAATCTATAGCAGAGAATTCCTTTAACTCTATTCTAGGTAATGCCGTAAATTTTGACCCAACTGTAGCCCCCTACAACACAGACCCTAATGACGTTGCTACATATGGATATAGCAACTTGTTGTTATCTGAGATTTTTAATCCGGTACAACGGTTAGAAAACACTTACAATAGTAACAATGGAGATAAGTTATATGGTAAGTTCGAATTTCAATATGATATTTTGGACAACCTCAAAATAACCTCAAGATTAGGTTATACCAAATGGAATCAAGTAAGTAAAGAATTTACACCACTCACCTATTATGGTCCAAATAATGTATCTAGTGACTACAATTCAGACGGTTCCATTAAAACTCAGGTAGTTGATAATGGAGATGATACTAGTAGTATTATTCCTTTATTTCATAATAGTGTGACTGAGAAGGAAGAATCTAATTTTAGTTATACGTTCGAAACCTTTGCGAGCTACAACTTCATCTTAAATGAAAAACACAATTTTGATGTTGTTTTAGGAATTTCAAGAAGTAAATCTACAGGTGACGAAATAAGCGTAACACGACAAGACGTAAGAGATAACTCTTGGGATTGGGCTGATATTTCTGCTGCGACAGGAGTAAATACCGAGTTGAACATAAACGCCTATACGGGGTCAAGCAGCCAAGATCTAGAGCGTAGGAACATGTCATACTTCAGTAGAATAAATTATGATTATGCCGGTAAGTACTTAGCTTCATTTTCTGCAAGACGTGATGGTTCCATAGCCTTTGGAGATGATAATAAATTTGCGAATTTTTATGCAGGTTCATTAGGCTGGGTTATTTCTAATGAAAGCTTTTTCAATGTGAAGGACATTAATTTATTGAAGATTAGAGGAAGTTATGGTACAGTTGGTAACGAAAATATAGACCCACAGTATGTAAGCATTACCGTTGGAGGACCAAGTTATAATACAACGGCAAATAGTAATGGATATACTTTTGGAACTGAATTTGTTTCTGGAGCAACTGTAAATTCATTTAGCAACCCAACACTCAGTTGGGAAGAACAAACGCAATATAACATAGGCTTTGATGCTACATTATTTAATGACTTATCTATAACTGCAGATTATTTTAATAAATCTGTTGATGGATTGTTGTTTACAGATGCACCGCCTCTTTATGCCGGAACATCAGAACCTGTTCAATCCAATATTGGTAGCACAGAAAGTAAAGGTGTTGATTTAACCATTGGGTACAGTAACGGCAATTCTAAAAATTTTAAATTCAATACCTCTATAACTTTTACAAGTTCTACCAACTTAGTTACGGAAACAAATAGCGATGGTACGGCATTTGTACCTGGAGGTTCTATTTTTAATGGTCAAGCCCACGATATTACACGATTTGAAAAAGGCTTTACACCAGGATATTTTTACGGTTATCAAACGGATGGATTATTTCAAAACCAAACTGAAATTGCAGCACATGCAACCCAAACTGGAGCGCAACCGGGAGATATCCGCTTTGTAGACTCCAACAATGACGGTATTATTAACGATGATGACAAAACCAAAATAGGAGATCCCTTTGCAGATTTTACATTAGGTTGGAATTTAGGTTTTGATTTTAAAAACTTTGACTTCAGCATGTTTACCTATGCTTCTGTAGGTAATGATATCTATAGAGCGTATGAACGTAATGCATTGTATACGAACAAAGACAGAAGTATTTTAAATAGGTGGACGGGAGAAGGATCAACAAACGATGCCAAAAACCCACGTTACACTTTTGCTGATACAAACAGTAATATAAGACCTTCAGATAGATATGTGGAAGATGGCAGTTTTGTAAAAATTAAGAGTTTAATGTTAGGTTATACGTTACCTGAATCATCAAATACCTTTTTTAGCAAAATCCGTATTTATGCTCAGGCTAAAAACCTTGTATCGCTTACAGAGTATACCGGCTATGATCCTGAGATTTCAGGGGGCATTTTAGATACCGGTATTGACAGGGGTGCATATCCGCAAGCACGAACATTATTAATTGGTTTAGATCTTAAATTTTAATACCCGAAAAAATAACAGTATGAAAAATATAAAAAACAGTATTGGGTTAATCATCATACTTTCAATCTTTGTTGGTTGTTCAGACGTTGTTGAATTTGACCCGCATGATGAGTATGCCGTAACAGAGGTAGATTATTTGAGAACAGAATCAGATTACCAAACTATGGCCGTAAGTTGTTATACACCAACACAATGGCTAAACGGCATCGTAGTTCTTGGCGATATTGCATCGGATAACGCCGTTGCAGGAGGTGAAAATGCTTCGGATGTACTTACGTTACAAAATATAGACGACTATGACTATCAATTATTAGCAAATAATAGCACGCTAGAAGATTTATGGAAATCAGCTTACGAAGGGGTAAACAGAACTAATTACCTTATTGATTATAAGGATGTTAATTTATTAGGCGAGACTGTTGAATTTGATGGTAAAGAAGCCATGTATGGCGAAGTACATTTTTTACGAGCTTATTATTATTTCAATTTAGTCAAAATGTTTGGAGACGTTGTACTCTTCACGGATTATAAGCTAGGATTAAATGATTTTGGAACCTTACAAAGGTCTCCAAAAGCAGATGTTTACGCACAAATCGAATCAGATTTACTTAACGCTATAGCTATATTGCCATCAACGGCATCTCAACAAGGGAGAGTTACCATATATGCCGCTCAAGCTTTACTGGGTAAAGTATACTTATATCAAGATAAATTTGATTTAGCCGCTACTATGTTAGAAAATGTAGTGAACGGCCCATTTAGTTTGGTTTCCAATTTTGATGATATATTTCTTTTAGAAGGAGAAAACGGACCAGAATCAGTTTATGAAGTACAGTATTCAAATGGTTCCCCTTATTACAACTGGGGTGGACAAACTAGAGGTCAAGGAAATTATGCCGTACAACAATGCGGGGTAAGAGGATTTAACGGTACTGAAGATATGCCATACAATTCTGGTTGGAGTACGAACCTGCCAACACAAGATTTGGCAGCTGCTTATGAAGATGGTGACCAAAGAAAAGATGCAACCGTTTTTGATGTTGCAGCGTATGCAGAAAACAATCCCAACCTTAATGTAACATACCAAGTTGCCCCATTCAAAAATACAGGTCTGTACAACAAAAAGTATTTACCTAGAAAAGGGCAGACAAGTGGGCAACCAGAGTTGAATTACGAAAACAATCACCGTATAATACGCTATGCAGATGTTTTGTTAATGGCTTCGGAAGCAAATTTAAGAGCATCCGCAGTTAATCAAGCAAAAGCACAATCATATTTAGATATGGTTCGCGACAGAGCCTTTGGTGATGAAGACCATCGTATTACTGCAACATCGCAAGTTATTTGGAACGAGAGACGTTTAGAGCTTGGCATGGAAGGAGATCGCTTTTTCGATTTGGTTAGAACAGGGCAAGCTGCTACAATCTTAGGAAGTGGCTATAGTTCAGCTACAAATGGGTTATTTCCAATTCCTCAAAGAGAGATAGATATTTCCGGGTTATCACAAAACGAGGGCTACTAAAAAAATAAAATACATCTTATGAAAGCATTTAAATATATAATAACCGCCATTATACTTAGTACTCTAGTCTGGAGTTGTGAGAATGATACCTTTGGAGAAACAGACTTTGTGAACGGCATTACAGCACCAGCCAACATTTCCGCTGGTGTAAACGTAACTCCAGATAATACAGGGCTAACGAAGATTACGCCAACAAGTGATGGAGCGGCAAGTTACAGTATAGATTTTGGCGATGGGTCAGAACCTTCTGAATCATTGACAGCCGGAGAATATGTAGAACATATATACGCCGAAGGAACTTATGAGATTAAAATTACAGCTACTAGTGTAAATGGTAAATCTGCGACAAATACACAAACGATTAACGTTTCGTTTAAAGCACCTGAAAATCTAGTTATTAATTCAGAAATAGACGGCACGAATCCATTTTTACTAAATGTGACCGCATCTGCCAATTTCGCATCTAGCTATTTGGTATACTTTGATACTGCTAACCCTGATGAAGAAGGTACTCCACTAGAAATTGATGGAGCAATAAGCCACGAATATCAAGGTGTAGGCGAATATACCATTAAGGTTGTAGCCTTAAGCGGTGGTACCACAACTACTGAATTAGAACAGTTAATCACTATTTCCGCTCCTGTAGAACTGCCTATTGATTTTGAACTTTTTGATGATTCGGTATTTATTGGTTTTGGTGGGGCTTCGGCAGCTGTAATAGATAACCCCGACACAAACGGAAATGATTCGGCAATGGTTGGTCAAATTGTCAAAGGTGGTCCTGAAGTATGGGCAGGTAATGTAATTACCTTATCAGCTCCTATAGACTTTTCTATCAAGAAGGTTATAAATGTGAAAGTTTGGTCGCCAAGATCGGATGGAAAACTAGTATTGAAAATTGAAAACCTTGATGATAGCACTATTAATATTGAAAAGGAAATTACCTTATCTGGCAATAGTACGTGGGAGGAAGTTACTTTTGATTTCTCAGATATTGATGAATCCCAGTCATATCAAAAACTAGTTTTCTTTTTTGATTTTGGTGCTGTAGGAGATGGTGGAACAGACTGGACCTTCTATATAGATGATATTACACAAAACATACCATCAAGCGGGGCTACGGGATTGCCCGGTCAATGGATAATGGCTCCGGAAGGAGGCGCTTTAGGTGTAGGTCCAGCCTTTGGCGACACAAGCTGGTGGAACTGTGATGACGCCTGTGTTGCTGAAAGAGCGTGTTTTTATGATGATATATACATTTTTGGACAAGATGGCTCTTTCAAAAATGATTTGGGAACAGAAACCTGGACTGAAGCTTGGCAAGGTGGTACAGACTCATGCGGAACGCTCATAGCGCCACATGACGGCTCAAATCCGGCAACCTACACATATGATGAAGGAGCCGGTACCATTACCCTAAACGGAGTTGGTGCGTTCATAGGAATTCCTAAACCTTATAATGGAGGAGAACTAGCAAGTCCTGCAGATGCTCCTGCTTCAATAACTTATAACATTGAGTTCTTAGATAATGACACGATATCTTTTACCATCGATGCTGGCGGCGCTTTTTGGCATTATAAACTAATAAGAGCCGGCGAGGTTACAACACCCTTAACGGGAACGTGGCAAATGGCCCAAGAAGGAGGCGCTTTAGGTGTGGGGCCGGCAAATGGAGATACAAGTTGGTGGAATTGTGATGCAGCCTGTGTAGGCGTAAGAGCATGTTATTATGATGATTTGTTTGTATTTGGTGCAGATGGATCTTTTCAGAATGTTTTAGGAACTGAAACTTGGACCGAAGCTTGGCAAGGTGGTGCAGATTCTTGTGGAGCCCCCGTTGCGCCACATGATGGTTCTGTTTCTGCAACATATACTTATGACAGTGGTGCGGGCACATTTACCCTTAATGGTAAGGGGTCGTTTATTGGAATACCAAAACCTGTAAATGGTGCAGAACTGACAAGTCCTGATGATGCACCTGATGCTATTATTTATAATGTCACTTTTGATAACGATAATACGATGAATGTTAGCATTGACGCTGGCGGAGCTTTTTGGCAATACAAGCTTGTAAAAATCTAAAAAAATAATTATGAAAAACATGAAATACTATATCGGGTTGGTTTTGACACTAATGCTAGCTTCTACAAGCTGTCAAGAAGATGATGCAAGAGTTGGCGAAATCATAGCACCTACTAACGTTAGCATCGCTGCAGAAATAGTAGGGGCCGATGCGGATAATCCTTATGGTGATGGTAGTGGTACCGTTAATTTTACATCTACGGCAGATGATGAAATAACTTATCAATTCCATTTTGGTGATGGTAGTGAAGGACTTTCTCCTACAGGTGAGATAGAACATAGATTTAGTGTTACTGGACTAAATACGTATACGGTTGTAGTTAATGCTGTTGGTACTGGTGGAGTTATATCTAGCACTTCCATGAATGTAGAAGTATTTAGCTCATTCTCAGACCTTGAAGCAGTAAATATGTTAGCGGGAACGGTCTTAGGCGAAACAAAAACATGGTACTGGGCTTCTAATATTCCAACACACGTAGGTTTAGGTCCTGTGGAAGAAGATTATGGAAACGGTGAATTTGCCTATGAAGCATGGTGGAACTCAATTGGGCCGTGGGATGAAGAGAAATCTTGTATGTATACCAATGAATTTGTATTTACACGGTTAGAAGAGGGTCTTACTTTTGAACAAACAGAAGGTCCGGCATTTATTCCTGGCACATATGCCGGCGTTATTGGCGTTGATGGCGATACCTGTCATGACGAAAGCGTAGCCACAACAATGTTCGGTCTTAAAAGTGTTACATTCGGACCTTCAACGTCCAAAGCAGCTTTAGAAGGTACTTACAATGAACAACCTTATAGAGGAACCGCTTTTGAAATATCTGACGGTGGATTTATGGGATGGTATGTTGGAGCAAGCTCTTATGATATTATTTCGGTTACCGAAGATTTTCTTGAAGTTAGAATTATTGAAGCTGGTGGAGTCAATGCTTGGTATCAAAAATTCACTTCAACTAGACCCGTAGAAGGAGAGGATGGTTTTGAATCGGTCTATGACAATTTAATTTGGGCCGATGAGTTTGATGTAGATGGAGCACCTGACCCAAACAATTGGGGTTATGACCTAGGTGCCGGCGGTTGGGGAAATCAAGAATCGCAAACCTATACCAATGAATTGGAAAATGCACGAATTGAGGATGGTATACTAAAAATAACCGCAAAAGCTGACGGCACGGGCGGATATACTTCAGCACGATTAAAATCTGAAAACTTACAAGAATTCACCTACGGTAGAGTTGAAATCAGGGCTAAGTTGCCATCGTCAGAAGGAACCTGGCCAGCAATCTGGGCATTGGGCGCTAATTTTGATACGGTAGGTTGGCCAGCATGTGGTGAAATTGATATTATGGAGCAAACAGGGAACGATAAGAGTACCACTTTAAGCACCCTTCATTTTACCGAAAACTTTGGAGGTGAAGGAGTAACAGGTTCGACCGAAGTTACTAACTCCACTTCCGAATTCCATAATTACACTGTAGAATGGACCCCAGATAATATACAATTTTTGGTAGATGACAACCCTGTGCATAACAGTTTTGACAACACTGAGAGTACACCATTTAATGATGATTTCTTTTTTATCCTAAATGTAGCTATGGGCGGTACACTTGGAGGAACAATCGATTCTGAATTTGCAGAGGACACTATGGAAATTGATTATATAAGGGTTTATCAGTAATTAATTGCTGTTAGTTCTACCTGCGGTGTTTAAGACTAGTTATGTACAAACTGGTGTTTCATTGCAAAACTTGTTGTAGGCAAACACAAAAACAACATTTTGTAAGGGCCGTTAAAGAAGTAATAATTGGAAATTAAGTTAAAATGAAACGATCATTATTTTTTCTTCTTGTCTGCATAGTCGCTTCCTGCAAGCAAATTGTCGAAAATAAAGGCAATCAATCCATGTTACAGAAGAATGTAGAGACGCCAGCAAGAGTTGAAATAAGCAAAAAAGGCGAGAAATATAGATTGTTGGTCAATAGCGAGGAATTTTACATAAAAGGTGCCGGCCTTGAATATGGTAATGTGCCCGCATTGGCCGAACATAATGCAAATTCATTTAGAACTTGGCGTACTGAGAATGGTCAAAAATCGGCGAAGGAGGTACTTGATGAGGCCCACAAAAATGGAATCATGGTAACAATGGGTATTGAAGTTGGCAGGGAACGTCATGGGTTTGATTACGATAATGAAGTCATAGTCCAAAACCAACTTAAAGATATCAAAAACAAAGTACTGGACATAAAAGATCATCCAGCTCTATTGATATGGGGTATTGGTAACGAACTTAACCTTCATTATAAAAACCCAAAAGTGTGGGATGCCGTAAATGATATATCTAAAATGATTCATGCCCTAGACCCTAACCATCCTACCACAACTAGTCTAGCAGGCTTGTCTCAAAAAGAAGTGGACTATATTAAAGAAAGGTGTCCAGACCTAGATATTTTATCGGTTCAAATGTATGGCGACTTGCCCAATCTTCCCTATTTAATTAAAAAGTTTGGGTGGAACGGCCCTTATATGGTTACTGAATGGGGAGCCACCGGTCATTGGGAGGTGCCAACGACCGATTGGGGAGCTCCTATTGAAGAGAATAGCTCTTTAAAAGCTAACAATTACTTAAAACGATATCAAGGAGGAATTGCAGCCGATTCCCTGCAATGTATAGGTTCGTATGTTTTTCTTTGGGGAAATAAGCAAGAACGTACACCTACTTGGTATGGTATTTTCTTGGAGAATGGCAAGGAAACGGAATCTGTAGATGTAATGCATTATCTATGGAACAGGAAATGGCCTGAAAACAGAACACCTAGCATAGAAAAATTCGTAATTGAAGGTAAAACGGCATACGACAATGTAACATTAGAGGTAAAAAAACAGTACAGTGCCCTTCTAAATGTAATGGACCAAGAAAAAGATTCCATTACCTATTCTTGGGAAATAATGCGCGAGAGTACCGATTTAAAAGACGGAGGTGACCATGAAATTCGCCCAAAAGTCATAGAAGGATTGATAGTATCGCAAAAAGAAAATAAGATTATATTTAATTCCCCACCCAAAGGAGCCTATAGATTATTTGTATATGCCTCCGATGGAAACAATCAGGCCGCTACCGCCAACATACCATTCTTAGTTGAATAATTGTTGGAAGACCGCTTTAAAAACCTCGTAAAAGAATTTTGTTTTTTTAAACATTTAGCTCAATACTAAACCTAGTTACGATTTTACAATTTCATAACAGATGAACCATGAGTCCAATAAAAATCAGGACAGATAGCTCATAACCCTAAAGTTTCTGGTTCGAGTCCAGTCCCCCATTACTCGAGAAGACAAGCCTTTCAAGAAATTGAGAGGCTTTTTTTATGTCTAATTTTCCTTACTTAATTCTGAAAATGGAAAACCAATACTGCAAGCACCCTTACATGGTTTACATTTTTGATAGGTTGAGTCCAAATTAAATAAACTATATTATCTATGACAAGGTCCGTCACCAAATTACATATTTATAAATTTGTTTGATGAACTATAGATTACACCATATAAAACATGCTTAACTCCGTAGCCTTAAGTTTTGAAAGATATTATAAACTTTCAGTCATATTTTTTTTAGTGTTTCAATTCCTACACTCTCAAGAAACACCCCCGATCATTAAGTTTTCAGCTTCAGAATATGGCGCCGAGAATCAAAATTGGGATGTAACACAAAATCCTCAAGGCAACATATATGTGGCCAATAATGAAGGGCTATTAGAATATGATGGTTCGAGATGGGCTCTATACCCCTCGGTCCACAATGCTGCAATTCGTTCATTATCTTCCTATAAGGACAAAATCTATACAGGTAGTTATATGGAATTTGGTTTTTGGACCAAAACGGATAAAGGGGTTATGGACTACCAATCTATCTCCAACTCCATAAAAAAAGAGTTATTCGAAGATGAAATCATATGGAATATTGAAGGTCTAGATAAATATGTAATTTTTCAATCTTACAATCGCCTTTATTTTTATGATACCGATTCAAAAGAGTTGAACTTTACTACGGACAAAGAAAACAACTATAGATTATTCAAGGTTGGCCAGAAAATTTATCTTCAGAAATACGATGGAAGAATATTTAATCTTGAAAACGGAACGGAAAAATTAATCGCCACCATACCGAAAAACCTGAACATAAAATTTCTACTTAACATCTTCTCCGTAAATGATGAGCTGGTAGTATTGACACGAACAAAAGGACTGTACAAAATAGAAAATCAAACACTTAAAAAATGGAATATTCCTGCCGATACGTTACTTAAAAACACACGCGTATTTAGAGGTATTCAATTAAAGGATAAGAGTTTTATGTTGGGTACCATCTCAAAAGGCATCGTTTCAATGTCAATAGATGGCCAAATAACCAGTTTAATTAACCAAACGAATGGTTTAAGCAACAATACCGTTCTAAATTTATTTGAAGACGCCGACGATAATATCTGGGCCGCCCTAGACAATGGCCTGGACTGCATAAACAGGCAATCCTATATAAGAGAATATAATGACCGAGACGGTACTTTTGGAACAACCTACGCCTCTATTATACACAATGAAAAACTCTATATTGGCACTAATCAAGGACTGTTCTATAAAAATATCGATTCTGATGAAAGTTTAAAATTTATCAAAGGGACAGAAGGACAAGTTTGGTCACTTTACGCCGCGAAGAGTCAATTACTATGTGGACACAATAACGGAGTCTTTTCCATTAACGAAAATAAAGCATCATTAGTTGCGCATATTGATGGGGTTTGGAACTTTAGGGCTATTCCTAATCAACCGGACAAGCTTCTTCTAGGGCATTATTCGGGCTTGGCGATTATGAAAAAAGATGGAAACGTTTGGAGTTTTGATCATAAAATAGAAGGATTTGAAATTTCCTCTCGTTTTTTTGAAATTCTAGATACGCATGAAGTTTGGGTAAATCATGAAACCAAAGGAATCTATCGCTTGGAACTAAATAACGACCTATTGTCTTTTAATTCCGTTACTCTTATTCCTGACATAGAAAAAAGTAAGGGTTCGGGAATAATAAAGATGGGTCACGATTTACTCTATACAAACCACAAAGGAATTTTCAAACTTGAACCCAGCTCAAAAAGTTTTATTAGAGATTCAACTTTGAGTCGACTTATCCCACATGGAGAATACCTATCGGGCAAATTAGTATTTGACAAAAAAGAGCGACTATGGAGCTTCAACCAAAACCATATCGCCTATACCCAAAAAGGGCCTTTGAACAATATGGTGACCTTCAACTCCATTCCCATTCAAAACAATTGGAGGGAAATGACCCTTAGCTTTGAAAATATCACCCAATTAGATAACAACAAATACCTGATAGGTAAAACTAATGGATATCTGCTAATAGACCTTGACAAGATTCCGAACAATTCCCATCAACTAGTTTTGGAAAAAGTCAACGTTACAAAAAATGAGAATAGTACCAAGAATGTTTCTAAACTTGACAAAGGTCAGTTTCAGTATAAAGAATCAACCCTCAACTTTAATTACAGCGTTCCTCAATACAACAAGTACGCCAACGTTAGCTATCAATATCAACTAGAGGGACTAAACGATTCATGGAGCGAATGGACCTCAACACCATCCATAACTTTTGAAAAGTTGCCATTTGGAGATTACGTATTCAGGGCACGTTCAAAAATTGGAAGCCATGAATCAGTGAATACAATACAATACAGTTTTACTATAGCCAGACCCTTTTATCTCTCCAACATAGCTTTATTGGCTTACGCCCTAGTCATATTTTGCCTTGGCCTGCTTATCCACAAATCCTACAAAAAGTACTACCGTAGACTAAACAGAAAAGCGATGCTTGAAAGTCAACGAGAAATACAACTGAAATATATTAAAAGTGAACAGGAAATGATACGCCTTAAAAATGAAAAACTAAACCAAGAAATTGAAAGCAAGAATAGCGAGTTGGCCATTTCCACAATGAGCTTGGTGAAAAGAAATGAATTGCTGAGAAGGGTTAAAAAAGAACTAAAAAAAAGCAATGATATTTTCAATAAAACCCATCCAGTTGTAAAACTGATAGACAAAAATTTAAACAGTTCTAAAGACCGAAAAATTTTCATGGAGGCATTTAATAATACCGATAGGGAATTTTTAACAAGAGCCAAAGAACTTCATCCCAATTTATCATCAAACGATTTAAAATTCTGCGCCTATCTACGCTTAAACCTTTCATCAAAGGAAATAGCTCCACTACTAAATATTTCCGTAAAAAGTGTCGAAGTAAGGCGTTCTAGGTTACGAAAAAAACTCGATTTAAAAAGAGAAACAAAACTTACGGACTACATTCTCTCTGTTTAATAGTTAAGATAACCCAAATAACACCACTACATTAACCCTACAAATTTTCTAAATTCTCTTTTTTAACTACCTTTTTTTATTAGTTCCTCAAAAAATTGAGCGGCATGAAGTCCTATAAACAATAGGACTTAAAGAGCATACTGGAGTTCTGTTTTAATATGTATGTTTTTGTAGGGTCCTGTTTTCTTTTTCAAAAGATAAATCTCTCTACTTTGGTAACAGATGGAACTTCATGTTCTTGTTATACAACAATTTACAACTGTCTAAAAAAACCCAACTTTAGTTTTGAACAAAACCAATACGCTATGATTACCAAATTATTTAACCCAAGAAAAAAGCTAATGTGGCTTTTGCTAAACATCTTTTCTGTTGTAGTGCTCTACTCTCAAGACCAGAAGAAAATAACAGGATTAGTTCTTGATCAAAATGGAATTCCCTTAGCCGGGGCCTCAATAGTGGTAAAAGGTACAACCCAGGGTACATCTACCGATTTTGATGGTAATTTCATCTTGAATGCTCCTTTAGATGCCACTACCTTAACCGCTTCATATATTGGTTATGCCAATGCAGATGTGCCTATTTCCAAGGGTCCTATAACTATTACTTTACAGGAGGATTCCAGTCAACTGGAAGAAGTCGTTGTTGTTGGTTATGGTACTCAGAAGAAAAGTGATGTAGTCAACGCGGTAGCCACAACGGATATTGAAAAAGCCATATTGACACCGACAGCAGATGTCAATGAAATGCTTAGAGGTAGAATAGCTGGCTTACAAGTAGATGTAGGAGGAGGTACTTTAAGACCTGGAGGCACATCAAATATCATCTTTAGGGGCCAAGGTTCTATTGAGGGTAGCGTTAGTGCCATTTATGTTGTAGATGGCATCATCAGAGATGGAGGAATTGAAGATATAGATTCTGATGATATAGAATCAATGGAGTTCCTAAAAGATGCATCTGCACAAGCTATTTACGGCTCAAGAGGGGCCAATGGTGTAGTTCTAATTACTACCAAGAGAGGCAAAAGCGGTAAAGTCAGTGTAAATTATCACGGGTTTGTATCATCAAAATCCATAGAGCGTAATTTTGACGTCTATAACGGACAAGAGTTTGCCCAATTAAGAAGAGAAGCAGCTAGGTCTAATATTGCAGATGGATCTTACCCTAACGAAGAGGATATCTTTTCTGAATTAGAATTGGCCTCTTTAGCTAATAACGAATTCATTAACTGGGAAGATGAGTTGGTAAAAAGCGGTTATGTAAACAGTCAGTCGGTTAGCGTAAGTGGCGGCACTGAATTTACCAAGGTTTTCGGTAGCGTTAATTATTTTAAAGAAGAAGGTATTATTCCAACTTCCAATTATACTAGAAAAACGTTACGTTTAAATGTAGATCAAAAAATCAGTGATAAGTTTTCAGTAAATTTTGATCTAAACATCTTGAACGATGATACCGAAAGGGCTGCAAACGTAAATGTAATCACAACTTCACCTTTGGGCAGGGCCTATGATGAAGATGGTAACCTAACACAATTTCCAAGTGGCGAGGAACTGTCCGCAGTAAACCCTATCTGGAATTTAAGGGAGCAAGATAATGATGAAAAGGGAAATGATTATGTAATAAATATTACTCCTATTTGGCAGATTACCAAAGACCTACAATATCAATTAAAGACCAACCTTACCAGAAGAACATCGGAAAGAGGACAATATCAATCTTCATTAAGTTCCGCCGGCGATGATGTCAATGGTATAGCTAGAATTGACAATAGTTTGATAGAGTCTTATTTGATAGAAAATATATTAACCTATGACAAGGCCTTTAATGAAAATAATAGGCTTAATTTGACTTTCGTTCAATCTTCACAAGAAAATAAGTACAGTAGAACATTTACCGAAGGACAAGGTTTTACCAATGAAAGTTTAAGTTATGACGGTATTTCAAATGCTGTAGGTAACGTAACTGTTGAACGCGACAAAAACCAGCAACGGTTGGCTTCCTTTATGACTAGGGCCAGATACAACCTCAACAATAAATATCTATTAACTGCAACGGCTAGGGCCGATGGGGCTTCCGTTAATTCACAAGATAATAAATGGAGCTTTAATCCCGCAGCTTCCTTCGCTTGGAAAATACATAATGAGGGTTTTTTACAAGATGTAAATTCTGTTCAAGAACTAAAATTCAGGGCTAGTTACGGTTCCTTAGTAAATGATCTTGGGCGTGCTTATACTTCTTTATTTACCGCAGATGGGCAAAACTATACTTTTGACGGCGAATCCTTTTCAGGCTACTCACCTTCTGTAATTCTTCCGAATACCGATTTGAAATTCGAAAGAATAACAACACTAAACCTAGGCCTTGATTTTTCGCTGTTCAATAGGCTTTTAACAGGTAATATTGATTATTACGATGCCAGAACAACGGATTTATTGCTCCGCCGAGGGGTGCCTTCTACCACAGGATACCAATACACCTTCTTTAATGCAGGGGAACTCCAAAATACCGGTGTGGAATTAAATCTGACGGCCAATATTGTAGATAACGATAAATTTAAATGGTCGGTTTCAACTAATTGGTCCACGAACAAAAACAAATTACTGGAACTCTATAATGATGGAGACAATAACCCGGTTACGACAGATGATAGCTATGGGTATTACGTAGGACAACCCGTTGGAGTTATTTATCAATATGAGTTTGATGGCATCTGGCAAGAAGGAGAAGATTTTGCCAATGCTCCACAGGCAAACCCCGAATCGGCGTTACCTCAGGAAAACCTTAGACCAGGCGATATTAAAATCAAAGATACTAACGGGGTAGATGCTAATGGCAATGAAACTGGAATACCGGATGGAAAGATAACACTTGAGGATCGAGTATATAAAAAATCCAATCCAGAATGGTTCGGTTCGTTATCCACTACTATAGCGTATAAAGGTTTTGATTTGTTTGTAGATTTCTACGCTGTTGAAGGTACTAACAAAGTAAATCCCTTTTTGTCTGATTTTAATAACGGCGGCACTCTTTCTGGAAAGCTAAATGGTGTAAAGGTAGATTATTATACCCCCGAGAATCCGTCCACATCATTTCCTAGACCTGATTTTGACAGTACTCCCCTATATTTAAATGCATTGGCTGTAAGAGATGCGTCTTACGTAAGATTAAGGACGGTTAGTTTAGGGTACACATTGCCCAATGCTATAACTTCCGATTTAAACCTTGAGCAAATTAGGTTTTATGTTACCGGAACCAATTTGTTCACCAATACCGATTATATCGGCTATAGTCCTGAAGTTAATATTAGAAGTACCTTTTCAAATGCCGACACTGGCTATCCAGACGCAAGAAGTTTCACTTTTGGTTTAAGGGTTAAATTTTAAAATAAGAAATTATGAATACCGAAAAACTATACATAAAATTAAAGAAGGGATTTACCCTACTAACGGTAGTATTTATAGCCGTATCGTGCGATGACTATTTAGAGGAACAACCGAGCACCTTAATAGATTCTGATTATATATATACTACCGAGGACGGATTAAAATCAGGCGTGGTAAGCTTATATAAGTTCAACAGGGATAGATATGATAACAGCACCGAAGATTTTATGGGAGCTGTCTTAATGTCTTCCCGAAGCGATCTTGCATTTAGTAGAACGGGGTATACAGGGTTAATGGGCAGATACGAAAGAGGAGTCTCTCCTGTAGATCAAGGCGCTAATTTTGTATCCTCGTTATTTTGGAAGCATTTTTATAACATTACAAATAAGGCCACTGAAATCATTAATGCTGCCGAGGAATTAGAAGAAATTGATGACGATACAAGAAACAAAGTTTTAGCCGAAGCCAAGTTTTTTAGATCCAACTCCTATTTTTATTTATATAGGATGTTCAATAACATTTTCGTTACAACTACTACGGTTACGGTAGATAATGCTTTTGATGTTATTAATGATAAATCATCCAAGGAAGAAATCTTTGCACTATTAAATAGTGACTTGGATTTCGCTATAGAACACTTGGAATGGAACGATACCTTTGGCCGCGTAACAAAAGGGACGGCAAAACACCTGAAAGCCAAAGTGGCCATGTGGGAAGGCGATTGGGAAGAGGCAAAGTACCAAGCGGTTTCGCTTATTGAAGAAGGGCCTCATAGCTTAATGCCAACAACGGAAGAAGTTTTTTCAGGTGATAGAAATAACGCAGAAGCATTGTTCGTCGTACAGTCTCAAGATGATCTATTGGGTGGCGGAGACAATACCATGATGAATGCCAACTATGTTACCCAATACTTTCAGATTTCCGGTATAGAGGCTAATATAGCCCAAGGTGGCAGAGGATTCTCCAGGATATTACCAAATCGATATTTACTAGACCTTCTAGCAGAGGACCCAAATGACACAAGGGATGACGATACTTATTTTAGATTAAAATACTATTACACTTCTGGCGACAGCATCAACCAAGAGATTAAAATCTATAAACCTATTACGGATTTGAGCTCCCCTAGCGACACCTATACCTCATACTACCAAAGACTTCATCCATCATGCATAAAGTTTGCCCAAGAAGACGATAACCCAAATTCTTATCTTCAAAGAAGCAACATATTAGCTTATAGATTGGCTGAGACCTATTTGATAGCGGCAGAGGCTATTATGCGATCCAGCGGAGACCCTTTACCTTATTTAAATGCGGTAAGAACTAGGGCGGGAGCCAGTCCCATAACCACTATAGATGAACAAGCTATCTTAGATGAACGGGCACGAGAACTTGCCTTTGAAGGGGAACGATGGTTTACTCTCAAAAGAATGGGACAAAACGTTATTGATAAACAAATAACAAATTATGCAGGTGATGGTGAATATTTTCCGGACAATTTAGGTGAAAAAGACCCACGTACAAATTGGAAGCCTTATTACATCAATTTTCCTATTGCACAGATTGATCTTGATTTGTTAGGCCCTGGCTATCCACAGAATGATGGTTACAATTAAAATACCCGAGTAAAAATTAATTTAAGTTGAGTTGAGTTGAGTTGAGAAGTTTGGGCATGGATCTTTTGATCTGTGCCCAAATATTAATGTTTAAAATGTAACGTATGAGATTTATTTTTTTATTGATGACAATGGTACTAGTTGGTTCTTGTTCCTCTACAAAAAAAACATCCGGGTTGTCCCAAAATAAGGTGGTAGCCCACAGAGGTGCATGGAAGGCCAAAAACTTACCGGAAAACTCCATTGCAGCTTTAAAGGAAGCTATTCGGATGCAATACGCAGGTAGCGAATTTGATGTACGTATGACGGCAAACGATTCTTTAATAATTACTCATGACCCAGATTATGCCAACCTAAATATCGAAGATACCTCTTATGAAAATCTAATCAGATTTCCTTTGAAAAACGGCGAAATACTACCTACCCTAAGACAATATATTGTAGCCGGCTTGCAAAACAATACGACTACCCGTCTTGTTTGCGAAATAAAACCTTCAACAAATAAGGAAAGGGGAGTTTTGATTGCAGAGAAAGTTTATAAGTTAATAGATGAACTCAAAGCACAACATATGGTCATCTACATTAGCTTTAGCTATGATATTTTAAAAAGATTGGAAGCACTGAACCCTGAAGTACATACGCAATACCTTGATGGAAGCAAATCTCCTGAAGTATTAAAACGAGATAGTATTGATGGTGCGGATTATTATTTTTCTGTCTTTAAAAAACATCCCGAATGGGTAATTAGTGCCAAAAAAAATAAAATAGCCCTAAATGCCTGGACGGTTAATGAGGAAGATGACATGGAGTGGTTCTTGAAAAATGATTTTGATTTTATCACAACGAACGAGCCAGAATTGCTACTCAAAATATCATCGCAACCCAGAAAATAGTACTTCTATGAAGAATTTAGTTACAACCTCTACACTCTCCCGAAGTTTCTTATCTTGTATATATAACTAAGACTCATGCAAAAGCCCCCTAATTTCAAATACCTTCTAATTTTAATTTTTGTAGGACTTATTGATGGCAGTTGCGAAAGCAACACTAAGAAAAACACAAACACTGAGCCAGGTGAAGAATCGCCCGAAGCCTACACGTTGGTATGGGCGGATGAATTTGATGGTACTGGTAAACCAAAATCTGCTAATTGGGCTTACGAAACAGGTTTTATTAGAAATAACGAAGCACAGTACTATACTAACGACCCAAAAAACGTTCGTATCGAGGATGGCTTTCTCATCATAGAGGCCCACAAGGAAAAGGTAATAAACGAGGCATTTGTTTCTGAAGAAACCGACAACTGGATAAAAAATAAGGAGTTTGGAGAATACTCCTCCGCCAGCTTAACTACCAAGGGTATAAACGAATGGAAATATGGCAAAGTCAGTGTTCGGGCCAAATTACCGAAGGGTACGGGAACTTGGCCGGCTATTTGGATGTTGGGCGAAAATTGGAAAGAAGTAGGTTGGCCAAAATGCGGTGAAATAGATATCATGGAACACGTTGGCTATCAAAACGATTCGATTTTCGGTACCGTTCATACTACATCTTTCAACCACATTAAAGGAACCGAAGTTGGCAAATCTGTTTTTATAGAAAATCCTTACGATGATTTCCATGAATATTCGATTGAATGGACACCAGAGAGAATAGATTTTATTCTAGACGGCAGCGTTTATCATCACTTTATAAACCTCCACAAAACCAATGCAGAATGGCCTTTTGACCAACCGTTTCATCTAAAATTAAACCTAGCCATTGGTGGTAGTTGGGGAGGACAAAAAGGTATAGACGATAGCATCTTTCCACAACAAATGATAATTGACTATGCTAGGGTATATCAACAAGAGTAAATTATAAATATTAAAATTCATAAGAAACGATATGTAAAACTCCTCTTAGTCATATTTCTAATCATTAATTTATGTCACTCAATACCGGAAATACTATCTTTCAATTTAAATAACCTTCGCTAGACCAATGACAGACTCTATAATAGATTCTAACGTATCTTTTCTATTTTCAAAACGGTAATATTCTAGCAAATTTTCTATATTTTCTATTGTGGTTTTGAATTGCATCCAATCAATAACCATGCTTTTGGTCGTTAGGTACAAATGCCCATTTATTTTGGTGAATATGGTAATCCCATGCAAATCATTAGGCCATTAGGTAGAAATAAAGTCACTTTCCTGAAAGTGATAATGTATTTTTTTTAAAAAATATAAATTGTTATAGCACATCCTTTGCTGTTCGTTTTAAAGTTAGGAGAGGTCGTAAACCGCTAAAATCCACTAACCCTACTATTCATCGGCAATAGCTCTTCTCCTTGCCTAGCATATTTAACACTCATAACCCTTGGATCGTCACTAGGTCTATATTTAATTAAGATGGGATGCCATCCTTTTTTTAAAGCTACTTTACCATGTCGTTTTCGTGGGCCGTGCCAGCCGCCATTGTCAACAATCAGTTCGTCACCTATCAATAAATGGTCTCCGCCATCAGAACGTGTTTCAAACTCATAAACCGCATCTTCTTCTGCGTGAAAATAGCCTTGAAACACTAAATTAAAGCTTTTCTCTTCCTTGAACCCTGCCAAATCAACACTATCTACCTTTTCCCCTTTTAAGTTGGTATCCGGTTTTAGACTTTTCACCTCCTTATGTTTTCCTTTAATAACAAACCTTTTCAATCCCTTGGTTTTAGGAACTTCGTTAGATGCTTCCCGGTATGTTGTCCGGGTTACTTTTGTAGACTTTAGGTCATTGAATATTTTACCCCTGTATGCTCTTGCTTTTATTGTTACAGTGTCTTCAACCAAGAATGGCTTTTCATATTTAATGGATTCTGGTGTTGGTACGGTTCCATCCAAAGTATAAAAAATCTCAACTCCTTCTAGTGGATAAGCTAGTTTTAACGGCACCAATGCACTGTCTACAATGGCTATTTCTTTATCCAATCCTTTGACGGCGGGTATGTAATAATGGACATCTAGAACATCTAACCTCTTGTACTGCTTTTCTACTCTTGAATTAAAGTCGTCAAAACTCTTAGTCTCAGCTGAAGCCCAACCGTTTTCAGCAACTGCCAATATTCTTGGAAAAGCTTGGTACTGTAATCGTTTAAAATTAGGTATCCATTCCGACCATAAATTGGCCTGGATACCTAGCACATTTTTTGATTGTTCTTCTGTAAAATTTTCAGGCACGGGCTCGTAATTATAGATTCTTTCTAAAGGATTTCCTTCATTTAAATAATCAAAATAATATGCGTCTGTTGTTGTAATTATGGTTTCATTTCCATTTTCAGCTGCCTTTTCCAGGGCATCTGGCCTCCAGCCCCTCCACCACATAATGGTAGCTTCTTTGGTTAGACCGCCTTCTACAATTTCATCCCAACCCAATAATTTTTTCCCTTTGGAGTTTAAAAATTGCTCTATATCCCTATTAAAATAAGACTGCAATTCGTGCTCGTCTGACAGACCGTGTTTTTTAATTGCCTTTTGGCAATGCGGACACTTTTCCCACGATTTAATATTGACCTCATCTCCACCAATGTGAATGTAATCCGAAGGAAAAATTTCAGCGACTTCAGATAAGATATTCTTCATAAAATTATAAGTCGTTTCCTTACCTAAACAAGCAGGATAAGTAAAAACCGTATCCCAGCCAGAATCTTCGTTACACGATAAATAAGGATAATTATCTATAGCAGATTTGAAATGGCCCGGCATATCAATTTCAGGGATAACGGTAATGCTTCGCTCATCTGCATAGGCTATGATTTCCTTGATTTCTTCTTGAGTGAAAAAGCCACCGTATTTTCGTTCTCCATCAACTTCTTTGAAATTGGATTCGTCTATTTTATAAAGCTCATTTTCAACGGCTCTGGTATTACAAATAGTATCTTGATTATTGGGAATACGCCACGCACCTTTTTCCGTCAATAACGGATACTTTTTTATCTCCATACGCCAGCCCTGATCATCGGTAAGGTGCATGTGATAGGTGTTCATCTTGTAGAGCGCCATATAATCCAAAAAGGATTTGACCTCGTCCATTTTGAAAAAATGACGACTAAAATCCATATGCATTCCTCTCCACTGAAAGCGTGGCTCATCACTAATGGCCACTGTTGGAATCAGCCATTCTGCTTTAACTTTTTCTGCAGATTCAATTTCAGCAGGAAGCAATTGGCGTAGGGTCTGGACAGCATTGAAGAATCCGTTTTCATGGGATGCTTCAACCGTAATTTCATTCGGATGTACATCAAGCATATATTCTCCCTTTTTCATACCTGAAATAGTAGTAAAAACTATGCTTTGCTCAATACTTTCGGCCGTGTGTTCTAAAGAAAATCCAGCAGCTTTAGAAAACAAGTTCGTCAAAGAATTTGCCGCTTTCTTGTGCATTTCATCACTGACAACCAATTTGGTATCAGATGTAACCCTGAAAGAACCTTCACCCAAATCAAAACTTGTTGGCTTGGGCAGTAATGAAATATCTTCTTTTTTAAACGATGGGTTAGGTGATGTACATGCAGATAACACTGTAATTAGTGCCAGTGCTAAGAATAATTTCTGATTCTTCATTTGTAAGAATTTCATATTTGAACGCATAAGCGACATCTTGTTTTCTATCTGATTTCCATTTTGAAAATAGTATCGATACTTTCGTCATCAAGTGATGCAGGATATAGAAAAATCCCCTCTTTAACTTGCTTGAATTTAATTTTGGTAGCACCATCAAAAGAAGAAACGGACTTTATCTTTTCCATAAGTTCAGGAATAAAAATGTAGGGTTCGGTAGGAGCGTCTAAAACGTGAACGTATAAGGTATTTTCTTTTTTAGTAATTGTTCCCCAATCTTGAGTTTTGATCACACCCCCTCTTGTTCCGTAAATAGACTCCCCATATTTTGTGGCCCACTCTCCCATTTCTTTCAATGTAGATACAAATTCTGGTTGAATTTCGCCGTTTGGCATAGGGCCTACGTTAAGTAAAAGATTTCCATTTTTTCCTGCTGCCTTTACCAAAAAATGAACCAATTGTTTCGTGGTCTTAAACTTTGTGTCGTTTAAATCAAAACCCCATGTTTTAGCCATAGTAGCACAAGATTCTAAAGGCAATGGGCTAATCTCTACACCAGCGCTATATCCTCCTTTATTCTCTCCTGGTAAATCCCTTTCAAAGGTTTGAATATCTTCTCCCGGAATAGGCTGTATGTGGTGATTGTTCGCAATTAAGGTATTTGGACTCAATTCATGAATCAACGAATAAAGTTCATCATAATTCCAATTGGCCTTTTTTCTATCCCAATGTCCATCGAACCAAATACAGCCTATTTCGCCATAATTGGTAAGTAGTTCCGTAAGTTGCGCTTTCATGAATTTCACATAATCGCCCCAAGCTTCTTCATCGCCTTTTTTTCCATTTTTATAATCGTCACGTGCCCAATCTAGAAGTGAGTAATAGAAATTCAATTTTATGCCTTCCTTCTTACAAGCCTCAGCCAACTCTTTTAATGGATCTCTATCAAATCTGGTTGCATCTATAATGTCATAGTCGGTAGCATCCGTATCGAACATGCTAAAACTATCATGGTGTCTAGAGGTAATAGTTATGTATTTCATACCTGCAGCCTTAGCAATTTTTACCCATTCATCGGCATCAAAATCCTCTGGGTCAAAAAATTTAGGTAGTTTTTTATACGTATCCAGCTTTATTTTCTGTTGGTACATCACCCATTCTCCATCACCTAAAACGCTATATACGCCCCAGTGAATGAACATACCAAATTTCATATCCTGAAACTCTTTTCGAGCCTGAAGATTACCTTCTGTAGGTGTGTACTCTGGCATAAGGTATTCGTATTTTACCTGTGCGCCAACTTGGTTCACCATTATGGTTAATACGGCTAATAAAAGTAACTTTTTCATCTGTTCAGTTTAATTTCTAGTTAATCTCTTTAATATTAATTATTCCTCTATAATTATTTTGGTGGCACCCAACAAATCTTTCACGGCCTCCGGGTCTCCTTTTCGATTCGATTTTGTAGCCGCATCGCCATACCAATATACCCCTACACCGTATTCCATATCACAATCAGTCCAGCTCCAAATTTCCATGTCTAGTTGCAGCGAGCTGCCAAATGGCATACCGTCCAAAGCACGGGTTCGTGTTTCCGTACTGTATTTTTGGGTGTTTCTATCACCAATCTCCGCTTCGGTTTTTCTATTGATTTTATTGTATTTATTGGAGTTTGGCTGTGCATGAAATGGGTGCTCATAAAAATCATTGCTCATGCCTCCCCAAGAATATCCATAATAGTCTTCTGTTCCGGTTCCGAAAATCGAAGGAAAATCTTCTCCATCTACCCAAATTTTTTCATCACCTTCGCCCCACCATCTCTTTACAGGATTCCATATGGTTAAAGCATCACCTACATACACTCCCCTACCTTTTAGCGTAACATAATTCCAATCTGAAAACGGTCTTGTTGAAACCGGATATTCACCTCTCCAAGCTGCATTAAAATACATGCTATTTTTATCCCAGGTATAAGCGCCAACTACAGCTTCTAGGTTTATATTAATAGGATTATTGCCAAGATTAATAACAGAGATTTTTCCATTTTTTTGATATGGCATCACCCATCTACTGGACATCGTTCCGTCATTTGCAACAGTTCTGTACCACCCTTGAAAAGGGTTTAAACCAATACCGCATCCAAAAAAATCGCCAATAGGAATCCATACTGTTTCTTGCCCATCAAACTCCATTTTTAAAACTACCGATCGTGTAATCGTAGAATCTTTATAACTATCTAATTTTAATGATAAACCTCGAACAGCATTTGTACCAGAAGTTAATTCAACAGATTTTTCTTCACCTGTATTTAAGGTTTCCGATAATGTAAAATGTTTTCCTTCTGTTATTTTTTCCGGAGCCAATAAAGCATCACCCACTTTTTTAATTAAAGTATTTTCCTCTTTAAAATCTTTAAAAGTGAAGGTTTTAATTTTGGTTCCCTCATCATACTCGCGATACGTGAATTGATAGAAAAATGGTTTTTCGGTTACTGTTATCTTACAACTTTTGGCATAAGGAATAGGAAAAAAAGAAACCGATGATCGCAATGATTTATGGGCAAAAGGAAAAGGAAACAAACCTGTGCCATTCAAAAGTCCCAACATATTTCCTTGCAAAGTTGGTTCTTTAGCTCCGTCTAAATAAATTTTGACAATACTGGTTGTTGTTGGTTTTTGAGCGTTTAAAAAAGGCATCCATGTACGAACTATAGCACCAGGACCTTGATGATCCATTATTACCCATTCTTTTTGTCCGTTAATTTCTTCGGTTCGAATGAAATTTTGATCTTCTTCTTTATTTTTTCTGTTGAAATCTTGATTTATAAACCAGCCAACCGTATCATTTGTTGTTTTTGATGCTCTGTTGTAACTACTTTCTTGTTTTAAACGAAAATCCTTTGTTGGAAATTTGGTTATTGCATCGCGATCTATCATTTCATTTAATAATGACGAAATGCTAATTTTATCTTCTTGGTCTTTGCTTTGAGAACATGAGCCCAAAAACAGTACAAGTACAGTAATACGTGCGGTATTAATTATCAAATTTTTCATTACATCTTATTGTTTTACAGGTTCTGGTCCCATCTCCATTTCTAATATACCTCCCCGGGTTATTTCATCATGGGTAATCCAATACCTATCTAAATTTTTGCCATTTAATTTCATGGACTGTATGTAGATATTTTTTTCTGAATTGTTGTTTGCTATAATTTTGAAGGTTTTACCGGTATAATAATCGCTATCTAACTTGATTTCGACTTCGTTGAATACTGGACTTGTTATTTGATATTTATTATCACCAGGATTTATAGGGTGAATTCCTATGGATGCTAAAACATACCAAGCGGACATTTGCCCTACGTCTTCGTTTCCACACAATCCAAAGGCATCAGTTCCATAGGCATCATTACAAATAGTTCGTGTATATTTCTGCGTTAGATGCGGCATCCCTGCTTCGTTTAACATAAATGGTACATGGTGTACCGGCTCATTTGGGTGGTTGTAATAATTATTCCACAGAAAATCTTCTGGAGTGTTATCAAAGAACGAAACCAGTTCATCTTTAAAAGCTTCTTCCCCTCCCATTAAATCTTTTAAACCATCAATATCATGCGGAACGAACCATCCTTGTTGGTATGGATTACTTTCTATACAGCCTTGACCATGTTTTGTTTTCCCTTCCCAATCTAACCACGTACCTGTACTATCTTTTGCCCTGAACCAACTAACCTCATCGTTCCAGATGTTTTTATAGTTTTTACTACGTTTAAAATATTCACTGGCTATTTCTTTTTTTCCCAAAGACTCGGCCATAGTAGCCAAACACCAATCGGAATACGCGTATTCTAAGGTTTTTGATATATGCTTATTTGAATATCCCAACTCGCCATTTCCTGTATTATTAACCGTATTTAAAGAATATTGAAATGCTTTTTCCACATCGTAATTACGGATGCCTTTCTGGTACGCATCGTTAATTACGGAAACCGCAGGATTACCTAACATAACCCCTGAATACGAGTTTAGCATTTCCCAACGTGGTAAATATTCGCGACCACTCAATTCTGCCATTTGTAAGAGTGAATTAATCTCGTCATTTACTAAGCTTGGATTAATAATGGTCTGTAAAGGAAATTGCGAACGGAAAACATCCCAACCACTAAAAATGGTACGGTATGTAAAATCTTTGGTCTGGTGTACTTTTTTATCGGCACCCATATAATTACCATTTACATCGGAAAATGCCCTTGGGTCTATTAAAGTATGATAAAGAGAGGTGTAAAAAATGGTTTTCTCTCTATCCGAAGCTCCTTTCACCGAAATGTTTTCTATGGATTTGCTCCAAAGAGCTCTAGCTTCTTGTCTGGTTTTATCAAAATCCCAGTGATTAATATCGTGCTCTAAATTCTCTTTAGCTCCGTCTATACTGACAAAGGAAATCCCACTCTTTACTAAAACTTCCTCACCCTCTTGAGTATTAAAGTTTGAATAGAAACCTAGATGCTTTCCTTGCATTTCTGTTTTATTCGTATAAATCTTGGCGTTTTTTACCGCATCTTGGTAGTTGTCCTTTCTTATCCAACGCATTTTTCGTTTTACATCAGGTAAATCTGCACTCCAAATACCATAATCCTTTAAAGGTTTGCTAAACTGGCAATAGAAATAAACCACATAATCGGCATTACCCGCACCTGCTCCCCAGCCACCACCTTCTGGCGGACATTTCATCCAACCCTCAATCGTATTTTCGTTTACTATTTTTATGTATTGCTCTGTTGATGTTCCACCAACTCTACGCGATAAATCAATCTGTACACGAGAACTATCGCTTTCAGGATACGTAAACCGAATAATTCCGGCTCTTGGTGCTGCTGTAAGTTCTGTTTTGACTTTATAGTCGTCTAAGGTAACCGCATAATAACCTGCCTGAGTAATTTCGCTATCATGAGAATAACGGGAACGGTAACCACTTTCCGGTTCCTCGGGTACACCACGATTTGTTTGTAATGCGCCTACCGTTGGGGTAACCAGAAAATTACCCAAATCTCCAAACCAGCCGATTCCGCTCATGTGAGTAAAACTGAATCCTTCCATAGTTGGGTGTTCGTAAGAATAACCCGGTCCATTATCACCTCCCGTAAACGTATCCGGACTCAATTGTACCAGACCAAATGGTGTGGCCGCACCAGGAAAAGTTTTGCCAAAACCATGGGCATCTTTTGACTTTTTACCATACGTGACCGCACCGATTATAGGGTCTATATAATCCACCGCCTGCTTTCCGATTTTCTCTGCTACTTCATCTTGCTGAACTATCTTTTTCTCTACATTTGAGGAAGAACAGGCTATAACGAGACTAGATAATAGTACGCTAACACAAACTAATATTTTAATATTCTTAACCTTCATATATACCCTTGGTTCTAATTTTTAGTGTGCTGCAGCTTGTTTCGCTCCATTTTTCTTGAAGATATCTACGAGTACATCATTATCTTGTTCCGTTCCTGAAGTTGACCGTCCGCTTTCAACGATTTCTACCAACTCTGTGGTTAGATTTTCTACCAACTTGGGATGTTTTGCGGACACATTTGTAGTTTCACTAGGGTCTTTCCGCATGTTGTATAATTGAATGGCCGGCAATCCTTTTTCAATAGCTTTATTATCCTTTGGATTACTCCACCCCCCGGAGCCAGGTGTAAGCTCTAATTTCCATTTCTTATTACGTATAGAAAACTTGCCGTTAATAGAATGATGCACCACCAACTTGTAATCCGTTTTGGTTTTTCTATTTTTCAATATAGGCAGTATGCTGTACGAATCTACCCCTGTGGAATCATCTAGGGCAACACCGGCAATTTGTGCAACGGTTGCCATTAAACTAGTTTGGGAGATAAGCTGATTATTGGTAGTACCGGGTTCTATTACACCAGGCCA
This sequence comes from Zobellia nedashkovskayae, assembly GCF_015330125.1. Lineage (NCBI taxonomy): Bacteria > Pseudomonadati > Bacteroidota > Flavobacteriia > Flavobacteriales > Flavobacteriaceae > Zobellia > Zobellia nedashkovskayae. The sequence goes on along the minus strand of NZ_JADDXR010000002.1, from coordinate 2,214,651 downwards.
TTTCACGATAAACGGAATCCGATGGCCACCTTCCCAAATATCCGATTTATAACCTCTAAAATCCGCACTTGGATAGTGACCATAATTCTTTTCCAATTGTTTTGCTTTTGAAACTGGTTCCGAACAACCGTTATCACTGGTAAAGAACACCAAAGTATTGTCCGCAATGCCATTTTTTTCCAATGCATCCAAAACTCTGCCGACTACATCATCCGTTTCCATCACAAAATCCGCATAAGCACCCATACCGCTTTTTCCTTGCCATGCTTCGGAAGGTACTACCGGACTATGTGGTGAGTTTAAAGCTAAATACATAAAGAATGGTTCTTTAGATTTAGACTCCCTATCTATGTATTCTTCTGCATGAGCAGCTAAAAACGGTAACATTTTTATGGGCTCCATTTTATTGACTACTTTATCATCTTTAATTACGGTTTTCATAACTCTAGAATGATGAAAACCAATATAAGAATCGAAACCACGTGAGATTGGTCCGTTAGGTACGGTTGATCCAATTGCCGGTCCCACAACCTTTTTACCATCATATACCTGTACAGGATTACCTTCGTTATCCACAAACTTAAATCCAAGATGCCACTTGCCAATAGCCGCTGTTTTATATCCAGATTTTTTAAGCATTTTAGGAACCGTCATCCGGTCTTCTGAAATTAGCGGCTCTAATTCATCGCCACCACTTAAGACACCTTGTTGCAACCTAGAACGCCAAGAGTAACGGCCCGTTAAAATCGCATATCTTGATGGTGTACAAACTGCCGAGGCTGAATGTGCATCGGTAAACGTCATAGATTCTTTAGCAAAAGCATCAACTTGAGGTGTTAAAATTTTTCCTTTTTCAGGGTTTAAAACTTGAATATCTCCATAGCCTAAATCGTCACATAATATATAAACGATATTAGGCTGTTCTTGCGCCTGTATTAGTTGAAATCCAATTAGAAATAATACTACCGTTCTCACTATCAATTTAATATTTCTCATTTTAATCTTATTTCCAATACTTTGCCCAATAGTTTGCCATCCGCATTAAAAATTCCTGCTTTCAATAGGGTTTTGGCTTCTGTTCTAAATTCACTAATATATTTTTCACTCTGATAGGTAGGGTTTTCACCATCAAGTGTGTAATGAATAGCATTGCCTTCTGTTTCCGTCTGTAGATAAACAATCGCTTGATTTTTTAATTCGTCTATAGCATATGAAGGGTAAACACTGAATACACTTTTAGAGACGTTAATACCTGTCTTTTCTAATTTTTCAAAATGATACGCTCCTAGTGCATTCTGAAATCTTAGCCAGTTTTTATTTTCAGGTTTACTCCACGACACCTCTGCACTTGCCAGAGCACGCGGGTATAACATGTATTCGTTATGTTCTTCAGTAGGGGTGAATTCTGCCCACAGACTTGCCTGATTACCAAGAACCAAAGCTTGTTGTTCAGCCGTTAATTCTTTAGGCATGGGGTCATGGCTGTACACTTTTGATACCGGAAGTACTACTTTAGGCCCTTCTGGCTCAGAAATTGTAGCACCTTGAATCTGACTTATATACATATATTTATAGGAAGTCATTATCGTTGGATATCCATTTTGGGGAGCTGTAATTTGAGGAGTATAGGTACCTCTTCTCCATGCCATAATGGTAGCGCCAGGCGCACCGTTTCCACTTAAAATTTCATCCCAACCAATCATGGTCTTCTTTTGTGCTTTTACTATTTTATGTATTTTCTGAATGAAATGACTCTGCAACTCTTCTTCATCTTTAAAATCGTTATCCGTTTTTACCTTTTGGCAGTACGGACATTTTTTCCAATTGCTTTTATTACACTCATCACCACCAATATGGAGGTATTCTGAAGGAAACAACGCAGCAATTTCCTCAATTACACCTTCCAAAAATTCGTATGTGTATTCTTTTCCGGCACAAACAGCATTATCTGGAGCCTTACCTCCTACGGCTACTTCAAAATTAGCCTCTGCATCATTATAACAGAATAACTCTGGATAAGAGGCTACCAGTGCTTTACTATGACCGGGAATATCTATCTCTGGAATTACCTCTACATTGCGAATTTTGGCGTAGGCTATAACTTCTTTTATATCTTCTTGAGTATAGAACCCTCCTACGGTTTTAGGTTCTTCTGCAGTCGCCTTATCGCGTTCCCACCAGGTGATTCCTGTTCTATCTCCTCTCCATGCACCTTTATCTGTAAGGTTTGGATATTTTTTAATTTCTATGCGCCATCCTTGATCATCAGTCAAATGCCAATGAAATTTATTTACCTTATATGCTGAAAGCACATCAATCTGTTTTAAGATATATTCTTTAGTCTGAAAATGCCGAGACACATCTAACATAATTCCGCGCCAACCAAATCTAGGATTATCCGTAACCGACATGGCTGGTATCTCTATTGTTCTTGAATTTTCTATAGGAAAGGTTTGTCTTAAAGTCTGAAAACCATTGAAAAGTCCTGGGTAATCCTTGGCCGTAACCGTTATTGATTCTGGCGTCACCTCTAGTTGATAACCTTCATCCTGTAATTCTGATTTCTTAATTAATTTAAAGAGAATATACTTTTCGTCACGATTTGCTTCTTTGTAGGAATATGTCAGGTTTAGCTTTAAATCGTTTTGAAACTTTTCCGCTAAATAAGGAATTAACGTTCCCTGTAATTTTTTGGGCACAATGACTTTTACATTTTCATCTAGCTGAAAAGCTCCTTCTGTAAAAGAAACAGACTCCGGTTGCGGTATAAAAAAAGATTCCTGAGCGAAGGCCGGCAAACCAAAGACCAAAGTAGAAAAAACGATTATATAACTTATAAATTTATGCATGTATTACTGATTTAATTGTTCCAAAATTACTTGCGCAACCCGCTTGCCCTGCTTTGTTCTTCCTAGTTGGTTGTAATGAACATTTCCGGGTTCTACCATCCATTCTTCATGATGCGGCAAAGTGTAATCGTATAGGTCGTTTATACTTATAGCTGGATAATTTTTTAAAACCTCTCGAGCCGCAACATTGTATTTTATGGCATCTCCGGCAAACCTACCATTGGCATTTTCCGGTACCGGGGTCGTGGTCGCGAAAATCAATTTTGTATTAGGGAATTTGCGTTGAAGGTATTCGCATATTGCCGTAAGATTTTCTTTGTATTTTGAAATCTCAGAGACTACTTTACCATCCTCTTTATCTAGTCCATCAGGACCCATATATTTTAAATCGTGAAGCCCCACATTAAAATGAATTACGTCCCATTCAAAATCCCAACCTCCTTTTAAATAGGGCTTGAACATGGTTTGTTCCATTTTATCCATTTTAGCTATAAAATCATTGCTAGACATACCGTTTTGGTAAATTCTAAAAACCGCGGCTTTGGCCTCAAGTTCCTTTCTTACCGAAGGCGTATATCCTATTGAAATAGAGTCTCCGTACAACAATACATTAGACAGCCCTTTCTTTGGATATACATAATGAAAAACAGGGTTGGCATGTGATCTTAATTCTTCCCAAGCAGCTTTGGCCCTATCATTCTCCTTTTTTGTTGCACAAGAATATACCTGAGGTAGCAATGCCAAACCGACACCACCTACGCCTACTTTTTTCAAAAAATCCGATCGTTTCATTCTATCTATCTTCAATTAGCATTCACTTTCACAAACCCTCTCAACCTAATATCCTTGGAAGAAGACCCGAGCATAATTCTAAAATCTCCGGGTTCTACAATTCTATTTAAATCAATATTAAGCATGGAAAGTTCTTCTTCTCCAAGCTCAAAAACAACATTTTTAGATTGACCAGGTTCTAGTGAAATACGCTGAAAACCCTTTAATTCTTTAATCGGTCTTACTACAGAAGCCAACTCATCTCTTATGTACAATTGAACCACCTCATCACCAACAACAGCTCCGTTATTTTTAATAGAACAACTAACCGTTACACTTTCATTAGCGGTTATGGTCGCTTTACTAAATTTTAAATTGGAATACTCAAAAGAGGTATAACTTAGACCATAGCCGAACGGAAACAAAGGTTGCCCTGTAAGATTATGGTAATTGTCGCCCCTACCAGTGGGCTTGTTATTATAGTACAAAGGACATTGCGCTACATCTACAGGAAAAGTAACCGGTAATCTTCCTGCAGGATTGACATCACCAAAAAGAATATCGGCAAAGCCATTACCGCCATTTTCACCGGAATACCATGCCATCAAAATTCCGTCTACATCGTCAATCCAATTTGCCATGGTTATTGCGCTACCACCTACTAATACTACTACAGTTGGGGTACCCGTTGCCGCCACCGCTTTTATCAATTCTTCTTGATGACCGGGCAAATCCAACAGTGCACGATCACGAAACTCCCCTTCATTTATACCTGCAGTAACCACAGCTATATCTGCATTTTTAGCCGCTTCTACGGCATCGTTTATCTGCTTTTTATATTCTTGTACAATACCGGCATCCCAAACCAATTTTATTTTTGTGTTTCCAGCAGATTCGTAAAACTCAACTCGGATATCGTACTCCTTATCCTTTTCAAATTCAAAAGGTTTTACAATGGTATTATATGATTTTTTTTTCCAATTGTCAATGAACAATTTACCATCTAGATACATGCGATAACCGTCGTTGCCCTCGACTCCAATATTGACGTTACCATTTTTTGGACCTTTTACTTTTCCGTTCCAACGAACAGAAAACCAATCGTACGGCAAATCTTCGTGTGGAGAAAAAAGTGTCCATGAAAAAGCTACCTCCTTATCTATGCGTTCTACTCTTGGTTTACCTGTCAATGCTATATTATCAAAATATGCGGCGGAAAGCCCTTCTACTTTCTTCCCTGATTTTTCAGTCGATAAAAAGTCTTTTTTAACAATTGTGTAGTTTTCTTCTTTTATGGACACTCCTGGGACATACTTTATATTACCCTGTCCTGCCTTTGACACCAAACCATCGTAGATAGAGACAATTTCATTCCCTGGTCCACTGTAACCACCCAATCTTGCCGCTTTGGCATCGTATCCGATAAGAGCTACTTTTTCCTTTTTATCGATAGGCAAAACTTCATTTTCATTTTTTAGCAATACCATGGATTTTGATGCAGCTTCGCGTGCCAAATCTTGATGGTCTTTATGACCGTTCCAAAAGGCGGCATCTTTTGCATTTACATATGGGTCTTCAAAAAGTCCAAGCTCAAATTTGGCTTTTAATATCCTGGAAACCGCTTCATCTATGGCCTTTATATCTACCATTCCCTTTTCATAAGCTTCCCAAAATAAAGGATAATGATTATAGCTTGTTTGGAATAACACATCCAAACCAGCCTCAACAGCATCTTCCGTAGCCTCTGCATAATCTTTGGCCGTAAAATGGAGCACATTGGCGCCACCAGTAGCTCCGGCGTCAGAAATAACAAAGCCTTCAAACCCCCATTCTTCTTTTAATTTCTTTCTTAAAAGCCATTCGTTTGATGTACAGGGTACACCGTTCAAAGAGTTGTAAGATGTCATAACAGAACGTGCGCCCGTTTCTTTAAATACCGCTTTAAAAGCAGGAAAATAAACTTCTTCAAGAATACGCTCATTAAAATCAATTGGATAACTATCTCTACCACCGGCACCTACATTGGCCACAAAATGCTTGGGTGTTGTAATGACCCCTTCGCGCTCAAATGCCCCGATGTACGACTTTGCCATTTGTGTGGTCAAAAAAGGATCTTCTCCATAGGTTTCTTCGGTACGACCCCATCTAACGTCTCTTGCAATATTCAGAACTGGTGAGAGAATCTGACGTATGCCCCTAGTTTTTGTTTCTTTTGTAACGGCACGCCCCACATTGCCCACCAAAGTGGTATCCCAACTTGCAGCTAACGCTATTGCTTGCGGAAACACCGTTGCTCCATCACGAGCCAAGCCGTGTAACGCTTCATTAAAAGGAATAATCGGGATACCCAATCTTGTCTCTTCTAAGAAATATTTTTGAATCTCATTGATTTTATTGGTCATTTCCTCCGCACTCCCAGACGGACCGTAATCCATCAACTGTTCCGCGGCATTATCATTCTTACCTTTTGAGGAGACTTGAAAACCAAAAATACCATGCTTGTATTTTTCCTTCCCATCAGACAAATCTCCCGGGATCATGAACATTTGCCAGAATTTTTCTTCCAACGTCATTTTGCTTAAAAGATCGTTTACACGATCCTCTATTGGTGCATCGGGATTTTTATAAATAGGCGTTTTTCCTTCCTCGTTCGTATAGGCAAAAATGGCTATGACTGCAATGGTAAAGAATACAACTTTAGTAATTTGATTCAGGTATTTCACTCTAGATTATTTAGTATTGATATCTATTGACATCTGTTTTTAATTCCGCATCAAAATCTTCTAACATCTTAGTCAGCTCTTTTACTTTTTTGGGATTGGAAGAGGCAACATTGGTCGTCTCGGAAATATCATCGGCCAAATTGAAAAGTTCTATTTCCCCTTCAACTCTACGTAGTTTCCAATTTTCTTTCCGAACCGCTTCTACAATGGTATCCTTGTAATAGTAGAAACCCGTTTTTGTGTGTGGTGATTTTTTGTTTTTCCCCTGTAGAATAGGCCATATATTATTACCGTCTATCTTTTCATCGGGTAGCTCGCTATCCGTTAGATACGCTACAGTAGGTAAAATATCTATAGTAGATGTAACTTCTGAACACACGGTCTGAGCCGGTATTTGTCCTTTCCATTGTGCAATCATCGGCACGCGCATACCACCTTCATAGGTATTGAACTTGTACCCTCGTAAAGGATATGCACTACCACCATGTCCATTTTTAAGTTTCCACGGCCCATTGTCAGATGCAAAAATGACCAAGGTATTATCATCAATCCCCAAAGTCTCCAAGGTTTTTAAAATTTCACCCATGCTCCAGTCCAATTCCTCTATAACATCACCATACAATCCGCGGGCACTCTTTCCTTTGAAATTTTCAGAGGCGTATAAAGGAATATGTGGCATGGTTTGGGCAACATAAAGAAAGAAAGGATTGTCTTTATTATCCGTAATAAAACCAAGCGCTTCTTCTGTATATCTTTGCGTTAGCGTCGTCTGGTCTACAGGATATTCTATAACCTCATCTTGTCTGAACAAAGGTACTTGTCCTTTTCTCCATTTCTCTTCCCGTAGGCTATCTATGGTCATTCCCTCTCTAAAAAGAATATTTTCAGCCACTTTAGATTTTGGATTAACGGACATATCATTACTAAAAGGAATGCCATAATAAGAATCAAAACCTTGTTTTATTGGTAGGTACTGTGCCTCATCTCCAAGATGCCATTTTCCTATACAAGCGGTTGCGTAGTTTTTAGTTTTAAGCATATCGGCAAGCGTCAACTCTTTATTGGAAAGGCCACCTTCTCTATTTGGCCATAACACTCTAGGCACGTTTACCCGAACTGGGTACGCTCCGGTCAACAAAGCAGCTCTAGAAGGAGAACAAACTGGAGATGCGGAATAAAAGTCTGTAAACCTCATTCCGTTTTCCGCCATTCCATCTAAATTGGAGGTCTTAATTAATGGAGAACCGAACACCCCAACATCTTCATACCCTTGATCATCAACGAAAAATATAATTACATTCGGTTTTTTGGTTTTATTCTGTCCCAAAACATTAGGAACCGCTGCAACCAAAAACATAAAAGAAAGTACTAATAATCTCATCTCTTTATTTTTACAAGCTATTTTAGCTCTTTGTTAAACTTATATTTTTTACCAACTTCCGTCCCGAAGGCTATGGTTTTCCCTTTATATTCAATTTTACAATCAGACCCGTTTTTAGACAAAACTTCTAAGGATTCCATTTCTGAATCTTTCCATTTTAGGGAAATTTCAAAACCACCACGGGCTACTAGACCTGATATTTCTCCATTTGGCAATGCATCGGGAAGGGCAGGTAAAATTTCTATTTCTCCCATTTGACTTTGTACTAGCATTTCTAAAATGCCAGAAGTGCCGCCAAAATTTCCGTCTATTTGAAATGGTGGATGTGCATCAAAAAGGTTAGGATACGAACCTCCACTTGTCTCGCGTAAAGGCTCTTCTGCAGGACTCAAAAGTTTATGCATTAATCTATACGCTCTATTACCATCTTTGAACCTGGACCAAAAATTGATTTTCCATGCCAAGCTCCATCCTGTTCCGTTATCGCCTCTATATTCCAAAGATTGTTTTGCCGCTTTCATCAATTCAGGAGTTTCTTCCCAATTGATTTCGTTTCCAGGGTGTACTGCCCATAAATGAGATACATGTCTGTGGTGGTTCTCAGGATCATCACGGTCCTCCATCCACTCTTGTAACTGACCGTGTTTACCTATTTTATTAGGTGCTATTCTGGGTAACATATCAGATAGCTTTCCTGCAAAACCTTGGTCTTCTTCCAAAATTTCAGTAGCAGAAATAACTGTTCTGAACAAAGCTCTTATCAATTGATGGTCCATTGTGGGGCCTGCTACCAAACCTCCTATTTCTGGAGAGTTAGATGGTGAACTGATAAGATATCCTGTCTTGGGGTCTTCGTATAAAAATTGAGAATAGAACAATGCCGATTCTTTTATAATAGGAAAATACTCTCTAAGAAATTCTTTATCTTGGGTAAAGAGGTAATGCTCCCAAATATGCGAACTCAACCATGCTCCTCCTCCTAACCAGATACCATGGTGAGATGCATTTACCGGTGCAGCTCCACGCCAAATATCTACGTTATGGTGCGCAATCCACCCTTCTGCGTTGTAATGTTCTTTTGCTACGGTTTTACCGGTTTCAGAAAGGTCTTTTATCAATCCAAATAAGGGTTCGTGACATTCACTAAGATTAACCATCTCCGCCGGCCAATAGTTCATTTCTACATTTATATTGGTGGTATAACTGCTGAACCAAGGTGGATTTAATTTGTGGTTCCAGATACCTTGTAAGGTAGCTGGTTTTGTACCCGGTCTGCTGCTTGATATTAGCAAATATCTAGCATACTGCACATAGAGCGCCACCAATTGTGGGTCATTGGGGTCTTTCCAGAAATCATAGATGCGCTGGTTCGTTGGCTTTTTGGACCGCCCATTATCACCTAAATCTATTTTTAAACGATTATAAAGTGACTGGTAATCTTCTATATGATTTTTTTCAATGCTACTAAATTTCTCTCCTTCAATTTTGGACAATACCTCATCTACTTTGGCTTCCGGGTTTCCTGTAACGTCGTTGTAATTCACATAATTGGTAGCCGCTGTCAAGTAAATGGTAGCCCATGAAGCTTTGGAAATTGTTAGTTTACCTTCTATAGTTGTCAACTTTCCATCAGTTTGTACCTTGAATGTAGCTACCCCTCTTAATGCCCCGTCTTTTACTTTTACCTTAAGGGTCTGCGATGAACCTGCAGAAGTTACCTGCTTATCTTCATGCAAGGCATCCATCCAAACCTCAAAATTCAAAACTTTGGACTTACTGGATGAAACTTGTACGGCCAATAACTGATCAGGGAAACTAGAAAGGACTTTTCTCTCATAATCAACACCATCTACAGTATAAGAAACACTACTAACGGCATTGGACAAGTCCAGTTTTCTATTGTAGTTTTCAAAATTTTTATGGTTTGGAAAATTTAAATATAAATCACCGAAAGGTTGATAAGGAACCTGTTTAATAGGCACGCTCATAAATTCATTCGTAGCTAAATCCTGAGCTTCTAGTTGCTTTCCTTCCGAAAGTAATTTTCTTATTTCCGCTAGATGCTCGCCAGCGCCTTTATGTGCATAATCATGTGGTTCTCCTGCCCAAAGCGTTTCTTCGTTAAATTGAAGATGTTCTTGCTCCACACCACCAAAAATCATTGCTCCAAGGCTTCCATTACCAACTGGCAAAGCTTCGGTCCATTCTGTGGCAGGCACATCATAGGATAAGTGCATATTTTCTTGTCCGCTTAGAAGTACAGGACCAAGAATGAGTACCCAAATAAGGGTGAATTTATTTATACTTTTCATATAGTGTTCTTTTTACTACTATGTATCTCGTAAGTTCTGGATAAACCAATAAAAAATTCTCAAATCAGATTTTTAGCGGTTATTCATTCCAATACGCTTTGATAATTTCAAGTACTTCGGCATTCTCCTTATCTGTATCTCCCAATGCTTCCCTTTGAGCTAGAATCTCAGTTTTCATCTCTGTGATGATATCCTGATATTTTTCATCTTCATATGCATTGTGCAATTCATTCGGGTCTTCTTGCAAATCATAGAAATCCCAATATTGAGTAGGTTGCTCTTCAGCTGTATACTCGTTAACTTTTAATCCATTTCCGTAGAAAAATGCAAGCTTATAGCGTTCGCCCCTAATACCAAAATGACCTGGGCGATCTTTGGAATGGTCCCAATACCGGTAGTAGCCATACGTCCTCCAATCATCCGGAGTATTGCCCTTTAAATTTTCCCGAAAACTGCGGCCTTGCATTGTTTCCGGATAATCTATACCGGCATAATCTGCAAAAAGTGCCGAGAAATCTGCATTCTCTATTAAGTCCTTGTTTCTTGCTCCAGCCCTTATTTCTTTTGGATACCTGATTACGAAAGGCATGTGAATAGATTCTTCAAAAATTAACCGCTTGTCAAACCAGCCATGTTCCCCTAAGAAATAACCTTGATCCGCAGTGTAAATGACCACTGTATTCTCTGCAAGACCGGACTCTTCCAGATAATCTAAAAGCTTACCAATATTATCATCGGCGGCAGCCCCACAGCGCATAAAATCTTTAACGTATTTCTGATAGGTCTTGTACCGTGCTTCATCGTTCGATAGTCCGTCTACCGAAAATGGCAAATCAGGATAATTCATAAAATCTTTTCGCAATGATGGGTCTGCCGTGGCCTCTAAATAGCGTTTTTTTAGATTATCAATAGACTGTCCTTTGAAAGACCTTCCTGTAGTTTCTGCGCCTTTATCATAAATTGAAGCTGGTACTGGAATATCTACATCTTTGTTTAAATCGCTAAATCTTTCCGGGTAATCAAAAGGTTCGTGGGTAGCTTTAAAGTGGCACATGGCCATAAAGGGTTTATCCTTATCCCTGTTCTCTATCCAATCAATAGTTTTATCCGCTATTAAGTCTGTGCTAAATCCTTCATATTGTTTTCCTCCAGCATAGTAATCTTCCCAGTTTTCTTTGGTTTTCATTACGGGATTCCAATACTCACCTTGACCTGGAAGCACACAATAGTAATCAAAACCTGCAGGCTCTTGTTTAAGATGCCATTTACCAATTACCGATGTTTGATACCCTCCTTTTTGAAGCTCTTTGGCAATGTTGTTATATTGAGGAGACAATCCGGCACCTAAGGTTGTCACGCCATTAACGTGGCTATACTGCCCGGTAAGAATTGTTGCTCGACTAGGAGTGCAAATGGAATTTGAAACCAAGCAATTTTCAAGTACCGTGCCCTCCTTTGCCAACCTTTTTATGTTGGGCGTATGTACATAATCTTCTAAAATACCACCATAAATCCCCCAAGCTTGAGACGTATGGTCGTCGGCCATTATAAAAAGAATATTAGGTTGGGTTTTTTCCGCCACTATACTTTTTTTATCTTCTTTACACGACGAAATTAGTAGTGTTATCGTACACAAAAAAATAGCCTTTTTTAATATTATCATAACAAGTCTATAGTTCATAGGGTATGCTGTTTTGGTTTGTGGTTTAATAGGTAACATTTTTAAACTCTGCTTTATATACAATAGGGTAACTTCTACCATTAATGACGGATACATTTACCATTGCCCCTACCTCTGATTGCATAAATTCTACCTTTGTGTTGGTATCAAGACGAATCAGTGATTTTAACTTCCCTGGATTTGTTGACTTGCCAAGCCCTAGAGTGGGAATTAGTAATTTTCCCTCCTTGGGATTGAGCGAGATGATGTAAAACACATTGTCGTTGGTAGTAAAACGTACTTCATCATTAGCATACTCGGGGGAAGCCGTTGTTCTTTGGTTGTAATGTTCCCCTTTATGCTTCATGGTTGCCGCATTCTCATCAACATTTCTTATCTCACCGTTTGCTATAAGTGAGCTGCCTCCTCTTACACTAACACCGTCTCCATACACGTTCCATGGTCTAGTTTCGTAAATGGCTTCTCCGTTAGTTTTTAACCAATCTCCCACAATATCTATAATCACTCTTTGTTCACTAGGGATGGTTCCATCAGGATGTAATTCTATGTTTAAAAGGAGATTTCCATTTTTACTTACTGCATCTATCAACATTTCTAAAATGGTTCTTGCATTATGGGTAAGGTGTCTATCTTTTTTATAGAACCAATCGGTGAAAGTAATTTCAGATTGCCACGGCTCTTTTCTTAAGGTATTACTTCCACCACTTTCCACTTCGTTAACCGTTCCGGGAACCCGTCCTTTTAGCAACATTACAGCTTCAATACTTCCATTTTGTAACAGGCTATTGTTATATAACCTTCGGCTTACTTCTTTACCGTGTTCGCCGTATGAAAATTTACCTCCATCATAATACAAAAGGTCAGGTTTATACGTATTTACCAATTCTAAATGTCGTTTTTCCCAGTTTTCTTTGATGGCCTCAATTACCTCAGCAGTTCTTTTTTCAGGAATAGGACCGTACAAATCTGCTGGATCTAGCCCATCCCACCATTTGCCTTTTCCATCTTCTTTTGTGAGCCTACCATCGTAGGGAATTCCTTTATATTCGCCACTTTCATCTGCCCCAAAAACCGGTTTCCACCATTCTAAATGTCTGTTATCATGACTGGTTACCCCAAATTTTAAATTGGCCGCTCTAGAGGCATCCGCAAACTCTTTAATGATATCTTTCTTTGGACCGACCTGAAACGAGTTCCATGGGTGATATGTAGAATTGAACAAATCAAAATGGTCATGATGATTGGCTAATGCTACAATATATTTGGCTCCGTTATTCTTGGAAAAATCAATAAGCTCTTCTGCATTAAAATTCTCTGCTTTCCAAGAATTGATAATATCTTTAAAACCGAATACCGAAGGATGCCCGAATGTTTTTAAATGATATGGATTTGCCATTTTACCAAACACCTGTTTGCCCACATCTTTCATGTACATATGCCTAGCATACCATCCCCCACCTTGCTCAGGTACACTTTGTGGACCCCAATGAAACCAAATTCCGAATTTAGCATCCCTGAACCATTCTGGACACGAATAAGATTTGGCCAACTCATCCCATTCTAAATTCTTATTAACCTCTTGAGCTTGTGTATAAAATACACAAAGCGTAAAAAAACTCAGAATACCTCTTCTTAAAAATGATTTCGTTTGCATTATCATGCCATTTCTCGCTACTTATTACTCTGATTGTTCCAAGCTATATAAACCGAACATTTCTTCATTTAAATCAGCTGGATCCCCGGTTTTTTTCATTAATGATTTCAGTTCAATCAGTAAATCAGATTTCTTATTTTTGAACTCTAGATATGAAATTAGATTTTCCATTTCCCAAGGGTCGTTTTTTATATTGAAAAGCTGATATGTAACTTTACCATCTTTACTGCTAACGATTAGTTTATAATCTCCTTTACGAACTGCTCGATGTGCCCCTCTTTGTGTTGGCTTTTTATCACCAGGCCATGCATTATAAGCATAGAGCATTGATGGTCTGACCTGCTTTTTATCACCAGATAAAATTGGACTTAGATTTTCTGTTTGAATAGATTCTGGTATGTCAATATCTACTAATCCGCAAAGTGTAGGAAATACATCATGCAGATACGCGAACGCCTCTCTTTTTTGATTTTTTGGTATTCCTGGGCCTACAAAAATTAATGGAACTTTTATACTATGTTCATAAACGCTTTGTTTGCCCAACAAACCATGTTGCCCCACTGCAAGGCCGTTATCGCCAGAAAAAACTATAATCGTATTATCCGCTTTTCCTGAAGCTTTCAATGCTTCTAATACTCTTTCAATTTGAGTATCTGTAGCGGTTATCATAGCATGATAATCTGATATATGCTTCTTAACCTCCTTTTTGGTTCTTGGAAAAGCAGCTAACTTTTCATCGCGTATTTTCATATCGGCAATGGGAAAAGGGTGCCCTTCCATAAAATTCTCAGGAACTTTGGTTTCTTCCTCCAAATACATAGCATGGTATTCTTTTGGAGCGGTCCTGGGATCATGCGGTGCCGTAAAGGCTACGTATATTAAAAAAGGACTATCAGATTTATCATCTTCTAAGAAATCGATAGCTGCATCAGCAAAAAGTTCACTAGAAAATTTCTCTTCATTGATATAAGGTTTAGACCAGCCTCTTTCCTTATTGAAGTCTTTGACCTTTGTACCAAAATGTTTAGTCATTCCTCCTAAATACAATGATTTACCTTCATCAAACCCCTTCTCTACCCATTGCACGCCGTTATGTTGTTTTCCAGTAGCGAAAGTATGGTATCCGTTAGCCTTAAAATATTCTGGAAAGGTCAAATGCTTTGAGACTCCTTTTAAACTATCGGCAACTGAGAACTGCGCATATACATTAGGTTCTAGATTAAAATAATGACGACCCGTCATTAACATTGCCCTACTAGGCGAACAAACAGCACCATGGGGTGCTCCCAAAATATAAGAATTGGTAAACGAGGTGCCTTGTTCCATTAAACCATCTAAAGCAGGGGTCAAGACCTCTTCTATTCCTAAACTACCAACGGATGTATAGCGTTGGTCATCAGTAAATAAAAAAAGTATATTAGGCTTATCCGATTTTGCAACAGTTTTGGTTTCAGCCTTACATCCTACAAAGAGTGTAATAGCTAATAACAGCCTGTAATAGTTTGAGTTGATTTTGTACTTCATTAATTTATGATTCAACTTTTATCGTTTTCCTCATTTCTCTATTCCCTTCGCATCTAAAAACCGCTCTAAATTCTGTTGGGTCAATTCATCACTATCCCCATATTTTTTACGTAAATCTTGAAGCTGTTTATGCATATTTTCTTGAACCGATGCATATTCAGGGTTATCATATAGATTTTTCATTTCTGTGGGATCTTGTTCTAAATCATACAATTCCCATACATCAATATCATAGTAGAAATGAATGAGCTTATACCTATCTGTCCTAATGCCGTAATGCCGTTTTACTTTATGTTCCGCAGGATATTCATAATACGTATAGTAAATAGCATCGCGCCATTCTGAAGCTTCACCAGAAACTAATTTTCGGAACGATTCTCCTTGTATGTCTTTCGGTATTTCAACGTTTGCATAGTCCAAGAATGTTGGGGCAAAATCAATATTCTGAATCAAGTTGTTGATTTTTGAACCTGCTTTTATCTCCTTTGGATACTTCATTAAAATTGGAGTTCTAAAGGACTCTTCGTACATAAAACGCTTATCGAACCAACCATGCTCTCCCAAATAAAAACCTTGATCAGAAGTATATACTACAATCGTATTTTCTTCTAATCCGTTTTCCTTCAAATAGTCTAAAACTTCACCAACGCCATCATCAACAGATTGAATTGTACGTAAGTAATCTTGCATATACCTTTGATATTTCCAAAGCGCTAAATCCTTACCCTCTAAATTCTTTGATTTAAAATCCTTAATGATTGGATCGTAATACGCATCCCAAGCCTTTTTTTGTTCATCAGTCATTCGGTCATACTGCCTTTGGAACATTCCACGATAAGGAGTTTTAATTTCTTTTTCCTTATCGAGCATTTTTAAATCATACACCAAATCCATGTCTTTGTAGATACCCATTTCTTGGTCCGCGGCAGCTGGCCTGCCTTCATAGTCATCAAAAAAATTATCCGGTGGTGTAAATTGAGTATCGTCAAATAAAGTAAAGTACTTTTCTTCTGGCATCCATGTTCTGTGCGGTGCTTTTTGATGGTACATTACCATAAAAGGTTTTTTCTCATCTCGTTTCTTATCTAACCAATCTAAGGTTAAATCTGTGGTTACTTGAGTGATATAGCCTTGATACGTTTTTTTGATTCCGTTCTCAATAAACTCAGGTGAATAATATTGACCTTGCCCTGGTAGCACATTTGAATAATCAAAACCTTGTGGGATACCATCTAAATGAATTTTACCTATCAAAGCAGTTTCATAACCCGCTGTTTGTAAGTGTTTGGCAAAATTATCTTGACTCCAATCAAAAGGTAATATATTATCTACCTTACCGTTCATGTGGCTATGTTTACCGGTGAGCATTGCCGCCCTACTTGGTGCACATATTGAATTGTTGACATATCCTTTGGTGAACAATGCACCTTCGTTTGCAATTCTATCAATATTAGGGGTATTATTTAAACCATGACCGTAAGCACTTATGGCTTGGTACGCATGGTCATCGCTCATTATAAAAATGATATTCGGCGGCTGTTCCGTTTTTTTATCGTCAACTTTTGTTTGGCAACTTGCAAACAGAAGTGTTAAATAAAACAGATTAAAAAATAGAGCTCCTTGGTTAACTTTACCCTTTCGGTAATACATTTTTTTCAGCATTATCAAATTTTTCATTAATGATAGATTGTCTTTTCATTAGTTCTTAAACCCTACTTAGGTGCCAAATTATTCACTATCCAATTAATATCTCCGTTATCTTTAAAGGAAAGTAATAAGTAACTTAAACACTCTTGGTGCAAGGCAAATAAACTCAAGTAAAAGTTATAAAAAAAGGGAGGAACAACCTCCCTTTCTCTACTTAATAAACTAACAAACCGAGGGAACTAACTAACATTTTTATTTTGTACTATTTACCAACCTGGAGTCTGTTCTAGGTTAGGGTTTAAAATAAGTTCGTCCGTTGGTATAGGGCTTAAATACCCTCTAGTTGGATCAAAGTTGTAGTTTCCAAAATTACTAAACGGTAATAAAAAGCCATCGCTATCCAAGGGAGTTTCGACAGATACAGTGTTCACTATACCATCGTTATAAAATGCACCTCTTGGTTGATCACCATCAAATAATGCATGTGCTCTCCATCTCCTTAAGTCGTTTGTTCTAAATCCTTCTGCCATAAGTTCAACAGAACGCTCTCTTCTAACTTCATATTGAATAGGAGTTAAATTGTAGCCATAATCTGGCCAGTTAGGATCTACAGCAATGTTGGACAATGTAATACCGGGCATACCAGCACGGTCACGCAATAGATTTATAGATATATCTAAATCTGATTGCGTAATGGTACCTAATTCAGCTTTCGCTTCTGCAAAAATTAACAATGCTTCTGCGTAACGCATAATAATTCTTGACGTATTCTGAGTAAAATCATCAACATCACCGTCATAGTTTACGTTTCTGTACTTCTGACTTTCATAACCTGTATTGCCCGTGTTTGCATCACCAAAGTCTGGAAATTCCCAAAGTAAAGTCTCTCCATTTCGTATTTCCACCACGTCGCCAGGAACCATAATTAATTCAGCTAATCTTGGATCTCTGCCAATTTCAATAGTGTTTAAGTCTAAATTACTTCCATCAACATCACTTAAAGCAGTAGGTAAACCATCCGCAGCCAAATAACTATCAACCGCAAATTTAGTGTAGCCACATCTATTGGGCCATGATATCTGTAACACATTTGCCAGGCCTAATGAAACCGCATCATAATCTTTCCATAACAATACCTCTGTATTGTTAGCCAAACCAACTTGATTAAATAAACTTGCATAGTCGTTGTGTAAAGAAAATACACCGCTATTCATTACATCTTGCGCTGCATCTGCTGCTATTTCAAGAAAACGACTACCATCTGATCCTGCAACACCTAAAGGGGTGTTGTTATGGTATTTTTCCCAAGTACCTTCATACAAAGCCACTGTTGCTTTAAACAGTTGCGCAGCTTCTCTACTTACTCTTGGAGCATCAGGAATTTCTGAAAAAGATAGCATTAGACCAATTGCAGTGTCTAAATCTGAAAGAATAAAATCCGCAACTTCGTTTCTTGGGTCTCTAGCTGCAAAAACAAATTCCTCATCGTCAGCGGTAAAACTGTTAGGGAATATTGGCACATCTCCATACCTTGTTAATTGAAGAAAATAATAGTAGGCTCTAAAAAAATAGGCTTCTCCAGAAAATTGGTCAATTAAAGCTTGGTCCGTATCATCAATAGATATAGGTTGATCTAAACGATCTATAAGAAAGTTTATTTCCCTCACCTCATCCCAACTCCAATTGGTGCCCGCGCCAAAGCCGGAACCAGAGGTTGGCAAATCATAAGCTAATCCGCTGAGTCCATTGCTCGGGGCTTCAGTCGTCCCCATATCCGTACTACTATCAGGTAAAATGTTGAAACCAACATTAAGACCTTGCCAGCCCGGTAAGTCATTATAAAACCCATTTACAGCTGTTCTAAGGTCATTAGAATTTTGATAAAAAGTAACTTCGGAAATTTCATCTAAAGGCGGCTTATCTAAGTAATCTTCACAAGCTGTTAAAGAAAATATTGCACTTAGAATAAGTAGTTTATATATATTTTTCATAATTATTCTTTTTTTTTAAAATGAGATATTTGCTCCAAACGACACTATTTTGGATAATGGATAGGATGATGCGCTACCTACTAGGTCACTATTACCAGCAAAATCCCTCACCGTCTCAGGATCAAAAAAGATCAAATCAGAAATAGTAAATAAATTTTCACCTGTTACGTACAATCTTATATTGCTAATATTAAATTTATTAGTTAAATCTGAAGGGAGGGTATATCCTATCTGTAAACTTTTTAATCTAGCATAGGCACCGCTTTGTATAAAGTGCGTTGTATTTTGATTGTAGTTTTTATTGGTTCTACCTCCACCATTTAAATAAGGTTTTGGAAAATAAGCATCTGTATTGGCACCTAACGGATTAGTCGTATCTTCTGGTCTCCAATAATCTAAATGGCCTTCCCAAACAAAAGCATGGAAGGGACCATTAGATGGACCTCTAAATCCTTGAGAATTTCCTGTAACTAAATTTACGTCACGTTTTCCTACTCCTTGTAAAAAGGCATTGAAATCAAAATTTTTATAATTCATACCCACTGTAAATCCGTATTGGAAACGCGGTGTACTATTACCTATAACTTTAAGGTCTCCACTATCGCCATCTGCATTATTACCGTTATCTATAAGACCATCACCGTTTTGATCGACATATCTTAAATCTCCAGCTTCATAAGCATTTCCGTTAATAAAGGATTGATCTACTCCTGCTGTGTATGCGTCAGCTTCTTCGTTGCTTTGAAACAAACCATCAGTTTCATAACCATAAATAGCTCCAAGATCTTGACCTTCGAAGAAACTGTTCAAAATACTACCTTCATTAGGGTAGTCTACAATCGTCTGCTTATAATCATTAAGAACACCTCTAATACTATATCCAAAATCTCCTAATTGCTGTCGCCATGTTACTTCTAGGTCAAAACCTTGCACTCTAGATGTTCCAACATTACGAAAGGGAGGTGTAACCCCAAGCTGTGATGGCAAATCTAAACCTGGACCGGTCATGTCCTCGGTGTCTATTCTGTACCAAGAAAAAGCCATGTTCAACTTATTGTCAAAAGCACCAAAATCTAAACCTATATCTGTTGTGGTCACAGTTTCCCAAGTTAAACCTTGACTTGCTAGGTCGGGTGTTGAAGAAAAAATACCCTGTTGCCCATTAAATAAGAAGCTAGTTCCAGGTGTATTTATAGGAATAGTAGATAGATATCTGTAGAGTTCTACATTCTGATTTCCTAAAGAACCATAAGACCCTCTTAATTTAAAAGTGTTGATTTTATCAATTGGCCAAAAATTTTCTTTGGCAATGTTGTAACCAACGGAAAAACTAGGTAATCCTACCCATTGATTTCCTGGTGCAAATCGAGAAGAGCCATCCCTTCTATAAGTAAACTCTGCAAGATACTTTTCTTTATAATTATATCTCAACCTACCAAAATAACCTACAGTAGTAAAGTCCTGGATAATCTCGTCATTAATTATTTGATCATCGTCTAATGCAGCACTGAGAGAAACTATATCGTTTGTAATTAAATAATCTGTTGTAGCTTGGAGAGAATAAACATCGGTTATCTCGCTTTGAAAACCTGCCGTTACATTAAAATTATGGTTATTTACAGTTTTATCATAATTGGCATAGATATTTGGCGAGAAATATTCAGTTCTAGAAACTGTTGGTGAGTACGACGTTTGTTGTTGAGAAATTCTATCAACAAGACCATTTGGGACAACTTGTTGATGCGCCAAAATAGTCTCTTCCCTAAAGCCATTATTTCTTCTATAATTTAAATCTACATTTAATGTAAGATTCTCTGTGGGTCGAATAATGAATTTAGGTGCAAGAATAATTTGATCGGTCCTAGTCTTTAAACGTTGAAACTCCCAAAATGGATAATAAGTATGTTGTAATAATTCTTCACCATAAATTGGATCGAATTGTGGTAGTGTAGGTTTTATTTTAGTAATTAAATCAAGAACTCTGGTTTTATTTCGTAAATCCGTTCCCTGACCAGTTTCTGAAGGAAAATCAGTAAAACTTTTTAAATACTTAGTATATAATTCTACTGTTAACCATTCATTGGCTTGTGCACTGAATTTTGCATCTATATTGTATCTCTGAAAAGATTCGTCTCCTACTTTTAGTAAACCCTCTTCATCATAAGCACCCGCAGAAATATAATAGTTCACTTTTTCGGTACCACCGGATATACTTAAATCATGTTTTGTTCTTACCGCAGATTTTTTTAGAATAATCTCATCCCAGTCCGTTGCGCCCGTACCTTCGATACCAATTGTCCCATAATTCCAAGCGTTCCCAGTAGCATTGCTCTCTATAGAAGGTGCACTACCTGGATTAGCCATATTAGCTCTTATATTGGCTAAGTCGGTCTCGTCATAATAAACTCCCTGACCATTGTTAATACGGGCATCATTAATAGTATAAGCAAAGTCAATAGGACTCGCAGCATCTGGATATGACGTAGGGGATGAAAAAGCTACATTTGAGCTATAGCTTATTCTAGCCTTTCCATTTGAAGCTTTACCACTTTTAGTGGTCACCAAAATAGCACCTGAAGCGGCATTTGAGCCATATATGGCAGCGGCAGCGGCATCTTTAAGTACAGAGACAGATTCAATATCTTGTGGGTTAATATCGTTTATTTCCATACGCACTCCG
Organism: Zobellia nedashkovskayae; assembly: GCF_015330125.1. Taxonomy (NCBI): domain Bacteria; kingdom Pseudomonadati; phylum Bacteroidota; class Flavobacteriia; order Flavobacteriales; family Flavobacteriaceae; genus Zobellia; species Zobellia nedashkovskayae. The sequence goes on along the minus strand of NZ_JADDXR010000002.1, from coordinate 2,193,438 downwards.
TCTACAAGTACTAAAGGACCGCTGTCTCCTATAGCACCAGTTGCACCACTTGTTAAGTAACCACGAATGTTGATATTAGAATCAGCACCAGGCTCACCCCCAGCTGTAGAATTAGTAATAAACAAACCAGGCACCGTACCTTGTAAAGATTGTACAGCATTAGCAGTAGGTCTATCTTTGAAAACTTCAGCATCTACTTGCGATACTGCTGCGGTTAAATTCACCTTTTTCTGAGTACCGTAACCAACAACTATTACCTCTTTTAATTCTGAAGTATTTTCTTTTAAAGTTACTACTACTTCATCCTTGCCATCTACAGGAACTTCCTTGGTGGTAAAACCAATATAGGATATCTCCAGTACAGCATCTGCACTACCTACTTCAATAACGAACTCACCATCAAAATTTACAGTAACTCCGTTAATCGTACCTTTTTCAAGTACACTAGCCCCAGATAATGGTAAGCCATTTGAATCATAGACCTGACCACTAACTTTAAATTGCTGTTGAATTGGACCGTCTACATAGTTGCCCTCATCTACATTTTTTTCTTCACCCTTTAAAGGGGTTAGAATAATTTGCTTCTCTAGAACCTTATACTTGATAGTGCCTTTAGAGAAAATTCGTTGTAGAATTTTATCTATATTCTCTTTGTTAGCTTTGATACTAATAGACCCAATTGCTTCAAGGTCTTCTTTGCTATAAAAGAATTTAAATTCGGATTTTGACTCTATTTCCGCAATAACATTGAGCACGGATACGTTGTCAAGATCTAAAGAAATCTTGGTTTTTTGGGCATATCCTACATTAGCTTGTAGCTGAAGTAATGCGGTAAACAAGAACAATAACGATAATTTCATCTTTAAGTCGAATTTTGGAAAAATATACTTCCAACCTCCAGGAGTGTTCCTTCGTTTTTTCATAATTTTGAATTGATTTTAGTTGTTAAGCGACTAGGTCATTTAAATTTTCGGAAAGTGCTGCAACACTTTCCGATTTTTTTTGTTCAAATCATATGCACATATTTAATTTTTAGGTTTGGTCACTTTTGGCACCACACTGATGCTCCAAAGGTTAATTTAGGCTCTCTTGGTTTTTGGTAATCGTAATTTTATCTGCATTTATAGCGTAGTCAAAAGGAGTATGTTCACTACAGATTTTTAATATCTGCTCAAGTGTTTCTCCATCAAAAGACCCTGTGAATCTTTTGTCGCCCAATGCCACATATTTATTTTCTATAGTCACATTAAAGTTTCGCTCCAGTTCATTTAATATTAAGTAGAACTGATCATCTTCAAAAAGTAGTTTATCTTCTTTCCATGCTATATATTTATCAATGCTTACGGTACTAACACCTATCTCATCGTTTTCAAATACCGCACGTTCGCCAGGCTTAATTTTTACTAATTCGGTCATTTCGTTTTCATCAGATTTAAAAACGACTACACTCCCTTCGACCAGTACAGTAGAAGTGTTGTTTTCATTCATGTAACTAGAAACATTGAATTCCGTACCTAGTACTCTAGTATCCATATCATGGGTCACTACTGTAAAGGGTCTTTCAGTGTCTTTTTCAACCGAAAAATAAGCCTCACCATCCAAGTATACATTTCTAGGCATTCCCTCTATAAAATTTACAGGATATCTAAGCTTTGAGCCCGAGTTGAGAAACACATGAGAACCATCCGAAAGCTGTAACTGAAACTTTTTCCCATAAGGCACCGTTAGTTGATTGTACACCAGTTTTTGATTTGGCGCATCGTTTTCTGCATAATTCAATAAGTTCTGTTGTTGTTGTACTACCAAATTACCATTAGCATTGGTAACAGCCCCAAAAGCCTCTTCATCCAAAATTTTGAGGGTTCCATCTTCAAGTTCTAAAGTAATTTGAGCTGGTGCGGCGGTAGTTGATGCAAGGTTAGTGTTAGCATAATAGACAGCTAGGGTGGTTACCATAATACCCACAAAAACAGCCGCTACTTTTAAGATAATACCTTTTTTGGAGTTTCTTTGGTTTATAGCTAAATTGGATTCGTTTGCTCTTCTTTCTACAATGTTTCTCCACATTGCGTCAAAATCTTTTTCAGGAAGCTTACTCTCCTCAGTATTGAGTAATAACACTAACGTTCGAGCCTTTTTTACAGTCTCTAATTTATGAGGGTAGTCTTCCAACCAGTTACTCCAAAAATTATCACACATTTCATCAGAACCTAACACCCACTTCTGGAAGTATTCATCTGCAATAAAATTCTCTTCTGTATAGTTATTATACCTCATTTCCTACAATTGACTATCTAATATTTTCCTTGTCTATATAGTAAGAGGGGATTAACATAAATTTTACTTAAAAAAAATATACCTTTTTTAAGTAAAATTTAACAATACCTCTGATAATAGGCATTTACAGGCTTAGAATCTTTATTCTTATTTAAAAAAATTGTGTAGAACAGAAAGAAATTGTTAAGAAATAGGAAAAATGAAAATTAGACACAGAGTTACCCAATGTTGTCTTAGAAGTTTAATAGTATGGGCCATTAGATTGTAAGTACCTTTTTTATCCAATGACATTATTTCAGAAATTTCATTGTACGTTAAATTACCGTAATACTTTAAGTGTATAATTTCGCTTTGCTTGTCATTAAGTTTGCCCAACGTTTTGAGCAACTTGTTTCGCTTTTCGTCAAAAAGTTGCTTTTCAATAAGGTTAATTTCTGCAGAATTTGTTTCTCTATGAACAATTTCCAACTCAAAATTAGCACTTGATCTCTTTCTTTTTTTTACTGTTTGGGAAATTAGTTTTCTTCTAATTGACTTGTATAAATAAGATTTTATGGAGCGCACCTCACCCAGCTTCTCTCTTGCATCCCAAATTTCAACAAAAAGGTCTTGAATAGCATCTTTGACCAACCCTTTATCATGAACCAATTTAATACCATAACTGTATAGGCGCTGAACATTATCCTTATAAATTGTGGCAAAAGCAGTTTCATTACCCCTTTTGAACTCTTGCCAAAGTTGATAATCAGAAGATTCATAACTGCTTGCATCACTTTTTGAAACACCTGAGCCACGTTCCTTTAAATATTCTTTATCGCTATGTAATAAATCAGTATTCAAATTTAATAGATTGACATTTATTCAAGGTTTGAGTGTGAAAAAGTAAAGAAATTTATTCAAAAAACAACAATGCGTTAAATTTTTATTACCATTTAACACAAATACTTTATTTTTTAAAAAGTTAAGGCCTTATTTTTATAGTCAAATAATTATACTTTTGCTCTCTTTTAGGTTTACCAAATACCACTTCAGGTCATAACCTCGTACAAGATTTCTTGCTTCAAAACGCGATATGTTAATATATAGATTAGGTATTACCGCAATAATCAGAAAAAGAAATAGCTTCAACAATCTCATACATCTTCCAAATAAAAAGAATTAGGTTTTCCCGTTCAAGTCAATCTATTTTCATTTATTATCATCCCGGTGCTGGTTCATAAAGAGGTATCTTTGTCCTCGTATTATTTTTCAACACCCCTTCGCACTAGCGAATTGATAAGGCTATTTTCAGTCCTTATTTTGATTAATAAAACGCTAGCAACCAATTTAATGCCTGATTGCTAGCAAGTAACTCATGTAGTGGTTTTAATCCTTACGCTTTGCTCAGTTCATTACTTTGCAATTCGTTTCAATTCAAAAAAATGGCGCTTTCAAAATCTACAGTAAATAAAACTTCAAAAAAAGAAGATAACAAGTCTGAGCCAATTCTTGTAAACAAGCCAGAACCTTTTGTATCTGAAACAGGAAAACCCATAATAGTCTTTGACGGCTCTTTAGACCTTAAGCGTACTATTAAAATTTTAGAAGGTGGCAAGCCTATTTTAATAACCGCTTTTTATAGTGATGGCTTACTCCTTCTTAAAGAGTTGCAATTATATCTCAAGAAAAAGCTACCCAATAAAACCCTTAAAGAACAACACCAATTCCGTTCTGCTTTTCACAAACTTTCAAATCTAGTTTTAATAGAAATTGTAGACCATAAACTGGCCGTAAAAAAAGCGCCTTCCATTGGTTGGTTAGAAAAATTATATCCAGAGGACAACAATTTTATATTATCCTTTCCGCAAGTTCAAGGCCTAAACAGTGCTTGGCAATGGTACAAAAACGGAATTACCACTCCTGTATTACGGAACAAAATACACCCTTATTACGGTGTATATTTCTCCACCCGTTTTGAAAAATTGATTCTTTTTGATAATTGGTTAAAACGTTATGAAGGACCTAAAAAATCTGCTATTGATGTAGGCGTTGGCACTGGCGTATTATCCTTCCAGATGGTTAAGCATGGCTTTCAAAAGGTTTTTGCCACGGATACAAATCCTAATGCTATTATTGGTTTAAAAGAACACATGGGTGATACCAAACTCTCCAGAAAAATTGAGCTAGATTATGGTTCTCTTTTTGGAAAATGGGATAAACAGACCGAATTAATTGTTTTTAATTCGCCTTGGCTACCAAAAATAGATAGTTCGGATAAAAACGACGAGGCTGTTTATTACGATAAAAACCTGTTTCCTGATTTTTTTGCTGCTGCAAAAGAGCGCTTGTTACCAGACGGAAAGCTTGTAATTATATTTTCTAATATAGCCCAGTTAACAAAGTCAACAAAACAACACCCTATTAAGAAGGAACTGGAGTCTGGTGGCAGGTTTAAATTAGAAAAGTCTTGGACAAAAGATGTGAAGGTTAATTCTAACAAAACAAAAGAGGACAAAGATTCTCGACCTACCGAAGAAGTAGAGCTTTGGGTATTGACGAACTAGTCCCAAATAGCTTTTTTCATTCTGCATGTTAGCTTTAAAGCCATTTTGAATTGGTATTTGATTTTGATAAATCTTGCTCTTCCTAGAGCATAAAAAACTACAACCGTTCCATGAACAGCTTTTATTTTTGACTTATCTCATTTCTAATAGATAGAATATGGGACAGGTAAACAATGGGAACAATATAACCTGGTAAATAGATATAAGGGAATTTCAATAGGGCTATGTTAGGTTGATCGAATGCGAATTGCTGTATTGGTAATGGAGATGATAGAATTGCAATCACAACAATAATCGTCAAGAAAAGTATACCAATAGAATTCCATAGTATTACAAACAGTTTTGACAATTTGTTTCTTGTAATTAGAAGATATATGAGAATTATTAATGCTGAAACCCCAACTAAAATATCAAAATTATAACCGGTAAAGGTCATCAATTCCGGAATTAACTTTCTTAAAAAGAGTTGATACAATACTAATTCCACTGGTATTCTCAAAATATGTACGGCCAACAACTTGTTGGAATTCAAGCCATCTTTCTGGACTATTTTATAAAAATATGTAGCCATCACTATACCCAAAAAAATTACCAGTAAAAATCTTGGAGGCTTGGTTTCTGTATTTTCAAAAAATCCGAAATACGCCAGTACTCCAGTAACCAAAAGTAATATAACACTCAAAATCAGGACTTTCCTATTTTGGCCAGTTCCAAAATAGAAGAGAACTAGCGATAAAATGGTAATGAGTATAAAAATTAGACTGAGCATTTTTAAAGTTATTTCCCAAATTGATTTAAGTGATGGTTGGTGTGCTTGTAAACAAATTGCCCGATTTACTCTTTACTCATTTTTCCAAAAAACGGATGTACAAAGTTGGTGTTTGAAAATGTTGGATATTCCCATAACAGATCAATCCATTTCCTTTGTTCATTTTCAAAATTTCCGGTTCCTATAATTTTCAGTTCAGGATGGGTGGGTTGGTTTTTCTTTATGGGCTTTTCATCCTTTAAAATTCCCTTTAAGGCCTTTGAACCAAACAACCGGCCAATAAATAAACGTTTGTAATTTTTCTTCCCTAGAAACATCTCTTCACCCAAGCAGCAGTGTTTCACCATTTGATAGGCATTCATTTTACCCCATTGCGCAGTGTCATTAGCTTCTAATGTATTGATTCTTAACACCAACTCTTCAACTGTATTTTGGTTAAATATCGTTTTCATATAAGTACGTGTTTTAAGATTCCATGGGAATAACATTCCTGACCTCAACAGACCCACCTAGTGTTAGAATAGGACAATTTTTAGCCATTTCCGTAGCATCCTTTAATGAAGAGGATTTCACGACCATATTACCGCTTAAGGTTTCGTTATTAGAAACATTAATATTGTTTTCAATACGCCCATTTTTATGTATTAGATTCCCTTCAAAACCTATTCTGGAAGTACTTACCAATTTAGCCTGCGAAGCAATAGTGCCTATAAAGGCACCCCATTCTTTCTGCATTCTAGCAATTTGTGTTGCAGTAGGCTGTTTCTTGCTCGGTTCCATACGGAAGAGAAACATAAATTCTTTTTGATTTTCCATTCGTTTACAGTTTTACCAATTATCTATGTTGTAAAGTTGCGAACAACGGAGAATATAAAACTTGTCCTATGGCAAGAAAATCTATTCCTCAGAAATTTCTTTCCTGAGCCTACTTAGAGAAGTGTCCGTAATACCAAGAAAGGAAGCAATGTGCTTTAAAGAAACATTTTGTATTACGTGTGGTTTTTCTTTCATCAGCCTTAAATACCTATCCTTCGCCTGATCAGCAATCATGGATACACTTTGCTGTTTTAGTGAAAAGTAACTACTCACAAGGGTTGTACGGCCTTGCTCCCTAAAACTTCGGATGTTATGAAAAAGAGTTTGAAACGTATCAAAATCTAATTGCCAACAAACACAATCCGTTAAAGCCTGAATATTTTCCCTTGTGGGGTTTCTCAGAAAAAAAGATGTCCAGTCAATAACAATATCTCCCGTAGAATAGAAATTAGTTGAAATATCATTGCCTTCTGTATCCACAACATAAGAACGTACAAACCCGCTTTCTACAAACCAATAATAATTTTCCGTAGTGCCTTCTTGTAAAAGAAAATCGTTCTTGGAAAATGAAACTTGTTTGAATTTGGGAAAAATAATATCCCTTTCTTCAGCGGAGAAATCTTGAGCTTTGAAAATGTTATTTAAAAAATGTTGTTCATTCATTTCTTGCATTTCTATTGGGTGGTTTCTTTAACCATGCAAAATACATTTTTACAAAACTATATTGGAATCCAAATTTATATTTTGCTAATCTATTATAACCAACCACTTCACTTCTGCCCTAAGCCATTTCAAATTAACCTAACGTGCTATCTTTAAAGTATCATAAATGCAATACAATTAAACCCTTTATAGCACTTAAAAAAAACTTATTAATGTATATTACCACTCTATTTAAGGATGAAAGTTATGGGAGATAGTAAACTGCTAAATTATATTAAAGAAGTACTGGAAAATATGCCTGCTGGATGGTTGAATCTAACAACCCACAGGCTAGATATTTATAATGAAAGTTTAGCTAAAACTCAATTTTTACATCAGTTTGAAGCCTTATTTAATAAAGCCAATTCCACTCAATCCGCCCTAAATGAGTTACCCACCGCTTACGACTATATTAGATTGGGCCACCCTTTATCTTGTATTCTAGAGTGGGTAATTGCTCACTTAAATAATCTGAAAGCAGATAATGTAATTAGCTTTTCATCAAAGACGATTCCCGTTTTAGCCATTTTAAGAAAAAACTTGTTAGAAGGTAACAACACCCAAATCATCTATACAGATGACTTGCCAACATTTTTTAATGCCGAAGTTGTAAAGCGGGTGTATGGCTATAAGTTTGAATTGAAAAAAATTGAAAAAGCTTCAACTATTACAAAGTTTGATGGCAGTACCATCTTCATTTCGCAACAAGAAGAAATTGGTTCAATTGACCATAATCCAAATATTGATTTTTACGTCAACCTTAATTCTAAACTAGGCAGTATCCTAATTATAAATGGTAAGGAAAATGAGAGTTATATTTCAGATATTCAGCATGTAAGAAGAAGGGAAACTATTGCCATGACACCGGCAAATTCTATAGTTGCCTTAAAGTCAATCATCGGGCAATCTTCTACCAATACTAAGATAACCAGCACGGAGACTAACAAAACGCTAGTCTTAAATTCAATTGCAACCGTTACTGGTTCCAATACAAAGGCATTACTTGCTTCTAGCGGACTTTCTATGCAGTATGCCATTATGATGGGTCTAATTCATGATGCTTTAGACAACCATAAAGGAAAGGCTATAAAAATCATTGTTCCGCCTAATTGTTATGGTGGCACCAATGACCAAGCAAGACGTGTAGCTGCTTGTATTGACAATGTAGAAATCGTGGATTTACTTGTGGATGGTGCTAATGATATGGTACAGAGTATTGACACCATTTTAAATAACATAGCTCACGAAGATGCCGTTCCCTACATCATTGCAGAAATCCCAACAAACCCTAGAGTAGAAGTTCCAAACCTCATTAACTTAAAGGCTGTTTTGAGTCAAGAGCGAAAAACGGATAGTGGTGAGATTGCAATTGATCCCGTTTTTATTCTAGATCAAACATTTTGTCCTAATGTTCACTTTCTAGGCGAGAATGCCATCCTATCTACCATTAGAACCATTTCATATGTTAGTGGCTCTAAATTTCCTAGCGGCGGCCAATGTACTGCTGGCTATTGCGTAGGAAATACAAAAACGGAAGCTTTGATGGACAAAATAGACATGCATTTAAGACTTTGCGATAATGAAGCTACAGATTATCAAGTTGAAATATTGGCAAAGCAATTACCTTCTATGAATGAAAGAATTTATGATGCTTATAAAAACACTCGCGAATTTGTAAACTATATCCACGAGACCTTACCAGGAGCAAAAATCAATTTTGTTTCAGAAGAACTGGCATCAGAAGGGTTCACGCCATCTGTTTTTTCATTAGACCTGCCCACTAAAGGTAATACCCCTGAGGAAAAAGAAGCGTATAAGAGAGCGCTAAACCTGAAGTTAATCAACTTAATGATTACCGAAATTCCTAACGAGAGCAAGTTCTGTGTGAGCTACGGGCAGTTAAACGGTTGTTACTGGACAATACCCGCCACTTCTACTCAAGGAACGACTAAAGAGGGCGATAAAGATTACATCGTAAGAGTATCACTTTCACCAAGTTTGGACCTTGACCATCACAAAAAAGTGTTTTTAAAATTTGTTGAAAGTATTTAATTTTGGTAGAAGAAATACTCCTACCCAAGAACTAAGAAACAGCTGGTTATGTAGCTATGAAATACATTAGCACCATGGATATAAGGCCGTATTTAAACCGAATAAACTTTACTGACTCTCCGGAAGTCAACAAACGTGTTCTTTATGAACTTCAGAAAAAGCACCTTCTAAATATTCCGTTTGAAAATTTGGATATCCACTATGGAAGAGAAATAAATCTTTCAATAGCTCATATTTATAAAAAAATAATCATTGAGAACCGTGGTGGATTCTGTTACGAGCTAAACGGGCTATTTCATCAACTTCTAAAAGAAATTGGTTTTAACGCAAAACTGATTTCAGCTCGCGTTCATGTGCAAAATGAAGAATATAGTCCTGAGTATGACCATATGGCCATTATCGTTAATTTGGAAAACCAAGATTATTTGGTAGATGTTGGTTTTGGAAAGTTTACATTAGAACCGCTAGAATTAATACCAAACCAAAAGATTACCGATACTCTTGGCCAGTTTCAATTCGACACCTATGAAAAGGATTACTACCGCATAAATGAACTAAAAAGCAGTGACTTAATTCCGCAATATATTTTTAAAACTGACCCACGCGAACTTTCTGAATTTGTTCAGAGATGTGAATTCCACCAGACCAGCGATGAATCGCATTTCAGCAAAAAGAAATTAATATCCATTACAACAAATGAAGGAAGAATAACGCTCAATAATTCACAGTTAAAAATTACCAAAGCAGGAATAGAGGAAGAGGTAAGGTTTAAGGAAAGTGAGTTTGAAACAAAATTGAAGCACTACTTTGACATAGAAATTAGAAAAGATAGTTACTAATAAAGTCTAAAACCATTCCAAACCTATCTCAACTCTAGTATCTTGCAATAATAAACTGTCATTATGAAATTAAACTTATTGTCTTGCGATGCTCAAAGACCAGATAAAAGAGCAATAGTCCAATGTATTACAGAGATTTCTAATGTAGGTAGCTCTTTAGCTCATGAACTTACCGATATCCTTTTAGAAGGAGATGCTGTAGACATTGAGGTTGAGGATAAAAATTCTGGTTCTGCCCTAAGAGCGTTGCGTAAACTGAATGTTGATTACGAAATAATAGAATAAACGAAAACTGAATCCCTTTTCTTGACAACACTCTATTCTGGATATATCAATCACCTCGTTCTAAATTCACAAACTACATCGTTACGTTTCTAAAAAGCTAATTGTTCAATTCCTAGGGATTATATTTTAGTTTTTGGAATGTTGTAATCTTTCGCTTAGGTTTGATTGCTTGTACATTAAATGTTTCAAGCCTTTATCTCAACAAAACGAAATATTATGTACAAGAAAGTATCTATTTTTTCCCTCCTCCTAAACTTATTGCTAACGAGTTTCACATTTGCTCAAGACACGCAAGAACTCGAAGCCGAACAGGCTGCAAATGAAAAATTAAAAGGTGAAAGCGTGCTTGTTAGTTTGATGAAGACAAAAAATTCTTCATTGAAAAAAGAACTTGAAGGTGTGCATCCAAGAATTTTTCTAACACAATCTGAAATTGAAGGGTTAAAAGATAAAACCAAATCACAAAAAGAACTCTGGCAAACTGCTCTTTCCAGGGTTAGGGCCATGACTATTGAACCAACACCTGCACCAGCACAGGACCGCAGGGTTCAAAATCCAGTCGGACTAGGAATTCCCGAAGCAGCTCTTGCCTATAAAATAACAGGCGAAAAAAAATACTTAGATGCAGCCAAGAAATATATGGAAGCTGCACTTTCCTATAACGTTTGGGGCTATCTATATAACAAACCAGATGTTGATCTAGCTGCCGGCCATCTACTTTATGGCTTGGGTTGGGGGTACGATTTACTTTACCACGATTTAACTCCTACTGAACGCGAAAAATACAAGGCAAAATTAATACGACAGGCTAGGTTGTTGTATGATTTTTATAAGCCAAAATCAGGCAAAACATACGCTTATAGTCAAAATCATACCTTTATTCCCATGACCGGTTTGGCAGTTGCCGCGTATGCACTACAAGGTGAAACGCCTGAAGCAGATGATTGGGCTGCTTTACCACGAGCAATTTATGAAGGTGTTTTAGGAACCTATTCTGATGACGGGTTTTACTATGAAGGTATTGAATATTGGATTTTTTCCACACCATGGCTTATTCATTATTTAGATGTGCAATTGCATGCTACAGGAGAGGACCTATTTGAAGCAGCACCAGGTTTAAAATTGATTCATAAATATATAGCCCACGCAACATTACCAGGCGGTGAATTCCATTTTGATTATGGTGATACCTACACCGGTGGACTTACACGATCTAAAAAAAGTGAAGACTATGGTCGAGAACGTATAGACGGTCACTTTCAGAGTAGTTATAATATTTTATATAATCTTGCCAACAAATTTCAAAACGGGGAAGCACAAGGTGTTGCCAATTGGCTGAAGGAGAAAGGGCAAGTAAGCGCAGAAGAAATGTGGACTTTTATTTGGTATAACCCTACCGTAAAAACTATACCTATTGAAAAACAAGAAACATGGCACTATTTCAAAGACCACGATGTTGTTTTTTGGCGAACAAGTTGGAACAATGATGCTACTGCATTTTCATTTAAATGTGGACCTTCCGAAGGTCACTCTGCATTAGAAAAACAGATAAAATATCCAGAATGGCGTTTATCTAGCGGTCATGCACATCCAGACGCAGGCAGTTTTATCATTTGGGCCAACGGAGAATATTTAACCGGAGATTCTGGTTACGAAGGACTCACAATGACACAAAGTCACAACACTCTTGTATTTGACGGAAAAGGACAGAATCATGAAGGTGAAGGGCATGATATTTTTTACGGTATTCCTTATGAGAGAATCAATAAAATTAGAATTGTAGATGCTCAGTTAGATGCTAATCAAATTTCTATTTTAGCAGATGTTACCGCAGCGTACGAACCTGAGGTTGGGGTAAAAAAATTCACTCGTAAGTTTGAATTTAAGGCTCCGGGTAGTTTTACCATAACCGATGATGTTGAAACAAATTCCCCTAAAATTATCACTTCGTTTTTACACGCAGATAATGCTATAAATCAGATTTCAGAGAACACATTTGAATTTGAGCCTAAAGAAACGAGCCTTTTGGTAAAAATTATCGCTCCTAAAATATTTGAAACAAAAGTGGATGCTAATATTTTAACGGCACCAGGAAAACCAGGATTTGTAGACGAAGGTGGTGATGAAGAAAGAGGTGTAAAGCTGGCAATCACAACAAAGGAAAAGGTTTCTGCAGCTGAATTTGCAATGAAGTTAACCATTAAGAAAGAAAAATAAATTCAGGCATTAGATGGTTTATCAAGCAAAAGCACTCTTATGGTATGAACTAAAAGACACTTTGACGTTTATTGGTACAAATGCCCTCACTTTCAGATTTTTCTTGATTACTTTTGCAAAATGAATACTTTCGAAGATTTCAAAATTAAAAAGCAGTTACAAAAGGCTATTGTAGATTTAGGGTTTGATGAACCAACACCTATTCAACAAGAGTCTTATTCCCCCATCCTTGGCGGCACTGATTTTGTTGGTATTGCCCAAACCGGAACTGGAAAGACAATTGCATTCCTTCTACCTATTTTGCAGGATTTGAAATATTCTGATCAAAAACACCCTAGGGTTTTAATCCTAGCGCCTACTAGAGAACTAGTAATTCAAATAGTAGAGCAAATAGAAAAACTAACGCCATATCTAAGTGTAAGGGCACTGGGTGTGTACGGAGGCTCTAACAATATAAACAATCAGAAAAGAGCTGTAGCGGAAGGTCAAGATATTATTGTAGGTACGCCTAGAAGATTATATGACTTGGTGCTTGCTAATGTGTTGCGATTAAAATCAATTAAAAAATTGGTTATTGATGAAGTTGATGTTATGTTAGATTTTGGCTATAAAACGCAGCTAAGGAACATCTTTGAGTATCTACCAACAAAGCGTCAGAACATCCTTTTTTCTGCCACTATGACTACTTACGTAGACCAATTGATGAACGATTTCCTAGTTAACCCGGTTAAAAAAACCATTTCTATAAGTGGTACACCTTTGGAAAGTATTAGTCAAGAAGCCTATGCTGTTCCTAATTTCTATACCAAGGCCAACTTATTACATCATCTGTTAGAAGATAAAGATGAGTACAACAAAGTATTAATCTTTGTGGGTAGCAAGATCAGTGCAGATAGACTTGCTGAAACATTAGAAAATTTTGAATCTGAAATTTCTGTAATTCACTCAAGTAAAGAACAAAACCACCGTACAAAATCCATTGAGAAATTTGAAAACGGTAAAAGTAGAATCCTTATCGCGACAGATGTAATTGCTCGTGGTATTGATATTGATAAAATAAGTACGGTAATTAGTTTTGATACACCTTACTATCCTGAAAATTACATCCACCGAATTGGTAGAACCGGTAGAGCTGGTGAACAAGGAAGGTCTATTCTATTTTACAATGAAAAAGAGACCGAATTAAAAGAGGCTATTGAAAGCTTAATGAACTACAAAATACCTTTTAATGAGTTTCCCAAAGAAGTAGAAATTAGCTCTGAACTAACACCTGAAGAAGACGTTAAACCGGTAGACCCTCACGCAGAGTTAGCTGACGATGATTCTCCTATTCAAAAAGGAGCTTCCTTTCATAAGAAATCAGCCAAGAATAGCAAAGTACAAGCAGAGGTAAAAAGCTACGAGAGAAAAATAAAAAAGAAGTACAAAAAGCCACAAAAACGAGGCGATAAAATCCAAAACAAAAACAGTAGCAAGAAGAAGTGGTAACAATTTAAGCCACGGATTAAAAACTACTCCGTTATATTCTTCCTACTCATTCTAGATGCCACCGTACTGATTATTAATAATTGTATGGCATGAAATAGCATAAGCGGCAAAAGGATTATGCCTATAGAGGCTAGCTTTCCAAATATTATTTTAGAAAATACCGTTCCGTGTACCAATGATTTTTTTGTACCACAAAACTGGGCCGTAATTTGATCTGCAGTATTAAACCTCATCTTTTTTGCTAAGAAACCCGTTAAGAAAAACACAATCCCGAACAATATCAAAACGGCTACAAAAAGCATCAATAAATCCAAAATAGATACCGTACTGAATATATCTCCTTCAAATGATTCCGCAAAACTCTTGTAGATTATAAGAAGGATTACAGACTTATCAAACAAGGTTAAGCGCTTATTATGTTTTTGAGCAAATTCTCCCAAAAAGCGTTGCAGAAGAATACCCACCACTACCGGTAAAATTATTTGAACAAATAGTTTTATATAAATATCGGTGAAATCAAAATCTGTCTGCGCACTCTGAACAAACAAGCCCATCCACAAAGGAGTAAGAACAACACCTATTATCCCAGATATACTGGCATTAAAAATAGCTGCCGGAATATTACCCTTTGCTATAGAAACCATTACAACAGATGAAGATACGGTTGATGGTAATGCTGCCAAGAAAAAAAATGCCAACCAAATGGTTTCCTGTGCTTCGTTTTGAATAAATGGCCGAAAAACCAAAATCAATAACGGAAATATTAAAAAGGTAGATCCTTGTACCAGAACATGTAATTTCCAGTTCTTAATTCCTGCTTTTAATTTTGCCGGACTTAATTTAAGTCCGTAGAAGAAAAATATAAGCGAAATTCCAATAGCACTAATTGTGTCGATTGGAATTTTACTTTCAGGTGTTCCCCACTGCGGAAAAACATACGCTATGCCAATTACCGCGATAACAGATAGCACAAATCCATCAATCTTTAATCTCATACATATTTTCTTTGTTACGCTGTGCTAAACAATACTATTTATCGGAAAACAGGGAAAAGGCCCAACAATAATAGTAACTATCGCCTTTTGAATCCTACTACTTTTGTAGTACCTTTTATGGCAACATATTTAAATTTTAGCAAAAATACTGCAGGAACAATTGTTAACCTGCTCTTTCAATATTTACTTTAGCCCTATTCCATAATTTAATTTTAAATGTTAACGATTCAATCGTGAATTCTCTAAATTTCTCAAAAAAGAAACATAAATAAAAGTTATACGAAAAGCTTTTGTTAAGTTAGCAGACTGAGACAGAATATTTCTCATTCCGGCTTAGTTCCTTTAAAACATTAAAATATTTAAACCACCTAAATTTATGAACGCTTCGGAAGATTATAGCGCATTAAAAGAACTGAATGAGGAACAGCTACCAATTTCAAAACATAAATTACATGGTTGGGCACATTTTTTAGGCTTATATGCAGGTGAGCATGTTGCAGCCACGGAATTTGTTATTGGCGCGACCTTTGTTGCGCTTGGGGCCAGTACTACAGATATAATATTGGGCCTCTTAGTTGGTAATATTTTAGCGATTTTAAGCTGGACCTTCATTACTGCGCCTATTGCGGTAGATACCCGCCAGAGCCTTTACACCTATTTGAATAAAATAGCAGGCGATTCAATGACCAAGCTATACAATTGGGCTAACGTAATTATATTCACCGTAATATCTGCGGCCATGATTACAGTTTCATCCACAGCAGTTAGATTCGCATTTGATATCCCGGCACAACTCAATTGGTATCCTACAAATGCATTTTTTGTGATAGTGGTGCTTTTAGTGGGTACTATAGTTGTTTTTGTAGCCATGTACGGTTTTAAGGCTGTTTCTGAATTTTCCAGTATTTGTGCCCCTTGGCTTTTTGTTATGTTTAGTAGCGGAGCTCTTGTGCTTATGCCTGCTTTATCTGAGGCGGTTATAGGTAAAACCGAACTAAACGGGTGGAGCGACTTTTTACTTATCGGGGACCAATCTATTTGGACCGGTATAAACAGTGCTGGAGAACCCGGCATAGGTCTACTGGAAGTTATAGGATTTGCATGGGCGGCAAACACCATTACTCACTTTGGGTTAATAGATATGGCATTACTCCGTTATGCAAAGAAAAGTTCATATGGTCTAGCTACCAGTTCGGGTATGTTGTTCGGACATTTTGTTGCGTGGATCAGTGCAGGTATTATGGGTGCAGGTACGGCTGTTTTATTAAAGAAAAGCATTACTGAACTTGACCCTGGCGATGTGGCATACTACGCACTTGGCCTTTCTGGTTTTGTTATCGTTATCATTGCTGGATGGACCACCGCCAATGCCAACCTTTATAGAGCAGGATTAGCTGCACAGGCCATATTCTACAAACATTCAAGAAGAAAAACAACTATGGTGGTGGGTATAGTTACCGTTGTGGTGGCGTGCTTCCCATTCGTATTTACACAAATGCTCCCCTTATTGACTTACGCAGGACTGTTGGTTGTACCTGTTGGTGCCATTGTTTTTGCTGAGCATGTAATTTTTCCGCGTATAGGTCTTACCAGATATTGGGTATCCTATAAAAACTTAAAAACTAGTGTTCCTGCCGTGGCTTCTTGGGGGCTAGGATTGGTCTTTGGTTTTGGTCTCAACGCCATGAACGTTATATCTTTCTATTATTTATTTATTCCTACCTGGATATTTACCATCTTACTCTATACACTTTTGGCAAAGAAATATGGTGCAGCAGAAAGTTACCCAGAAGAAGAAGCACTTGACAAACAACGAAATGAGAAAATAATAGCTTACCAAGATGAACAAGCTGAAAATGACCCTCCTCATTTGGATGATAAATCCGGGTTTACCAAACTACTACGTGTAGTTGCCTATGGCAGCTTAATCATTACTATGGTTCTTGCTATTATCACCATGTTCTGGAGCCCAGATATGGCGCAATACGAAATTAACCGGGATATTTTTTACACCTATGCATTTATCTGCACATTAACGTATTTTGCAACGGCCTATTGGGTGTTACAAAGAAAAAAAGTATTGAACAAAAGCGACCATTAAACGCACACTTATCATGAAGGAATCTATAGAATTAAATCAAAAAAATCTATCTCGTCTACCAAAGGACATCAGCATACCAAAATACGACCGTGATTCGGTTACGGCAGGAATCGTTCATATTGGTGTAGGCGGCTTTCATCGTTCACATGAAGCTGTTTATACAGATATGTTATTACATGGACCAGATGCTTCCTCTTGGGGTATTTGTGGAGTAGGTCTTAGAGAAGGCGACCGTCACATGGCAGATATATTGAAAAGACAAGATCACCTTTATACTTTAATTGTCAAACATCCGGATGGCAAGGTAGAAACCCAAGTAGTAGGCTCCATTATAGATTTTATGCTTTCTGTGGATAACCCACAAGCCGTTATCGATAAAATGGCCGATAAGGATATTAAAATTGTTTCCCTGACCATTACTGAAGGTGGCTACAATTTTAAGCCGTCAAACGGCGAATTCGATTTTGATAATGCAGATGTAAAATACGATTTGGCCAACCCCGAAACTCCTAAAACTGTTTTTGGGTATTTGACTGCGGCTCTAAGAAAACGTAAAAACGCAGGTATTCCAGCCTTTACCGTTCAGTCTTGCGATAATATTCAGCATAATGGTACTATGACCGCTAAAATGCTCTCTGCTTTTGCTGAGAGACAAGACCCGGAATTAGCGCAATACATAAAAAAAGAAGTGCGTTTCCCTAACGCAATGGTAGATAGAATTACTCCGGTTACTACC
Source organism: Zobellia nedashkovskayae (assembly GCF_015330125.1). NCBI lineage: Bacteria > Pseudomonadati > Bacteroidota > Flavobacteriia > Flavobacteriales > Flavobacteriaceae > Zobellia > Zobellia nedashkovskayae. Next base: position 2,175,618 of record NZ_JADDXR010000002.1, on the reverse strand, counting down.
CAAAAAGACATGGATTACCTAAGCGAAACGTTTGGTTTGAAAGATGAATGGCCAGTAACCTGTGAGCCTTTCCACCAATGGGTAATTGAAGATAACTTCAGTAATGGCCGTCCTGCATGGGAAAATGTAGGTGCGCAGTTTGTTCCTGATGTTACGCCTTATGAGAAAATGAAAATCCGCCTGTTAAACGCAGGGCACTCCGTTCTTGGACTACTAGGCTCCATTCAAGGATTTGATACTATTGACAATACCGTTTCGGACCCCCTTTTTGGTAGTTATCTTCGGAAATTCATGGATATTGAAGTAACCCCAGTACTGGATACAGTAGAAGGCGTAGACTTAAATGCTTACAAGGATAGTTTAATAGAACGTTTTGGCAATCCAAACATAAAAGACAACCTTGCTCGTATCTGTCTGGAAAGTTCTGCTAAACTTCCCAAATTCTTAATCGCTACCATTCATGATAATCTAGCAAACGGTGGTAGTATTAAATATGCAACCCTTGTAATTGCGGCGTGGTGTTATTATAGTGATAAAGGAGTAAACCAACACAACGAACCTCTTGATATTGTTGATGCTATGAAAGACGAGCTACATGAAGCGGCAAAAGAGACAGCTAATGATAAACTTTCGTTTTTGAAGTTGGAGTCTATATTCGGTAATCTAATTGAAAATCAAAAATTCACCGAACAATATGCAGAAATGATTGATGTAATCTATGCCAACCCGAATGTATCAGAGCAAATGAAAAAGATGGTATAGCGTAATACATCATGGCCCAATAGGTATATGAAACCCAAGAACTATTCTTTAATCAATCTTTTGAATATTTTATTTTCATCTTTCACAAAATATAGTACATAAACCCCAGTTGGAAGTGATTGAAGATTAATTCTTGGTGTTATCATACCTGTTTGCACCGCATTACCAATAGTATCATATATCGTGTAGATACTGTTATCATCCGCATCTATTACTATAATATCACTAACAGGGTTTGGATAAAAACCGTTCTCAATTTTTTCAAAATTAAAATCATCATCAACTTGTCCGAAGGAGTTTAAATTCACTTTTAATGAACTACTTCCTAAACAAAAATCTTCGGTTATTGAAGTAGAAAACTCACCTCCCGATTCCAGTACAGCTCCCGTAACACTATTGGTAAGGGTATATGACCCATTACCATAACTACAGCACATACCATCACCATAACTATCATTAAAGGTTAAAGAATAACAACCATTTTCCAATTCTAAAGGCACATTTAAAGTGGCACCCTCGGCTTGGCCGTCATAACTTCCCCCAGAAGAAACCAGGGTATTACTACTGTTTCGTATTTCCCAACTTGTTTCTGCAGGGTAGTTATCAAAAGTTATACTAAGATTTACGTTAGAAGAACTAGACCCACCACCACTACTATTAGAAGAGGTTAACCGTATGTTGTCTATTGCTATGTCCCCCTGCCATGTTGTGCCGGTTAAACCATTAAATCTAAGTTGCACCTTTTGTTCTAAATAATCTGCTAGACTTACGGTTGCGGTTTGCCATGTGCTACCCTGATTGCCTACTTTGCTCCAAATTGTTGTCCAGTTTGTACCATTGGTACTTGCTTCTAAAGTAAGGCTACCCATAGTACTAGAACCAAATATAGTATAGGCAAAGGAAAATAATGCCTGATTTGAAGAAATAGTAAAACAAGGACTGTTTATAATGGCTCTTTTATTGGAATAATTAGGACTTGAACTTTCCATAAATAGATAATAGGAACCCAGATCCGCAGCTGAAGGTCCTGTATTACTAGAAGGTGTGCTTCCGGAATTCAACGTCCAATTAAAATCATCGTTAGTACCCTGGCTCCAATCACCCAAAGAATTTTCAAAGCTTTGATTATAAGGAAAACTCGAAACTGTTGAATTGCACACAAGACCTGTATTACCGCCGCCAGTATCGCCAAACCGATCTTCCGCTTGAGGGCCTCCCCATATAGCCGTAGCAAAAGCCGGGTTATCTATAAAAGGGTTTCTATTTCCTTGAATATTTTCCAAAATTGGGTTTCGTTGTATTTCCAATGTGGAAACGGGATCTTCAGCATTCCAATCCAAAAATAATTGTATCATATTGGAATCACCTGAAACAGCCGTTCCTATACCTACATTATTCGGCAAACATCTATCTCCGTAACGGATGTACATATACATAATCATACGTGCTACATCACCTTTAAATTCCTCACCAGGATACCAATGCCCTTGGGCCGTTGTTCCAGAATTGCCTGATCCATCGGCAAATTTTCTATTAGATCTACTTGAGTTTCTAGACACATCCGAAGGTCGCAAATGATGGGCATCTGCTCCAGGACCGGAAGTACCTAAATTTGGAGTTCCTAATGATTTAGGGTAAACATGTTCCCTATTCCAATCACTAGCACCTCCTCCGTTATCATTTACCCCTCTTGTGCGATCCGTATTGGAAGTATTGTCATTATCATTGAACCCATAGACCAAAATTACGTTTGAACTATTCGCCGGGTCAATATCCGTTTGTTTTAACGCCTCCCATACACCTGGAGTATAGGACAAAAATGTAGTATGTGTTTCCGTAACCTTATCACCAAGCTCGTTCAATAAATTTTGGCCTGAAAGCTCAAGGTTTACATCATTGTAATATGATGGAATTTGGCTAAACGACAGTATAGAAAATAGAAAGAATATTAGAAGGGGAACTTTCTTCATCATGGTCAAATTATTGGTTGATTAATATTTCCTAAAGATAATTTTATAATAATTCAACTTGGCAACAGTAGGATTATTAAATTATTAAATAAAGATTTTATATACAATAAATCGGTTTTTTTGCTCTATTTATTTACACCTATTTTAAATCTGAAATATAAAGTGACCAGATGCTCATACTTTTTACCCTCCAGTAACTGCCACTCCTTCCTTATCTAACCACGTTTTTTAATTCCGTATTATTTTCAAAAGACTTTATATTTTCAAGTGTTATTATGGTAATTTGATTCATTGCTTCTTTGGTAAAATATGCTTGATGCGAAGTTATCAGAACATTTGGAAAACTTAATAACCTTAAAATCATATCATCTTGAATGATATGTTCAGAAAGATCTTCAAAAAACAGATTTTCTTCCTGCTCGTAAACATCTATTCCTAAATATCCGATTTTTCTATTCTTCAGTCCCTCAATTGCTTCCGCTGTATTTATTAATGCTCCGCGACTGGTATTGATAATCATTACACCATCTTTCATTGATGCTATGGAGTTTTCATTAACAATATGTTTGGTATGTTTATTTAAGGGGCAATGCAACGATATGATATCCGCTTGTTTTAAAACTTCTTCTAAAGGCAAAAACTCTACGCCAAGTTCAATTAATTCATCGTTCTTAGAAATATCAAACGCCAGAATTTTACATCCAAAACCTTTTAGTATTTTACAAAAAGTTGCTCCAATTTTACCTGTTCCAATAACCCCAATAACTTTATTATTCAGATTAAAACCGATGAGGTTCTTTAATGAAAAATTCCCCTCTCTAACTCTATTATATGCTTTATGGGTTTTTCTATTTAATGTTAAAATTAGGGCTAGAGCATGTTCCGCTACCGCTTCCGGTGAGTATGCAGGCACCCTAACCACTTTAATGTCGGCTTTTTCAGCAGCTTCTAAATCCACATTATTATATCCCGCACATCGCAATGCAATCAACTTGACACCATTTGAAGCAAGAATTTGTATGGTCTCTTCATTAACCACATCATTTACAAAAACACAGACTACATCACAATCGGCAGATAACCTGGCCGTATCCGCGTTTAGTGCAGTTTCATAAAACGAAAAAATGTACCCATACTTTTCGTTGTACTTTTCAAAATATTCTTGGTCATAAGATTTTGTACTAAATACCGCTATTTTCATACTATTTTTTTTGAGAATAGATTATAATTTGAAGATAAGTATAACCATCAAATTATTATAGGCACAAACTGTTCAAATAAAATTTATGAAACAAATAAGTAGCGTAACATTACATCATAATCTGTCTTAAATAACATTCACGAAATGGCTGCAAGCGCCACCTTAGAATAAAATATCCTACAATATCTCTAAAAATGAACCAACATCCTGTCCATATTATTCAATCGTATTAAAACATTAAGCATATCGGTTAATGGTTTGGGACCGGTCTAGGTAATTTTATCCCAAAACTATGGCTAGCCACTGTAGAGTATCCAGATTATGACAGTTACCGAGACCGATAAAAAATTCAAGTTAAAACATCTACCCAAATTAATTGTTGATACCTATAAAGCATGGGAAGCAGATGATCCTTTTCGCCTTAGCGCGATAGTGGCCTACTATGCGGTGCTTTCACTACCCGGACTTTTGGTCATCATAATTAATGTTGTAGGTTCTGTTTGGGGTACGGAAATCGTGCAGGGTGAATTAACGCAAGAAATATCAAGTGCCTTAGGTCGTGATGCTGCTGAAGCTATACAATCTATGATGGTTGAAACACAAAACAAAGACCGAAGTACGGTTGCTAGTATTTTAGGTATTGGAACCCTAATTTTTGGTGCTACCGGAGTTTTCTATCACTTACAACTTTCTCTTAATCAAATTTGGGGCGTAGAACCCAAGCCTGATTCAAACTTTATTAAAATGCTTATTGATAGAGCTAGAAGCTTCGCTTTTATTCTTGCTATAGGTTTTTTATTACTGGTCAGTTTTTTGGTTACCGCAGCCATTTCAGCACTTAACGCTTATATCCGCAGTATACTACCAGAAGTGATTATCTATATAGCCTATGTTCTAGATTTTGTGGTTTCCGTGGGTATAGTTACGGTGCTTTTCGCTCTAATTTTTCGCTACCTTCCCGATGCTAAAATACGCTGGAAAACAGTTTGGATAGGTGCCCTTATAACCGCAGTTTTATTTGTTTTGGGTAAATCCTTATTAGGTTATTATTTTGGCGAGGCAGACCCTGGCTCTACTTATGGTGCTGCAGGCACTATAGTTTTAATTCTCTTATGGGTTTCCTATTCTTGTTTAATTCTATTTTTTGGTGCTGAATTTACTTGGGTCTATGCCAAACGATACGGTCATGGCGTACCACTTAAATCTTCAGAAGAACTTATTGAATAACTAGGTTTTATTAGGCTTACCTAAAAGTTCAGTCCACCTCTACCCTATCATTTTTACGGTTATAGTCAATATTTATTTTGATGTGATTAAGCTATGCCGTGAGTTATTGAAATCTTTACATCAGTTAAATAGTCAATTTATAAAATAAGAAAAATGGACATAAAAGGAAAAGTAATCATCATTACAGGAGCATCTAGCGGAATAGGTGAAGCTACAGCACTAAAACTCTCTAAGGAAGGAGCCAAAGTAGTTCTTACGGCCAGACGTGAAGAAAAGCTAGAAGAGTTAAAGAAGAAAATAGAAGATCAAGGTGGTGAGGCATTGATAGTAACCGGAGATGTTACCAAAAAATCTGATTACGAGGAGTTGGTCAAAAAAACACTTGAGGAGTTCAAAACTATAGATGTACTAATTAATAATGCAGGTTTAATGCCTCTTTCTTTTGTTGAAAAATTAAAGACGGATGAATGGGAAAAAATGGTAGATGTAAATATTAAAGGTGTTTTAAACGGAGTTGCCGCAGTACTGCCAACTATGATTAAAAATAAAGGCGGAAACATCATCAATATATCTTCAAGCGCAGCACATAAATACTTCCCAGGAGGTGCAGTTTATTGCGCGACGAAATCTGCAGTAAAAATGTTCTCTGAAGGTCTGCGACAAGAACTTGCACCCAAATATGGAATTAACGTCACTTCCATTGAGCCAGGAGCGGTATCCACAGAACTTACGAATACCATAACCGATGAGGATATTAAAGAGATGTTCAAGGATATGCAAAAAATGACTTTTCTTGAAGCAGAAGATATTGCCGAGGCTATTTACTACACACTGGTACAACCAGCAAGGGCTAATATTAATGACGTTTTTATTATGCCTACACAACAGCAACAATAGGTTAAAAATATAAATAAACAACAATGGACATTCCTAGCATTAAGAACGAAGACCAATATGAGGCGCTCCGTGAAAAAGGATATAGTAAGGAGAAGTCTGCCCGTATAGCTAATTCGCCTAACAGTGGTAAAAAAGGCGGCAAGGCACAACCTTATGAAGAACGGACGAAAGAAGAGCTCTACGAACAAGCCAAAAATATTGGTATTGACGGGCGATCAAAAATGAATAAGGCAGAACTTATCCATGCTTTGAGAAACAACTAATATAAAACCCTAATTAATAGAGCTAATGAAAACTATAAACCCCAAAGTAATACGCCAGCTTTTTGTGCTATTGTTAATAGTATTGATTGGCGGACTCATATTTCAAGAAATGGCGCCCTATTTCTCTGGGGTTCTGGGCGCCATTACTTTGTACGTTCTACTAAAGAGACCCATGACCAAACTGGTCAAAAAAGGATGGAAGCCTAATTTAGCTGCTAGTTTATTGATGTTCGTTTCAGTACTGATTATACTTATACCGGTTTCTGGAGCGGTTCTTATGTTGGGTAATAAGGTGAGCGAAGCGGTCAAAAATTCCGAAAAGGTTACCAAAGCTCTAAAAACACAACTACAGAGTGCAGAAAATTATGTGGGTTATGACCTGTCTTCTCAAATAGATGTCTCCAAAGTATCTGGTTGGCTATCTGATAGTTTACAGGGGTTTGCGGGTAGTACGTTCACTTCTGTCATTGCTATAGGTATTATGTATTTCTTTCTATATTTTATGTTGACGAACCGCAAAGAAATGCGCGAATCACTTTACGAATACATTCCTATCAGTACAGAAAACTTAAAAACTATTGGAAGTAAAATAAGACGGATGGTACGTGCCAATGCTCTTGGAATTCCTTTGGTCGCTATTGCCCAGGGTGTAGTAGCCCTCATTGGTTTTCTCATCTTTGGTATTGAAAATCCCTTCTTTTGGGCCGTAATCGTAGCTATAGGTTCTATGGTTCCATTTGTTGGTAATATGTTGGGTACATTACCTGTTTTTCTTTTGGCTTTATCAGCGGGTGACTTCTTTCAGGCTTGGGGCATACTTATCTACGGTATAGTTGTAGTAGGTTCAACTGATAATATTATCAGGTTATATGTGTTAAAAAAACTGGATGACGTACATCCTTTAATAACTATGATCGGTGTACTTATTGGCATACCCCTTTTCGGATTTATCGGTTTGATTTTTGGTCCATTATTCGTGAGTCTCCTTCTAATCATTGTGCAGATTTATAAGGATGAATACGGTAAAGAAAGTAACGATAGCATAGCCGTATGATTTAATCTAGTTCAAACCAGTTACTAGCATTTACACTAAAAATTAACGGTATTACGCTTTGCTATAGCTCATTTGCTTTAGCACTAACAATGCCTTTTTTTGAAGCAATCTACATTCGTATATATTCTTATTATCGCAATAAAATTGTATAGAGATGAACGATGAAGAAAAAATTAGACTAGAAAATATAGCAGATACCGAGTATGAAATATTCCCGCTATTAAAGCAAAGATACAGCCCAAGAATTTTTAAAGAAAATTTCCTTACTGAAACGCACACCCATCAACTTTTTGAAGCGGTACGTTGGGCCCCAAGCTCTAATAACCTGCAACCATGGCGATTTATCTATGGAGAAAGAGGAACTGACGCCTATAAAGAAATATTTGATTGCTTGAGCGATTTCAACAAGAGTTGGGCAGGGAATGCACCATTATTGGTGCTAGCTATTTATAAAACGAATTTAGATAATGGTGATAAGAATTTTCACGCTCCTTATGACCTAGGATTGTCACTAAGTAACATGGCGGTTCAGGCACAATACTTAGGTATCGGAATTCACCATATGGCAGGTCTTGATTGGAAACAGGCCGAGAAAACATTTAATGTCCCAAATGAATACCACATAGCTTCTGCACTTGCTATTGGATACTACGGTGGTGATATAGACAAATTATCAGATGATTTAAAAGTGCAGGAAGAGGCCGATAGAAAAAGAATGCCTTTATCCAGTTTTGCATTTAACCGTAGCTGGAACGGGTAGATAAAAGAATTAAAAAAGATTTTCCGCAACAGCGGATATAATATAAAAGAAAAGTTATGAAAATAGGAATAATAGGTAGTGGAAATATAGGTGGGAATTTAGGAAAGCATTGGGCAAAAGCCGGGCATGAAGTACTCTTTAGCTCACGTCATCCAGAAGAACTAAAAGGGTTAGTTAGCGAGGCTGGGAACAACGCACAAGCCATGAGCATCAAAGAGGCTTTTGAAGCTAACGCAGATGTCTATTTACTGGCAATGCCTTTTAAGGCGGTAGATGAGTTGGCAAAAACATATGCTGCACAATACAGTAACAAGCTCATAATTGATGCAACAAATCCCTATCCGGAACGAGATGGCGAAATGGCCCAAAAGGTAAGAGATGCCAATTATACGGCATCAGAATACACAGCTATGAAATTCAGCTCAGCAAAAACAGCAAAAGCATTTAACTCTATAAAAGCAGAACATTTGCGAGATAGAGCTTTTAGAAGTACCGATAAACTAACTATTCCTTATGCATCGCAAGATATTGAGAGCAGGTATGTTACAAAAAAACTAATAGAGGATATGGGTTTTGACACACTTTACGTGGGCAATTTAACGGATACAAAAATCATGGATCCTGACCAAGAAATTTATGGCAAGTCTTTATCTCATGATGAATTGAAGCAGTTGGTTGACACCATAAGAATGTATTAGAAAGATTACTTCTAAATCTCCCTGATTATGAAGATTTAGTTTCCTGTAAATAAGGAATAAAAAAGAATGGAAGAAAATTCCACATATCAAAAAATATAAAACTAAAAATAGAGAACATGCAAATCATTTACGAATATCACGATGTATCCGGCAGTGAACGTTTAGAAGGGCTGGTAAAGGAAAAACTAGAAAAATTAGAACATAAATATGACTTTGTGCACCGTGCGGACATCTTCTTCAAAAAGGAAAACCGTAGTGACGGTCAAGAAATGTTTTGTGACATCCGCTTGAGTATGCCCGGACCACGAATTTTTGCTTCATCTAATGCTGAAACTTTTGAAGCGGCCATGAACGAAACCGTTCGTGATTTACAAGATCAGTTGAGAAAAGTAAAGGATAAGATGTCGGCCCACTAGCCGTCATCTTATTAATCTATAACTAAAAAAGCTAAATATGAAACCGACATCATTTATTGGTATTGCTTCGGCATTGGCCAACAGTAGAAAACTAAAACTTGCTTTGGTAGGTATGCAATTCGCCTATTTAGGATACAAATTGCTACAGAACAAAGAAACTGCTAAAGGCAAGAAAAAAAGAAAAAAACTTAAAGCATAACTAATAAGGCAATGTACATGAATTGCAGCGCCGCAAAAAAAAATGACTTGGGAAATAACCTTAATGTTTTGTATACTACTGGTAACGGTAGTACTTTTTGTGTTTGAAATATTTCCAGTAGATAAAATAGCATTTCTTATTATTGTATCTTTAACCCTATTGGGTTTGGTAAAACCAGAGGAGGCTATTAGCGGTTTCTCCAATAGTGCTACCATTGCGGTGCTTGCTTTAATGATTCTAGCGATTGCATTAGAAGAAAATGGTGTTATTGGTTGGTTGGCATCTAGTATGGGGCGCATTAAAGGGTTACCCTTATACGTAATGGCCCCTGTGTTTATGTTCGTAACTGCAGGTATATCTGCATTCATTAGTACCACGGCCGTTGTTATTGTTTTTATAAAAATTGTAAATCAGCTTTCGGAAAAATATAATGTTTCACAGAGTAAGCTACTATTGCCTATATCCTTTGCGGGTATTCTAGGTGGATCTTGTACTTTAATGGGTACTTCAACCAACCTTATCGTAAATTCCGTAGCAACAGATTTAGGTGCGGAAAAGCTAGGCTTCTTTGAGTTTTCTATGTTGGGATTAATTTTTCTAGGACTTTCTATAGTTTACCTAACACTTACCTTAAGATGGTTACCATGGGGGAAAAGCAAAACTCTTGATGATGATTATCATTTAAACAATTATGTTACCAATGTGCATATTAATGCCGACTCCAACTTGGTGGGTAAGACGATCCAAGAAAGTTTTCTTTTTGAAAACCCTGAAGTTTCGCTTCTAAAGCTAACAAGGGACAATAAAGTGCATAATTCTCCAGGAAAATATATCACTTTCAAGGCAAATGATGAACTCCTATTAATGTGCGACCTTAAGAATTTAGCTCGTATAAACGAATCGGAAAACCTCAGCCTAAACGAAAAAAAATATTTTGCGCCAATACAGAGAATAGAACCTAATGATGCACAAACGGAACAAAAAGAGAGTGAAGTAGACACCCGTATTTTTGTAGAATTACTTATGCTTCCCGGGGCTCAGTATCTTGGCAAAACCTTAGGCGGACTAAGAAACCTGATGATGCAAGACATTCTGCCTATCGCCATAAAAAAGAGAAAAACGTTGACCAATTTAAAAGATAGACTGGTACGGAGCAGCATGAACAAATTAGTGCTAAAAGTGGGAGACCGTTTGCTTCTAGAAACGTCAAAGGAAAAGTTGGAAACCCTTAATAAAATAGAGAACGTAATCCTTCTTCAAGAATTTGACAATGTAAGTTCCAACTCAAAATATAAGCGCTATTTCTCATTGGGTGTTCTTTTACTTGTAATAGGTCTAGCCGCTTCTGGTGCCTTATCTATAATGGTTAGCGCGCTTACCGGGGTCTGTATACTATTACTGACCAACAATCTTGACCTAACCACAGTCTACAAAAAAGTAAACTGGCAGATTTTCTTTTTATTGGCCGGCATGATTCCTTTGGGCGTTGCTATGCACAATACCGGTGCGGATGCCTTTATTTCTGAAAAACTACTGGGTTTTCTCTTTGACCAACCGGGATATGTGGTAATCGGAACTCTATTTTTCTCTACTATGATCTTAAGTGCAGTTATAAGCAACAATGCTACAGCAATTATCATGACGCCTATTGCCATGGCCGTAGCACAGGGTATGCAATTAGACTTTAAACCTTTTATACTGGCAGTGATGTTCGCTGCAAATTTTAGCTTTTTTACACCTGTAGGGTACCAGACCAATACATTGATATATAGTATGGGCAATTACAGATTTAGTCATTTTTTGGGAATTGGAGGCATTTTAAGTCTCATTCTAGCATTGGTGGCTACTTTTTTATTAACCAATATGTTATAAAATTAAAATATGGAAAATAAATTCTCAATAGAAGATTCAATAAGCAAATTGTGGGACAAGTTAGCGGGGTGGCTAGATGCCATTATATTAAAACTTCCCAACATTGTTATGGCCATTTTTATCATGGTCCTGTTTTATTTCATTGCGCGGGGCATTCGTAAACTAATGCAAAAGTTTTTGCTCAACCGTATAAGTCAGCAATCCATTCAAGATATTATTGCACGATTTGTTTTCTTGGCCGTTATTTTGGTGGGCTTCTTCGTAGCCCTAGGTGTATTGGAGCTAGATAAGGTTCTTACCAGTATTCTTGCCGGTGCAGGTGTTGTTGGTTTGGCCATTGGCCTAGCGTTACAAGGAACTTTAAGCAACACTTTTGGTGGACTTATCCTTTCTTTCATGCCCAAAATAAATATTGATGATTTTATTGAGAGTGATGGCGTTAAAGGTTTTGTTTCGGAAATTAGTTTGCGCAATGTTGTCGTACGCCAACCAGATAATAATTACGTAATCATTCCCAACTCTAAGTTTGTAGAAGGGTCTTTTAAAAACTACTCCCTTAGTAACAGAAGTCGCATAGTGGTTAGTTGTGGCGTTGGTTATGAGAGTAAATTACAAGAAGTAGAGGATTTGGTTGTAAAAATTATTGGCGAGAATTTCCCTCAAAAAAATAACGAAGCAGTACAGTTTTACTTTACTGAATTTGGAGACAGCTCCATTAATTTTATGGTCCGTTTTTGGATTGATATGAAGGGAGCGCAACAAGAACACGCTGCCAGACATGAGGCGGTTAAGTTAATTAAATCTCACTTTGATGCAAAAGACATCAATATCCCTTTCCCTATCCGAACATTGGATTTTGGCAAGAATACTTTAAATATGAATACCAATTCCATTAAAGCGCAATCCTAGAGTAGGAAAGAGGAAAATAAATTTGCAGTATAATGATAGCGACAATAGATTTTAAAGGTTTAGATAATAGCCAATTTAAAGTATATTCAATATATCTAAAACCAACATATGAAATCTAACGAGATAGCTAGTGGAATTCTAAAGGCAATAGCTGCAGTATGCGGCTTTCTACTGCTTCTATTTTTGCTCTACCAACTGCAATCCATTGTGGCATATTTGGTCATATCGGGTGTTGTAGCCCTTATAGGCAGGCCAATTGTTATTTTTCTAAAGAAACACTTTAGACTACCCAATATCATGGCTGTCATTCTTACAATGCTTTTATTAACCACTCTTTTTGGAGGTGTTATTGCGTTGATTGTGCCACTCCTTACCGAACAAGGAAAAAATCTATATCTATTCGATTTTGGTGTAATTCAAGCTGAATTTGACAAACTGTATGTCATGGTTTCCGAGTATTTTGGTACAACTAAAAAAGTGGTAGAAGATTTAGTGCAAAATGCCGCTTTAGATGAAAACGCGGTAAAAGGATTGGGCAAAGACTTGGTGCCCTCATTCTTTAAATCTATTCTGCAGGTGCTAGACAATATTGGTATTGGGCTATTTTCCGTTTTATTTATTTCGTTCTTCTTTCTTAAAGATAGTAAGATTATCCAACGGTCTATTTTAACAACGGTGCCCGATAACCATAGAATGAAGACGATGCGCTCCATTTCAAAAATTAAAAACCTATTGTCCCGTTATTTCGTTGGGCTTTTGTTTCAACTGTTTATTCTATTCTCGCTATACGCCATAACCCTGATTTTGGTAGGACTAGAGAACGCCGTACTCATTGCTTTCATGTGTGCCCTGTTCAATGTTATTCCTTATTTAGGACCAATGATCGGTGCCGTAATTATGATAATGTTTACTATTACCAGTAATCCTGGGGTAGATTTTAGTACCCTAATTCTACCAAAAGTGGGCTATGTAATTCTTGGTGTAACAATTGGTCAGCTTATAGATAATTTTTTCTCGCAGCCTATTATATTCAGTAATAGTGTAAAATCGCATCCGTTAGAAATCTTTCTAGTGATCCTATGTGCGGGTTTGCTGTTCGGAATTGTGGGTATGATGTTGGCTGTACCAGGGTACACCGTTCTAAAGGTGATTCTGAAACAATTTGTCTCTAAAAACAAAATAGTTACAGCCCTAACTAAAGGGCTGTAACTTATATTTTTTCTTCTGTAAAAAGCTTTAAATTCTGATGTAACTAAACCCATTTACTTAGAAAGCTACGCCAGACATAATAAGTGCTATTGCTAAAATAACTAAAGCGGCTACGATGATAAAGAATCCTTTTTTAGTGATGCCATTTTTCTGAAAGATGTACTCTTCCTTAGGGTCGTGAGCTTCCTTTGCAAATTCGGTTTTTTCATTTCTTATTTTCTCGTCTTTCACTGTATTTTCCATATTTTTTTATTTTTCGATTTACTTAAAATTCTTGAAAAACGACTCATATTCACTCAAAATCATGAGTTTTACATCGTTTTACTCTAATATACATGCATTTTTCACTTAATTGAACCGTTTTACCAAAACGGTTAATCTAAAAATTGATTGAGCTCAAACCGGATATGATATTAGAGATATCTTTAACTTCATCAACATATTATAACCATCAACCCCTTACACAGATGACCAAAGAGAAACTATTAAGTCAGTTATTGAGAGCACCTGAATTGGCTATCGAAAATCTCAATTTGGTATATATTGATAATGGGAAAATGCCAATCTCTCGCCTTAGAAAAGGAAAGAGTTTCATCTACCACTACAAACAGAAACCCGTAACGGACAAACAAGAACTAGAGCGCATTACCAGCTTAGTTCTACCCCCTGCATGGGAGGATGTAAAAATCACTGACTTATCTAACGGCCACTTACAAGCAGTTGGCAAAGACCTTAAGAATAGAAAACAATACCGGTATCACCCTACATGGGTAAAAATTAGAAAGCAGACCAAGTTCTATAAAATGGCCTTGTTTGGAAAAAAGATTCCCCTTATTAGAGCACAGGTAGAAAAAGACCTTTCTCTAAAGAAATGGTCAAAAGAAAAGGTTGTCGCCCTTATCATTAAATTAATGGATGAAACCCATATACGTATTGGCAACGAGCAGTATGCAAAACGCAACAAATCATACGGACTTTCTACCATGCGCAAAAGGCATGTAGAGGTTTTTAAGAACAATATTAAGTTTGAGTTTGTAGGTAAAAAGGGCAAGAAGCACTCCGTTACAGTTCGCAACAAAAAACTGATGCGGCTTATTAGCCGTTGTGAGGACATACCGGGTTGGGAGCTTTTTCAATACTATGACGAAGATGGCGACAAACAATCTGTAGACAGTTCTATGGTAAATGAGTATTTACACGATATAAGCGGAGAATTTTTTACCGCTAAAGATTTTAGAACATGGGCCGCATCGGTAGTGTTTTTTGATACGTTACTAGATCTAGGCCTTGCCGAAAGCCAAAAGGAAACCAAAAAAAATCTGCTCGTAGGTTTTGATGCCGCCGCCGCTGCACTGGGAAACACAAGAAACGTATGTCGTAAATATTATGTTCATCCCGTTTTGGTTACTTCTTATGAAGACGGGTCCTTAAAAGAGTGGTTCGACAAGACGGATAAAAGTAATTCTAAATCCGAACATTTCTCTACTTCAGAAATGGTCATGCTTGAGCTCTTTGAGCAGTACACTCCCCAGTTTTAAAGGTCTTTTACATTAAAACATAGCTACACGCCTTTTAAATCTGCACTTTACGGATTGCATCAATAATTGATTTTTTCAGATAAAGACTAACAAAGACATCCTTGTAAATTTACTATCAGTAAGTAAGATGCTATGCGGCACGCATCCCCCAAAAACAAGTTGCCGCTCATTTAAATTGAAATTATTATGAGTACATACAGTGAAGAAGTACAGACAAAATTGAATAATATATTAGAAAAAACATACGATGCAGAAAAAGGCTTTAAAAAGGCGGCAGAACATGCTAAAAGTACCGATCTGAAAACATTTTTTAGTCGTAAGGCAGATGAGCGTTATACGTTTGGACATGACCTAAAATCTGAAATTGTGCGTTATGGACAAGATTTTGACAAAGGAGGAAGTGCCACCGGAGCAATGCACCGTGGATGGATGGATGTAAAAGCTTGGTTTAGCGCAGACAATGACGAAGCTATGTTGGAAGAATCCATTACTGGAGAAAAAGCTGCGGTAGAAGAGTATAAAGAGGTTCTAAACGAAGTTTCTTTACCAACTACAACTGTTACACTGCTTACCAAGCAGATGAACAAAATAAGTACTGATCTTAGCAGCATCAAAAGATTGGAAGACGTACTGTAGAAGTAGTACAGAAAAATTAAAAGGGATGCAAATGCATCCCTTTTTTATATTTCACTAACTATAGAAAGATACCTATGTTCAATAAATTATCCATTAGGGCAGATAGACAGCAGATTGAAGAAACCTACGGCGCCCTTTTTCAATTTCCTGACATCTATAGACCTAGACAAATTATAAACGGGCTTGAAGAAAGTACCGTACCCATTATAACCTCAAAACAGCAAAATACTATATCTACATCTATCTGGGGAATTCTACCTAAGAAATTCCAGGGAGATTGGGCAAATTTTCAAAAACATGTAAATACGTTAACCATACCGTTAGCCTCTTTACAGACAAAACCGTGGTACGCCCATACTGATGATACCGATCGATGCCTCATACTCGTAACTGGTTTTTTTACCACCTTTATCTCAGATGGAGAACTACTCTTTTTTCATATGACTCAAAAATCTGGCGAGCCATTTAGTCTTGTTGGTATTTACAATGAGTTAGAAGATGGCTTTATAACTAGTTCCCTCATAACAGATAAGGCCAATAGAACCATTACAGAAGTCCATAATATTGGCGACCAAATGCCAATTGTGGTTCCTAGTTATCAACAAAAAGATTGGTTAGACCATAAGATTTCGGTCCGTGAAATAAATACCGCTGCAGCTACAAGTAACCTGAAAGCTGAGCCGGTTTCAGAAGATTTTTTCGAAAATTTGCATACTGATGCTACTGAAAATTTATCTGGTTTAGACAGAGAAGATTTTCTTCCAACCACGTTACATGATCTATTGTACAGTAACAGCATAAATCTAAGTAATTAACCACTAACCAGCTTATATACTAACCATATTTTAGCCGTCACCCCTGTTGTTTAAAGGTAAAATATAAATTTATTGCGACAATCGAAACCCTGAACATACTGCATCTTTGTAATATAGCAGTCGGATAAGTACGACACTAAAAATTACTAATCTAAAAACTACATACTATGTTACGTTGGACAGTCACTTTTGTAATCTTGGCAATTATAGCCGCAATATTTGGATTTGGTGGAATAGCAGCTGGAGCTGCAAGTATCGCCAAAGTATTATTCTTTATTTTTCTAATCCTTTTCGTGATTTCATTATTCACCGGAAAGAAGACCGTATAATTTTATTAATTCAAAAACTCTAAACATATGAAACGCACACTATATTTAATGCTATTTGTCTTGATGACCGCATCTGTATCTACGCTAACAAGCTGTAGAGATGAACCAAAGGATACTGGAGACAAAATAGAAGACGCAATTGACGATACAGGAGATGCCATAGAAGAAGGCGCCGAAGACGTTGAGGACGGTATTGAAGATGCCGTAGACGATAATTAAGATTAAAGTTTGGTTGATTGTTAGATTGGGCGTTTCCATATGGGAACGCCCAATCTTTTTATATACCTGCCCAAGTTTAGCATTAGTTGAACGAACAAAAACTACCTATTTTATCTTCATAAAATACAGATTTCATCTATGCTTTTTATTTTTTGTTTAATCTAAAAGAACCAAACACGAACAAAAAATCGTAATATGTTATGCTTTTAATTGGCAACTGGTTTTAAGGCGACAGTTTTAAAATAAAGTACATATCTTTCATATACCTAAATTGATTCATTTATACTGTAATTTTAAATATGACTTTCTTTGTAAAATATGATTTTGACCTAGCCTGCAAGACCCTATTAAAGGAACATCTTGATGCTTTTGAAATAACCTATTCTTTAGGTAGTATGGGTGAAGTTAAAATTAAGGGCGGTCTATCTGACGAACAACGAAATTCTCTTGCAACTTCTTTAAAAAGATATGGAATTGAAATTCTTGATAGTCAAAAAATTACTTTAGTAGAACGCATAAAGAATGCTATTGATGAACTTTTAAAAGACAAGGATTTAAAATCAATAAAGGTTTCGACCTATTTATCCGACAATCTTCATTACTCTTATGCACACCTCTCTTCTATTTTTTCGGAGAGCACTTATACCTCAATTGAAAATTATATTATCTTACGTAAAGTAGACTTGGCAAAAGAGTTGATCTGCAATACAGACCTTACACTTACAGAAATTGCTTTTAAACTCAATTACAGTAGTGTAGCACATTTGTCCGGGCAATTTAAAAAAACCACCGGCCTTACCCCAAGTAGTTTTCAGAGAATAATGAAAAAGAAGATTAACTATACCGTTAACCCCAAAACGTAAAGCTTACCTATGGACACCAAACTATTGAACATTGCCTTGGCAGATGATGATGAAGATGACAGAATGCTTTTTAGTGAGGCTATTGATGAAATTGGCATAAAGACCAAATTATCACTTTTTAAGCATGGGCAGGAATTGATGGACTATCTAACCTTACCCAATGTTGTATTGCCCAATCTCATTTTTCTAGATTTGAACATGCCCATAAAAAATGGTATGCAATGCCTAAAGGAGATACGGGAGAATCCAGACCTAAAAGACCTATGTATTGCCATATATTCTACTTCCTCATCGGAAAAAGATGTAGAGGAAACTTTTCTGAATGGGGCAAACATTTATCTAAATAAGCCCAATAACTTTGTTAAATTGCAAGCTTCTGTAGAACGAGTGCTGCAGTTAAATTGGCAGTATCACACGTCTAATCTTAACAAGGACACCTTTCTATTTCGCATATAGAGCTTATGGACTTCAAACGAATATATTCCTCTTCCAAGACCTACATAGCTTTACTGTTCGTTGCTTTTGTTATTATTCTGTTTACGGCCAGTATGGCTTACTATCAGATTATGCGCATGCAAAATCTAGGTGAAAAAGTAGCGCATACATTACAAGTCAACAATGCCATTAGTGAGCTCTCTACCCATTCCACTTTAGCGGAATCCGAAGAGTTTAGAGCACAAATCCAAAATACATCTGAGAACAACACCGTATTTGCTGATTATGTTGAAGAAGGCGAAACTATACTAAAAACACTTCAAGACCTAACCCAGGATAATCCTTCTCAGCAGATTCGTTTAGCTCCCATGACGGAGCTCATGGACACCTTGCATAACGAACTCAAACTCTTAGCAGAACATCCCAATGAGGCAATTAGCGAACTCAATGAGTCCGAAAAAACTAAGAAAAGTGACATCAACTTTACACTGTACCGCATTAGGAACATAAGAAACCAAATGCTGGCCGAGGAGCGACTTTCCATCAAAAAAACAAGGGAAGAATACAACGCCAATAAATATCTTGCTCCGTTTACTTCTTTACTTTTAGCTTTCTTTGCCCTTCTTGTTTTTGTATTGGCTTTTCTAAAAATATATCGAAACAAGTTACGCATACGCCAATCAGAAAATTTTCTTAGAAGTGTACTCGCCACCACAGATAACATCATCAATTATTACGAGCCTATTTATGATAAACAAAAGGACATCATAGATTTTGAAATCATTTTCGCCAATGAATGTAACCGCGATTATTTAGGACTTGACCCTAATGAAATTATGGGCAAACCCGTATCTGAGGTCTTTCCTTTTTTAATGATAAATGGCGAATTTCAAAAACTAGTTCAGTGCTTTCAAGCAAAGGAAAAAATTAGCTTAGACAGAGAAATTTCTGCAAAAGGAGAAAAATTATGGTTTAAATCTTTCCTAACCCCCTTAGCGGAAGGAATTATGGTTACCGCTCGTAATTCTACTGCTGAAGAAAAAGCAAAAAAAGAACAACT
Organism: Zobellia nedashkovskayae; assembly: GCF_015330125.1. Taxonomy (NCBI): domain Bacteria; kingdom Pseudomonadati; phylum Bacteroidota; class Flavobacteriia; order Flavobacteriales; family Flavobacteriaceae; genus Zobellia; species Zobellia nedashkovskayae. Next base: position 2,156,286 of record NZ_JADDXR010000002.1, on the reverse strand, counting down.
GTTACTTAACCAACGGTTAGAGGAGCAGAACTTAAAATTATTGGACAACCGTGCTTTTCTGAATAATATTTTTAGAAGTATTTCTCACGTGGTCATGAACTTTGAGAGTGTCAGGGACAAAAGCGGAAAAATCGTAGACTTTAAAATTCTCTTCATTAACGATAAAATTTCTCCCATTACCGGAGATTTACCGGAGGAAATCACCAACAAAAACATTTCGGAAATTTTCCCGACCGTGTTTGAATCTGAGATATTTGGTTATTTAACAGGTGTAGTTGAAACTGGTGTACCCACCTCGTATGAAGTTCCTTATTCCGCTATAGATGGAAATGAAAAATGGTTTAGTGCTACAGCAAATAAATTAGGAGATGGAATAACTCTTACTACTAGGGAAGTTACTGAGGAAAAAGAAAAAACGAACCAACTGGTACAGCTAAACACGCAGTTAGAGACCCAAAACTCAATTTTTATAGATGCGGAGAATGTAGCGAACATAGGTAGTTATATTTGGTATTTAGATAATGGCGAAGCCTCAATTTCAGATAATTTTTATCGCATCTTAGGATACGAGCCCAATGCTTTCAAAATAACCTTTGATAGCTATCGCAGATTTGTTCATCCCGATGACATAGGAATCTATGACCGGTTAGGAGAGGAAACCATTGAATACGGCAAATCAAAAGTATCTGGCTACCGCATCGTTACCAAACAGGGAGATATAAAACACATAGAGCTTAATGGGCGTGCACTTATCAGACATGGAAGAAAAGCATCGGTAGGTGTTATAGTAGATGTTACTGAAGAAAAGCAAAACTCGGACCGTGTCATAGAGCTCAACCAAGAACTTTCTATTCAAAACTCAATTCTTACCGATGCCGAAAGAATTGCAAAAATAGGAAGCTTTGTATGGTATGTGGGAACTGATGAAATTGAACTATCGGATAATTTTTACCGAATGCTGGGTTACGAACCTAAAGGATTTGAAGCGTCATTAGAGCAGTTTGCCGAATTTGTACATCCTGATGATTTACAAATGTATGAGCAGAGCATTGAAAAATCCACGAACCAGCTGACCGTAGAGGAACACCGCTACCGAATTATCTGCAAAGGCGGAGAAATCAAACATTTAAAAGTAAACGGCCAGTTCATTTATAAAGATAATGGACGAATTATGTCTGGCGTTGCCCAAGATATCTCTTTAAGTATTGCTGCAGAAGAGAAACTGCACGCCAGTAATATGCAGTTACAGCATAGTAATGCAGAGTTAGAATCTTTCAACAGGGTGGCTAGCCATGATTTGCAGGAGCCGCTTAGAAAGACTCAAATGTTTATTTCTCGCATAGAAAGCACAGAATTAGACAATCTGTCGGACAAAGGTCGTGTCTACTTTCAGAAGGTGGTAAACGCTGCCTCTCGTATGCAGTCTTTAGTTATGAACTTACTGACGTATTCCAGAATAGATTCAAAACATGAAGATTTTGAGCTTATAGATTTGAATGAGGTATTAGAAAAGGTAAAAGAAGACCTCTCTTCTACTATAGAGAGTACCGGCGCTATAATTAAGAGTGAAGACCTCCCTAAGCTAGGAGGTGTATCCTATCAGCTAGAGCAGCTATTGAACAATCTTATATCTAACGCTCTTAAATATAAGGTAGCAGATGTAAAGCCATCCATTACCATCCAGGCAGAGAAAGTGCATTCCAAGCAAATTCCAGAAAACTTTTTTAAAACGGCAAACAACTATTATAAGATAACCGTAATAGATAATGGTATTGGTTTCTCTACTGAACATTCAGATAAAATATTTGAAGTATTTCAAAGGCTACACCAAAAATCAGAATATTCAGGTACTGGCATTGGTCTTGCCATTTGTAAAAAAATAGTAGAGAACCATCATGGATTTATATACGCTACTAGTGAAGTAGGTAAAGGTTCTGCATTCATTTTCTACTTACCCGCCTAGTTTCCACTACTCCTTTTATAGAAATCTTCCACCGCTTGTACAAGCGGTGGAAAAGAGAATTACATCCCTAAGGCTGAATTTTAGGACATTTTAACGCCTTTTTGCGCTTAAAGCGACAATTCTATAACACAAAGCAATAATTGTGTAACACCAAAAGTGCACTCTCCCACGATCTTTGTACCAGAACAAATAATAAATCTGGTATCTATGAAAAATTTAATTGAACAAGTCTCTGAGCAACTGGCAAGAGTCGGTCGTGTAAGACCTATTCATGAATATTCTAATAATGATGCGACACCAGAGAACTTTATAATTGGGATGACCAATTCTAATCATCAATCATTAAAAGCATAATCAATTTCCGTTAAAGGAAATTAACAACCTAAAAAAACACATTATGAAAACTATCACACTATCATCTGCAGCTATTAAAAATATGTTTCAACAACTTCACCAAAATTTTGGTGGTTCACTTTCAGTAAATGTTAAAGAACACATTTTAACCCTTGATAACGAATTAGGCAGAGGCCATATTAGAGGGATAACTTTTAAAGGTGGTATTTCTTATTTAGAATTTGATATGGAGTTTAACGAAGACTTTACCCTAAAAACAGGTTCTGATGAAAATGCACCAATTTGTTTCGCATATTGCTCAGCTGGTAGAATTGCACATAGCTTTGATAATGAAACTAAAAAGAATGTTTTAGAGAACTTTCAGACGGGTATTTTAACAAACGCCAGTAATTCTGATAATGTTCTTTACTTCCAAAAAGATGTGCGTGTTAAGACATCATTAATTGTAGTTAGAACTGCAGCTCACGGAGATACTTCTAAGAAAAACGGTTTAAACTATAGGCTGCAAGAACTTATCTTAAATGGAAAGCCTGCAGAGAATAGTATATATATTGGCTCTTATAACCTAAAAATTGCCGATCAAATCAGTCAACTTAAGGCTATCAAACAACAAGGTATCGTAAGAAGCTTATTGATCGAAGGTTTAATACATATGATTTTGGCCCTAGAGGTACAACAACATACAGATGACCTTAAGAATCAAGAAAATCAAACAGGTAGTTTAAATATGAGAGAAATGGAATCTGTGAGAGAAATTTCAGATTTCGTGAACAACTATCCAGAGAGACAGTTATCTATTTCGGAGCTTTGTCGTAAATCAGGATTATCTCCATGTAAATTACAAGAAGGTTTTAAATTAATGCATGGTACTACGGTTACAGATTACATTAGAGAGGTACGTATTTTAAAAGCCGAAGAACTTATTAAAAACACAGATTTGAACATTTCTGAAGTAGTATATAGTATTGGTTTCACAAGCCGTAGCTACTTTTCAAAAATATTCAGAAACAAATATAACTGTAGCCCTAAGCAGTATAAAGACAAGCAAAATATGGTAGCTGCGTCTCTATAAGAATTTTGGTTAGAATAGTTTGGTTGTTAATAATGGTAACCGGCACTTTTAGTGTCGGTTTTTTTATGTCTAAAAGTTAATGTTGCTCGTAAAAACCACAAAATTTGCAGTTTCCTTTATGATAAATATTGGACTAACTCATTAGTTTTTTTATGTACTTTGCGTTTCATACTAATTAGTATCTTTTTATGACTAAAGCATCCAATACCCGGCACACTATTCTTGAGAAAGCTTTTGACTTGATTTACAAAAAGGGTTATCAGTCAACTAGCATTGATGAAATTATAGCAACTACAAAAGTAACAAAGGGTGCTTTCTATTATCACTTTAAAACCAAAGATGATATGGGAGTTGCAATTATTAATGAAATTGTAAAACCTAACATGCACGATGCTTTTATTATTCCCTTACAAAACAGTTCAAAACCAGTTGAGGATATTTATTTGATGACCAAAGCCCTATTATTAGAGACTCCTTTCCTAAAACTTGAATATGGTTGTCCCGCAAGCAACTTAACCCAAGAAATGACTCCTTGGAATTCCAAATTCTCGGAGGCACTTAATGAGTTAGTATTAGCATGGCAAACTGCAGTAGAAAACAGTATTAAGAGAGGAATAGAAAAAGGTAAAATCAATAGCGCTGCAAACCCAAAACAGGTGGCTTTGTTTATAATATCCGGTTATTGGGGCATTAGAAATTTTGGTAAAGTGTCTCATAGCACGGATTGCTATTACCTTTATTTGGAGGAACTTAAGTACTACTTAAAAAATCTTAGTCAATAATTTCAAATGGAACATACTAGTTAGTATGTTTGATTATATTTGCATTAATATTGAATTCATTATTAATGTATCAAACCCTTACATTTTTACATTCCATAGTCCGTTGGCTTGTTTTACTCAGTATCCTCTACGCTATTTTCAGAGCCTATAAAGGCTATTTTCAAAATTTACATTTTACTAAGACCGATAACCTGGTTAGACACTGGACTGCAACCATTGCCCACATTCAGTTAGTTGTTGGTATTATTCTTTATGTAAAAAGTCCCATTGTAATGTATTTCTGGAAGAATTTCAGTCAAGCATTACACCATTTTGACAGCCTGTTTTTTGGCTTAATTCATAGCAACCTAATGTTATCAGCCATTGTACTATTGACTATTGGATCTTCATTGGCAAAACGGAGAATGAGTGATAAAGAAAAATTTAAAACCATGTTGGTATGGTTCTCTATTGCACTTTTTGTAATTGTGATAGCCATACCCTGGCCCTTTTCACCTCTAGCAAACAGACCTTATATTAGATAATTATGATAGATTTATTTAAAACTAAACTAGGCCGACTTAGAATTATCGGGTTTTTGGAAGGTATCTCACTTTTAATACTTGTGTTCGTTGCCGTTCCCATGAAATATTTCTTTCTAGACCCCAGCCTAACAAAATCACTTGGACCAATACACGGGGCACTGTTCTTGCTTTTTATAATAAATACTGTTGGTGTAGGAATTGAGCAAAATTGGAGATTTCGCAAGACAACATGGAAGGTTATTTTGGCCTGCTTCATCCCATTTGGCACATTTTATATTGATAGAAAAATTTTCAGCCAACTTTACTCTGCGAGCTAAAGAGGTAAATCTGCCTCACTTTTTGATTTAAGAAGAACATGTAATTAGCAAATGCAGCAATTAGACGTTTCCGCCAATGGCTTTTTTATTCAATCGGGTTTCAGCAAATTTTTCTAAGGTATCGTCTGCATCGTACTCTTCATTTAGAGTCTTTTGCAATGTTTTTGCAATTTTCCTGAGCCCTAATTCTTTCGCAAAACGAACCGCACTACCGTAGCCAGAAATCTCATAATGCTGTACACGCTGTATTTCTGCTACTAGACCTACGTCCATTACCTCATCATTTTCTACCTCTTCTATAAAATGTTTCGCCTCTTTGATAAGTCCTTTCATAGCTTGGCAGGTTTCCCCGGTAGGCGATATACTTAATTCGTCACAAATATTTTCTATTCTACTTTTTTGCTCTTTTGTATCTTCCAACTGGTTTTCAAAAACTTGCTTTAATCCTTCATCATTAGCATGTTCCATTATATCTGGTAAAGCTGCCAAAAGTTGGGTTTCTGCGCTATATAAATCTTTAAGCTGATACTCGAATAAGTCGTTTAACGTCTTCATATCTCTTTTCGTAACTTATTAATACTCCTTAATCCTAATTTTAAAAATAGCCAAAAACGTTATGCTGAATTGACTTATTTGAAGAAAAAAATGCTGTAATAGCAAGCAAAAATCTCTATTTAAAGATAGATTTTTTTGGAGTAATTAATAACTTTTTCAGGTCAACCCAAAGAGAAGTTCGGTCGTAAATTGTACTTGAATCTAAAAACAAAATATCATGGAGGTTAAAGAAGCCCAAAAAGCCGAGATAGGCATAAAGAAGTCAAATCGTGAAGCAGTAGTAAAAATGTTACGCCAATTATTGGCCGACGAGTTTTTATTATACACAAAGACACGTAACGCACACTGGAACGTAGAAGGTATAGATTTTCATACCAAGCACGTTTTCTTTGAAGAAGAGTACGGAAAATTGGAAACATTTATTGATGAAGTAGCGGAACGTATCCGTATGCTGGGGTTCTATTCTCCGGGTACTTTAAAAGAATTTTTGGAATTGTCTCATCTTGAAGAGAACAAGCCTGATCAAACAGACAGCGCAAGCTTTATGACCGCCTTACTAAAGGACCACGATAAAGTAATTAAGTTTATAAGAGAAAGTATTGGAGACAACGCAGAAGCCCATAATGATGAAGGTACTGCAGATTTTATAACAGGTATTTTACAAGCTCATGAACAAATGGCTTGGATGTTGAGAGCATCATTAAAGCAATTTGATTAATTGTTAAAAACTGTACAAACAAAAAACGGCAATTTCATTGCCGTTTTTTTTATGCTTTTTATTCCGTGAAACAAAGTGTTATACCCAGTTTATATATGATCCGGTGGTGTGGTAATTAGCAATTTCATGCGTTTCCAGAAAAGAATTGCGGTTTGATTGGAATGCACCGTTAAGTCTGCCAGTAATAACAAGTTCCTTTTGAACTGTTCGTACTCGTTTCTATTTGCTTCATTATCATCTATAGGATAATAGACCATTCCCCAATTTGGAAAATTACGCTTCTCAATTGGTCCTTCAGACAAGAGGTAAACCTCTTTATGACGCTTATCTTTCTTGACTTTTTCAAAAAGGTCTTTAACGTTTTCCTTATCACCTTCTAAAATCTGAATAAATCTTCTTTTATAGAAAATAAGACAGCCTGTAATGTCATTCTGACTATTAAACAATTTAGCAGTGGCCAGAATAGCTTCTACATCGGTAATAGTCAATTTTTTAATTGCTTTTGATTCGTAAGTTAGGGTATGTATCAAAATAGAAGGAAGTATTTCAGCTGGCGACTATTATGGCAAATAGGGCAAAGCACTCATTAAAACTCATAATTATCTTCACTTTTCTACAACTGAAGTACCCAGTATGAAAAAAAGATTGGAATAAGATAGCAAAAGTAAAGCTTATTACTATTATTTTTCCAGATTAACCCAAAAAAACATAGCTATTGTCAGGCACAAAGCTCAAAACACCAAATTAAAAAGGATAACCAATAGCAAAATTAAAGACCAGATTGCCGCTTCCACCTCCAAAGAAAGGCGTACGCAATCGCTCTCCTTCATCATTATAAGGAACCTGTAATGGCGAAGCAAGATCAAAACGGATTACAAAACTCTGTATATCTACCCGAAGTCCAAAACCAACTCCAATACCCAACTCCTTCATCCAATCGGAACCAAAGGTTCCTTCTGACATTAATTCCTCACTCAAAGCTATGCTATCTTCATCATCGTCTTCGTCTATTTCTACCTCGCTAGTCAACCAAATATTACCGGCATCTACAAACAAAGCTCCTTTTAAATAAGACCAAATAGGAAAACGATATTCTAGATTGGCCTCTAGCCTAAGGTTCCCGGATTGATCGTAGTAAGAACTGGTACTATCTTCATCACTTACAAAAGTACCAGGCCCTAGGGACCTAATTTCAAATGCACGAACACTATATGGACCGCCAGAGTAGAATTGTTTTACAAAAGGCAATGTTGTAGAATTGCCATAGGGAATACCCCAGCCTGCGTACAATCTACTTACTAGAGCGCTTTCTTTGCCCCATTTCAAGTAATACCTAAAATCTATATCTGCTTTAGCATATTGTGCATATTCCAATCCAAAAACGGAACTCTTTCCTCCACTTAACAAGTTTAGGGTATTACCTGCAATATCTAAACTTGTAGACACGTAAATGGGGCGGTCTTTATTATCATCAACCAACTCATTATAGGTAAAAGTATAATTGATACCAGCAATGAACTGCTGTTCAAAACTACTGCTCAAATAAGAGTTTTCATCCAAAATTTCCTCAAACTCTTCTGTGGTATCTGCAAGGTTCACATACGTAATACTAATAGGATTCAATTCGTGATAAACGAACTTATTTGCTTTCCATGTATACCCAAAAGAAGTATTAAAGGAGGTCAGGGTATAATAATCGCTCCTTAGTAAAATATCGCCTCCCAAACTTATTTTGGTCTTTGGAACGGAATAGTTAAATCTGCTAGGCGAAAAAGGCACTAACCTAGGTAACAATAAATTGGCCGTCAGTCCGCCCGCAATACTGGTTTGCCCTGCATCATCCCCTCCAGATATTTGGCTTTCATAGGAAAAATCTCCTGTGAGACTAAACGTTTCGCCTCCATTAAATATGTTACGATTGTTATATGTAGCAGCTATTCCCGGCCCCGCGTAGCCATTAGATTTTGTTAGGACCTGTAGTTCCGTACGGATAGATCTTTTTGTTAAAGGCGATAAGAAGATGTCTGCATTTAATGAACCCTGATCTTCAATATTCGTGGTATCTGTTTCATTAAACCTAATGTTTACAAACTTATAACTACCCAAAGCGGCTAACCGGTTGCTTGTAAGCCGCGCAGTTTCTGAATTGTATGACTCTCCTTTTTCAAAAAGAATGTAAGGCTCCAATTTTTTTGGTTTAAAAAACTCCTCATCTTGAATAAAATAAATCCCATTTTCCTCTGTAACTGCAGAAGGCTGTGGCAAGCTATCGTTTTCAATGGAATAATTGGGGTAAACCGCAATAGAATCAATACGGTACGGAACGATAGATTTCTTTGGTGTCCCTTTTTTCAACCGAAGAAACAAATCGAATTTTCTACTATCATAGCGATTGGTATCTGCCTCAAAAATGAGAAAGTCAGAATTAAAATTATAGTATCCTTGACTTTTAAGATGAGTATCTATTCGCTCTCGTTCGTACTTCAATAATTCCAAGTCAAAACGCTCTCCAGCCTTTAGCTTTGTACCAGTCATAGCCGTCTCTATTTGGTCATAAATGGGTAGAGTATCCCTATCAATCTTCCATTCCTGCAAAGTATAGGGCTTGGCCAAATCCGCTTTATATGTTACCGAAGCGTACTTTTTAGTACTATCTATTTCCGAAGCAACTTTACTGTAGAAAAATCCCCGGTTATCAAGACGGTTGAGCATTAGCTCTTCCATACGGTTCGTATTTACATCACTTAAATACACTGGCTCTTCACCAAATTTTTTATTTAGCCATTTATTGAGGAAACCTGGCTTTTTCTTCTGGGCCTTATAGTGGTAATAAAGCCCCAAGCGCATTCCTAAAACATCTGAATTAGGGGCTGGGGTAATCAAAGTTCCTAACTCTTGTTCTACTGGTTTTAAAGCCCGTTTTTCCTCTTCCGATTCTACCTTAATTTCCGTGCCGCTAAACAAAATTTCGCCCTCAGGTATATACTTTCCAACACTACATGCATATTGCATCGTTAAACAGAGGAGTATAAAAACTCGAAAAATAGATGTTGTTCTCAACTTCATATTACTTATCTTCCTTTGGTTGATTCTCCTCTTTATCCGCTTCCTTTTTCTTTCCTTTCTTATCGGAATCCTTTTTAACGGGGCTGAACAACTGACTAAATTTATTAAATTCCCTATTAAAAATAACCGCCATTCCGGTCACAATTAACTGGCCGTCAATAATATTTTCATATTCACTCTTACGAAATCCGCGTAAGCGATACCTACCATCTTTGGTAAGCGTGTATTCCAAACTTACATTTCCTATTATAGACGTGGCCTCATCTTCTGATTGCGCGCTACCTTCAACATCTACAGCACTACCCGCAGTCACCACCAAACGATCATCAAACAACTTTTTCTTTGCACTAATGTTCAATTGCGTCCTATCTTCAGGGCTATCGCCTTGGTAATCCGTAAAACTGTCTAAATCAAATCCTACCTCAACACCTGTATTACCAAAAACTTTATCCGAGAATGAATTGAGCTCACCAGAAAGCACCTTATTAACGTTATCCCGAGCAATTGCCGCTGTTCCTCCCGAGCTACCGTCACTACCAGAATCTGGATAAAATCTGCTCAAAGCCAATAGTGAAAAGACCTGTTTGTTCAGTTCTGCTTCTTGGCTGTTCAATTGCTGAACACGTCCATAAACGGCACCACTTAAGGCTCCCTGTTCATCTTCTGGCATATCTAAACCAAAGGATAGCTCCGGCTGCAAAAGCTCGCCATCTACATTAAGATATACAATAAAAGGCAGCACCTCATTATATTTTGAACTAACGCTCAAATCTTCACTTGAGGTAACGGAAGACATTAAAGACTCTGCAGACGTTTCTATATTATAGATTGCCGTCACATCTAATTTTGCATCCGTGGGGTCTCCTTGCCATGTAATTGTACTACCAGGTTTGATTTCAAACCTGCGGTTTACAAGATTGTAAAGATTGGTCTCATAGTGTCCTGATTTTAACTCATACCTCCCGGAGAGGTTTATTCTTCCATTAGGCTCAACGTTTAGATTAAGAGCTGCATCTCCAGAAACTTCCAGATTATCTCCCGTTCGCTCATCTATGATTATATGAAAATCCGCATCTTCGGCAATTTCCAGTACTGCTCTAATATCCATTCCCTTAAAAAGGGAAGGTGTTTCTTCTTGGTCGCTTTTCGTTAAAATAGCATCAGGGTTCTCACGGTTTACAAAAAGCACAACGCCATCACGTTCCTCAACATCCAATTGCGATTCCGGCACTACGTAGGTAACATCCGTAATTTTCCGAACACGTAGTTTGCCACTTATCTTTGGAAGGTCCAAGTCTCCCTCTACCTTTAGGTCTGCATCCAAACTGGCAGTACCGTAATACAACTCATTATCTTCTTTCGAGGAATTTAACACCCGGAAGTTTTCCGCTGTCAACTTTAAATCAAAAGAAGGGTTTAACAAGTCTTTTGTGAGTACGGCACCTTGTACGGTAAAATCGCTACCATCTGCATCCGTGATTTCAAAACTATCAAAATACACACCATCAGTGTCCAATTTTAGTTGTTCATCCGTCACTTTAAAAACAGAATTTACCTCAGCCAAATTAAAATCTACACCGGTAAAGTTTATAGTTCCAGCATATTCTGGCGAAGCTGTAGTACCGGAAACATTTACTTTTCCCGATAATGCACCGTGAGAATCTTTGATGACTCCTTCTGTAAAAGCTTCAATTGTTTTTAGTTCTATCCGGTTTAAATCAAGGTCTAAATTTAGCTTAGCTCCTGTTTCCGCCGCGGCATAGTCCCCTTTCAAGTCCAAGTCTGCCCCACCACCTTTTAAGGCCAAGTTAAAGTCGTATGCAGCATTACCGGTAGAATTTGCTTTTAGGGTAAGATTACCCAAAGGGTTTTGTAACGCCTCCAAAGAATTGATTTTAAAATCTGCAACCAAGCCTGTAGCACCAAAAGGATTTTCTATAATTAAATCGCCCTTTACCAAACCGGATGCCAAGGTCTCATCAGGATTTAAAAACCCCAAGAAAGTCTGTAGTTTAAAATTATCGAATACAATTCCAATATGCTCCTTTGCTTGATTAGGCAATTGGTCGCTGATGGTTAACGACTGTTCATTGCGCGTAAATTTCATGTTTTTTAATCGCAACAATTGTTCCCCTATAGCAATTTGATTATCCTCTGGAACTGACCATTCTTTCTTGTTCAAAACCAAGTTGGATGGGTCTATATGAATAAGCGTTGTATCTTTTGAAAGGGTGAGTTGGGAAGAGACTTTTGCAATATCCACACTATCATCCATAGCTACAAAATCTAAAAACAACTTTTTGTTTTTCAGATCGCCCTCCAAATAAGTTCTTTTTATATGTATAGGATCTGATACAAGACCTGCAAAACCTGCCGTAAAATTTAGGTTGGTAGCATTGCCCGTTACTTTTGCATTCAAACTATCTATAGAACTGCCTTGATATGAAATGGCCGGCACATGCAAATTAGCATTCAGTTTCTTGGTAAGTGCATCAAAATCTGCCTCTACCAAAACCGAATCCAAGCGGTCCACATCTCGTAAAAACACTTCCGTAAGAAAAGGCGTTGGAGATAATTTCATATTCATTTTAAGCTGTACCGAATCTGGTGCTATTACCTCATCTGTAGCATCTTTAAAGTAATTTTCAAATTGACGGGTAAGGGCGTCGCTCAAAGCTTGTGGCGGAGCGTTAGACTTTAAGCTCCCTACCAAGAAATCACTATTTACCGTAACATCCGTATTGGCTTTATCTATAGCCGATTTTAGATTAACCGGGCCCATTTGGTACTGCTCATTATCGTAGACCGCTACCCCATTTTTAATCTGGGCATCTATCTGGTAAGCTTCTGCATTCCCGCTATACTGCGCATTCAACTGAAGTCCCACCTTTACACCTTCTTTTGTAACTCCCAAAGCGTACAAATCAGCGCCAATAACATTCAAATCTAAATCTAGTCTTGAGCTTAGCGAATCTAAAACAACATTGCTTTTGGCTAAAAAATTTAGATTATCATCTTTAAAAGAGAGGTCAATTACTCCTTTTCCATTTTCAATATCACCTTTCAGCTTTAAGGCTGAAAAATCATAATTACTGAGAATTAGTTGGGTAAAATCTGTTTTGATTTTTGCATCAAGATTATTGATATCACCACCCCCAGAAGCATCCATAGTAAAAGAAACAACGCCCAATTCCGGATTGTTCAACAGTTTATCAATTTGAAGGCTGTCTACTTTTATGTTTCCATCAAAACGCATCTCATTACCATCTTTATAAGCACCATTCGCAGTAACTGCACCTTCAGGAATTATCAATGCTGCCGTGGCACTTAGGTCGTCTACTCTTCCTTTGGCCTGAGCATTAAGGACTATGGTCTTTGGTAACGTAACACCCAATTCTTGTTCAGAAACAAATTGCGCTACATCTTCTTTTACCGTATTCAGTTTTATGGTTTCAAAGTTGAAGTACAACGAATCTGGCTGTATTACATTTTGTAAGTTACCTTGAGCAGCAAACCGCGTAGTCTCTCCCCAGTTTAAATCTATATTTTTTATATCTATTTTCTGTAAAGTTCCCTGTGCTGAAATTTCACCCTCAATCAGATGCTTTGAAGCTGCCTGCAAATAGGTATTTTCCGCAAGTTCCGGTTGTAAAGTGAATGCATCGTTTAAATTGAGGTATATCTCTTTAAGCTTAACGTCTACCTGAGTCTGCTCTGGTGCATCCATCAATTTTTCTACAGATGGATAATTCAATGTCATTTGTCCTGCTAAAGAACTTTCGTTTACGAGCAGTTGTAATTCTTCCAGTGCAGCAGAGGTATCATTTACATTAGCATTGAATTTTAAGCTTTTTAACGCAATTCCGCTTTCTTCTAAAAAAGAAAAAGCTTTGAGGTCTATTTTTACTTTTTTAGGCTGATAGTTTACATCATTCGCCTGAAGTTTAAAATCAGAAAGTGAGATGGCATTCGCATTAAACTTGCCTTTTTGCGGTTCGGCCGTTCCCATGGCATAGACAATCCTATTATCTTGAAAATCGATTTCATCTGCGCTCACCAAAAATTTAGGCCACTCAAAAGCAGCATCAGAAATATTCGTTGCGGTTAAATCTACTTTATCGTTGGTAGCGGGAAGCCGCAGGGAGATCGAGGAACCTTTTAGTGCAATTCTATCTACCTCTATATTATTCGTTGCCAAATCTGCTTTTGGCAATTCCAATTCAAAATCTTGAAGGTCTAGTTTGGCATTAATAGTATCAGGAACCGAATTATAATCTGCTTTTACATTTTGAAGCTGAAGACTATTCACTGCAAAGTATGGCATGATACTTTCTGTAGCATCTTCCGATACAAAAGGTTTCGTCTGTTTGTAGAAAATCTCTGTGTTGGATAATTTCAGTCTATCTAATTCAAACCTTAGCTTATCCAAATCAGTTTCATCGGCATCCAAAACCAACTCACCAAGTTGAATACGACTATCAATTCCTAAAAATTGGTCGTCATAGTCAATCTTAAAATCTTTGAAATCTAGTTCGCCAATGCTAATTTGCATGGGCTCCGTATCTGTAGTAGTTGTGGTAGTATCTGCAGGCGCAAAAGCATCAACCAAAAAAGTAAAATTAAAATCTTCTGATGCTTCTTCTCTTCTAATGTTTGCTCGGAGTCCTTCCCAAGTAGCCGACTTTAAGCTCAGCTCATTACTAAAAACCAAAGGTGTTAGTGGAAGGTTCATTTCTAAGTTTTTAGAATAGATAAGCGTATCGCCTTTGGTATCTTCCAAATACAATCCCTCTAAAAAAACATTCCCTGAAAAAGTAAGAAACAAACGGTCTATCTCAACTTTCGTGTTTGTCTTTTGAGAAACGTAATTGGTTAGTTTGCCAACTATAATATCCTGTCCCCATTGGCTTCGAATAAAAAGCACAATACCAAGAAATATAAGCAGGACTACTAAGGACACTCGTCCTAAGCGCCGCAATCCCCTATTTTTTCTTTTCTCCTTTTGCATAAAGGGCAAAGATCAGTAATAAGCGCATGATTTCTACACTTTTAACAATCATATATTAACTTATTTACTTTTGATGTTGATGATATCTGCCCTTTGCAGTGATTTGGGCTTATTTAAACATATATAAACTGGCAAATTAGCTTCTTTAGAAAGCTTTATTTGTTAATTTTTTTGATAATTCTGGCTAGTTTTCGCGGAGCTTCCATAGGAATCAAGTGTCCTACTCTGCTTAACGCCACTGTAGAAGGGCTACTAAGATTAGGAAGTACCTCATTATAAATGGCATCGGTAGAAATTACAGGATCGTCATTAGAGAAAATAACATCTGTTGGAATATTAAGCCCCTTAATTCGTTCGGCAATATTATTTTTCATGCCCACGTTCAACCACCATTTCCATGTAGTGTCTTCTATTCGTAGTTGAGAATTAACCGCGTACAACAACTTTTTTTTACCTAATTTTTTCTTCGTACCATTATGCACCGTATTTGCAGCTTCGGCTCTATCTGGGTGGTTCAACATGCGCTTACGCTCCTCATCAGGCATGTTTTCTACGGTAGGTGGCGATGGGGCTATTAACATTAATTTACTGGGTAAATTAGCATTTTTAATCTGTGCGGCATAAAGCACCAGTTTAGCGCCCATAGAATGTCCGCAAAGTATATAGTCCTTCAATTTTAGCTCATCAATACAGACATTTATATACTGTGCCATGCCGTAAATGGAAGGTTCTGCAAGAGGCTTTGTTCCTCCAAAACCTGGTAAGTTTAGCATGATGCAGGTATATTTTTTACGTAGTCTTCTGGCCAGCCACTTCCAACTTCCGGCATCACCTCCAAAATAATGTACAAACACAATGGTTTTCTTTCCCTTACCTATTTTCTCATATCTCAACCCTGTGTATTCGTCCATTTATAATTCGTTTAATACGTCTTTAGTAATGCTAAGTTTTTTCAATCTTTTTCTATGGTCTTTAAAGAGCGTTTCTAAAGGAGAAGAAAAAAGCAAATCTTCAGTAATATAACCTATCTCTTTAAGTGCCTTTTCATCCTCTTTTATCAACATGCTATTAAAGGAGTTTAAATTTCTACAGGAAAATAGTTTTTCATCCATATACCAACTAGTTAAGGCCTTACATCTATAAGCCGGAACATAAGGTAATTTTAAATTGGGATTTATAAAATGATTGACTAGTTGCGCCTGCGTTAATTGCATTTCTACCACTCTTGATTCCAATAATGTCTTTCCAAAAGCTAATGAAGACCTTTCCTGAAGTTTTTCAAGATTTGTTAAAGCCTTACAGACCTTGTTAAAATAGATTTTTACTTTCCGATACATTTTATAATCCAGTTCCATAAGCCTTTAAATTTAGTAGGTTCTCTGCCTCACAAAAGGGAACGTAGTCCCCCTCCTACTTAAAGTTACGAAATAGATTTTGAGTTTAGCCAATAGATATAAGATTGAATGTACCTATTGACATATTGAGATTATTTGTTCTAAAAAAACCTCAAACTGGCAAGTTTTCCGACTTTACTCTCCTCCTCTAGCTGGATAATCGTTCTTTTCTATATAATCTATTGCATTCAATATATCTTTCCAGTTTGGACGCGCAAAAGGCATGGTTTGCACAGCACTTGCATACAAGGTATTATCCGGTCTTACCAGAAAAACACCAGGCTCAGAAAACATATCTGGCTCCGAATCCTTTATTCCTTTAGAAACAAATAACCCCCAGTTGCGAGCTTCCTCAATAGACAGTCCGTAGGCAATAGGCAATTCCGGAACGTCCCATTCCTTACCCGCTTTCTTGGAGCGTTCTTCACTATCACTACTAATAGCTACTACATGAGCTCCCCTGTCGGAAAAATCCTTTAATTTCTTTGCTAGCTCCTCTAAATAGTTTTTACAGACCGGACAATGCAATCCCCTATAAAATACCAGCACTGTAAAGGATTTGCTTTTTTGAGCGGCCAAGCTCCATCTGGTATCATTTATTAGTGGTAATTCTATTTGGGGGACTTCTGTTTTGGGTTTTATCATCATTCTATATTTTGTATTTCGTTTTATTTTCATGACAATGATAGCAACTATCATCACTCTCACAAATTAACGGGAACAGGATTCCTTATGTAGACTGAATAACGAAAATTAATGCCGTTAAAACAAAAGTGAACCACCTGACTACAATCCCTTTACCTGCTAATTGCATTGAGCTATCAATTTTATGTATAGGACAATCCTAGCACAGTTTACCAATGTAATTTTATCATCAAATTACATAAGAAATGCAAAAACCAAATAAAAGGCTCGAAAACCAAACCTGTATTATAACCGGTTCTAGTAATGGCATAGGTGCCGCCGTTGCAAAGGCCCTAGGTGCAGAAGGCGCCAATATCGTGGTGAACTATAGAAGCTCAAAAGAAGCTGCGGAAGAAGTAGCAGATGAAATCAATAAGAATCCAAAATCTGGAGAAGCTATAGTTCTACATGGTGATGTCAGTAAAGAAGAAGATGTTAAAACGCTTTTCAAAAAGACTATTAGTCATTTTGGTACTGTAGATGTCTGTGTTCCCAATGCAGGCCTACAGATAGATCACCCATTGCATGAAATGCCGCTAGACGCTTGGAAAAAAGTAATAGACGTAAACCTTACGGGACAGTTCTTGTGTGCCAAGGAAGCTATTATTGAATTCATGCGCAGAGGTATGCGTAAGGACGTCTCCAACTCATTGGGAAAAATAATTCACATGAGTTCTGTACATGAAGAAATTCCTTGGGCCGGGCACGCAAATTATGCCGCGTCAAAAGGAGGATTACTTATGTTAATGGAGAGTATTTGCCAAGCTTACGCACCTCATAAAATTAGATGTAATAGTATTGCTCCTGGCGCTATTAAAACAGATATTAATAAAGATGTTTGGAGTACCAAAGAAGGTAAGGAAAACATGCTGAAACTTATACCCTATAAACAAATTGGCGTACCGGAGGATATTGGTAGTGTGGCCAGCTGGTTGGCTTCGGATGAATCTGAATATATAAACGGAACTACCATCTTCGTGGATGGTGGAATGACATGTTATCCTGGTTTTACCACAAACGGATAGTATAAAAAATTGAATTAAATAAGTACAAATTAAAAACGATTACAATGGATTTAAATATAAAAGGAAAAACAGCTCTCATAACAGGCGGAGATTCAGGATTAGGAATAGAAACCGCTAAATTTTTAGCGAGAGAAGGGGTAAATATTATCCTATCGGACAGAGAGAATGGCAAGGATTTAAAAGATGCCGTTAAGCAAGTTGAAAAGGATGCTAAAGATGGCGCCAAGGTAATGGGCATTGCTGCTGATATTTCTAAGAATCAAGAAGTCTTGGATTTAGCAAAAAAGGTAGAAACCGAATTTGGGGGAGCACATATTGTTTTTCATTCGGCCGGAGCAAGAGGTGCCGCTGGTGATTTTCTAGAACTGACCGATGAGGATTGGATGAAAACTATTCAGGTAGACTTAATGGGAGCCGTTCGTATTGCTCGGGCGTTTGTACCACAAATGCAAAAACTAAAATGGGGTCGTATGGTTATGGTAGCAAGTGAAAATGCTTTTCAGCCTTATGTAGATGAAAGCCCGTATAATGCCTGTAAAGCTGCTATTATAAACCTTTCAAAATGTTTATCTAGAGCCTATTCAAAAGAGAACTTATTATTTAATTGTATATCGCCCGCTTACATTGAAACGCCTATGACAGATGCCATGATGGAAGATTTGGCCAAGGAAAAAGATATCTCCGTTAAAGAAGCTGTAGAATGGTTCGTGAAAAATAAGAGACCACATATTGCTATGGAACGTAGAGGAAAACCAGAAGAGGTTGCTGCCGTGGTAGCTTTCTTGTGTTCTGAACACGCTAGTTATGTAAACGGTACCAACGTGCGAATAGATGGTGGTGCTGTAGAATCTGCTTTCGGGTGATTAATAGCTAAAACGAATGTAGAACCTTTAAATCTAAAAACATGGAACGAGAACGAACCGCATGGGAAAATGCACTTAATGAACTTATAGCGCAAGCACACGCTTGCGAGCGCACTTATGGTACTTTAATACAGTCGGACCGGTACCCTACATGGCAGGCCTATTTCAAGAAACGCCATTTTGAAGAAAAGGATTTTGAGAAAATATTAGCAGACGAATACCACGCGATCACCCAAAATGAAATTCCAAATTCTATTCAGACAGATACTCCTATCTTTGAGTCAGTTGAAAAACAGCTGTTGGAAAAAAACTTATCAGACAGAGAAGTAAATGTGTTACTTACGGCCAACGAACAAGATCTTGTTTTACATTATCAAAACCTGTTGGCTTTTAACAATTTACCTAAGACAACAAGTGCTTTACTCCAATCTCAGGCAGAAGATTTAAATAACACCATTCAAAGCCTAAAAATGGAATATAATACCAAGTACAAAACAGGAACTATCAAAACACAATAAACAACGTTATGAAAAATATTCTGAAAGCAATTTTGGCCGGTTGGGGCGCAAAGAAAATAGGAGGTGGCAAATGCGGTTGCATTGGCGGAATCTTTGTATTCATTATTCTATATTGGCTATTGGGCTACGTAATCAATTAATTACTAGCAATAGAGTCAATCTTGATTCCTTTTGAATCAAAGCCGGTTGTAAGACTTTCGGATATTTGTAACTCATAAGTAGGTTGAATATCTATCTCAACATAGAGATAGTTATTATATAACTCGGAAAGGGAGCGTTGGGGAACGCTCCCTTTTATTTTGCCCATATTTTTTTATATGGATGCCAAAAAATACTTCACTATGCTACACATTCAGAAGATGCTAATTAAAAGCCTTGTCTTTTAAGAAAAAATCAAAAAATTGAGGGGTAAATTCAAGCATTTTCAATAATCTATTGCTAAAGTACTTTTCAACACATTTTAATCTCATTATTTTCAAGTCAGGCCCGGTATAACTGACATGATAGCTTATAATTTATTTTCATTAAAAATAAATAAATTATTACCTCCCCGTAAGTACTAAGAACACAGGGACCTTCTGAAATTGAGTACTGAAAAATTCCAAATAAATCATGTTGCCTAATGGTTAAATTATGACATTTTATTTGGCCATGCTACCCGAAATCCTATATTTGCTCTTATAATTAACATCTCCCCCTAAAGCTCAATAATCTCTTACAGGACACGATGTAGAAGATTATTAAACTTGTATAAATTTGCTTTTGACACGCTTTACGTCAAGTAAATTTTTATAAGAGCTTTATTTCTAAAATATCCGATATGAATCGCAAAAAGCGGTTTTAAGTTTTATCGAATATTTGATTGCTGACAATCATAAGAAATGGAGAAATGGGGAACTTCAAAATAAAACTAGACTGGATTATTATACCGATAATGGTACACTTTTGTACCGTTGACGGTTTCAGCTATTCGTTTACCTTACAAACCTATTTTTACAATCCTTATTTCCTAGATAATAACATCTATTGGTTTCTAATTATTTATGGTTTAAATTTTTATACCGAAAAACAAAAAGAAAGTTCTTCCGACGACATATATATTGGCGATCAACTCTACTTCAATTCTTGTATTCCATATTTCTTCTTATTAGCCAAAAAGAAGAACATATATAAATCTCAAAAATGGCAGCCCTGTATCTTCTTACAGATTGGTAAAATACTAAAAGCTTGCCGCATACAGTTCAACAATCTTAAAGTGGTTCTTTGCCTCACAGACTGTTTTAAAAGCGAAAAATTTAAAAATGTCTCTTATCTAAACCAACAAGGTAATCACCCCATTACTAATTTTCTGTACAATAATATTATTCCCATAAAAATCTTACCCGTTCAAACTCTACATAAAGCTGTTATCAAACTTTAAACAAATAATCAATATGTTCCAACGCTTTAAGACATTTTTATTCTTAGCATTATCTAGTATTATGCTCTTCTCTTGTATGAGTAACAAGAGTACTATTTACATTAATAATCCCAACCTTAACCATGAAGTACCGGTAACGATTATGGATACTATAATTGAGTATCAACTTCAACCAAGAGATGTTTTAAATGTCCAAATTAAAACCTTGGATGCAGCTAGCTCCGCCTATTTTAATCTCCAATCAGAGAATACTTTTCAGCAGTTTAGTCCTGCAGCCTTATATCTTGGCGGATATTCAATTATGAAAAACGGCAGTATCAACCTTCCTGAAATTGGACAAGTAACCGTTGCTGGGCTTACTCTATCAGAAGCAGAGGAAGAAATTCAAAAAGCAGTAAGGCGTTATCTCCCTAATGCTAATGTAATCGTAAAGATGGTAAGTTTCAAAATATCAGTTCTTGGAGAAGTTAACGCACCTGGCTATTATTATATCTACAATGAACAAGCAAATCTACTAGAAGCACTTGCATTAGCAGGTGATATGACCCTCTTTGGAAACCGGGAAAACATTACCATTCTTAGACAAACCAAAACGGGCATGAAAGGGATGCTTCTTGACCTTAGAAACCCCAATATTTTTAGCTCGGAATACTTTCAATTACTTCCTAATGACATGGTCTATGTACAACCAAGAAAAGAGAGAAATCAACGAGATAACCTCAGCACATTCAACCTATTAAGCATTGTTTTTGGAGCCATTTCCTCGGTCGTACTTCTTTTAAACTATACAAACTAATACAGATGGTGAATAGAAACTCTCTAAATATCGATAAATTTTTATACGTACTTCGCCACAACTGGTTCTATATACCTCTGGCTCTCAGTATAGCCCTTATTTTGGCTATGATTACCATACAGAAAGTTGGCAAAAATTATAAAATTGAAGCTTCACTACAAATTCAAGATCAAAGTTTGAGTACGCATAGTGGTCAGCAAGAACTTTTTTTGAAAGGAGCTGAACTTTTTTCTTCAAACACTAATGTGGCGGATGAAATGGGCGTAATTACTTCACTTTCTACTATTGCCGAAACATTACGGGACATGAATTCTCATATT
Source organism: Zobellia nedashkovskayae (assembly GCF_015330125.1). Lineage (NCBI taxonomy): Bacteria > Pseudomonadati > Bacteroidota > Flavobacteriia > Flavobacteriales > Flavobacteriaceae > Zobellia > Zobellia nedashkovskayae. The sequence continues at coordinate 2,134,907 of NZ_JADDXR010000002.1, read as the reverse complement.
ACCGTGTTTACCCCTCACCCTGGTATTTTTGGTATAGGAACAAAATATGATGAGCTCAAGGTCCCTCCTTTTCAAATAAAATTGAAAGAAGGCTTTCCGCAAGTGACAAACATACCTGTAAAGATTACATTCCTCAATAATGGCACTTACAGGGTTCAGGCTACCATTGAAAAGGGATCTCTTCTATTTCAATCGAGTACTATTGATTCTAAGTTCAATACCTCATTAGATAAAACCACAATAGACAAAACATTAAAACTTACGCAGCCGTACAGTGACAACTATCTAAATTTCAGTATTGACCTTCAAGGAAATACCCCTCCTTCTGTTACAACTGAATACTCTTTTGTAATTAATGAAATGCGCAGCTTGGCAGAATCTTTTCGAAACAAAATATCTGTAGAACCCATTTTTGACGGTGCAAGCATTTTAAATATAGGTAGCTCTTCAAGTTATCCTCAGCAAGAAATTGATTTCATAAATAATTTGATGAAGACTTATATAGCTAAGAGCCTATCAAAAAAGAATCGTCTTGCCCAAGAAACCATAGCTTCCATAGACAAGCAATTGGATATAGCCGTGGACACACTATCAAATATTGAAGGGTCTCTAGAAGATTTCAGATCAAAAAACGAAATTATTGACATAGCCAAAACGTCCGAAAATCTTAATGAACAGTATACGGACCTTAACGAGAAAAAATCAGATTTTTCGGTAAAGATTGAATATTACCAATACCTAACTAATTCCTTATCCAACAATGTAGATATTGATGAGATGAAATCGGTATCCACTGCGGGTATTGAAGACCCTGTTCTTAGTAACTTACTTATAGAATTAAATGCACTAATTAGAGAGCGTAGTTCAATTGCGTTTTCTTCAAGTAAAGAAAGCCCTGTCTTAAAAGGCATTGATCAGCGTATTAAAACAAGTCGATCTGCTGTAATGAACAATGTAAAAAGCTTGCTTAACTCTTACACCATAAACCTGCGCAACCTAGAGCAAAGGCTAAACAAAATTAACTATCAAATTTCACAGCTTCCGAAAGGGGAACGCAACTTGACCTCCATTGAGCGTAATTTCTCCCTTAATGATGATCTTTACAGTTATCTCTTACAAAAAAAAGCTGAAGCTAACATTGCCGTCGCTACAAATGTTTCGGACAAAACTATTATTGACGAGGCACATTTAGCAGGAAATCCATTCCCAAAGAAAACCTACCTCCTGTTAACCTTCATAATACTGGGATTTATCGCTTCTGCCGGTATTCTGTTCTGGAGATATATCACCCTATCTAAAATAATTACCGAGAACGATATTCCTGCCTATATAAAATGGCCGGTATTAGACAGCCGTCTACACCAAGCAAGCAAGAAGGCTGATCCGCATAGCTATAAATCCTTAAAGGTTTATAATAAATTAAAAGAAAAGGCTAAAGCAAACGCCAAAGTAATTTCTATAGTTAACTCCGATAAAGATGATGACGCCCATTCTTTTATAAAAGAATTGATTAGTCAAATGATTGGTATGGGAAATCATATTGCCATTGTTCATTTAACTGCAGATTTAGAAGGGGCTATTGATTCATCTAAAAAATCTACTGATAATATAAATCAAGACTTATTTGATGTTAAACAAGCTAAGGACATATCGTTACACAAACTACACATAAATGAAGTTGCAGATAAAAAACCCTTACAACAACTACTTTTTAAACTAAAAGAGAACCATGACTTTGTACTCATTCTCACCCCTCCTTTAAATGGTTCTTTGGCATACTATAAAATTCGAGAATATTTTGACTTTACTCTTTACTTAATACATAGTGGTGTTACTGATACCTCCTCCCTTGCAGAACACTATGCTAATCTAGAATCGGATAATAGTATAGGAATTGTAATAATGGAACAAACATAACCAACACCAAAATGAAGTTTTTCTCAAAAACACTCAAGCATTTAAATTTTGATTTTAGATCTGTTAAAAGCGGTAGCACTGTCTTATTCAACAAACTTCTAGGTATACTCTTAGGGTACTTAATAATTTTGTACATATCACGTACTTATGGTCCTGCAACCGTGGGGGTCTATACAATTTGCTATACCATTCTACAAATAATGGGTAATCTTGGCAGGTGTGGCACGGATGTATATATGCTCCAAAAAGTATCCTACCTCTACCCTGCGAGAGATTGTAAGCTCACAAAATATTTCAAAAAATCTACACAAATAACCGTAATTGTATCCTTAGTACTAACGATTGTTCTTATATCTAACTCCCCATGGGTAGCTGAAACTTTTCTGGACTCTTCTTATACCTATGCTGTTCTAGCAGTTGCCATAGGTATTCTTCCTATGGCAATGATAAATATAAATGGAGCTGTACTCCATGGAATGGAGAATTTTAGTAAATTTTCCTTTTCTACAAATACCAGTATTTTTTTGTTTTCTGGCATTTTTCTTTTGATATCCAGTGCTATTACAACTAAAGATTGGATTGTTTTTTATAGTTTATCATTTGGAGTAGTTTTTACATTAATGTTGGGTTATCTGTGGGTAAAAAATGGCTTTAAAGAATTGAATCAAAGCCAGAAAAATGCCACCATTAGCGAAAGTTGGTTAAAAGTACTGGCACAATCTTACCCTATGATGCTAACTGCTTCCATTATGTTCCTAGTCAACTGGACGGACAGTCTAATGCTTGGGATTTTAAAGGATACCGAAAGCGTAGGTCTTTACAGTGTTGCTTCGCGAATAGCTTCTGTTTTAATTTTAATTCCTTATTCTATAAACGCGGTAGTTGCACCAAAATTCGCAAAAGATTATAGTAACGGCATTGTTAAAGTAAAAATTTTAAAGAACGTAAAGAACATGAGTTTTCTTACCACATTGGGACTAGTGATTCCAATTTTTTTAATTGGACGAAACATCCTTACTCTTTTTGGTGAGGAATTCAGCAACAGCTACTATTGTCTAATCATATTAGCTATAGGAATTTTGATAAGCAATTATTTTAGTCTAGCAGAATATGTTTTACAGATGAGCAACAATCAGGACATCCTGTGGAAGTGTATTCTTTTAGGCCTCATTCTTAACATCTTTTTTAATTATTTGCTTATACCCTCGTATGGTATTGAAGGTGCTGCCGTTGCTAGTGCCTTGAGTATTATCTGTTGGAATATTATAGCCTACTTATTCGCCATGAAAAAAATAAACCCACTAATAAAGTTAAATCCGCAATGAATTCCTACTTGCAAAAAAGATATAAGCTTGATAATAGGAACAATCAAATCACATTCATAAACATTTGTGCGATTTGTTCATTCTATACATTCAGTCATCCTTACCCCCAAGTAATTTCTATATTAGAAATTTCCATTGGATTATTTTTAGGAATTGCTTTTTTGTTCACCCTTCTCTTTGTTGAAAAGTCTACACGGGCTATACTACTTGTAGGTCTTTTGAGTACTATGTTTTTTTGGCCATTACTAGTGGGTTTAATAAAAGGCTCCTCTTTAGGTAATATAATTAGGGATGTAATTCCTTTTTTATACATCTGTTTTGCTTCCATTTTTTTAATCCGAAGTGATACTCATGGCAGTTTTTTTAAAGCAATACACCGTGTTTTGCCTTGGTTGCTTACTCTAATTGGTCTTGTGTTTACGGTAAGGGAAGTTTTACCGTTTCTAGATCATATTTTAGCAAACAACGGAATAGTCTGGCTAGAAATGCATTTACTTCTACAATCGTGTGCTGTAACATTTGCCATGTGCTTTCTTTTATTAAGAGGATGTAATTTTATGCACTCTGGAAATTATTTTAAGGGAATTATTCTCTTGGCATTAAGCCTTATTCCTTTCATAGGTGCATATCTTTCTGTAATGCGTGCACCTACCGCATTTTACATCTTGTTTATACTAATCGCTTTTATAATCTGGCCTGTAAAAATCTGGCGCAAAGTGGCCATTGTAGGTGTCGTTGGTTTAATTTTTATTATTTCCATGGGGCCCAATGCTCTTAATCCATACCTAGCTAACCTCACCAATAAACAAAAAAATCATGGGAATAATGGGAAAATAGAGGAAGTAACAAGGATAACAGAACTTACCCTTGATGGCACAAAGCTTACACAATTATTTGGGCAAGGATGGGGTTCTACTTGGGCAAGTCCAGCATTCCAACCAATTGAACATCCCGGAAAAAGGATAAGTTATGCACACTCGTTCATAGCCTATTCTATATTGAAATTTGGTATTCCCGGGTATTTAATTTCCATACTATTAATAGTCATGGTGTTTTCTTTATTTTCTTTAGCTTGGTATAGAGTCAAAGTATTCAGTTATGAGGGCACTGTACTATTATCAACTATGCCCGCGTTACTCATAGGAATATTTTTGGAACCAAACTATAAAACTTTAGACTTTAGCCTAACCTTATTGATTTTGATAATAGCATTCAAAGTGGCAAATAACAAATCTGTAAATACAACTATAGAATTGAAATAAGTACGAAATTCAGTATTCGTAAGTTGTCATTTAAGCTCAGGGCCTATTTTTGACTCTCACCCAGTCTACAAGCATTTCGTTTTTATCTAATGCTGTTGCGTCGGGGTTGCCTTGATGGCCACCAATACTTGTATTCAAAATAATATAAAGCGACCTATCTGTTAGTGAATTATGCTGTTCCATAGTATGTATTTCCTTACCATCCAGTAAAAACACTAATTTTCCATCTGCCCAAACTACACCATAACGGTGGTAATCTTCGGTTAAATCCATACCCGTATTCATAACTAAGTTCTCATGTATGATATCATCATCTTTTAAGTTATGCTGTCCAACACCATAATTCGTAATATCAGCGGCCCATTGCTCAGCTATATCGATTTCTTTATGACCGTCGTAATTATTATAAAGCCAAAATGCATTCCACAACCCCTTACCGGAAGGAAATTTTATCCGTGCCTCAATATAACAGGGCGCCCTAAAAGTATTGGAATGTTTGGTTGTTAGCACTCCTCCAATCCATTCATAGGGTTGACCAGTTGCTGTGTTGATGGGCACTTCTGAAATTATTTCGGAACCTACTGAACGGTTCATACGGATTTTAAGAGTAGAATCTTCAATATCAAAAGGAGACCAATTATGGGGCCAACTAAATGCCGGATCTGCATTAAATGCGCTAGACCTACCATCTGACCAACCTTTTAAAGATTCATCATTATCTGCATAAGAGAATCGAGGTGTCCATGTTCCTTGACCGTTTTGATAATTATTTGGAGCACCTGTCCGAATGCTTAGGGAAGTAAAATCATCAAAGAAAACCTCCTCCGTAAATGCGGATACATCATAGCCTGGTTTTAAATCATTAGGATTATACAGTTTTTCATTGAAAACCACCACGCGATTAATCTTGATATCTGGAAAATCTTGAAAGCCCAAAAGATCAGCCCCAACGGCCAGATGTTCAAAATTATTTGGTAAAATACCTTCTTTCTCCCAGGCAGGGTCTTCTCCAAATTTGGTAATTATGCTAGATGCGTCAATAGCTGTTTTAATAAGAATTCGAGTACCATTACCTACGGAAAAATCAGTTCGTTCACTTCCTAAGTATTGCACATCATTGCCCCCAAAAAATTCCGAAATACAACGCCTACTAGAATCAGAAGTAATACGGTGTACAATACGATTATTACGATTTATTGTTCCTGATTCTGCAAAAAAATTATAGTCAGTCCAGGTAACCGTATCCGGAAATGTAACTTCTATCCAATAGGTCCACTCATTACCTGTAACACCAAGTGCACTTAAAGGAAATAACAACGCATTATCTTGCGCCCCTTTATTGGTGCCCCTAGGTTCTATCCTATATGGATCAATTAGTAATTCTTTTGTAACAGTTTTTCCATTAAGCATAAATGTACCCGAATCAAAATCTGCAACAAAAGAAGCTTGCTCTTCCGTGCTTTCTGCAGACGCCTCATTTCCTTCTAATTTTATTAGCGATAAGTTATCTACCAAAGCTTCATCTTTATCCAACGGGATAGAAGAAACATCTCGAGAGCAAGAACCTAAAATAATTAGCAAAACACTATACTTTAAAAAAAATCTCATATCTATTCTTATTTGGAACTAAAATTCTATTATTCTACATAACCTTTAACTGCATAACCTGATTTGGCCCTAGTGCTGTGCCTAGTGTTATTTAATTCTACCTTAATCTCTTCTGATGAGGCTTTATTTTTTTACAATCTGCTTATCATATTAAAAGCATAAACCGCAAACAACTATCAATTATTTGATATAAAATTCAATATGAAATCTTCCTAAAAATAGTAAACTTATTGCAAGAAAAATGGTATTGCAACTTATTAACCCTTATCTGAACATAAATGCAGGATACTAGTGTATTATTTACTTATTTGACAATAAAAAGATGACTGACAATCGTATTATAGATACTTATATTACCTTAGAAATAAAATCACTCCCTATTTCATATAACATATTCACTACCTATTAATAAATTAAAAATCATTTTGAATATTGGGATGGTAATTTGACTAACATTGAAAAGCTGTTTTAAGAGAATTACTATATTTTATTTTAATAAATTTTTAATAATTGAAAGCAAAAAGTAACCTTTATGCTACCATTTCGCAAGACCCTATTAAAAACACCTATTTTCTAAAGAATAATCAAAAAATTACACCTAAAATCCAAACATCTGCAATAATTATCTAGGCAATAACTTATACACTTATTTTAAACTTGAAACATTGAATTTAAGGCATATAAAATCAAGGAGAGACCATGAATATATTTTTAGTAAATATCGGTAAGCGCATTACTCACCGCAAGTACTACGAACATTACAACCTACTGTTATAAAGAGATTTAAAAACCCTTTTTAAAGTGTTTTTAAATGGTTAAATAACAACTTTAATTTTGGCTGTACTACCCGATATCATATATTTGCGCTCGCAATAAAAACCTTCCCCTAAAGCTTAAAAATACATCACGAAAAAAATATAAAGTACGATTAACCCTATATAAATTTAATGCTATTATGTTTTTATCAGTTAGTCGACTCTTTTTAAAAAAATACACTCAAAATACAGTTGTTTTTTCACGAATAATAGCTTTAAATTCTATTTTACATTTGAATATCAACCAGCCCCAGAAATAGGAAAATGAAAAACTTTAAAAATTCAGACTGGATTATTCCTGTATCGATAGCGGTGCACCTGTTTATTATAAACAGTTTTCTCTATTTTTTAACTCCGGAAACCTACACCAACGTTTACTACATTTTACATTACAATATCTCTTGGTTACTTATAACTTATGGATTAAGTTATTATACCAGAAAACGTAAAGAGGGCTTTTTTACCAATATTCATAAAGTTATTCAGCTTTACTTAATTTATGGTCTTGCCTATTTTGCCCTATTTGGTATTACCGGAAGAATTTACAAATCTCTTGAACAGCAATTGTTCATCTATCTCATGATATGTGTGGCGCTTACAGCCTACCGAGTGGTATTTTTCTGGTTACGAAGAAAATACCGTATGTGGGGTGGTAACTCGGTAAAGGTAGTGGTCCTGGGCCGTGACAAAAATTTAAAAAAAATTAGAAAGGTATTTGATGATTCTGAATTAGGTTACCGCTACATGGGTTACTTTGACGATAAAAAATCTAAAAGTCCTACCTTTCTTGGGCCAGTTATGGACTGCTTTCTCTATATATTAGAAAATGATATAGATGAGATTTACTGTGTAGCCTCAAAATTCAATAGCAAGGAACTTCGTAACCTTATAGATTTTGCGGACAATAACCTTATCCGTGTAAAAATTATACCGGATAACAAGGAAATTTATTCCAGAGGGATGTTTATAGAACTCTATGAAACCGTTCCTGTACTGAACCTTAGACGTGTTCCTTTGGATACGCTTTTTGCGCGCGTTGTAAAACGTACGTTTGACCTCTTTTTTTCATCATTGGTCATTCTTGGAATCCTATCTTGGCTTACTCCATTAATGTATATCCTGATTAAATTAGAATCACCCGGCAACCTCTATTTTAAACAGAAAAGACACGGTTTAAAACGGAAAACTTTTTGGTGTTATAAATTCCGATCTATGGCCCCTTCTGACGATGCTGATTCCAAAATGGCAACTAAAGGCGATATGCGTGTTACACGAGTAGGCAGGATTATTCGAAAAACTAGTATAGATGAACTACCTCAGTTTATAAATGTGTTTTTAGGTGAGATGAGTGTGGTAGGTCCCAGACCACATATGGAATCACACACCCACGATTATGAAGTATCCGTAGATAAATATTTAGTACGTCATTTTGTAAAACCAGGCATAACAGGCCTTGCTCAAATTAGAGGGTATCGTGGTGAGATTACTGAGAAGAAAGATATTTTAAATCGCACCAAACTAGATATTTTTTATGTTGAAAAATGGACTTTAAAATTAGACATAAAGATTATTGTACAAACGGTTATCAATGCTGTGCGTGGTGAGGAAAATGCGTATTAAACATTACAAAATAAGCTTATACATTTAAGGTAAATGTTAAATTTCATATTCTTATAAAAACAAATTTTAAAATTCATTTTTATAATTTACAAGGTAAAATAATTCACATAAAACCAATGGGTTACATTAGAATTAAACAGATTGCAAATGAAAAAATGAGTCTTGCTTTTTTTAAGACCTCTAAAAGTTTTAGGTATACAAAAAATGCCCTTTCTTTGATAGGTTTTCAATATGGGTAATCAAATTTATAATATGATAAATAAAAATATGCCAGTGTCAGAGAATGGATTATCTATTACCATTAAGATATTTACACATAGTAAATCGCTCAATTTATGACGATTTTGACATAGAACAAACCAATCGTCAATGCTCTTTTTATTCATTAACTCAACTTGAAGCTTTACGCTAAATCGATTTAGTCATATGGAACAGATAAATATCACCAAATTAATCTCAAAATACTTAAAACATTGGCCGCTTTTTGCAATAGGCATAGTAGCGTGCTTATTGGCTGTGTTTCTTTATCTTAGATACAAAGCTGAAACCCAGTATGAAACAACTAGTACGCTTTTAGTAAAAAGTCAAGATGCCGGCCAAGGCTCTCTAAAAGGGGAAAATATCAAGGACCTAGGGCTAATTAAAAATTCTTATAATGTAGATGACGAAATTGGCATATTACGATCAACGGGGATTATGGAAAAGGTTATTTCCACTCGCTCATTAAACATTAACTATTACGTTGAAGGACGAATAAGAGATGTTGAAATATATGGTGATGAAACTCCTATCAAAGTATTGGTTGATGAAACGGCTAAAGTAATCTATGATCTGCCAATAACAGTTACGCTACTAGATAATAACAAATACGAATTACAAGCCTCTATAAATGGTGAAGACTTTAAACTAGAACAGAATTTTGGCGATTTGGTCTCCTCTCCTTTTGGAACTTTCACAATTGATTGCCGTGAAGATAGCAGGTATGTTGATATAGGGAAACCCTTATATTTTGTAATCAAGAATACAGATAGAGTTATTGATAATTATTTAGCTAATCTAAGCGTTGAACAATCTACTAGAACAGGTAATCTTCTAGCTATACGATTTTTATACGGTCATAAAAAGAAAGGTGAATACATTGTTGCGGGCCTTATTGAAACTTATGTAGAGGAGATGATTAAATATGAGAACGAGTTAGCAGAAAACACAATCAAAATGATTGATGGTAGGCTCAAATTACTCTCAGGTGAAATACAAGGTGTAGAGAAATCAGTTGAACAGTTTAAAACAAAGAATGATTTAACGGATGTTACGAGTAATGCCAATCTTTACATAGAACAAGCCAATGATTATAAAAAATTGATCTCTGATTATCAGACTGAAATTAACGTAATCAACTCCATTGAATTATATCTTGAACAGGGAAATCTAGATACTCCTATTCCAGCATCCTTAAGTGCTAACGACCCTTCGTTAACAGGTATGATTGATTTGTATAATGCCACCTTATTACAAAAAGGACAAATGGCACAATCAGCCTCAAATGCAAACCCTATAATAGTAAATCTTAACCGTACCTTAAATGATTTGGTAAAGGCAATTATTGAAAATGTAAGAAGTGCCAAAAACCGTTTATTGATTGCTCAACGCAATTTGCAATCTAACGCTAACAAATATCAGGCACAGATTGCCAAGGTTCCCTCCATGGAGAGAAAACTGGTAGACATTAGTAGAGACAAAAGTACCAAAGAAGGGCTTTACTTATATTTATTACAAAAGCGCGAAGAAGAAATACTTTCACTAGCTGCTCCAGTTTCTTCTACTCGAATAGTAAGTCTTCCAAAAGCCGGGAGATTTCCAGTAAGCCCTAACAAAACCGCACTCTATCTAAGCGGAATTCTTTTAGGGTTATTTTTACCTTTCTGTGTTGTTTACACCAAAGGTTTACTAAGCAATAAAGTAGCGTCTATTGAGGAACTCTCAAGTCTGACTACAGCTCCTATATTAGGTGAAATTTCTAGAAGTACGGATGCAGATATCATAATTGCCAACAAAAACAGTCGTACCCCTACTGCAGAATTATTCCGACTTTTATGTTTTAACCTAGAGTATCTTAAAAAAACGGAAAAGAACCAGACCCTATTAGTTACCTCTACCACTAAAGGAGAGGGTAAAACTTTTATCGCCTCAAACCTTGCAATAACGCTGGCAACTAACGGAGAAAAGGTAATAGTTCTTGCATTTGATTTGAGAATGCCAAGCCTAATGAAAAATTTTGATCTACCGGACTCTCCAGGCCTAACTGATTTTATCATAAAAAATGACGTAGATATTGATAGAATTACCCAAAAACATCCTAGCATAGATAATTTGTATTTGATAGGTGCAGGTATGGAAGTTAATCAAGTCGGCCGATTGATGTTAAGCAAAAGAATTGAGGAATTAATAACATCATTAAAAAGTGATTACGACCGCATTATAATAGATACACCTCCTATTGGTTTAATTTCAGATGCCTTTGCATTAAATGCTTATATAGACAGTACCATCTATATTGTACGAAAAGACACGACAAAAAGAGATAATGTAAAGAGCATAGAATCCATTCATAAAAATGGAAAATTGAGAAATACTATGGTTTTACTGAATGATACAAAGGCTCCGGAATCGTATGGGTATAGTACTAGAAAGAATTAATACAACTAGGGTTTTACTATAGAAACGAAAAAAATACGGTAACAATACCACATTCAAAAAGAGATGTCACTAAAAAAAAGGGTTCTTAGCAATGGGCTGGCCTCCATTTTCCAAAAAGGAGTTCGGGTGTTGGAACAATTGTTTCTGGTTCCGTTCTTTATCTCTGCCTGGGGTGCTGCGTACTATGGAGAGTGGCTTACTTTGACCATAATACCTAGTGTAATTGCATTTTCTAACTTAGGCTTTGGATCCGCCGCCGCAAATAGTTTCGTTTTAAGTTATGCTGCCGGTCATAAACAAGAAGCAGCTAACATTAGTAAAACCGGGGTATATATTATTTCCATAATGGTATTTGTAGCCATGTTAATTAGTACAGTTGCTATTTTCACCTTAGATTATTTTCATGTATTTGATAAATCCCTAATTGATAGCCAAGAGGCAATACTAGCAGTATCTATCCTTATTTTTTCACAGCTATTAACCTTTTACCTACAGCTCATTGAGGCATATTACAGATCCGCTCAAAAAGCTGCTTTAAGTATTAATTTGATAACATCCAAAGCGGCCGCTAATTTGGGAGCAGGGCTATTGGTTTTACTATTAGGCTATGGAATTGTTGAATTTGCAATTTCGCAACTTTTGGTTATGTTGATTTTTATGACGGTTTATTGGATTAAAGGTCGTCAAGTTATTGGGCTATTCAAGATACACAGTGGTGTAAAGGATTCTATAATCTTAAAGGATATCACTACTAAGGGACTAAGCTATTTGATGTTGCCCCTTTGGCAAATCATCTATTTTCAAGGAACAACATTTGTGGTTCGTATTGTATTGGGGCCAGAAGCAGTAGCCATATTTAATACGGTCAGAACTTTAAGTCGTTCCTTTAATCAAGTACTTTACATGGTTGAACCTACAGTTTTTCCTGAACTTATTAATCAAATAGGTAAAGGAGATTGGAAAACAGCTCAAAAAATCTTTAGATTATCTATCCTTGGCGTATTTGCACTATCTGCTATAGGCTTTGTTTTCTTGGCTATGTTTGGTTTGTGGTTTTATGGTATATGGACAAACAATGAACTGGAAGTCCCTGAAACGATGTGGTATCTGTTCATTTCAGGTATGTTACTTAACGCTTTATGGTATACAACCGAAATGGTATTTCGCGCAGTCAATCAACCTCGGAAAATGGGGATTTACGGCATTATCGCAGCTTTAATTTCGATAACCTGTACTTATCTGCTATCACGCCAATTCGGTCTTAATGGTGCTGCTATGGGCGCGATTTCGCTAGACCTTATATTGGTCTTTTTAGTTATGCCTGCAGGTTGTAAAATTATGCGAATGTCAGTAGGTGAATTGTTTTCTCATGGATTAGATGATTTCAAATTATTATATACCAAGGTGCAATTGAAATTCCTAAGTTCAAAAAATTAGTTTAAACAATAGTGTATTGGTTTTATAACTAAACTTTAAAAAAATCTAAAATCTAAAGAGTGATAATACTGCTTTTGACTAATTTATTTTAATAATGATATTAATTAAATTCCTTTCAATAATATTGTTGTTGCCATCAATTTCGGTGGCACGTAAATTGATCAATAAAGCTGAATTAAACTTTTTTGATTTACTCATAGTTTTCAACACCCTTTTCTTTGTTATAATCCCTTTAAAATCCAACCAGGCCGTATACAATGTTATTGGAAGATTATCAACGGGAACTTCCATTTTCGTGTTTTTTTATTTGTTATTCTTTTTTATTGCTGCGTTAATAGCTAGTAACCTAATAGAGAAAAAAAACAACACTCCAATTAATGTAACTTATTTCCTCAAAAATTACCCCAACCTCAGAATAAGTTTGGTGTTCAAAATTTTTCTCATTGTACTGCCTATTTTTTCTATAGTATATTACATACCCCAGATGTCATTAATGACAGCTTTTAAAGAAATACAACAAGAAAGTGCAAATGCTAGTTATGAACAATCTTCAATGGTCAAACTCTTTGCCACCATTTTTAGATTTGGTCTAATTATTCCTATGATGTTATTTTTTCAAAATTTAAAAAAGAAAAAATATGATATTTTAATCGCCATTTCCTTAGCCTTGTTCATGCTTAATTATTTAATGCTCTCTAGAAGGGAATTACTAGAGTTTCTTCTATTTGGTGGAATTGTTTTCTATAGTACAAATAGAGAATTAATTAACAAAAAACTTATTAGTTACGCCTTTATTTTTGCGGCATTTTTATATTTCATCTACTTTCCATTTTACAATATCGTTAGAACATCTCCAATAGAATTTAAAGTACAACAGCCCATTACTTCAATACAGAATATTTATAATTATGGTGTTGACAAATTTGATGATGCCAATGAAGGCGCCTCGGAATCCACAGACACCCGTGCTATAAATTTATATAAAGCAATTTATTGGGTAGCGAGAAATGATGGTGACCACGATATAACATGGGGTAGTATAACATTATCTGCAATTGACCATGCCATTCCTAAAGTGTTAAATCCTAATAAAGGGCTGGGATCTGAAATAACCCTACAAGACAGGCAAAATGTTGATTATGATTCTGCAGATTCCGTATTACTTTTAACGCTGGCAGATTATTCTACATTAGGTTCTATTATAACCGTTTTGTTCTACATCCTAATATACCGTCTATGGCTTTTCATTTCTAGAAGCTCCGAGTTTTTTTTCGGCAAAACAATTGTATCTCTCTATGTTGTTTATTCAGTTTTTAGTTTGGCATTTGCTACTGAACAAAAATTGGATGGCATACTGGCAAAGACAGTTTCCTTTACATTAGTTATCGCTCTAATTATCCTTATTCATAAATTTAATTTCATTAAGATAATTACCATAAAAAAGAACAGTCAAAAAAATTATGAATCTTAGTTTTGATGATTATTACATTAAAAAAATACATCGATATTGTTCAAGTAAAAATTACGAATCATGAAAATAATCTTTCTAAACCATCATAATCACCTTAGAGGTTATAGCATGAACCGTTATGCCAACTTCCTGGATAAAAGTATGACGGCGAAGGGACACGATTCAGAAATTTGGCATCCAAAGCCTTATCTAGCCAAAACTTATTTTCCTAAGACTATAAGGAAATGGTTAATCTATGTTGACCAGTTTATACTTTTTCCTCTCTTATTTCTTATAAAAAGCAAGCAGAAACCCAAAGACACCCTGTATGTTTTGATTGACCAAGCTTTAGGCATATGGATGCCCTTGTTAAAAAACAAAAAGCACATTGTGCATTGCCATGATTTTATAGCTTTAAAATCTTCCCTAGGTTTAATTAAGGAAAATCCTACCAATTGGACCGGTAAGATATACCAACGTTCAATCTTAAAAGGTTTCTCTAAAGCCCAAAATTTTATTTCAGTTTCAAAACATACTCAAAAAGAATTAGTTAAGTTTTTAAAAAGAGAGCCAGCTATAAACGAACAAGTATATAACGCGCTGGACCCCATGTTTATACCCGGCTCTGTTACTAATGCACGAATTGAAGTCAGTAAACATGTAAAACATAATCTTGAGCAAGGGTATTTGTTACACGTAGGAGGTAATGGATTTTATAAAAACAGAATTGGCCTTATTGCTTTATATACCTCATGGCGCGCTGTAACCAATAAATCGCTACCCCTTTTATTGATAGGCTACCCACCTTCAAAAAAAATATATGAAGCGTCTGAATCTTCTCAATTTAAAAATGATATATACTTTTTGACGAATGCAGATAATCATTTATTATTACAAAGTTATCAAGGTGCCAGTATGTTTTTATTCCCTTCCCTATTTGAAGGTTTTGGTTGGCCAGTTGCCGAAGCAATGGCCTCCGGATGCCCAGTAATCACAACAAATGAAGCCCCAATGAATGAAGTTGGAGGAAATGCCGCTTTCTTTATAGAAAGATGTCCAAGCCCCGAACAGATTAAGGCTTGGGCGCATGAATCTGCACAAGTTTTAGAAAAGGCTTTAAGCATTTCTTCAAAAGAAAAAAATGACGTGATTGCAAAAGGGTTAATTAATGCCCAAAGATTTAATGAAGATAAATTGACCGATGAAATAGAGCAAATTTATTTAAAAATAGAGAAAGCCAAATTATTTTAGGTTAATCCTTTAAAGATGGAATATTTAACAAAAAAAAATAAAACCAAGTTTGTATTTTCACTGTTATTTATAGTGGGATTATTTTTGATTCTTTTCTTGAGTTGGAAGACCAATCCCAATCTAAAAGAATCAGCATTCATACCTACTTGGCTTTCAGAATGGACAGACCAAATACGGAATAACCGTAGACGAACGGCCGTACCTTTTGTTGGACTTGGTCTTTTAATAGGTTTATATTTAGTAATAATTAAGCGAGTCAGGTTTTGGGTTTGGTTTTACACTTGGGGCGCTCTATGTATCATCGTTATCATTGCCGAAGCCGGTCAGTATTTTTTACCCTCAAGAAGCCCTGACATAAAAGATGTCATTTGGGGTTCTATAGGAGCTATCGGTGGCTTACTGACTTCCTTTTTGGGTTGGCAGATTACACATATTATTAAAACCATATCTTATGGACATAAAACAGACTAAACGTATTCTCTTTATCGGTTATAATTTTGCCCCTGAACTAACAGGTATTGGTAAGTATTCTGGTGAAATGATGGAGTGGTTAGCGGGTCAAGGACATGATTGTACTGTACTTACCGCTTACCCTTATTACCCCCATTGGGAAATACAACAACCCTATAGAAAAAATCGGTTCTGGTATAAAAAAGAAGTACAGCATTTTGATTCAGGTGGTACTCTTAAAGTAATACGTTGTCCAATGTACGTACCTCATCAACCCAGCGGACTTAAACGTATGCTCTTGGATACTTCTTTTTCTGCAGCGGCGTTTGCTAGAATGCAACCTTTGTTATTTCAAAAAAAATACGACTGGGTAATTTCCATAGCACCGTCATTTCAGTCTGGGCTTTTGGGGTCTCTTTATAAAAACCTAAGAGGAGCCAAGCATTTACATCATATTCAAGATTTACAAATAGAGGCTGCCCAAGATTTAGGTTTAATTAAAAACCCACGTTTATTAAAACTTTTGTATGGTACAGAACGATATATTTTTAGGCATACCGATGTTGTAAGTAGCATTTCTGACGGTATGATAGACCGAATTGCAAAAAAAGCAGAAAAACCATTATTATTTTTTCCAAATTGGACGGGAACGGACAGCTTTTTCCCTATGACTGAAAGCGGTGGAATGTTAAAGGAAAAATTTGGTTTTAACGCCGACGACTGGGTTGTTCTGTACTCAGGTGCAATAGGAGAAAAACAAGGCCTTGAGGCTATTTTACATACCGCCAAAACCTTGGAAGCCCATAAAAATTTAAAATTTGCGATTTGCGGTACAGGACCTTACAAAAAAACTTTACAAAACATAGCTGAAGAAATGCAATTAACCAACATTAGTTTTCTTCCGTTGCAACCCAAAGCAGACTTTAATGCCTTCTTAAATATGGCTAATTTGCATTTGGTTATTCAAAAAAAGAAAGCTAGTGACCTAGTTATGCCTTCAAAGTTAACCACCATTTTAGCCGTAGGAGGCCTAGCGTTAATTACAGCTAATGAAGAATCTAGCTTAAATAAAGTAGTTCGCAAACATAATATGGGGCTATTAGTTGATGCAGAAAATCAAAAAGCCTTGAACGATGGTATTTTAAAAGCTTTTCAAAGCAATGAGAGCAACTCTATTAGAAAAGCCGCTAGAACATATGCTGAGCAGTATTTAGCCATTGACAAAATCATGGGAGCATTTGAAAAAGAATTAAATACTTAAACTAATGTTTCACATGCATTTTATCGATTAATACCGTTATTCACAATGGTAGTTAATACTAATTGTAGATTCATTTGTAACTTTAATTTGACAACATCGAACTCCCTCCAATTTGATTGATTATTTTTAAAAATTTTGCACGAACCAAACCATTACCAGATATCTTTTTTTTAGATATTTTTAATATCATACCACTATGAAGAATAGCTTTTCAAAAGCAGTTTTTTCATTTAAAACCAAGTTTGTAAATCGAAAGCTTGAAGATTTACACCGTGAAACAGCCGCAAACTTGCAGGATGACAATCTTTCTGACTTAAACTTAAAAAAGCGTCAAACACTGGTTAGTCATGCTATAAAAAATTCTGCTTTCTATAAAAACAAATATCAAGAAATAGGAATTACAAAAGGAGGTGTATTAAGCGAAGATGACTTCTTAAAACTAAAGCCATTAACCCGAACTGAGCTTCGCGAAAATTTTGATAGTATCCGAACGGATGATGTCTCAAAATCAATTCACAGAAAGGCTAGCACATCCGGTAGCACAGGATTTCCTGTCTCTGTCCTTCACGATTGCAGACATCCAGAAACACCCATAAGGTGGCGTATTTTAGATTGGTGGGGAGTTGAGCCATGGGAAAACCAAGCATTTATTTATAGATATAAACGACCTTTTTTTAAGCGATTGCGGAATAGTTTACTTTGGTGGCCTACCCAACGTATATTCCTAGCAGCGGCTGACTTGAATACAAAAAAATTAGATAAGTTTATTCATGATTTTAATAAAATAAAACCCACTTTGCTTCAAGGCTACGTGGATGTAGTTTTTGAATTTGCTCTGTATTTACTTGATAATGACATAAAAATCCATCCTCCCAAAATGGTCTGGGTAACTTCGGCCCCATTGTTTGAAGAGCAACGTGAATTAATGGAAAAAGCGTTTGGCGCACCAGTTTGCGACCAATATGGCAACACCGAAATCTTATTAATTGCTGCAGAGTGTCCACAACAAAATGGTTTGCATATCATGCAAGATACTGTGCATATTGAGTTTGTAGACAAGGACAATAGGCCTGTGCCACCAAACATCACTGGTAAAATACTTTTAACAGACTTAACTAATTTTGCTTTCCCTTTAATACGTTATGAAATAGGAGACGAAGGAAAATACCTAGATTATAGATGTAAGTGTGGTAGACCTTTGCGACTAATGGAAAATGTAAGAGGTAGACAAACTGTAAATATTAAAACCCCCTCAGGCCTTCTTATAAGAGGTGCGCATTTAATGGCTATGTTTGACGGTCATATGAAAGTTTTCAAAGAAATTCAATTACGACAAGAGGCAGATTTTTCAGTATGTATAGATTATGTTCCACGTATGTCCAACCAAGACGCTAAAGATGCCGCTGAAAAAATGGCAGAATTACTGAAGAAACGTTCACGTTTTGAGATAAAGGTAGGTTACAGACAAATTGAGCGAATAGAACGCACCACTACCAAAACACCGCTTATAGTAAGTCACTTAGAATAACTCTATTTTAATGTTAAGTATAGAAAAGCTCAAATCTTTAACCAAACAATCTTTCTCTACTTTGGTTGACCGTAGATACCATCATATATCTAACAATCTAGCAAAAAAAGCTCTGAATGAAATTGAAAAGGACAGAGGAATACTTGACTCCAAAATAAAGAAGAGAGCTGATGAATATGCTATAGAAATTTTGGGCTGGAAAGGATTTTCTCCATGGCTTCATACCTATTCCGCAATAAACGGAAGATTCTTAGAAGGCTGGATACCCGATAATTATTATGGTAAAATTGTAATTCCTAAGATTCAAGGAGCTTACGGTAAAATTTCTTTTTTAAAACCCCTTTGTAATAGATTATTGAATATTGAGGCATCTCCTGAAATAGCTTCTTATATTAATGGTTTTTGGTTTGACAATAACCTACAACCCATTAGTAAGCTACTTGTAAAAGATGTTATTTTCAAACATACCAATCAAGTAATTTGCAAACTTGATCAGTCTTACCAAGGTCGCGGCATATTCCAAATTGAAAAAAAAGATTTTGACATTTCGCTAATTGAGAAAAAAGGAAACTGCGTTATTCAAGGTTATATTGAACAACACTCATTTTTTGATGAGTTCATACCGGATTCCGTTGCAACTATACGAATCACTACGGTAATCGACAATCAAAATAAAATATCAGTTCGTGCTTCTTATCTTCGGTTAGGTAGATTGAATGAGACTCATGTAAAATCAGTCAGTCATGTGCGAGTTCCAATAGATTCAACAAACGGAACACTCAAAGATATGGGCTATCTTGCTAATTGGCAAACCACAACAATCCACCCCGATTCCAAAGTAACATTTTTATCCAAAACAATCCCTCAGTATCAAGAATCCGTTAATTTAGTTCTTAACCTTCATGAACGAATGCCAATGGTACGCTCCATTGGTTGGGATATTATAATAAACAATGACAATAAACCGGTTCTAATGGAGTGGAATGGGTATAGTAATGATATTAAATTCTCAGAAGCTACTCAAGGGCCATCATTTACAGGATTAGGCTGGGAAAACTTACACAAAGCAGAATAACCTTAATACCAAATGAAGTAAAAATTACCTTATTATAAAGTATAGTAATGTGTTATTATAGTGTGGTGTAATTCTATTTCTCTAAGGATAAAATATAACCTTCAACCCAAGTAGTTTCCTTACTTGATAATTTATCTTTCCACGCTGGCATGCTTCCATTAACCGATCCATTTTTGATGGTTAAAAACACATTTTCCTTTCCATTTATCCATTTCCCATCAACCAAACTTGGCCCTGTTCCTCCACGCCCCTCTGCTCCATGACATATCTGACAATTTTGCTCATAGATCACTTTGCCACTTTCCCAGGAATCCTTTGGTTGTCTTGATTTATTTTTTCTTTGATGAACAAGCCTATCGACTTCATTTTCAATTGGTTTAAACAATGTAATTGTACTATTACCAAATCCCGATATATAAATATTTCCTGTTCCGGCATCTTCAACTATATCTAAAGGTCCGCCTTCCAAGGCCAAACCCATTGCCGAACCATCATAATCCTCAATAATATCTTTTTTTTCACCATCAGGCCTAACTACAACCAAATCATTGTGCCCCATTCGCACCGCAACTAGACATCCTTTTAATCTTCCGTTAAAAGTATCACTTGTATACTCTATTATACCTGTGGGAGCAACATGCGGACCAAAATCGTATGTAAAGCCTTTGAAATTACTATCAGGTGCAATCCCATTATATTCAAAATTATCCAAATCGGCATCACCGTGGTTTAGTACATATTCTGCCCTAAGTGGGTTAGGATGTCCATAGTACCCCCCCTGCACTACTCTCGCCATAAAATCATTTTGATCAGGATACGCACCAATTACCGCTGGAATATCTTTAGGACCGCTATAGTTTATTTTTGAAGAAGGCAAGATGTAATATGGGGATTCAGGGTCTGAAGTTGGGGTGTTCTCATTTCCCCCAGAGCCATTAATATTAGCATAAAGTTGTCCATTACTATGCCAAACCATATCATAGGCATTTCTGAGGCCAGTGGCATATATTTTTAATGGTGCCATATTATCATAGGGGTCATAACTTCCACCACCATCAGCCGTTTTGACCACAATGGGTAACTTTTTAGGTAATTTGTTTAAATCAAGACACAGAATAGTACCAGACAATAAGGCTTCCCGAGACGGTTCTTGATTCTCTTCACAATCACACAAACCCATACCTGTATTAGATCCTTGTGCAAAATAGAGTTTTCCCTCCGGCCCAAAAACAATAGAATTTGCAAAATTCTCGTGGTTTGGCCCAAAACGAGGCAGTTCTTTTAAGACCAATTCGTTTTTCAAGACTTGGCTGGTTGTACTGCTCAAATGCATTCGTCTCATACTCCCGGCCCAATTTGATTTATCAAATGTATTTTGAGTATCGGGAAACTCCACCCAATCACTAGTACTTTCTGAATAAGTGGTCCATACTATTAAACTATCTGATTTTGCCGCAGGGTCAAAAGCCAAGCCAATAGAGAATTTAGATTCATCTCCATAAGGTTCAAAAATGTGCTCCAATAATAAATCTCCCGAAGCTTTAATAATGAATCGTTTTATCTTCCCGTCTACAGCACTTGCATATAATTTATGATCAGGGCCTATTACCAAGCTTGTATACTTGCCCTTAATCTTATCGCCCAATATTATTTTTTTAAACAAGACTTCCTCCAATACACCCGAGGGAGCAGTAGAATAAACCCTTAATTTTCTTTTGACGTATCTATTTAGTCTATTGGGGTAAAACGCAAGAAAAACCAAGAATACAGCTATAACAAGAACTAGCAATTTTTTTAATTTACCATTCACTTTATAATCTTTAATTAGCCATATAACCTATGTAGCCTATAGTTTTATTTTATAGTTTTGAAATATAAACTGTTTCATCTTTTCAGTATCTTCTCCGCAGGCCCTTTGTATTTCATATACTTTAGCATCTACTAAAGAACGATACCACCACCCCTGAAGAAAATGCCATAAAAACCCCTCTTTTCCCTGCGTGAAACCCATTTTAAAGATATAGCGATATATAAAGTAAATAAATGAACGCCAAAATAGGGGCATGTTAGCGTACTTCTTTTTTTTATCCCTTTTTGATTGTGCATCAATAGACATAATATGCGAACCACCGCCCTCATCAAAAGCCACTAACGCATATTCTATATTTAATAATTCTATAGCTTCACGAGTTGCATAATTATTATGTTTTTCTATCCACCAACCTAAGGAGTTTAGATTATCATCTACAAAATAACTCTCAAACATTATACTTTTACCTTGCGTAAGCACAATATGCTCATCCATCCAACGATTTTCGCATACAGCTTGATTAAACCGAAACATCCTTAGGATATTCATCTTAATCATACCTTTCGTCATTAATTTACCCAAAAAACATATTTTCCGTTCAAAGACTATCCCAGAAATATGTGGTTCCAAGCCACCTAATTTCGTATTTATTTCATCTACCAATGTATCCATTAAATATTCATCAGCATCTAGGCGAAATATCCATTCGGTATCAATGGGTAGATTTTCAAGCCCCCAATTGAACTGTTTGGCGTGATTATTCTCCCATTTATTTTGATATACTATGGCACCCAATGACTCAGCAATTTTCACGGTGTCATCAGTAGAGAAAGAATCTATTAAATAGACTGTTTGTGAAAAACGTTGTGCATTTGTAATACACCGCTCAATATGCTTTTCTTCGTTATACGTAAGAATAATTGTAGAAATTGAATGCATCAGTCTTTAATTTCTCGTTTTTTAATAAATTTTGCAGGGTTGCCACCAACTACCGACCAAGGTTCTACATTTTTAAAAACAGCAGCCCTGGCACCAACCACTGTGCCTTCACCAATATGAACTCCTGGTCCAACAAATGCATCAGCAGCAATCCAAACCTTATCTTCGATTTTTATTGGGGCTAAGAACAGATGATGAGATTTACTGGTATAATCATGACTAGAAGCGCACAAATAGCATTTTTGAGAAACAGTAACATTATCGCCCAAAGTTATTTTACCTTGATTATAACAATCTACCTTTTGCCCCAAACAGGAGTAATTACCTATTTCAAGGTTCCATGGAGCCCATATTTTAACATTAGCGTGAACAATACAATTCCATGAAACCCTAGCCCCAAAGATTTTTAATACCAGTATTCTCCATTTTCGAAAAATACGCATTGAAAATGGCCTAAATAAAATCAGACACCCTAGTGACCAAACAATTCTTCCTATTTTATTAGACAAGGAGAAATTATGCCGAGTTTCTGTCATATTATAGGAATCACTCATATGTTATTCTTTAATCGAATAGTAGCTATTTTTTTACTGATAATTCTAGGTGCAGAACTTGCAACCTCAAGTAATCGAAGCCTTTTGAGGGTAATTCTCATACGTTTTTGATAAATGCTGTAATCATTTTTATCTAATGCCTTTAAAAAGCTCTCCCTAGATACTTTTGTGACTTCAGACCTCATCGTATAAATTGTTTTTCTCAGAGGAGATAAAGTATGTGAATTTGCTTTTATTCGCTTTTCCGGGCGCCATTTGTTAAGTTTGTCTTTTTTCTGAAGACGATAGGACAGCCCTTCTCTACGTTGTCTAAACCCTCCTGCCTGTGCATATTTGGCATCATCTTCTGTAAGATTTACCAAATTCACTTTTTCCTCCTTAATACATTTCTGTAACAGCTCGTTTATTTCCTTATTACGTATGATAAGCATATTTGTTCCTTGCGCATCAATCTCAAACTGTGGCAACCATGCATCACCTACCGTAATATCCGCTGTCTCTCCCACTACATCATCACAAAAATCACAAGCCTCTAACATTAAAGCACCCTGATTAAATTTCCCCCCTATGACATTAGCAGAATCCTCTACAATCTCTTGCGCATCACTATAAGCCGTAAAAACGTATGCTCTTGCGGGAATACCTTCCCCTTTGGTCCTATATTTAAATTTAGTAGCTTTTTCAGGAGTAATACCTTTTCCCCAAGCTAAAGACAAGGTCCAGTTTACACTTTTTAAGTGCCCACAAACCAATGCCAATGTATATTTAATGGATTCTTTGACGAATGCATCTTTCAATTGAATTCTACGAATGGCCTTTATCATGCACGGTACACCAATTAGTAAATATTTACCGGGCTTTTCTTGTATTAAATTTAAAATTTCCGAAAGTTCAATTACATGATATTTAGTACGGGCTCCATTTTGGATTTCCTCTAGCGATGTACTCAATCCATACTTAAAAAAGGGGTCTGAGGCATCGGTTCTTTGAGACTCCTTTACATGGATAACACCATCTATCATTCCGTTCTCGAACAAGGCAGCTCCTATATAAGTTCCAAAACCTCCAGATGTACCACGGTTTCTATAATCTGCTTCAGTAACGAAACCGCCATATACGTTCTGATATGGTCCTATAAATTGACTTTTGTTACCATTATCGCTACCTAGAAAAGTATTGGCCAAGACATTTTCATTATAATCGGGATTTAGAGATGGGCACACGAACTCTGCCCTTTCTATGGTCTGTGCATCTTTCTTTTCAATAGACCCCAAATCCGGAACATACTCTCCGTACTCATTAATGTTCATTTTTGTACTAGTTGCAAATGCACATGCACCACAACCAGTACAGTATCCGCCCGAAACTACTTTTTCTAAACTTCCTTTTGTGTTCTCTGTTGTCATAAAACTAGTTTAACGATTGGTTCAAAAATTCTGCGGAAATATCAATTTGCTTACTCAATTTACCCTTTACAGATTCAAAATCTATATCGGTCAATTTATCCAAGTCCACATCGTCTCCCTCCCGCAACAAACGCTCCTGCAACCCTACTACGTTCATAAGACTCTCTTGCCGGCTATTGTTGTTTTTGCTAGCTGGGGTTATGGTATAAAAAGGCTTTTCAAATATTAGGGAAAATATACTGCCATGAAACGATGTAGTCAAAACAACACTAGCTCCATTGTACAAACCTAAAAATTCAGCTGGGCCATAATCCCGTATGTTTAAGATTTTATCATCGGGTTCAAGTGGCATTTCGTTCTTACAAACTCTGATGATCTTATATCCCGTTTTGCGTTGTATTTCATAGGCTAGGTTTTCCGCATATTTGTTCTTTTTAAAGATAAAGAAAAGAATATAGGGGTCTTTCTCTTCATATGGTACCATAATTTCTTGCCAATCTTCCTTGGAAAGCAGCAAAGTTGGATCAACAACGTGTACAGCATCTTTGCCCGTAACTTCCTTTATTATACGAACACCATCGGCCTCCCTTGTGCTGGTGTGCGTTAAATTGTTCAACCAGTCCTTGTATTTTGGGTAGTATGCAGAATTTACACTACCAACACCAAAACTAGAGGCATAGGACACCTTGTTGGCATCTTTAGGAGCAAATGTCAAAAAATAAGGAGCTATATTGGTTCCGTTATTAGGGTTCCATACTTGATCGCTCCCAACTATATAGGTATCATAATCCAAAGCAGCATTATATAGTTCTGAATAGCTTTTATACACTTTGGAAACCGCAGTGTATTTTTGATGAAATCCATCAAAACGCTGTTTACGTACTTTTGCCAATTCCGGATACTTGAATGAACTATATTTATCCAACCATTTTAAGACTAAATCTTTTAGCTTGTTCTTTCCCGACGTTTTTATTAAAGGGTCTGATAGCCGTTCGCTTTTATATTCTGGGTTCTTATAATAGAGATAATTAATAATCTCGTTCTCATAGCCCATTTTCTTCAATTTATGGTGCAAGGCGAATGCTTGTAATTCCGCTCCATAATTATTGACATTCAAAATGGTAATTATTCCTATTTTCTTCATTTGGGGGGGGTATGCGTTTTAAGATTTTATTCCCTTTAAAAATTGTTGAGCCGCTTGAGCTATGGTAAAATATTCTTGATACACCGTAAATGCTTTTGCGGCCATTTCCGTTTTTTCAACATCATTTTTTACCAACCACTGCTTAAGCAACTTACATGTTTCTTCCTCGGTGTCTTCTTTAACTATTCCACCATTCTCTTTTTCTATCTCTCGCCATATATTAACCTTGTTGCTGATTAATACGGGTTTGGCACAGGCCAATGCTTCTACTACCGCTATACCAAAATTCTCTTGATGGCTAGGAAGAACAAAACATTGACTTTCATAAAAAGCGCCCCATTTTGCATCTCCGGACAACATTCCCGCAAAAAGAATATTGTCTGATGCAGCTGCTAAAGCTTGCATTTCTTTTCCATAGGCATGATTTTCAGGACCAGCAATAACTAGTTGTGGCAACTGTTCTAGTTCCTTTTCTAATCTTAAATAAGCTTTTATAAAAAGATCCACTCCTTTCTTAGGATGTATTCTACTCAAAAACAAAAGATAGGGTTCTCCGTTCCAGCTTGGTAGTCCCGCAGAAAAAGCAGTTTTCATTCCTGCATTATATATAGGCGGTGGTTGAATACCATAACCTACGTTAATTTCATTTTTAGGTTTGTAATTTGGAAAGGTTGTCCTTGCCAACAAAAGCTCTTCTTCACAAGTAAATAAGATACCATCTACTTCATTTACTACTTTATTTTCAATAAACTTCCAATACAATTTATTCCGTAAAGCTTTAAACTTTCGTTCCTCTGCTCTCTGGAAATATGGATCTAGCATACCATGGGGCATGATATATATTTTTGGTGAGTTAGAATTATGTTTCCTATAAGATAAAATTGCTTTTATAGCGGCGTGACTATGGTATAGCCACAACCCATGAACAATTACTACATCATATTTTTTGAAATTTGCAAGCAACCAAGGAATAAGCGCGTCGTTATAACGCCAGGGCGTTTTAGTTTCACCCAGTGTATGGATAGTGAATGAATCTTGCCCTAAATATGGCGCATCTGACTTATCAAAACAAACGACTTCATTTTCCACCCCTAACTTTTGCATCTCTGGAATGGCATTGCGTATGCCTTGACATGGCCCTCCTTGCTTAGGATCCATACTTGGTATGATTCGGAGTATTTTCATTCTAAGGTTTTATATAATTCAATGTATTGCTTCGCAATATTCTCAACGGAAAATCTTTCTGCGTTTTTAAACCCCTTTGCTATTAAATCTAATCTGTAGACCTCATTAGAAATTACATTTTCATATGCCTCTCTTATTGAGTCAACATCAGTAGGGTCAACCATAACTGCTGCCCCATCAGCCACTTCAACAAGAGGCTCTATATTAGAAGTAATCACAACCCTACCTGTTTTTTGACCTTCAATAACAGGCATACCAAAACCCTCGTACATCGAAGGGAAATTTACAATGTCGCAATTTTTATATTCATCCTTTATACCCTCGTCGGTAAGATTACTTTGATTTGAATAATCTATGTCATACTTACCCAATAAAGCAATTTGAGATTCTTTTAGTTTTCCTATGATACGAAGGTGACAAGAAATACCGGACAAAGCTTCGATTGTACGTCCTAAATTTTTATTCCATCCTGTCCCGATATGAAGAATTACAGGCATATCCTTATTAAAAAATTTTTCTTCAGGAATAAAAATTGGATCAATAGCATTGTGTATAACCGTGAGCTTATCTGTTTTTATTTTACCAGATATATTTTGTTTGGTTTGATTTGAAATACACACCACAACATCTGCAATCTTAATAGGAAAATAAAGCCAAAACAACCATTTATATAGACGTTTAAAAGGATTTTTTACATTATCTAAAAACACTAAGTCATGAACTGTTAAAACAGTTTTTACACCAATTAAAGCTAAAAGAACATCATGTATATGACCTGTTACATGGTGTATAACATCTTTATCTCTTTTTTTATAGGTATACCAAACATTTCTTATTACACTACTTGGCATGGAACCAGGAGACGGCACCTCGTATATAATTGTATCAACAGATTTATTGACTTCCCCTATAAGAGTACGAAAAACGCGATGGATAGAATGCCCCACCTTAGGATGCCGAAAGAAATAATTGATTTTCATTCAAAAATAGTTTTCAACTAATTTTTATCGGTTTTCTTATTTTTCCATACTAAAACCGATCAAATATAATCTTCAAATAAGCTAGTATCTATATAGATTTACAATACTTTTCTATAAAATCACTTAACATCTTTTAGCATATATACGTAAAAATAAAAGCGGTGTAAATATCAATTAATTAAGAAGCAATTTCAAACTATTCATATAAATATTTAGCGAACTTCATGATTTTTACAGGCTTACTACAAAATACCTAAATATGTTTAGCTATTCTTGTTTAATAAAGATGTTTTAAGAGAATAATTCTGTTCAAAAATTGATTCCATTTCATTGGATGTCACAACTACAAATGGTTACCCATTTCTTTAGTTTGGATTCGTAACTCTTGTTAGTTCCATACTAACAGTTACTTTACCCGCATTTTTTAAATCTTCATCTGAAATTAAGTGCACGGATTGAGTCAAGCTAAAAGCATCCATATTATAACTTTCATTTACTTGCCCAACTTTATTCGACACTTTAGACAATACGGTTTCGCCATCGGTTGAACGCGCAATTATTGTAACGTTAGTATCAAGTGATAAATCTTCTTTTGTAATTAACTCAATTTTACTAACTGCAAAATTATAAGGTATTCTCATTTTTAATTCCTGGCTAGAACCGCTACCTATAATTACATCCTCCGTTTGCACCCAATGATCAGTTCTCACTTTATTTACTTTTTCCGCGGTAAACTTATTATTTTCGTCCACGATTTTTGCGTAATTAGAATTTGGATTAGAAGCATTTGTTAAGATTAACTTCATACATCTTCCGGGTACGTTAGATTCTATTTCTCTCCAACCATTCACAACTATTTCATAATGATTGTTTGCCCCAAAGTTTCTTGTTTTTGTATTATTTGCAATAACACCAATATTCTCTACGGCAGTCATATGATTTTCTATATTCAAACTTGAATTCATTACCGTATTATTTGAACCAAAAATTGCAAAAGGACCGTCTTCTGCGGTTGTAAGCTCCTTTACGTATATATTTACATTGTTCATATCTACATTATCTCCCAATGTAAAATCCAAAGGATACATGCTGGTTACAGCAGAATTATCTTTAATAGTTATATTATCAAACGTACAGTTCTGCAATGTCCCAACAAATCTAGCTGCGTAAAACCTAAAAGTTGGATTAAATATATTAGAAAGGCTTTCTGAATATATATTTTTAAATGAACCATCTGTGATGTTCTGTAAATCCCAAAGACCATCACGACGGTAAGATTTATAACCGTCAACGAGGACTTTATTGACATTACCCACTAATTTTAGAGAATTACAATACCCACTGACACTTGCTCTTACTTTTTCACTACCTATATATTCGCCATAATCAATGGTATTTAAAATTTCAATATTGCTTGACTCATATTCGGTAGAATTATCCGCATTAAGATATATAAGATGTGGCGGTGGCATCCAAAAAGATTTCCCTCCAACATAGTTGCCATTTAAGTCTTGTACATCCGAATATCTCTTAGACTTTAGTCCGTCAGAATTAAAGCCATTTACTACACCCTGAATACCCATAATAACACCATCTAGGGTTACATTTTTCATGGTGATATTTTTAGGTATTACTGTAACTCCAACATCGTTATTAACAGTTTGACTAGGTTTATATTCTTCTTTTAACTTTATTGCCCACTGGATAAATTTATCTGCAGTATCTCCTTTTGATTTAAATGTAACATTATCAAACAGAATATTTTCGGCTGCATCTATTAAGAATGTTGATCTATATAAAACTGGTCCTCTCCACAATGGGTTGGTAGTATTAAAAACAATATCCTTCGTTTCACTGAGATACCCTTTTAATTGTTGAATATTCAATCCATTATCATGCGAAACCCATCCAAAAGTGGCATCATACTGTTGGTCATACAAAAAAGTAACATTCTTAATAGTGATGTTTTTAGTCAAAGCCATGTAGAATGCTGGTGACAATAGATTATTAATAATAATACTAGCATCATTAGCACCTTCTAACCAAGCGTTATCTGCTAAAAAAATAGACTTTTTACCTGTTTCTTCAACATCAATGAACATATTTTTATCAACTAGAACTTTCGCTCCAATATTTTCAGCTTGGTCTAATGTTTCAACAAAGTCTTCCCTATCATCAGTTGTGCCATTCATAGCAGCCCCAAACCACTGAGGTTTTAAATATTCACTCTTAAAAGTACCTTCTAAGGTTAATGCATCAAAAAGTTGGTTTTCTGAATTTGATTCAATTATACTTTGATCTCCCCGTACAGTACCATTTACTAAAACGCCCCCATTAAAACGTACAGTTACATTTTCTGGTAAAATAATGGTTTGACCCGCAAGATCAAAATTGTATCGTATTTCCCAAACGGAATCACTGTAGTCCGTTGGTATATTACTCCAATCAAAATCTTGTGGTATAATACGAACCGAACTACTTTCTGCCTCGATTAGTTGAGGCTCTAGTACTTTGGGCACGTCCAAACTATATTGATAATTCTGAGCACTTACAGAAGACACCAATAACAATAGTAAAAAATTCAAATACTTCATTGACCAGAAATTATATAGGCGTTAGTTCCAGATTTTCGTAATAGTCCAAAGCGTACATTTCCGCTTGCACTTTCAAAACTGGCCGTACCACCATCATTATAATTCAAAGATACTCCACTAGTTGCTTTTATAGTAAGAGAAGCACCATTATGAGCTTCCAAATTAACAGTTTCACCAATTTCCATATCAGAGAAGGCTGAAATAAGCGTTAAAGTAGCCGTTTTAGTACACTCTAGAGTATTTCCTACATCACTAGTGGTGATATTACGAGAAGACTCTACCGAAATTACAGCAACATCTTTTTCTACTGATGCACTTGCTGTAGCTTCAACAACATTTTCAGCATATTTTGCATAAAGGGCGTAGGGCACACTCAACAATTGACTCACCCCTATAATTGAGTAATTGTTACCTCCGTCAGGATCTACTTGTGTTTCAATAAAGAAAGGACCGTTGCTCCAAGGAATATCTCTAAAATTTCCAGAAATACGGTTTCCATCACCAATCTCTAAACTTACCAGACCGTTACCATTAGTAGTAGCCGCATGTGTCTCTTCGTAGGCACTGGTTCCGTTTACACTGCCTTGGCGCACAATAATTTTTAAATTTACCGGTGCATCCAACACCAAACTGTTATCACTAGACCGAATGATAGCCTGGTAACTCATTTTCTCGGGAGCCTGCGCTGATATTTCCAATACAGCGAGTAGCATAAAAGCATAGAGCACTCTTAATTTCATAATGTTATTTTTTTAAAATTTTTAATGTTTTGATTGTTTGGTTTGATATAAAAACTTTGAGTAAATAGGAAGCAGCTTTCAATTCAGGAATATTAACTTTAGTATTCTCACTTATAATTTGATCACCAACAACCAACCTGCCTTGAAAATCAAAAAGTTTATACCAAGCTCGCTGGTTTTCATAATTTTTAATCTCTATAGAAAACTCTTCCACCACAGGATTTGGGTAAGCTACAATTTCAACCTCATCTACTTCCAGAAGAGTATAATCTTCAATATCCTGCGCTTCAATAAGCTGAATTTGCTCTGTTTCTTCTCCTTGCTCAACAACCCTAGTGTAATCATTATTATTTAGAGTTTCCTCTACTATTGGTTGTGGCTCTGTAATCGGGAGTTCCTGAACTGCAATAACAGGATCAGGAGTATTTGATGCTTCTTCTATAATAGTTTCTTCTGTAGCTAAGTCAGGGGCCAACTCTAATTCGGATTCAGTTGGTTCTTCATTTACAATAGTCTCTGACTCAAAAACAGGTATCACCTCTTTCTCTGAAACCATGATTTCGGCAACCGGCTCCAAACCTGATTCAGGTGTTTCTTCAAACACTATAGAACCCTGATTAGAGACAGGTGTTTCCCATTCTTCAATTGGATCATCACTATTGGATGACTCAGCAGGCAAAATTTCTACTTCTCCTATTAATATTTCAGAAACCGGTTCCAAATCTGATTCAGATGTTTCTTCGAATACTATAGAACCCTGATTAGAGATAGGTGCTTCCCACTCTTCAATTGGATCATCACTATTGGATGACTCAGCAGGCAAAATTTCTACTTCTCCTGCTAATATTTCTCCAAGTGTTTCAGGAGCTGGTGACGACTCGGGCTCAACAGTTTCTTCTTCTACTAATGGTTCTGATTCAGAAACTGGAGCTACTTCCTCTACAATCGGTTCAGAATTATCAACCGTTTCCTCTGGAATAGCCTCTTCCTCTTCCTCAACGCTAATTTCTTCTTCAGATGTTTCGGGAATTGGCTCAGGTTCGGAAACTGGAGTTCCTTCCTCTATAATCGGACTTGGAGTATCAACGGTTTCCTCTGGAATAGCTTCTTCCTCTTCTACAACGATAACTTCTTCTTCAGGTGCTTCCGTAGTCGGCTCAGGTTCGGAAACTGGAGTTTCTTCCTCTACAGTCGGTTCTGGAGTATCAGATGTTTCCTCTGGCGCAGCTTCTTCCTCCTCCTCTATTATAACTTCTTCTTGTACTTCAGGAGATGGGTCTGGTTCGGAAACTGGAGTTTCTTCCTCTATAATCGGCTCAGGAGTATCAGATGTTTCCTCTGGAACAGCTTCTTCCTCTCCTTCAACGATAACTTCTTCTTCAGGTGCTTCCGTAGTCGGCTCAGGTTCGGAAACTGGAGTTTCTTCCTCTTCTACTATAACTTCTTCTTCCGGTGCTTCCGGAGTTGGCTCTGGTTCAGAAACCGGAATTTCTTCCTCTACTATCGGTTCTGGAACATCAGGTATTTCCTTTGGTATTACTTCTTCTTCCTCTTCTACGCTAACTTCCTTTTCTGGTGTTTCGGGAATTGGTTCTGGTTCGGAAACTGGAATTTCTTCTTCAATAATCGGTTCTGGAGTATCAACCGTTTTCTCTAGAATAGCCTCTTCCTCTCCTTCAACGATAACTTCTTCAGGTGTTTCAGGAGTTGGTTCTGGTTCGGAAACTGGCGTTTCTTCTTCTACAATCGGCTCAGAAATATCAGGTGTTTTCTCTGGAACAGCTTCCTCCTCTTCTTCAACGCTAATTTCTTCTTCTGGTGTTTCAGGAGTTGGTTCTGATTCGGAAACTGGAGTTTCTTCCTCTGCTATCGGTTCTGAAATATCAGATGTTTCCTTTGGAACAGCTTCTTCCTCTTCTTCAACACTAACTTCTTCCGGTGTTTCGGGAGTTGGTTCTGGTTCGGAAACCGGAATTTCTTCTTCAATAATCGGACTTGGAGTATCAGATGTTTCCTCTGGAACATCTTCTACCTCTTCTTCAACGCTAACTTCTTCAGGTGCTTCAGGAGTTGGTTCTGGCTCGGAAACTGGAGTTTCTTCCTCTACATTCGGTTCCGGAACATCAGATGTTTTCTCTGGAACAACTTCTTGCTCTTCTACTATAACTTCCTCTTGTACTTCGGGAGTTGGCTCTGGTTCGGAAACTGGAGTTTCTTCCTCTATAATCGGCTCAGTAGTATCAGAGGTCTCCTTTGGAACAGCTTCCTCCTCTTCTTCAACACTATCTTCTTCTGGTGTTTCAGGAATTGGTTCGGGTTCGGAAACTGGAATTTCTTCTTCTACAATCGGACTTGGAGTATCAGATGTTTCCTCTGGAACATCTTCTGCCTCTTCTTCAACAATAACTTCCTCTTCTGGTGTTTCGGAAATTGGTTCTGGTTCGGGATCGGAGGTTTCTACTACAACAGGATCTACCTGCTCAACGGGCTCTTCCTCTATGACTTCCTCTTCCACAACCTCATCTTCCTCTATAACTTCTTCTTCAGTTTCAGCAAATTCTGCTTGCTGAACACCTTCGCAAACTAAAGTATGGGGAGATTCAATTACGCTGTAAAAAACTCCGCCTAAAGAATAGGCTAAAGAGCCGTGGTTAGACAGGGCGTCTCCGCCAGATGCATTGTAAACCACCATATTAGCGGAGTCATTATATTTATTTTGTTGGCTTTGCACACAAGTAAAGCCGCAAATAAATGCTAGTAAAAGGATTTTTTTTCTCATAAGTAGCGCCATGTTTGGGGAAAAACAGCTACTTGTATACGTGAATTTACATGATTTAGATCAGTCATATATTCAAAAAAATAAGATTTGCTGAATAACGAATAATCGACGTAATATATTATAATATCGACAAAATACCTATATTTCTTCTGTTCGATGCGTTTTTGTAAGAAAAAAGGCTTAACGAAAATTAGAAATACTATCGTTGTTTTAGAAGGGTAATAATTTTTTCAAACTTGTTCATTACGCTTACTTTTAAAAAATAGGTGGAAGACTCCAAATCATCCATTGGGACTTTCGTAGTTGAGTTGGTAATTCGTACATTTTTTATGAGGCTCCCTTTAAAATCAAACAATTGATATTGGGCATTTTCTTTTTTGTAATCGATAATATCAATCAACACATAATCCGTAGTTGGATTTGGATAGGCAAGCACATTTACCAATTGAACCTTATCCATTAAGTCTATTTTTGACTCTTTAGCCTGTTGTATGCTTTGAGAAACGGTAGTATGCTGCGCTACGATACTCGTGTAAAAGACAGTTCCAACAGAATACACAACAGAACCTGCACTACTCCTTGCCTCACCTCCTGAAACGTTTATGGATGCCATGGATGCATTTGAATTTTCAGGTTTAGTTTCATTTTGTGCCTGAGCTACAACCCAAAAGGCAAGTAAGATAAGGGAGGTAAGCATTTGTTTCATTATTTTGAAACGGCAAGCAGTAGCCCGTATTATAGCTAGCACGGCGATTCATGGGAGTTTTCGATTAACTACATAACCAAATACCTTTCATCGGGTTTTTAATCCTTCATTTTGCCCAGGGAAACCAAATTAATACCTTAACAATATCTCTTTCTGCATACTAACTTGCCTTTCCAACATGACAAACAATCCAAATCTTTCAATCATACACCTTTATAGAAAGAAAACTTATCAAAACAAGACTAGAATTTGTTTTTTAAAAACATGACTAAAAATCCAAGTGAATTACATTTAACGTAAATGTAATACCTACATAATACAAGCCTACTTTATATCATGAATTTACCTTCACCGATTTTAAACGTATCTGACCGAGAGGCTCCATTTTCATCACAAAAAAAAAACCGAAAATACTTAACCTTCGCCAAGTATAATAAAAAACAGGTATGCTCGTTAAAATACAAATCTAAAACACGTCCAAACCCTGTTTTTCACTTAACTAATCGTGGCATTAATTTTGCACATGCCGCACTAAACAATACCTTTGAATCCACTATTTAAGGCTTCCCCAAAGCTTACAAACACCCCTACTAAACTCTATGTAACTATAGAATATAGCCAAAGAGAATAATGTTAAAGGCACTACTTAAAAAAGTAGTATATGAAACTATAGCATCCTTATGAATATTCTTAATTGAATTGAATTCAATAAGTAAAAAAAATATAACCAGGCTATTAGAATTACTTGACTTAGGAAATGAGAGGTTTAAAAAATTCAGATTTAATTTTACCAATAACGTTAACGATGCACTTGTGTATCATTAATGGCTTATTGCTTTACCTTACTCCCGAGACCTACAGCAATTTTTATCATATCCTACACTATAATATTTCCTGGTTGCTTATTACCTACGGACTTAAATATTATAAAAGAGCCCGTAAAGAAACATTCTTTACCAATATTCAAAAAGTTGTTCAACTCTATCTCATCTACGGGCTTGCCTATTTTGCGCTATTTGGTATAACTGGAAAAATATACGAGTCTCTTGAGTTTCAACTTGTAATTTACGGGGTTATCTGTTTATCCCTCATTTGGTTCAGGGTGATGTTCTTTTGGTTTAGAAGAAAATATCGTCTGTGGGGCGGGAATTCCGTAAACGTAGTGGTCATTGGTAGAGATCAAAACTTAAAAAAAATCAGAAAGGTTTTTGATGAACCCGAGTTGGGATATAGGTATCTGGGCTATTTTGATGATAAAGAATCTAAAAGTGAGACCTATCTAGGACCAATTGTTGACTGTTTTCTCTACATTCTAGAAAATACAGTTGATGAAATCTATTGTTCTGCGGCCGAGTTTAACCAACAGGAACTCCATAACTTAATAGATTTTGCTGATAACAACCTAATCAGAATTAAAATTATTCCGGATAACAAAGAAATTTATACAAAAGGGATGTCTATAGAACTTTACGATAACATACCCGTATTAAACCTTAGAAAAGTACCTTTAGATACCGAGTTTGCACGCATTGCAAAACGCACTTTTGACATCTTATTTTCTTCCTTAGTTATCGTTACCCTACTTTCATGGTTAGTACCTTTAATGTATGTTTTAATAAAACTAGAATCTCCTGGAGACTTATATTTTAAACAAAAAAGACACGGCCTAAAACGCAAAACGTTCTGGTGCTACAAATTTAGGTCTATGCGCCCTTCTGAGGATGCAAACACCAAAATGGCCACAAAAGGTGATATGCGCATAACTAAAGTAGGCAAGTTTATTAGGAGGACCAGTATAGATGAACTACCCCAGTTCTTTAATGTTTTTATCGGTAATATGAGCGTAGTAGGCCCAAGACCGCATATGGAACTACACACCATGGATTATGAAATATCCGTAGATAAATATTTGGTACGACACTTTGTAAAGCCCGGAATTACAGGTTTGGCACAAGTAAGTGGCTACAGAGGCGAGATAGAAGAGAAAGCAGATATTTTGAATAGAACTAAGCTAGATATATTTTATGTAGAAAAATGGTCTATGGGCTTAGACATAGAAATAGTATTAAAAACTGTACTAAACGCAGTAAAAGGAGAGGGTAAGGCCTATTAATGAGTATCTTAGCCGTCCTTAAACACAACTATTACAACAAAATACATAGAAATAACACTAACTAAACAAATAAAAATGAAATTTAATAACGCTACATACGGTGCGAAGTTAAAAAAAAGCATGCTCTCCCGCTATATAGCAGGTATGGTATTGGTTTTCAGTATAAGTTCTTGTGTAAACATGAGAAAATCGGCATATTTTTATGAGACACCAGATTCTACATTTATTTCTTCACGAATGGAAAATTTAGAACCGGTCCTTAAAAGCAATGACCTTTTAGGAATAACGGTTAGCAGTGTAAATCCAGATGCTGCCGCCCTTTTTAATCCAACGAGAAATGCTACAATGGAATCATCGACGGCCACAGGTGAAATTGCAAGAGCCTCTGGTTATCTTATAGATGAAGATGGCTTTATTCGGTTCCCTATTCTTGGAAAAATCATGGCCGCTGGCAAGACTAAAAAAGCATTGCGTGAAGAAATTACAAATGCTTTGGAAACTGGAAAACTACTTATAGAACCTATAGTAGATATACGTTATTTAAATTTTAAGGTATCTGTTTTAGGTGAAGTAAGAAATCCTTCTGTCATGACCATTCCAAACGAAAAGATATCATTACTGGAAGCGCTTGGCCTTGCTGGTGACATTACCATTTATGGCAATAAGCAGAACGTAACATTAATAAGGGAAGAAGACGGTAAGAAAACCCTAAGACGTATAGATTTAACTTCTAATGAAATATTCTCTTCTCCATACTATCATTTAAAATCAAATGATATTATATATGTAGAGCCAAAAGAATCGAAAGCGCTAGAATCTAGCATAGTTAAAGCATGGATTCCTGTGGCATTGAGCGCTATATCCCTAGCTATAATTACAATAGTGAATTTCAAATAATACACCAACATTAAAATTCCCCCATGAGTAGGTACAAAAACATAGAATGTATGGGTTATCCTATTTTTAGCGATTCTTTGGAAAGCATCACTTTCGAAAAAAATTTCTTGATTAGCACCATAAATCAATATTCATATTGTATTGCTGAAGAAGATGCAGAATTTAAGAATGCACTAAAAAATAGTGATATTCTACTTCCTGATGGTATAGGAATCGTATTAGCTTCAAAATGGCTATATCACCAAAAAGTAAAGAAAATTGCTGGAGCAGATATTCATCAATTTTTACTTGAAAAATTAAATAAAGAGAGCGGTTCTTGTTTTTATTTAGGCGCTTCGGAAAGCACCCTAGCGATTATTACGAAAAGGATGGCCAAGGATTACCCTAATGTTAAAGTAGGCTCCTACTCCCCTCCCTTTAAGGCAGAATTTTCAGAAGCGGACAATCAAAAGATGATTGAATCCGTTAACAACTTTGTACCGGATGTACTTTTTGTAGGTATGACCGCTCCTAAACAAGAAAAATGGGCCTATACTCATAAAAATGATATGACCGTAGGTATGATATGTTCTATTGGAGCTGTTTTTGACTTTTATGCCGGAACGGTTAAACGTCCAAGTAAAATTTGGATTGACCTAGGTTTAGAATGGTTAGGACGTCTTTTAAGGGAACCTGGCAGAATGTGGAAACGTTACATCTATTATGGAGCCATATTCGTATACTATCTTGCAAAAGAAAAGGTAGCTTTGCTTTTAAAAAAAACAGTACCTGTTGAGAGTTAAAACTTAAAGGTTAAATCCAACGTTTACGAAAAAGAAATTTTAAGGATGTCTAGAGAAAATACACCCATTGAAACTAGAGAGAACCTCTTTACTTTATTAGCTGCCAAATTTATTCCTTTTTGGCCATTATTTGTTGCGCTCTTCTTTTTAGGGCTCATTGGAGCTAAATTATATTTAAGTTTTACAACTCCTCTTTACCAAAGTGATGCGGCAATGATTGTCAATGATGAAAAAAAAGGAGTAGATGAATCTCAATTAATGGAATCTATCAATGTTTTTGAATCTAAAAAAATCGTTGAAAACGAAATTGAGGTACTCATGTCAAAAAGTATTATTTCTGACATAGTTTCTGAACTAGGATTATATGCGCAAATCTATGAATCTAATTTTTTTAGTGACCGCATGGTTTATTCAGAAGCACCTGTTAAAATACTCCTTCAAAACCCAGAGAATGAGAACACGTACAAAGATGCCGAACCAGTAGATTTTACTTACGATTCTGAAAAAAATGAGATTATCATAGACGATGAAAATTATGCTTTAGACACTTGGATCGATAACCCGGCCGGTGGCAGCAATATCAAATTCGTCAAAAATGAAGAAGCTCCGGTAAGTGATCAAAGTGATTTTTACTACCTTTTCAAAAATCCCAGCGCAGCTGCGCAACAGATTCTAGGTAATCTTTATGTAGGTGCTGCCAACAAGTCTTCAACCGTGGTGAAAATTTCGTATTTGGATGCTAACCCCGATCGAGGAAATGACATTGTAAATCAACTAATTAAGTCCTATAAAAAGGCTGCTATAGCCGACCAAAATTCTTTGGCCAGTAATACATTGGAATTTGTAGAGACCCGCATGGAACAAGTTGGGGAACAATTGCAAGACGTAGAAAAGGAACTACAAAAATACCGCTCTTCAGAAGGCGTTATAGATTTAAGTGAACAAGGCAGTCTATACCTTCAGAACGTTGGTGATTATGACAGAAGAATAGCCGATATTAACTTACAGCTTTCGGTTCTTGACAAAGTGGAGAGTTATGTAGTCTCTAAAAATAAAAATACAGGTATTGTCCCTTCCACACTGGGTATTTCAGACCCTATTCTCACCCAATTATTACAACGTTTGTACGATGCGGAAATTGAATACGAACAACTACGGAAAACAACCGCGGAGAACAACCCAATTCTGGTAGCTATACGCAATAGAATTGAAAAAATTAGACCTGGCATTCTTGAAAACGTTCGAAATCAAAAATCCAGCTTAAGAGCCAGTAGGGGTAATTTAACGGACAGTAGTGGCAAATATAATAATGCATTGGACTCGCTGCCGGAACAAGAACGTAAATATGTAGAAATAAACAGAAGGAAAAAAAGTGTCTCCGACCTCTATGACTATTTAGTGCAAAAAAGAGAAGAAACTGCCCTTTCCTATGCCCCCACTGCTGGTAATGTTAGAGTAATACAGGAAGCCGAAGCCACGCCAAACCCTGTAAAACCTAAGAAATTATTCGCCTACGCTATTGGTCTGTTCCTTACCTTAGGAGCAGGTGTAGCATGGGTAGGCGGTAAAGAGCTATTCAATTCAAAGGTATTATTCCGTTCGGAATTGGAATCTAGAACCAACTTACCCGTTTTAGGGGAATTGGCCTTTGTAGATAAACCTCAAGATGAGTTGTTGATTACCAGGCACAAAGATGTTTTTATAGCGGACCAATTTCGCCAGGTTTTATCGTATTTAGGAGTTTATGATTACAAAGACCCCGTTCAAACCATTATGGTTACCTCTAGTATACCCGGAGAAGGCAAGAGTTATGTAAGCGCCAATTTGGCATTGAGCATTGCACTAACAGGAAAAAAAACAGCTCTAGTAGATATGGATCTTCGTAAAGAAGGGGTTTCCGGTATTTTTAATTTAGAAAACAAACCGGGTATTAGTAATATGCTCACCTCAGAACTGAGTCCTGAAAGCATAAAACACAAAGAAGAAGGAGATTTATATATTTTTCCTTCTGGCAAAAAAAGCCTTAACTCCTCAGAACTTTTGACCAACAAAAAACTAGTGCAATTCTTTACAGATTTAAAACAGGAATTTGACGCCATTATTATAGATTCTCCACCAAGTGGGATGGTATCTGACGCTACCCTATTAGCTGGTTTTTCAGATAAAATAATAATGACGGTACGGCATGACCACACCCCAAAATTTGTGGCAAATCATCTAGATGAAAATGTGAATAAAAAACGTTTTAAGAACTGTTCCGTTGTATTTAATGGCGTAAGAGCTCGTGGTATTATAAAAGAAAATTACGGGTACGGGTATGGATACGGGTATGACTTTTTGGAGGAATCAATAAATGGCAATCAAAAGATTATAAACCTATCCAAATTAACATCGATTCAAGCAGCTTTTAAAAATTTCATCCAATCAATTCCATTCCTTAAAAAGAAATAGCAATAAGACGCTTATTATGCTTCAATACATCATAGCATTTATTGGTATTATAATCTTCGGATATTTTATAGTCATTAAACCGACCATAGAAACGTATGTTTTATTTGTAGCCTACGGACTTTGTCTAATTGACACCAAAATTCTACCTATGGAGTATGGTCTGTTAAGGTTTTTCGACGTTGTTTCTATTGTCGCTCTAATTTTATTTTTTAAAGAATTTATAAGTTTTACTTCCAACGGAAAAGGTAGAATTTATTTAATTTTAGTTATACTTTTCTGGCTTTTTATTATACTTGGTAAAATCAACTCTCAGTTCCCACTAAACAACCTTCAATTTACCTACCAACCCTTTACTATTTTTATTTATGCTCGTTTTGTAATGCTTTATTTAGAGAAAAAGAAAGATAATCTTTATAAGTTCGTACAGGCATTTCAACTTAGCATAATAGCAATGGTTTTAGTCGTATTTATTCAAGTTGTCGTAGGTGTGCAATTTTCTTATATGAGCGGCTCAAGCTCAAATGTTTTTAATGAAAGTACAGGAATCACAAGATACCCTGGCCTCTTTCTTGATTCGCAAACCAGTGGACAATTTTTGGCTTTAGGTAGTTTTAGTTTTCTAATTTTTCAACCTAATAGTTCAACTAGAAAGAAACAATTATACTATATAGCCTTTGCATTTAGTGTTTTAGCCATACTTCTAGCTGGAAGTCGTTCAGCTCTTGGAGGCTGGCTGGTAGGTATGGTAATAGTATTCTTTTCTATGAGTGCCAGAATTAAATCTACAATTATACTATTGGCCGTAATGCTATTTACTACATTAACACTTCTTTCTCCCGATGGAGGGGGTATCTTCAGTAGGACTGATACCATTTCCAGTGATTTTTTATTTAGAAAATCCATTTGGGATGAAACCGGTGATATTATTGCACAATATCCAATATTAGGTATCGGCCTCGCAAATTTTCAGAAGTACATCAAAATGTACCATCAAGATTTATATTTAATAACCGAAGCAGGTGGTGATTTATACTATCTAAATCAACCAGAAAATGGTTATTTAAAAATACTTGTCGAACATGGGTATATTGGCTTTTTTATTTTCGTAATACTTATTTGTTTACCCCTGTTAAGTTGTTTTAAAAAAATTTATAATGGATATCAGGCAAAAGAAATGATTTATCCCGTTGCAGCTATTTTATCCTGGGGCATTGCATTTAACACCGTTTATTCACTAATAGACTATAGAATGTTGTTAGCTGTAGCAACTTACATATGCTTATGCATCTATAGTAGTAAAAGTACTTACGTATGGACAAAAAATTACATCAATTAGTTGTATTACAATAAAAAAATTCCAGTAGATATGCTATTCAATTCTTTTGAATTTTTATTATTCTTTCCAATAGTAGCCATACTGTACTACATAATCACTCCAAAATATCGTTGGCTGTTTTTATTAGTAGCGAGTTATTACTTCTATATGAATTGGCAACCCATTTATGCCATTCTAATTTTCACTTCTACCTTAGTTACTTACTTGTGTGCTCTAAAAATTGATAGCACACCTATTCAAAATAGAAAAAAAACATATTTAACGGCAAGCCTAATTATTAATCTAGGCATTCTATTTCTATTCAAATATTACAATTTCTTTAATGAATCTATTTTTGGACTGCTTAATGATTGGGGAATCCGTATGACCCTACCCAACTTTGATCTTTTATTACCTGTTGGTATTTCATTTTATACTTTTCAAGCGGTCGGCTACACCATAGACGTCTATCGTGGGGAAATTAAAAGTGAAAAACACTTTGGAATTTACGCGCTTTTTGTTTCATTTTTCCCGCAACTAGTAGCGGGGCCTATTGAAAGGGCAGTAAACTTATTGCCTCAATTTAAAGAGACAAAGACATTCAATTATCATCAAGCAGCCCAAGGTATAAAACTTATGATTTGGGGCTACTTTATGAAAATAGTTGTTGCAGACCGTTTAGCAATTTATGTCAATTCCGTTTATGGCGCTCCCGAATATCATAGTTCCATTACACTGTTAGTAGCAACCACCTTTTTTGCGTTCCAAATTTATTGTGATTTTGCAGGATATAGCAATATTGCCATTGGGTGTGCCAAAATAATGGGATTTGACCTGATGACCAACTTTAGACGCCCCTATTTTGCTCAATCCTGTGCAGAATTTTGGTCTAGATGGCACATATCGTTATCTACTTGGTTTAAAGATTATGTCTACATACCACTAGGGGGAAATCGCGTGGGAACAGCAAAAAATTATCGTAATATACTTATCACTTTTTTAGTTAGTGGTTTATGGCATGGCGCTAATTGGACCTATGTTATTTGGGGTGGTTTAAACGGCCTTTATCAAGTTATATTTAAAATATTAGGTGTTTCCCCTAACCGAAAAAAAGAAAGGAGCGGTTTTAATCTATTTTATGCTGGGAATTTACTACTCACCTTCGTTCTTATTTCTTTTTCTTGGATTTTTTTCAGAGCTAATAGCCTGTCTGATGCTATTACTGTAATAAAACGTATTGCAACAGTTCAAGGGGATTTTTTTATTGGGGATAAAAGCTCGTTTGTTTATAGCTTGT
Organism: Zobellia nedashkovskayae; assembly: GCF_015330125.1. Taxonomy (NCBI): domain Bacteria; kingdom Pseudomonadati; phylum Bacteroidota; class Flavobacteriia; order Flavobacteriales; family Flavobacteriaceae; genus Zobellia; species Zobellia nedashkovskayae. The sequence goes on along the minus strand of NZ_JADDXR010000002.1, from coordinate 2,091,519 downwards.
TCGCTATTATTTTGCTAATGCTAAAAGATGCTTATGATGAATTCTATCCTAATGGAACTTTGTTCTTTACCAGCAAAGTGCGACTGATAAGATATCTATCCTATTCTTTTGTCATTGCCTTAATCCTTCTTCTCGGTGTTTTTGATGGAGGACAGTTTATTTATTTTCAGTTTTAATCGTATGAAAAAATTTATTCTTAATTGTATAATTGGTCTTATCATAGTCTTGGCATTGGACTTTGGTATAGGGCGGGGGCTAGAATACTTTTACTTCAAGCAATCCGCTGGTTTTCAACACAGAACCACTCATAGTATAGAGCATACAAAAGAAGATATTCTTGTCTTTGGGTCTTCTCGTGCCAACCATCATTATAAACCTGATGTTTTTGAAAGGAAATTAAAAAACACATTTTATAATACGGGAAGGGATGGTAACTTCATATTCTATCAAACCGCTGTATTAAGGTCCGTGCTGAAAAGATATAAACCTAAGCTAATTCTATATGATTTTACTGGAGAATTTACATATAACCAAAGCGATTATGACCGCTTATCATCATTATTACCATATTATAAACACCATCCTGAAATAAGGAGTATTGTGAATTTGAGAAGTTCCTATGAACCTGTTAAGAATCTATCAAGCATTTATCCTTATAATTCAACCATAGGAAACATTGTATTTGGAAATATCAATATTAAGGGTTTACAAACCAAAGCAAATAAAGGATATGTTCCTTTATTTGGAGAGTGGAAAGAACCAATAGAAAACCACCATTCTGTTTTACCTTATGAGATAGACAAAAATAAAGTTACTGTTTTTAATGAATTTCTTAATTTGTGCAAACAGCATGAAATTCCTGTAGTAGTATTAGTTTCACCTATATATTATAAATATGAAGATGATTTTTCGATAGCGCTATGTAAAAAACTATGTGAAGAAAAAAAAGTGCCTTTCTTTGACTTCACAAAGGACAAGGATTTTTTGAAAGCTCCATACCTTTTTGCCGATATCGAACATCTTAATGATAATGGTGCTGTAATCTTTTCTGAAAAAGTAGTTGATTTGATAAAAGCACACCTAAAAATAGAATAGCAATAAAAATTTATTGATATAATGAATTTTATATTTCAAGACTGGAATGCAAATACCACCAAAGGACGACTAATTATGGTACTGTTTAGGCTGGCTAATATTGGTACGCGTAATAAGTTCTTAAAAATTATTGGTCTACCGTATCGTCTTTTTTATACATTCTTTGTTGAATGGACTTTAGGTATAGAGCTTCAATGGAGAACCAAAGCAGGAAAAGGATTAATGCTACATCATGGTCAAGCTCTGGTTGTGCATGGCGGAACGATATTGGGCACAAATTGCTCATTAAGGCAAAGTACGACTATTGGCAGAAAAGAATTACCTGACGGTAGTTTTAGTGCATCCCCAGTAATAGGAAACAATGTTGACATTGGTAGTAATGTTTGTATTATAGGTGGGTTACATATTGGAGATAACGTAAAGATAGGTAGTGGAAGCGTTGTTGTACGGGATGTGCCTAATAACTGTACTGTTGTTGGAAATCCAGCTAGAGAGATTCATAAATAACAAAAAAGCCGTAAAATTAGGAACCTTAACTTCAATCGAATCAGTGGTTATGACAAAAATTAGTGTTATCGTACCCGTATACAATACCGAATTATATCTCGAAAAATGCGTGAATTCAATTGTGAGTCAAACGTTTTCGGATATTGAGGTGATTTTAGTAAATGACGGTTCTTCCGACTCAAGCCCAAGGATATGTGACGAATTGCAACAAAGAGATAAGAGAATATATGTTATTCATCAAAAAAACCAAGGTGTCTCAGCTGCTAGAAATGCAGGTATGAAAAGTGCAAATGGAGATTTTGTTAATTTTGTGGATAGTGACGATTCGCTGGAGCCAGACATGCTTGAGTTATTATATAATAACGCAATTAATTTTACAGCGGATATAAGTATTTGCTCTGTAAGAAAAGGCAACCAAGAAATTGAAACAACAACCACGCAACCAAGAGCGCTTACTAGGGATGAAGCAATAATTGGCCTACTTAATTACAGCTTAAATTGGGGTGCATATAATAAACTCTTTAAAATTGAATTAGCCCAACTGGAAGCTTTTGAAGGTTCCATAAATGAAGATGTTTATTTCTGTTTTAGAGTATTTCAAAAAGCTTCTTCATTTGTTTTTGAAGATATAAAAAAATATAACTACGCCGTAAATGATAATTCAGTTTCTATGTCTCGATTCGACTCGCGATATCTACAAATGACTTATGTAGCCGATAAAATTTTAAATAAAGTTACAGATGAGTCTACTGAAATTATTGAAACTGCCAAATACAACAATATCATTGCCAACATATCTATAGCAAACCTTATTTTAATATCCAATGAAACTAAGTACAAAAAAGAACTCTACCAAATCAAACAAAAACTTAGGAATTATCATTCATTCATTCTATCAAATAAAAAAGTCGTTCTGAAGCATCGTGTTGCTTATATATTGATAAGATTTGCCCCCAAATATTATAGGTTTTTGTTAGGAATGTATTCTAAATTGACAAACTCAACCATAGGTGATAGAGTTTAATCCTACAACTTGACCAAGCTTATAAAACTAAGATAGTCTATCATGAAAGAAAGAAATATTAGCATCGATATATTGAAATTTTTTGCCGCTCTTTTGATTACCAATTCACATATGGAATTGTTGTATCCTAATAAAATATTTGCCACTGGTGGAGCAATAGGTGATGCCTTATTCTTTTTTACCATTGGATTTGTACTATTTCTTAAACCTATGGGACGTTTTGATAATTGGTATAAAAAAAGAGTAAATAGAATTTATCCTACGGTTTTTGCTTGGGCAATTTTGAGCACACTATTCTTCGATAAGGATGATAATATCGTAGATGTTATATTGTATGGAGGCAGTTGGTTTATTACTTGTGTAATGATTTACTACGTATTACTCTATCTTATTAATCGATATATGATTAACCATCTTTACTTAGCAACAATGATTGTCATAATAATTGTAATTGCTTGGTTCTTTTTAATACAAAGACCATTGAACTATAACATCTATGGATATAACTATTTTAAATGGGGACATTACTTTTTATATGCTTTATTTGGTGCAATGATAGGTATTTCAAAAAAACAATTTAAATTTCAATTTAATTATGACCTTATTAAACTTATCTTAAGTACTATAGTTTTTTATGGTATTCTAATGCTATCTCAGAAACTACAATGGTATCCAGACATTCAATTACTATCTTTAATTCCGCTCGGAATCATTGTATTCTATTTTTACAAACTAGCCAATAATGAAATTGTAAAACACGCTTATAATAGCCAAATCTTAGGTCCAATCATGAAAACTATTTCGGGACTATGTTTAGAGATTTATTTGGTACAATTTTCTCTATTCACGGATAAAATGAATAGTATTTTTCCGTTGAACCTATTAATTATGTTTATAATTATAATAATTGCAGCGTATATTTTAAGATGTCTTGCCAGAATATTTTCTCAAACCTTTATGGAAAAACAGTTCAATTGGAAATTGATCTTTCAATTGTATTGAGAAATTTAAACATTGAGTTTAAAAAATATGATTAAGTTCTTTTAATAAGAACACTTAAGATTGAGGGCAATATTAAACAGTTTCGTTCAAAATCTTTTAAAACAAAAAATGAAAATGAAAACTAAGATTCTAATTGGTATTCCTCCAAAAAATCACATAAACCTGGCAATGGACGAGGTGCAAGGACTCACCGATTTAGGCTACGACTGTGATACTATCGTTTATACACGGAACAAACCCTTTGCCGGTAAAATTGATAAGCTACTGGGAGTCTTAGCAAATGCTTTTGCACTTGTGAAACGATTATATAACTTTAAGCCGAATATGATTTATTTAAATTCGCGTTTTGAACCAGTAGGGACCACACGCGACTTTATCACTATATTATTGATTAGATTACTCTATTGGCATAAGTTAAATATTGCTATTAAGACTCATGGGTCTGATTTGTCTATTCTGACTAAAAAATCTTTCTTTTTTGATTCATTGGTTATTCCCTATCTATCGAAACAAGTTACTCTTTGGTTTTTTCTTTCCCATGAAGAAAAAAACAATATTGCAAAATTAGCTCCAAAATTTGCGGAGAAGGCCTATGTTACTGGTAATATTATCGACCCAAATCGTTCCATTAAATCAGAAGCATTTTTATCGGCGCACGGGTTAAATGATAACCGTTTCAAATTTTTCTTTGCCGGGCGTATGATTGCAGAAAAGGGCATTTTTAGTATTATACGGGCCATCCCTCATTTTAAATATAAAGAAGACTGTGTTTTTATTTTTGCTGGTAACGGTGAAGAATATGATGAGTTTAAAGCAGAAATTAAAAGCTTACAAATTGAAAAATACGTGCACCTCACCGGTTTTTTACCCGAAGAAGAGTGTGATCATTTTTATGCCAATTCGGATGCCTTGGTTTTTCCAACCTATTTTGATGAAGGTTTCCCTATGGCATTGTTTAAATCAATCGGCTGTGGTCTTCCTGTAATTACTACTCAGACAAGGGCAGCCATTGACCATTTGAAAGAACCAGATAATTGCCTTTGGGTTAACGGAAAAGATTCTCAGAGTGTTAAGAAGGCTTTAACTATGATTTACGAAAGTGACGAATTGAGAAACAAAATGCGCAAAAACAATCTTGTTCTAGGTCAGAATTTTACAAAAAGAAAAATTACCGAACAAATGCACCAAGATTTCATTAAAGCCACAGTATCTAATTAACGACTTGACATTTAAATTTATCTACCCCATGTTAAATAGTATAACCAAGCTTAAAAGCAAACTTGAATCTAAAGTTCTAAAAAATAGTTTTTGGGGGTTAGCAGGTAGTTTATTTCAAAACGTATTTTTAAGTCTATTTTACGTTTTAATCGCCAGGCATTATTCCGTTGATGATTTTGCCAAGTATATTATTGCCAATAGCCTCTACCAAATGATTGTGGCCTTTTCCTCTATGGGTCTTGGTCATTGGTTCATCAGAGAGGTAATCAATCATAGTGACAAGAACAAATTAGCGGCCAAATTCCTGAAAATGCAAGCTTATTTTGGTATATTCTTTTTTTCAGTAAACCTCATACTAGCATTTTTTTTATACACAGATTCAACCGTTCGCATACTTTCGTTACTTTTCGCTGCTAATATTATTTTTGACAATATTATCTATTCGATAAAAAATGTAAACATTGCCCAATTCTCTCAAAAGAAAACCGTACTTGTACTCTCTATTGAGGCATTCTCAAAATTTGTTATCGCCTGTTTGCTTTTTGTATACCCTTTTTCGATTATCTATTTGGCCGTATTACTTGTAATTACGCGTTTTATCACGTTAAATCTATTTTTGCGCATTGGTGCTGCGGAAGGTTTTACTTTAACAGGTTTTTGGCGTGAAGAAATACCATTTAGCTATATAAAGGGCATTCTCTCTAAATATTGGCCTTTTGCCGTTATAGGCAGTGCTTATGTTATTTACTGGAAAATCGATACGTTGATTATTTCCAAAATACTTCCTTTAGAAGATGTAGCTCATTATGAAAACTCTTTTAAGATATTTTCATTAGCTCAACTTGTGCCTGTAGTACTAAGCAGTACTATGCTTCCAAAGCTGGTAGAGCTTCATCAAAAACCAGACAAGACCGAATTACAAGCTGTTTATAAAAAAATATTTAGAATTCTCATGTTATATGGGCTTGGTGCATTCACTTTTACCTATTCCTTCGCAGACGAATTGGTGCCTTGGATATTTGGTGAAAAATATGCGGAATCTGCTCAATATACCAAAGAAATGTTTTTTACTATTTTGGTGTTTCCAACATCTCTATTACAGGCTAATATGCTAATTGCCATGAAGCTAGAAAAACTAGATATGTGGTTTAACATCAATAGTGTGCTAATTAACTCTGCAATTTGTCTTATCGGGTTATATTTTATAAAATCGCTATCTATAGTCAACTATGCGATATTCATTTCATTTATTATTTTTCACATCTCCCAAGATGTTGTATTACTTAAAAATAAAATTGTAGGTCTTCCGCACATTATTGGTTATCTACTTATAACGCTAATTACGGTATGCTTATATATGTTTTTGCAAACTAAAATTAATGATGTTATTCTTTTCCCATTATTTTGGATTGTTATCGGTTTACTAGTAATGGTTATATTTTTTAAAACAAAGCATAACTTAAAATTTTAACAACAAGACTTTCTAATAAAATGACCTTGAATTATATCTTACTAAGGCTTAGCAAACGACCATAATCTTAGATCTATTGTATTTAGGATATCATTAAAAATTCAACTATGAAAAAAGTTTTACTAAGTGCCTATGCCTGCTCCCCTTCTAAAGGCTCTGAAGAAGGCCGAGGATGGAATTGGGCGATAGGTCTTGCCGAAATGGGCTATACAGTACACTGTATGACCAACTTTGATGACAAACAGAAAATTGAGAATGAACATAAAAAATTGAATCTACCCAACCTTCATTTTGAATTTGTTGAATTACCGTGGGGCTTGGACGAAAAACTGTTTGACCCTAATGGTAAAACAATTTATTTACATTATTATCTTTGGAAAAGAAAAGCAGCAAACCGAGCTGTGAAATTGCATGCCGAACATAGTTTTGACATAGCTCATCACGCCACCTACGGTAGTTTTCAACAAGGCACCTGTCTTTATAAGCTCGACAACTGTAAAATAATATTTGGCCCTGTAGGTGGTGGTCAAATGGCACTACCTATTTTTAAATCATATTTCGGAAAATCATGGCGTACAGAAGTCATTAGAGGAATGGTTTCCAAAATTTTAGTTGGTTACAGTGGTAGTCTTAGAAGAACTCTGAAAAAAGCAAGCTATATTATCAATACCAACCAAGAAACAAAGGATCTTCTAGATAATTCTAAATTGGCAAATTCAAATAAGAGCCGATTAACAGAAATCTATGCTATACCAAAAAAATACAACACATTACCATATATAGAAAAACCCGATCATGAAGTGCTAAATATTATTTGGGTGGGAAGAGTTATGCCGAGGAAAGGCCTTAATCTATCATTACATGCGTTGTCATTTGTACCTAACGATATACCCTATAAATTAACAATTGTAGGTGGTGGCAAGAGCGAAGATCTAATCAAAAGCTGGATAAAAGAATATGCTTTAGACACTTCAAAAATTGATGTTCTAGGTCAAATACCCTTTGAAGAGGTAGCAAATCAATATAAAAAAGCAGATATAATGCTTTTCTGTTCATTGAGAGATACTTCAGGCACTCAAATTATGGAGGCAATGGCCTACAGCCTGCCCTTAATTGTATTAAATATAAGTGGGGCCCGTAATCTAGTACCTGAAAGTTGTTCCTTAAAAATAAATCCTACATCAGGAGATGGCACAGCTAAGAATATTGCAAACGCAATAATAGAATTTCAGTCTAACCCAGAGCTTCGCAGAGAAAAGGCTCGTAATGCCCATGCTCACGCTATGAACAGTAAATGGGAACGTAGAATAAAAGTGTTTACTGAAAAATATTATGAGAACTAATTAACAGCCGCAATTTACATCATGGCATAAATAGATCAATAACTTTTACCGTGTTATTGCTTCGACTATAACTTTAATTAATTTTTGATTATGCTTTTTAATTCTTTCATATTTTTCATATTTCTAGGGGTTGTAGTGCCTTTAACTTATGTTTTACCCTCTAAAAAGGCTAAAAACATTTTTCTATTAGCTGCTAGTTATTTCTTCTATGGGTACTGGGATTGGCGCTTTTTAGGCCTACTATTACTTTCCTCCATAATTGACTTTATTGTTGGCAAAGCCCTCTATGCGGCCGAAGAAGAGTCACAGCGAAAACGTCTATTGATGGTAAGCCTTATTGCCAACTTAGGTATTCTTGGTTTTTTCAAGTATTTTAATTTTTTTACCGCAAGCTTTATTGAATTATCATCTGTCATTGGTCTCAGTGTTGATTATTTACATTTAAATATTATTTTACCGGTAGGTATATCTTTCTATACATTCCAAACCCTATCATATTCTATAGATATTTATAGAAAAAAATTAAAGCCCTCAGAAAATTTTATTGATTTCGCGCTCTTCGTCTCTTTTTTCCCTCAATTAGTTGCCGGACCTATTGAAAGAGCAAGTGTATTACTACCGCAATTATCCAAAAAATTAGCGCCTACAAAAGTTCAAATTCAAGAAGGAATAGTTTTAATTATAACCGGTCTATTCCGCAAAGTAATAATTGGTGATACATCAGGTAAATATGTGGATCAAATATTTGGCAATATCCATTTGTATAACTCAATAGAATTATTATCTGGTCTTGTTCTTTTTTCAGTTCAAATTTATGCTGATTTCTCAGGTTACAGTCTAATAGCCAGAGGTACGGCTAAACTGTTAGGTGTAGAATTAATGGTAAATTTCAGTCAGCCATATCTATCAAGAAACATTACTGAATTCTGGAGAAGATGGCATATTTCTCTCTCATCTTGGTTAAAGGATTATTTGTATATTTCTTTAGGAGGCAATAGAAAAGGAGACCAAAGAACCTATATTAATCTTATGCTAACCATGCTTCTGGGCGGTCTATGGCATGGAGCAAGTTGGAATTTTGTAATATGGGGCGGTTTGCACGGTATCTATTTGGCCATTCATAAAATGTTTCTAAAAGACCGCAAGATAGATAGCACTGATAGTGCGCTATTTAACCTTAAAACAATTTTAAACATACTTGTAACCTATATTCTGGTTTTGTTTACATGGCTCTTCTTTAGATCTACTTCATGGGATAACACCATATTATTTATAGAAAGAGTAATCGATTGGAGGGCTAGTGAATATTCATTATTCTTTTTAAGAGTAACTGTATCATATCTGGTGGTCGTACTACTTATTGATTTAACTAGCTACAAAGCATATTACAATCTTCCTATATTTCAAAATAAGGGGGTTAAATACGGGCTATTAACCGCTATGTTCGCACTCACTTTGGCCTATATGTTTCAAGCTGAATCATCTCCGTTCATCTATTTTTCTTTTTAATAACACCACTATGAAAAAAATTAAATCTATTATCTTTTTCTTCCTGGCCTTTATAACTTTCTCATTTTTTATGGAAATTTTTCTTTCATCTGCTGCTATTACAGTGCCAAGCATTTCCGTGGATAAAGAAAAAGGAGAACGATACGTTGCAAATAAAACTACTAATTCTCTTTTTACAACTGAAGGTTTTGGACTTGCCAAAACAAACAGCTTAGGGTGGTATGGTAAAGAATGTAATAAAAATACTAGACAAGACATCAACATTGGCGTAATCGGAAATAGTTTTGTTGCAGCTAGGCAAGTTTTCGAAAGAAACAATTTCGTGACCAAATTAGAGGAAAATCTCAACAACTCTCTTGAGCCATCTGTTGCCGTTTTCAATTTTGGAAAAGAGGCCTTACCAACATCAGAACTATTATACCTAGTAAATGAAGTTGAAAACGACTACAAACTTGACTACAACCTAGTTTTATTAAATGAAAGAAGTTTTGAAGGCCTTAACAGAATGGTGCCCTTTTATGAAAAAAAACAGGATAAATTTGTTCTTAACACAAGTTTTAAAAATTCATCAAAATATAAAATTTATCGAACGTTAGAAAGCGTAGGATTGGCTCATTCCTCATTGACCTTTTTAATGTATCGTGTTAAAAACCAATTACAAAATGCCGCGCCCATCGTCTTCGGAAAATTATATGACATTTTTCAAAAAAATGAAGTTCAAAAATCCCAACCTTCTTCATTGACCGAATTGGACAGAGATATTATTAAAGAAATAGATAAGAAACAAAAAATTGTTTTTTTACTTGATTTAGAACCTAAAAAGAAAGCAGTTGTACAGGAGTGTATTAAAAATTCAACAATAATTGATTTAGAACCTATACTTGATTCTATTAGACAAAATTACATAGACCCAAACTTTTGGAAAATTAGCGGCAAAGAGGGGCATTGGAACAACACAGCACATGACATAGTTGGAAAAGCACTTTCTAAAGAATTAATACAAAAAAAGTTTAAAACTATTAAATAAACTTAGAATCGTATAATAGACTATATTTCTTGAAAAACAATATTAAAACAAGCTCGGTCCGCAGTAGTTTCAGGTATACTATATATACCTGGATTCCCTTTAAATTTATACATGGTCATATTTTTGCCGTGGTCACCACCTTCCAAATCATACATTGGCGCCACCTCACACTTTTTCCATCCTTCTAAATTTTTAAATATTTCAGCGTACCCTCCATCTACATATGAATGAAAAAAGAAATATATGGTATAAGGCTGATATAGTTCTATCGTTACGGAAGTGCCTTTTGCAGGTTTATGTATACCTTGGAATAAAATCCCTCCTTGCAATTCAGTAGGTATGGAGTCATACGAATAACCGCGATCAAGGTGCTGAATAACTCCTGATTCCATAAACGCGTAACTATAATCAAATTCTGGCTTAACAGAAACCTTAAAATTTTGTTCAACCTTTTTGATCATTTGCGTATTTGGTTTAAAATCGGCATACTTAATTTTAGAACGCTGGTATAATTTATATCCTATAAATAATCCTCCGACTAATATTGTAATTAACAAAATAACTTTTAATACCGATTTCATTTTAATATATATTTTATATTTCGAAGAGGTTTATCTAAGAAGAAGTTAGTGTTGAATATTTTAGTAACCCCACGAATCATGTAATTTTCAAAATTAGTTAGTTTTAGCTCCTATACCAGCCTTGGCAATAAAAGAGCTTGAGTCATCCTGATTGCTTACTTCAATAAAAGCATTCAGTTCCAATAACTCATCATAAGTAATTTCATTACCATCAATTTCATTCAATTCGTTAAAGCTGAATCCGTTTAAATCACTTTTGACCGAAAATAATTGTTGAATAAATTCTTCCCCATTACTATATTGAGGTATATGTAGACTACATGGCAACTCAACATCCTCATCTATTTCACGAATTCCAACTGTTAGAGATGCAGTCCCTTTTTTGCGTTCTTGCACAGTAACTAGACCACTAAAAACACCATCTGGAGACAAAAGGTCATATATGCTTTTTTTGCCAGTTAATTCATTAGGACCAAGATCTACATATGCAAGTAGAACGCCTGCATTTTCATTAATTCCTTCAATTGCTAAATAACCATTAAACTCAGCCAATTGGGCATAATTGACAACTTCACCACTCTGTAACTTTTCTACGGTAGTATTACTAATACCTTTATCCCCATTTAAACTATTTAAACTTACTGCAATCCCACCTCCAAGGTTAGCTGTATTACTTCGCAACCTAACGACATTATCAATATTCTTAATTGTATTTAGCACCTGTAAAGAGATTGTCGTAGAGCCATTGGTATTTTCTATAAAATCAACAGTTCCCGAAAAATCTGATAAATTCGTGTTTAAAATCGAATATTGCTTACTTTCCCCAGTTGGAACCGGTGCTGGACTATCTTCTTTACTACAACTAATCATTACAAATGATGTGATAAAAAAGAACATACCAAAAAAAAAGCTACAATAAAATCTTTTACACTTTAACATCTTAAAGGGTGTTTAAATTCGTATTTAATAATGATTTTGAGAATTTTTCATCTTCTGGGGTATAAAGCAAAGTAACCCATACAAAATATCTGTTTTGTGTTGTACCACTTAAAATATACTCCAATATAATGAATTTTAAAATTAGTGTTTTATTTCCATCAATAATAAAAAAAGAGATTTTGGTAAGCGTTTTTCATTATTAGTTTTAGAATTAATTGGAAAAGAAGAACTATACACCCTTTATTAGAAATAGATTGGAGAAATGTGAAATCCTTTTTTCTAAAAAACAAAGTCAAAATCAATTATTTCACTGACTTTAAATACATTGAGCGATATAATAGTGATACTCATCGATTTGTTGCAATAATTTAATTTTATCAGCTTAATTTTCAAGGTTACTGATAAACTATTTCTTTTAAAAAGCCCCCTAAATGCATTTTACAGTTAAAAAAACTTTTCTAATTTCTATTATCTTGTGCTGTTATTACAGCTACGGACAAGTAAAAATTGGGGAGAATTCAGAAGTCATGGACCCAACCTCCTTATTAGAACTGGAAAGTACAGATAAGGTTTTAGTTATTACTCGCGTTTCTGATTCGGATATGCAAACTCTAACACCCCTAAATGGAGCTTTGGTATATAACACAGATGAGAATTGTGTCTTTTATTATAGCGGAACGCAATGGAATAATTTATGTAATTCTAATGGTGGCGACGAAACTTTATCAACACTTATTGACAACCAAGATGGCACCTTTACTTACACTAATGAAGCTGGAAATGAGACCTTAATTTCGTTAGCTGGTAATGAGACCCTATCTACACTGGTGGACAATGAAGACGGTACTTTTACCTATACCAATGAGGCTGGTGATGAAACAGTTTTTTCTTTACCAGAAAATGAGGGAGGTACTAACGACGAGACCTTATCAACACTGATTGACAATGAAAATGGCACCTTTACCTACACTAATGAGGCTGGTGAAGAAACTATTATTTCCTTTGGAGGGAGCGGAGATACCGGCGACGAGACCCTATCAACACTGGTTGACAACGAAAATGGCACCTTTACCTATACTAATGAAGGAGGCGAAGAAACTATTATTTCTTTCGAAACTAGTGGTACAGGTGAAGAAACCGTGACCAACTTAATAAGGAATGATAATGGCACCTATACTTACACAAACGAAAATGATGAAGAAACCTTAATCTTCTTTGACCACATTGTTGACCAAGATGGTAATGTTTTATTCGTAGGTGATCCAGGAAGTTTATTTTTCGCAGACGAATTTGGTGAGCCTAAAGATGATGTAAGTAATCTATATTACTCGGAAGAAAATCAGCAATTAGGAATTGGCACCAATGAGCCTAGTTCTACTTTAACGGTTAATGGTTCAATCGCCACAGATATAAGATTTATCGGCGGCGATGGAATTGTTTTAACTGATAAAAACCACACTGTAATAATCACAACAAATTCAACTATATTTCTTCCCGATGCACCCACCTGTGCAGGAAGGATGTACATAATTAAGAAAAAATCTTCAATTTCAGTTTCCATTGCCAATGGATATTCTAATACCGATAGTAATCCAACTTCAACAATACCCACTGAAGAGAATGTCATTTGGCTACAAAGCAATGGTTTCATATGGGAACAGGTAAATTAGAAGCGTTCTCTCTACCGTATTTAATTTATCTATCTAATTTTATTCTAAAACATCTTTCCTCTAAAATGGTTGTCCAATAGGATAAAATACTTTTGAATTGTATTCTAAAATCGTACTTTTCATGAACATTAGGATTATTCCTTTGGCATGAAACAAAAACTGTTTGACGATTTTAAAGAGGTTTCCGCAAAAGAGTGGAAACAAAACATTCAATACGAACTTAAAGGTGCGGATTACAATCAAAAATTGGTTTGGGAATCACCAGAAGGCATCAAGGTAAAACCCTTTTACCATGTAGATGATATTCAACCCCACGCCGCTGCACATAAAGAAGTTCTAGCGCCTTGGAGAATAACGCAGCATATTGTAGTCAGTGATATCTCTTTGGCCAACAAAAGTGCTCTGAACGCCATCAAAGGAGGCGCGGAAAGTATTCTTTTTACATTGCCTTCAGTAAATGTTGATTTTAAGTCGCTTTTAGCAAATATTGATTATACTTCTACTTCTATTCATTGTCAGTTTGAAAGTATTTTGACTGGTGACGTTGAGAGATTTGCGAACTCCACTCAAATTGAAAAAGAACATATTTCCTTTCACATAGACCCCATTGGTCAACTGGCATCCAAAGGAAATTGGTTTATAAACATGGGGCAGGATCTTCAAAATCTGTATACCCTTTTACAAATACCAACTACTCAAAGACCAAAGAATATCATTAGCATAAATGCTGCACTTTATCAGAATGCCGGTGGCACTATGGTTCAGCAATTGGCCTATGCCCTAGCCCACGCCAATGAATATCTAAATCACTTTGGTTCTAATATCGACACCATTACTTTTAAAGTTGCGGTAGGCAGTAATTATTTCTTTGAAATTTCAAAAATCAGGGCACTGCGTAGACTTTGGAAACTGCTAGCGGCAGAATACGGAATTGTTTCGGATTGTCATATTGAAGCAACACCTTCTAAACGAAATAAGACGCTTTACGATTACAACATGAACATGATCCGTACTACTACGGAATGTATGGCGGCCATATTGGGCGGAGCGAATAGCGTTTGCAACCTTAACTATGATTTTATCTATCATAAAAATAACGAGTTTGCGGAACGTATTGCCAGAAACCAACTGGTGCTTCTTAAGGAGGAGAGCTATTTTGACGAACTGCAAAATCCTGCAGAAGGCGCTTATTATATTGAAAATATTACGGACCAACTTGCGGAAAAAGGGTTGCTCCTCTTTAAGGATATTGAAGCCAACGGTGGTTTTCTAAAACAATTAAAATACCATACCGTTCATAAAAAATTAAAGGAGAGTGCCGAAAAAGAACAGGAGAAGTTGAACTCTTCTCAAGAAATTCTTGTAGGCTCCAATGCCTATACTAGTGAAAAGGATATGATGAAAGACCAGCTTGAAGTCTTCCCTTTTCTGAACCAGCGAAAAGAGAAAACATTGATTGAGCCCATTCTAGAAAGACGACTAACAGAGACGTTGGAAAAAGAACGATTGAAAAGTGAAGGTTGGCAAGGGAAATAAACCCATGCAGTGGCAAGAAAGAGATTTACATGAGAAACGACATTCAACATATTTCCTTTAAGAAAACGGCAGATAAATCAATTGCCGAACAAGGCAAAACGGATTTAGAACACCTGAATTTTGCTGCTGGGATACCTCCGTTTTTACGTGGGCCTTACAGCACTATGTATGTGCAGCGCCCATGGACCATACGCCAATATGCGGGGTTTTCTACTGCTGAAGAGAGTAATGCTTTTTACCGAAGAAACTTAAAAGGAGGCCAAAAAGGTCTCTCTATTGCTTTTGACCTACCAACACACCGTGGTTATGATAGTGACCATGAACGAGTACCAGGCGATGTAGGCAAGGCCGGTGTGGCTATAGATTCTGTAGAGGACATGAAAATTCTTTTTGATGAAATTCCTCTGGATAAAATGTCCGTTTCTATGACCATGAACGGAGCGGTACTCCCTATTATGGCGTTTTATATTGTTGCTGCAGAAGAACAGGACGTATCGCTTAAAGAATTGACTGGAACCATTCAGAATGATATTCTAAAAGAGTTTATGGTGCGTAACACCTATATCTACCCTCCTGCGCCTTCCATGGATATCATTTCCGATATTTTTAGATATACCAGTAAACACATGCCAAAATTCAACAGTATTAGCATATCTGGTTATCACATGCACGAAGCGGGTGCTTCGGCAGAACTAGAACTGGCGTATACCTTGGCAGACGGACTTGAATATATTAGAACTGGTTTAAAAGCCGGACTTGATATTGATAGCTTTGCGCCACGTCTTTCTTTCTTTTGGGGTATTGGCATGAATCACTTTACAGAAATTGCCAAACTACGTGCTGGTCGCCTTTTATGGGCCAAGTTGGTCAAGCAATTTAATCCAAAGAATAAGAAATCAATGTCCCTCCGTACGCATTGTCAGACTAGTGGCTGGAGCCTTACTGCACAAGACCCGTTCAATAATGTGGCACGTACAACCATAGAAGCACTTTCTGCCGTACTGGGTGGAACTCAAAGTTTACACACAAACGCATTAGATGAAGCCATAGCGTTACCCACAGACTTTTCTGCACGGATAGCCAGAAACACGCAATTATTCCTCAAAGAAGAAACAAAAGTCACCAAAACAGTAGACCCTTGGGCCGGTAGTTTTTATGTGGAAAAGCTAACAGAAAACCTTACTCATAAAGCATGGAAACTTATAGAGGAAGTTGAGGAAATGGGAGGTATGACCAAAGCTATAGAAGCTGGTATACCCAAATTACGAATTGAAGAAACGGCAGCAAAAAAACAGGCTAGAATAGATAGCTGCCAAGATACCGTTGTAGGTGTGAATAAATATCAGACAGAAGAAGATGATGGCCTTCAAATCCTAGAAGTAGATAATAATGCCGTACGTAAAAAGCAGTTGGAGCGTCTAGCGACAATAAAACAAAATCGTGATTCCAAGAAGGTAGCAGAAGCTCTTAGTAAACTTACCGATGCAGCCCATCAAAAAATGGTAGCATCAAAGGACACCACAGCTAAACCATCTCCTTCAGATGAAAATTTATTAGCTTTAGCAGTAGAAGCTGCAAGACATAGGGCTACTCTGGGAGAAATCAGTAGTGCCTTAGAGATTGTCTTTGGCAGGTACAAAGCAAACATTCAATCCATTTCAGGGGTGTATTCAAAAGAAATAAAAGAAGACGAAAGTTTTAAGAAGGCATGTAGGCTTTCAGACCAATTTGCAGAATTAGATGGGAGACGACCCCGTATTCTAATTGCTAAAATGGGACAAGACGGGCATGACCGAGGCGCCAAAGTTATTGCTACAGGCTATGCCGATCTAGGTTTTGATGTTGATATAGGACCACTTTTCCAAACTCCCGCAGAAGTAGCTAAACAAGCTGTAGAGAACGATGTGCACGTTCTTGGAGTTTCCTCTTTGGCTGGGGGCCATAAAACGCTAGTGCCCGAAGTTATCTCAGAGTTAAAGAAATATGGTCGTGATGATATTATGGTCGTAGTAGGAGGTGTTATCCCAAAGCAAGACTATCCTTTTTTGTTTAAAAGTGGCGCAATTGCTGTATTTGGCCCAGGTACAAAGATTACCGAGGCTGCCATTCTCGTTCTAGAAATCTTAATTAACGATGAGTAATCCCAAGCGTTAAAGTAAGTACTTTATTATTTCCCTTTCCGTGTATTGAATACAAACAATGATATTTTATTGTAATAAAACTTACAGAATTATTTGTTTTTGTAATAATAATACTACAAATTTAACATATCTTAAACTATCCTTTCTAGGATTTTAGATTAAATTTAAAGCTATCCTTTCACTTTAAGGAGAATTTTAGACTTACGAAATATTTAAATCGGGGTTTTATTTAGAACAGCATACATAATGGGGAAAAAACTAATAATCACATCCACTATACTCTTCATGATTACGTGTGTGATTATTTGGAATCTCTCTGTTCAACGCATAAAACTTTACCATAAAAATATTACCCTCGTTGAGGAGATAACCGAAAAGAACAAACTTAAAGATGCGGAAACACGCCTATTGGAGCTATATACTATTAGCAAGAAAAATGTAGTCTTTCTTAGAGATTTAATAGAACTAGACCTTAAAACAGGCATCCCACTAGCCATTACTCACAAAAAACTAGCCTATTTCCTTAATGCCGACCCTAATTATTTTCAAGCCAGGTATATAGATTTAAGAGGCATGGAGGTTATACGAGTGGAAAACAAGGACAGTACCGTAGCTAAAACTTATCAATATAAAGGAGACAGAAATTATTTTATAAAAACATTACACTTGAACAAAGGCGATGTTTTTGTTTCCAATATGGATCTCAACATTGAACATGACAAAGTTGAGGTACCACATAGACCCACCGTACGCTTTTTTACTCCAATATATATTGACAATGTGTTACAAGGCGTTGTAGGTCTTAACCTAAACGCCAAGAATTGGCTTGATAGTTTCAAAGGACAAAAAACCACTTTTCTAAACTCCAAAAATGAGGTTTTCTACAGTGGCGGAGACGAAAAACTATACGCACCATCTAAAACTGACCTTACTAAAAAAGACCGTTTTGGCAATGCTCATTACTACCAAAGAAAGATAAGTCTAGAAGGTAACCAAAACTGGACCCTCTTTACAGAACCTAATATTGTTTCCATTCAGAATCAATTAACAGAATACAAAACATCTACCTATAGCACTGCAGTTATTCTTACAATTGGGGTTATGCTATTCCTGAGTATTATTTATTCGCTCTATAAAAAAAATCAATATATAAATTCATTAAACAAAACTATACGAGATAGACTAAATGAACGCAATACTCTTTTAAAGGAAATACATCATAGGGTAAAAAACAATTTACAGGTCATAACAAGCCTCTTAAGTTTACAATCTAGTTTTATAAAAGACGATAAAATAAAAGGCCTTTTTAGATATAGCCAATACCGTATAAACTCTATGGCCATCATTCACGAGATGTTGTATAAATCCAAAGACTTAAGTAAAATAAACTATGGAGACTACGCACGGCGCTTGGCTTCTACCCTAATTTCTTCCATGAAAGGGACGAATAAAAAAATTGATTTAAAAGTGGAGGCAGATGAAATTCATTTAAATCTGGATACCTCCGTGCCCCTTGGGCTCATGGTGAATGAAATTATCACAAATTCTTTAAAATACGGATTCAAAAATATAGATGAAGGACTAATTACCGTCAAGTTTGAAAAATTACAATACCCAAATTTCTTAATGTACATAGGAGATAATGGTAGCGGTTTCTCTGATGAAATAGATTTTAGAAATACCAAATCATTAGGTCTAAAATTGATTCACATGCTAACATTGCAACTAAAAGGAAACATAGAAAAAGATAATACCGAAAGCGGTACACACTATATATTAACGTTTCAAGAAATTGAACAGATATCATAATACTATGAAACTAAAAGTCCTAATAGTAGAAGACAACCTGATTATTCAAATGTTCTTAGAGCACATCATTACCAATGCAGGTAAAACTAAAGTTAAAACTGCTGATAATGGCGAAGATGCCCTAAACATGATAGAACAATATATGCCAGATGTGGTTCTTCTGGACATTGGTCTTTCTGGAGCACTAAATGGTATTGAGACGGCTATGATATTAAAAGAAAAATATAAAACCCCTTTCGTATACATAACTGGAAATTCAGATTACACCACCTTAGAAAATGCAAAAAACACGGAACCTCTTCACATTCTCAGAAAACCTATTGATGAGTACGAACTCAACAAGGAATTTGAAATCATAAGGCAAAAACTATTAAAAGCAAAACTGGAAAATTCTAAATAATTTTAGTTACCGGAAAAAAACTTTCTTTTTTCGCACTGCAAACACTTTCAAACCTAGCGTTCTAAGTTTGCTGAGTTTCTTTTTTTAAATAAAAAGTATATTTTTTGAACTTTTGTGGGTTATTTTTCTAAGAAAATAAACTATCTTTGCACCGCTTTAAAAATGGTGGCATAGCTCAGCTGGATAGAGCACCTGCCTTCTAAGCAGGCGGTCCTAGGTTCGAATCCTAGTGCCATCACTTTAAATAAGTAACCACGCCCCTTTTGGCGTGGTTCTTTGTTTTATGGAAAGATGCAAGACCAACGGTCTTGTAATCTTGGAATAAACCGAAGAACCAGAGCGATAGCTCGTGGTTTATAATTTGCAACATTGAGCCGCCTAGGAAAACCAGAGGTAATCCTAGTGCCATCACTAAAGCTAAAAGGCTTCCAATTTCTTGGAAGCCTTTTTTTATGTCTTTAAATCAGGTCAATTTTAATGGCATAGATTGCAAGCGTTTACCGGTCAACCTTCTTACGCCATTGGCAATTGCCGCTCCAATAATATCTCAAAAATTAAATAGGGGAAGAGTAAAATGTGCAGAGCTTACATTATACGATGCATAAATAATATTTTTTTATTTTACGCTGGAGGGTAGGAATTGAGTTTTTCTTGTTCCACGACTTTAATAATCCTATCATATTTAGAAAATATACAACCTGGTCTATAGTCTATGTATTTTGATATATCCAAATCACCTCGCAACCATGCAAGGTATATAGCAGGTATGTTTACACCGGCCTCGTGCGAAAAGGGATATCCTCCACCAAACCTAGGGTTCATTTCCAAGAAATAAATTTCATTATCCACAACAAAAAAATCACAGTCCATAATTCCAATATGCTTTGTAGACTCTCCCAATTTTTGGGCTATTTCTAAAAATTTATTATCTATGACAGTTATGGCCTTATCGGTTTCTCCTGCACGCATAGCCAACTTTTTTCTTACGAATGCGCTATAGTAATTTCCATTGAAATCATTGAGTATATCCACACCATACTCTTGACCAACTATTTTTTCTTGAAAAATTATCGTATCAACAAAATCATCATCGTGCATATTGGCTATAACCGACCTCTTAATTTTGATTAAAAGCAACTTATAAGCATAGTACAATTCTTCTTCACTACGGACTTCCTCTATACCTATAGAACCAGAGCCCCACCTAGGCTTTAATATAATTGGATAACTCAAAATTTTCTTAGATAAGGCTTCCACTACATCCTCTATCTTTAGAAACGAAAGAGGTGTCTTTATGCTCAAGTCTTTGAAAAAATTATAAGTTTGCCATTTGTCCGCACAGAAGGATATAATGTTTGCTTCGGAAACAACAACCTTGGCCCTATGCGCTTCCAAGAGCTCTTTATTTTCGGACATTAAAAGCAGCTCAAGATCGTTTAGAGGAATAACTAAATCAACATTATAATCTCTTATGACATTATTGAGAACGCTCAAATAATCAGGGTGATATAGAGATGGCATCTTAATTGCTACATCGCCAGCAGCAAGCGCAGGGGCTGTATAATCAGAATCTACAACGATAATTTTACCATTGCCGCCAATTTCTTTTTTGAAATAATCTATCAAATAATTTCTTCTGCCAGCGCAGGTAAATAAAATATTCATAATCTAGTTTTATTTAATACGAAGTTTGGGAATAAAGGGGATGTTTCCGTATATGGAATTCCCCAAAAGAGTTTGATTAATCTAGATTATACTACACTACGTCAAAATTAAACAAGAGTGAAAAAATAAAAATTTTTATTACTAAAGCGTCAATTACTAAATCCTTCTAAATTAAATATTTAGCTAAATTTATTGTAAAAAAAATAAGCCAAAAAAAATAGTCTACACCCTATTATTCTATAGAACTATGTTTTACTTTATCACTTCTATACTCATCTAAACTATCAGGCCCATCGGAAAATTCAACAACCGAACTATCAAAAACTTTGACCAAAGTCTTTAAAAGAATTTTACAGTCAAATAAAAAGCTCATTTTCTCTGTGTACGCTGCATCAAGTTCCAATCTAAGGTCCCAAGATATGCCGTTTCTACCAGAAACTTGGGCAAGACCGGTAATACCAGGTTTTACATCATGCCTCAAATTTTCTCTAGATGAATAATAAGGCAAATACCTTACTCGCAAGGGTCTTGGCCCAACCAAACTCATATCTCCTTTTAGAACATTTATGAGTTGAGGAATTTCATCTAACGATGTTTTTCGCATTAATGCACCTATACGGGTAAGTCTTTTATCATCAGGTAAAAGTTCTCCCTTTAAGTTTTTTTCATCTGACATTGTTTTAAACTTAATTATATAGAAAACCTCCTCCTTCTTTCCGGGTCTGGGTTGATAAAACAAAGGCTCTTGATTCTTACCAAACTTTAAAATACAATATATTACAATAAAGATTAGCGAAAGCAAAACTAACGCAGTAAGAGCAACGCAAAAGTCGAAGAAGGGTTTAATAAAGGTTTTATACATTATTATATTGGATGGGTATTATCATTTAAAATTATCGTCTTAACTCTTAATAAATTAACGCATTTCAATTAAAAATTACTCTTTACATCAGTTACCTTTTTGATAATTATTTATAATTAATCTTCTTTTACCAGATGCAAGCTGTTTTATTTCTTCAACATAAACTATTTCTATGCTTGCATCAGTTCCTAAAAAGGTCTTGAAGTGATTAATAATTATCTCTTCACTTTTCAGACGATTTTCTGTCACCAGCTTTATACGATATTTTGCCCGGTCTTCTTGAACAAATTGAAATTGTTTTATATCAGGATACGATTCCAAGTGATGAATGTTGTAACCGGATATTACAAGACCTTGAGTATTATAAATAATATCCATTTTCCTACCCTCAACCCTTAAAAAAACAGGAGATCCTTTGAAGAAGCCACCATCTTGGGTCATTATGGCAAAATCACCTGTATCATATCGAATAAAAGGGGTGCAATAGTTGAATAAATCAGTAACCACTACCCTACCCAATTCCCCATACTCCACTGGAATATCTTTTTCAGGATGAAGAATTTCAATAAAATAGCTAGCCCAGTTTATCTGTAAACTGTTATTTATTTTAGAGAGTTGTAGTGATAAAATACCATTTTCTTGGTTCGAGTAACGTAAGTACACGTTTGTATTGAAATACTTTATGAGTTTGTCTCTTGTATCATCGCTTAAACCTTCTGCCATGGCAATTATAGATGAAATATTAGTTTCAATAGGTTTTGCACTTACACGCTCAAGATAATTGCAGATTTCCCGCAAGGCTGATGAATAACTTAAAAGCACCTTAGTTGAGGTATCTTTTCTTAGGGTTGTTATAAGTTTTTCTAAATAATTATCAGAGAAATCCGCTACGTTGACCATCTCTATATTGCGCATTCTTCGCGTCAAGTTATTCAACCGATATTTTTCTAACCATTGACGGATATAGTACAGGCGATATCCAATCTTGAAGCCTACTATGCCTTGAAGATAAATAGTATCCGCTCGGTTTCTGATTACTTTATTGCTATTTTGATATACCATGAACGGAGTGCCAGAAGACCCACTAGTAGAAACTTTCTGTTTAGATTTATCTATGTATTCTATAGACTGAAAAGCATCAAAATTGTCCCGGATAATACACTTATCTATTACAGGAAAATCCTCAAGATTCTCAAGGTTTTTATACTCTTTGTAAAACTCCGTAGTATCAGAAGCATGATTTAAAAGCTGTTTTAGAAGATTCGCCCTTCTTTTCTGGGACTCCGGCGTATCATAATTTTCCAATATTTGGGCAATATCCCTATAATGCGCAATAAGTTTACCTCTTTTAAGAGCATCTAATGACCAAAAGATTTTATTTCGGAGTTTCTCGGCAAGCTGCTTCATGATACGTACAATTCCCTGTAATTTTGTAGTTTGAAATATAGGGTTTAAACATTCTAAAAATTAACAAAATCTCTTCTAAAAACTTTAAACGATAGAAATTTAAACTAGGTCAATTTTAATGGCATAGATTGCAGCCGTTTCCCAGTCAATCTGCGTACCGCATTGGCTATCGCAGCTCCTATTGGGCCCAATGGTGGTTCACCAACGGCACCTGGTGTATCTTTACCTTGCAACAATACCACATCAATTTCTCTTGGAGCGTGTTTCATTAAAGCCATTTCATAAGGACCATAAATAGTTGGTGTTAACGAACCATCTACTACTTTCATTTGTTCGAAAAGAACCGCGCTCATTCCCATAATCACACAGCCTTCGCATTGCGCTCTTATTTGGTCTGGGTTTACCGCCAAACCAGGATCTAATACCACAGTTACTTTATGCACGCGTATATTATTATCCTCCACAGAAACCTCAACTACATGCGCACATGGTGTTCCCGCATCTACGGAAGCTGCAAAACCCATTGCTCTCCCATTTTTAACTTCCTCTGAATACCCAGCTTTTTCACCTGCCGTACGCATAACCTCCTTTAACCGTTTCCCAGCCTCATCATCATTAACATGTGCCAAACGGAATTCAATAGCATCCTTACCTGCTTTTAAAGCCATCTCATCAACAAAGCTTTCAATTGCAAAGGTATTAGCCAATAAGCCTAAACTACGCCACCAACTCGTTGCAAAAGGCAAATCTACATGCCAATACACCGAACGATGATTAGGTACTCCCGTATATTGAATAAATGCGCCTCTAATAGCACCTACATCTGCCCCTAAAATAGTAGGAACCACATTTGGCAGCAATGCTGAATTATTACCCACATCACCACTCACAAAATGGTGTTCAAGACCGCTTAACAGTCCTTTTTCATTTAAACTCCCTTTAAGAATATGATGGGTTGGCGGGCGAAACATATCATGTTGAAACTCTTCTTCCCTACTAAAAATATATTTTACCGGTTTCCCAACTGCTTTGGACATTACTGCCGCTTGTACGGCATGTGGCGTATGCAGTCGTCTTCCAAAACCACCGCCTAGATATGTTGGTATTACATTCACCTCTTCTACATCCCACCCTAAGCGGGAGGAAACTTCCTTACGGGTTATACCAACTACCTGAGTAGATATCATAATAGTAGCCTTAGATGCTTCAACGTAAGCGACAACACCGTTAGGTTCTATTTGTGCGTGTGCACCAATAGGACTCCTAAATTCCATCTGTACCTTATCATCACCTTCTAATGCAGCACCTTGTTTTTGAATTATGCTAGAGGTACCATTTCCCACTGTCATCATTGCTACAATCTCATCTTGCTGTAAATTGTCTGGGGTTTCCCATACCACCTCAATAGCCTGTTTGGCATTTTCCGCTTCCATATAAGATTCAGCAACTACACCTACAAAATCATCCTCACTAACAACCTTCACCACTCCGGGCATTTTTTCGGCCTTATCCGTTGTAGCACTTATAAACTTCGCCCCTATTTTTGAAGGCCTCACTACTGCCCCGTACAACATATTAGGCATTTCAGCATCCAGCCCAAACATGGGCGCGCCGTATACTTTATCCGCTAAATCTACTCTTGGCAATGGCTTTCCTACAAAGCGATAACTACTAATGTCCTTAAGAATTGGTTTTTTAGGAATCGTCCAGTCGGTTACTCCTTCTGAGATTTCGACATAAGTGAGGCTTTCGCCATTTGCAGAAACAACACCATCTTTTACCGAAAGCTGAGAAATGGAAACTCCTAATTTATTTGCAGCTTCAATCTTCATCATTTCACGAAAGGTTGCCGCTAATTCACGAAGCGGTTGCCACAATCCAGAAATGGAAGTACTACCCCCTGTGCTAAATTGATCAATATTGCCCGTATCCGTAGTAGCATGAACTACTTTTACATTCTCAAACGGAACATCTAATTCATCTGCAGCCATTTGGGCTATACCCGTAAAGGTACCCTGACCCATTTCTACTTTTGGAGAATGCAGAATAACTACATTATCCTTTCCAAGTTCAAACCACAACATAGGATTATCTGTACTGCCCAAGTATTCTATATCCATTGAATTCACCTTCTTCAAGATGGTTCTTCTAATAGGGTTTCTGAATAAATACGTACCTACGGCAAGTACTCCTAAGGTTCCAAAACCACCACGGACTAAAAATTTTCGTCTTGATAACTTCTTACGCTTCTTTTCTGAGGATTCATTATCTGCCATCACTAAGCTTTTGTTGGTTCGTTCATTGCATTAATAGCATTTTGTTTATCCGCAGCCTTATGGATGGCTTTCCGCATTCTATAATATGTGCCGCATCTACAAACATTTATAATATTATTATCGATATCCTCGTCTGTAGGGTTCGGAATTTTATTCAATAGCGCTGCAGTGGCCATCATAAATCCAGGTTGGCAATACCCACACTGAGGCACTATTTCTTCTAGCCAAGCTTGCTGGACAGGATGCGGATTCTCTGCATCTCCTAAACCTTCAATAGTTGTGACTTCTTTTCCTTCTGCGAATTTCACCGGATAAGAACACGAACGGACTGCCTCTCCGTCTATATGAAGCGTGCAAGCTCCACAGGCGGCTTTACCACAACCAAACTTAGTCCCTTTTAGCCCAAGTATATCACGAATAACCCAAAGCAAAGGGGTGTATTCGTCAGTAAGTTCAATAGCATGAGATTGACCATTGACTATCATTGAAATTTTCATAGTTGACTTTTTTCTATTATTTGGATGGTATGGTGTGACCACTTTCAAACCACGCTTCTACCGCACTGATAAATTCTTCTTTGGATACCGGTGGAAGTTCACGAGGCTCACCTTTAATATTAGCACCAGGCCCCCAGGCCCAAAGTACCAAGTCATCTTCCGTTAAGTGTTTAAGAATTTCCTCGGGAGAACGGCCACCATTACGTTCACCATCCATCATGGATTGTGCGATTTCAAATCTATCAAGCCCTTGCCAGCGCATAGAATGTGGAGCCAGAGACCAATGTGGCGCGCCTGGAGCGCCTGAATACGGATTGTTTTCAGATTGATGACAGGTAGCACATTTAGTAGCTTCAAAACCCACATTATCGTCTCCTCTAGCAATATCAAAGTAATGAGGATGGCTTTCTTCTCCCTGCTTTGGAATATTATCGCTCGGGTGGCAGTTTAAACAACGTGGATGCGTAAGCACGTCCATCATTTTATGGAAGGCAACATCTGATTTTTTTTCGTTTTCTTGTGCATTAACAGGTGCGGAAGTATACGCTGTTTCTATAGGAATATAGATTGAAGCCAATACAAACCCTGCCATCAAAAGAAAGAAAATTAGAAGGTAGTTTTTTATTTTCATAGCTGGAGTAGGCATTTGCCTATACCTATAAAGTTACTGATTAATTAAAGAAGTCAAAATTACCAAGCAGCGTTACCCTAAAAGTGTCTTAATGGCCAACCATGCCATGAGTCCACCACCTATTTCCAAGGCAGATTCATCTATATTGAAAGTAGGTGTATGCAACCCAGATTCAATATTTTTATCAACATTACCAACACCTAACATATAGAAACAGGCCGGATTGGCTTGCGTGTAGTATGCAAAGTCTTCCGCAGCCATCCATTGGTCCAATTCCTCCACATTTTCCGAACCCAAATAATCCTTTGCATAAATTCTTAAGTCCTCTGTTAAAGCAGTATCATTTTTTAAATGCGGGTACCCATGATTGATTTTAAGTTCACAGCTACCTCCCATTGCCTCTGCCATGGTAGTGACCAATTTGTGCAACTTTTCTAAAGCTATTTTCCGCCATTCTTCATCCAGAGTTCTGAACGTTCCTTCAATAGAAACCTCATCAGGAATAACATTGATGGCGCCATTGGCGATTACCTTACCAAAAGAAAGTACGGAAGGCGTTTTTGGATCTGCCATACGACTGACCAATTGTTGAGCGGCAACAATAATATGGGAAGTTATTAAAACTGGGTCTATTATTTTTTCGGGCATAGCGGCATGACCTCCTTTACCTTTGACGGTCAAAAAAAGTTCATCCATACTGGCCATAAATTTTCCTGAACGAAAACCTACCTTACCAACGGGAATATCTGGCCGTACATGTTGCCCCACATGGGGAATGGTTCCTAAAGCGATATACGCTTTTTCCTTCATGACGCTAATAGCTCCACCCGGACTAAGTTCTTCCGCTGGTTGAAATAGCAATTTTACACTACCAGAAAAATTACCTTTTAATTCTACTAAAATTTTAGCGCAGAGCAATAGAGAAGCACTGTGTGCATCATGCCCACAGGCATGCATGACTCCCTCTTTTTTGGAAGCATACGCTATATCATTCTGCTCCTGTATTGGTAATGCATCAATGTCTGAGCGTAAAAGAACCGTTTTACCTTTCTTGTTTCCGTTAATTGTAGCTAAAATCCCTGTTTCTGCAACAGATTCTATATCTGTTATCCCAAGTGACATTAACTGTTCTTTGAGGTATGCACACGTATTGTATTCTTGAAAAGATAATTCTGGGTTTTCGTGCAGATGCCTTCGAACGGCTACAAATTCAGGAGCATATTGTGTGGCAAGACTTTTAATTTTTCGGTAATCATCCATAAAAAAAGAAGGTTTAAAGTCTACTAGCTACCAAAATTGTGATTTAAAAAACTAGTATTCTAATTCTTTGAAAAGACCAAATCAAAATTAACGGTAACCTCATCTCCAACAATAATCTGACCGAACATTGCACTGGGCGGCTCCATCCCATAATCTTGTAACACTAGCTTCTTTTGTCCAGAAATCTTAAGATTTTCAGAGGCATTTTCCATTGTTATTGGGATTTCTACTGTTTTCTCTACGCCTGCAATATTTAACGAACCAACAAAAATAGACTTGTCCTTTATCTCGGTAAGTTTAAAAGTAACCTTTGGATGTTTCTCTTTCTTTAGCGCATCGTACATCTTTTGATCCATTGTTTCGCCCCGCTCACTTTTAATATCCGCAACGGCTACCTCTAAATCTATTTGCTTTGGCGCTGTTCCATCATAATTTAGTGTTGCCGCTACCGTGTTAGCAGTTACGACCCATTCATGCACCGTGGAAGAACCACTTATAGTCAGTTTACTGGTATCCGATAGGGAATAGTTATCCTGTGCTTTCCCTATATAGGTGAAAGCAATTAGAAATAATAATAGCGCTATATTTTTCATATTATCTAAATAGCCCAACTAACTGTTGGCGTTATCAATTTGATTTAAAATTGCCATAAGACCAATTACTATTCGTCCAAAACGGTTTTCCAGAACTTTTTCTGTTCTTCTGAGCTGGGTTGAACTTTAGGGCTCACTAATCTAAAACCTACATAATTGGAATCTGTAAACCACCAAAAGCTTTTTGGAATCTGTGGATCACGTTTTTGTTGCTTTAAACTTGATCCCGTTCTAGCGGAAGAACGTAATTTATCTGCATCATCATCCCACGAGCCTCCTCTAAAAGACCTTGGGTGAATTACCGCTGGTGTCACCCACGGATTCTTGTTTTCCGTTGTAGCATATGCATCTTCCTTATATTCGTCTAAGGTCCACTCTGCAGCATTACCGTGCATATCATACAAACCCCAAGGATTTGGTTTCTTAGAGCCTACTTTAGCATATTTATTTTCTGAATTTTTATAATATACTGCATACGCATCTATTTCAGAAACATCATCTCCAAAACTATAAGCACTATCCGTACCCGCTTTTGCAGCATACTCCCACTCAGCTTCTGTAGGTAATCGGTAAAATTTTCCTGTTACGGTACTCAGCCATTTACAATAGACCAAAGCGGAATATGCAGACATGCTAACCGCAGGAAAACCATCTTTCCCCATTCCATAAGAAGGATCTTCATACGGTGGGCTAGGACGTGTAATGGCGTCTATTTTTATAACTCGGTCGTTATCTAACTTAACGAAAAGTTCTTTGTTCTGTTTAAAGAAAAGTTCAAACAAATCCCAAGTTAATTCATGTTTAGCCATATAAAAGGCATCTAACTCCACATCTTTCTGTGGTCCTTCATCTGCTTTCCTATTGACTTCCGTTTCAGGGCTACCCATTTTAAAAGTTCCTTCAGGAATTAAAACCATATCAAAACTATTGTCGGTTTCAGGAACCGTTTCCGTATAACCGTTCGAAACGTCAGTAGATGCTTCCAAAGGTGTTTTTTTGGCTACTATTTCTTTGGTTGTATCAGCAACGGTTTTCTCTACAGTAGTAACTGATTGTGAAGATTTACAAGATTGGAACACCACCCCAAAGATACAGGCAGCTAAGGTAATTTTGGTTAACTGGGTTTTCATTTAAATAATGCTTTTGCTAAAAATAGTTTTTTTTATTTACAATAAGCAGACTCAACCTTCTTAAAACTACCTTATTTTCAACCCCACAACAACACCTACATCTTTTGTTTAAAAAAGCCACAATAGCAACGACAGCGTTACTTCAGAGATATTAACACTCTAGGGGAATCGTCTAAAATAGCGTATATTTGAAGGAACACTACAAAAATTGAAAGATGAAAAAATTTAAATTTCTAGCCCTTGCCCTATTCATATCTGCAGGCGTTTTAGCACAGAAGGAAAATACAAAAGACTTAGATAAATTTACAGAGCTTAAAGTATATGACCGGATAGTTGTTAGCCTTATTAAAAGCAACGAAAACAAAATTGTTATTACCGGCGATGACAAGGATGAGATAAGTATCTCTAACAAAGATGGTCTCTTAAAAATTAAAATGGAGTTCGGTAATTTTTTAGACGGAGACGAGGCTAAAGCCACCTTATATTACACTGAAGACCTCACTCTAATTGATTCAAACGAGAATGCAAAAATAAAATCTGATGAAACCGTTGAAGGTGATCGCGTTGAAATCAAAACCCAAGAAGGCGGGAAAATCGACTTAAAAATAAACTTTAAAGACCTTTACGCGAAATCTGTGTCTGGTGGAGAAGTAACCCTTACCGGTTCTGCTACAAAGCAAGAAGTCATGGTGAACACCGGAGGTAAAATTTATAACAAACAACTAGACACCAAAGAAACTACAGTGGTGGTTAACGCTGGAGGAAGAGCAGACGTGAACGCCTCAGACAAAGTAGTAGCCAAGGTACGTGCCGGTGGATCTATCTACATTTACGGAAAGCCTAGAAGTATTGAAAAAGATAAAGTCTTTGGAGGAAAAATTAAGGAGATGGATTAAGCTTACTGCTCTATATCACGAGCTTCAAAAGCGACCAGTTCGTTATCTTGAAATTGCGGGGTCACTTCTATAGGATTACAACATACCTCGCAATCCTCAACATAGGTTTGGCTTGAGATTGAAGGATCTATTAACATAGATATTTCTTCCCAGCAATATGGACATTGAAAAAAATGTTCGTACATAATTAAATCTTAAAGCTGAACCTGTTTTTTGTTTCTAGAGGATTCATAAATAGCGTTTATTAGCGCAACGGACTTCCTTGCTTCTTCCCCATTTACCATTGGTTTCTTGTTATATCGAATTGCCTCTACCATATCCTGAAGTACAATTTTATGGTTTTGATGCCCTATTGCAGTCGGGTCAGCTGCTCCGCTTCCTAACGATTCAGTGCTTAACTTAGGTGTCTCCTCATCTCTAATATTCCATGAAGTTATTTTACCTCCTTCCATAATGATGCTTCCCTTTTCTCCATACACCTCAACGCGCTCTGGATATCCAGGATATAAGGCCGTTCCAGCAGTAATAGTGCCTATTGCCCCATTTTTATAATTTATAAGTGCTGCTCCAACATCCTCCCCTTCTATTAAATGAACCCTAGTTTGGACATTAGCAAAGACCGATACTGCTGGACCCATTAGATTCATTAACAGGTCTACAGTATGAATACCTTGATTTATAAAAGCCGCACCACCGTCTAATTTTATTGTACCCCGCCAATTACTTTTTGAATAATAAGCCTCCGACCTGTACCAATTGATACTGGCGTTGCCCATAAGTAACTTACCTAGCTTTCCAGATTTCACAGCTTTTTCTACCTTTCTATAATCTGTACTACACCTATTTTGAAGCACGCATCCTAAAAGGACCCTTTGTTTATCACATAAGGCTATTAACGCATCTATTTTCTCTGTTGTTACTTCTAGAGGCTTTTCACTTAAAACATGCTTGTTAGCCATAGCAGCAGCCTCTATTGCTTCGCTATGTTTTCCGCTTTCATTACAGATGCAAACTAAATCTATTTCCGGAAGTGCTAGAAAAGAACCGTAATCACTGTAGACTGGCAAACCGAATTCAGCTTTAACCTGCTCTACCCTATCTGTAGATTTTGTACAGAGCCCAACAATCCGGACTCCATCCATCTCAGAAAGACATTTTATATAGGTGTGTACTATTGAACCTGTTCCGATGATTCCAACGCCAATATTAGCCATATGATAGTTCTATTTTTACAGAAACTATACTACGAAGAAATTATATGAATGACAAAGAATCACCCATTAAGAACAATCGTTCAATTCAAATTTTTAAATTGATTTTTCTTAGAACTCTACATTCAATAGTTGTCCCGTAAGCTGCAATAATTGAAGTTCTGCCAACTTGGCATCGTACTTGGCCAAATTCTTGTTGGTCTGGGCGTTCAAAAGGTTTATTTGAGCTTGACGAAATTCAATAGACGTAATCCTACCCAATTGAAACTGCTCTTTTGATCTTTCAAAATTGTTTTCATTGGTGAGTACGTTCTGTTCTTGAATCTGATAAATAGTCAATAGATTTTCATAGCTAGCCAAAGCATTAAGAATATCCCTATCCACCTCTATTGCAACTTGCTCTTGCATCAGTTCTTGATTCTCATAGGCAATTTTAGAATTACGTACCAAAGTGGTGGTGGTTCCTCCGTCAAAAAGGTTCCACGTAAGACTAGCTCCCAAACCTAAAGTTAGACTAGATCTATTACTACCAGGAATAACCTGCCCTGGCAAGAACGAATTAGGTGCACTTTGGTTCAAATTCCAACCATACGACCCCGTAAGACCAATTGTTGGTAAGTAGCCAGAACTATTTACCTTAATATCGTATTCATTAATAGCCAAATTACGCTCCGTCTGCAGTATGGTTACGTTATTTTCTTTAGCCTGACCTATGAGTTCATCTAATTGCAACCTAGGCACAAAACGAACAATAGTATCTACCTGAAACTTCTCACTAAGGCTTTGGTTAACTATTACATTTAAATCTCGCTTGGTATTTGCCAGTTGTTGTTTTGTATTCAATAAGTTAATGCTGTCATTAGTAACATCTACCTGTGCGTTTAAAATATCTAGCTTGGTATTCTGACCATATTCAAAAGAATATTCAGCTCTAGTAATACGGTCTGTAGAAATTGCAAGCGCCTCTTTAAATACATTTTCATTCTCGGTAAGTCTAGCTACTTCAAAATATATGCTGAATAACTGCAACAAGGTATTCTCTATAGTTTCCCTGGCCTGAAGCTCTGTAAGTTGATACTGCTCTTTTAGCCTTTTGTAATTATACAACCTACCTAAACCATCAAACAACGTATAATCCAGACTTAACCCTCCGTTGAACGACTGCGACTCCGCATGATCAATTTCTAGGTCTTCCCTAGGTGTCCCGTCCGTATTAAATTGGTCCGGGTAAGCAGTAGTACTGTTCAACTCACTATAATTGGCACCGGCCGTTCCTGTCAAACTAGGTAAATAACCTGAATTGAGCACCCCTTGATTGTTATCGGCAATTTTCACTTGATTACCAGCTACTTTTATTCCAAAGTTATTTTCTAAAGTCAAACGAACTGCCTCTTCTTTTGAAAGACGTTTTTCTTGCGCCGAAATCCCTACCGTGATAAAAAGAAAAATAAAGGCGGCTATAAATTGTTTAATCATTCCTATTCTGGTTTCTTTAGATTGGTGTTGGATGATGTATTGCCCGCTATTTCTGAATCTTTGACTACGTCATGAGCAGCACCGTTCAATACAAGCTTAGGTTTCTCTAGCATTTCACCCTCTTCCTTTTGCTCTTTTATGGCGCGTTCTACTTCTTCCTTGGTAATATCATTACCTGTTTTTAACCATTTAGTGGTCACTTTTATCCTATTACTGAATGCCAAGAATATAGGCAACAATAACAAGGTTAGAACTGTTGCAAAAGCAATTCCGTAGGCAATAGATATAGCCATAGGCTTTAAGAATTGCGCCTGTCTACTTCTTTCCAACAATAGCGGAGCTAAACCTGCAATAGTGGTTATGGACGTCAAAAATATAGCTCTAAAACGAGAACGGCCAGCCTCAAAAATAGCATCGTCAAATTTCATTCCGTCACGCAGGTTTCCATTGAACTTACTAATGAGAACCAGACCATCATTAACCATAATACCTATTAAGGCAATGATACCCAACATAGATAGAATGTTAACTGGGAAACCGTGAATCCAGTGACCCCAAGCAACCGCCGTTAAACTAAACGGCACCAACAAAATAAGTAACAATGGTTGACTGAAACTTCGGAATGTGAATGCGATGGTTATATAAATCAACAATAACACGGTTAATCCTACCACCTTTATAGAACTACTCATTTTGGCAGCCTCTCTGTTCTGACCCTCATAAGATGCGGTAACCGTAGGATATTTAGATTGAATTTCAGGCATTATCACTGTACGGATTTCACTCATGATATCCGTGGCACTTGTAGTTTTCTCATCCTTAATATCAGACGAAACTTGAATCTCACGTTGGCCCTCCAGGTGGTTTATAGCAACGTCTCCTCTTTCGATTATATAACTTGCTATTTCCTTAAAAGGAACTTTGTTTCCGTTTGGGGTTACAATACGCATTTCATCCAAATCCGTAATGGACGAACGGTTTTCTCTATCATACCTTACCCATACTTTAATTTCATCCTGACCTCTCTGAAAACGTTGCGCTTGAGAACCAAAAAATCCTGCTCTTACTTGATTCATTACCGTGCGAAGGTCTAACCCCAATAAATAGGCATTTTCTTTGAGCTCAAGTCTTATTTCCTTAATACCTGCTGGATCATTATCCGCTACATCTTTAAGTAACGCATTATTCTCTAATATTCCCTTAAGTTCCTTTTTTGCAGCTTTAAGTTCTGTAATATTATTTCCTAAAAGAGAAACTGAAACCGGACTACCACCAAAATTCCCTCCAGTACCGTAAATAAGGCTTTCTACACCAATTACCGGGCCCATCAACTCTTGAAGTCTATTGGTAACCATATCGGAACTGATAACATCAGGTCGCTCTTCACCCGGTAAAAGATTTATGTCTAACGAAGCCGCTGCACTACCTGGACCAATTCTTTTGATGGTATTTTCAAAAAGCTTTTTGCCAGTCCCTTTCAAGTACTTATCAGTAAGCTCTTGGTTTACAATGATAGATTTCTCTTCAATTAACGAGATTATAGAATCTGTTACTTTTTCATTAGTTCCATTAGGCATTAACAAATCAACAGAAACTCGGTCACTGGCAACCCGAGGAAAAAATGAAGTCCTAATAATCCCCCCACCTATTGATCCCAAAGTGAGAAAAAAGGCAACTATAAAAAAAGCGAACATTAGCACTTTATAACGTAATCCAAAACGTAAAGCAGGACTGTACGCTTTGTCTCGCATCCAAACCATAAAACGGTCTCCCATTTCGTTTATGACCCTTAATTTAGCAAAAGCTTTACCGATAGTTGTTTTAGGTTTCTTATCTATAGTCTTCAGAGCTTTTGAATGTGCCAAATGCGCTGGTAAAATAATTAGTGCCTCTACCAATGACACCACTAAAGTGAGAATTACAATAACGGACACCTCACTAAAAATATCACCTATTCTTCCATCTAAAAAGAGGAAAATCGAAAATGCCAACAAAGTGGTAATAATCGCCGAAACAATGGGAGGTATCACCTCCATAGTACCATCAATAGCAGCCTGTATCGGCGTTTTTCCTTTTTCGTAATGCTGATAAATATTCTCTGCAATTACAATACCATCATCCACCAGAATACCAATAACGATTATCATACCAAAAAGCGATAATACATTAATGGTTACATCAAAAAATCCTGCAAAAATAAACATCCCCAAAAAGGAAATAGGCAGACCAAAGGCTACCCAAAAGGCAAGACGTGTATTTAAAAACAGTGATAAAAATATAAGTACCAAAATCATACCCACAATGGCATTTTCGGTAAGCAATTGCGTACGTTGGTTAAGTGTGATACTACGGTCACTTACCACATGCAGCTGTATATTATTATGTCTGTGATTAAAATCTTCAATATAGTCTTTTACTTTTTCTGCGGAACCAAGAAGATCTTCAGTATTTGTACTCGTAATAGAAGCACTTACCGAAAGGTTACCATCATAGTAAGAAGCATTAGGTGATTCTTCAAAACGATCGCGGATGACCGCTACATCTTTTAATCGTATGGTACTACCGGAAGGATCAGCCCTAATAACCATATTAGACAACTCATCGCCATAATAAGACCTATTGTTAGCACGTATTAAATACTCTTCGGCATCGGTCTTAATATTACCTCCAGTAACCAATATGTTAGCATTGGCTACCGCCTGAGAAACTTCGCTGAAAGATATATCGTATGCCAGTAAATTATTTTCATTAACAGCTATCTCTATTTCTTCCAAGGGATAACCACTCATTTCTATTTGTGAAATACCTTCTATTGCACGAAGCTCGTTTTCTACTTGTCTGCCTATTTGTTTTAAAGTAGCAAGGGGTATATTCTCACCACTTACCGCAAAAGTTATAGTTTCTCGGACAACTTCTAATTTCGAAACGATCAACGGCTCCATTCCCGTTGGAAATGTAGGCACTCTATCTACCGCATTCTTGACTTCCAAAAGCATAAAGTCGATATCACGCCCTTTTTCGATTTCAACATTTATAACACCACTATTTTCCCTAGCAGTAGACGTAACCCTATCAACGCCTTCAAGACCTTTTAGGTTATCTTCAATCTGAAGTACAATACCTTCTTCTACCTCTTGCGGGGAAGCGCCTGGGTAAGTAATAGCAATTGTTATATTCTTAGAGTCCGTAAGCGGAAAATAGCTGGATTTTAAAGATAATGCTCCAAATATACCGAAAGCCATAAAAGCCAAAACAAAGACGTCTACCGCTACATGATACTTTATAAAATAAGAGATTATATTCCTCATTATTCGGCGGTTTTTATGTTGCTCTCATCAAAAACCTTGACCAGCATTCCAGCATAGGCACCTACCACTGGCTTAGAAACAATAGTAAGTCCGTCGGGTACATTTTTCAGTACCACCTTTCTATCAGAAAAATAAACCGGTTTTACGTCTATTATATCCAAAATGGTGTCACGTACAACAAAAATTTTATTATCCTCAAGTAAAAGGCCTCTGTCTATTTCAATGGCATCTTCTTCTTGCTTAGCATCTAAATTAGCCTCCAAATACATTCCTTCCCTAAGATTTTCGTCTGATACATCTATATAGGCCCTGATTGTCTGGGAAGCCAAATCAACACTCCCGTTTACACGCGCCACTTTTCCTGTATAAGTTTTAGTTCCGTTTAGATTTATTAACTCTACGTTTTCACCAACCTTTAACAGATCACTATATGCTTTACCAATGGCCACTTCCATTTCGTAAACATCTGTATTAATAAACTCACCAAGCTTTTGACCTGATCTTACTAATGTACCCTCTGTAACCAGAGCCTCTGTAAGAATACCACTAAACGGAGCTGAAATTCTATATTTTGACAACCGTTGTTCTAAATTCTTTACATCATAAAAATTGGATAGTATACCACGACCGGAAATAAAATACTTTTCCTTTTCATTAGTCATTTCAGGCAAGGCCGGAGTACTTTTCTCCATATCGAAGTCACTAAGATATTTTTGCCACTTTGGATATATCTCAGGATAATCTAGCCTTAAATCAGGCATTATGGACGTAATTAAATTGTAGAGGTTACTTTTAGCGGATTGAACACTGGCCGCATATTCCGATGCATCTATGCGAATAATAGTTTCGCCTGACTTATATGCCTGTCCAGCTTTAAAGAGTTTGTTACCCTTTCTGAAAACACCTTGAACTTCTGAGTATAATTCTACTCTTTGCTTTGCGCTTAGATTACCGTTTGCTGGAATGATAATAGGAACGTTTCCGTTTTTAACTGTATCTACAAAAACAGTTTTAATAACTTTTTCTGGTTTTGGTCTTAAGGTTTTCTTGCTTTTTACAATTGCCATTGCAGCAAATCCCGCGGCAATAATCAACAAAATACCAAGAACGGATAAGAGGATCTTACGTGTATTCATAAGTTAGGAGGGCATTTGGCCAGTTGGTTGGACTGCAAATCTATTTAATAGTTTAAGCGGCTTTAGTTAAATGTATCTTAAAACTACTTTTTTTGAAATTATCATAAAAAAAGGGATGCATATCTGCATCCCTTCAACCAAATTAACTAATAAATTATGGAAATCTATATTCTATTATTCGTCTTCAAATTTTGTGTCGGCCATTCTAGTTCTGCCGTACTCAACATTTTTGAAATCTATCTTATCTTCTTCTTTATCGTAGTCAAAAACCAAGAATTGCTTTTCGTTTAATGTATGAAGGCTTTTGAAAGAATCAAATTTGTTATTCTGAATCTGTAAAACCTCCAGACTGGCCAATTGACCAAACTCTTCTGGCACCTCACCACCTAATTGATTATTGGCTAGTACAAGTTCCTTTAATTTTGTTAGTCCACCTATTTCAGAAGGAATACTTCCTTCCAACGTGTTTTCAAAAAGACCTAAACTTTCTAACTGCGCTAAACCACCAACAGATTTTGGTATGTTTCCTTTTAAGCTGTTACTGGATAAGTTCAAAACTTTGAGATTTTTAATATCTCCTATACTTTCCGGAATACTTCCTGTAATGAAATTATTAAAAGCAGTAAGTTCCATTAAGCTTTTCATGTTCCCAAGCTCTTGCGGAAGCTCCCCTTTAATACGATTCATTTCAATCTTTAAAATACGAAGTTTAGAAAGTTCTGCTATTTCTTTAGGTAGCTCTCCTGTTATGCCATTAAAAGCTAAATTCAAGGATTCTAGCTTTTCCAGCCCACCAATACTACTTGGAATAACTCCTTGAAGATTATTATTGAAAAGATTGATTTCTACCACACGGTTATTTCTAATCGTAACACCCTCCCATGTACTAACATCGTCTGTTATATCCCAGGATCTTACCCATGAGTCACCATTTGTAGAATTATAAAGCGCCACTAGTGACTCCATCTCTTTGTTTGGAACTTCGGCCAAGACCGTATGCACCGTGATGCAAAAAAGCACTAAAAAACTAAATAGACTTTTCATACAATTGTTTATTTTTTTGGTTGACAGTTTGGGTTTATGCAATTCTTTGAGAATTACCCTACAAAAATAAGCCTAAATCCAGATGAAAAACAAAAAATATCGTTTAACTGCACTATATTGTTGTGAAAACCTAATAATCTGTTGTGAGTAAAAATTCACTACTATAGCTTACACAAAAAAACCATTAGTTTTCTAGTTCTAGGGTAATTTCTTCCCACTTAACCATCATTTGCTCCAACTGCTTTTTCTTCTTTTGATAACCATCAAAGAAGTTAGGAACCTCTATAGTTTTGTCGTAATCCATTAAGAGTTTATGATCTATATCAGCAATTTCCTTTTCCAGTCTAGAAATATCGGCCTCTACAGAGCTAAGTCTATTTTTTAGTGACTTTAACTTCTTCTGCTCTTTAAAATCTGTTGCGCTAGATTTTGGAACGGCGGTTTTCTTTTGTTGTTCCTGCTTTTTTTCGATTGCCCTAAAATCTTCAACTTTACGTTGATCTAAGTAATAATCTATATCACCTAAATATTCTTTAATGACCTTGTCTTTAAACTCATACACCTTATTGGTCAGCCCTTGAAGAAAATCCCTGTCGTGAGAAACAAGAACCAGCGTTCCATCAAAATTCTGTAATGCCTGCTTTAATACATTTTTAGATTGAATGTCCAAGTGGTTGGTTGGCTCATCCATAACCAATACGTTAAAAGGCTGTAAGAGCATTTTGGCAAGAGCTAAACGGTTTCGCTCACCACCGGAAAGTACCTTTACATATTTCTCTACCTCATCTCCTTTAAACAAAAAGGAACCTAGAATATCTCTTACCTTACTCCTGTTCTTCTCATTGGCAGCATCAATCATTGTATCTAAGATAGTTTTACTACCATCAAGATATTCAGCCTGGTTTTGGGCAAAATAACCAATCTGCACGTTGTGCCCCAGCTTCATTTTACCGCCATAGTCAAGATCACCTACCATGATTTTAGCCAATGTAGATTTCCCCTGGCCATTCTGCCCCACAAAAGCCGTCTTACTGTCTCGTTCCAAAAGTAGATTAACACCTTTCAAAACATCTTTTTCACCATAGCTTTTAGAAAGCTCATCTATTTCTGCTATTACTTTACCAGGAGTTATAGACACTGGAAAATGTAAATTCATTACCGCGTTATCATCCTGATCCACCTCAATCCTATCCATCTTATCTAATTTCTTGATAAGGGATTGCGCCATAGAGGCTTTGGAACTTTTGGCGCGGAACTTCTCAATCAAACGTTCTGCTTGTTGAATTTCCTTTTCTTGATTCTTTAGAGCATTCATTTGTTGCTCTTTTATTTCCCCCCTAAGAAGAAGAAACTGTGAATAAGGCTTACCGTAATCGTAGATACGGCCCAAAGAAATCTCTATGGTACGATTGGTAACATTATCCAAAAACATTTTATCGTGAGAAACAATTACAACTGCACCCGTATATCCTCTTAAAAACTGTTCCAACCAAATAATAGATTCAATATCTAAGTGGTTGGTTGGCTCATCCAGTAACAATACATCATTACTTTGCAGTAACAGTTTTGCTAATTCAATCCGCATTCGCCAACCGCCCGAAAATGTATCCGTTTTCTTATCAAAGTCTTCGCGGTTAAAACCAAGACCTAATAATATTTTTTCTGTTTCTCCTTGATAATTGTAACCACCCAGTATTTCATAATGATGGGTTATATCGCTCAAATCTACCATGAGTTGATGATAAATATCACTCTCATAATCCGTTCGCTCTGCTAATTGATGGTTTATATCATCTAATCTAAGCTCTAAAGCCTTTATTTCTACAAAAGCCTGATAAGCCTCTTCCAGTACGGTACGGCCTAAAACAAAATCTATATCCTGACGAAGAAAACCAATTTTAATGTTTTTCTCCATTGCAATTGTGCCCGAATCTATAGGCATGTCTTTGGAAAGCATTTTTAAAAGCGTTGACTTACCCGCTCCGTTTTTTCCGATTAGACCAACCCGATCACCACCATTCAAACGAAAGGATATTTCCTCAAAAAGATATTCTCCGCCAAAAGAAACGGAAAGGTTATGAATGTTCAACATACTTTAAAAAATTCTAGATTCAAATAGGCATCATGCCTAAAAGGTGGTTTACTGTTTGTGAAAAATAACAATATTTTGTAATGATCGTTACGTCCAAAGAAAAGTCAAAATTGTACTTTTACCTAAAGTTTTGCAAATGTTAAAAAAAGGAAACAAACTATACAGCATTTTAACAGGAAGTTGTCCCAAATGTCATGAAGAGAGCATGTATGAAGACAAAAACCCGTATCATTTGGGTAAAATATTCAATATGCACGAGCGCTGTTCTACCTGCGGAACTAAATATAAAATAGAACCCTCGTTTTTTTATGGCGCTATGTATGTTAGTTATGGTGTGGGAATTGCTTTTGCCGTGGCCGCATTTGTTATTAGCTTCTTATTTATTGGTGCCACATTGGTTCACTCATTTATAGCTATTGTGGTTACCATGATTGTTTTCATGCCCTTAATTGTGCGTCTTTCAAGAAACATCTGGATTAACTTTTTTATTCATTATGACCCAAAAGCCGCAGTTAAATATAAGGAAAAGCTTAGCGAAAAAATTTCTGAGTAAACCGGGCTATGTTTAATTCTGGATCTAATGATTCGTTGTTTTCAGCGTAGGCATATAATTGCTCTGACACTGAAGGACCTATTAATACCCCACGGGAACCAAAACCATTAAGCACATACAATTGTTTAAACTTAGGATGTCTGCCTACCAAAGGCTTCCTATCCGTTACAGTTGGCCTCACACCTGCCACCTGACCTACAACCGTAAACTCACACTTAAGTACAGTTCTCAATTTTGCCAAAAGACCTTCTTTTGCACTTTCTGTAGGCAAATTAGTTTTATCATGGTGTTCATAATTGGCACCCACGCGATATATATCATCTCCCTGAGGAATAACAAAAACGGAAGATTTTATGGCTCTTTCTTCTTTTAGTTCAGGAGCTTCAATAAAAAGATACTCTCCTTTGGAGCCTTGCATTGGCAAATAATTGAAAAAAGGATTGGTCTTCAATCCAAACCCCTCGGCAAAAACAATTTGCTTAGCAGAAAAGGAACCATAATCAACTCCATTTTCAGTAAGATGTAAATCATCAAAATCAAAAGTCTCCTCAGACAGCACGTCTTTTTCTTGAAGGTACTTTTTATAAGACAAAACCAGCTTTTTAGTATCAATCCTTCCGGTATGCATAACTTCTCCATATCCGAACGGAGCATCTATACTGCCATTCATATTTGGCTTAATCGTGGTATTTAAGAATACGTCCAAACCTTTTTTATCAGAAGCAACAAACCATTGATTTTGCTCCTCCACAGAATGAAACCGACGATAGACCGGAAGTGCATAATCTAACTTCACATCTAATTTACGCTCTAAATCCGCATAAAAGGACTTAGCTAGCTTAAGTTGTTCT
Organism: Zobellia nedashkovskayae; assembly: GCF_015330125.1. Lineage (NCBI taxonomy): Bacteria > Pseudomonadati > Bacteroidota > Flavobacteriia > Flavobacteriales > Flavobacteriaceae > Zobellia > Zobellia nedashkovskayae. The sequence continues at coordinate 2,049,359 of NZ_JADDXR010000002.1, read as the reverse complement.
TCTGCCTGCCAGGCCAATGTAAAACGTTTAAGGATAACAGGATTATACAACCCCCCTGCGACGATTGAAGAAGTTTGAGAAGCATCACTTACAACCTTAAAGGTTTTGTTGTTTTTTTCTAATTGTTCACAAAATGAAATACCTGCAAGACCAAGTCCTACGATTAAATAATCTACCATATAGCAAAGGTAGAAAATTGGCAAACAAAAAAACGCCCCGACAAAAATTGTCAGGGCGCTCAATACTATTTGAATTGGAATATTCTAGGGACTAGTAGGCCCACATGTCTTGTTCACGGTCTCTTATGACCTCTTGAATTCTACCGGCTTCTAACAACTGAAACAAGGCATTATCGGTAACATAATCATTTACCTTACGATCGCCATGAACGTTGTCTTCTCTATAGATTACACCATTAAATCTTCTTGCGTTTAACAACATATCAAAAGAGATAGGCTGTGCGGAGTTTCTCTGGTTGAAAACCTTAGCCTCGTGCAAAATCTGGCGTGCATCTGGGTACCATACCCAAAACAGCTCAACATTTGCATCACCTGGATTCATAGATTCATCATCGATAAAGTTAACGTCTGGTGCAACTGGAGCAATACCTAACAAACGATATTTTAATTCTCCTTGGCGTTTATCAAAATACCACATACCTTTTATACGGTATTCTTCGATATCTGCAGCAGAAAGGTCTCTCTTCATCACATACTCAGGAGAAAGTGCTTCACCTGCATTGATCTGTTCGTAACCATAATCTGTAGTATCTACCTTTTGCAACGTACTAGAAAGGTCGCTAAACTTACGCTTATCCGTAAAATAAGAATCTGCATAAACATCTTTTAGCTTACCGTTCTGAATGTTCTTCAAAAGAACATCGTACAATGACCTTCTATCTTTACCTATATCAATGGTGTCAGTAGGATAATATAAGGGAAAGTTTACCCTTTCATCTAAATCAATAACTTCCCAAACGGTCTTAGACCAAAGAATGTCACGATCATCTACATAACCATACTTGAGGGGAGCATCATTGTCCAAAGCTTTTTGAGCTTCGGTCTTAATGCCTATTTCCTCTGGCTTTTTGGCGTTCAAAATGTTCGCCTGAGCCATCATGGAAACTGGCAACAATGTTACTGCACCAATTACTAAAGCATTTTTCCAATTCATCTTTGTAATATTTTAAATTACCGAGCAATCAAAAGATTGCCCGGTTTTACTAGTTGTTATTAGTTTGTAATCTCCACTACAACCGGAGATACTTTCTTCAATTTATAACTCTTGTTATTTGTAATGTAAGCTTGGATATCAAATATCTGAACAGCATCACCTCTTTTAGCTCTCTTAAGGGCTGATTTGGCATTAGCGTTCAATCTACTTCCGTTAACACTTACAGTAGGCTGACCAGGAACTTTAAATTTGAAACCACTAACTTTTAGGTTCAAATCAAAATCAAAGTCTTCTAACATTGCGCCAATAGTAGCAATTTCCATGTTAGATCTTGGCATTTTAGTGCTACCTGTCTGCTTACTTACAGAACCTGAAGGTCTTGGGATATCCTTAATTCTAAATTCAGACTTAGAAGACACACCCTGACCATCTGGCAATGTACCAGAAGCTGTAATAGTAACCGTTCTACCTGTACCAGGATTCATAATGTACTTACTACCGCTTACAGATTTTAAACCTGGAGCACGAGCACTTACTTTGTTATTAGGTATACCTGGTATTGATATAGACATTGGGTTAGATACTCCACGATAAACAACGTTCATCTTATCAGCAGCAATTAAAGCAGCGTTAGGCTTGCTTATAGTTGCAAAACTGTTTTTTACTTCTACTGGAATCTCTTCTCCATCTTGCTTAAAGTACAATGTACCTTCTACAGTATGATCACCAGCAGAACCTGCTCCGATCAACATCTTAACACCACCAGCTTCTAATTTATAATCAGAACCTTCAGAAAGTTTTCTTCCGTCTAATGTTAATTCAGCTTTTACAGGAGTAGAAGAATTATCTGTTTTACTAATGATAATCTTACCATCATACTTCTCACCAGAGTAAAAAGCAGATTTACTAGCCTGCAATGATGTTGCGAAATTCTTAAGCGATACTTGGCTCGTTAATTCACCTTCCAACATTCTTTTAAGAGCGTCTTCTTCTGTAGCTTTTACGTCTGCTTGAAGCGCCGTAAGTTTTGCTAAAGAAGCTATTAAAGGGTAACCTTCATAGTGGTAATTGATCCAATCTTGCTTGCTACCATCTCTCTTTAATTCCTTACCGTTTTCATCACCGGTTGCGAAACGAGACTTTACAGATTCTTTCAAATCTTTTGGTACAATAGCCGCCACTTGTGTGCGGTAATCACTAATTCTACTCATGAATTCCTTTCCACCTTCCGATAGATTGTCTCCTTGAAAGAATTGCTGATCTAAGAAATCAGAATTATCCATTTTTGCATAGTCAGTAGCATCTTCTAAACCTTCTGTCATGCCATTTTTAAGGCCTTCTAGATAGTCATAATACTCTTGTGACATCTGCTTGATTTTCTCAGCATCTTTATAAAGCTTTCCGTATTTTTCGGAATCTTCTCCTGCTTTAGTTTCTAGACCACCTAAGAAAGCTAGGTTACTTTCTGTAGTCTTTTCGTTTGAAGTCTCCATCTTTTCGTTCATAATCCCGAAAGCTGCAAGTACTTCTTTGCTCATGTTTAGCGCCAGCATCGCGATGAAGATCAAATACATTAGATTGACCATCTTCTGACGTGGTGTTGCTTTTCCTCCTGCCATGTTTTTTTAATTAGGTTTGATTAATTAATTGATTTGGGGTTAACTAATCTCTAATTAGTTTCTAGTCATTGCGGTTAACATACCACCGTAAACTCCGTTTAAAGAAGAAAGGTTAGTAGATAAAGATGCCATTTGATCCTTAAGAGCAGATGCATTTTGTACAACTTCTTCATTAACTGAAGCTTGTTTACTAGCACTTTCTAATTGCACTTTATATAAGCTGTTCAAAGACTCCATTTGAGCTGCAGCTTGTACCATTTCATCAGAGTACTTTCTTGTAGACTCCATAGCGTCAACTGTTGGGGCAATACCCTTAGCTGCACCTTCGAAATTACGGATACTAGATCCAAGACTTTCCATTAAGCTAGCATCAACACCGGCTTCTTTTAATAAGTCGTCTAATTTACCAGACAATGAAGCTTCTGCTTCTTTAATTTCTTGAGCTTCGTTGCTTTTTGCAACTCCCATAGAAGCACCACCGGCTAATTCTGGATATACCAAAGACCAATCGTACTCGTCATCTACTGGCTCGAATGCACTAATTGCAAAAATAAGTGCTTCTGTAATAAGACCTATCGCGAGAAGAATACCACCGTTAAGCGGTCCAAGTTCCCAGTGAAGAATCTTAAACAAAGCACCAAGAATTACTACTGATGCTCCAAGGCCGTAGGCCATGTTGAATAATTTTTTTGTTGATTTTGACTGTGCCATAATTTAAGGTTTAATTTAAAAATTAATGTTAATAATAAAGATTTGGTTTACTGTTTGATTTGTTTATCGTCATCTTCTATGGCTAGAAGAATCTGATGGTGTATTTGTATTTGTGTATTTAAAACTTTTACTAAAGTAGTATTCCGACTTGATTTTTGAAATACTACTAATATTGTATTTTTATCTACTGGTTTTCCTGTACTGTAGGCAATACTTTTAGCCAGCTGTGTCATCTTTTAATCTACTCTACTCTTACTTTCTATTGAGTTGAATCTTCTTCACCCATGTAATCCTGAACGGTTCTAAAACCAATGTAACTACGGGCAGAATCTGCATATTCATAATCTCTTGTACTTACCTGCAAAAAGTAAGCCACATCTTTCCAAGAACCACCTCGTATTACTTTTCTAGCATTTGCCCCATCGCCACCGTTAGGGTTCATAGTAGAAACGAATTCGTAAGATGATGGATCATAACTAGAGTTTGTCCATTCAGACACGTTACCGGCCATGTTGTAAAGATTAAAGTCGTTTGGTTCATATGATTTGGCTTCTACAGTATATAAAGCTGCATCTGCTGCATAATCCCCCCTTTGCGGTTTAAAGTTTGCCATAAAGCAACCTGTATCGCTTATTACATAAGGTCCACCCCATGGGTAAGTTCCTCCTTCAATACCTCCTCTGGCAGCATACTCCCATTCAGCTTCTGTTGGTAACCTGAATTGGTTTACAAATTGCTTGCCTTTACTTTTTTGATCATCGTTCTTGAACTTTGTTCTCCAGTTACAGAAAGCTCTTGCCTGCTGCCAAGAAATACCGACTACTGGATATTCACTGTATGCATCATGCCAGAAATAATCATTATGCATTGGTTCATTGTACGAATATTCGAAATCACGAATCCAAACTGTTGTATCAGGATAGATTTCAAGTTCTTCTTGGCGGATAAAATCTTTTCTGCTTCCTGTTCTAGAACGTGCGGCAGCTTCAATATCCATCCAGCTATACTTGTACTTCAATTTTGTAACATCAACAGTACGCTGACCGTTATAAGACTCTTCTTCAGGAATATACAATGAATCCATAACCTCTGTATAGTACTCATCTGGATAATCCGAAATATCCCAAACAAGATCTTGGTCTTTATTCAATCCACGTCCTTCAAAACCAGTCTCGCCCATGCCGGCATAATTATCCAACATGTACTTGTCATAAGCCGAAAGTTTAGTCGTATCCGCATCTTTAAATGCATACTCGCCAATACCTTCATCCTCTGGCCCAAGACCTAATTCGTCTGCCAATATGGCCAATTTTGTTCTAGTTATGGAATCTTGCACCCATTCTACGAACTGGCGATACTCGCTATTCGTAATCTCAGTGTCATCCATGTAGAACGATCTGACCGTTACGGTCTTTGTTGGCGCGTTCAGAGTTTTTGCTTGGTCCTCTTCGGATTTTCCCATGATAAAGGATCCTCTTGGAATGAGTTCCATCCCATGAGGTTTCTCAGGATACCACTTCTTTCCTTGGACCCCAACTAGCTCTCCCTTTGTCTTTGATCCGCAACTGCTGAGCAAAAAAACAAACGCTATAGATGATAACAATAGCTTTTTCATACTTTAGGTTAAATTTCGATTCTGGTTATAAACTGCAAATACTATGATTTAATTCTACACTCTAAAACTGTGATTTAATCAAATTATTGTATCGATAGCAATTATACTATATATTTTTTTTACTCAATTAAAACCTTTTTTATAGGCCTTGAACCACCGCTCAGGAATGTTTTGGTCGCACGCTTCCAAATAGTCCTTTTTAGTGCATGGTAATAACGCCGATGAATTTGATTTAGTATGCGGCGTTAGTATAGAAGGCACCTCTACCCACCACCTATCTGTTAGGTGACTCTTGTGAAAGGTAAGCTCTTCGGTATCTGTGGGTACAATATACTTTGTAAAGTTTTCACTACTCTCAAAAGGCGATTCGTTTCTTCTAAAATTGTAACCTTCGATGAAATACCAAATTATCTGGGCCATCAGCTGGCACGATTGATTGGTATTTTCCATTTCATAGATGCCAAAAATACTCACTTTATCACTAATTCCCGAATATCTTGCTATGGCACATATCTCTCTTCCAGTAAATCCGTTGGGAGAAAAATCATTAGATAATCCAATTTCACTAGCTCTAACTGCTCGAGCATCCATACTTATCATATGTGCATTACGCAGGACTGGTTCGGCTAAAGAAATATCAGAACCCAGCTCACCTAAACGGTAGGCATCAAAAAAGAGGCGCTCCATTAGGTCTATTTCTTCTTGCGCATTAAAATAGCTTTGATACCCTATATTAGAGAAATTGAATAGATTATTGGGCTTATCAGTAATAATCTTGCTCATGTATGAATGTGATGAGATAAGCTCATCATCCATACCAAAGTCAAACCTACTGTCTACCGCAACCAAATTCACCAAGTCTACAATACCGTCAAACGAACGGTAGGCAGGATACGTAATATCTTGAGTTGCACCTATTATAATGGGAATTATTTTCTTTTCAAGAAGTGCCGAGAGTGTATTCTTTACTACAAAATAAGTGTCTTCTACTGTTGCCCCCTCCTCAATATCGCCCATATCGGCCAATTTTGAATTCCAGTTTCCTAGCAATAGCTTATAAAGCTGAATACGAATTGCTGAAACATCTAGCTTTTCCGTCTTCTTTTCAAAAGCGTTTCTAGACTCTTTTACCCCCAAAAGGGCAATGGAAACATTTTCCAGATCAGGAAGACCATCTCTTTTGTTATGTATTCTTGTATGCTTACCCAAAGATTGGGCGGCAAATAGTTCACAGTGAGCCATTACTTTGTCTTCTACTGGAACTAAAAAATCAAATGCCATTTATTCTTAAAGATTATTTATGTTTAAATCATAGAGACGCATATGATGCGCCTCTATTTTCTATCTTATAAAACTATTAATTCATAACCAATACGCACGTACTTAGGACTTTTACTTTTTTGCTTTTGGCTTCGCCTTAGCCTTGGGCTTCGCTTTTGCCTTAGTTTTTTTCTTTGGAGTTTTTTGCTCGATGAGCTTTTTAGCTTCGTCCAAAGATATTTTTGTTGCATCTACAGATTTCGCAATCTCTACCTTAATCTTACCTTTTAAGATATTGTGACGGCCCCACCTAGCTTTTTCGATACGAATACCTTCATCTGGCCAGTTCTGAACAACTTTATCAATCTCTTTCTGCTTTTTAGCCTCAATTAACTCAATAAGATCATCGTTCGAAAGATTATCGAAATCATATTTCTTATTAACATTAATGAACATACCATCCCATTTAATGAACGGTCCAAATCTACCGGTACCTTTAGTTACTTCTTTATCCTCATAGGTGTATATAGGTGCATCTGCCTTTTGTTTTTCCTTTATTAACTCAACCGCACGATCAAAATCTACATCAAAGGCACTTTCACCTTTCTCTAATGAGACAAATTTCTTACCAAAACGTACATAAGGTCCAAACCTACCTACATTAGCTTCTATCTCCTCCCCTTCATAAACCCCTAACTTTCTTGGAAGCTTAAAAAGTTCCATAGCCTCATCATAAGTAATACTGGCCAATGATTGTTCAGGCAATAGACTTGCAAACTTTGGTTTTTCTTCGTCATCAACAGTACCCATCTGAACCATAGGTCCAAAACGACCCAATCTAACGGATACCTGACGGCCTGATTTAGGATCTTCACCTAAAATACGTTCTCCACTAGCACGCTCAGCATTTTCTTGAACATCTAGTACGTTAGGATGAAAGTCTTTATAGAAATCTTTCATCACTTTTTGCCAATCTTCTTCTCCCTCGGCTATCTCATCAAAGTCTCCTTCTACTTTTGCCGTAAAGTTATAATCAAGAATAGTAGCAAAGTGACTTACTAAAAAGTCATTTACAATCATACCTATATCAGTAGGCACAAGCTTACCTTTATCGGAACCTACCATTTCAGAGAGATTTTTTACTTGTACAGCTCCTTCTTCTAAAAGTAATTGCACATAAGCTCTTTCCGTTCCTTCTATAGTACCCTTCTCTACATAACCTCTATTCTGAATAGTAGAAATAGTTGGTGCATATGTAGACGGTCTACCAATACCCAATTCTTCAAGCTTCTTAACCAATGATGCTTCTGTAAAGCGGTACGGTGGTCTTGAAAAACGTTCGGTTGCTGTAATATAATTATTCTGTAATGCCTCACCTACCTTCATAGCCGGAAGCATACCTTCTTGTTCTTCAGCAGTATCTTCTTCATCAAGCCCTTCCATATACACCTTTAAGAAACCATCAAATTTGATGACCTCTCCATTAGCGGTAAACTGTTCTGAATGCGTACTTGTTTGAATTTTAACATTGGTACGCTCCAATTGTGCATCACTCATTTGCGATGCTATGGTACGTTTCCAGATTAATTCATATAATTTGGATTGATCACGCTCAAGCGATGGAGACTGATTTGTAATTTCCGTGGGTCTAATGGCCTCGTGAGCTTCTTGCGCTCCTTTAGCTTTCCCTTTAAATTTACGAACGGTGCTATATTTCTCACCATAGTTATCTATAATAGCATCTTTAGTTGCCGTAATAGCTTCACTAGAAAGGTTAACGCTATCAGTTCTCATATAAGTAATAAGACCTGCTTCGTATAATCTTTGTGCAACTTGCATAGTTCTACCTACTGAAAAATAGAGCTTTCTTGAAGCTTCCTGTTGCAAAGTTGAGGTTGTAAAAGGTGCTGAAGGTGATTTTTTAGCCGGTTTCTTATCTAAATTCCCAACCGAAAAATCTGCTCCTATATTTTTATCCAAAAAGGCCTGGGCCTCTTTTTGCGAAGGAAATGTCTTATTCAGCTTTGCGGTAAACACACTCCCTTCTAAGGTTTTAAAAACTGCTGATATCCTAAAAGATGCTTCTGCAGTAAAACCTTCAATATCACGCTCACGCTCAACAATAAGACGAACAGCAACAGATTGTACCCTACCTGCGGAAAGGCCTGGTTTTATTTTTTTCCATAATACGGGAGAAAGCTCGTACCCCACCAAACGGTCTAAAACCCGTCTTGCCTGTTGGGCATTTACTAAGTTGTAGTTTATTTCACGTGGATTTTCAATCGCTTTCTGAATAGCCGATTTGGTAATGGAGTTAAAAACAATACGTTTAGTCTTGCTTTTATCCAATTTCAAAGTCTCTGCCAAATGCCAAGAAATAGCTTCACCCTCTCTATCTTCATCACTCGCGAGCCATATAGTCTCTGCTTTTTTTGCAAGGTCACCTAGTTTTTTAACGAGGGCCTTCTTGTCTGTATCGACAATATATTTTGGTTCAAAATTATTCTCTACATCTACACCCAGTTCTTTGGAAGGCAAATCTGCGATATGCCCAAAACTAGACTCTACCTTAAAGTCTTTTCCTAAAAACTTTTCTATCGTTTTTGCCTTTGCGGGGGACTCTACTATTACTAAATTCTTAGCCATTCATGGTTTGTTTGATAAAACAAAAGTAATTGAATTTTTTAATTAGAGGCCATACCTTATATAATAGGTATAAAAAAACGCCCATGTTTATCGGGGCGTTTTTAATTCATTTGGCAGTTAGTTACTTTAAACTGAACGTGCTGAGCAAGCTGATATCATTATTTAAATATTTATATTGAAATAGCTCCTTATCTCCTATCATCAGTAATGAGTCCTCAAGAGGTATAACATCATAGGTAATAATATCTTTGAAATGACTTACCAACTTCAAGTCGTTTACATTGGTCTTATCATATACCTTTAAACCATCGTCACCATCACAAACAAAAAGTAAATTATCTTTGAAACCTATCCCATAAGGACCTTCTAACGGATAAAACTTCTCCAGCTCGGGGTTTATCAAGTCCGAAACGTCTACTATATAAAATCCGCTTTCAGTACCACCGCACGAATTTCCACCTCTAAGGGTTACAAAAGCATAATCACCATCTACCACAACAGGGTCGCAGGCCGTACCGTGAATAAACTCTGAAACAAATTCGGGTTTTTCAGGTGATGAAATATCATATATATACATGCCTTGTGTTCCTCCTACAAATAAAATATCACCTTGATTATATATGGTCTCAATAGCACCGTTCGTATAAACGTCCTCAAGAGTCTTAGGATTATCTAAATCTGAAATATCAAATACGCTAATACTAGACCATTCTACCGCATATAAATAATCTTCAACAATTTTAAATCTAGCCAAGGACCCGCCTTGCCCGGTATCACCGCCAGATGTTGATTCCGCAGCACTATCATTGAGTGCTATATCAACATTAGAATCGTTAACCCCATATTTATCCTGAAGTTCTTCTTCTGAAAGACGTTGAGATTTTACTTCCCAACCCACAATAGCCTCTTTGCTAGCGTCAAAATCTCCATAATCATAAAAATCTGCTTGTGGCCAATCTACATCAAAACCAACGGTACACCAGAATTGCTGATAGATAGCGTCTTCTATTCTTTGTACCATTGTTATATTATTGATGTCCGAAATATTCATTATCACCAAATCACCATAACTATCCGCATACAAGCGGTCATTTTTTATAGAAATATCATAATTACCTTCAAGCTTTATGAATGAAATGGCTTCTGGATTTTCCGGATTACTATTATCTATTACATGAAAACCTCTATGCACATCATTAACGAAAATATAATCTTGATACGCATAAATTTTACCGGATTCTACCATGGAAACAGGTTCTGTAACCGCAACGGCCTCCTCCTTAAACTCAAGTAAATTTGTGGTTACAGGAGTTGCTACAAGATATTCATTGCCCTGAAGGTCATCTTTATCATCGTTACAGGAAGAAAAAGTGACTATAGCTGCTATCAACAGTGAACAAAGGTTCTTTTTCATAGTTTGGCTTTTATTTAAAAAACAGTCGATACGCTTACCGACTTATCTACAAATCAGATACACCAACTTAACATACGTTGCGTATGTAAATAGAAAAAACTTATTTATTCGTTGAACTGCCTAACAAAGTTTGCTCCCTTTTAAATATTAAGCCGGTTGAAATTGTTTCAAATATTATGGTATAAGAATCCCAAGACTACAGCTCATTTCTAAGTTCGTTAGAATGTTTTAGTCATTCGTTAAATTTTTGAGTCTCATCCATGATATTTTGTTTTCATCCGATGACATAGATTCTTTTGGACCAAGTTTTATCCCGAAAGCTCCAACAAAAACATCTACATCTCCATCTTTATCATAATCCTCTACATCTATAGTTTGCCAACCAATTTTTGGAGCATTAGCCACACTTGTTGGTTTATACTTATCTGCTCCCTCATTGATCAGCAAAACAATACTTTTAAAATTTTCATCTTTTAGATTTCCAAAATTAGAAACCGTAATAATATCTTTTTTACCATCTAAATTAAAATCTGCCACCCTTATTTTGCTTGCACCGTGGTAAGGATAAAAGTATGATTCCAAAAACCCCCCTTCATTTTGACTCACATAAACACGAACTCCATGATAATTCTTTAATACCTCAGAATAATCTGCGTTATCGCCATTACTAACGACAATATCTAAATCTCCATCATTATTCATATCCACAATTTCAAAATCATTCACTCCAAAAGCTGGATGAAACTGTAGAAGTTTTTTAGAAGTAACCTTATTCCCTTCAAAAGAAAAAGCAAGTAAAGATTCGCTTTCCTGTGTAAACAAGGCTAATAACTCCTCCTTGCCATCATTATCAATATCTACGAATTCAATTTTTATACTACCAGAAAGCTCTTGTATAACATGCCTCTCATAGAATAAATCGCCCTTGTTTTCATACCAAGCCAAGCTACCTACTGTATTTCCAAATTCACAGACTACAACATCTTCAAAACCGTCGCCATTAACATCATTTTGCAAAAAATCTACCGGTCTCCTTAATCCGTCAATAAATATGTTTCCTAATTTCAACACCCCACTCTCTTCGTCTGAGGGATATAAAGAACCTATAGCTAATAAAGATTGTTCCTCTTTGAGAAAAGACATCCTCACGGGTGGGCTTTCTAACTTTTCTTTTTTAATTATTTCTCCATCAACAGTAACTTGTATTAAAGAAGAATTTCTACCATCACCTAAATACAATTTTCTTGTTTTAGAATTATAATCTAGCATGGTAACTATTGAAGAAGGAATACTATCATAAGAAAATGTTTTAATTTTAAATATAGAATTGTCTTTTAATATAGGCTGCTCATAAAGCTCAATTTCCTTGGGCGCTGTTATTTTGTAATACATAACCAACTTTTCCCATTCTTTCTGAGATAATAATGGCTTACTTGGGTAGACATCTCCAGATGAACCTTTTTCATAATATTCAGGACCATGATTAGACATCCCTAATCGCAAACCCATTTCTGGTAATGTTTGAGAAAGCCAAATGTTTGAGGGCAGTAAAGATGGTTCCGGAAACATATGACATGAAGCGCATAGCGTTTTTGCTAACACTTCTCCTTCAGATTGTTTTTGCTTTGGCTCACAGCTTAATAGTGTACAAAGTAAAAAAGCAAGCAACAACCAATTGTAGGGATTCTTATAAACAATCGTAATCTTCAAACTCAAACAAATTAATTATGGTAAATGTAAAGATGATTAAAAATCAAAACATATTGTTTTTATTAAGGTGTTTTGTTTTTTCTTAAACTACTCAAACAGCCAATTTTAGAATTTTTATAAAAACTTTACACCTGTCAATTTGTCATCAGTTTGATTTTAGCGTTATCTTTGCTGCCCGTTAGTTTAGAAAGGTTACAATAGATATGGAGAAAATTATAGACGAGTCCCTTCAGGGTTCTGCCCTGGCACTTAAGAAGAAAAATGCTAATGGCAAGAAGCTTTACATTGAAAGCTATGGCTGCCAAATGAATTTTTCAGATAGTGAAATCGTTGCATCCATCCTAGCCAACGAAGGCTTTGACACAACACAAAATCTTAATGAAGCGGACCTAGTCTTAGTAAACACCTGTTCTATACGGGAGAAAGCTGAACTAACGGTTCGTAAGCGTTTAGAGAAATTCAATGCTATAAAAAGAGACCGTCCTCATATGAAAGTTGGTGTACTTGGCTGTATGGCAGAGCGTTTAAAGCATCAATTTTTAGAAGAAGAAAAAATAGTAGACATGGTCGTAGGCCCAGATGCCTATAAGGATCTGCCCAATTTAATCCAAGAGATAGATGAAGGCCGCAATGCCGTAAATGTTATTCTTTCTAAAGACGAAACCTATGGGGATGTTTCCCCTGTAAGGCTTCACTCTAACGGTGTAACCGCATTTGTTTCTATTACCAGAGGTTGTGATAACATGTGTACGTTCTGCGTGGTCCCTTTTACCAGAGGCCGCGAACGTAGTCGTGATCCACAGTCTATATTGGACGAAGTGCGCGATCTATCCCAAAGAGGTTTCAAGGAAATTACACTTTTAGGCCAAAACGTAGATAGTTATTTATGGTATGGCGGAGGATTGAAGAAAAATTTCGAAAAAGCTACAGATATGCAAAAAGCTACCGCTGTAAACTTTTCGCAATTATTGGAGAGAACAGCCTTAGCCTATCCTAAAATGCGTATTCGTTTTTCAACATCCAATCCACAGGATATGACGTTGGATGTTATCCACACCATGGCCAAACATAAAAATATTTGTAATGCCATTCACCTTCCTGTACAAAGTGGAAGCAATCGTATCTTAAAAGAGATGAATAGGCTCCATACTCGCGAAGAATATTTTGAACTTATTGATAATGCACGTAAAATCCTTCCTGATTGTTCTATTTCGCAGGATATGATTATCGGTTTCCCAACAGAAACAGAACAAGACCATAAAGATACCATGTCCTTAATGGAGTATGTAAAATATGATTTTGGTTATATGTTTACCTATTCTGAAAGACCAGGAACAATGGCCGAGCGTAAAATGGTAGATGATGTTCCCGAAGAAACAAAAAAACGAAGGCTTTCAGAAGTCATCGCCCTCCAAAGACAGCATTGCCAGGAACGCACGCAAAGACACTTAGGTAAGGTTCAAGAGATTTTGATTGAGAGCACTTCAAAAAAATCTGACGAACATTTTATGGGCCGCAACTCGCAAAATACGGTTGCCGTTTTCCCTAGAGAGAATTATAAAGTTGGTGATTTTGTTATGGTACGAATGGATGAATGCACTTCTGCCACCCTAATTGGGGAAGCCGTAGGATATTCAGAAAACAATTAAATACCAACACCCCGAACCACAGAGAACCATGGAAAATATACAAGCCATAAAACAACGATTTGAGATTATTGGCAATGACCCAAAACTCAATCGCGCTATAGAAAAAGCCATTCAGGTAGCCCCTACTGATATTTCTGTTTTAGTAACAGGTGAAAGTGGAGTTGGTAAAGAGGCTATCCCTAAAATAATTCATTCGCTTTCTCACAGAAAGCACGCCAAATACATTGCCGTTAACTGTGGTGCCATTCCAGAAGGTACTATTGATAGTGAACTTTTTGGTCACGAAAAGGGAGCCTTTACAGGCGCTACACAAACTAGAAGCGGTTATTTTGAAGTAGCCGATGGCGGAACTATTTTTCTAGATGAAGTCGGCGAATTACCCCTTACCACACAAGTTAGATTATTAAGGGTACTTGAAAACGGAGAATTTTTAAAAGTAGGATCTTCACAGGTTCAAAAAACCAATGTACGTATTGTAGCGGCAACGAACGTAAATATGTTCGAAGCCATTAAAAAGGAAAAATTTAGAGAAGACCTTTACTATAGATTAAGCACAGTAGAGATTAATATTCCGCCATTGCGCGAAAGACAGGGTGATATTCATTTGCTCTTTAGAAAATTTGCTTCGGATTTTGGACAGAAATACAAAATGCCAACCATCCGTTTGGATGATGATGCTGTAGACTTGTTGCTAAAGTACCGCTGGCCAGGTAACATCCGTCAGTTGAGAAATATTGCCGAACAAGTATCCGTACTTGAAGAAAGTAGAAGTATTTCATGGGCCACCCTTAACGGATACCTGCCAAATTCCAATAATTCCAACCTTCCTGCCGTTGTTGGACAAAAGAAAGCCGAAAGCGATTTCAGCAATGAAAGAGAAATTCTTTATAAGGTTCTTTTTGATATGAAAAGCGACCTTAATGACCTGAAAAAACTCACCTTGGAGCTAATGAAAAACAATGATGGCGAAAAGGTTCAAGAAGAAAATGAAGGCCTCATCAAAAAAATCTATGGTGACAATGGCGAAGAGCTAGAAGACGACTACAGGGACTCTCACGAAGTTCTGCGCTTGCCAGAGCCTAGAGCAGAAATGCCTGCGCCTAAACCCCCAACAGAAGATAAGTATCATTTTGCCGAAGAAATTCAAGAAGAAGAAACCCTATCTTTACAGGATAAGGAAGTTGAGCTCATAAAAAAATCATTAGAGCGCAACCGCGGAAAGAGAAAAGCTGCCGCTGCTGAACTTGGCATTTCAGAACGTACGCTATACCGCAAAATAAAACAATACGATTTGTAGCAGGCTCATACTATTAAATGAAACTGAAACGCCGCAACCTTAAATACATAATAAAATTTTGAAAAAGAACGCATACATAGTTTTTAGTTTAATTTTAGTCCTTACCCTAAACGGCTGTGGCGTTTACAACTTTACAGGAGGTAATGTAGGTACAGCCACTACTTTTACCATCCCTACTTTTCAAAACTACGCCACTCAAAACCCTGGCTCTACTTTTGAACCCGGTCTAGAAAGAGATTTCACTTTAGCGCTGCAAGACCGTATTTTAAACCAGACGACCCTTGACCTGGCTTCATCAAACGGAGATTTACTATATGAAGGTGAAATCGTAGAATACCGTATATCCCCAATGAGCGCAACGGCTGACCAGACCGCTGCCCAAAACCGTTTATCAATGGCGGTAAAAGTAAGGTTCTACAATAAAACCAAAGAAGATGCAGATTTTGAACAACGCTTCTCTTTTTTCTATGATTATCCTGCAAACTCACAACTTTCCTCAGTAAAAACCGAAGCTTTAGAAACAATTTTTGAAAGAATTACCCAAGACATATTTAACGCATCACTAGCGGATTGGTAAGTAGTATTCAGTTATAAAAACAAACCCTAAGAACCAACATACCTATTAGTAACCTTATAAAATGAACGTACAAGATTTTACATACCTCTTACAGCACCCAGATAAAGTGGTCTCCCCTATTCAGACCAAACAATTGGAAGATGTGCTAGAAGAGTATCCGTATTTTCAGGCAGCGCGGGCATTGCAACTAAAGGGACTTAAAAACCTAAATAGTTTTAAATATAACAATGCCTTAAAGGTAACCGCAGCCTATACAACGGATCGCGACGTCCTTTTTGATTTTATTACTTCAGAAGAGTTTTTACAGAATACCATTGCTGATAAAATATCTGGCAAGACGATAGCTTTGGTGGATACTGAAACAATCTCCGAAGAAATTGAGACTACTGCAAATAGTGATAGTTCAACAGAAACTCCAATCCCCCTAACCCCTGCCGATGCAGATAAACTATTAGACCCACAACTCTTTAGATCAAAGGACCCTAAGATTGACGAAGAAATTGCGGAAGCAAAAAGAAAAGCTTCAGAAAATCTAGAGTTGGGAGAACCCCTACCTTTCACCAAGCGAGAAAAATATTCGTTTGCAGAATGGCTGCAACTCACCACATTTAAATCGGTTAACAGAGATGATGAAGAAACACCGACGACAAAACCTGTTGAGGAGCCAGAGGCAATTGCATTTCCTTTAGAAGAAGAGATTTTAAAGAGAAAAAAGTTTGACCTAATTGATAAATTCATTGCAGATAATCCAAAAATCAATCCAAATAAAGACGTTCAAAAGGTTGTGATTGAAACTTCTGTCACCCTAGATAAGAAAGAGCTGATGACAGAAACTTTGGCCAAGGTTTATCTAGAACAGAAAAAGTATAAAAAAGCGATTCAATCTTATAAAATTTTAAGTTTGAAATATCCGGAAAAAAGTGGTTTCTTTGCAGACCGAATAAAAGCGGTAGAAAAGTTACAACAAGATAATAAGTAAAGTAGTTATGAGTACGTTTACCATATTTTTAATCCTCATTGTTATAGTCTGCTTTTTGCTAATCCTAGTCATCATGGTGCAAAATCCTAAAGGTGGCGGGTTATCGTCTTCTTTTGGTGGCGGTGGCAGTCAAATTGTAGGTGGTGTAAAAAAGACAGGTGATTTCCTAGATAAAAGTACTTGGACATTATCCATATTACTAGTAGTTCTTATATTGGCATCTAACGTTGCTCTTAAAGGTAACTTCAGTGACACCGATTCAAAACTTTTAAACGGAGACGGCATTGAGACCGTTGTTCCGGAAACAGTTCCAGAAGCTTTGCCAGAACAGGCACCTGCTCCGGTAAGTACGCCTGCCGAATAGCTTAGAAATTCCAAATAATAACATACAAAAATGCCAGCTTAGTGACAAGCTGGCATTTTTGGTTTAACAATGTGTCAGTTTTCATGTAATGGCATAATTTCTGCCCATTAGGATTCAAGAATATAATTTTTCAAACTAAAAACTAAAAATATGGCAAAAGTGAACATTAAACCATTAGCAGATAGGGTTCTTATCGAGCCTATGGCTGCTGAGACTAAAACAGCATCAGGTCTTTACATTCCAGATACTGCCAAAGAAAAACCTCAACAAGGTAAAATCGTTGCAGTTGGACCAGGCACCAAGGATGAAAAGGTGACAGTTAAAGTTGGCGATACTGTTTTATATGGTAAATACGCAGGCACTGAGCTTAAGCTTGAAGGCGTAGATTATTTAATGATGCGTGAAAGTGACGTTTTAGCTATCATATAGTTTCTTTCACATTCTAGTAACCACTAGAGTTCTTAAAGAAATACATAAGATTAATTTAAAATATTCTCACTTACGTGAGAAAAACAAATACTAATATTTATTATGGCAAAAGATATAAAGTTTGATATCGATGCACGCGACGGCCTAAAAAGAGGTGTCGATGCATTGGCAAATGCGGTAAAAGTAACATTAGGACCTAAGGGTAGAAACGTAATCATCAGCAAGTCTTTTGGTGCTCCACAGGTAACTAAAGATGGTGTAACTGTTGCAAAAGAAATAGAGTTGGCAGACCCTCTAGAAAACATGGGTGCCCAAATGGTTAAAGAAGTTGCTTCTAAGACTAATGACCTTGCAGGTGATGGTACTACTACAGCTACTGTTTTAGCTCAAGCTATCGTTAAAGAAGGTTTGAAGAATGTTGCCGCTGGTGCAAATCCAATGGATTTGAAAAGAGGTATTGATAAAGCTGTAGAAGCAATTGTTGCCAACATAGCAAAGCAATCTAAAAAAGTAGGTGATTCTTCTGAAAAAATTAAGCAAGTAGCTTCTATTTCAGCTAACAATGACGAAACTATTGGTGATTTAATCGCTAAAGCTTTCGGAAAAGTTGGTAAAGAAGGTGTTATCACCGTAGAAGAAGCTAAAGGTACTGACACTTATGTTGATGTTGTAGAAGGTATGCAATTTGACAGAGGTTACCTTTCTCCATATTTTGTTACCGATTCAGAAAAGATGGTATCAGAATTAGAAAGTCCTTATATCTTATTGTTCGATAAGAAGATTTCTTCAATGAAAGACCTTCTTCCTGTATTGGAGCCAGTTGCTCAATCAGGAAAACCACTTTTGATTATTGCCGAGGATGTTGATGGTGAAGCATTAGCTACTTTAGTTGTAAACAAATTAAGAGGTTCTTTAAAAATTGCTGCTGTTAAGGCTCCAGGATTTGGTGACCGTAGAAAAGCAATGTTAGAAGATATCGCTATTTTAACAGGTGGTACTGTTATTTCTGAAGAAAGAGGATTCTCTCTAGACAATACTACTCTAGATATGTTAGGTACTTGTGAAAAAGTACAAATAGACAAAGACAATACTACAATCGTAAATGGTGGTGGTGTTGCAAAAGATATCAAAACAAGAGTTAATCAGATAAAATCTCAAATTGAGACTACTACTTCTGATTATGACAAAGAAAAACTTCAAGAGCGCTTAGCTAAGCTAGCTGGTGGTGTTGCCGTACTTTATGTAGGTGCTGCTTCTGAGGTTGAGATGAAAGAGAAAAAAGACCGTGTAGATGATGCTTTACATGCAACGAGAGCTGCAGTTGAAGAAGGTATCGTTGCTGGTGGAGGTGTTGCATTGGTAAGAGCTAAATCTGTTCTTGCTAAAATAGCTACTGAGAATGAAGATGAAGCAACAGGCTTACAAATCGTAGCCCGCGCCATTGAAGCTCCTTTAAGAACTATAGTGTCTAATGCAGGTGGTGAAGGTTCTGTAGTAATCGCAAAAATCCTGGAAGGTAAAGGTGATTTTGGTTACGATGCAAAATCTGAAACTTATGTTGATATGATGAAAGCTGGTATTATTGATCCTGCTAAAGTAACTAGAGTAGCATTAGAAAATGCTGCATCTGTTGCTGGTATGATCTTAACTACCGAATGTGCTTTAACAGACATTAAAGAGGATACTCCTGCCGGCCCACCAATGGGTGGAGGCGGAATGCCCGGAATGATGTAGTGGCGAGGCGCCACAGCCAATTATTGATTAATTGGTTTGTGCTATCAATATTATAATATTAAACCGCTCTTGAATATCAAGAGCGGTTTTTTTATTCACTTCTACCAACAAAAAAACCATCCTTTTTTAAGAGATGGTTTTCCTGTCCGATGTCTAAATCCTATCGGGTTTACTGACTACTTCTTTTTAGGAGCAGCTTTCGGAGCGGCCTTTTTACCAGCTTTTGCTGATAACGGCTTAGCAGATGATTTACCTGCATTTTTTGCTTGTGCCATAATTTCGAGTATTAAATAAAACTAATCTAAGGTATATCACTTTTTGATTCGTGATATTTTCTTTGGCAAAAAATTAACTAAAATATTTTAAGCCATTTCAACTCAATTAAAATCAGCTTTATTATCCTAATGAAAAACTATTTACTCTTAATGATCAGCACCATCATCTGAATTATCTTCTCTATACCTGCAACAAGGATGAACACTTTCATATGCTTCTTCAGTTGCTTTTAATTCTTTGGTATCGTGACCAACAGCTACAATTGCCGTTTTAATTTTCATTGGGTCGGTTTTACGCTCATCCATAATTACCGCAAGTTGGTGTGTTGGAATGTCCCAAGAAGCATATTTTACACCTTTTACGTTAAGTGCAGCCTTCTCTATTCGTTCTTTACACATAGCACATTTACCGTCAACGTCAAAAGTCATTTTCTTATTCTTTTCCTGAGCAAACGTTACCAAGGTAATCAAGGCCATTGCAATTGATAAAATTGTAGTTTTCATATATCTTATTATTTGTTATTGTTATTGTTATTGAATTTTAATTCTAAAACCTCCGTAGAACATCCGGCCCATGATAGGTGAATATATAACAGTTGTATCAAAATTAGGGCCAAAAGGATTGTCAGCTCCTAAGACTGGATTATCCTGCTGTACGCCTGATAAATTCTCTCCACCTACATAAACTTCAAACGTATTAGAGAACACTTTTGTTATCTGAGCATTCATATGGTTATATGGAGATGATGTAGCCGCTAATTGATATGCTATTGGGTTTGAACTCGTATCCGGCAATCGCTTCTCTCCCACGCTGTGCAACGTATAATCAAACTTCCACTGTGAACCGTTATCCTTAGCTTTGGTCTCATACCCCAAGTTTGCAAAAAACAGATGCTGTGCCTGTAATGGCTTTTGAAGGTTCCCGCTTTGATAATCGGTACTTACATCATACTTCTTGTAGGCAGCGCGCAAATTTAAGCGAGGTAAAGGTTCATAATTTACTTCAACCTGAAAACTCTTCGCTTTACTATCTCCTTCTAGATTATAGAACGAAACTTCTTGTGGGTTTTCCCAATCCACCACTATTTGGTTCTTGAAATCAGTAATATAATAATCTACCGAAATATCACCTTTCCCATTTAGAAAATTAAACCCTTGCAAAAAACTTACACCGTAATTCCATGCATCTTCCGGGTCAAGACCATATACCTCCCCTCCAGAATTCAAGATTTTAATTTCCCGTGCCGAAGCGAACAATTGCTGGTTCTCCGCAAAAATATTGGCCGCGCGCTTGCCTCTGCCAAAAGAGCCTCGCAAACTTCCTTTTTCCCACGGAGTATAACGCATATGGAACCTCGGCGTAACGAACGTGCCTAACCTATTATGATTATCTACGCGAAGCCCCGCAGTAAGACTCACTTTTTCCAAATTCTCATAACTGTATTCAAAAAAAGCACCTACCGAGTGATCTTCCCTAGAATAATCCGTAGCAGTCACCATCTCATCATAACCATCATAGGCAAATGTCAATCCCGTTTTAAACTTGTTACGCGTATCTCCTAGTATGGAGTTGAAAAGTAAATTGGTATAAATGCTTTCATGGGTGATATCATATGTCCTAAAACCAAAATAAGAATCTTGCTTGTGCAGACTATACGCTGTTTGAAAACCAATACTCTGAAACGGAAGCTCAGGAAAGACGTAACCCAACTTTAAAGAAGCATCAAAACGACGGGTGTTGATTTCACTGCCCCATACTTCGGCTTCGCTCGGTATTGGTAGTACTGCTTTATTATCTACTCTATCCATAGCCGGGTTAAAATTGGTCTGGCCTACTTGCTTTTCATCGTTTAAGAATCGGACATTAAAAAAGCTGACCCATCCTTTTTCGGCATCTTGGTACTGCCAACGATTCATTACATTAATCTGATTGCCCAAAGGTGCATCTAGGAACCCGTCTTCATTATCATCTTCTTTCTGGGTTCTTTTATTTCCGTGTATATAAAGACCTGTACTCCACTTATCCGTTAGCTTTTTATTAAAATGTGTATTTAGCTCGTACCTGCCATTTTCGTTGAAATATCCATTTACAAAAACAGCATTATCGGTAAGAGGTTTGACCATTTCGGTATTGATTTGACCCGAAATACTTTCATAACCGTTCACTACACTACCCGCACCTTTCGTAATCTGAATGCTCTCTATCCATGTACCAGGTGTAAATGTTAGTCCGTATGCCTGCGAAGCACCACGAACCATAGGAATATTCTCTTGTGTAATCAACAAATACGGACTGGTCAATCCTAACATCTGTATTTGCTTAGTACCCGTTAACCCATCGGAAAGATTAACATCTATAGCCGGGTTGGTTTCAAAACTTTCGGCCAAATTACAACAAGCCGCCTTTAACAACTCTGCACTGTTTACGGTTACCGAATTCTGCGGACTAAAATAAGCCTTTTGTATAGGATCTCGCTCTTGTTGCACCACCACCTCATCTAATTCGTTAGATGGCTTTAGACTTACACGAATACTTTTAGGTTTATCTATAGTTAGCGTATCTGACTCATAACCCACATAACTAATGATTAATTTATTATATTCCTTTTTAAAGGGAATGGAGAATTTTCCATCCATATCGGATACCACTCCTATTTGGGAGTCCATCCAATACACATTTGCACCTGCAATCCCCATTTTTCCGGAATCTCCATCTTCTATGACTGTTCCTTCTACTTTTTCCTGAGAAAAAGAAAACCAAGGCAGCGCTAAAGAAATCAATACTACTATATATTTATTCATTTTTCTTTGATGAAATTTTATCAATTAACTTTTATCTATCGGCATACTCATATGGAAAACCGAAAACATGAAATAGAAATGAAGGCTGAAGAAAACTATACATTTGCTTCAACAAATTCAGTTTTATAAACCGAGGCCTGTTTCATGTAAAAACAATAAGAAATTGAAAAAAATCAAATCAAAAAAACAGCGTCAAGCAGCTGTATATCTTTGATAATATTAGGAGGAAGATAATGTGTATAATTAGAATTTTTTTCTACTACTGGCTCAAACAAGCCGACAAAGGAGTATATATATGAAGCCAGAAACACTTCCTGGTCCAAATCTAAATCGTTAAAAGATGGCTTAACATCGTTTTGCCCTTTCTTAGCGACCACTTCACTTTTACAGCAAGATTTTTTATCTATAGATGTAGTAGTTTCACTTTCTAAAAGCATGTTAGAACCACAATTTTCTGCTTCACCAAAAAAAGCTACATCTACCAAATGCCCCATACAATAGTGTTTCTCTACTTTCCAAGAGGTGGTAGTTGCCAGAAGCAATACTGCCATGACAAGCGAAACTATTTTATGTAACATATTTTTCATCAAGACAAAATTACATATTAATTATTCAAACAACTAAAACTGAACTCCATCAATACTGTTAAAACGTAAAACCATTGTACAGATTGCTCACTTTGGTCAAGACCTCAAAAAAAATCCGTACAAAAAAAGCAAACCATAAGTTTACCTCAGAATGTAAAGTCCCATGCTTTCAAAAGGGTACTTCAACCATAGAAACACTTGTACAACAGATGTATTCCAAACTCCTCATTTTCAGTTAAAATGCTCGATTTATCCGTTTTTTTTCACCTTTCACATACTTAACACCCCGTTTTTGAGTTATGACATGACGGATTAAACTTACAACACATCCGATTCACTAACCATATTGAACTTAAAATTTTAGTAATGAAAAAAAATATTAGAACAGTAGTAAAATCAGGATTTGCAATTTTTGCACTAGCATTTATGGTATCTAGCTGTAGTAGCGACGATGGCTCCGTGTTTGACACGCCTATAGATGAAGAACAAGACGACACAGATGAAGAAACCGTTGCTACACTTATAATTAACGACAGTGACTCTTCAGGCGACATTTTGTTTGCCGAAGCCTCTGGCGAAGTTAGCACAACAGTACCAGGACGTATCATTTATACATCTACCTCAAATCAAAAGAGGTTATATATTACCCAAAACGTATCTGGCAGTGGTGAAATGCCATTTAACAATTTCAACATAGAAGGTAAAGATCTTACACAAGCTCTAAAAGGTGATGGTTCTGTTGATTTAGATGGAGATACTCAGAAAGCTATTGATTTTACTTTTGAACTTCCTGTTCCAGATATTGATAACGGAGAGATTGTTTACCATTTTTGGACAACAACTGGAAAAGGAGATTTTAGAGATGCTAACAAAAGATTAGCTTTAGGGGTAGGAACTATCACTGTTAAAGTTGGTAACGGAGTTAACGCTGCAGCAGAAGTTCGTTCGTTTACAGATGTTAAACTATTTGCGCCGGCAGCAGACGGCACGACAGAATCATTCTTTTCTTTATTAGACGGAACCGTATACAAAATAAACAAAGGACCGGAATTCAGGGCTTTCTGGGATTTTGGATATTACTATACAACTGAAGCTTATTTTGCCTCAACAGCAACCTATGATGAGTCCTTTGGTTTTGACGTAGAAGGTTTAAAGCCTGGAGCGAGCGAAGAAAATGCTGCTAGCGAGACTTTGAACGAAACTTATTTTCAACTTTCTACAACAAACGGCACTGGTTTTGATGGAATTACTTTGTCAGGTGATTTAGACTTCGTTTCTCAATCAACTTTACAAACAACGGGTGTTTTAGCCGTAGGCGACGTTATTGAGTTCGTAGATAACTATGGTAAAAAAGGCCTTATAAAAATTACAGAAATCCAAGCAGGTTTTGACAACGATGACTATATTGTTTTTGACGTGAAAATCCAGCCTTAATACTATTCATATATCAAAAAGGGATGTCGTTAATTCGGCATCCCTTTTTTTGTTTTCAATAGTTTATTTTTGCATAAAAAATTAGCATGTTTAACGACTTACGAATCAAAACTAGCACTATACTTAACTCCGCCTCTTTAACCGTAGACGAACGCCTTCAGAACCTTTGCGAACTTCTTAAAGAAACTGTACCTCATTATGACTGGGTAGGGTTCTATTTTAAGAACGGAAACAAAGAAGAACTAAAGCTAGGACCATATGCGGGCGCTCCTACCGATCATATTATCATACCTTTCGGAAAAGGAATTTGCGGACAAGTAGCCGTATCTAATCAAAATTTTGTGGTGCCAGATGTAAAGGCGCAAGATAATTACATAGCATGCAGCATTACCGTAAAAGCAGAAATTGTAGTTCCTTTATTTATTGATGGTGAAAACGTAGGCCAGATTGATATTGACTCCAATACTCCTGACCCATTTACTGAAGAAGATGAGCGCTTTTTAGAGTTTGTAAATACCGAAGTCGCCAAAATCTACACCTTTTAATGTAACTTCAAGGACCTTTTTAGTTATCATAATGCCGTTTATCGATGCCGCCCCGTCTTATTTGACACAATCGGTTTAAAACTTTAGCAGTTTTGTTAATAACCTCGCCCATTTTTTCTTTCAAAAAAAGTATTTTTGCATGTCTTTAAAACTTAGTAACTACATCCCATTAAAATGAGCATCAAAAAAGCTTCTTCTGCACTGATTTCCGTATTCCATAAAGATGGATTGGAACCAATCATCAAAAAATTTCAAGAACTTGGTATTACTATCTACTCCACAGGAGGTACCGAAAAATTCATAAAAGACCTTGGTGTTGATGTCGTGCCCGTGGAAGATGTAACTAGTTACCCTTCTATTTTAGGAGGTAGAGTCAAAACGTTGCATCCAAAAGTTTTTGGTGGAATCTTAAACCGACAGGATAATGAAAGTGATGTTGCACAGTTGGAAGAATTTGAAATTCCTCAATTAGACATCGTAATCGTAGACCTCTATCCTTTTGAAAAGACCGTTGCAAGTGGCGCATCGGAACAAGATATTATTGAAAAAATAGACATAGGTGGCATTTCGTTAATTCGTGCAGCAGCAAAAAACTTTAAAGATGTCCTTTGTGTTTCCTCTATGGAAGATTACTCAGACTTTTTAAATGTTATCTCAGAAGGAAATGGTAGCACTAGCCTAGAAGACCGCAAACGTTTTGCTGCAAAATCGTTCAATGTTTCGTCTCACTACGATACGGCTATTTTCAATTATTTCAATAAAAATCATGACATCGCTGCTTTAAAGATAAGCGAGACCAACGGAAAAGTTTTACGTTATGGGGAAAACCCACATCAAAAAGGATTTTTCTTTGGTGATTTTGACGCCATGTTCGACAAATTACATGGCAAAGAGCTTTCATACAACAACCTATTAGATGTTGATGCAGCGGTAAATTTAATGCTCGAATTCAAAAATGACGAACCCACTTTCGCTATTTTAAAACATAATAATGCTTGCGGATTGGCACAACGCAGCACATTGCACCAAGCCTATGTAGATGCATTGGCGGGAGATCCTGTTTCCGCTTTCGGAGGAGTTCTAATCAGCAACAAAAAAATTGACAAAGCAACTGCAGAAGAAATTCATACGTTATTTTGTGAAGTAGTTATTGCACCTAGTTATTCAAGTGATGCCCTAGAAATTTTAAAAGGCAAAAAAAATAGAATTATTTTAATTCAAAATGAAGTCGAAATGCCAGAGATGACGGTTAGAACCTGTCTAAATGGAATATTGCTTCAAGAGAAAGACCACAGAACGGATACTTTAGAGGGTTTACAGTACGTAACTGACACCAGACCGTCAGAACAAGATCTTGAAGATTTAATTTTCGCTTCAAAACTATGTAAGCATACAAAATCTAACACTATCGTTATTGCAAAAAACAAGCAATTATGTGCTAGTGGAACAGGCCAGACCTCTCGTGTAGACGCCCTGAACCAAGCAATTCACAAAGCAAAATCATTTAATTTTGATCTTAAAGGAGCCGTAATGGCGAGCGATGCGTTCTTTCCTTTCCCAGATTGTGTAGAGATAGCCAATAAAAGTGGTATTTCTAGCGTTATACAGCCGGGCGGGTCCATTAAGGACCAATTAAGTATCGATTATTGTAATGAAAATAGCGTATCTATGGTTATGACAGGCACACGTCATTTCAAGCATTAATTTCATTACTTTTGTCGATGAAATACACCCCTTATCAAGCTAGTAACATAACCAAACAGATTACAAATGGGATTTTTTGATTTCTTGACTGAGGAAATCGCCATCGATTTAGGTACGGCGAACACCCTAATCATACACAATGACAAGGTAGTTGTAGATAGTCCATCTATCGTAGCCCGAGATCGTATTTCTGGCAAAATCATCGCCGTTGGTAAA
Organism: Zobellia nedashkovskayae; assembly: GCF_015330125.1. Taxonomy (NCBI): domain Bacteria; kingdom Pseudomonadati; phylum Bacteroidota; class Flavobacteriia; order Flavobacteriales; family Flavobacteriaceae; genus Zobellia; species Zobellia nedashkovskayae. Next base: position 2,022,619 of record NZ_JADDXR010000002.1, on the reverse strand, counting down.
GAAGCCAACATGATGCAGGGTAAAACTCACGAAAATATTAAGACTATCCGTCCCTTAAAAGATGGGGTTATTGCAGATTTTGATGCATCTGAGAAGATGATTAATATGTTCATAAAGAACATTCCTGCTTTAAAGAAAAAATGGTTTCCACCTGCATTGCGCATGGTTATATGTATTCCTTCTGGTATTACAGAAGTAGAAATGCGTGCGGTAAAAGAATCCGCAGAACGTGTAAATGGTAAAGAAGTTTACTTAATTCACGAGCCAATGGCCGCAGCTATAGGTATTGGTCTAGACATCATGCAACCCAAAGGAAACATGATTGTTGACATAGGAGGTGGTACTACAGAAATTGCCGTAATAGCTTTAGGTGGTATTGTTTGCGATAAATCTGTTAAGATTGCAGGTGATGTTTTCACTAACGACATTATTTACTACATGCGTACTCAGCACAACCTATATGTAGGTGAAGCTACCGCAGAAAGCATAAAAATAGAAATAGGTTCTGCCACAGAAGATTTACAGACTCCACCAGATGAAAAATCTGTGCAAGGTCGTGATCTATTGACTGGTAAGCCTAAGCAAGTTCAGATTTCATATCGTGAAATTGCTAAAGCATTGGATAAATCTATACTTCGTGTAGAAGATGCCGTTATGGAGACACTTTCACAGACACCTCCAGAACTAGCTGCCGATATTTATAACACCGGTATTTACTTAGCCGGTGGTGGCTCTATGCTACGTGGACTTGACAGAAGGTTATCACAAAAAACAGACCTACCTGTATACATTGCCGAAGACCCGCTACGAGCAGTAGTTAGAGGTACAGGCATAGCACTTAAAAACTTAGAGCGCTACAAGAGTATCCTTATCAAATAAAACCTAAAGATTTCGGGGCGATTTCAAAAGGTTTTAAACTTTATTTCCATTCGGAATTGCTTCGCAGGTTTCACCAAATCTAATAGTGAATGCAGCAGATCATCAATTTTATCATACGATATAAGAATTTCCTTCTTTATGTCTTTTTGATGATTGTTTCCTTGGGCTTTACGATTCAATCGCATTCGTATCACCAGTCGCGTTTTTTCAATTCTTCCAATTGGATAACAGGTAATATTTTAGAAACCTCCAATGAAGTTTCAACATATTTTGGACTCGATACAGAGAATCAAAAACTTATGCAAGAGAATAAAAACTTGCGCAAGTTACTATTCAACAGAAAAGAATTGGACACCATAGTCTTAGACTCAGTTCAACTAACCTACACTATTACAACTGGTAAAGTCATTAAAAATAGTTTTGCAGATCCACGCAACTACATTACTATAGACCAAGGGAGTAGAGATAGCGTTGCACCGGATATGGGTGTTATTACCAGTAAGGGTATTTTAGGAATTATAGAAAATACTTCCAAAAATTTTGCCACCGTACAGTCTATTTTAAACGAGAAATCCAACATTAACGCCAAGATAAAAAACACCGATCATTTTGGTTCCTTGGTATGGGACACAAAAAGGTATAACGTAGTTCAATTGGTAGATATACCCAGGCTAGTACCACTTACGATTGGTGACACCATTGTAACCGGAGGCATGAGCAGTATTTTTCCCGAAAACATTCCTATTGGCACTATTAGAAAATTTGATCTCAACACCTCTCAAAGTTTTTACACTATAGATGTGGCACTTTTTAATGATATGACCAATATTAAGAACGTCTATATAATAGACAATTCTTATCGCGAAGAAATTTTAAAACTAGAAAAACTAACGGAGACAAATGGTCAGTAATTATTACTTCTTAAATGTCATTCGTTTTATACTATTGGTACTAGTACAGGTACTGGTGTTCAATAAGTTGAATTTTTTCGGCTTCATCAACCCAATGGTTTATATTTTGTTTCTTTATTGGTACCCTATAAAGGAGAATAGAGCAGCATTCATTGGTTTGGGTTTTTTACTAGGGATTGCTATAGATTTCTTTTCGGACACTATGGCAATACATGCGGCATCTACCATTACTATAGCCTACATGAGACCCGCAATAATGAGATTTGTTTTTGGTGTAAACTTTGAATTTCAAAGTTTTAAATTAAGTAATACCACTAGGGTACAACAAATTACATATTTGGCGTTATTAATTATAGTACATCACCTTGTTTTCTTTACCCTGGAAATTTTTAGTTTGGCTAATTTCCTATTAATTTTGAAGAAAGTATTAGCTACGGGCACCGCAACTCTTATTCTTTGCTTATTATTCGGTTCACTTTTCAGTGTCCGTAAAGAGTAGAAAAGCAGAAAAGTATAAACTTCTTAAATTAAAATTTCATCTAAGATGAAAAAGCTGTTATTATCATCCATTATTGTAATCATTGGCATTACGTTTCTCGGCAGACTCTCTTATCTGCAGATATTCAGCTTTTCGCCAGACCAAGTATTGGAAGACCCCGCTATAAAAAGGGTTTATGATTATCCTGAGCGTGGTTATATATATGATAGAAACGGAAAGCTTTTGGTTGGTAATGACCCAGCATATGATGTAATGGTTATTCCGCGTGAGGTTCGTGAATTAGATACTTTAGAGCTCTGTGGACTTCTTAAAATTGATAAGGAAAAATTTAAAAAAGAATTACGAAAAGCTAGAATATATTCCCCAAGGTTACCATCGGTTTTTGTGCCACAGCTCTCCAAAGAAGATTATGCAATGCTTCAGGAGAAAATGCGCCATTATGCTGGTTTCTATATTCAAAAACGCTCTTTACGTTACTATGACACTAATAGTGGCGCTAATGTTTTAGGCTATATTAGTGAAGTAAACGAAAGAGACTTAACCAAAAATCCGTACTATGTTCAAGGTGAACTTACCGGACGTACCGGAGTAGAAAAGGTATATGAAGATATTTTAAGAGGTAGAAAAGGTGTACAGTACATTCAAAAAGATCGTTTCAATAGAGATATTGGTCCTTATAAAAATGGAACTTTGGATACCTTACCTGAACAAGGTTTTGAAATCAATATAACAATTGATAAAGAGCTACAGGAATATGGAGAAAGGCTTATGGTCGGTAAATGGGGCGGCATTGTTGCTATTGAACCTGCTACGGGTGAAATATTATCTATGATTTCCGGCCCCACCTATGACCCATCTCTTTTAGTGGGGAGAAAAAGATCTGCTAATTACAGCAAATTACATTACGACTCTATTTCAAAACCAACGTTTGATAGATCTATTTCTTTTGAAAAAAGTCCAGGATCTCCCTTCAAAACAATTAACGCATTAATTGCATTACAAGAAGGAGCAATCACCCCATCAACAACATTTACATGCCACCACGGTTTTTTTATAGGAAGACATAAAAAAGGCTGCCATTGCGGAGGTGGAACAAGAAACCTGAATAATGGGATATACCTTTCGTGCAATGCCTATTTTGTTGGAGCTTATAAAAAAATATTCGAGCAATTTCCATCCAATAGTGAAGCAATGGACGCTTGGGAAAAACACGTCAAAAGTTTTGGCTTAGGCTCATATTTAGGCTCTGACCTTTATACAGGGAGGCCAGGTAGCGTTCCCAGTACTGATCTCTATAACAAATGGTACGGAGTGGGAGACAAAAGGTGGTCTGCCACCACTACATACTCTAATGCTATTGGCCAAGGAGAAGTAAATGTTACGCCAATTCAATTAGCAAACATGACAGCTGCAATTGCCAATAGAGGCTATTTCTTTACCCCTCATGTTCTTAAAAAAGTAGATGGTAAAAAAATTGATATCCCGGATTTTGTAGAGCCTAAATATACCACCATAGACAAAAGACATTTTGAACCTGTAATTCAGGGTATGGCGGATGTTTACCACAAAGGAACAGCTAGGTACGTACAGATTCCGGATATTGAAATTGCCGGAAAAACAGGTACAGTAGAAAACTACGTTAAAATAGATAGCGTTAGAACTCAGCTAACGGATAACTCAGTTTTTGTAGCCTTTGCCCCTGTAGAAAATCCAAAAATTGCCATTGCAGTATATATTCAAAACGGATATTATGGCTCTAGATATGCAGGCCATATCGCCTCTTTAATGATTGAAAAATACATAAAAAGAGAGATTACCCGTACAGACCTTGAAAAAAGGATGTTAGAGAGAACTTTGGAGCACGAATATGCCAAGCCTTATAGCGGTAAGGAATTTAAAATAAACGAATACGATTGGAGTAAGCATTCGAGCGTATATAAAGCTCAAAATCAATCAGAAGAATAGCATATGACCGGCAAAAGTGTCCTCAAACGTCTTGATTGGCTTACTGTTTTATTCTACGTCCTCTTATTAACTATTGGGTGGGTAAACATCTATTCAAGTACCTTTTCCGAAAGCGATTCTTCCATATTCGATTTTGGGACGTTACACGGCAAACAGCTTTTCTTTATCCTTACCAGCTTTGCATCAATTGTAATACTATTGGCTCTGGAGGCTAACTTTTACGAACGCTTCTCTAGTGTACTCTACATCATATCCATGGTACTGCTACTGGGTCTGTTTGTTTTTGGTAAAACTATTGCAGGTGCTACTTCATGGTACGACTTGGGGTTTTTCAACCTACAACCTTCTGAACTTGCCAAAGTGGCAACAGCCTTGGCATTAGCAAAGTATCTAAGTGATATCCAAACAGATATAAAACGAAATAAAGATCAGCTGTACGCTTTCTTGATTATATTAATACCGGCTATATTAATTATACCACAACCGGATCCGGGTAGTGCGCTGGTTTTCTTCTCCTTAAGTTTTGTGATTTTTAGAGAAGGACTTCCTATTTATTATCTGGGCATAGCCTTTTTCGCTATCATGGTTTTTGTAACTACGTTGATGTTCGGTACTATTTGGATTACAATCAGTATTGCATTAATCTTGATAATTTTCTTTCTTCTAAAAAAGAAAAAATTCCGTGTCCCAGTCATTCCCACTGCAATAGCTGTGGTTCTGACCATTTTATTTTCGCTTTCTGTTGATTTTGTTTTCAACAATGTTTTTGAGCAACGTCACCGAGATCGTTTCAGTCTCTGGTTACGATTAGAGAAAGACCCTGCCAAATTAGATTACATTAGAAAAACTATAGGCTACAACACCTATCAATCGGAAAAAGCTATTGAATCTGGTGGTTTCTTTGGAAAAGGCTTTTTGGAAGGGACCCGAACCAAAGGTGATTTTGTACCCGAGCAACATACGGATTATATTTTTAGTACCGTTGGTGAAGAATGGGGCTTTTTAGGAACCGCAACGGTTGTCTTACTTTTTACTTTTTTATTATTGCGACTGGTCTATCTTTCGGAACGTCAAAAAACAGGATTTGCCCGTATGTACGGTTATGGTGTTATTTCCATACTGCTTGTCCACTACTTTATAAACATTGGTATGGTAATAGGCGTGCTGCCAACAATTGGTATTCCCCTACCCTTCTTTAGTTATGGTGGATCAGGACTCCTATTCTTTACGGCTTTACTATTTATTTTCTTGAAGTTAGATGCAAACCGATTAAAGGAAGGTATTTAAGCCTAGAAATCCATATACTTGGGAAAGCTAAATTTACAGCTTAGAATTTAAAGCTCCAGCTTCCGGTATCAACCTTGCTTTCTAATTGACCCTGTTGTTCTTTAGCGAGTTTCTCAAAAAAATCGATGCCTGTGCGTTTTTCAATCTCATCAACAGGAACACTAAATTGTTTTAAAGGTTTTGAGCTCTGTTTTCCTTCCATCAAAAAAGCTACCATTTTTAAATTATCACCTTTACCCCTAGCTATTATTTTATAATAATACTTAGGTACATCTACGTCTTCATCACCAATCTCCTTTAACCCGTTTTCTAGAACACCAGCTGTGACAACAAAAATTTCACCGTACTGCTTGGCCCACATACGTACCTGCATTTCCAACTCATTCCAAACACCGGCATTAAATTCGCGATTTTGCGGACTTATGTTACTGGTGTAAAAGGTTTCATTGTAAGCTTGCTTGGTAAACCTCCTATCGCCTGCAGGGCACAAATGTCCACGATCATAGCCAGAACCTTTGTAATTCCGCCAATCGGCAGATTTCGTTCTCACTTTTGGATCCTCAATAAAATAAGGACGTTTGCGGTCATCATGAGTTAAATGATCTTTTTTTAAAGTATATGCCACCCATTCTGCTTGTTCAAACGGTTCATTGTAAGAAAGCATAAAGTGGCTATGCTCTACTATTTCCCCTGTTGTAGAACTAGGCATTAAATTACCGGCAACGGAAGTTTTAGGTCCGTTTGCTGTTTGCTGTGAATAAGTATCCGGAGTATAAAAATTCTCGAACAACCAAAAACCTATCGCACAGCAGATGGTCAAAATGGTATAAATTGTTTTTCTTTTCATTGCGTTCAAAAATAGAACAAATTTTAGGTTAAGCCGGACATAGCGGACACACTATTTGTTTTTAAGGTTCAGATATATCCATAACACCATCAAATATAGAAGGCTATCCATTTTGGTGGCCTTTTCTTTTTTACTGTAAGGGAAAGCTAAAAATTTCGACAAATAAGCACACTTCATATAGTGCAATGTATTTATTTTGTATAATCTAATTCATGCAACGAATTAGTTTAAAGAAAGGAAAGCTATGCTTACATGGAAAGAGGTAATCAATTTTAGTATAAAAGGAAATCCAAAACCAGACAGAAGAGTTGAGAAGACAGAAGCCGAATGGCGCGAACTCCTAACTCCTGAACAGTTTAGAATTACAAGAAAGAAAGGTACAGAACAAGCACATACCGGTGCTTTATGTAGTGCACACGACGCAGGAAAGTATAATTGCATCTGTTGTAACACACCGTTATTTGATTCAACTATTAAGTTTGAATCAGGAACTGGTTGGCCCAGTTTCACACAACCTATAAAAGAAAACGCCATTAAGTATCATAAAGATTCATCTTTTGGTATGATACGCGTAGAGGTAATGTGTAACACTTGCGATGCCCACTTGGGACATATTTTCCCTGACGGTCCAGAACCTAGTGGACTTCGCTACTGTATAAATTCAGAATCAATGCAATTACAAAAAGAAAGCATTAAAAATGAGCAATAAAAATTTAGAAACAGCCACCCTTGGTGGTGGATGCTTTTGGTGTATAGAAGCAGTTTTACAAGAATTAAAAGGAGTAGAGAAATTAGTTTCTGGATATACTGGTGGCAACGCACCAGGTAAGCCTACGTATAGAGAAGTATGTTCTGGCTTAACTGGTCATGCAGAAGTAGTACAGGTTACTTTTGACCCTTCAGTAATTTCATATCAAGATTTGTTGATAGTGTTCATGACAAGCCATGACCCCACTTCTCTAAACCGTCAAGGTGGTGATGTGGGTACGCAGTACCGTTCGGTAATTTATTTTCATGACGATACTCAAAAAAAGGTTGCCGAAACTGTAATTAAAGAGCTGGCATCTTACTTTGATGACCCTATTGTTACGGAATTAAGCCCGTTACCTATTTTCTATGATGCAGAAGAGTATCACCAAGACTATTACCGCAACAATACCTCACAGGGGTACTGTAGCGCTGTAATTACACCCAAGTTGGCGAAGCTAAGGAAAATACACGGCGATAAGTTAAAACAGTCACAAACTAGCTCGTAACCAGTTTTAAGCAATTAGTCTACAGGAAACCGTATTTGGTCTGCCTGACTTCAAGAAATGGGTTTTAAGAAAGTAATTTTATCAAACAATCTTAAAACCCAATTCTATGAAAACCACACAACTTTACTATCGTATTGCGCTTACTTTGTTTTCATTGGCTATTATTTACGCCGTAGCCAATTCTTTCTTTAACTACGAGGCCGTAGTTACAAAGTTTGCTGAATTAGGATACCCTTTATATCTAATATTTGTATTAGGAGCTGCACAATTACTGGGATTAACCATTCTTATCTTCAATAAGAGCAATTGGCTCCGCGAATGGGCCTTTGCCGGATTTTTTCTAAACTTTGCATTTGGTATAATAGCACATCTAATGATTAGAGATGGAAACGGAGCGTCTGCCGTATTTTGTATTATAGCGCTTTATGTAACCTACATACAGAACAAAAGACTTAATGAACAACGTAAAATACCTGCAAAAGATATATATACTCAACCTACGCTAAAAACTGTAGCATGATTTGGGCGCTACAGCTTTATTTTTGCGACTTAAAAGACCTGCTATTCCAGCGGGTCTTTTTATTTTTAGAGCAACAGGAAGTATAGCCTGGACATTACGACAAAAGGAAAAATATCTTCTATGGATAAAATAGCTCTAGGCGGAGGTTGTCACTGGTGCACAGAAGCAGTTTTTCAATCTTTAAACGGAGTAAATAAAGTTGAACAGGGCTTTATTTCATCAACAGGAAATCATAGTGCTTTCTCCGAAGCTATTATTGTTCACTTCAACCCAATCGTCATCAGCCTAAAAGAACTTATAGAAATACATTTACATACTCACAAAAGCACATCTAATCATAGTATGCGCAACAAATACCGTTCTGCGGTCTACACCTTTTCGCGAGGTCAAACAACTAAAGTTCATAATATTTTAAAGGAACTACAAGCTAATTTTGATGACCCACTAATTACCACGGTATTCCCTTTTAAGGCTTTTAAATCATCTCAAATAGAGTTCAAAAACTACTATTACTCCAATCCCGAAAAACCGTTCTGCACAAAATATATTGCACCAAAATTAAAGCTTCTGAAAACCCAATTCAACTCATCGTTAAAGCTTTAAAGTACCTCGAAGAATAAACAATTCAGTTTTAAAAAGACAATTGAACATACTGCAAAAAGAAGTACAATTCTTTGTCATTTTGACGAATTTTCTTTCTAAAATTTTGACTTTACTAAAATAAGAGCTAACATTACGCAATTGGTTAACCAAAGTGGATAACCAATAAACCCTAAATTAAATAATGAACTATTATGAAAAAAAATGAATTAATGACCATTGTTTCGGTCACTGGAAATCTTCTTTCGAAGCTATTGCCCGTCTTTCTTTTAGCATATTGCCTTGGCAGTTGCTCAAATGAACAGGTAAACGATAATGAAGAACAAGTACTTACTAAGCTGTCAGCAAATTCAACTAAAATCGGAATATCTTCGGTCTCAGCAAGCACTTCACAATCACCAAACGTATCTGGCAATACGCTAGATGGATCAACTTCCTCCAGATGGTCAGGTTTTGGTGATGGTGCCTCAATTACATATGACCTTGGTAGCTCTGCTAACTTAGATTATGTAAAAATCGCCTTTTATAAGGGAGACTCTAGAAAAACGAAATTTGAGGTGTGGGTTGGCAACTCAACTTCGAACTTAACAAAAATCAAGTCTAAAACAAGCGCTGGGTCTACATCTGATTTTGAAACATTTGACCTGCCTAATACCAATGCTAGATACATAAGAGTAATCGGTAAGGGATATATTCTAAACAGTGGGGGCAGTACCACTTTTTGGAATAGTATTACCAAATTTGAAGCATGGGGTTCGGGTGGTTCCGTAGTTGTACCGCCTACAGGCGGAGATTACCCTGCAGATGTCCTAGGAATTAACAGTAATACATGGAAAATTAATAGTTTCACGGGTAGTCCAGGATCTTCCGCAACTTACTATGATGATATAACTGACGCAAGTGGTATTTCATACAACACCTATTCAGATGACAATTATTTTAATACCGATGGTGAATGGGTATTTTTTAAATGTTACAGAGGTTTGGGTGGTTCGGCAAATTCACAAAATCCAAGGGTCGAACTTCGTGAAATGAATAATGGCAACCTAGCAAGTTGGAGTGGAGATAGCGGTACTCACACTATGGAATGGACTGTTCAAGTCAACCAGCTACCTCAAGATACAGATGGAGATGGCGGAGTATTATGTTTTGGTCAAATACATGGCCCAAGTACTAACTCAGATGGAGTTGAAGTTGATGATGTTGTAAGAGTTCAGTTTATTGGTGATGAGAACCAATCATCCGGATCGGTTAGCTTAAAAATAAGTGGTTATGTTACGGAAAAACAAGGTGGTAGCCAAACCTTTAGCGGATATAGCCTAGATACTACGTACAATTGTAAGTTGGTCTATTCTGGGGGCTACATAGAACTCTATATGAATGGTTCTAGTGTATTTAGAAAAGAAATGGAAGTAGACGATTTATCTGAAAATTACTTTAAAGTCGGCAACTACTTGCAATCTGTTAAAGGAGCTAGTTATACGGGGTCTTATGGTTTGGTTCGCATTAAAAACTTAAGCGTAAACCATAATTAAAAAACTTAATTCTTTTTAAATTTAATTGAGAGGTAGTTGTTTTGAAAACAGCTACCTCTTTTTTAATGACGTCCTATACACCAATATTTTAGTGTTCAAATTTCTAACACCTTAATTTAGCTATAACATTTTTCATAAAAAAAAGCCCTGATACTTTACAGTACCAGGGCTTCTCAATTTAATATTATTATCCTTTTACAGCGGCCAATTTACCGTGTTTTAGACTATTGTTCTTTAAATCTTCAAGAACATTTACAGCTTCTTCAACATAAACATCTTTGGCTAAATTTTTGTGCCATCTGTCACGCTTTTCACGCAATACTGAATCTTTCGTAAACAATTCTTCTTCATACTTCAAGGATTCAAAAGACAATTTAGAATCATATTCGCCTATAGCTTTAAAGTAATCCATTTTTTTCTTGTGCTCTTGTTCATCTGCGCGATAGGCATCATAGTTTAAGGAAATTTCCATTTCATCACTTTCAGACTTCAACCATTTGGCATTCTCCTCAATCAATTTAAGCTGAGCATTTCCAGCCATTCTCTTAGCGCTATTAGCAACAGTTTGCTCATAATCTATATAACCGTCCCATGCCTTATAATCCGCTGGAGAAATTTTATCCCATTTTAAAGGGTTTGCTTGATCTCTTTCACCTAAATCAATATAACTATACTTGTCCGGAACGATTACATCACTCTTCACCCCTTCTAACTGAGTAGAACCACCGTTTATACGGTAAAACTTCTGAGTAGTTAATTTAATAGCTCCCAAGTCACCATGCTCATTGCTTCGTACTATATTATCCAAAGGGATTACATTCTGTACGGTTCCTTTGCCAAAAGTTTGCTTACTTCCAATAACAATTGCTCTCTTATAATCCTGCATAGCAGCAGCCAAAATTTCAGAAGCAGAAGCAGATAATTCATTAACAAGAATTACAAGTGGGCCATCCCATTGAATGCGCTCATCTTTATCATCATAAACATCCTTACCTTTTCCAGAAGAACGTACTTGAACTATTGGGCCATCCTTTATAAAAAGACCTGCCATTTCAACAACGGTCTTTAACGATCCGCCACCATTATCCCTTAAATCTATAATAAGACCTTCGGCTCCTTCTTCTTTTAATCTTTCTACTTCTTTAGCAACATCCGAAGCCGCGTTTCTTTCTGTGTAATCATCAAAATCAACATAGAATTTAGGTAAGTCAATAATACCGAATTTCTCATCGCTCTTGATAATATTTGCTGACTTAGCAAAAGACTCTTCCAACTCAACAACATCTCTTGTAAGTTCTACCGTATCTAAAGATCCGTCTATTTTACGAACTGTAAGTGCAACAACAGTCCCTTTTGGTCCCTTAATTAGTTTAATGGCATCATCTAGGCGCATACCGACAATGTCAATTGGCTCTTCGTCTCCTTGACCCACTTTCATAATTTGATCACCAACTTCTAAACGCGCATCTCTCCATACAGGACCTCCAGAAATAATATCTACAATTTTAGCTCCTTCCGGTTTTTTCTGCAAACGCGCACCAATACCTTCAAATTTTCCAGACATACTGGTATCAAACTTGTCCTTTTCATCCGGAGCAAAATAATACGTATGTGGGTCAAATTCATCTACAATAGTATTTATGTATTGCACAAACCAATCTTTACGTTCAAGATCATTTACAAAATCAAAAAATTCATCTAAAGTCTTCTGTGTAGATTCTCTGGAAGATTTTTCTGCTTCTTTAGGCGTCATTGGTTTTGACTTTTCAGAACCTTCTTTTCCATCACCAGTATCACCTCTTTTAACTCCTTTCATTTTAGAGTCATATGTTCCTAAAGTTGCATATTTTAGTTGTTGTCTCCAACGCTCTTTCAACTCCTTTTTGGAAGCTGCAAAACTCATTTTCTCGTAATCTATATTGATGCTTTCCTTCTTATTGTAATCAAAAGGTTTTTCCAAAACCTCTTTATACATTACTTTAGCATCCTCCATACGTTGTATAAGTCTATCGTATACAAGGTTGAAAAAAGAGATGTCCGTACTTTTGATTTGATCGTCTAATTGAAATTTGTACTGCTCAAATTCATTGATGTCCTCTTCCAAGAAATATCTTTTAGTAGGGTCTAAAACATCAATAAAATCCTCAAAAACACTTACCGAGAAATCATCGTCAATGTTCTTGGGCTCATAATGACCCTTTTCCAGTACATAAGTAATTAAGTCTAAAAGCAGTTTGTCCTTATCATCGGTTTCAAAAGACTGATTGGTAAAACTGCACGAAGCAACCGATATTAGCATTACCAAAAGAGAATAGGCAAGATTCCTTTTCATATATTTTTTTTTCGAAATTTTTAAAATGGCCAATCTTGGGGAAGATTGAGATTTTCATACTTAAAAGTAATGAATTCCCTAAGATACTGAAAAAACCATGCCACCTTTTGAGCTAATACACTAATTTTTTGTTAAACGAACTTAGGTCGTTGTGTTCTGTAAACGTATTTTTGTCCCATAAAGTATTTGGTATGAAAAAACCTTTAATTTTAGTTACGAATGATGATGGAATTACCGCTCCGGGAATACGCGCTCTGATACGGTACATGAAGGAATTAGGCGATGTTGTGGTGGTTGCACCAGACGGTCCACAATCGGGTCAAGGTCATGCCATAACAATAGATAATACATTGTTTGCAAATAAAATTGTGGTGGACGAAAAACACGGTGCCTTAGAGGAACATAGTTGTAGCGGTACACCAGCAGATTGTGTAAAAATGGCTCTCCAAGAATTACTGGACCGTAAACCAGATATTTGTGTAAGCGGGATTAACCATGGATCAAATTCTTCTATAAACGTTATTTATTCTGGAACAATGAGTGCTGCCATTGAGGCCGGTATTGAAGGTATTCCCGCAATTGGCTTCTCTCTTTGTGATTTCTCATGGCATGCCGATTTTGACCAAGCCGCAGAAATAATTAAAAAAATCGTTAGCGAATCTTTAGCTAATGGAATCCCAAAAGGCGTTGTACTGAATGTGAACATTCCAAAAGCTAAAAAAGAAGAAATTAAAGGAATAAAAATCTGCCGACAGGCACGTGCCAACTGGAAAGAGAAATTTGATAAACGGACTAGCCCAGGTGGAAAGGATTACTACTGGCTAACAGGTGAATTTGAATTACTGGACAAAGGAGAAGATACTGATGAATGGGCGTTAGCCAATAATTATGTATCTGTTGTACCTACCCAGTTTGATCTTACTGCACATCATGCAATTCAACAATTGAACGGGTGGCAATTTAAATAGCTTACCATTATTTACCCCAGAAGCATACCTTTGCAAGACCAAATACCATTGAATGAACTTAAAAAACATGAACGTTAAAAAAGAACTTGCCATTGGATTTATAGTCGGGATTATCGCCAACACCATTGGCACCCTGCTCTATATTTTACTATTTTCAGAGTTTGGTATAGCTGACACATTTAAGGCGGCAGTACAACAAGGTCATGTTGGCAGTCTTTTGGCCTTAGGGGCTATTTTAAATCTTGTTGCGTTCTTTGGCTTTTTGCGCATAAGAAGAGACAACAGGGCTAAAGGTGTTCTAATAGCCACACTTCTTACAGCACTGGTAATTCTATACTATAAAATATTTTAAGCTGTAAATTTAACGGAAAGGGACATACGAATCCCCCCCTAACCGAGTTCTCCTTTTAAAGGGCAGGTATAAACTGTATCTAATTTGTAATGAAATACTATATAATAGCAGGCGAAGCATCAGGAGACCTTCACGGTTCCAACCTCATGAAAGCCCTTTTAGCTAAAGACCCTAGTGCAGATATCCATTTTTGGGGAGGTGACCTTATGCAAAATGCAGGGGGCATTTTGGTAAAACATTACAAGGAGATGGCCTTTATGGGCTTTCTAGAAGTACTGATGAATTTGGGCACAATAGCTAAAGCCATTAAATTTTGCAAAGCCGATATTCAGAAGTTTCAGCCGGACGTTATTATTTTTATTGATTACTCTGGCTTTAATCTACGTATTGCCAAATGGGCTAAAGAACAAGGGTTCAAGACCAACTACTATATTTCGCCCCAAATCTGGGCTTCTAGGGAAGGCCGCATTAAAGACATCAAAAGAGATATTGATGCCATGCATGTTATTCTTCCTTTTGAAAAGGATTTTTACGAAAATAAACACAATTACCCTGTTAACTTTGTTGGCCACCCGCTTATTGATGCCATTGAAGATAGAAACCCGGTGGATGAGCAGCAATTCCGAAAGGATAATAATTTGGATTTAGAAAAACCAATTATTGCCCTATTACCGGGAAGCCGGAAGCAAGAGGTCCAGAAAATGCTGACCTTAATGCTATCGGTAGTTAAAGATTTTTCTGAGTATCAATTTGTAATTGCTGGGGCACCTAGTCTTGACCTAGATTTTTACCAACCTTTTCTCAAAAACCCAAACGTAAATTTCATAGCTAATAAAACATACGACCTTTTGAGTATATCTCATGCAGCTTTGGTCACTAGCGGCACTGCCACATTAGAAACTGCTATTTTTAAAGTACCTCAAGTTGTATGTTATAAAGCCAATTGGTTATCCTACCAGATTGCCAAGCGTATTATTACTCTAGAGTACATCTCTCTTGTGAACCTCATTATGAAAAAAGAGGTTGTAAAAGAGCTTATTCAAAACGATTTGACCACCAAGAATCTACGAACCGAGCTGAATAAAATACTTGAAGGACCATCTCGCGAAACACAAATTCAAGCCTACAATGAGCTAGAAAAAAAGTTGGGTGGCAGAGGAGCAAGTGTTAAAGCTGCCGAATTGATTGTTCAAAATGCCGAGTTTTAATAACTTCATTACCAGAAAAATACTTATCCATGAAATACAAAACTAGTTCGGTTCTATTAATTTTTGCTGTCCTACTTACCACTAATTGTAAACAGGAAAACAATAAGACGGAAACAGTATCACTTGAAGAAATGGCAAGTGCCTCCAAATCATTGAACGACTGGTTTCAGAAACAATGGGATGAAGACGTTGCATTATCTCCCATGACACAAACATATTTGGGCGACAAGACCGATTATGACAAATGGGACGATTTATCAAAAAATGCAGAAGAGAAAAAACTAGAACGTAGTAAATCTCGTTTGGCTTTCCTGAAAGACTCTACCTACCTAAATGTTTTAGATGAGCCAACAAAACTTAGCTATAGATTGGCGGTACAACATTTTGAGAATGAAATTGAAGACTACCAATATCGCCTATATACTTATCCTGTAAATCAAATGTTCGGAATTCATTCCCAAGTTCCTTCATTTTTGATAAACATGCATAAAATCACCAATAAAAGTGATGCCGAAGCATATGTCTCAAGATTAAATGGTGTTGGAATATTTTTTGACCAAACAATTGAAGGGTTAAAAGAACGCGAAGCAGCAGGTATAATGCTACCTAAATTTGTTTTTCCAAAAGTATTGGAATCATGCAATAATATATTAAAAGGACAGCCTTTTGAAACTGGCAATAAACAAAGTACGTTACTAAAAGATTTTTCGGAAAAGGTAAACGCTTTAGATATCAAAAAGGAAGAAAAAAACACACTCATACAAAGCGCCGAGAAAGCACTAGTGTCTTCAGTAAAACCTGCTTATGAAAAATTAATATCTTTTTTGCAAGAACAAGCCAAGAGAGCAAATAATGATGATGGTGCTTGGAAATTTCCAAACGGCGAAAAATTCTTCAACAATGCATTGGCTAGAACCACTACGACCAAGATGACTTCGGAAGAAATACATGAGTTGGGTCTTTCTGAAGTAGAACGTATTCATTCTGAAATGGAAGCTATCAAAAACAAGGTAGGTTTTGAAGGAAGTTTACAGGAGTTTTTCACCTTTATGAAAAACGACAAGCAGTTTTATTATCCAGATAGTAAGGAAGGTAGGGATGCTTACATGAAAAAAGCTACTATGATTATAGATAGCATGAAAAGCAGGCTAGATGAGCTTTTTCTAACCAAACCTAAAGCCAAAATGATTGTAAAGGCGGTTGAGCCTTTTAGAGAAAAGGCAGCTGGTAAAGCCTTTTACCAACAACCTGCCATAGATGGCTCTCGACCCGGAACCTATTATGCAAACATGTATGATATTATGGCAATGCCCAATTACCAAATGGAAGCCTTAGCTTATCATGAAGGTATTCCTGGGCATCATATGCAAATTGCTATTGCACAAGAACTGGAAGGCATTCCTATGTTCCGTAAAATGGGTGGCTATACTGCTTATATTGAAGGTTGGGGCCTGTACTCCGAAAAAGTACCCAAGGAAATGGGAATGTATAGCGACCCATATTCTGATTTTGGACGATTGGCCATGGAGCTGTGGCGTGCCTGTAGATTGGTAGTAGATACCGGAATACATTCCAAAAAATGGACACGAGAAAAAGGCATCGATTATTATGTGGAGAATACTCCAAATGCAAAAAGTGATGCCGTAAAAATGGTAGAACGCCATATTGTTATGCCTTCACAAGCTACTGCTTATAAAGTGGGAATGAATAAAATATTAGAGCTTCGGGAAAAGGCAAAAAACGAACTAAACGATAAATTTGATATTCGTGAATTTCACGATATAGTGCTTCTGAACGGTGCTCTACCTTTAAATATCCTAGAAGAATTAGTGAACGCTTGGATAACAGAAACCTCAAAAAAAGTAAATCAGGCGGCCTAATAACCCATATTTTTAAAAGATTATTTAATTAATTTTGAAAAACAAAATCCAATCCCTTCTGCCTGTGCGTAAGATTCTATATTTTATTCTCATTTGCCTAGTTACCAGTTGTGGGTCTTCTAAAAAGAAAACAGCACAAAGGCAACCTCGCAAAATAACAGTGGCGGCTAGAACCGAGACTCCAAAAAGAAAGCGGGTGCCGGTTAGAAAATCCGCTTCTAGCAGGCACTCTAAAGCAGATGACGTTATCCATTCCGCATTAAAATTTTCGGGTGTTAGATATAAGTACGGAGGGACAACTAAAAAAGGAATGGACTGCTCGGGGCTACTTTATGTAGCTTTTGGAGAAAATGACGTTAAACTACCACGTACCTCATACCATATGGCTGAGGAAGGCAAAAACGTTCGTAAGCGGGATGTCGTAAAAGGTGATTTGCTTTTCTTTAAAACCAGCAAACGTAGCAAACGTATTAATCATGTTGGCATGGTTGTTTCTGTGAAAAACGATGAAATTAAATTCGTTCATGCATCCTCGTCGCGAGGGGTAATGGTTTCATCCCTTCGAGAAGGGTATTGGAGTAGTGCATTTATAAAAGCTACTCGAATTCTATAAATGAAGTTACTACGCTTCATACCAATCAAACTTACATTAGTTCTGATTTTGGGTATTATAGCTGGCAATTATTTCAATTTAGACACACGCCTCCTCTTATCGACCTGTCTTGTTCTTCTTTTAATTATAGGTATTTTACGTTTTAGGGATAAAAAGAATGAATCCCCTATTTTTGGTTATTTAGCGATTCTTACAACGTTTTGCATTGGCATTTTAGCTTCATCGCTCTCTCTACCAGAAAACCAAGCCGACCATTATCTTAATCACGATTTTTCTGGCAACCACATCTGGCACATTAAAGTTTCTGAGGCATTGAAACCAACTTCCTTTTCCGATAGGTATGTCGCAAAAATACAGACACTAGACAAAAAATGTTCAGAAGGAAAAATTTTGCTCAGTTTCACGACTGACTCCACCATTCAAAAGCTTGAAGTTGATGACGAATTGGTTTTACACGGCTCTCCTAAGGAGATAAAAGACCCCCTAAACCCGAATCAATTTAACTACAAAGCCTACTTAAAAAATTTAGGGATATCACATCAATTTAGGCTAACCAAAGAAGAATTTATCCTAATTGACCAACCTTCAGTTACCGTATATGGTATGGCCGCAAAGGCGCGAACCCATATCATCACCCAACTTCGAAAAGCTAGTTTTGGAAAAGACGAATTAAGTATCATTCAGGCTTTACTCCTTGGCCAACGTAACGATATCTCAGAAGAGACTTATACAGATTACAAAAATGCTGGTGCCGTTCATATTTTAGCTGTTTCTGGACTCCACATCGGAATTCTTTTATTGTTACTGCAGTTTCTTTTACGACCTATTGAAAGGCTTCCAAAAGGCAAAACGTTAAAACTAGTTTTCATTGTTATTTTGTTATGGGGATTCGCTCTGCTTTCAGGGTTATCGGCATCCGTAGTTCGGGCTGTTACCATGTTTTCTTTTGTGGCCTATAGCATGTATCTGAATCGGCCTAAGAACACATTTAATATTTTAGCTTTATCTATGTTCTTCATCCTGTTGGTCATAAACCCAAACCTTCTTTTTCAAGTAGGTTTTCAAATGAGTTATGCGGCGGTCTTAGCCATAGTTTGGCTCTATCCTCTTTTCCAGAAATTGTGGTTCCCAAAGAACAAAATTGTCCGAAAAATTTGGCAACTACTATCCGTTAGTATAGCTGCACAATTGGGCGTACTACCTATAAGTTTGTTTTATTTCCATCAATTCCCGGGTCTTTTCTTTATTAGTAACTTGCTTATTGTTCCTGCATTGGGAGTTATTCTAGGAATGGGTATTCTAGTAATCTTGCTTGCTTTAATAGATGCTTTACCCAATTTTTTGGTGGTTATCTATGACACTTTAATCGGCTGGATGAATTGGACTATAGGCTGGGTTGCCCAACAGGAAGCTTTTATTTTTAAAAACATCTCTTTTGATGCTATTCAAATGGTACTGGCATATGGAATTCTCTTTTGTTGTGTGATTATATTCACCCGTCCCAACTTTAAAAAAGTTATCGCACTTGCCACTTTAGTTATAGGATTTCAATTATGGGGGATTTATACCGACTATCAAACTTCAGAAAAGAATCTACTATTTCTTGCTCATCAAACTAAAAACACAGTGCTCATACATCAAAACGGAAGAACTGTAGCTGTCACAGCGCACGACACCATGGGTCTAACTAACATAATTGAGGACTACAGCGTTGCTGAGCGAATTTCCAACATCTCCTACTCCACCATTCAGAACAGCTATTTGTGGCAGGATAAGACCGTTTTGGTTATTGATAGTCTTAGTGTATACCCAAATGAAGAAACCCCTGTTGATTATCTCATTCTTACCCAATCTCCCAAACTGAATCTTGAAAGAGCTATTACTACGCTAAAACCAAAATATATTATTGCAGATGGTAGTAACTATACCTCTTATATTAAAAGATGGAAGCAAACCTGTTCAAAAAGAAAACTCCCTTTTCACGCAACTGGCGAAAAGGGAGCTTATTATTTTAATTAAGATTTACTGTATCCTAGCTCCTTATAGAGCATCGGCATTTGTCATTTCTCTTTCGTCATCTTCTGCACCATGGGTTAGGGCTTTTAGTTTTTTGAAAAACACACCAACTAAAAGACCAAATAATATACAGAAAATTGCTATTCCAGTAAATACCTTATACTCACCAAACTGTGATGCAGACTCACCTAAAAGCCCTGCTACTTTATTTCCTAATCCAGTAGTAGCAAAATATAGACCCATCATCAATGAAGCATATTTTGCAGGAGCTAATTTGGTGACAAATGAAAGTGACACTGGTGACAAGCTAAGTTCACCAACAGTATGAAACAAATAAGCCAAAACCAACCAATACATAGCAGATGAACCCGTAGCCTGATATTGTGCAGTTGCAGCTGTCATAAATAAAAATCCTGTACCCATTATTATAAGGCCCATTATCATTTTAAATAATGAAGATGCTTCCTTCCCTTTTAATTTTCGCTTTGCCCAATAGCCCGCAACGGCGGTTCCTAATGTGATAATGAAGAATGCATTAGCAGCCTGAAACCATGATGCCGGTACTTCAAATCCAAGGAACATTCTATCGGTATAATCCTTTGCGTAAATATTCATTAAGCCACCAGCTTGCTCGAAGGCTCCAAAAAATACAATAACCATTAAAAAAGATATAATCAACACGATAACTCTGTCTTTCTCAATTTTTGTCAAAGGTCTTTTCAAAGATTCCCTATCTTCCTCATTTTCCGATTTACCCAAATAATCACCAACCCCATGGAGATATTTTTGACCAAGAATAAATTGAACAAGACCAAATAACATACAGATACCGGCTAGTCCGAATCCATAATGCCAGCCATATACTTCACCCACGTATCCAACTATCAAACTCGAAAGAAATGCACCTACATTTATTCCGATATAAAAAATCGTAAACCCTTTATCTCTTCTTATATCTCCTTTTTTGTATAAGCCTCCGACCATGGTGGAAATATTGGGTTTCAACATACCAACACCAGAAATGATGAATCCTAGACCTGTATAAAATGCCCACATTTCTTCAATTGCCAAAATACTATGACCAATAACAAGAAGAATTGCCCCCACGATAACAGCTTTCTTTTGCCCTAAAATTCTATCAGCTATAATTCCGCCTGGTATAGAAGCCACATAAACCAACATGGTATACCAACCGTAAAGTGCCAGTGCTTCATTATTAGTCCAACCCAAACCAGGATTTACCTCAGAAGTCTGAGTTACTAAGTACAAAACTAATATAGCCCTCATCCCGTAATACGAAAAACGTTCCCACATTTCTGTAAAGAACAGAATGTACAAACCTACCGGGTGCCCGAACAGCTCCTTTTCATGCGGTGCCTTTTCTACTAATGCCATAAACTTCGTTGTTTGTTAAATTGATTTCTATCGAGATTAGCTCAAAAACTGATTAAAGTACTCTTTTTTAATCTGGCTCACCTTCTTGTCTCCAAGAACTTCCTTCACTAATCTTTGTTGTTTTGGTCGTTTACTTTTTTGGCTGCAGAAGGTGCTGGCCCAAGAAATTTGTCATTTTATTAAAAAGGTGCACACGAGTATTGCCACCATAAATCCCGTGGTTTTTATCAGGGTAAATGGCCCAATCAAATTGTTTGTTAGCTTGCACCAATGCTTCTATCATTCGCATTGAATTCTGAACATGAACATTATCATCACCGGAACCGTGAACCAATAAGTAATCACCTTTCAACATTTCAGGATAGTTAAGAGGAGAGTTCTCATCATAACCAGCAGGATTTTCTTCCGGTGTACGTAAAAAACGTTCGGTATAAATGGTATCATAAAAACGCCAAGTTGTAACTGGAGCAACCGCAATGGAGGTTTCAAAAACATCATTCCCTTTAAGAATACAATTTGTTGCCATATGACCACCAAAACTCCATCCCCAAATCCCGGTTCTATTTTCGTCTATATACGGCAGTTTACTCAATTCTTTACCCGCCGCAATTTGGTCTTCAGTTTCATACTTAACCAAGTTCAAATATGTCGATTTTTTAAAATCAGCTCCTTTAAAACCAGTTCCTCTGCCATCTACACAGGCAACGACATAACCTTGAGAAGCTAATTGTTGATGCCAGAAATCTCGAGCATCCAACCAACTATTGGATACGCTCTGTGAACCTGGGCCACTGTATT
Source organism: Zobellia nedashkovskayae (assembly GCF_015330125.1). Classification (NCBI taxonomy): domain Bacteria; kingdom Pseudomonadati; phylum Bacteroidota; class Flavobacteriia; order Flavobacteriales; family Flavobacteriaceae; genus Zobellia; species Zobellia nedashkovskayae. The sequence goes on along the minus strand of NZ_JADDXR010000002.1, from coordinate 2,000,758 downwards.
GATACATCAACAAAGGGTATTTTTTTGAAGCATCAAAATCCTTAGGCTTCACCATAAACATATTTAGCTCATTGCCATTTATGTTGATGGTAGAAAACTCTTTTTCGCTCAGTTCATAACCCTTCAATTTTTCAAGTAAGGCATTATTGTTTTTTATCTCCTTTACCTTTTTACCGCTAAGTGCTTTGTGCAGCATGTATACAGGAGGTGTTTTGGAATTTGAATACGTATGAATGAAATACGTAAAATCTGCACTAAAATCGGCAGCATTGGTTCCTTCATCCGCTACCAAAGCTTTTTTATTCGCTCCGCTACTCTCAATACTATAAACACCACGGTTAATTGAACCATTTTCGGTAGATTGGTAATATACCTTGTCCTCGTTCTGGTCGTAACCGTAGTATTGCGTTACTTCCCAAGAACCTTTTGTTATTTGCGTAATAAGATTACCATCTTGATCGTGAAGGTAAATATGATTGTAACCATCCTTTTCACTTGTCCATATAAAGCTATCGTCTTCTAAGAAGGTAAGGTTATCTGTAATATCTATATACGACTTGTCTTTCTCTTCTAGAAGTATAGATGCCGTATTGCTTTTTGCATCTACAGAGTAAAGCTTTAAATCGTTTTGATGTCTGTTAAGTGTCTGAACACTTAAGTAGTTAGAATTATTCATCCACTTTATTCGCGGAATATAATAGGCATCGTTTAAATCAACTGAAGCAGTACTGCCTGCCTTAACATCATACATATGTAGACTTACCTTAGCATTTGCCTCACCGGCCTTAGGATATTTGAACGTTTCTTGAGTTGGGTATAAATCCGTTCCAAAAACATCCATAGAAAATTCGGGAACATCAGTTTCATCAAAACGTAAGAAAGCAATTTTAGTTCCGTCGGTATTCCAATCAAAAGCACGGACGAATGCAAATTCTTCTTCATATACCCAATCCGTTACCCCGTTTATTATTTTATTTTTTTCACCGTCTGTAGTAAATTGCTTTGTGTCTCCAGAAGTCAAATCAAACAGATATAGATTGTTCTTGGCAACGTAGGCAACCTTTGTTCCGTCAGGAGCAAGTTTAGGTTCTTGAATCTTTGTGTCAGAAACTTTGGTAAGTTTTTTTGTTTTTAAATTGAACACATAAAAAATACCGAGCGTAGAATGTCTGAAAATCGGTTCTAGTTCGGTAGCTAATAATACCTGAGATTCATCATCACTGAATTGGTATGAACTAAAAGTATTAATCTCTGGTAAATCTGCTGAGCTAACAATGCTTTCCACTTTTTTCTGAGTAGCATAATTAAACTTATCAATAGTAGTAACTCCGTTTTCACCTCTATTTAAGATGGTATATTGCTTGCCATTTTTCATGGACCTCAGCGCATCGAGTCTTTCAATTGAAAATTCACCACCATAGACTGCCTCTACTGTAACTTGCTTCTTTTGTGCATAAGAAAACGCCAAAAAGACGAAGACAAAAGAGACGCTTAAAACTATTTTTCGCATAGAATGTTATAAAAAGATTTAAATCGCCCAAGTTTAGTGATTATTTTACAAAGAAATAAACTTTAAATCATAAAAATCCCTTGTTTTATCGCGCTTTATCGCAATCTTAGGTATAAACGATTATCATTATCTTTACTGACCGAAACCAAATGCTATGACCAAGCCCATAGAGGGATTTTCAAAACTGACTAAAAATCAAAAAATAGATTGGCTAACAACACACTACACAGCCGATCCAGAAGCAGCAAAAATTCTATTAAAAAGGTACTGGAACGTTAACGAAGATGTGCAGAAATTGCATGATGAGTTTATAGAAAATACTATAACCAATTATTATCTGCCTCTTGGTATAGCACCCAATTTTTTAATAAACGATAAACTCTATGCCATACCAATGGCTATAGAAGAAAGTTCTGTAGTAGCTGCCGCAAGTAAAGCCGCTAAATTCTGGCTGGATAAAGGAGGATTTAAAACCGAGGTTCTGGGTACTGAAAAAATAGGACAAGTACATTTTATGTACCATGGCAGTAAAGAGCACCTTATGTCTTTCTTTGAGCAAGTACTCTCCAAACTTCTTTCCGATGCCTCTTCCATTACCAAAAACATGGAAAAACGAGGTGGCGGAATCAATAATATAGAATTACGTGACAAAACAGATGCTCTAGACAACTATTACCAATTGCATTGCACCTTTGAGACACTGGATGCCATGGGTGCCAACTTTATAAATTCATGTCTGGAACAATTTGCTAAAACTTTTAAAGCCGAGGCACAATCGTTTTCTATTTTCACAGAGGAAGAAAAGGCAATTGAAATAGTGATGAGTATTCTATCTAATTATGTTCCCAACTGCCTTGTTCGTGCCGAAGTAAGCTGCCCCGTTACAGAATTGAAAAACGGAAACACAGAAACATCACAACAGTTTGCCGAAAAAATGGTGCAAGCAGTAAATATTGCCCAAGTTGAACCGCACAGAGCCGTAACTCACAACAAAGGCATCATGAACGGTATAGATGCCGTTGTATTGGCCACAGGGAACGATTTTAGAGCCATAGAAGCTGGTATACATGCATACGCAGCCAAAGACGGGCAATATACCAGCCTGACCCATGCCACTATAGAAAACGGTATTTTCAGATTCTGGATTGAACTTCCCATGGCACTCGGTACTATAGGCGGACTTACAAGTCTTCATCCTCTTGTAAAACTAGCTATGGAGCTATTAGGAAAACCATCAGCAAAAGAGTTGATGCAGATTGTTGCAGTTGCCGGATTGGCACAGAACTTTGCTGCTGTTCGTTCCTTGGTCACGACAGGTATTCAAGAAGGGCACATGAAAATGCACCTTTTGAACATTTTAAACCAATTGGGAGCTACGGATGAAGAAAAGGAAATCTTGACCCATCATTTTAAAAAGCACCCTGCTACCCACAATGCGGTTGTAGAAGCTTTTGAAAAGCTCAGGAACACCAAATGACAAAAGAATTCTACAGTAACGGAAAATTACTCCTAACAGGCGAATATGCTATACTAGATGGCGCCAAAGGCCTTGCTGTACCCACAAAATATGGTCAATTCCTTAAAATAACAACTAACCAAACTAAAAAACTGGATTGGAAAAGTCTTGATAATGAAGGTGAAACTTGGTTTACGACCTCTCTAAACATTGATAAAATACTAGAAGGCAAAAAAGAAACCTCAGAAGAATCAGTAGACGGAGTTCTTTTTAACCTCCTAAGGGAAGCAAAAAAACTGAATCCTAATTTTTTATCGGGTACAGAAGGTTTCAAAGTTGAGACCAAACTAGATTTTCCTCGAGATTGGGGACTAGGCTCATCATCAACATTTATAAACAATATTGCCCAATGGGCAGAGGTAGATGCTTTCCAACTTTTATGGAATGCTTTTTCAGGAAGTGGTTATGACATTGCATGCGCTCAAAACGATAGTCCCATTCTTTATCAAGTAAAAGACAAAGTTCCAACAGTGACTGCAATAGATTTTAATCCAAAATTCAAGAAATCCCTTTTCTTTATTCACCTTGATAAAAAACAAAATAGCAGAGAAGGTATTGCCCAATATCGGAAAATGGATTTCGACGTTCACAGACTCACAGATAGTATAACAAGATTGACTTTAGAGATAGCAAAAAGCGAAGACTTAGCTACTTTTGAGACATTAATGGAACGCCACGAAATACTTTTGGCCCAAATACTACAAACCAAGACCATTAAACAACAGCTTTTTCCTGACTATCCTGGAATAATTAAAAGTTTAGGTGCTTGGGGAGGAGATTTTGTCCTAGCTACCGGAAATAAACATACACCTGACTATTTTACAAAAAAAGGCTATCATACAGTTATACCCTATTTAGAAATAGTGCTATAAAAAAAGAGCCTTTCATATGAAAGGCTCTTTTTTTATACTCTGTAAAGTTATTTCTTAATAAAAAGAAGCTCTTTTGTCTTCAATTACAGAAGCATCTTTTAATGCTTCATAAACTGCGGTATTAACTCTTGACTCACGAGAACTTTTGACAGAAGTAGCATACATGCTATAATTGTCCAATTTTGGAGCTTCCGTTTTCTTGGTAACCGTTAACTTATAAACCCCTGTATTACCTTCAATAAGGTCAGAAGTTGCACCCTCTTTCATTGCGAATGCCGTTCCTACAACTGCAGGCTCAGAACCAGCTCCAGGAATAGTTGGCGATTTAACTGTTAAAGCAGATGCCGTAGATGCACTTACATTATTATCTTTTGCAAGATCCTCTATAGATTTTCCTTTATTAGCTTCGATGATTTGTGCTGCTTTACGTTCTTTTCTAAGCTTAGGAAGAACAAGTGCAGAAGCATCTTCAACAGACATAAGACCTTCTTGGTAAGTTTTTGTTAACTGAGCTACAGCGTAACCACCTGTTAAGTCAAAACGTTTGATATCACCAACTTTAACATCTTCTTGAAAAGCCCACTGTACAATATTCCTTTGTGCAGATAGACCTGGTAAATTTTCATCAGTTGCTTTTATTTTGTTTACAGGACGAACCAAATACTCATTTTCCTTTGCTAGATCTGAAAATGCCTTACTAGATTCAATAGACTCCATTTCAAACTTGGTAGCATCTGTAAACAACTTGTTGGTTGTTTCTTCAGACGGCTCAATCTCACGAGCTAAAGTAGCTACTTGAACTACATCTTCTTTGTCATCGATTTTTATAATGTGAAAACCAAAATCGGTTTCAACCATACCAACTGTTCCAACTTTATTCGCAAAAGCGAAATCATTAAAAGCAGGTACCATTCTACCTTCTTGGAAATACCCTAAATCACCTCCATTAGGTGCAGAAGGACCATCAGAGTTATCACGTGCCAATTCTACAAACTTTGCATCTTTCTTTTTAGCCTCTGTAAGCAAACGCTTAGCTTCAGCTTCAGCTTCTTCTTTAGTTCTTGTCACATCCGGATTTGCACGTTGCGCTCCAGCATAAGCAATAAGAATATGACTAGCCTTTACGGAACCGTTAGGTTTCCTATCCATCATCTTAGAAACCTTGAAGAAATCTCCGTCTCTATATGGACCGAACATTTCACCAACTTGCAACGTCATTAACGTATCTGCAAACTTAGCAGGCAGTTGTTTTTTAGACTTGTAGATAGTATCAAACTTAATATCTGAATTACGATCCAAAAACGCCATCATGTTGGTAGCAGTTTTAAAACCAGCAATAGTATCGTTCTTATCAGTCTGAGCATTATACTCTACTGTATTGTCCATCAATTTAGTGATAGCCTCTTTTACCGCAGACTCATCTGCCACAGAAGCCTTCTCTTGAAAATAAACAAATTGAATATCCCTAGCAGGCTCTTGCTTGAAATCTTCTTTATGATTATTGATATACGTCTGAATCTCACTTTTAGAAACTGCGATGGTACTATCAGCTATAGAAGTAAACGGAATACGAACATACTTGATGTCGATTTTGTCGTTTGCCAATTTATAGTCTAGCTCACCTTCTTTTAAAGTTGCGCCAACACCCGCTTTTATTAAGTTGAAATAGGTCTGTTGCTTAGCACTTTGAACAATTGCCTGTTCATCTTGCAACCAAAGGTTGTATTGCTCAGGATTATTCATCTTAAGTTCAGCTACAAAGTTCCTAAACTTGTTTTGATCAAATACACCACTTTCATTCTGAAATTGTGGACTCTGAGAGTAAGATGGTATCGTACTTATATAGTTCAAAATTTGATCTTGCTCTATATCCACACCTAAATCTGTAAACTGCTGTCCTAAAACCGCATTACGAACTTCTTGATCGTATACCTGGTTTACTGTTTGCATCGTAGATGCATTGGCAGACCTCCTTGAAGCAACATCCACCTTTTGGCGAAACGCATCTATGGAAATCTCTTCACCATTAATTTCAGCTATACTAGAGCCTACTTTACCATTAACATCTCCGTTAGTAAATACGCCGGAAATAACAAATGCGAATAGGGCCAAGCCTATGATAAGTATTAGAACGGTGGTCCGTTTTCTTATATTCTCTAAAATTGCCATTAATTAGGTTTTTGTTTAATCAGTGTGCGAAATTACCATTTTTCCTTCAATTTATAAAAGGATTGAAAAACTATTCTTTATCAATGATTTGTACTGACACTAAATCGATTTTCGTATTTGAGACTTCAATTATTTTAAACAGGAAATTTTCCACTTGTATTTCTGAATCTTGCTCAGGGATTTCTCCTGTATCATTCACAATCAATCCGCCAAGTGTCTCATACTCTTCACTTTTAGGAAGCTCTAACTTATACATCTCGTTTAAATAATCTACTTCTAAACGAGCAGAAAATTTATATGTATTATCCTCTAACTGTTCTTCTATTAAATCTGTAGTATCATGCTCATCTTCAATCTCACCAAAGAGTTCTTCTACAATATCCTCTACCGTCATGATGCCGGACGTACCACCATACTCATCCAAAACCACAGAAATGCTCTTCCTCTTTTTGGTTAGAACGTTGAGAATATCTTGAATTAACATCGTTTCAGGTACAAATTCTACAGGTAAAAGAATACTCTTAATGGTCTTTGGTTTCTTAAAAAGCTCGTACGAATGCACATAGCCTATAATATTATCTATCGTGTCTTTATAAACAAGAATTTTTGAATACCCAGTTTCCGTAAATAATTTAGCTAAATTTTTAGGGCTCTCCTCAAGCTCTACAGCCATGATTTCTGTTCGTGGAACCATAACCTCACGCGCCTTGACCGCAGCAAATTCTAAAGCATTCTGAAAAATTTGGATTTCAGAATCCACATCATCCTCTTCTTCTACGGCTTCCATTTGTTCCGTAATATAATCCCCTAATTCTATTTTACTAAAAGCGAGTTGCACTTCATCTCCTTCGGTCTTAAAAAACGCTTTTAAAATGGCATCGGACACCCAAATAACGAAGTCTGAAATTACTGAGAACAGAAGGTAAAAAAGATAAGCCGGTACAGCTAAAAACTTAAGCAAAACATTGGAGTAAATCTGAAAAAGAACTTTAGGAAGAAATTCTGCCGTAAAAAGGATGATAAGCGTAGATATGACTGTTTGTGTTACCAAACTGAAATCTCCCAAGACTATATTAAGAAACTCACTATTGGTAGGGACCATGCCCTGAAACCATTCCATGAGTAAATCCCCCATGAAAAGGCCATATATTACCAAAGCAATATTATTGCCAATAAGCATTGTAGCAATGAACTTAGATGGTTTTTTGGTTAGGCGCGTTAACACCTTGGCCAAAAGACCTTCTTGTTTCTTCTCTATTTCTATATGTATTTTATTGGCGGAGATAAATGCAATCTCCATCCCTGAAAAAAAAGCTGAAAACAGCAGGGACAAAACAATAATTAAAATGGGTGTTTCCACAATTATTGTTGATTATCTTGTTTATGCTGTTCAAACTTCTTCCTGTAGTTTCTTCTAAAAAAGAACATACCTATTGAAACTGCGGCGAAGAAAATAAACAAATAGGCAGATTGTCTATCCGTATTCCAATCAGTAAAAATTCTATACAAAGAGAAAAAGGCAACAGCCACGTATAAGTATTCAGTATATTTTAAAATTCTAGTCATTTGATTCTTCTTTAATAGTCATTAGACCATAAGTTTTATGGGCATTGAAGAAACTTAAATCTTTATTGAAATCCATTCCTTCACCATCCATAATAGTCCCATCTTCAGGATTCGTAAATTTAAACTTCTCTTGGGTAAAAATCCAGTTATCATCTTGATCCCAAAATAATTGTGGGGTCTCTAGTTTCTTTCCATCGTGGCTTTCAATAACGACATTTCCTTGTAAATCTATCACATTTGTGGCAGAATAAATAATTCCATAATCGGCCTTAATGATACTCTTTTCCCCAGTTTCATTAAAATAGTGCACCAACAGCCCTTTTGGAAAAGTACGGTAAGGAAACTCTAAATTATTATAATCTTCGTTTAACGGACTTGTCAATACCGCTATTACCCTGGTAGAAGTAGAGTCTTCGCTTTCAAGCATCTCTCTGGCTTCAGTATATGTAGCCGTAAAATTTTCAGCAATCCCCATTGGATATACCAAAGGTGCTTTTTCCTGGCCAGACCTTTCGTAGTTATCCTGACAAGAAAAAAAAAGTATTGCCATGGTGAAAACCATGGCAATACTTTTAAGACTATATCCGTAAGATGAAATCATCTTTCTATAAATTCGGTACTTTTATGCTACCACCTACCCAACAACTAAAGGTTACTGTTTTACCAGCCATACCAGAGTTGAAGATATCTGTTTTAGAAGGTGCTTTAGCAGCGTAACTAGCAGCAGATTGATTAGCAGACCCCTTAACAGCAGGATCTACACGACCAGCCTGACGAGCCATATCTGCAGCTTTCCAATAGATAGCTCTCTTTTCAAAAGGAGTACTACCACAATCGTTAGCACTTGTAGCGTAAAGGTTTGCTATTAATAAATACGCTTTACCGTTTGCTTTATTAGCGCTGATGGCCATTTGAGCATACTTTCTAGCTGTAGACTTACTACCTTTTCTTTTATTGATAACTGCTACTTTATAAGCAATATCAGATTTCTTATATGAATCGGTTTCTAAACTCATTGCCTTGTCAAAATCTGCAAGGGCTCCTTTAGTATCTCCGTTTTTCATTTTTAAAGTACCACCATAAACGTAAGCACTTGCCGATGGATCTAAAGCTAACTGAGCTTCAAACAACTTCTGGAATAAAGGATCATCAGTACATTCTTTGTTGAACATTCTACCTACTGCTCTTTTTACCCAAGTAACATCTCCTTTTTTCTCTTCATAACTTTTTTCGTACAAAGGAATAAGGTTACTACAATCTGCTAAAGCACCAAGCTTAGAATCTACACTACCAGCAATCTTACCGTAAGATTCAGAGTTGGTAGTTGCAATTTTTAAACTTCTTTTTTCTTTAGACGTGATTGTACCAGTAGAATCTTTAGGAAGCAACTGTGTAATTACGCCAGTTAGTTTTTTATTCTCTTCCTCAATTTTATCATTTACGTTATCGTAAACATCAAAAACTTCTTGCAATTCTTTTTTACCACCTTTGTGCAAGTCTACTAAACTTGAAAAATAAAGGTATAAAGCCTTTGGGTTCTTAAAGTTCTTAGGATCGTTCTCAAAAGCAGAACCTAGCATTTCATACAACTCCTCATCAGAAGCCATTTTGTTATCGTACAAAAACAAAGCTTTGTCAATACCAACTACTGCTGGAGAATATTTTTTTGGAAAATACTTTGCGCTGTTATCATACAAAGCCAACATATCTTTTATGTAGCCATCTTTATCAGCACCGGAAGACTTTTCAATTTTGTCTTCCAATATTTTTTCGCCGTAAATAAAATTCGCCCGGTTAATATCTGGACAGTTATCATAGACCATTTTCCAAGGCGTATATGCGGCCTCATAATTTTTAACTTTTGCATGCTCAACATATATAGATAAGTTGGTCATACATTCTTGATTCTGAGCTTGGGCATGACTTACTCCCATAAACCCTAAAAGCATAATCGCCGTGAAGTAAAGTTTTGTTTTCATTTCTTAATTTTTACTTGTTTTTCAAATTACAAATTGCCAATCAAAATCGTGGTTAGTGCCCAGAGTCAATATGGCTCGTTATTATGTTCTAATTTTTGGTTGGGTAATGTACTAATTTTTTATCAAGAGCTCTAAGGGAAATTTAGAAAATGCCTTTTCGAGATTTTTTTTGCGAATTTATTCAATAATCTTTTAATAAATCGGTTAAACCCTAATAAAACCTCAGGTATTTTTTCAATCTTAGTTTATCTTTCTTTTTCTAAACCATTGATCACTTAAAGACAATCCGAGATTAACTTTAAAGTAACTCTCCTCTATTAGATCTGCGGCTGTAGTCCCTTTTTTTCCAACTTCAAAACCTAAGTTAAGATTAGAGAGATTGTTACCCAACGGTAGACCCAATCCAAAAGTTATGCCAAAATTGTTTATATCTTTCTCATTAACATACATTCCGGTCTTTTCTAAGCGTACACCAGCCCTGTAAGTCACTCTCTTGAAATAGCTTCCAAAAGAATTTCTCTCCGGTGTATAAAAACCACCCAATGCCAATGTACTGGCGTCTTTGTAAACCAAATTGTCTATTTCTAAAAAGTCGTTCGAGAAATCGGTAAGCTTTTGAAAACTATACTCAACACCCAAGAACCACTGCATATCTTTACCGTAACCGATACCCAACGTAGTTATTGTAGGTATAGTTATTCCTGTATCCTCTCTGCCCTGAGCTGCTAAATCTACTTCATTTACAAAACGTTCTTGAGTAGGGCTTCCTATAAAAGAACCAATTCTCTGTGTATTTCTTGCCGTAAGATTGGCTTGAGTATTTATGCGTACAGATGTAACCAAAGTGTGCGCCTCATCAATTGCAGGAGAATAACTAAGTGCATAATTAAAATCTACTCCGTTTATTCTAGAGACTCTCTCATCTTTAGAACCTAACAATATACCTTCGTTACTTTGAACTTTAAGCGTTTCAATTCTTCCGAAATTATAATTTGCGGTAACACCAATGCTGAAATCCTTAGCAAATTCATATCCAACGGACATGTAGACTTTATTTACACCACCGTCTCCGGAGTATTGGTTTATTTCTTGAGAACCTTCAGTTCCAACTAAATCTTCAAAATTATAGCCCACAGAAGAATACGGTATAATACCAAAACCTATTCCTAGACCCTTCTTAATACTTAAGCCAATAGAAAGATAATCCAAGTTGGTAACCGCAGTGGTCTGACTCTCTGTATAACTCTTTAAACTAGTTTGTTTGTAAGATAGACCAGCCGTATATGTGGTTATACCAAAATCATCACGGCCTTGAATCCCTAATCCACCGTAAGCAGCTGGGTTTTTAAGGTTAACATGAATACTATCGGCATACATACCTATCCCACCCATCATTTGGTTTTCCGCAGTAGAACCGCTTCTTAACTCTCCTAAACCAAAATATGAATATGGGGAAACTGAACCATCTTGAGCGTACATGCCTGTTGCAAAAAGGCAAATTATGGCAAAACCTATTTTTCTGATCATTAGCGTTTGTTGTATTCCAACAGATAATTTAATCCTACTAGGAGAAATTTGGAGTCCGCAAATATGGTATTTTTTAACCGTTTAGACAAAAATAGCATGTCACCACCTGTTAAAATAACTGTTAAATCTGCAAAACGAGATTTGTATTGATCTATTACACCGTCTATTTCTTGACAGATACCGTTTACTACACCACTATGAATACTGGTTTCTGTAGAGTTTCCGATATAGTCTACTAATTCTTTTGGCGTCAATAACGGTAATTTTGAAGTTTGTTCATGCAATGCCTTGTATCTCATATGCAAACCAGGTGAAATAGCCCCGCCCAAATACTCTCCGTAATCATTTACCATGTCATAAGTGACGCAAGTACCCGCGTCAATGATTAAACTATTTCCTTTAGGGTTATGATAAAATGCCGCCGTTGCCAAAGCAATACGATCAACACCCAAAGATTGTGGCGTTGCATAAGAGTTCTTAAAAGGGGTTTTGCTTGAGGGCGTTAATTCGTGAACTTCGCAGAAAACGGTCAACACTGACATCACTTTTCGGTCCAAATTTCCAACCGAAGCTATGATTCCGCGTTTTATTTTGGGATAATGGTCACAAATTTCTTTTATTTCTCGAGCTACGTTTTGCACGTCTGAATTCTGCCGGAATATGAGGTTATCTCCCTCAAACACCGCTAGTTTCACACAAGTATTACCAGCATCAATTACTAAGTTCATAGATACAAAGATCAAAAAATGTTACTTAAAAAACATCTTTTTTTCGATTTTTGTTTGCATATCATAAATTTGAAATTATATTTGCACCCCGCAAACGGGCATGGTGCCTTAGCTCAGTTGGTAGAGCAATGGACTGAAAATCCATGTGTCCCTGGTTCGATTCCTGGAGGCACCACAAAAAATCCTTACTCACGTAAGGATTTTTTTGTTTTTGGACTTATATTGCATAAAACAATTGTTTTGACCGCAATAGACACCAACACCCCACTAGAGGAACTTCAGAATTATCTACAATCCAAAGAATGGCTACATACGGCAGAAAAACTAACTGCTGTAGAAAAACCGGGTGACGGAAACATGAACGTGGTACTCCGCGTTATAACAGACCAACGTTCTTTTATCTTAAAACAATCCCGCCCATATGTACAGAAGTACCAGCAGATCAAAGCTCCTTTGGACAGGATTACTGTAGAAAAAAAATTCTACCAAGCCGTTAGGGATAATGCTGTTCATGCTCATGTTCCAAAAATTATTGGTTTTGATGCTTCTGAAAATCTGTTGTTGCTAGAAGATTTAGGGAACTGTGAAGACATGACCTATATCTATGACAAACAGTCTATATCAAATGGCCAATTAGACCGTCTTATTTTCATCTTAGGTCTTATTCATCGGAAAAAAGCTCCTAGCAACTTTCCCGAGAATATGGAAATGCGCCAACTTAACCACCAACATGTTTTTGAGCTTCCTTTTTTAGAAGACAACGGATTTCAATTAGACGATATACAACCTGGACTTCAAGAACTTTCGCTTCAGTTTAAAGGAGACAAAAAGATAAAAAAAGTTGTAAAGAAGGTTGGAAAAAAATACTTATCACCCGGAAATACCTTGCTACATGGCGATTATTACCCTGGTAGCTGGATGACGGAAGCAGACAATCTTTACATTATAGATCCGGAATTCGGTTTTGTAGGCTTTCCTGAATTTGACTTGGGTGTTATGGCCGCGCACATCATTATTGCTACAGGCAAGAAAGGCTATATGAAACGTATACATAATGCTTACCAAGGCGACGCTGATTTAAAATTGATGTCCCAAGTGGCCGGCATTGAGATTATGAGACGACTTATTGGACTAGCTCAATTACCTCTTGAACGTTCCTTAAAAGAAAAAAGTAAGCTTTTAAAAAAAGCGCGTAAACTCGTTTTAACTTCATGAAACGGTTAATAGGGTTCTTTCTAATTCTCTTATCCATTGGCTGTAAAGAGACTACAACACCAATAGATATACCTACACCAAATAAAACCAAGTACACTTCAGACACCTTACATCTTTCACAAGAAGTCTATTATGACAAGGTTTTGGGTGCATTGGTTGGTTCTGCCATTGGTGATGCTATGGGCGCTTCTACAGAAATGTGGTCCCGAAAAGACATTCAACTTAAATACGGATATATTACAACATTGACCCCTGCCGTTCGCCAACAATCTCCCGAAGGCACATGGGGTCATAACTTAATTGCCGGCGCTACCACTGACGATACCCGTTGGAAATATGCCATGGTCAAGTACCTATCTCAAAACAAGGGAAACCTCAATGCCTCTAACTTTGCCAATTTTATTACGGAGTACTATGGGTCGCTCACCAAGGCTATAAGTGATAGCGGTTCCGTACCCGACACAGATTTTTTAGATACTCAAATTGAGAAAATAGACTGGATTAAAGAATGGGCCCGTGTAAGTATGGCCTATCAAAAAGATACTGAGACCTACTTAAAAGCCATGAACCGCTTTTATGGAGGTGAAATGTCCTGTGCAGGGCAGTTGTACACACCTATGCTAGGATTGGTTAGCAACACCCCTGAAAAGGCGTATGAACTTGCTTACGAACACACTTTGTTCGACTTGGGATATGCTAAAGATATTTCGGCTTTGGTTTCAGCCATGACGCATATGGCGCTCCGCACCACAAATATGGATTCTATCATGAACACTGTAACTTTTGTAGATCCACTGGGTTACCAAGATAGCAGGTTAGTAGGACGCATTTCATATGACATGGCAGATGCCTCCGTTAAAAAAATACTCGCTTTAAAGCAACTCGCCTTAACTGATACCTTAACGACCCAAGACAGTATTCTTTTTAAAATTCCTAAAGGATTTGAAGGTAATCAACAGGACTGGACACGTCAAGAAATGGCTTATCAATTTTTAGAAGAGCATGAAAAAACTATTCCCTTTCACTCTGGGGAAATCTGGCAAATTCTGATTACCGCACTTCAGTATGGCGAAGGTGATTTTGAACAAACCATGCAATTTATAGTAAACTACGGTCGTGACAATGATACCGTTGCTGCGGTAGCAGGTATGATATTAGGTGCTAAAGACGGCTATTCCAATCTCCCGGTGGTGCTACGCACCCAAGCTTTAAAAGTAAACAAAGAAAATATGGGTATTGACCTAGAAGCCCTGGCTCATGAAATGGTTGCAAAAAACCATATAGAATTGCAACACCCTTAGCCTTTACTTAACAAAGCTCTGCTAATTTAAATAGTATATTTGCTATTGCACTACCAATTACATTCTCATGAAAACCATATTAAGTACCCTCATATTTTTCCTAATAGCCTCTATTTCTTTTTCTCAAAGTAAGATAGACAAGACCCTCAAAAAACTCAACAAAGAATCCGTTGACTATATTCATGTTCAAACACTTGAAAAAGTCTCTAATCCGATTTTATTGGATGCCCGGGAGAAGGAGGAATACGATGTAAGCCATTTAGAAAATGCCATTTGGGTGGGTTATGACACCTTTCAACTGGACTCTGTTATACAAAAAGTCCAAAATAAAAACAGTGAAATAGTCGTTTACTGTTCTATAGGAGTACGTTCTGAAAATATTGGCGAAGAATTAGAAGAAGCAGGCTACACCAATGTCAAAAATCTATATGGAGGTATTTTTGAATGGAAAAACGAAGGATATCCGGTATATGATTCTATAGGAAATACAACGGAACAGGTACATGCCTTTAATAAGCATTGGGGAAAACTACTCACCAGCGGAGAGAAAGTTTATGACAAATAAACGTCTAATACTTTTTACAGAATTTCCTTTTCAATAAATCATAATCATTAAAATCATTATCATTTGAGTATCATATCTCCGCAAGAAAAACAAAAAGATGCCGCAACGGTAAATTATACCAATGTAGCATCAAAGAATCTTTTACTGATCTTTACACGGAATCCGCAATTGGGCAAATGTAAAACCCGATTAGCAGCTACCGTTGGTAACGAAGTAGCTTTGGATATCTATAAATTTTTGCTTGACCATACCGTAAACATCACAGAAAACCTAAATGCAGCTAAACAAGTTTGGTATTCAGAGGAAATTTGGGAAGATGACATTTGGAGCTCAAGCATATTTGACAAAAAACTTCAGCACGGACCAGACTTAGGTGTTCGTATGGCAAAGGCTTTTCTAGACGGATTTGCTTCAGGATTTGAACGGATTATCGTGATAGGAAGTGATATGTACGACCTAAACCAAAAAGACCTGCAAAACGCTTTTTCAGAATTAAAGAAAAACAATTTTGTTATTGGACCTGCGGAAGACGGAGGGTATTACCTTTTAGGTATGAATAGTTTTAAACCAGAGCTCTTTTCTAATAAAGACTGGGGTAATGATACTGTTCTAACCAACACATTAGAAGATTTAAAAAACGAAAAACATCATATTTTAGAAGAGCGAAACGATGTGGATATCTTTGAAGATATTAAAGACATCAAAGCTTTTGAGCCTTATTTAAAACACATTAAAGCATGATACGAAAGCAATTAAACGAATCCGTAGCCTACTTACAAAGCAAAGGGTTTGATAATCCTGAAATTGGTATTGTACTTGGGACTGGCCTAGGAAAACTGGCCGATCAAATAGAGGACGCAATTGAAGCACATTATAACCATATTCCATTCTTTCCGTTAGCAACCGTAGAATTTCACTCCGGAATGCTTATTTATGGCACTTTAGAAGGTAAAAAAACCGTGGTCATGCAAGGACGTTTCCATCTTTATGAAGGATATGATTTTGTGGATATTACCTACCCTATTCGTGTTATGCACCAATTAGGCATTAAAAAATTGTTTATTTCAAACGCTGCTGGGGCCATTAACTTAGATTATAAGGAAGGTGATTTAATGCTCATTGACGACCACATTAACCTTCAAGGGGGATCTCCTTTGGCATTTAAGGGTGTAGCACAATTTGGAGAGCGTTTTACGGATATGTCAGAACCATACGATGCAACCATGTGCAAAGCCTTGATAAACATTGCCAGTAAGGAAAATATAACCTTGCATAAAGGGGTATACGCATCTGTAGTGGGTCCGCAATTGGAAACGAGGGCAGAATACCGCATGCTCAAAATAATTGGCGCAGATGCCGTTGGAATGAGCACAGTGCCGGAAGTTATTGTAGCAAACCACTTGAAGCTGCCCATCATAGCTGTTTCGGTTATCACAGATGAATGTAATCCAGACAACCTAAAACCTGCTGAGATACAACAGATTCTCAAAACCGCAGAAGCAGCAGAACCAAAAATGGTAAAACTATTTAGGGAATTAATAAAGACGCTATAGACTAAGCTACTTGGCCAATATTAAAAATTGGCAGAACCAAAAATGTAAGTTTTTGCATAAATGCACTACTTATCATTAGATTCTATATGCTATGCAATTTAAACTAATGGCTCAAATGACAGTTTTATCTATTTTTTCCTTAGCGGGACTTTTTTCTTTCTTTGGAGGAAAAGAAATGCCGCAACACCAATTCTCAGGCACTTCTCAAAGTGAGGTTTTAGACCACACCGCATGGAACTCCCTTTTAGAAAAATATGTAGACAATACAGGTAATGTTGACTATAAAGGCTTCAACAACGACCAGGCAGCACTTACCTCTTACTTAGAGTATTTAGGAAACACAAGTCCGTCTGATATATGGTCAAAAGAAGAAGCTCTAGCCTATTATATTAATCTCTATAATGCTGCAACGGTACAGTTAATTTTAAATAACTACCCTACTAAAAGCATTAAAGACATTAAAGACCCTTGGGGTCAAGAATGGGTAAAAATTGGCAGCGAAACCTTTTCCTTAGGAGATATAGAGCACAAAATTCTTCGTAAAATGAACGAACCTCGCATTCATTTTGCCATAAACTGTGCTTCTTTCTCCTGTCCGAAGCTATTGAACGAAGCCTATACTTCCGAAAAAATTGAGGAACAATTGCAACAAGCCTCCGAGGACTTTGTAAACGACCCTACCCGAAATATTATTTCCGAAGAAAAATTACAGCTTTCCAACATTTTCAAATGGTATAAAAAAGATTTTACCGACAACGGTAGCCTTATCGATTACATCACAGCCTATAGCCAAAAGGACATAAATCCGAAGGCCGACATTAAATATGTTACATACGACTGGAGTTTGAATGAAAAAAAATAGACCCCAAATAAGTATTGTTATTCCGGTATTGAATGAGGCCAAAGGTATTGCCCAAACAATCAGTTATCTAACCGCGAACAGCTCCCCAGAAAACATCAAGGAAATATTGATTGTAGATGGTGGAAGCGTAGATAATACTACATCTATTGCAGAACATAATGGCGCAAGAGTTATACATTCTGAAAAAGGCAGGGCAAAACAACTAAATTATGGAGCCCAAAAAGCAAAAGGAGTTATTCTTTATTTCCTGCATGCAGATACGTTGCCTCCACATGATTTTGACCAATCCCTCATAGATGCTGTTGAAGAGGGTTTTGAAACTGGTTGTTTTCAAATGAAATTTGACAGCAATAGTCTATTTCTAAGCTTTTTTGCTTGGTTTACGCGGGTCAATCATGAAATATGCAGAGGCGGAGACCAATCTTTGTTCGTCACAAAGCAACTTTTTAATCGCTCAGGTGGTTTTGATGAAGCTTATGTTGTCTATGAGGACAATGAGTTTATTGGAAGATTATATAAAAGTACATTCTTTAAAATCTTGCCACGCCACGTAAAGACATCAGCAAGAAGGTATCAAGAAAGAGGTATGGTAAAACTGCAATATCACTTTGGAATAATGCATTTAAAAAATTACTTGGGTGCTGGTCCAGACCAACTGTACGATTACTACAAGCGGAAGATTTCCGTTTAACGAATAGGCCCTATTTCTCCTAATTTATAGTCTAGCAGTACCCCTTCGCTAATCCATTTTGCCAAAGCTTGTCGGTTTTCTGGCTCAAGAATACGCCTTTGATCTTTCTTATTTTTAATATTCCCCACTTCAATAAAAGTCATTGCTGGGTGTGTCTTTTTTACAAGATACAAAGAAGTCCTATCTTCAAAAGTTCCTGAATAGGTACGGTTAGGTTGGTACTTTTTGTATTTCTTTTGGAAGGTTTTATGTATGCTTTCGGCCAGTTTCTTACCGTTTCTACTCTTCTCATGATGATAGAAAAACACATCTATATTCTGCCCCACACTGCGGCTATCTATATGAGTAACAATCAAACGTTGGAACTTACCTCTGTTTTTCTTGTATAAACTATTTACGATGTCCACACGTTGTTTTAAACGCGCTACTTGGTTTAAAGGAATGGTTTTATTTGGATAGGCAACCTCATCATGATCAATCTCCAAAATACGCTCATCCCTAATCCCGTCATTCTCATCTCTAATTATAATGTACACTTCTGCCCCATGAGCTAATAGCTCTCTGGCCAGACGTAATGTAATATCATAAGCATACTCATCTTCCGCAATAGATTTACCTCCGTATGTGGCCATGGCACCAGGATCTGGACCACCATGTCCGGAAACCAAGTAATAGACCGCACCTTTCAATAATTTACTTTTTGGAAGGACTATTTCATAGTCTTCACCAAAAATGGGATAGACCTTACCTTCTATTTTTTTAATTTCTTTGGTTTTACTTTGAATAGAGTCCACAATAGCTACCGTATCAAGCTCTGTAGATGGAATTCGGTAAGTTCTACCTGCATACAGGTGAATGCTATCTCGTAGATTTTCAATATTCAATGAAATAAAATCATCATAATGATCATAAGGATTCACGCCTTGTTTTCTCAATAAAGAAAGTATACCATCACCTTTTTGGGCAACAACGGTCTGTATCGTATCCTGCGAAAAAGACGATATAGTGAAACCCATTACATAAACTAGAAGGCGCAGTACCTTAAAACGATAAGAAAAACTATAATTCATCAACCAACTTTATCAAAAACCATCATACATCTACTCCAACGGAAAACCGCCTAATTTCAGAAAATCAAAAACAATGCCTAAAATTATTTGAATTCGATGCAAAATTAAAGAACCAAACACTAAAACTACCAGACCTTGAATAATTTAGTTAACGATTTCTTCAACAGTCTACCTTTTATTGACTTTTTAAGTAAACTGACTTTGGCGATAGCTTTTGGGAGACTGCCCTATATGTCTTTTAAAATATTTTACAAAATACGAAGCATCTTCGAACCCCAACCTAAAAGCAATTTCGTTAATCTGCAAAGTAGTAAACCGTACCAGACGCTTAGCCTCCAACATGGTTCTTTGAGAAATAATCTGAGATGGAGATTTCCCTACGATTGCATTTGTAAGTGTAGATAATGTTTTGGGAGAAACGTTCAGAAAATTGGCGTACTCACCAACCGAAAGTCCATCTTTAAAATGCAATTCTACCAGCTCTTTAAACTCAAAAAACTGCCTTTCATAAAGGCTATTGAGTTGAACGGGCCTACTAGCATCACCTTGATGAATGCGCTCCAATTGTATTAAAAAAGATTTCAACAAAAACCGTATGATATCTTCATAACCAAAACGATTACGCTGTTGCAATTCATTTTGAATCAAAGTAATATAAGTAGACGCCGTGGCTACACTATTTTCATCAATGGTGCAACAAGGTTTTTCCAACATATGAAATATGTTGAATTTCAAAAACATATCAATATCTGTATGCTTAAAAAAATTTTCATTAAAATGAATAAGCCAACCTTGAACCTCTTCATTTTCATCAAAAGCATGCACTTGGTCCTTGGTAACAAATAGCACTGTATTCTTCTTAATATCGTACTTTTTAAAATCTACGGCATGTGTGCCGCCTTCATTAAAGAACCATGTAATTTGATAATAACTATGGGAATGGGGCACTGCAGCTAAATCTCCACTTTTTTTTCTGTAGGTATTTAGATCGTACAGCTCAAACTGAAGCTTTCTAGGATGCTCCTTATGCAAATGGTACTGTTCAATTTTGGTTTTCGAATGTTGCATTCGCTTAGCTTGGGACTATTTTATTACCTCTTGGTCGCAAAAAAAATAGTTCACTAACGCATCAACCTAGAAATTTTTTGACTGTATTGATTCCGCTATAAATGGCTCCATCCATATACCCACCATGAATTGTTGAAGTCTCTGCTCCAGAGAACCGTAATTTCCCGCCCATATAACTTTTGCTAAATACAGGGTTACCATAAGACGGACTCATATAAATAGATTTAATAGTTTCGCAAGAAGTATGTTTGTCTTGAGACCAATCTTTTTCTTCGTAAGTAAGGTAATCTAATACTTCAGCTCCAAGATATTTAGATAAATAATCTAAAATACGTTGTTTCCTATTTTCTTCAGACACATCTCTAAGCCCTTCATTTACAAATCCCATAAGCGCAAAATGTGAATTTTGCGCATCATTATGATCGTACAACTCCGTTACGGCACCTACTTGCCCAATAAGCATACCCGAAAAATTCTTAGCTCTCCAAAAAGGCGTCTTGAACGTCAAGCCCACCTTAATGGCATTGCTCATCCACGTATGGGTCTTGTTCATTGTTTCATTTACCTCGGGAGGCAATTCAGGAAAAAAAGAAATGCGAGTAGCTATTAAAGGTGGAATGGTCACAATAACCTTTTTTGCAAAATACGTTTCTTTATTAGTCTCTATCTTTACTCCATTTTCAGTCTCATAAATACCAACAACATTGGTGTTCAAATTTATTTTTTCGGACAAAGGTTTGGCCAAAGCATGAATCAAAGCTTGAGAATTTCCCTTCATACGATAGGCAGATGGCGTATCTGGATCGTTCTCAAAATAATGTTCTGGCGCCATGGTGCTATAGACCAAAACACTCTTCCCTTTATTGTACTGATGATATTTCTCTACGCCAAGTTCATCCAAAAGTGTTATAACTTTTTCATGATGGGTCTGAAACCAAGTAGCACCAAAATCAATACCATCTCTGGTTACAATACGGCCACCAACACGGTCACGGGATTCAAGTATCTTAAAATTGGCTATTCCGCTTTTATTTAAATAAAAAGCGGAAGTAAGCCCAGACAATCCGGCTCCTATAATGATATATTCTGAAGTTTTTTCTGTCATAATTAGAATATGAAATTACATGTTTTGAAGCAATTAAACGCAATTCAGAAATGCAAGCATTTTGAACTGCGTTAAAACTTTGTAAGTATAAACTATTAATTTCTTCCTGACATTACACCACCATCTGTATCCCAAATGGCACCTGTTACCCAAGAAGCTTTATCGGATAGTAAAAAAGAGATGGTATTTGCTACGTCTTCCGGTTTCCCGTATCGTCCAATAGGATGAAAACCATGCAAACCCTGTAAAGCCTTATGCGCCTCTTCCTTTCCTCCAAAAACGCTGTCATAAACAGGAGTTTCGACCACTGCAGGGGACACAGCGTTAACCCTAATATTTGAATCAGCCAGCTCCATGGCCAAATGTTGCGTTAATGAATGTAGCCCCGCCTTTTGCATAGAATATGCAGATGATGGCGTAACTTTTACTGCTTGTTTGGCCCACATAGAACCTACATTAACAATTGAACCGCCACCTGTAGCCGCCATCTTTTTAGCTACGGTTTGAGTTATAAAGAAGAATCCTCTGTTTAAATCCATATATGAATCATAATCTGCCTCACTATGATCTAAAAAAGATTTTGGACCAAAAATCCCTGAAGCATTCACCAAATAATCCAGATTATCCCAACTTTTGATTTTACTGTTCAACTCCTTCAATTGCTTCGCACTTGTAATATCTACTTTATGAGTTATTAAGTTACCCGTTGTTTCTTTTTCAAACACTGCAAGCTTATCTTGGTTCGTACCAACAACATGTACTTCCAAGCCTTCGTCCAAAAGATTTTGAGCCGTTGCTTTTCCAATTCCACTACTGCCACCAATTATCAATGCTCTTTTCATCGTATTATATTTTTTTAGAGTTTTATTAGAACAAAGGTATTTTGGTTCTATGGTCCAGAACGGGAGAATAGAGAGAATCCATGGTAATTTTCGGAAACATATGATGTAACTGCTTACTTTTAAAATATCTTTATCCTAATGAATTCAGGAAATTCTCATCATAGGTTATTAGACCATATTGTTTATACCGTCAGTGATTTAGACTCCGCGGTTATCGTTCTGGAGAAGAAACTAGGTGTTAAGGCCGTTTTTGGAGGGCACCATCCTACTCAAGGCACCAAAAATGCTTTAATAAACTTAGACAACGGTACCTACCTTGAACTTTTGACGGCCGATGAGGCTAATAAAAATATAGCACCACCAAGATGGATGGGCGTAGATATACTTACGCATGACCAAATAACACGCTGGGCATTAAAATCTAACGAGCTTAAAAAAGATGCCATTATAGTAAAACAATACCTTCCAGAAATGGGAAATATTACAGGCGGAAGTCGTAATACGGCAAACGGATCTTTATTAAAATGGGAACTTATACTACCCTTGTCCACGCCAGAAATAGAGCTTGTTCCTTTTATGGTAGACTGGAGCCAAACAGAGACGCACCCGCATGATGCTTTACCTGATATGGGTTGTAAATTGATTGAGCTGTATGGTACGCATCCAAATCCCGACATACTTTATAATACATTCCATAAGTTAGGTGTGCACTTACGAGTAGAACCGAACGAAAAAATTAGTCTGAAAGCTATTATACAAAGCCCAAGAGGGGCTGTAGAAATTTAAACATATATGAAAATCACCTGTTCCCTTATCACGCTATTAGTACTCCTTAGTCTATCTTCTTGCAAATCAAAAGAAAAGGAAAAAGCAGTAGAGAAACCGCTTACTGAAACAACACAGTCCATTAATAAAAATACTCAAAGAGAAGAACCGGACGAAGCAGAATTTTTGGTTCAGCAAGCGATTATTGCACATGGTGGAAACCGTTATAATAACGCCCATTACGGCTTTACCTTTCGTGACAAGGATTATACTTTTAAAAACGATAATAATAAATATATCTATACCGCGTCAATGAAAGAAAAGGGTAATGAAACCATAGACTTTCTTGATAATGGCCAATTATTACGTAGTGTAAACGGAAAACCTGTTTCCCTTTCTCCAAAAGATAATGCCAAGTATACCGAAGCTTTAAACTCTGTTATTTATTTTGCTACTTTGCCCCATAAATTAAATGATAAGGCCGTACACAAAACCTATATCGAGCACACTACGATTAAAGGTATAGATTACAAAGCCATAGAAGTAACTTTTGATCAAAAAGGTGGTGGCACCGATCATGACGATGTGTTTATGTATTGGATCAACGTAAAATCTAAAACCATAGATTATTTAGCTTACAAATACGAAACAAACGATGGTGGTGTACGCTTTAGGAGTTCCTATAACCGTAGAACAATAGATGGTATTATATTTCAAGATTACATTAACTACAAAGCACCTATTGGCACCCCTCTAACAGAACTACCTTCTTTCCTAGAAAAAGGAAAACTAGAAGAGCTTTCTAGAATAGAAACTGAGAACATTGTAAATTTGGCTAAATAAAACAAAAACCATGGCTGTCCTTAAAGTTATAAAAATGGGGAATCCTTTATTAAGAAAGGTATCCGAAGCAGTTACACCTAACGAAATAAAATCAGCCGATTTTCAACAATTTATAGCCGACCTAATTGAAACCATGCGAGAAGAAAGTGGTGCGGGTATCGCGGCCATACAAGTAGGCGTGCTCAAAAGGGTATTTACCATGGAAATGAAAAAGAACGACCGCTATCCGGATAAAGGTTCTTTTGCTCTCACAACAGTCATAAACCCAGAAATAGAACCCTTAAGATCTGAAGAAGTAGAAGGATGGGAAGGTTGCCTATCCATACCAGGAATACGAGGCAGACTAAAACGTTACAAAAAGGTGAAATTAAGCGGATTTGATATAAAAGGAGAAAAGTTCGAAAAGGTTTTGGATGATTTTTCTGCTATTGTTGCCCAACATGAACTGGATCACCTAAACGGGATTTTGTTAATTGACCGGATGCCAAATATGGAAACCTTAACCTTCCAAGAAGAGTATGACACCTACTGGAACGTTTGATCAAAAATATTGACCAATACCAAAAACAAGTCCTCTAGAAGCATCCTTAGTAATACCGTAGCCATAGTCTATTCTAAAAATGGCATTAAAGATGCGCTTGTGCATAAACCTCAACCCTATTCCTGGGTAAATACGAATGTTCTGTTTATCAGAAAAATCACTAAAACCACCCCCCGGATTACGCCAGGAACCTCCGTCTACGAAGATATTGCTCTGTAATACAAACCAATTTTTCTCTATAAGTGTATGGCGGTATTCCGTATTAAACACAATAGCGCCCGTACCTCTATCAATAGTATTACCTACCCCTCGTATATTTAAATTATTATCTACCGTAAAAGGTGCAAAAGGAGTATTTACATTACTTGCCAACCCCACCCGAAGACGGTTTGCCCAATTACCCTTGTCACCAACACGTTTAAAATAAACAAAGTCATTAAAAGCAATTAAAAATTCTGGCAAATTCTCATTTGTACTGCCTACATATTGAAAATTCAAAGTACTTCTGAAGCCGTCTAGAAAATAAAAATAGTACTTGATGTTTTCGTAATTGTAAATCAATTTAAAAAGATGCTTATCTACTTTTAAAGCCCTTGGCACATTGGCATTTGTAGCGCCAGATATGTATCTATAATCTTCCGTAAAAAGACTTCCTCCAAATTCTATTCGGTTTTTAAAGTTGAACTCATGTAAACCCATGACCTCAAAACCACGATTATTATACCTATAATCTGCTGTAGTACCATCAAAAAAGACAGGTTCTTGCGTTGTAAAATCATTATAACTAAAAGATAAACCCGTAGTTCTACTAAATAGATGGGGAGCTCTTACCGCCACTCCAAACGAATTAAAAACATCATATTGATAAAAACCTCCAATGTTTATATCCCTGCCTAAAAAATTAAACTCTTGCAATCCTACCCTAAAAGCAAAAGCATCGTTTGAAGATGAAAAAAGATTGGCAAAAGGAATTAATGTGAAGTTCTCCTCTACGTTGTAGAATACGTTATGTTCGTTAGCTTCTGACGAAAAAACTTGATAATAAGCATGTGATACTGACGGAAGCCTTTGTAAACGGGCAATGTCCTGTTCCAAAAGAACTGAATCCAGTACCATCCCCGGCTTTAAAGCGATTAGCTTTTTTAAGAAGGAGGTCTTAGTGCGTTTAGCTCCCTGAATTTCTATATTTAACACCGTCCCTTCTTGCGCCTGCAAGAACACCCCATTTAATAGTATAATAAACAGTAGTAATCTTCCAATCATACTTTAAGCTAAGGAACTGTAGATATAATATATATGCATTAAAATTCTATTTCAGAAAACAGATTTACCCAGTTATCTTCACTAACACCCATTAAAGTGAAATTATGCTTTTCGTCTATCTTTAATGCAAGAGGGTTCCCTTCAGTAATATTTAGGACCACGTTTTTAAGGTCGTAATACTGAAAACTATTCTCGTAAGTATACGTTCCGGAAATTAAGTTATCCGCAGCATCAGATACCACCTGAAAATAGATTTTAGTATCTGTATATTCTCCATCCTCCCAAGTGAACAAAGGCATACCGGCATCAAAGGAATCAACCTTAACATTCTCTGAAGCATACTCTGTAGGTTTGGTTAAATGTTTTAACCTTATAGGGTTTGAAAGATGCGTTTTTCCTGCTTCTTCAAAACTAACAATGACCCATTTTTCTTCGGAAACGGCCAATTCAAACTTTTTTAAATATCCATTGAAAACGTCGAAAGAAGCAATATCTAAACGATAATATTGATTGTAATCATTTTTAGACACATTAAGGTTTTCGGTTTCATAATACCTAATATTAGACGCTCCCTCTCTGGGATAGAAAAAAACACTTACCAAGTCATCGTTTTCATTACTGGCCGCACATGCAATAACATTATCGACTACAGAAGTTTTGTCCATTAAAGCATCTTTAAGGGTAACATCCTGGTTCTCTAAATCAGATGAGCAGCTCACCGTTATAACCAATAGAATAAAAAAAAGGACTGAACGCATATTAATGGTTTTTATAGACTTCTTTTATTATTTTTTGTGCCGGTTTATTTTGTGGTGTAAATCTATTATCTGCTTCTCCTCCAGATTTCACATGATCTATGAACCACTTCCACACATAACCACCAGCAAACCATTCTTCGTCCCAAAACTCGGTAAAGATGGCTTTTTTGGCATTTACCTGAGCAACTAAATTTACCTCGTCCTCATTTCTATCCACCAGCCAAGGCTTATGAGCCGTATAGTCCATAC
Organism: Zobellia nedashkovskayae; assembly: GCF_015330125.1. NCBI lineage: Bacteria > Pseudomonadati > Bacteroidota > Flavobacteriia > Flavobacteriales > Flavobacteriaceae > Zobellia > Zobellia nedashkovskayae. Next base: position 1,974,200 of record NZ_JADDXR010000002.1, on the reverse strand, counting down.
TTCTATAGCCAAATTCCGTAAACATAACAGGACGACCTGTTTTTTCAGAAAGAGCAGCAATATCTCCCTTCCACCGTTGCCAGCCTTCTCGTAATTGCTCTACCGAAGGGGTCTTTTCTTCCGACAGCGGAAAATACGCATCAATTCCTATATAATCCAAATCTTCCCAAAAAGGAACGCGAGAATATTCGTCCCAATTGGCCGCATAGGTAAGTTTTCCATCATAAACAGTTCGGATTTCCGCAATGAGCTTGTGCCAATATTCTGGCCTATTAATTACAAATTTCTCGAGTTCGGTACCAATACAAAATATTTCGGATTGGGTCTCTTGGGCCATTTTAGCATTGGCCAAAATAAATTTGGAGTAAGAAGCTTCTAGTTTTTTCCAATCCTCTTCGGAATTCATGTGCAAGGTACCGGTAAACTCACCCCGCCAGATCCAAATTTGTGGCTTTACCATGGTCCGGATATTATTTTTATGAAGTAGGCCAATATACTGCATAGCACCTTTATTGGTTTCCCCAAACCATTGGCGTTCCGTATTAAAAACTATTTCAGGAGAAGCTACATCGCGAATAAAACCAAAAGGCATTACTGCCGCGTGGTTTGCATTGACTTCTTTTACGCCATCTATATGCTCTTGAAGCACCTCATTTCTTGAGGCTACAAAGCTTACACCGTTAATTTTTTTCTTATCCTGACTTGAACAGGAAAACTGAAGTAGACACAAAAAAAGGAGTCCTAATCTACGCATGCATCGTTATTAAGACCCCTAAAATACAGTATTTATGATTACTCCTTAAAAAATTGCCCGTAAACCCAAATTAAAGGTTTGTCCAAGACCTGTATTACTTCCTCTTACAAAATTGGTATAAAGCGCTTCTAGGTTTAATGCATTGGTCAACTGGTATTTTGCACCACCGCCAACAGCCGTAAAGTTTTGGGCAAAATCATTACCCAAATCCAAACGCTGAGAATGTTGCGCCAAAGCTAAAACGGTAAATTTAGAGCTAGGGAAGTAACTTAAAAATACACCCGGCGTTAAATTCAAACTATTATTAGCAAAGCTTTCTTCTTTATCGCCAAAACTTAACTCAGAATTCAACTCACTAAACAATTGCCATTTATTTCCTGGAAATGTGTAATCATAGAAAAATCGATTTTGCCATATATATCCTTTCTGGTCCAAGAACACTCCATTCTCAGTTTCATTATCTACCAATGGGATAAAGAAAGAACTCTGAATAGAAAAATTACTAATAGACCTAAAAGGCACAAACTTCACGGATGGTGCTATAGAAGTTAATCCTGAACGCGCTGTACTGCCTTCTCCATCAAACTTAAATACATCTAAAGCATCTCGGTCTCCTATTACATTTGAACGGAACTCAAAAATAGCACCTACGTTCCACCTTTTATCCTCACCAACACCGGTATAAGCTTCTAAAGTAGAAGTAAAAAAAGTTTGCCTAGGCTCCTTACCGTCGCTAAAAGTACTTTCAGTTTGGGTGTACAAATTATTAAACCATTTAATATCTATTTGCCCTTTCCCTATTAATTTGGAAGGTGTGTATTGTTGAATATTACTCTGAGTTGTATTGTCTTGATCTTCTGCATCTTCTTGCGCAAATACTATAGTACTGGCCAAAAGAAGACCTGAAAGAAATAAATTTCTTTTTATTGATATCATAAGTTTTAGTTTAAAAGTTAGGGCTGGTTGTTATTTAATTTCGTTCAACGTCCAGTCATACGGGTAATAAGAAACCTTTGTCCCTTCAGGAAGTTGTTCTGTTTTGTACTTATTTATAAAGTCCACCAAACTTTGTCCGTTTTGAGTAAAATCGCTTTTGTACCACTCAAAAATTTGAGAGATTTTTACCTTATTCTTATTTAATTGGATAAACTGAGGATTATTCAAAGCCAACTTGGTCTGCTTTTCTAATTGGGCATCCAGAGTTTCTGGTTTATACGCTTTACTTATAATAGGAGGACAGCCTAAACCACCACATACCAACACAAAGTGAAAACGGGCTTCTGATGGGAATTTAGCACGTAATAATTTGTTTTCAATATCATTAAGCGTAGTCTTCTTTCCTCCAATTTCATATTTTTCTTTGTCAAAAAAACCATTAACATCTAATGGAGATTTTAGAGGATAGTTCTCCACCACTCCTTTAATTACAAGAAGGTTGTAACTATTAATCCAGAATGCTTGGTACTCGTTTGCGTTGGCTTCCGTTACGTTTATTTTTTTTGCAGCTTCAAGTAGGTTGTCTAAATCTGCTACATTTCCTTTAACTGCGGAATAATTAACACGACCATCTGTTACATTGGTCTTAAAAAAGGCGTCTGCCTTTGTAAAAAAGTCAGCTGTATCTTGTCCAAAAGTCGCTGATATAGTGGTTATCGAAAGAAAAATAACCAAGATTGAAAGTTTCATAATTTGATAGTTTTGTTGTTATCCTTGCCATTTCTGTCGAGACGATTTTAACATCCATACAAAAAAAGAGATTTATTTATTAATTATTTAAAAATTTCACAATCAAGGCCTTACAAGTTCGTTATCCTTTCTAAAACCTTACATAAAACCCAAACATTTAAAATCGTTCTAAATTAGGAAGGGTCATTAAGTTATTACCTTTAAAAACGACAGAACCTGCAACAACCAAATAAAATTTATGGAGCATATAGTTATAATAGGTAACGGAATTTCCGGTGTAACGGCTGCAAGACATATCCGAAAGCTTTCCGATAAAAAGATTACTATCATATCCGCAGAAACTGATTACTTCTTTTCTCGTACGGCCTTAATGTATGTTTACATGGGTCATATGAAATTTGAACACACACAACCTTATGAGAATTGGTTTTGGAAAAAAAACCGAATAGAATTACTCAAAGGCTTTGTTACTGCTGTTGACCATGAAAAGAAAACACTGGTATTGGCGGAGGGGAAAGAATTAGCCTATGACAAGTTAATAATTGCGACAGGTTCAAAACCAAACAAGTTTGGTTGGCCAGGGCAAGACCTAAAAGGTGTTCAGGGCCTTTATTCAAAACAAGACTTAGATAAGATAGAGGCTAACGCCCCTAATAAAGAAGCCTGTAACCGTGCGGTTATAGTAGGTGGTGGACTTATTGGTATTGAGCTTGCCGAGATGCTCCGATCTAGAAAGATTCCCGTAACGTTCTTGGTTCGTGAAAATAGCTTTTGGAACGGTGTTCTACCTTCTGGAGAATCCGAAATGATCAACGAACATATTCTAGAACATCACATCGACTTAAAACTGGAAACTAATCTAGTTGAAATTATAGCCGATGAGAGTGGTAGAGCTAAAGCCATTACCACGGATAAGGGAGAAACTATAGAATGTAATGTAGTAGGCCTTACGGCTGGTGTAACGCCAAACGTAGATTTTCTTAAAGATTCTGGTATTGAATTAGGGAGAGGCGTAAAAGTGAACCGATTTTTAGAAACGAATATAAAAGATATTTATGCCATAGGAGATTGTGCCGAACAGCACGAAGCCATTGGTAACAGAAGACCTATTGAAGCCGTCTGGTATACCGGGCGTATGATGGGCGAGGCATTGGCACAAACTATTTGCGGCAAACCTAGGCAGTATAGTCCTGGGCATTGGTTTAACTCTGCTAAATTTTTAGACATTGAATATCAAACCTATGGTTGGGTTTTTAGTGAAAGATCAAAACAAGAACACGAAAGTCATTTTCATTGGCGTCATGCTTCCGAAAAAATCTGTATTACGGTATCCTACCATAAGGATTCTAAGAAATTCTTAGGTATAAACACTTTTGGTATTCGTATGCGTCATGAGATATTTGACCGCTGGCTCACCGAAGAGCGAGATGTAGATCATGTAATGCAGTATTTAAAAGATGCCAATTTTGACCCAGAATTCTATTCACATTACGAAGAGGAAATCATATCAAAATACAACTCGGTAATGCAAACCAGCTTATCCGTACAGAAAAAAAGTTGGAAACGAATTTTTAGCAAAGCTTAACCAGAAATAAAAAATGAAAGCAATAAAAAACTTAGGTCTAGTCATATTTTTAATAGGACTTGCCGTTTTTGCTGCCGTACCTGTTTTGGGTACCTTCAGTTTAGACCAAAATACTTTTGACGAAATCGTAAAGGAAAAGAACATTAAAAGTGATGTATTTATTCAATCCATACAGGAAAACGTAGTTGACAAAGATTTCAATGGCATGTTAAGCCTATCGCCAACGGTCAGCTCTGCATTGGATGCGGCAAATAGCCAACATAAAAAAAACAAAGAATACAACAAAGTAATCTATACCAGCGGTCATGATATGGCTGCCTTAATTGGTAAGAAGTCCGGTGCAGGGTTTATAGCTCAAAACAAAGGCCTTATGTGGTTCTTAAGTTTTGGCCTTGGTATAATTGGTGCATTAATGTTCATTCTACCCAATGTTATTTTATTAGGTAAAAAAGGAATTAAAAATGACGGCGTTTATCATGATAGCGCCACGAACAGAGGTTGGATAGCCTGGTTGGTGTTCATATTCTTGGTCTCATTTTATTTAATTCTATACTTCAGACCAGAATTTGCAGTGAACTGGACGTTTCTTGTAGATCCAATAAGCGAGAGCCTGAGTGGGAATCCTGCAGGTCATTGGTTTGTATATGGCTTTATGTACTGTACCGTAATGACTGTAATGGCCGTTCGTATGTATATAAAGTACCGCCATAACATGTACCAAGTGGTTCGTACCACATCTGTACTGTTTTTTCAAATTGTTTTTGCATTCCTAATTCCTGAAATAATGGTGCGTTTACAAATGCCATATTATGATTTCAAGAATGCGTTTCCTTTAGACTATGATTTCTTTTTTCAGTGGAATTTAAAAGAATTACTTAATAGTGGCGGCATTGGATTATTCATTTTAGTTTGGGGTGTTGTCCTAACTTTAGTTATTGTACCTGTAATGGTTTATTTCTTTGGAAAAAGATGGTACTGTTCTTGGGTTTGTGGCTGTGGAGGATTGGCCGAAACTTTAGGAGATCCTTATCGCCAACATTCAAGCAAATCATTGTTTTCCTGGAAAGTAGAACGTTGGTTGATACATGGGGTACTGCTCTTTGCTGTTGTCATGACCGGGATGACGCTGTATAGTTTCTTTACTGAATCTAGCACCATATTTGGTATTAAGACCCAGAGTGTACAAAACACCTATAGTTTATTAATTGGGGCCATTTTCGCAGGTGTTATTGGAACAGGGTTCTATCCTATTTTTGGTAACAGAGTATGGTGTAGATTTGGATGCCCATTGGCTGCTTACCTTGGTTTTGTACAACGTTTTAAATCTCGTTTCAGAATTACTACCAATGGCGGACAATGTATTTCTTGTGGTAATTGTTCTACTTATTGCGAACAAGGTATTGATGTACGTGCTTACGCTCAAAAAGGAGAAAACATTGTTCGCTCAAGTTGTGTAGGCTGTGGTGTTTGTTCAGCAGTTTGCCCACGTGGTGTTCTAAAACTGGAAAATGGTCCAGAAGAAGGCCGTATCAATCCTACAGAAGTATTGCTGGGTAATGATGTTGATTTGATGAATTTAGTAAATAAAAAATAGTTGGCATAACCTTTGATTATATTGTCATACACTAAACCTTTACATTTTAGAAAAAAGTGTAAAGGTTTTTTGTTAGTTCTCCTTTCAAAAACCGACAATTTAACTATACAATTCCAACAATGTTTTCGAAACTATTTTTAATGGTGTTATTTGTTCTTTCCGGATTACAACCCGAGGAGAATTCTATATATCATAAAGAATATTATCAAAACGGGATTATCAAAGAAGAAGGTTGGTTAAGAAATGGTGCAAAGGCTAATTTTTGGAAATTCTACCACACCAATGGAAAAGTAGCAGAGAAAGGTTATTACAAAAATAACCAACGTGTGTCTTATTGGTATTTTTACGACAGCTACGGCAAACCCTTACAAGAAGGCCATTATAAGGAGGGCATGAAATCTAATTGGTGGTTGTTCTATGACTCTATGGGGAAAGTAAGCCACAAATGCCAATTGAGTAACGGCAAAAAAAATGGGTACTGCCTAAAGTATGTGAACGAAGAATTGATATCTGCGGAGAAATATCAAAATGGCAAAAAAATTAAGGAATGGTTTAGTTTTAGTAGTTTTAGACGCGAAAACAACTTATCAGACCTTAAATAATGACACGTTCCCCTTTGCTTATCTTTTTACTTCTTTTTTCAATTTCCATATCGGCGCAAGTTGAGCTTAATTACCCTGATGTAAAGTATACCACTCAGAACATTAACGCCAACTGGGTAAGCCACCCCGATATAAGCGGAGGTGAGGACCGAGTAATCTTATTCAGAAACACTTTTAATGTTACTGATGTAAATCAAGATTTAATCATAAACATATCTGCGGACAACCACTATTTCCTTTATGTAAACGGAAAAATAGTAACTCACGGCCCGCAATTAAGTGATATTAAGCATTGGAAGTTCGAAACCCTGAACCTTAAAAAATATCTTCAAAATGGCAAGAACGTTATTGCTGTAAAAGTTATCAACTTTGGAAAGCGACGCTTCTACGGTCTTCAGTCCATTTTTACCAGTGTAATGGTAAACGGCGTAACAGAAAATGCAAAAATATTAACTACCACAGGAAAGGGGGATACTTGGTTATGCTTATTGGACGACTCCTATAAAGCCATAGATGTGAACTGGAGAGGAGGCGGACCAAAATCTATAGTAGGTGGCTTTTATGCCAACAACCCTACAGACTTTATAGACATGAACAAATATCCTAGGGATTGGGAACAACTAGATTTTGATAATTCCACTTGGTCAAGAACCATATTCTTTGAAGGCGCGAGCAGCATGGGTGGCTCAATGGCCTATTTACTTGAACCTCGTAACTTACCTCTACTCACTTGGGAAAAGGAAGCTATTGGAAATGTAGTCAGAAGTACAGAAACTACGCTCCCCACTTTTCCTGCCTCTGGAAAGCTTGAGATTCCAAGTAATAAAATAGCAACTTTTCTAATTGACCAAAAATATGTGACCAATGGTTTTCCTGAACTTATTTTCAGTAAAGGAAAAAATGCCAGCATCAAGATAAAGTATGCCGAAAATTTGTTCGATGAGAATGATGAAAAGGGAGATCGAGATAACATCAAAAATAAGAGGCTCTTAGGCTACTATGATAGTATTGTTTCAAACGGAAAAGACGCTCAGAAATTCATTCCCAATTGGATGCGGACCTTCCGTTTTGTTGAGTTTGAAATAGAAACAAAAGAACAAGAATTGGTTTTAGATAGTTTTATCAATTATCGCTCAAGGACAAACATTGCTTCTTCTGCTAGTTTCACCTCTGACAATGAAATGTATAATAACATTTTTGACATCTGTAAAAGAACGGTAGATATCTGTACGCAAGATTATTTCTTAAGTGATGCCTATTATGAAACTATGCAGTATGTTGGTGACACTAAAATTCATGCGTTGCTCTGGCAGGCAATGAGTGGCAATTTAGACCATACTAAAAATGCCATTGAACAATTTCATCAATCGCGAGATGCAGAGGGCAATATCTTAGGAGCATATCCACTCAGGTCTACCTTTATTTACCCCACGTATTCTTTAGTTTGGGTAGATATGATTTCTGATTATTATAACCTTACTGACGACAAATCTTCTATAGAGCATTATAAAGATGGAATAGTTCACACGTTAGCAGGTTTTGAAAAGAACATGAACGAACTGAATTTGGTGAATGAAACCAAATACAGATATTTCATAGATTGGTATTCAGGACCTAATGACGGCAAAGGAACAGCAACAAAAAATAACGGAAAGAATTCTGCAGTAGTAAGCCTGCACTATGTACATGCGTTACAAAATGCGGCAAAATTATTTGAAGTTATTGGCGATAGCCTTACTGCTGAAAAATACCAAAGCCGAGCAGATGCTATAAAAAAGTCTGTATTTGACCTTTGCTATGACTCAAACAGGCAAGTCTTTGCGGAACGTCCGGACAAAACCATTTATGACCAGCATACCAATATCATGGCCATTCTTACAGATGCTATTGATAAAAATCAACAGAAAGCACTTTTGACAAAAATTTTGAATGATAAAGATTTGCTACAAGCAACCTACTATTATCGTTTCTATTTGTTTCAAGCAATAGAAAAAGTTGGTGCACCTGAACTTTTTGACTTGGCCCAGAAACCTTGGGAATCTATGATTACCGATCATATGACCACAACCTTAGAGCGTTTTGAAAGTAAAAAGAAACCAACACGCTCTGAAGTGCACCCATGGAGTGCCTCCCCAGCCTATTTCTATTTTAATTATTTAGCAGGAATAGAATCGGTTAAAAATAATTTTGAAGAAGTAAGGATTGCTCCCGTTTTTGGTAAGCTTCAATCTATGGATGGATTACTCCCTACTACTAAAGGAAATATTGTTTTCAACCTTAAAAAATCAAAAACTAAGCTTTCGGCAGAAATAACAGTTCCTGAGGAAATGAAGGGCGAACTGGTTTGGAACGGAAAACATATCCCCTTAAAACAAGGAAAAAACAAGTATACTTTAAAATAAGTTTCACCAATGCCACAACCAGACATTAAAGTCATAATTCCTGCATACAATGAGGCAGATTCTATAGCTTCGGTAATCCGCGAAATACCAAAATCGGTCTCCGAAATTATAGTCGTCAATAATAATTCATCTGATAAAACAGCTGAAAATGCCGCAGCGGCAGGAGCTACTGTATTGACCGAAAGCAGAATGGGCTATGGGTATGCCTGTTTAATGGGAATGGACCATATTGCTAAACAATCCAAAGCACCCGATATTGTCGTATTTATTGATGGAGACTATTCCGATTACCCGGAAGAACTTGATAAGATTGTTGCCCCAATACAAAATAAAGAAGTCGATTTTGTAATTGGAGCCCGTGTAAAGCGACTTAGAGAAGATGGCAGTATGACTCCACAGCAAATTTTTGGTAATTGGCTGGCTACTTTTTTAATGAAATTGTTGTTTGGCGCAACATTTACCGATCTTGGTCCGTTTAGGGCTATATCCTATGGTAAGTTGTTAGCACTCAACATGGAGGACAAAACTTATGGGTGGACGGTAGAGATGCAATTGAAGGCTTTAAAGAAAAAGTTGGCATACACCGAAGTACCAGTACGTTACAAAAAAAGAATTGGAGTGTCCAAAGTATCCGGTACCGTAAAAGGTAGTATATTTGCGGGCATCAAAATATTAGGTTGGATTTTTAAATACAGCATAAAATAATATATGGGTTTAATCATTGCTTACATTATTATCGCAATCTATAGTGTAGCACTACTATTGATATTTTTTTATAGTCTAGCGCAACTTAACCTTTTGGTTAATTACCTAGGGTATAAAAGGCGTAACCAAATTGCTCCAAAATTTAATCTTCTAGATCCAAAAGAGATACCTTACGTTACCATACAACTGCCTGTCTATAACGAAGAATATGTTATGGAGCGCTTGTTGGAAAACATTGCAAAAATAGAATACCCTAAGAGCAAACTGGAGATTCAGGTACTTGATGATTCTACAGATGATACGGTACATGAAACTGCCGCACGGGTAAAAGCATTACAAGAAACCGGTCTTGACATTCAACACATATGCCGTGAAAACCGCCAAGGATTTAAAGCAGGTGCCTTAAAGGAAGGTCTAGAGATAGCAAAAGGTGAATTCATAGCTATTTTTGATGCTGATTTTTTACCTTCTAGTGATTGGTTAAAAAAGACCGTTCTTTATTTTAAAGACCCAGAAATTGGTGTTGTACAGACACGATGGGGTCATATTAACCGCGAGTACTCTACATTAACACGTATTCAAGCTTTTGCTTTGGATGCTCACTTTACCCTTGAACAAGTGGGAAGAAATGCCAAAGGGCATTTTATCAACTTTAACGGTACCGCTGGTATTTGGCGTAAAGAATGTATTATAGATGCCGGAAACTGGGAAGGAGACACCCTTACGGAAGACCTAGACCTTAGTTATAGAGCACAATTGAAGAACTGGAAATTCAAGTATCTTGAAGATGTTGAGACACCTGCAGAGCTTCCTGTTGTTATTAGTGCGGCCCGTTCGCAACAATTCCGTTGGAATAAAGGTGGTGCTGAAAACTTTAGAAAAACAGTGGTTAACGTTGTTTCCGCTAAAAACATTTCATTCAAAACTAAATTTCATGGTGTAATGCACCTTTTGAACAGTTCCATGTTCTTATGTGTTTTCTTGGTTGCCCTATTAAGCATTCCGGCCATGTACATAAAGGCTTTATATCCGCAATTAGATATCGTATTTACTTTACTAAGTTTCTTTGTTTTAAGTACTATAATTCTATTTGTCTGCTATTGGTTTACCTATAAAAGTATTCAAGGTAGTAGCTTTGATAATTTCATAGACTATATTAAACTGTTCTTTACGTTCTTTTCAGTGGCATTAGGTTTTTCACTACACAATTCTATTGCTGTTCTTGAAGGTCATATGGGAAAAAGAAGTGAGTTTGTGCGTACGCCTAAATTCAATTTAAACAATCTTACAGACTCTTGGAAGGGCAATAAGTACCTTACCAGGAAATTATCTCCCAACATGATTTTAGAGGCTATTCTTATGATATATTTCCTATTTGGGATGTATAGCGCCATTCCTCTAAATGATTTTGGACTTTTCCCTTTTCACTTTATGCTTTTTATAGGTTTTGGATTTGTTTTCACCAAGTCGCTTACGGCTCGTGCTTAATAAAACGCAGCCATATCCAATAAACACTATCAAGTCATTTAATTTCCTTATTTTTTCGGTAATAAGAACAAACCGTTAAATGCCCAATACACCTGCCACATACTGGAAGCTTCACAAAGTGCCCATACTTATGGCCCTATTGGGTGCTATTCTCTATTATACCTTTGCTTTTCAGTTAGAACGAACAGATTATATAAAGCTGTTAACCCTTTTTGCCGCTTCCTTTTTTCTGTGCTTAAAACTGATACAATTTGAAAAATGGAATTTAAAGTTTCTTTTGGTTGTTGGGGTTATTTTTAGGCTCATTTTCTTGATAACAGAGCCAAACCTCTCACAGGATTATTATCGTTTTATTTGGGATGGACACCTTGTTGGTAATTTCATCAACCCCTATTTAGAAGTACCGAATGATTTAATTGCTCAAAGCGATTTGGTTATACCTAATGCCCACGCGCTTTATGATGGTATGGGAAATCTTAGTGCAAAACACTTTAGCAACTACCCTCCTTTAAATCAGTTACTTTTTGCCATAGCTGCGCTTTTAGGCGGAAAAAGCCTTATGGGCTCGGTACTCGTTATGAGAACCATGATTATCCTGGCAGATATAGGCATCTTGTACTTTGGTAGAAAACTTTTGAAAAATCTTAACCAATCACCGCATCTCATATTTTGGTATTTTCTCAACCCTTTGGTTATCATAGAACTTACTGGAAACCTACATTTTGAAGGTGTCATGCTTTTCTTTTTCGTTTGGTCGCTCTATTTATTGTCCGTTAAAAAATGGACATTAGCAGCCATTCCTTATGCCTTATCTATTTGTGTGAAACTTGTTCCTTTATTGTTTTTACCCCTTTTTCTGAAACATCTAGGCCTCAAAAAAAGTATAACCTTCTATGTTATAATTGGCATTAGTTGTTTACTGATGTTCGCTCCGTTCTACTCTCCCGCATTTATTGCCAACTATTCAGAAACTGTAGGTCTCTGGTTTTCTAACTTTGAGTTTAATGCAGGATTATATAACGCCATTAAATATATTGCTATCCAGTTTGACGGAAAGCCCTGGGAACTTATAAAAACCTACGGAAAAATAACACCTATAGTCACAATTCTATTTGTCCTGCTGTTCACTTTTCTAAGAGACAATCAAAAAATACCAACATTAATTACCTCAATGATGGCCGTACTTACCCTGTACTACTTTATGTCTGCTACCGTACATCCATGGTATATCATCTTTTTGGTGGTATTAGGTGTATTTACCAGATACAAATATGCGGTACTTTGGTCAGCCACTGTGGTTCTCAGCTACTATGCGTATTCGCAGGCCGACTTTAAAGAAAATCTAACCTTAATCACCGTTGAATATATTTCTGTATATGTGTTTTTGATTTACGAAATTTTTAACTCAAAAGAGCAATTTGTTATTTTTCGCAAAAATTAACAACACACCCTTATACTTTCGTCATAATCTTGTACATTTGGCTTTCCATGAAAGGACAAAGACACATATTTAACACTTTGAGCAATCTTGCTCCTGTTCGCCCGGCTTCTCGCCGTCGCCCGTAAGGGTGTATATATTTCATGGGAATAGGTGAGTCCATTTCCGCTAAACGACCAACAATTCATTTTTTTTTACAATTTAAACCCTTTTGGCAATGAATATAATTATTGCTAACAAGTCTCATCTCAAATACGCTCAAATCATTAGTGATACCATTACGGAATCTGCTAAGGTAAGAGGTACCGGCATAGCTAAACGTACACCAGAATATATTCTAAAACGTTTGGAAAATGGTAATGCTGTTATTGCTTTAGATGGCGACAAATTTGCCGGCTTCTGTTATATAGAAGTCTGGGGGCATGAGAAATTCGTAGCGAATTCCGGCCTCATAGTCCACCCTGATTATAGAAATCAAGGATTGGCCAAAAAAATTAAAAAAAGAATCTTCGAGCTTTCGCGAGAGAAATTTCCTGATGCCAAAATATTTGGTATTACTACTGGCTTGGCCGTAATGAAAATGAATTATGAACTTGGTTACAAACCAGTTACATTTTCTGAACTAACTGATGACCCAGAATTTTGGAAAGGTTGTCAGACATGCAAAAACTTTGATATTCTTACGCGTACCGAACGCAAAATGTGCCTTTGTACAGGTATGCTTTACGACTCAGATGCAAAGGAGAAAAAAGTTGAAAAAGTTGAAAAAGAACATATCAACAGTAAAGCTTTCAAAAGACTCAAAAGTATTAAAGAGTCTCTTTTTCTTAAAAAGAAAACAAACGAATAACCTAATAGGTCATTGAATTATTTAATAATGGCCGAGACAATACAATTTTTAAAATGAAAAAATTAGTTTTAGCATACAGCGGCGGATTAGACACTTCCTACTGCGCTAAATACCTATCACAAGAACAAGGTTTTGATGTACATGCAGTAAGCGTAAATACTGGCGGTTTCTCCAAAGAAGAGATTGCTTCTATAAAAGAGAAAGCAATACAATTGGGTGCCAGTTCGTACACTTCTATTGATGCCGTTCAGATTTTTTACGATAAAGTTGTAAAATATCTCATCTTTGGTAATGTTCTAAAAAACAATACATATCCCCTATCTGTTAGTGCAGAACGAATTGTACAAGCTATTGAGATAGTCACTTATGCCAAGAAAATTGGTGCTGATTATATCGCTCATGGTAGTACAGGAGCTGGTAACGACCAAGTGAGATTCGATATGATTTTTCAAATCATCGCTCCAGAGATTGAAATCATTACTCCTATTAGAGACAACAAATTATCTAGAGAAACAGAAATTGCTTACTTAAAAGAGAATGGTGTAGATTATCCTTGGGAAAAAGCCAAATATTCTATAAACAGAGGTCTTTGGGGAACATCTGTTGGTGGTGAAGAAACACTGACTTCTCAAAATGCACTGCCAGACAGTGCATACCCAAGTCAATTACAAGAAAAAGAGCCTACGGATGTAAAGCTAACCTTTGAAAAAGGTGAATTGGTTGCTATTGATGGTATTAAAGATACTCCTGTTGCCAATATAGAAAAGTTAGAAACTATGGCTTCTAAATATGCTATTGGTAGAGATATTCATGTTGGTGATACCATTATTGGTACAAAAGGTAGAGTTGGTTTTGAAGCTGCCGCTGCATTAATTATCATAAAAGCACACCACTTACTAGAAAAGCATACCTTAACCAAATGGCAACAATTCCAAAAAGAACAACAAGGTAACTTCTATGGAATGTTATTACATGAAGGCAACTACCTAGACGCTGTAATGAGAAATATTGAAGCCTTCTTAACAGACACGCAAAAGAATGTTTCTGGTGATGTTTTCCTAAGTCTTTACCCTTTTCAGTTTAGATTAAACGGAATTTCGTCTAAACATGATTTAATGACCGATGCTTTTGGTAGCTACGGTGAAGTGAACAAAGGATGGTCTGCTGATGATGCAAAAGGTTTTATAAAAATACTTTCCAATTCTGGAAAAATATATAACCACGTAAATCAGAACAATGATTAAAGCAGGAATTATTGGCGGTTCTGGTTATACGGGCGGAGAACTCATTAGAATTCTTTTGCATCACCCTGAGGCTGAAATAGATTTTGTTTTCAGTACAACCAGAGCTGGCAAGAAAGTTACAACGGCGCATGCTGATTTATTGGGAACCACTGAAATGGAATTTACAGGAAAAATCAATCCTGATGTAGACGTAGTATTCTTATGTCTAGGTCATGGTAATTCCTCTAAATTCCTACAGGAAAACTCATTCTCTGAAAACACGAAAATAATTGACCTCAGCAACGATTTCAGGTTGCAGGCCGATGCTGTTTTTGAAGGAAGGAAATTTGTTTACGGCCTTCCTGAACTTAAAAAAGAAGAGATAAAGAAGGCTAAATATATTGCCAATCCTGGTTGTTTTGCAACAGCTATTCAATTAGCACTTTTACCTTTAGCCAAAGCGAACAAGTTGGGACATACCGTTCATATCAATGCGGTTACCGGTAGTACTGGTGCAGGAGTTAGTCCTTCCGCTACTTCGCATTTTAGCTGGAGAAACAATAACGTTAGTTGGTACAAACCGTTCACCCATCAACATTTAGGCGAAATAAACGAAAGTCTAAAATCGTTGCAATCAGATTCAGGTGAGTTGTTCTTTCTTCCAACCCGCGGAAACTTTACCCGCGGTATTCTAGCTACAGCTTACACCGAGTATGACGGTACTTTAGAAGAAGCTATTGCTTTATACAAGGAGTTTTATGCGGATGCGCTATTCACACAAGTAGCTGAGGAGCCTATCCACCTAAAACAAATTGTGAATACCAATCAGTGCCATATTCATTTGCATAAGCATGAAAACACGTTGCTTATCACCTCGGCCATAGATAATTTGCTCAAAGGTGCATCAGGACAGGCGGTTCAGAATATGAACCTTATTTTCGGCTTTAAAGAAGGCACAGGCCTTAACCTTAAAGCCGGCGTTTTTTAGCAATTAACAAGAAAACTATTTCCGCAATAAGATTCCATTAGACTTAAAACGGAAACAACCAAAATTTTGAAAATGAAAATAGCCATTATAGGTGCTGGTAACTTAGGACTTTCCATTGCAAAAGGAATTCTGAATTCTAACGGTGCCACAACCATGTACCTTACGAAAAGAAATACTTCTGAAATAGCGGAGTATGAAAAGTATGGTAATGTTACCACCACCTCAGATAACAGAGAGGCCGTTAAAAATTCTGATATTATTATTCTAGCCGTGCAACCTAGTCAACTAGAAAACATTTTAGAAAGCATTAAAGATTTGCTTACTGAAAACCATGTGGTAATTTCTACCATTACAGGGTTCAGTATAGCCAAAATGGAAGCGATTCTGGGCGCGGACTATAATATTATAAGAAGTATGCCCAACACTGCTATTTCAGTTGGTCAATCTATGACCTGTATCTGTAGTAATGAAAAAGGTAAAAAGAAAATTGATTTGGCAAAGGCTATTTTCAATCGCATGGGTCATTCTATGGAAATACCCGAAGGGCAGATGCAAGCTGCAACGGTTATATGTGCCAGTGGCATCGCTTTTTGGATGCGTTTAATACGCGCTACCACCCAAGGTGCTATTCAGTTAGGTTTTGATGCTAAAGAAGCACAGGAATTAGCCATGCACACCTGTAGTGGTGCTGCTAGCTTATTAATTGAATCCGGTAGCCATCCAGAAGCAGAGATTGATAAGGTAACAACCCCAAAAGGCTGTACTATTCAAGGTCTGAACGAAATGGAACATCAAGGACTTAGTTCTTCCCTAATTCAGGGAATTGTAGCCTCCTACGAAAAAATCAGTAGAATTAAAGAGGGTCAGTTGTAAAATTCCTCGCTAATAAAATGTGCCAAAGCTATGATCAGCACAACAACAAAAGTTATGAATTTATTTGATGTTTACCCATTATACGATGTAACCCCAGTCTCGGCAAAGGGAATTGTAGTAACCGATGACAAAGGAATAGATTATTTAGATTTCTACGGAGGACACGCTGTAATCTCTATTGGCCATTCGCACCCACATTACGTAAAACGTCTGACCGACCAGTTGAATAAAATAGGTTTTTACAGTAACTCTGTAAAAAACCCATTGCAGGAGGAACTGGCTACAAAATTAGGTCAGCTTTCAGATTGCGAAGATTACAATTTATTTTTGTGTAATTCAGGAGCGGAAGCGAATGAGAATGCGCTTAAACTAGCTTCTTTCCATACCGGTAAATCTAGGGTTATAGCATTTACCAACGGCTTTCACGGTCGTACTTCTGCTGCGGTTGCCGCAACGGACAATCCAAAGATAAACGCGCCTATTAATTTACAGCAAAAGGTGACTTTTTTACCTTTCAATGACTTACAGGCATTTGAGTCTGAAATAGAAAAAGGCGATGTTTGCGCGGTTATTATAGAAACTATACAAGGTGTAGGTGGTTTGGACGAGCCAACTACTGAGTTTTTTCAAAAAATTGCAGCATTAACTAAAGCCAACGAAGCTTTACTTATTGCAGATGAAGTACAATGTGGTTTTGGTAGAAGCGGTAAATTCTTTGCTTTTCAACATCACAACATACAACCAGATATTATTTCGGTTGCCAAAGGCATGGGCAATGGCTTCCCTGTGGGTGGCATTTTAATCCATGAAGACATCAAAGCTTCCTACGGATTATTAGGCACTACTTTTGGAGGAAATCATTTGGCTTCCGTGGCTACTTTAGCTGTTCTAGAAGTATTGGAAGATGAAAAACTCATTGAAAACGCAGCGCATTTAGAAGGATATTTCAGGGCGTTAGCCGCAGAAATACCACAAATAAAAAAAGTAAAAGGTAGAGGACTAATGTTAGGTCTTGAATTTGATTTTGAGATAGCCGATTTAAGAAAACGATTGATTCACAATCAAAAACTATTTACCGGAGGCGCAAAGGATAAGTATGTATTGCGGGTTCTTCCTGCTTTAAATATTACCGAAGCCTATTTAGATACATTTTTCACCGCCTTAAAAGCAGAATTGTAATGAGCTTACTATTGGACATAAAAAAACGTAACGCTGTACTTTTAGACATGGCGCAACTGTTGCAAAAAGAACGGACTGCTATTCTAGAGGCCAACAAAATAGATATGGACAATTATTTAGGTGATGATATCGCTATGCGTGATCGTCTTAAAGTTGACCAAGGAAAAATAGATGGTATGATTTTGAGCCTGCAACAACTTGCGGCACAAGAAGACCCATTAGGTGTTGAGCGTTTTAGTTTTGAGCACGACAATGGTATGCAGGTGAGTAATAAAACTGCTCCTTTCGGAACAATTCTGATTATTTATGAATCTAGGCCCGATGTTACTATTGAGGCTGCTGGAATTGCTTTTAAATCGGGAAATAAAATACTATTAAAAGGCGGAAAAGAATCGCTGAACAGTAATTTGTTTTTAGTCGATTTATGGCACAAGGCCCTTGAAGCCAACGAAGCCGAAATTGATTGGGTTACCTACCTACAGTTCAACCGAACGGAAACACAGGCTTTTCTTGAAAAACCTACCCAAAAAGTAGACCTTATTGTACCTAGAGGCGGTGAAAGGTTGATTGCTTTT
Source organism: Zobellia nedashkovskayae (assembly GCF_015330125.1). Taxonomy (NCBI): domain Bacteria; kingdom Pseudomonadati; phylum Bacteroidota; class Flavobacteriia; order Flavobacteriales; family Flavobacteriaceae; genus Zobellia; species Zobellia nedashkovskayae. The sequence continues at coordinate 1,956,258 of NZ_JADDXR010000002.1, read as the reverse complement.
GTAAAACAACATGCTACATGCCCAGTAATTATAAGTGGCCGTGGAAACAATTTCGTTTATGTAGGTGAAGAAGCCGATTTGGAAATGGCCATAGATATCATCATTAATGGTAAAACAACTAAAATATCTGCCTGTAATGCGGTAGATAAAGTTTTAATTTCTTCGGATTTACCCCGTAAACAACAGTTTCTTCAGCATTTAATTCAAGAATTACAGAAGAGCAATGTTGAAATTCTAGCCGATGACGCCATAGCCGGAATGGAAGGAACTAAAGACATAGAAGATGACAATGTTTGGTATGAAGAGTTTTTAGATTACAAAATAGTAATTGGCCAAAGCTCAAGTTTAGAAGATGCCATATCAAAAATAAACACCTACGGTGGTGGCCATTCAGCAGCTATTATTACTGCAAACAATGAAAAGGCCGAGTACTTTATGAACAATGTAGATACTGCAGCAGTTTACCACAATGCTTCCACTCGCTTTACAGATGGAGGTCAATTTGGTTTAGGTGGTGAACTTGCCATCAGCACAGATAAATTGCACCAAAGAGGCCCTATCGGACTTCAGCATTTGGTAACCAATAAGTGGTATGTAAAAGGAAACGGGCAAACAAGAGGGTAAATTTCAAATACTCTTTGGCGCCCCAATGAAGTAAAAGAACACCTAATGAAAAAAAGGATTTTATTAAAAATAGGCTCAAACACCTTAACCAAGGAAACGAATCAGATTTCCCGGGGAAAGATAGAGGATATAGGTAGGCAAATTGCGGTGCTCAAAGACGACTATGAGTTTGTCATCGTAAGCTCTGGAGCCATAGCGGCAGCAAAACAATTTGTTAAACTAGAGCATAACGGAGAAGAGATTAACGTGAAGCAAGCCTTAGCTGCTATTGGACAACCGCATTTAATGCGCATGTTTCAAGAAAGCTTTAGAGAACTTGGCCTTTTTTCAGCACAGTGTCTTTTATCGTACTCAGATTTTGAGAACCCAAAATCCAAAGCCAATATTAAAAATACCATCGATATTTTAGTCGGAAATAATTTCATACCGATTATTAACGAGAACGATACGGTGGCTGCAGATGAGATTCAATTTGGTGATAACGATAAGTTGGCGGCATTGACGGCGGCATTACTTAAAGTAGACCTTTTAATGATTGCCACCAACACAAATGGCATATATACCAAAATTTCAATAGACAACGGGCAACCAGAGACCATTCCCGAAGTACTAGGCGTCTCTAGTTTACAACAAGAAGTTAGCTCGGGCAAATCATCGCACGGTACTGGTGGTATGCAATCCAAAGTTGAAGCTGCAACCATTGCCCAAGAAGCCGGTATTGAAACCTGGATTGTAAACGGCTTGAACGACAGCTTCATTACAGATGCTTTTGCCGGTTCGGGAAAACATACCAAAATAAAAACAAAAGACGGTCACTTTTTAGAAGACCATTGATACAGAACACATCCACAGAAAATAAGTAAGAATAGCCAGAGAAACAGAACACAAATGAAACATTACCTTTCCTTAAAAGACATAGATTCATTGGACAATTGGGTGGAAGAAGCCCGAGACTTAAAAGAAGACCCTAGAAAACATAAAAACCTAGGTTCGGATAAAACTATTGGTTTGCTGTTCTTCAATAACAGTCTTCGTACGCGTTTAAGCACTCAAAAAGCTGCTATGAACCTTGGATTGGACGTTATTGTTATGAACTTTGGAAGTGAAGGTTGGGCTTTAGAATATGCCGACGGTACTGTTATGGACCAAGGTACTTCTGAACACATAAAGGAAGCCGCACAGGTTATTTCCCAGTATTGCGATATTGTTGCTATTAGAGCTTTCGCTGGATTACAGAATAAAGAAGAAGATGAAGCGGAGAAAGTTTTAAACGGTTTTAAAAAATACGCAAGCGTACCCACAGTAAATATGGAAAGCTCGGTAGGTCACCCATTACAGGCCTTGGCCGACGCCATTACTCTGGCCGAACAAAATACAAAAGCGAGACCTAAAGTGGTGCTTTCTTGGGCACCACACCCAAAAGCATTACCGCATGCAGTTGCCAATTCTTTTGTGGAGATGATGCATTTACAAGATGCCGATTTTGTTATTACACATCCTGAAGGATACGAACTTAATCCTGAAATTACGAAAAGCACCACTATTGAATACGACCAGAAAAAGGCTTGTGAAAATGCAGATTTTATTTACGTAAAAAACTGGAGTAGCTATTCCGACTATGGAAAAGTATTGAACCAAGATAAAAATTGGACGATGACCCCAGAAAAAGTGGGTAACGCTAAATTCATGCACTGTCTTCCCGTGCGCAGAAATATGGTTGTTGCAGATGCTGTTTTAGATGGTGACCAATCGCTTGTTATAGAACAGGCAAATAACCGAACCTATGCGGCGCAGATTGTATTGAAAAAAATCCTGGAACAGTAGGCATGAAATTATCCATTATAAAAATAGGCGGAAACGTCATCGAAAATAAAGAAGAACTTTCTAAGTTCCTAAAAGCATTTTCCGAATTGGAAGGCCTTAAAATATTGGTCCATGGCGGAGGAAAACTAGCCACCAAATTGGGAACCAGATTAGGTATTAAATCTAAACTTATTGATGGGCGCCGTATTACCGATGAGGATAGCTTAGGGTTGATTACCATGGTTTACGCCGGACTTGTAAATAAAAATATTGTAGCAGAATTGCAGTCGCATAACTGTAATGCTATTGGATTAAGCGGCGCGGATGGTGATACCATTCAAGCGCATAAAAGACCCGTAAAAGATATTGATTATGGTTACGCAGGAGATGTTGATGGCGTTAGCACAAATACTATTACAAAGCTTTTAGAAGCTGGCCTTACTCCTGTTTTCTGTGCCATGACACATGATGGGAAAGGTCAATTACTAAACACCAATGCAGATACCATTGCTTCCGAACTTGCTATTGGCATGAGCGGAAACTATGAAACTACACTTTACTATTGTTTTGAAAGAAAAGGTGTTCTTATGAATGTGAATGACGATGATTCCGTAGTAAAACATATTGATACCAAATCCTACCAAACCTTGCTGGAACAGAAAATCATTGCTGACGGTATGCTTCCTAAAATGGAAAATTGCTTTCACGCTTTACAAAAAAATGTACATCAGGTGCATATTGGAGATATTAGCATGTTAGACCCTAAATCTACTTTATTCACGACTCTTACCCTATAAAAATGGAACAAGCAGCATTAACGCAAAAAGCGATAGACTTATTAAAAGAACTGATTTCGATTCAATCGTTTTCATCTGAGGAAGACAAAACTGCGGACGCCATTGAAAATTGGTTTACGTCTTTTAATATTCCGTTCAAACGCCACATAAACAACGTTTATGCGGTGAACAAACATTTTGACGAAAGCAAACCTACCCTGCTTTTAAACTCGCATCACGATACGGTAAAACCGAATTCAGCTTATACTAGAGACCCTTTCAACCCGCATATTGAGGATGGAAAATTATACGGTTTAGGTAGTAATGATGCTGGCGGCCCATTGGTTTCATTGATTGCAACTTTTACCCACTATTATGCTGAGGAAAACCTCAATCATAATATTTTAATGGTAGCCTCTATGGAAGAAGAAACTGCCGGTCCAAATAGTTTACGAGGATTATTGGAAATACTTCCTAAAATTGATGTTGCTATTGTTGGTGAACCTACTCTTTTGGATTTGGCTATTGCCGAAAAGGGACTTATTGTTTTTGATGCCGTGATAAAAGGTACACCTTCTCACGCTGCACATCCAAACAATGATAACTCCATTTACAATACCATTGAAGTATTGGAGTGGTTTAAAAATTATACGTTCCCAAAAGTATCGGAAGTTTTAGGTCCGGTTAAGTTGACTGTCACCCAAATTAGCGGCGGTTCACAACATAATGTTGTACCTGCTCAGGTAGATTTGGTTATTGACGTACGTGTAAACGATAAATACACCAATGCAGAAATAGCTGAGTTACTGAAGAAAGAAGCACCTTGCGAATTAAAAGAACGGTCATTACGATTAAATTCTTCGGCAATATCTAAAGACCATCCACTTATAAAATCAGGCATTGCATTGGGAAGAAAAACCTATGGTTCTCCTACACTTTCTGACCAGGCTGCCTTAACTTGCCAATCCCTTAAATTAGGACCTGGCGATAGTACTCGTTCGCATTCTGCTGATGAATATATCTACGTCAAAGAAATTGAAGACGGTATTGATTTGTATATTAAAATATTAAAAGGATTTTTAAAATAGAGATTAGTACAAAGTACTTAGTGTTGAGATGAACTTAATACTAACTACTCAATACTGATTACTAAATACTAAACACATGAAACTCTGGGACAAAGGCTTTAGCACCGATAAAAAAATAGACCATTTTACTGTTGGAAACGACCGCGAACTAGATTTACACTTGGCGAAATATGACGTTAATGCTTCACAGGCACACGCCAAAATGCTAGGTAAAATAGGATTATTGACTGCCAATGAAACGAACGCTTTAGTAAAAGAATTGGATGCCATTGCAGAAACCATTGAAAAAGGCGAGTTTGTAATTGAGGATTCTTTTGAGGATATGCACTCAAAAATAGAATACGTACTTACCGAAAAACTAGGCGATACAGGGAAAAAAATACACACGGCGAGATCAAGAAACGATCAAGTTCTTGTTGCCATGCACCTGTACCTAAAACATGAGCTTTCTGAAATAAAATCAGGAACCAAGGAACTGTTTGATTTGCTATTAGAGCTTTCCGAAAAGCATAAAGACGTATTACTTCCTGGGTATACCCACTTACAAATTGCAATGCCATCTTCTTTCGGACTCTGGTTATCAGCCTATGCTGAAAGTCTTATAGACGATTTATATTTTGTTGATGCTGCTTATAAAGTTGCTGACCAAAATCCGCTTGGTAGTGCTGCGGGTTACGGAAGTTCTTTCCCAATTGACCGTAGTTTCACTACTAAAGAAATGGGTTTTGAGACTTTGAAATACAACGTAGTCGCTGCTCAAATGGGTCGTGGAAAAGTAGAGAAAGCAACCGCATTTGGTATGGCAAATATTGCCGCTACCCTTTCAAAACTGGCCATGGACATCTGTTTGTACATGAGTCAGAATTTCAATTTCTTGTCCTTTCCAGATGAATTGACTACTGGTAGTAGCATTATGCCACACAAGAAAAACCCAGATGTTTTTGAACTAGTACGTGGTAAATGTAACAAGCTACAAAGTATTCCCAATCAGTTGACTTTGGTTATAAACAACCTCCCAAGTGGTTACCACCGTGACTTACAATTGGTGAAAGAAATCATTGTTCCGGCTATTCAGGATATGAAAGCCTGTATTGAGATTCTGACATTCAGCCTAAAGAAAATGAAGGTGAACAAAGGTATATTGGAAGACCCAAAATATGACTATCTGTTTAGTGTAGACACTTTGAACGAACTCGTACAAAACGGAATACCATTTAGAGACGCCTATAAAAAAATGGGACAAGAGATTCAAGAAGGTACTTTTACCCCAAAACGAGATATTCACCATACGCACGAAGGTAGTTTAGGTAATTTGTGTTTGAAGGAAATTAAGGGGAAGATGGACAAGATTTCTTAAATTAGCTAGCATAGAAGGAAACGGTTTATGAAAACACGAGCTCACAACCAGTATTTTATTTTTTTGATTTCATTAGTACTAATTGGGCAAAAGACCAACGCCCAAGATACCTACCAAAGAAATACATCCGCGGATGTGCAGGGTTATGTTTTTGGGCTTACTCTAAATGACGAAACCAACAGCATAAAAGGAGAGGCCGAAATTACAGTCGCCTTTAAAAATGAAGTGAATCCGTTTGCATTAGACCTCATCGCCAAAGGAGATAACTATGGCATGCAGGTGACCCATGTTTTTGAAGGAGACACAGAAGCCAACTATAGCTACGAGCAAAACAAAATAAACATAACGCCATCTTCATCCGAGGAAAAAACAAGAATCTACAAAGTAGTTTATGAAGGTATTCCTGAAAGAGGTCTTGTCATTGACACCACTAAATTTGGCCAACGCTCGTTCTTTGGCGATAACTGGCCTAACTTAGCAAGACACTGGCTTCCTTCTGTAGACCATCCATCAGACAAAGCTACTATTGAATTTAGAATTACAGCTCCCGACCATTACGATGTTGTCGCCACGGGTGAAAAAATTGAAGAAAGTAACCTTGGAAATGATTTAAAACTCACCACCTATAAAGAACCTGCCCCAGTAGCTATGAAAGTGGTCACTATTGGCGTGACGAAATTTGCAAGCACCTTGCTGGACGAGGTGTATGACATTCCCGTTTCGGCATGGGTATACCCAGAAAATAGGTTGGACGGTTTTTCAGATTACGGTGTAGCTACCAAAGTTTTAAAATATTTTATTGATAACATTGGCCCATATTCGTACGCCAAACTTGCTAACATGCAGGCCAAAACCCAATGGGGCGGATTGGAAAACGCAGGTACCATTGCATATTTTGAAAACTCCGTAACCGGAAAAAATGAAGTTGAAGGTTTAATTGCACACGAAATAGCACACCAATGGTTTGGAAATTCCGCCAGTGAAAATGACTGGAATCATGTTTGGCTAAGTGAGGGTTTTGCCACGTACTTTGCCATACTCTATCAAGAAAGTGTCTATGGCAATGACAAACGAAAAGAAGAACTAGAACTTGACCGTAAGCAGATAATTGACTATTATTTGCAAAACCCCTCACCCATTGTAGACCCTTCCATTACTGACCCAATGAAGGTCTTAAGTATTAACACCTACCAAAAAGGAGGTTGGACATTGAACATGCTTCGTCATAAATTAGGTGATGAAGTATTTTGGAAAGGCATACAAGCGTATTACAAAGCTTATCGGGACTCCAATGCAATGTCAGCCGACTTTCAAAAAATAATGGAGGAAATCTCGGGTGAGGACCTTGAAGAGTTCTTTCAGCAATGGCTTTTTACCAAAGGACACCCTGAACTTAAATGGGATTGGAGTTACGCCAAGAAAAATTTGCAAATTAATATTGAGCAACTTCAAAAACAACATGTTTTCAAGTTCCCTATAGAAATTGGTGTAATAAAAGATGGTAAAACCGTCATCTACCAAATGGATATGGAAAACGCTAGAAAGAGCTTAACTATTAAACTGGACTACCAACCGGACGATGTAATTCTAGATCCGGAATCTTGGTTGTTGTTCGAAGAAAAAAGCAACTAATAGAAATCTTCAAGCTTAAAAATTTCACTTCACATTATATCTTTCTCATTTTCCCGATAAACTCGGGAGAATACACGCTGCTTTCTAAACTCGTTTGAAAACTATTTAATTTTCTAAAAATCAATAATATAGCAGCTATTCTGTCTGACAGAAATTTCCAAACTCTCAATTTTAACATACTCGCCATACAAATCATGGTGTTCACAACAAAAATTTCTCGACCATATGCCTATCCTATACTTTTAACAACCTAGTGATATGACCAAATCGATTTCAACCAACCAAACCTATGAAAAAAATTTTCATCCCCCTATTGTCCTTATGGGTAGTTTCCTGTAGTACGGACCTTGAAAATGTTACAGCTGAATCATTTGACGAAACGGCAGAAGAAACCCCTTCTACAGTAGAAAAAACAGAAAACTCCTCTGATGAAAGCACAAATACGTCTCCCGTTTTTAAAACAGGTGTCTATTCAATAAATGAGCATTCGCCATCAGATAGTTCCGTTGGTTTTATAAGCGCTACTGATGATGATAATGACGAGATAACGTATACCCTAGAATCCGATGCGGATATTATCATTAACGAATCTACAGGTGAAATTAAAACGGGAACAAATCTTAAACTCGATTTTGAAACCACAGATTCCTATCCATTTACCGTTTCTGCTTTTGATGGAAAAATAATTGTTGATCAGAGTTTTAATCTTGCGATAAACGATATTGATGAGACCACTATTTTATCCGAAGAACATAAAGAAATAATTACCTACGCCCAACACCTAACTTTCTGGAAAGGTGTTAGCAACACACCGTTGAGCGCTAACCAAAAATGGGGAAGCCCCATGAAAATGTACCTCAATGGAACAATTTCACAGGAGTACAAAACTACCGTTGAAAGTGTAATAACACAGTACAATACCCTATTTACAGACAGTTCCTTTAGTATTTCACTAGTTGAAAACTCAGAAGCAGCAAATGCCAATCTATTTTTTGGAACGAAAGAAGAAGTAGAAACTATTTGGCCGGACATGTATGAAGAAATTAAAGATGGGAATTATGACGGTTTTGCAATGACCCCTTCCGAAAATTCCGTTCTGGTCTCCACACGTATTTGGATTTCGAATCCCTTAGAAGTATTATTAAAGCATGAATTAGGTCATGCTCTTGGTTTTGGTCATTCAGACAAATGCGAAGATGAATTTAGCTTTCTCTGCTCACAAATTAGCGCAGACAATGATTTTCTTCCCGTAGAAAAAGACATCATTCGATTTATGTATAGCTCAAAAATTACTGCTGGGCTCACCGAAAACGAAATGGAAATTATTCTTGCTGATATTATTCTAAACGAGGAGTAATTCTCCAAGTAGCTAAAAAGCTCCAGTCACCAGACTACGTATTTAGACCTCTTTGTAGCCTTAATACCAAAACCAACCTAAAATGACCAAGAACCTACTATCTCTGCTAGTATTATTACTACTTAGCACGGGCGTTTTCTCCCAATCGTTTACTTCTATTTGGAATACAAACAATACTAGTACCGGTTCTTCTGCCATTAATGAAGTTACCATACCCACCAACCCAGCTTACACTAGCTATAATTATTCGGTAGATTGGGGAGATAGCAATACCGATACTGGAGTTACCGGTGACATTACACATTCATACGCAACACCAGGACCTTATACAATTTCTATAAGTGGTGACTTTCCATCAATCTATTTTAATGATACAGGAGATAGACTAAAAATTATTGAAATTTTGAATTGGGGCACTATACAATGGCAAACCATGGAAAATGCTTTCTATGGTTGTGAAAACTTAAATTTTGATGCTATAGATTCACCTGACCTTTCTCAGATTACCTCTCTAAAGCAAATGTTCAGAGGCTGTACCTCATTTAATGGTATAGTAAATAATTGGGACACCAGCACAATTACCGATATATCAGGCATTTTCTATGAAGCCGAAATATTTAATAGGCCATTAGCTAATTGGACAACAAACTCGGTAACAGACATGTCATTTTCTTTTTACAAAGCAGAACTATTCAATGAGCCCTTAGATAGTTGGAATACAGGCGCTGTGACTACAATGTCTAACATGTTTTATTATGCTGAAAAATTCAATCAGAATATCAACAATTGGAATGTGTCTCAAGTAACGGATATGTCCAATTTATTTTACTACGCCAGAGATTTTAATCAGCCTTTGGGTAATTGGGATGTTAGTAAGGTTACTACTATAGCAGGCATGTTTTATGCAACAGACTTTAACTACCCTATAAATAATTGGGTAGTGGACAACGTTACAGATATGTCTTCAACATTTGGTAGTTGTGACTTCAATCTCCCCTTAAACAATTGGAACGTTAGTAAGGTTACAACACTAGCAAGCACTTTTGCAAGTAATAACAACTTTAACCAAGACATAAACATGTGGGATGTGTCTAATGTTACCGACATGAGCAGAACTTTTCGTTGGACAGACGCATTTAATCAACCATTAAATGGTTGGAATGTTAGTAAGGTTACCACTATGTCAGAAATGTTTTATACCACTGATGCATTTAACCAAAACATAAATGGTTGGGATGTTAGCAAGGTAACAAACATGAGTAATATGTTCGGAGGGTGGACAACGTCATACATTACTGTTTTCAACCAACCGCTAGACCAATGGGATGTAAGTGCTGTTACCGATATGAGTGAGATGTTTACAAATTCTAGCTTTAACCAAAGTATTGAAGGTTGGGATGTATCTAGTGTTACCAACATGAATGAGATGTTCTATAACGCTACTGCTTTTAATCAACCTCTTAATAATTGGTCTACAAATTCAGTTACGAATTTATCGGGAATTTTTGGTAAAGCTCCATTATTTAACCAGCCTTTAGATAATTGGGATACATCCTCTGTTACCAACATGAGCGGTATGTTCGCTAGTGCTGGAGTTTTTGATCAAGATTTATCTACTTGGGATATTTCTTCAGTAACCAATATGAGTACAATGCTATCTAATTCCGCGCTTTCACAAGAGAATTATGATGCAACGCTAATTGGTTGGGCAACACAAACTTTTAAAGACAATGTAAGCTTAGGTGCTACCGGTGTAAAATATTGCGATAGTCGATTGGTGCGCCAAGATCTTATCGACAATCATGGCTGGAATATTACTGGTGATATTGTAAACTGTAGTAATGTATTTTGCACAACGATAACAAACCCTACAGCAGGAGATACCAACGTACCCGCAAATTCAAACATTCATTGGGCCGCAGCACCGAACGCCACGGGTTATTATATTGACCTTGAAGTCGAAAGAGCTGGAGTCAGAAGTTTTGTTAATATCAATGGTTCACCTGCAGATAATTATGATGTTGGTAACGTACAAATTTTAACTTTTAGTAATGAGTTTATTCCTGGTGATATTGTTTTCATCACAATTACCCCTTATAATGCAGAAGGACCTGCAGTTGGTTGCGAAGAATTTACTTTTACAACGGTTCCATCATGGGTAAATAGCCTCGATGCCTACAAGATTACAATTGATACTAGACTTGGATCAGCTTCCGGTCTTGATCAATACAATTTCAGAATACAAAGAAATACTTCATTTACGTATAACTATTCAATTGATTGGGGTGATAGTGAATACAACAATAATGTTACAAATGATATTACCCACATTTACAACACTCCTGGAATTTATACTATAGCGATTATTGGCGATTTTCCTGCTCCCTACTTCTCAAGTGGCGATGATGACGAAGTAATTTCTATTGATCAGTGGGGTACTCATGTGTACCAATCTATGAAAAAGGCGTGTAGCGGTTGTGAAAACATGATTTACAATGCTACAGACGTTCCAAACCTCTCACAAGTAACAGATATGTCCGAAGCTTTCGCGGAAGCATCATTGTTTAACGGCAATATAGATAATTGGGATGTTAGTAATGTGACTAATATGTCAGCAATGTTTGAAAGAGCCGAACTTTTCAACCAACCTTTAAATTCTTGGGATGTTAGCAACGTAACAAATATGTACAGAATGTTTGATGGTTTTGTACGGTACATGGATTTTAATCAACCACTAAATAACTGGGATGTAAGTAAGGTCACCAACATGGGGCTAATGTTTAGAAGAACCGAATTTTTTAATCAACCCTTGAATAACTGGAATGTTAGTAACGTTACTGACATGAAGTATATGTTTAACGGTACAACTTCCTTCGATCAAAACTTAAATGATTGGAATGTTAGTAATGTCACCGATATGAGTTATATGTTCAGCCAAGCCACTGCTTTTAATAGTCCGCTTGATAACTGGGATGTTGCAAAAGTCACGAATATGAATTCTATGTTCTCACGTTCAACAGCATTTAATCAAGCTATTGATATTTGGGATGTATCTTCTGTTACAACCATGATAAGTATGTTTGAAAGCGCAGAAAATTTTAACCAACCTCTAAACGGATGGAATGTCAGCGCAGTAACAAATATGGCCTCTATGTTCAAAAATTCTTTTTTGTTCAACCAACCCATTGCCAACTGGAATGTTTCTCGTGTGACCAGCATGCATTCTATGTTTAACGATGCTCAAGAATTTAATCAACCTTTGCAAAACTGGGATGTAAACTCCGTTGTAAGCATGCAATCTATGTTTGAATCAGCGGAAGCTTTTAACCAACCCTTAGATCAATGGAATGTTAGTGCAGTGGCCGACATGACTTCTATGTTTGAAAGTGCTTTATTATTTAATCAACCTTTAAATTCATGGGATGTTTCATCGGTTACCTTAATGCCTTCAATGTTCAAAGGCGCAGCGGCATTCAATGATATTATAGGCAATTGGAATGTTGGCTCTGTAACCAATATGAAATCCATGTTTGAAGATGCATCTGTATTTGATCAAGCTATTCAAAATTGGGCTACTGGAGAGGTACTTAACATGGAAGACATGTTTAAAGGTGCGTCAGCTTTTAATCAGTCCATTGATTCTTGGGATGTTTCTTATGTGCAAACGATGGAATCTATGTTCGAAGATGCCGTTGCCTATGACCAAACTATGAATTCATGGAATGTGGCCTCTGTAACTACTATGGAAGATATGTTCAATGGAGCCATTGCTTTCAATGGAATTATTGAAGCATGGAACGTAAGAGATGTTACCACCATGGAAGAGATGTTTCGTGATGCAACGACTTTTAATCAAAGTTTAAATAAATGGCGTCTTTCTGGTGTTAGCAATATGGACTATATGTTCTATGGAGCTTCATCATATAACCAACCAATGGATTTATGGAATTTAGGTAATGTAACTATGCGTTCTACTTTCTATAATGCTACAGCATTAAATCAAAATTTAGCCGAATGGGATGTGAGTGGAGTTACCGATATGCGAGACATGTTGGATAACACCGCATTGATTAGAGAAAACTATGATAACACATTAATTGCTTGGTCAGAACAAACCTTGACAAGTGGTATAACACTTGGCGCAGAAGGTCTTCCTTATTGCGATGCGCAAGAAGAAAGACAAGCCATGATAGATAATTTTGGTTGGATATTTAGTTTAGATGTTCGCGATTGCCCTATTCCGGAATGTACACTACTAGCATCACCATTAAATGGAGATTTAGACGTACCGGTAAATACAAATATAACATGGGAACCTGCACTTTTTGCGCAAGGGTATCGTTTAACTGTTGGCACTACAACTGGCGGTACTGATGTTGTAAATAATGCAACTATAACCAATGAAACATCATATGAATTTGCATCTGATTTTAATACAGGAGATGTTGTCTTCGTAACTATAATTCCTTTTAATGATGAAGGAGATGCAGTTGGCCCTTGTACCGAGGAAAGCTTCACCATATCTAACGACCTTGCTACTATACCCGAATGTACAAATCTTACACAACCTACGCTTCCCGCAACTGATGTACTGGTAACTAGTGATTTAAGCTGGAACCCTATTTCAAACGCAGACGGTTACAAATTAACTGTTGGTACGTCAACAGGAGCAAATGATATACTTAACGCTGAAGATGTTGGTAATATAACCACTTATGAATTTACTACAAGCCTACCTGAAGATAGCGATATATTCGTAACCATTACCCCATACAATGATGAGGGAGATGCAAATGCATGTACTGAAGAATTTTTCCATACAGAGTTAATTCCTGTACCACCAAGTTGTACCAGTTTAACAGCACCGTTAAATGGCGCAAATGATGTTCCTATTGACACCCAACTAAGCTGGACACCAGTAACAAATGCTACCGGTTATTTAGTAATTGTAGGCACAACGTCTGGCGGAATTGAAGTAGTAAATAATGCCGATGTAGTAGGTGTTACAAATTATGTTATTCCAGGAGATTTACAGGAAAGTAGATTACACTACGTTACTATAATTCCTTATAATGATGAAGGTGATGCTACAGGCTGTATTGAAGAAACGTTTACAACAGGAGACTCTACAAGTCCTCCAAGTTGTACTGTACTAACAGCACCAGCAGATTTAGCAACAGAAGTATCACCTGCCACTAATCTAACATGGGCTGAAGTTAGTTCGGCTACCGGATATACGTTAAACGTAGGGACTACTACTGGAGGCACAGATGTTTTTTCCGCAGATGTAAATAATGTAACTACTTATGATTTACTAGCAGACCTTCCTGAAAGTACTCTTATTTATGTAACAGTCATTCCGTATAATGATAATGGGAATGCCATAAGTCCTTGTACCGAGGTAAGTTTCACTACTGACGGACCGCCATCATGTACTACCTTAATGACTCCTGCAAACGGAGCTACGAATATCGCAGTTGATACAAATATTGAGTGGAACGCTAGTACCAATACAGATGGTTATAAGTTGACCGTTACGGCAAGTAGTAGCACAGCAAATAACTTAACAGACTTTGACGTTACTTCAGGAACAACTCACACTTTTTCAAATGACTTTGAAAGAGGCGAAACTCTTACTATAACCATTGTACCTTATAATTCAGTTGGTGATGCAACCGGACCATGTACTTCGGAAAGCTTTACTATAATTCCACCTCCCGTACCCGCTTGTACAACACTAACAACTCCTGCAAACAGCAGCGTAAATATTGCGGTTGACACTAATTTGGAATGGAATGCTAGCACAGGCGCAGATGGCTACAAACTAACCGTTTTAGCTAGCAGTAGTACTGCTAACAACATAACCGATTTTGATGTTACATCAGGAACCACTCATAATTTTACTAATGGCTTCGAGCAAGGTGAGACTGTCTCAGTTACGATCGTTCCTTATAATGATCAAGGTGATGCTATTGGATGTACTTCAGAAAGCTTTACAATTAAACCTGTTCCGTCATGTACAACACTTAGCTCTCCAATAAATACTGCTATTGATATTGCCGTTGATGCTGATATTATATGGAACTCTATTCCAGAAGCAACAGGATACAAGTTGACGGCTATCGCAAGCAGTAGTACAGCAAATAACTTAACGGATTTTGATGTTACCGCTGGCACAACGCATTCTTTTGCCAATGATTTTGAGCAAGGTGAAACGGTTACCGTAACCATTACACCTTACAACGAAGTGGGTGATGCTATTGGGTGTTCGTCAGAAAGCTTTACAATTAAACCCGTACCTACATGTACTAACTTAACTTTACCTATTGATGGCGCTATTGATGTAGCAGCAGATTCTAATATTGAATGGGCTACAGTTGCTGATGCCACTGGGTACAAATTAACTGTTTCCGCTAACAGCAGTACAGCTAATAATTTAACTGACTATAATATAACCTCGGGAACAACATATAATTTCCCTAATGACTTTAAACATGGTGAAGTAGTTACAATAACTTTAGTTCCTTTCAATGAAGTTGGTGATGCTTTAGGGTGTACTTCTGAAAGTTTCACAATTAGCCCCCCTCCATGTACCTCACTTAACACTCCTGCAAACGGAGCTACTGATATTCCTGTGAATACAGCTATTGAATGGAATGCAAGTACAGATGCAGAAGGTTATAAAATCACGGTTTTAGCTAGCAGTAGTACTGCTAACAACATAACAGATTTTGATGTTACATCAGGAACAACTTATAGTTTTACTAACGAATTTGAACAAGGTGAGACCGTCTCTGTTACCATCGTTCCTTATAATGATCAAGGCAGTGCTGTTGGATGTACTTTGGAAAGCTTTACCGTTAAGCCTGTTCCATCATGTACAACACTAAGCTTGCCTATAAATACTGCCGTTGACATTGCTGTTGATGCGGATATTACCTGGAACTCTATTCCAGAGGCAACAGGATACAAGTTGACGGTTATCGCAAGCAGTAGTACAGCAAATAACTTAACGGGTTTTGACGTTACCGCTGGTACAACGCATTCTTTTGCCAATGATTTTGAGCAAGGTGAAACGGTTACCGTAACCATTACACCTTACAACGAAGTGGGTGATGCTATTGGGTGTTCGTCGGAAAGCTTTACAATTAAACCCGTACCTACATGTACTAACTTAACTTTACCTATTGATGGCAGCATTGATGTAGCGGTAGACACAAATATTGAATGGGCTACAATTGCCGAAGCCAACGGATACAAATTAACTGTTTCCGCTAGCAGCAGTACAGCTAACAATGTTACCGATTTAGTATTATCTACAGGTAATAGCTACGATTTTCCTGCCAATTTTGAACAGGGAGAAACAGTTACCGTAACACTAGTTTCTTACAATGAAGTAGGTGATGCTATTGGGTGTTCTTCAGAAAGCTTTACCATTAAACCAGTGCCTTTATGCACCAATTTAGTTTCCCCCACGACAAATGCTATTGATGTACCAGTAGATACTAATATTGAATGGACTCCAATTACTGATGCTACTGGCTACAAATTAACGGTAACTGGAAGCAATAGCACGGCCAATAATTTAACCGCCTTCAATATAACATCTGGTACATCTTATGACTTTACAAATGACTTTGAACAATCTGAAACAGTTACCGTAACTGTTACTCCTTACAACGAAGTGGGCGATGCCCTTGGATGTTCTTCAGAGAGTTTTACAATTAAATCGGTTCCCTTATGCACCAATTTGACCTCCCCTGCCAATAGTGATATTGTTGCGGAGGTCAGTGAATTAAGATGGAATGAAATTGTAGATGCAGATGGCTATAAGTTGACAATTAATGCTGGAAGTACAACATCTAACAACCAAACTGATTTAATCGTTACTGGAACTACCCATGTTTTTCAAAATGATTTTAACCAAGGTGAAGTTGTTACGGTAACCATTACCCCATACAATGAGGTTGGTGATGCTCTTGGATGTACGTCCGAAAGTTTTACCATAAGACCCATACCACCTTGCACCAACTTGTCGTCTCCATTAAACAATGCCACCGAAGTTTCAATTATATCGGATATTTCTTGGAATGAAAGTCTTGATGCTGATGGATACCGAATTTCTGTAGGTACTTCAGCCAACGGAACTGATATTGTGAATAATGAAGATGTTGCATCGCTAACCAGCTATACTTTTGGAAATGACCTTCCTTCTGAAACACTAATATTTGTAACCATAGTACCATACAACACCTCTGGCGATGCCTTTGAATGTACTTCAGATAGTTTTAAGACCGAGGTGATTATTCCAGAATGTACTTCAATTACAAGTCCTTTTAACGGAGAAAGCGAGGTTGCCTTAGAAAGTACTATTACTTGGAACGAAGTAGAAAAAACAGACGGTTATCGTATTTCTATTGGAACAACTTCTGGAGGAACTGACATAGTTAACAATCAGGATGTTGGTCCATTAACCAGTTATATGCATAATGGAGAGTTTCCGTTTGGAACGGAAATTTATGTAAACATTACCGCATACAATAGTAAGGGAGATGCTGTAACATGTGAGGAACAAACATTTACAACACTTATACCAGAAGATGAGACTAAATACGGCTTCTCTCCTGATGGTGATGGTATTAATGAATATTGGCATATAGAAAATATAAATTATTACCCTGAAAATATGGTTACCATCTATAACCGCTGGGGTGATGCCGTTTTTAAAATAGAAAATTATAATAATGGTTCAGAAGTCTTTAGAGGTGATGCCAACCTTAAAACCAAAATGGGAGCCGGTCAATTACCATCAGGCACCTACTTCTTTCACATTGAAATTGAAGGAGAAACCATTCTTAAGAAAACCAAAGGATACGTAGTAATCAAGCGCTAAACCAATGAAAATAAATCAGAAAATTGGCAAGTTAGCACTAGGTGTTTTATTGTCACTCTTATCATATAATTCAAGTTTCGGTCAGCAAACTGCTGTTTTTCCGGAATACAATTTCAACCCGTTTGTAATCAATTCCGCCTACGCAGGTTTATTACCAAATACTGAAGTTACAATAACAAATACAGGTTTCAGTTCCTTTGAGGGCAGTCCCAAAAATTTTAGTCTTAGTTTTCATTCTCCCTTTAGTGTAGGAAGACAAGAAGGCAAGATAGGAATTGGCGCAGGTTTAATTAGGGATGAAATTGGAGTTACAACTTCTACCAGTGCTTTCATGGCCTATTCATATAAAATATTCTTTGATTTTGAAGACGATCGCCCCTATTGGCAAATTTACCAACCAGGCACTTTGTCTTTTGGTATAACAGCAGGGGTTCAAAAATATCAAGATAATTTGTTAGAACTAGGTATTGCAGACGACCCAAATTTTAGCCAAAATATTAACGCAACCATACCAACTATTGGCATTGGATTTCTATTTAATCACGCACGCTTTTATGCCGGAGTTTCATCACCAAATGTATTAGGAGACCGTTTAGCATCAAATGACGACCTAAAACTCGAAAGCCCCATATATGGTTATTTCGGTTATCGTTTTTATAATAATCGTTTTGAAGATTTTATGCTAAAACCGAGTATTCTACTTAAAACTGAAAAAGGTGCCCCCTTACAAGTAGACACAAACATTTCTATAAGTTTTAAAAACCGCTTTGAACTAGGTGCAGGATATCGAAGCAATTCATCCGTAAACTTATTAGCAGGCCTCTATCTTATTAAAAACTTTCGTTTAATATACCATTACAATATGGCATTAAAAGATTCACCAGTTGGTAACACGCACGGTATTATGCTTAGTTATCGCTTTGGCAAAGGATATCAATCCAACTAAAAGTCAATGAAAATAAAATCTAGCTTACTAAACTCCGAAAGGAGCTTTTATTTAATCATACCCAAATTAACCACTTCTTGTTCTGTTAAGTAACGCCAGTGTCCTCTAGGCAAATCTTTTTTGGTAAGACCTGCATAAACTACGCGATCTAATTTTACGATTTCATAACCCAATGTTTCAAAGATACGTTGTACGATATTGGTTCGTGTACTGAAGATTTCCATACCCACTTGGTTTTTGGGTGCTTTATCTACAAAACTAACGTCCTGTACCTTAATTACGTTTTCATCTACCAAAATACCTTCTTGAATCTTTTTCAAGTCGGCACTACGTAAAGGCTTGCTTAGTTCAATATGAAATATCTTTCTAAGACCGTTTTTAGGGCTGTTAAGACGTTTAGTTAAGTCACCATCATTGGTGAACAACAAAAGCCCTGTAGTATCTTTACTCAATTTACCAACTGGTAGAAGTTCCGTTTTAGTTGCTTTGGAAATTAAACCCAGAGCGGTACGTCTACCGTGCTCGTTACGAGCTGCAGTTGTGAAGTCTTTTGGTTTGTTAAGTAAAACGTATTCTTTCTTTATAGGATTCAGCAAACGACCGTCAAATTTAACCTGATCGGTAAGCTTCACTTTATAACCCATTTCAATTACAGGCTTTCCGTTTACGGTAACACTACCTGCGGAAATATAGATATCAGCTTCTCTACGTGAACAAACACCTGAATTAGCCACATACTTGTTCAAGCGAATCAAGTTGGGATCTGATGGTTTCTTAGGTTGCTGTTGTTCTGTATTCTTCTTTACAGGTGAATTTCCTCGCGCGTAACTTTTCTTGCGAAAAGTACCACCTTGCCTGCCTGAAGCTCTCTTATCATCGTTGGAATCTGATCTACCCATGTCTATAATTTATGCAAAGGTAACTTTAATCTTTGAACTCTACAGTAGATTGTCGTTCCCTATTTACGGTAAGCTTAGTAACATCTGGTCTTGAATAGTGCCCAACGGGATCAAAATTCTGACGTTCCTCGTAAACCCTGTTAAAATCTAGGTTATGATACAGTATTCCTTCTCTATCTAACACAGGCTCAACCAACCACTCACCATCCGGACCGGCAATACATGAACCACCATTAGCCATAACAGCAGGTGCTTTTTTCAAAATTTCGGCTAAATGTGGTGTGGTTTTAGGAAAATCTTCTGTTTTCATCAATGAAGAAACTGAAATTACAAAGCTCCGAGATTCACGTGCAATAAAACGGGTAATATCTCTTGTATTGTGATCACTACCTGGCCAAACGGCAATATGTAAATTTTCCCCTAAACCGTAAAGCGCGGTTCTTGGTAAGGGCATCCAATTCTCCCAACAATTTAGTCCACCAACGGTGAATTCTTTTAGCGGATGAACTTGAAGTCCGTTTCCATCACCTGGTGACCAAGTCAGGCGTTCGTCATAAGTGGGTTGTAGCTTACGGTGCACCGATTTAATTTCTCCGCTTGCATCAATATATACCAAAGAGCAATACAAACTATGCCCTCCCCTATTCTGAGCTCTTTCTATAATGCCCAAATAAATCGCAATCTTATTTTCTTTAGCCAATTTACACACTGAGTCCAATTCACCTAATTCAATTTGAATTGCGTTACGAGCGTAGTGAGCATGTAATTCTTTATTAACCTTCGTATCCCATGCAGCGCCATCCGTCAATGCCAACCAGAATGGGTAACCGGGTAAAAGGGCTTCTCCAAAAACAACAAGCTCCGCTTTTTCATTTGCAGCTTCCTGAATGGTGGCCTCTATCTTTTTAAGTGTTGCCCCTTTATCTATCCAAACCGGCGAAATCTGCGCCAAGGCCACTTTTAATATATTCTCCATTATAAAATTCTATTTAAAACCAAGCCTACATCTATCAACAAAATGCTAAAAACCCCTACGATAATAATTAGTTTAAGAATGTTGTGTAACCAGACGTACTCTTTTTTTGATTTCGATTTAAAAAGTAAAACCAGAAATAGAATAAGAAGGACCACACTTGCCATAAAGTAGTAATTCATATATCCCACATCAAACCTAAGTATTAACAAAAGCGAAGGAATCAACGTTAATACAATTAATATGGAAATGAGAATTTTTGATACTCTACCACCGTATAAAATGGGTATGGTCTTATAATTCTGCACTAAATCTCCTTTTAGATTTTCTAGGTCCTTTATCATCTCGCGCGCCAGTATCAGAAGAAACAAGAACATGGCATGAACGAATATTACATTTTCAAAATTTTTGTAATACACAAAGACGGCAAAAAACGGTGCAATTGCCAAAGTTGCCGAAACAAAATTCCCAATAAACGGTAAACGTTTTAGCTTATGTGAGTAAATCCAAATACCAAAAATATAGGCCGAAAAGAAAAACACTGCTTTAAACGATACGTAGCTAGCTGCAATGACCGCTAAAAAATTGAGAATAAAGTATGTGGTAAGTTTAAACTGTTGCCCTACGAAGCGATCAATCATACTCTTCCTGGGCTTGTTTATCAGATCTTTTTCTGCATCATAAAAATTATTGATGATATAACCGCTTGCGATAACCAAAGCTGAAGAAACCACGATAATGAAAAGATTAAGATCAAAAACGACCTCTCTTACCGGTAGCTGGTGAGCCAAAATATAGATGGACGCCAGATATTGCGCCAAAACAACCATTAGAATATTGTAGCCGCGAACAACAGAAAAAAGACTGAATACCTTTAACAGTAAAAGTCTATTTTTTCTACCAAACATGTATATGAGATTTTAGAAGTTGTAAACCACTTCCAAATTGTAGTCTTTCAGCGCTTTTTTAGCTTTATCCAAGTCTTCTGCAAAACCTAGAATGTAGCCACCACCACCAGAACCACAAAGTTTTAGATAGTAATCATTGGTTTCAATACCATTTTTCCATAAATCATGGAACTTTACAGGTATCATAGGTTTAAAATTATCAAGTACTACGTGAGATAATTGTTTTAGGTTACCGAAAAGTGATTTTACGTTACCACTAACAAAGTCTTCTACGCAAGCATCCGTATGTTTAATGAACTGGTCCTTAAGCATGTTACGGAAACCCTCTTGCTTCATTTTCTCCATGAAAATCTGAACCATAGGAGCAGTTTCACCAGTAGAACCACTATCTAACAAGAATACCGCACCTTTACCTTCTGGGTTTTGGGTTGGGATACTGGTAGACTCTATATTATCTTTTGAATTGATAAGAATAGGAATACTTAAATAGCTATTTAAAGGATCAAGACCTGAAGATTTTCCGTGAAAAAAAGACTCCATTTTACCGAAAATCTCTTTTAGTGTCAATAATTTCTCTCGGGTCAAGTTCTCTAGAACTGTAATTTTATCTTGTGCATACTTATCGTAAATAGCTGCTACAAGGGCACCACTACTACCAACACCGTAACCTTGCGGAATAGAACTATCAAAGTACATACCACCGGTAACGTCTGCTTTCAAAGCATCAAAATCAAAAGAAACTAAATCAGGGCTATTTTTATGTAATTTCTCTAGATAACCTACAAATTCACGAAGGCTAGCATTGGATTTCATGGCAGTTTCAGACGGATTTTCATCGGTCTTTAAAGCTCCCTTGAAAAAGTTATACGGAATAGAAAGACCTTTAGAGTCTTTAATAATTCCATATTCTCCAAAGAGAAGTATTTTTGAATAAAATAACGGTCCTTTCATTATCTAGTTGATTAGATATGGCGCAAAAATACAAAATATACCATTGATGGTTATACAATTCTGCTCCACAACACGATTAACGCTACAATTTTATCTATTAAAGCCCTTAACCCTGCTGTAATAAGTCGGAATTAAGAGGTAATTCTTACTCGACACTAGCTCAATTGGTTATCAGCTTCTTATAAAGATATGCTATATATACGTTTTTTCAAGCGCTACGGATCAAAACGGCATATTCTTCTTGAAGCATTAACGGTGTTCATTGCGTTTAATTATGAAGTTTCTAGTTTATTTTTTGTGCGCCCTTTCCTACATGGTCG
Organism: Zobellia nedashkovskayae; assembly: GCF_015330125.1. Classification (NCBI taxonomy): domain Bacteria; kingdom Pseudomonadati; phylum Bacteroidota; class Flavobacteriia; order Flavobacteriales; family Flavobacteriaceae; genus Zobellia; species Zobellia nedashkovskayae. The sequence continues at coordinate 1,933,731 of NZ_JADDXR010000002.1, read as the reverse complement.
TTTATAAATTGTCTGTTTTGGCAAAATTGAGCCAATTCATCTTTAATGAACCGCTCTACCTCTACTTTTTCGTTTTCAGGATAGAGCACATGAACGTTCGCCCCAGCATCTAGGGTAAAGCAAACATGGGTTTTAGAAGTTTCTCTGAATGCCCATATTTTATTGATGATTTCAAGTGTATTTGGTTTCATAAGAATAAAATAGGGCCGGCTGGTCATCATTATAGCATGAAGCGTTAATGCCTCACTTTCTACGATTCCTATAAATTCATCAATATCTCCTGTTTCAAAAATGGATTGCAGTTTTGACAGGTTTTCATGCGCCTGATTAAAACGTTGATCCGCAAAAGGGTGACCGTGCATAAGGTCATGTCCTACCGTACTGCTAACTTGCTTTTGACCTTTATCAACCAAAAGAATGGTATCACAATAGTTTTGAAAAATAGGATGCACTTTATGAGGATATTCTACTCCATACAAATCAGAACTTGAATCAATTTCAGCATGTTCACCCCATTGCACCAAACTACCTTTTATACTACGAGCCGCACTGCCGGAACCTAATCGTGCTAAAAAGGAAGCTTTCTGATTGAAAAACTCCGTAGTCATAGTCGGATTTAAGTTTCGCTCTATCTCCATAAGACAAAGTGCCAACGCACTCATACCAGATGCCGAAGAAGCAATACCGCTACTGTGCGGAAATGAATTAGAAGTTTCAATCTCAAAATGATATTCCTTTAAAAAAGGAAGGTATTGGTAAATCCGTTCAAAAAAGGTCTTTATTTTTGGTTTGAACCCTTCTTCCTTTTTTCCATCTAATGCAACATCAAATGAAAAAATAGCACTTGGCGTATCTAATTTTGTATACGAAAGTGTAGTTACAGTGGCACATTCACTTAACGTAAAACTGATGGATGGATTGGCAGGAATCTGATTTTCTTTCTTCCCCCAATATTTCACCAAAGCAATATTGCTTGGAGATTTGTAAGTCATTTTTCCAGATGAAACGGACTTTGTGTAAGGAGAAGGAATAAATTCTTTTTCGGTCATCGCGAAATATTTTGTGCAAAGATAGTTTTTACCAAGATTGTGATGGCAGTCAATAGAATAAATCACTATTTTAGGGGTAAACACTAATCATTTTGAAAAAGAAAGCCCTTTATATAGCATACGCCGTAAGTATTTGCCTGGCCATTGGCTTTCTGTCTAGTTTTGCGACACAAAGCTCAGTAAACGATTGGTTCACTACGCTTAACAAACCTAGTTTTAACCCTCCCAGCTGGCTGTTCGCTCCTGTTTGGACGGTTCTTTATATTATGATGGGCGTAGCCGCAGGCATTGTTTGGGCAAAGGGTCTTCATCACCTTTGGGTGCAAACAGCGCTTTATCATTTTGGGTTTCAATTGATGCTCAATGCCTCTTGGAGCCTAGTTTTCTTTGGATTAAAAGAACCGTTTTTGGCACTTTTAATAATTATTACCCTAGTCATTGTTTTATCCATTACCATAAAAAGGTTCAAAGTAGTGAGTACAACCGCTGCATGGTTGTTAGTGCCCTACCTGTTATGGGTTTGTTTTGCTACGGCTCTAAACTATAAGCTTTGGGAACTGAACTACTAATTATTTTAAGAAGACATGTCTAGCAACTTTACCATCGTATTATAATTGCGTGTTGTGGCTTCTACTTTCAGTTTTCTTTCAATAAGGTTATTATTCAATTTTGCTTTTCCGTAGCCTATTTTACAAAGTAAATAAACGCAATCATCGGTTATTTTAAAATCCTCAGTGGCATACTTTTCTGAATGAAACGCCTTTACAAGTTCTCTTTCTGCTGGATTTTTCAGCAATACAAAATACACTTGTTTCTTCTTAATGGCATCTGAATCCGTATAAGGGTTGCTTTTGAAAATTACCTCAAGTTCAGTTTTGGTCTTCACAAGAACAGGTACTTCAAAGCCAAAGGCACTTTTGATATTTTCTTTGATTGAAGCTTCTAAAATGGCTGTCTTATCTTCTTTACTTTGAAAAACCACATTACCACTTTGAATATAGGTCTTTACGCTGTTAAGCCCCATATCCGTTAACATGGCCCGTAAGTCAGCCATGGGTATTTTGTTTTTACCACTAACATTTATTCCCCTTAAAAGGGCTATATATGTTTTCATCTAAAAGCTTTTTGCAATTGCTTGAGCAGCAATATAACCACCGGTCCATGCATTTTGAAAATTGAACCCTCCCGTTATAGCATCTACGTCTATAATCTCTCCGGCAAAATACATACCCGGTAACTTTTTACTCTCGTAAGTCTTGAAATTAACCTCTTTTAAATCAATACCGCCAGCCGTTACAAACTCTTCCTTAAACGTACTCTTACCATCAATTTTAAGTTGGCATTCCGTAAGTTGCCTTGCTAATTTTTCTAATTGATTCTTGGTAACATCTGCCCACTTATCAGTTTCTGAAATATCGGAAGCCCTTACAAGATTTGTCCACAAACGGCGAGGTACTTCTACCGCTTTGGTCCGTAGCACCGTTTTTTTAGCCTCTATATCCTTGATTTCCATTAACAGTCCAAAGAGACCGTCAAAGCTATATTCGGGCAACCAATTCACACGAATTTTAAATCGGTATTCCATTCCGCTTAGCAATCGTGCTCCCCATGCAGATAACTTTAAAATTGCCGGCCCGCTCAAACCCCAATGGGTAATAAGCAGTGGCCCATCTGAAGTTAGCACAGCAGATTTAGAACTATTACTCTTTAATTTTGTGGTTACTTTTGATTGGTATATTTGGTTCTCGAACACCTCAACTTCTGCCATAGTACTTACGCCGGGTATCCCAGAAATCCTTTCATCTTTGCAATTAAAAGTAAACAATGAAGGTACAGCAGGCACCAATGAATGACCCAACTTCTCTAAGAGCTTCCATATTTTGGGGTTGCTACCCGTAGCTACTACCACTTTTTTACATTGGTACGCATGTTTTATTGTTGTAATCTGCCAACCTGTTTCCGTGTCTTCTAAAGGAATAGACTCAATTTTAGAAACCGCACTATGCTTTAGTATTTTTATGCCCAAGCGGTTTGCTTCCTCCAAAAAACAATCAATTATAGTCTGGGAAGAATCCGATTCAGGAAACATACGGCCGTCCGGTTCAATTTTTAGGGTTATTCCTCTTTCCTCAAAGAAACCGACTGTATCACCACTACAATAGGTATGAAAAGGACCTAAAAGTTCCTTTTCTCCTCTGGGATAGTTTTTAGTTAATTCTTTGGGATCAAATTCTGCGTGGGTTACGTTACAACGGCCTCCGCCAGAAACTTTTACCTTACCTAGAACATCTTTACCGCGTTCTAGAATTGCTATTTTAAGATTCGGCTTTGCCTCTGCAATATGAATTGCTGTATAAAACCCTGCTGCTCCACCACCTATTATTATGACATCAAACATTAATTTACGCGTTCAGGATAATTGGTAATGATACCGTCTACACCAAATCTCTTCATATGTAGAATATCTTGTGGTTCGTTCACTGTCCAAGGATAAATTTTAAAACCTGCTTCCTTTATTTTCAGGTTGTTCTCTGCTGTAAGTTTTTTAAAACTTGGATTGATAGCTTCTGCATTTAACTCTTTACCAACTTCTAGCGCATCTAGTGGGTCTTCCTCAATTAGGATAGCAATACGAACATCTGGATTTAGCTTGCGCATGTCTCGCAATTCATCCCATTCAAAACTGGAAATGATAATATCGTTTAACCTCCACTTTCCTTCTTTCACATCGGCTTCAATCATTCTATTTACATCCGTTGCCGTGTTTCTTCCTTTCAACTCAATATTCAATTGCGTCTTTCCTCCCATGACATCCAAAACTTCCTGAAGCGTTGGAATTTTATGTCCACCTTTAACCGTCAAAGCTGTCAATTCGCTAAGGGTGTAGCTTTCTATTTCACCTTTTCCATCCGTCAAACGCTCTACGTTGTCATCATGAAAAACTACAATTTCTCCGCTTTTAATTTTAAAAACATCGATTTCTAGCATATCTACACTCAATTCCATAGCCTTTTCAATAGAGGCGATAGTGTTTTCGGTTTCATGCCCCATGGCACCACGGTGACCAATTACTAGGGGTTTATTATTCTCCATACAACTTGATACTACTAAAACACAAAAGATAGTCAGAATATACAACTTACTCATGACAAACTATTTTACGACGAAAATAAAAGACTCAAGTGGATTTATATCGATTCGCACTTGAGCAAAACCATTTTCTACTTTCAAAGTTTTCTCAACCCCATAAAGTGCATCGGTTATAGTATGTTCTCCATTAGACAATTGCCATTCACGAACGATGTTTTCAGGAAGCTTCAATTCAAAACCGAACCAGTCATTCGCATCAAAATTAGAGATAACGATTAATTTCTCATTTTCGGACCAACGTACATAAGAAAGCACATGATGGTTATAATATTCCGTATGGTCTTTATTATAAAAATGAATGTCTTGATAAGCTCCCATTAATGCTTCACTATTGACCGTAAAAGTCAATAAACGCTGATAGAAATCACGTAATTCAGCTTCATTTTCAGAAAGCTGACCGCCGTCAAATTTCTTATTATTTAACCACCGTTGATGATGTGGAACACCTATATAATCAAAAATAGAGGTACGGGTAGGACCTCCAAAACCAGCTTTTTCTGCTGCCGGCTCACCCACTTCCTGACCAAAATAAATCATAACCGGAGCAGTAGTCATCGTTGCAGAAACCACCATAGCAGGTTTTCCCTTTTTGGCATCACCAGCAAAATCTGGGGAAGCAATACGCTGCTCATCATGATTTTCCAAGAAATGTAACAAGTGATGTTCAATATCTTTTGTCCCACCTTTTATTACCGGTATATGATCGGTCCAGCCATTGCCTTGCATGATACCTTTTAAAGAATCGTACATCTCTACCTTGTCATATAGGTAGTCCATTTTACCTCTAAAAATATAATTACGGTATTCATGAGGGTTGTACACCTCAGCCATTAAAAAGGCCTCGGGATTTTTCATTTTAATATTAGAGTTCATATAACTCCAAAATTCTACCGGTACCATTTCGGCCATATCGTAACGGAATCCATCTACCCCCATATCAATCCAATAAAGGGCTATATCTTTAAATTTTATCCAGGAATTGGGAACAGAACGTTCTTGCCAAAATTCATAATGAGCTTTATAGTCCTTTCCTCCAAAATCATCTGGGAGTACTTCAAAATCATACGAGCCATCCGGTCTTACACCGTAATTTATTTTTACGGTTTCGTACCAATCGTTAAAATCCGGTTTTGCCAAACGCGACCCATTCCCTGTCCACTTTGCGGGGTTTTCAGAAAATTCATGGTCTACGCCTTCGTGATTCTCTCCTCCTAACGGCAAATAACCACCACGCCATTCAGGAACCTGAAAAGGAGTGTTAGGAATGTAATAGAAATTATTATCTCGATTGTATTCTACCGATGTATCATCAGAGGCCCCAAAAGGCTCCGTACCTTCAGGTGTAGACCCACCCTCATACTTGCGTGCCACATGATTTGGCACGATATCAATAATCAATTTAAGACCTGCTTTATGCGTGCGGCTAATTAAGTTTTTAAACTCTTTTAACCTGTTTTCTGGATTCTTCGCCAAATCAGGATTTACATTATAATAGTCCTTTACGGCGTAGGGCGAACCTGCTCTACCCTTTACAACATCTGGGTCGTCATTGGAAATACCGTATGCCGTGTAATCGTTTATTACAGCATGATGAGGCACACCGGTATACCATATATGAGTAACACCCAAGTTTTTTATTTCCTCTAAGGCTTTCTTTGAAAAATCCGCAAACTTTCCTACTCCGTTCTCCCCAATAGTACCCCAAGGTTTATTAGTTGTGTTTGTATTACCAAACAATCTTGTAAAAACGTGGTATACGACCTTCTTTTTATTTTGATCCATGTTTTAAACTACTTTAACCTTGTTGGGTTCCAAAACAATTCGCTCTCCTTTTAAGCGAATTGACATATCTTCTTGACCATTCAATAGAAGCTCTGTACTATCTTTTTTCACGGTTACTTTAAGAATGCGACCTCTAAAGTTGATTTTAAATGAATAGGCTTTCCATTGTTCCGGTATTTTTGGCTCAAAAGAAAGTTTATCATCTACAACTCTCATTCCCCCAAAACCTTCAACAATACTCATCCAAGTACCTGCCATAGATGTGATGTGCAAGCCTTCTTCTACCTCCCTGTTATAATCATCCAAATCTAATCTAGACGTTCTAAGATAGAAAGTGTAGGCCTGTTGCATGCGATTAAGCTTTGCAGCTTGAATACTATGCACGCACGGCGATAATGATGATTCGTGAACCGTAAAAGGTTCATAAAAATCGAAATGCTTTTCTAGCTCCTCTTCTGAAAAGTGGTCTTCAAAGAAATAGAAGCATTGAAGTACATCTGCTTGCTTAATATATGGCGAACGCAAAATACGGTCCCAACTCCATTTTTGATTGATAGGTCTTTGTGCCTTTGGAAGTTCACTAACCGTAACCAATTGCTTATCTAAAAAACCATCTTGCTGCAAAAAGACACCCTTATCTTCTGAATAAGGAAAGTACATATTGTCAGCTACCTTTGCCCATTGACCAACCTCTGCATCGGTAAGTTTAGTTTTACCGATAATGCGATTATAATCTTCATTATATCCGTCATCTACTTTCTGCAGTTGCTCTATGGCAAAATCAATACACCACTTGGCCAAATAGTTCGTATAATAGTTATTGTTAACGTTGTTTTCATATTCATTGGGCCCTGTTACACCCAAGATCACATATTTATTTTTAAGGGCCGAGAAGTTGGCTCTTTGATGCCAGAAACGAGCAATACCAATAAGAACTTCAAGACCCATTTCAGGAATATATGAGTAGTCTCCCGTAAAACGATAGTAGTTATAAATAGCGAAAGCTATAGCTCCGTTACGGTGTATTTCTTCAAAAGTAATTTCCCATTCATTATGACACTCCTCACCATTCATAGTTACCATTGGATAAAGGGCCGCACCGTTAGAAAAGCCTAATTTCTGAGCATTTTCGATAGCCTTTTCCAGATGATTATATCTATATTTTAATAAACTACGAGCAACATTTTGGTCCTTAGTAGCCATGTAAAAAGGAATACAATAGGCTTCAGTATCCCAATAGGTGCTACCGCCATACTTCTCCCCTGTAAAACCTTTTGGACCTATATTTAAATGGGAATCTTTACCTAGATAGGTTTGGTTAAGCTGAAAAATATTAAACCGAATACCTTGCTGCGCTTTTATATCGCCCTCAATGGTGATGTCACTCATCTCCCATATTTTGGCCCAAGCCTGTTTTTGTTTATCCAACAGCGCTTCAAACCCTAAATTGAAAGCTTTAGTTAATGACTTTTTAGAAGCTTCTACCAATGCGGAAGCTTTATGATTCCGAGAAACCACATATCCTCCAAATTTATGAAGTGCCAAAGTTTCACCTTTCTTAATCGCTTTTACATATTCGTGTGCAACACGTAATTCTGCAATTTGTTCCACTGGTTTACTATCCAATGCATTACCATTAAGAAACAACCTGCTTTCCATAAAAGTGCAGGTCTCAAAATTGGTTTTCATGGTATGCGCTTCAATAAAAGCTTGATTAGCTTCTGAAGTAACGGAAGTGGTGTTCCAGAACTTATCGTCCCAGTTAGAATCTTCATTGGTAATACCACTATCTAGGTAAGGAACAAATTTTATTTCTGCATCACCGCTCTCAGCTGTAATCTCATAATTGATTGCTCCTACCTCATCTAAATCAAGAGATAAAAATCGGGTTACTTTTACTGAAATTTTTGCTTCATTTGGTAAAACAGCAGTAAAAATACGTTGGTACCAGCCTTCTTTCATATTAAGCTCCCGGCTGAATCTTTCTACTTTTTTACAAGTATTCAAATCCAGAACCTCTCCATCTATATAAATATCAACACCAATCCAATTAGGTGCGTTTAAAACCTTTGCAAAATACTCTGGATAGCCATTTTTCCACCAGCCAACACGTGTTTTATCAGGATAATAAACCCCAGCTATATAACTCCCCTGAAAAGTTTCACCTGAATACTGTTCTTCAAAATTGGCACGTTGCCCCATGGCGCCGTTACCAATACTGAAAATACTTTCGGATGACTTGACCAATTCCTTATCAAATCCCTCTTCGATTATTGACCAAGGGTCTGCTTTTATATACTCTTGCATTTCATTTAAAATTTAGGGTAAAACAGTTAGCTAACTTAAACTTACTCAGAAATTAAGTCTGAAAGGAACTCAATACTCATTTCGGAAAAATCCTTAAAATTGTACTTGGCTTCTGAAAGAATATCTGGATGCCCAATACCTATACTCAACATTTTAGCATTATTTGCTGCTTGTATTCCCGCTACTGCATCCTCAAAAACAAGACATTTTTCAGGTGCTGTTTTCAATTTTCTAGCGGCAATTAAAAATACTTCTGGGTCTGGCTTTGCTTTTGTCACATCATTACCGTCTACAATGGCATCAAAATAAGACAATAGGTGTACTTTTTCTAGAATAGGTCTCGCATTTTTACTAGCCGAACCTAAAGCAATAGGAATATTTCTTTCCTTTAGAAAATTGAGAACCTTTGGCACATCCGGAAGAATTTCCGACTCATCCATCTTTTCTATATATTCTAGATAGTCCTCATTTTTCTCAATCATCCACTTATCAAATTGTTCTTGGGTTGCCGTAATGCCTCCGATGTCCAATAGAATCTCTAGACATCTTTTACGGCTTACCCCCTTAAACAGTTCATTTTGCTCTTTTGTAAATTCAAAACCAAGCTCATTGGCCAGTTTTCTCCAAGCTAAATAATGATATTTTGCGGTATCCACAATAACACCGTCCAAGTCAAATATAAATGCTGATATACTCATATAATTTCCACTTATTAAATTCTAAATAGGTTAACCGTTACGAATTGAATCTAGTACAATATCAAACCTGTCTTCACTCTATTTGTTTATGGTTGACCCTCGTTCTATAAGAGTCGCCTCAATAATTTCAGTGCTATACACTTCCTCTTCGTGAAAACCAATTTCAGTTTCAAGTTTTTCTACCAGCATTTTAGCTGCAATCTCTCCCATTCGCTCCCCATGTTGTGCAACGGTAGTTAACGTAGGTGTTGAATATCTAGATAACAGGCCATCTGTGAAACCGATTACCGAAATATCTTCCGGAACCCTTAAACCCTTCTTTTGCGACATGGCCATTAAAAGAACAGCAAAGATTTCGTTCACACAAAGCGCACCATCAAATCCTACATTTTTTACAAAGTCTTCTATATAGGACTCCTCAATACCTTTAAATGGCAAAACCAAGGTTAGTTTTTCATCATAATCTATATCATGGTCTTTCAATGCTCTTTTATAGCCTTCCGCCCTCTTTTCACTTACATTAAAATAGCTTTCCGTAGTAACCAGTGCAATTCTTTTTCTGCCTTCGGCTATCATTTTTGTAGTTGCCTCATAAGCAATTTGCTCGTCGTTCATTACTACTTTGTCGCATTCAATTTCATCTATTACTCGATCAAATAAAACCAATGGAAAACCTTGTTCCATCACTTCTTTTAAATGGCTGAAATCATTCTTTTGTTGCGTTTCGGCAGAAACGGACATTATAAAACCGTCAATACTTCCATTCGCTAAAAGCTCCATATTGAACACTTCTTTTTCATAAGACTCGTCAGAAACACATACCACCACATTATAACCATGTTCATTGGCATATTTCTCAATACCCCTAAAAACAGTCGTAAAAAAATGATGAACAATATCCGGAATGACGACTCCTATATTTTTAGTCCTTCTATTTTTAAGGCTAAGGGCTATATTATTAGGCCTATAATTGTAAAGTTTGGCAAAGGCTTGTACCTTTTGTTTGGTGTCCGTACTTATCTCATCGCTGTCTTTTAACGATTTTGAAACCGTAGAGATAGACACGCCTAATTCTCGTGCAATTTGTTTTAGAGTAATCTTTCGCTTCAAATCTTATGACTTTTGGGTAGTGAAATTAAACTTTAATATGGGCAAATGATAACCTTCTATAATTTTTAACAATCTTAACTATTCATCATCAGATTTCGACCATTTTTCAATTGGAAAGAAATCTGTATATTTGGAATTAGATACCGTCTCCCCATTTTCAGCCACATTTTTTATTGATTCAATATTAATTCGATATAATTTTTAATAGTATCGAATTTTATGAAAGTTATTAACACGAAACCGTTTTCGTAGTTTTAGCTTGTGGCAATTAGCAGGTATTAACATCGATTTTGTATACATTTAACATTATATTATAATTTAACTCAACTTAAAACAATTCATTTATGAAGATTATGCTACTAAAAAACCTGGTTATGGTTGCGGCTTTTCTAAGCTTTGGCATAGCACAGGCTCAGGATGTATCGGGAACCGTTTCCGACGCCAGTGGCCCTTTGCCGGGAGCAAGTGTTGTTATTAAAGGCACAACTACTGGAGCACAAACGGATTTTGATGGGAACTACGCAATAAGCGGCGTGCCCGAAGATGCTACATTAATATTTAGCTACATTGGCTATGCTTCTCAAGAAGTACCGGTTAATGGTCAATCTACACTTAACATTACCTTACAAGAAGACGCTCAAGCTTTGGATGAGGTTGTTATTATAGGTTATGGCTCAACTACTATAAAGGATGCTACGGGATCAGTTACCGCAGTAAAGGCCGAAGATTTCAACGGAGGTGTTATAGCGTCTCCTGAACAACTAATACAAGGTAAAAGTGCTGGGGTACAGATTTCACAATCAAGTGGAGAACCTGGAGCTGGCGTTAATATTCGTATTAGAGGAGCAAATTCAATTCGTTCTAACAACAATCCATTATTTGTAGTTGATGGTGTTCCGCTTTCAGGGGAATCCACTACTCCAAGCGGTGGAGATATTGTTAACGGAGGAAATGCAACAAAAAACCCTCTAAGCTTTATAAACCCTAGTGATATTGAAAGTATCTCTATATTGAAAGATGCTTCTGCAACAGCAATCTACGGATCAAGGGGTGCAAATGGTGTGGTTATCGTAACCACTAAAAGTGGAAAAGCAGGTGCAGGAGGAAACTGGGAATTCAACTCAACATTTAGTGTTTCTTCACCAGCAGACGAATACGACTTGTTTGATGGACCTGAATTTATTTCTAGATCAGCAAGCTTACGATCTCAAGAAATTGCAGACGGCTTAGATTTTGGACAAAATACAGATTGGCAGGATTACATTACTAGAAATACTGCTTCTCAGAACCAAAACTTAGCTTATAGCAATAACTACGGTAGTGGAAACGTAAGAGCTACTTTTTCTTATGGAAAGCAATTTGGTGTAATTCAAAAATCTTCACAAGAAAGAATTACAGGTAGAGTAAACATAGCTCAAAGATTTTTAGATGATAAATTAAGAATTAATTTTCAATCTACCCTTTCTAGAGTAAATGATGAAGCTCCGCCAATTAGTGGTGCTTCAGGATCAAGTGGAAACTTAATTGGTGCAGCTTATGCAGCTAACCCAACTTGGCCTTCAAGTAGTACATTTAGTATAGATGGAAATCTTGTAAATCCAGCAAACTACTTAGCCAACTGGCAATCGGAAACGCATACTGATAGGTTTTTAACCAACCTTTCGGCGGAATATGACCTTACAGAAGAACTTACCGCAAAGATATCAGTTGGTTATGACAGATCAGATGCGCAAGCAATTACAGTCATATCTCCGGGAGTAAGAAATTTTGATAGAGTTGTTGATAATGGTCAAGCAGCATTCAACACGCTAGAAGCCACCAGCAAATTGTTGGAAGCTACTTTGAATTACAAAAAAGAGTTTACAAACTCATCAATAGATGCTATTGTAGGTTTCACTTTTCAAGATTTTCAGAGACAAGGTATAAACTCTCAAGGCTGGGGAACATCCCTTAACAACCTTGATAGAATAGGTCAAGAGTTAAAGCAATCTATATATGACTTACGTTATTCTATAAATACTCCTTACCAACAGTTTGGGTATGATGCCGATGACAGTTTCGTAAACTCGCTAAACCCTTTTAATGATGCTGGCACTTTAGGAACAAAATCAAATTCTTTTCGATCAGCATGGGGTGATGCTTTTGATAATACGGATGAGTTGCAGTCGTTTTTCGGTAGAATCAACTACTCTTTGAACAGCAAATATTTATTTACCGTAACACTTAGAGCTGATGGTTCTTCAAGATTTGGTACGAACAACAAATACGGCTACTTCCCTTCTGGTGCATTTGCATGGCAATTAGGTGATGAAGACTTCATTGGGGATGCATTCTCTACTCTTAAACTTAGAGTAAGTGCTGGTTCAACAGGTAATCAAGAAGGTTTAGGTTACGCCAACTATCTAAAAAGAGTTCGTTATAGCAAACCTACTATAGATAATGACGGCAGTATAAACAGACCCGGTACAGAAACGGTTGCTGTACAAAATTCAGATTTAAAATGGGAATCTACTACAGATTACAACTTAGGTATAGATTTTGGATTTGCAGATGACCGTTTTAATGGATCAATAGATTTATATAGAAGAGAGACTAAGGATTTATTATTTAGACAGCCTGCGGCGGCACCAGCTTTTGACCCTTTTAAATTTACTAACTTAGAAGATGGTACTTTAATAAACCAAGGTGTTGAGCTTGGTCTAAATTACGATTTCATCCAATCGGATGATGTTACCTTTTCTACATCTTTCAATATAGCCTACAATGACAACACCGTAGAAGGATTAAAAGGAGCTACTGCAGATTTTGGTGTATTGAACGGTCCTGGGCTTACAGGTGCATTTGCACAACGTCTTGGTGAAGGAAGATCGCTTTTTTCATACTACATGGCTACTTATTCTGAAGATGCAGATGGTAATCCAAATTTCAATGCAGATGACAAGGATTTTGTAGATGAAGATGCTGTACCGGATATTACTACAGGTTTAGCACTAAATTTGACAGTCAAAAACTGGGATGTATCAGCATTTTTTACAGGACAATTCGGATTCTCTGTATATAATAATACAGCAAATGCATTCTTAAACGCTGCAGCTTTTCAAACCTCTAGAAATGTAACTCCAGAAGCTCTTGAGCTTCAATCATCAGAAGTTTCTACACTATATTTAGAAAAAGGTGATTTCGTTCGTATGCAAAATGCGAGTATTGGGTACAATGTACCACTAAGTGGAAAAGGAGCTCTAAACAGCCTAAGATTATCACTTACCGGTCAAAACTTATTTTTGATTACCGATTATAGTGGCTTAGACCCAGAAGTTTCATCATCGACTTCTTCAGATGGGGATTTTACAGGAGGAATACCGAGTCAAGGTATAGATTATACTTCTTTCCCAAGACCTCGAACATTCACCTTAGGAATAAATGCTAGATTCTAAATTAAAAAAAAAGAGCAATGATAAAATATATTAAAAATACATCGAAGATTCTGATACTTCCGGCCTTGGCCCTATCAGTACTATCCTCATGTAGCGACCTTGAGGTTGAAGAAACGGACTCTTTATTGGTTACCAATTTTGAGGGAATACAAACCGCGGAAGAAGCTGCAAGTTCTGTTACTGCTATGTACAACCAGATTAATGGATACATTGGTGACCAAGCTAACTTATTTGCTTTGAGCGAAGTGACCACCGACGAACTTTTAGTTCCTACTAGAGGTTCTGACTGGGGAGACAACGGAATTTGGAGACAATTACACCAACACACTTGGACACCTGACCATCAGTATATTACAACCGTTTGGAATCAATGGAACGAGCTACAACTTACTGCTAGTGAAGTGCTAGATTCTAGATCAGCTTCATCTGAAGCATCAAGAGCTGATGCCGCATTCCTTAGAGCTTTGGGTATGTATGTAATTTTAGATAATTACGGTCAAGTTCCTTATAGAGATACAACTGCAGACCCATTAGACGATCCTGCTGTTTTAACAGGTAACGAAGCTGTTGATTTTATAGTAGCAGATTTAGAGACAGCTATTTCAACACTACCTGCGACCGCCCCAGATGGCGAAACCGTAGCAGCTTCTAAATCAGCTGCCAGATACTTATTAGCAAAGGTTCTATTAAACAAACATATATTCAATGGCACAAGAACAGCTGAAGCCGCAGACATGAATAGAATAGTTTCTTTAGTAGATGAAATTAGCGGTGATGGTTTTGGATTGGTCGCTGGATATTTTGACATATTTAAAGCAGACACAGACCAAGAAACTATTTTTTGGGTAAAGACTTCTGTTGGTAATAGAATCTGGAACGGTCTTCACTACAACCTTACAACACCTGATCAAGCCGGTGGATGGAATGGCTTTAGTACTTTAGCTGAATTTTATGATATATTTGAAGGTGACGCAAATTCTAACTTAGAAGGTGGTGACCAAGAAGAAAGAAGAGGCTTTGTTCCTTCAGCTGGAAAACCTGCTGGAATTGATGGAACTACCGATAAAGATGCAGACGGTCTAGCTGATGGATCTAATATTGGTTTTGGCTTCTTAATAGGCCAGCAGTTTGCTCCTAATGGAGACGAACTTACGGACAGAGGCACATCTCCTTTAAACTTTACAAGAGATTTCACTAATTCAACTAACGGCGAAAAAAGTTTAATTGAAAATAGCGAAGTAACCGGTATTCGCGTAATAAAGTATCACCCACAATATGGTGAATTTGCTGAGCATGAAATATTTTTCAGATACTCTGATGCCCATTTAATGAAAGCAGAAGCTATCATGCGTAGTGGTGGAGACCCAACAGTTTTGGTTAACGAACTACGTGTTTTGAGAGGAGCTGATCCTTTGGCTGCAGTTACCGAGCAAGACTTATTAGACGAAAGAGGTAGAGAGCTGTATGCTGAATTTTGGAGAAGAAATGATATGATTAGATTTGGTCAATATACTAAAGACTGGGAGTTTAAAGATCCTTCTGCTATAGGCGACACCAACAAACAATTGTTTCCTATACCTGCAACACAAATTATATTGAACCCTAACCTAGTTCAGAACCCAGGTTACTAGAAATTAAATTTAAGTGTTTAAAACAGCCCTGACATTAACTTGTCAGGGCTGTTTTTTTGATTACAGTATGAACACTTATCTCTAACCGTATGCATAGGGAATGACACAATACTGTGCCCACAGTGGATGCCGCTTTTCCGTTTTTGGTTAAGTGTCAAGTCTATTGAGTTTTACCATAGCCTCTTAGTTATAAAACAACGTGATACCAAAAGGAAAGCCCCTTCTGATGATTTATCAGAAGGGGCTTTTATGTATTAGTGAGTTTAAGTCTACTTTGCAAAGTATACATACAATGCAATCACTATAAAACAGATAACAATACCTACTTGCTTCACGTACTTGTAAGGTTCTATAGATACTTGTTTTGTATACTCAAGTTCAAATGGTACTTCGTTCGGTCTTATTTTACCTATAATTAACATAATTGATGCGTTGACCACAAATAAAATGGCCATTACATGTATGAAGTGCGGATATGCTTCTGCCTTCACTAATGCCAATGCTTCAGGGTCAGTCAAACCTGCTGCGGCAGCTTCTTCCAGAGCACCATCAACAAATAAAGGCTGTAAATAGAACTGACTGAAACAGTACAGTACAACACCGGCAATAATACCGATTTTAGCGGCAATTGCAGGAACACGTTTGGTAAGATACCCCACTACGATTATAGTAAATATTGGAATGGTATAAATACCGTTTAACTCCTGTAAATAGGCAAAGAGACTACCTGCATTAGATATTAGTGGCGCAATAAGCATAGCCCCAACAGCTAAAACAATACCAAAAATCTTACCATACTTCACTACCGTTTGCTCAGTAGCTTCTGGGTTTATATGCTGCTTGTAAACATCCAAGCCGAACAAAGTAACAGAACTGT
The DNA here is from genome assembly GCF_015330125.1 of Zobellia nedashkovskayae. Lineage (NCBI taxonomy): Bacteria > Pseudomonadati > Bacteroidota > Flavobacteriia > Flavobacteriales > Flavobacteriaceae > Zobellia > Zobellia nedashkovskayae. The sequence continues at coordinate 1,917,693 of NZ_JADDXR010000002.1, read as the reverse complement.
TCAATACACTATTGAAGGAGCTTAAAATTGCTCCAAAAAGTACAGCTACAAAAAAGCCAACTAAATATTTAGGCAATACTGCATTTACCAAAGCTGGATACGCCTGATCAGGCATTTCTAATCCGCCTTGAAAATAATGAAAAGCAATAATACCAGGAAGCACTACAATTAACGGCCCTAAAATCTTAATAAAAGAAGCTAGCAACAAACCCTTCTGCCCTTCGGCCAAGTTTTTGGCACCTAAAGCTCTTTGTATTATTTGTTGGTTCGTACCCCAATAGAATAAGTTAATCAACATCATACCTGTAAACAGAGTAGAAAATGGCACACTGTTCGTAATTTCTCCCGTAGAATCAAATTTATCAGGATTAGCTTGATAAAGAACATCTAATCCTCCAAAAACACTTCCATCACCAATGGCCATAAGTCCAAAAATAGGTATCAACAGTCCACCTATCAGAAGCCCAACAGCGTTTATCGTATCAGAAACAGCAACAGCCTTCAATCCACCGAATACGGCATATATAGAACCAATGATACCAATACCCCATATACTCATGTTTAAGGCCGTACTATCAGAGACACCTAACATAGTGGGTAAATCAAACATGGTACTGATTGCAAGCGCTCCAGAGTAGAGAATAGTTGGCAACAACACCACTACATAACCAGTAAGAAACAAAACCGAGGTAAGGGTTTTTGTTGTAACGTCATATCTATCCTTAAGGAACTGGGGAACCGTTGTTATTCCTCCTTTTAAATACCTAGGCAGCAAGAAAATAGCGGTAACCACCATAGCGATAGCAGCAAGTGTTTCCCAAGCCATCACAACAATACCTTCTGTATATGATTGTCCGTTAAGACCAACAATCTGTTCCGTAGAAAGGTTCGTCAACAACAAGGATCCTGCAATTACACCTGCAGTAAGACTTCTTCCTCCTAAAAAATACCCATCAGAAGAATTCTCATCTGTTGATCGTGTTGCAAAATAAGATATTATGGCCACCAGAGCGGTAAAGCCTACAAAAGACAAAATTCCTATCATTATGTGTTGGTTTGATATTTCGGCTAAATATATTGGATTATTTGCGAAAAACTTAAGGATTTACTGACAATATATTCAATATCACATATGACAATCAAATAAGATGAAATTTCACAGTCCTGTAATTTTCTATACCTCTGAGCATTGGTTATCTTGCAGGTGATTTTGACATGAAAAAAGTATTGGGTTTTATTTGGGTTTGGGCACTGTCCTTTTTAATGAATTCCTGCTCAGAAGAAAAGCAGGAAACCCCTGTCTTATTTCAAAAAATTGAAGCCTCAGAAACGGGAATATACTTTAAAAATTCTCTTAAAAATACTCCTGAACTTAATATTCTTAACTACCTCTACTACTATAACGGAGCTGGTGTTGCCGCAGCTGATTTTAATAACGACGGACTAGTAGATCTTTATTTTACAGCCAATGAAGGTGCAGACCATTTTTATATAAACAAGGGCAACTTAAAGTTCAAGGAAACAAGTTTAAAATCAGGCCTGAATAATACTGAAGGTTGGACTACCGGCGTAACCCACGTAGACATAAACAATGACGGCCTTCTAGATTTATACGTTTGCAAAGTAAGTAACTATAAGCATCTGAAAGGTTCTAATTTACTTTATATAAATCAAGGCAACGACAAAGATAAAAACCCCATTTTTAAGGAAGAATCAAAAAAATACGGTCTTGACTTTTCAGGATTTTCAACACAGGCTGCATTTTTTGATTATGACTTGGATGGTGATTTGGATCTATTTCTTCTCAATCACTCAGTGCACCCTAACAGAACCTATGGTAAGGGGGATAAAAGAAAGAAAGAAAATCCGTTATCGGGTGACCGACTTTATAAAAATGAAAACGGGAAGTTTATTAATGTTTCTACTGAAGCTAAAATTTTTCAAGGTGAGATTGGATATGGCCTTGGAATAGGCATAAGTGACGTTAACAATGACGGTTACCCAGACATTTATGTGGGTAATGACTTTTTTGAAAACGATTACCTCTACATCAATCAAAAAGATGGAACTTTTGAAGACATAATCTCAACTAATTCCAATAAATTAGGGCATACCTCCCACTTCTCAATGGGCAACGATTTGGCTGATATTAATAATGATGGCCTTACTGACATTGTTTCGTTAGACATGCTTCCAGAAAATCTTGAAACGTACAAAACATCTGGCCTAGAATTCCCCTACCCAACCTATCAAAACTATTTGCGCAACGGCTACGCACCACAATACATGCAGAATACACTTCACTTAAATCTGGGTAATAACAACTTTGGTGAAATAGCCCATCTTGCAGGTATTTCTGCCACCGAATGGTCTTGGGGAGCATTGCTGGCAGATTATGACAACGATGGATTGAAAGACCTTTTTGTTTCTAACGGTATTAAAGGCGCTACCAATGACATGGACTTCATAAACTTCATTGCTAACGACAATATTCAAAAACGTATTGAACAAGGCATGACCAAAGAAGATATGGCTTTTATTAACGAAATGCCAAAGAAAAAGGTGCCTAACTATTTTTTTAAGAATAAGGGCGATTTAACTTTTGAAAACGTATCAAAATCATGGTCTAGTGGAGAAGATAGCTATAGTAACGGCAGTATTTACGCGGATCTGGACAATGATGGTGATTTAGATATTGTGGTAAATAACGTTGGCCAAGAAGCTTTTGTTCTGGAAAATACTAGTAATTACACCACTGAAAACCATTTCCTAAAAATCGATTTTAAAGGAAGTAAAAATAACCCACTTGGAATTGGAGCTAAAGTCATTGCCTATGGTAACAACACAGCTTTAAGTGCTGAAAATTTTGTAACACGAGGTTACTTATCGGCTGTATCTCCACAACTACATTTGGGTATTGGTAAAGATTCAGTTTTGGATTCGCTAACAGTTATCTGGCCTGGCGGAAGATTTCAAATATTTAAAAAACTGGGTACTAATCAAAAATTGACTATCAACTTTTCAGAGGCTAGCGGTAATTTTTATGAAAAATCAGAAGAATTTACTCCCTCCATATTAAACAATGTGCCAGATTTTCTTGGTTTTTTCCATAAAGATAGCCCGACTCTTGAATTCAACCGAAGTCCGTTGATTCCTTTTGCGAATACTAATGAAGGCCCTAATCTTTCGGTTACCGATATTAATGCAGATGGTTTAGAGGATATTTTAATTGGTGGAGCAAAAGGCCAAGCTTCCGCTTTATTCGTTCAGCAACAAGAAGGAAATTTTTCACCACAACAAACTGCCCTTTTTGAAGAAGATGCTATAAATGAAGATGTATCTCAAGTCTTTTTTGATGCTGATGGAGACGGTGACCACGATTTAATTGTAGTTAGCGGGGGGAACGAATTTAAATCAGGCAAAGCATTGCAACCTCGTTTTTACAGAAATGAAACTGGGCTATTTAAAAAAGAAGATCAGCAGTTTACCAGCGTATATATAAATGCATCAAAAGTAGGCGCTGTAGATTTTGATAATGATGGTGATGAAGATATTATAATTACTTCCGATCAAGTTCCGCATCAATTTGGTGTTACACCTTTGCAATATATTTTTGAAAACGACGGTACTGGAAATTTTGCAGACGTATCCGAAACTGTCGGCAAGGCTTTCCGAGAAATAGGCAATGTAAAAGAGTTTGTCTGGAAAGATTTAAATGGCAATGGCTTTCAAGATCTCATTGTAGTAGGCCATTGGATGCCTATAACCATTTTTTACAATGATGGAAAATCATTACAACTTCAAGATAACCCCACATTGAAAAATACAAATGGATGGTGGAATACGATTGTTACCGATGATTTTGACAATGATGGCGATATTGATTTTGTTGTCGGAAACTGGGGTCTTAACAGCAAGTTTAACGCATCTTTATCTGAACCAATTACACTCTATAATGCTGATTTTGACAATAACGGAAACATGGACCCTATTGTCACTCATTTTCAACAACATAAAGAAACTCCGTTTGCCTCAAAAGACGAATTAGTCAAACAACTGCCTTATTTGAATAAACAATTCTTATCGTACAAAGACTTTGCCCAAGCTTCTATTTCTAACCTGTTCTCAAAAGAGAAATTGACAAAATCTAGCCAAAAAAAGGTCTATGAATTGCGAAGTTCATTTTACGAAAACGATGGAGTTGGTAATTTTACTATAAAACCACTTCCAGCTATTGCACAAGCTTCCACAATTCATGATATTGCAGTAGAAGACTTTGACAATGATGGATTTAAAGACCTTTTAATAGTAGGTAACACAATTGAAATCAGCACGCAATTGGGAAGAATGGATGCTTCACATGGTCTAATTTTACGCAATACCAAAGAGGGCGGTTTTGAGCGTTTAAGCAACCAAAAATTTGATGTTGCAGGTTCAGCAAGAAACATTGCTAAAATTAATGTAAAAAACAAAGAGTTCTATGTCATTGGAATGAACAATGACGTCCCCATTTTCTTATCAAAAAAAAGTAACGAATAGTATGCAATCAATAACCAACAAGGATTTTAATGGCTCCGTTTGGGCGTTTGTTTTTATGATAGCCCTTATGGTTTCATGCAACTCTGAAAATAAGGAAGAAACTCCTGAAACCCCAAAAAAAGAAACTCTTTTCAGTATGCTTTCTGCAGATGAAACGGGTATTGATTTTATCAATTCTGTTAAGAATGAAAAGAATTTCAACATTTTTAAATACCGTAATTTTTACAACGGAGGAGGCGTAGCCATTGGAGACATTAATAATGATGGCTTGGCAGACATTTACCTTTCGGCCAATATGGGCCCAAATAAACTCTACCTGAATAAAGGCAATTTTAAATTTGAGGATATTTCTAAAAAAGCGGGCGTTGTAGGTAACAAACCGTGGTCTACAGGAGTAGTAATGGCTGATATTAATGCTGACGGATTTTTAGATATCTACGTAAGTAATGCCGGAAACATGGAAGGCAACAACCATGATAACGACCTTTATATAAATAACGGAGACCTCACTTTTACTGAAAAAGCAAAGGAATTCAATCTTGCAGAAACAGGTTTTTCAACACACGCTTCCTTTTTTGATTATGATAAAGATGGAGATTTAGATGCCTACATCTTGAATAATAGTAATATTCCTGTTAGTAGTTTGGGCTATGCGGAGCAACGCAGCGTTCGTGCACAAGATTGGGAAGGCGTGCCTCATATTTTTAGAGGAGTAGGCGATATGCTTTTACGTAATGACAACGGTAAATTTACTGACGTAAGCGAAAAGGCAGGTATTTATGGTAGCCTAATAGGATTTGGGCTTGGTGTTATGGTAAGTGATATTAACGGAGATCTTTGGCCGGATATCTACGTTTCCAACGATTTTTATGAGCGGGATTACCTCTACATCAATCAAAAGGATGGCACTTTTAAAGAAGAAATAAAAGAGTGGACCTCTCATTTATCCCTCTCTGCAATGGGTATAGATATGGCAGACATTAACAATGATGGTAATGCAGATATCTTTATTACCGATATGCTCCCAGAGGGAGACCAACGCGTAAAATCTGTTATGGAGTTTGAAGGCTACAATATTTTCAGGTTAAAACAGAGTAAAGATTTTTATCAGCAGTACATTCAAAACACCTTGCAATTAAACAATGGAAACGGTTCTTTTTCTGAAATCGCCTATCATAGCGGCGTGGCAAAAACGGACTGGAGTTGGGCAGGACTTCTTTTTGACATGGATAATGACGGACTTCGCGATATTTATATCACTAATGGTGTAAACCATGACCTTACCGACCTTGATTTCGTAGATTTCTTTGCTAATGAGATTATCCAAAAAATGGCTTTAACCGGTAAAAAAGAATCCATAGATTCTATTATCAATAAAATGCCAATTGCTCCGCAACCAAACTATGCCTATCGCAACAACGGCGATATTACTTTTGATAATGCCGCCGTTGACTGGGGTTTTGAAATACCCAGCCTATCTAACGGTGCGGCTTATGGCGACCTTGATAATGACGGTGATTTAGATTTAGTAGTTAATAACGTAAACATGCAGTCGTTCATTTATAAGAACAGGACTAATGAATTGACCGACAATCATTATATAAAATTAAAATTTGAAGGTCAAGGCCAGAACCCATTTGCGGTGGGAGCCAGTATTAAAATGTACTACAAAGACCAAATCGTTTTGCAAGAACTGATTCCCTCACGAGGCTTTCAATCTTCCGTAGATTATGTGATGGATATTGGTCTGGGCGAGACCACAACTGTAGATTCTTTACGGGTTATTTGGCCTGATGATTATACACAGAAATTAGAGAATGTTTCCGCTGACCAGCTTTTGATTTTAAAAAGATCAGATGCCATAGAAAAATACGTTCCACAAAAGCAATCGAATAAAAAGACATTGCTAACCGAAATTACTAGCCAAAAATTGGCCTCACATAAAGAAGACACCTATCAAGATTTTGATTATGAGGGGTTAATTTCTAAGCTCATATCGCAAGAAGGTCCTGCTTTGGCAGTAGGCGATATAAATGGCGATGGCAATGAAGATATCTTCCTTGGAGGAGCAGACGGCCAAGCCGGCATATTATATACGCATTCAGGAAACGGGAAACTGACGAAAAAACCATTGAACTTTGATATCGATTTTGAAGATACCGCAGCGGCATTTTTTGATTCGGATGGTGATGGTGACCAAGATTTAGTTGTTGGTACTGGCGGTAACCAAATCAACCAAGAAAACACCTATAAACCGCGATTGTATCTTAATGATGGTAAAGGTAATTTCAGTAAATCTGAAGAAGAGCTGCCTTCGGCCTTTAAAAACATTTCAGTTATTTCACCTTACGATTTTGATCAGGATGGAGATATTGATTTATTTGTAGGTTCTAGAAGTGTTGTAGGTACTTACGGTGTTGACCCTGATCACCTATTTTTAGAAAACCAAGGAAGCGGGAAGTTTATAAATGCAACCGAAAGGCTGGCATACGACCTGAAAGATGCAGGCATGATTACTGATGCCGTTTGGGCCGATATAGATGGAGATGATAGGAAAGACTTACTTACGGTATCTGAATGGGGACGACCTGATATCTATAGAAATTCAGGTAGGCGCTTGAGTCGGCTTCCTTCCACGCTTGATAGCTTATACGGTTGGTGGAATACGGTAGAAGCTGTGGATTTAGATAATGATGGCGATATGGACTTGGTATTGGGTAACCAAGGCACAAACGTTCCTTATGAAGCCGATAAAGAACATCCTATGAAATTATGGATCAATGATTATGACAACAATGGAACGTTGGAACAGATCACTACTCGTGGGTTTGACGGAAAGGATTATCCCATCCATCAAAAAAAGGAACTGACCGGGCAAATTGTATCGTTAAAGAAGCAAAGCTTAAAAGCTTCCGAGTATGCTAAAAAGACAATAAACGAACTCTTCCCTAAAGAAATATTTGATCGTAGTATTGTTAAGGTAGCCAATACAATGTCATCCGTAATTGCCATAAATGAAGGTGGCGGCAAATTCACTATTAAAAAACTACCTGCGCGCGTTCAACTTTCTTGCGTTTGTGGTATTAGTTGTGCCGATGTCAATAAAGACGGAAACCTAGATTTAATTATGGCCGGAAACAATTTTGAATTTAAACCTCAATATTCACGTTTGGATGGCAGCTACGGGAACGTTCTTCTAGGTGATGGAAATCTCAACTTTAAATGGCAAGATTATAATACCAGTGGATTTTTTATTAAAAATGAGGTCAAACACCTGAAACAATTTAAAGACAAAAACGGCAAAATCTATCTCATTGCAGCCATAAATAATAGCGCACCAAAAATTTATGCAATAGACTAAATGCCCATACAAAAGCAACAACTTCAAAGAAAAAATATACTACCTGTGCATTTTAAATACACCCATATTTGTCTTTCCCTTGTGCTTATAATCTTTACCGCTTGCGGTGATAAGCAAGGCTCACTTTTTACCAATCCTCCTGCTTCAGAAACAGGTATCACGTTTAAGAATACCCTTACTGAAACCAATGACCTAAATATTTTAGACTACCTCTATTTCTATAATGGCGGTGGTGTGGCTATTGGAGATATAGATAATGATGGGCTACCTGATATTTTCTTTTCTGGTAATCAAGTGAAGAACAAATTGTACCGCAACAAAGGTAACCTTCAATTTGAAGATATTAGCAAGACTGCTGGCATTGAAGGCAACAGTACATGGAATACAGGCTCAGTCATGGGCGACGTAAACGGAGACGGGCTTTTGGATATCTATGTTTGTGCCGTAGTGGGCATTAACGGTTTTAACGGTTATAACGAACTGTTTTTGAACAATGGTGATGGATCATTTACCGAAAGTGCAACCAAATACGGACTTGATTTTGATTCGTACAGTTCTAATGCGGCATTTCTGGATTTTGATATGGATGGGGATTTAGATATGTACCTCCTGAACCATGCCGTGCACACCCAAGAATCTTTTGGAAAAGCAGACTTACGCCTGAAACGCAACTATCAAACAGGAGACAAACTACTTCGTAACGATGGAGACAAGTTTACGGATGTAAGCGAGGCCGCAGGCATTTACGGAGGTGTGAATGGATACGGATTAGGATTGGCAGTTTCCGATTTTAACCAAGACGGTTATCCTGATATTTACGTAGGTAATGATTTTCATGAAGATGATTATTATTATCTAAATAATGGCGACGGTACTTTCACCGAGAGCTCAAAGCAGTTTTTTGGTCATACCTCCCGCTTTTCCATGGGTAATGATGTTGCGGACATTAACCATGACGGTTGGCCAGATTTGATTTCTTTAGATATGCTACCGCAGGATGAAAACGTACTAAAATCCTCTGAAGGGGATGATAATGTGCAAACCCAAAGATTACGCACAGAACGGTATGGCTACGGATATCAGTTTACTAGAAACATGCTGAACATTAATCAGCAAATCAGCACTTATCTAGAAACGGCACTTATGAGCGGTGTAGCTGCTACAGATTGGAGCTGGAGCGCTCTTTTTGGCGATTATGACCAAGATGGCGAACAAGACTTGTTCATATCTAACGGTATACCTAAAAGGCCTAACGACCTTGATTTTATCAATTTTGTGAGTAGTGAGCAGATTCAAAATAAGATGAACAACACCAAGCTTATGGATCAGCAAGCTTTAGACAAAATGCCGACTGGAAATATCCATAATTACGTTTTTAAAGGTTCTGACGTTTTGATTTTTAAAGACCAATCTGGCCAATGGATGTCAAAAGACACCTTAGTTTCTGGAGCTACGGCCATGGGCGACCTTGATAATGATGGGGACTTAGATTTGGTAACAAACAACCTTAATGGTACCGCTTCACTCTACATCAACAAAACAGATAGTAAATCAAACTATCTCAAATTAAAAATTCAATACAAAAATAAAAACACATTTGGCTTAGGAACCAAGGCCTTCTCCTATGCAAAAGGCAAATTACAATATAAAGAACTGTATACGGTTAGAGGTTTTCAGGCTTCTTCGGAACCAATAATTCATTTTGGATATGGAGAAATAACTCAAGTAGACTCCATAAAAGTGGTTTGGCCCGATGGCTCTTATCAGACACTTAGAGATGTCGCTACTAACCAAACGGTGATTGTAAAGCCAGAGAATACAGCAAAGTTTGACTATACTAGTTTGCTGCCCCATCAAAAACCAATATTTGAAAAGACCGAAAACAATTTAGGGATTAATTTTAGTCACGTTGAGGATAATTACACGGATTTCAATCGTCAAAAACTTATTCCTTATCAGATATCAGACCGCGGGCCTGCCACTGCCATCGGTGATTTAAATGGAGACGGTAAGGACGATATTTTCTTTGGAGGGTCAAAATACATTCCTTCACAAATCTATATACAAAATGATTCTGCATTCGTACCATTTCATATTGCTCAAATAACTAAAGATTCTATAAAGGAAGACGTATCAGCAGTAATTTCGGATTTTAACTCGGATGGGAAAAATGACTTAGTTATTGGTGCAGGTGGAGGTGATTTTTATAATAAAATGGCAGCCTTACTAGACTCGTATTATATACAAAGCAATAATGGATTTGACACAGCTACCCTACCAGAAAGCTTTCAAAACACATCCGTTTTAGCTCCCTATGATTTTGATGGAGATGGAGACCTTGATTTGTTCGTTGGCGGTCAAGCTATTTCAAATGACTTCGGAAAAGTCCCTGAATCAGTTTTACTCATAAACGACAACGGTACTTTTACAAATAAAAACGAGAAATCGCTTACCAGTTTAGGTATGGTCACCGATGCCATTTGGACCGATTTCGATAATGACGGCACAAAAGACCTCATCGTGATTGGTGAATGGATGTCACCCACTTTTTTCAAGAATACTAAAGGCAAACTGAGCAAGGTTAATATGATACAAAAAGACCTAAACGGACTCTGGCAAAGCATAGTTCCTTTTGATATAGATAATGATGGGGATACAGATTACTTACTGGGTAATTGGGGCACAAATACCAAGTTTAAAGCATCTGCGGAACATCCTATGAAAATGTACTACGGCGATTTTGATAAAAACAGACAAACCGAGACTATAACTACTATTGAGAAAGAAGGTAAATACTATCCAATAGAAGGCTTGGATGGACTTTCATCTCAACTGGTTTTTCTTAAAAAGAAGTTCAACACTTATGCTTCTTTCGCTGGTTCCTCAATAGAACAAATACTAGACAAGGATGTCTTAGAAAAAGCGGAAATTCTAGAAGTTCAGGAATTGCGTTCGGGATATTTAAAAAATGAAAACGGTGATTTTAGTTTTGTGCCTTTTCAAAACGAACTGCAAGTTTCACCCATTATGACTATGCTCTCTTATGATTTTGATGGTGACGGAAAAGAAGAGGTTCTGACTGCTGGAAACTATTTTGGTGTTAAACCTTATCACGGGAGGTTCGATTCTTTTGGAGGAGCCTTGGTTAAAGGTGAAAATAATGTAATTTTAAGCGCTCAAATAGGTCTAGACCTTAGCCAAAAATCAGTCAGACATTTAAATATTCTTGACCTAAAAGGAGAAAAATACCTCTTGGTAACTTTAAATAATGCCAGTGCACAGGTCTACCTACTGAAAAGAAAATAGAGAACAAATGAACAAAATTATTACCGTATTACTATCGCTTATTTTTGCGATTTCGTGTAAAGCTCCACAAAAAGAAGAACCTATAACCATTACCCCAGAAGATCTTGATGCTTCTATAAACCAGGTAACGGATATTATGATTCACGATATATTTTCCCCTCCTGTAGCCAGTAGAATTTTTGCTTATCCAAATATTGCTGCTTATGAAATCGTTGCTATGGCAGACGATAATTACACCTCTTTAGCAGGGCAACTTAATGGCCTTACAGCCATTCCTTCGCCAGACACTACTAATACTGTAAACTATGACCTTGCCGCCATGGTGGCCCATATGGAGCTTAGTAAGAAATTAATCTTTTCAGAAGATCGTATGGAAATGCTCCGTGATAGCCTCTATACAATTTGGGAAGGTAAGAACCCTGTTCTGTTTACCAGCTCAAAAGAATACGGCATGCAAGTAGCAGACCATATAGCTGCTTGGATGAAAGAAGACAACTATGCACAAACACGGACGATGCCAAAATTCACGGTAGATGCAGATGATGAAACAAGATGGCAGCCTACACCTCCTGCTTATATGGACGGTATTGAACCTCATTGGAATAAAATCAGGACTTTTGTAATTGATTCCGCTTCTCAATTTATGCCAATTCCGCCACCAGCGTTTTCACTTGAAGAGGACTCCCCTTTTTATAAAGAACTTAAAGAAGTTTACGATATCAGTAATAGAATTACCGAAGAAGGTGATGCTTCCGAAGAAATCCAGATTGCCCAGTTTTGGGATTGTAACCCTTATGTTTCAGTTACACGTGGCCATTTGATGTTCGCTACCAAAAAAATTACCCCAGGTGCACACTGGATGGGTATAGCAAAAATAGCAGCACGTAAAACTAAAAGTGATTTCCGCAAATCTTTATACGCTTACACCAAAGCGTCCATTGCAATGGCAGATGCTTTTATCAGTTGTTGGGACGAGAAATACCGAAGTAACCTTATTCGCCCAGAAACTTTGATTAATCAACATATAGACGATAGCTGGAAGCCGGTTTTGCAGACACCACCATTTCCAGAATATACAAGTGGACATAGTGTTGTATCAGGAGCTGCATCAGTTGCGTTAACAGATGTATTTGGTGATGACTTTGCTTTTGATGATGATACCGAAATACCTTACGGACTACCTATTCGTAGTTTCACCTCTTTTAAACAAGCAGCAGACGAAGCAGCAATTAGCCGTATGTACGGTGGTATTCACTACCGTGCTGCTGTAGAAGTAGGTGTAAAGCAAGGAAGGGACCTTGGTAAGTTTGTAGTTGACAACCTTAACATGGCAACAAATAACGCAACAGCTCAAAACTAAGGTTCATGACCAAAAAATCTGTGCTAGTTGTATCCGCTCTATTGGTAGTGGGGTTAATTTGGTATCTCTTTATTATGCCTCAGGATTATGTGGTTCGGTTTCGCACGAAGGCATCATCTGGAACGGTTAACCAGATTGTCAAATTTTGGGCGAGCCAAAAAGGTAATGCCAATTTTCAAGAGCAAAAGAGCTTATCGGATTTTACTAATACAATTATTTTAAACGATACGACCCTTTCTTTCAATTGGAAAATTGTCCCACTGAACGATTCCATTTCGCAAGTAAAAGTGTATGTTACGGATAGCGAGAATAGCTTAAAAAACAGAATACTTCTCCCCTTTTCCGATACTGATTTTGAAAAACGTTCAAAAAGCACTGTAAAAGAAGTTTACTCCCTTCTAAAAAGCCATCTTTCTAATTTTAAAACAACAATTATTGGCGAAGCCGTTATTCCTAAAAAGTACTGTGCCTGTATTCCTTTAAAAAATACGCAATTGGAAAAAGTAAAAGGAATGATGGAACACTACTCGCGGTTAAGTGGTTTAATGGCTAAAAACAGTATTGAACTTGATGGACGACCTCTAGTAGAAGTAGAGCAATGGAACACACGAAATGATAGCATTGCCTACAACTTTTGTTTTCCTATAATTAAAACAGATAGCCTTCCTCAAGCCGAAGAACTTATCTATAAAGAAATTCAAGAGAGAAAAGCCATCAAAGCGGTATATAATGGTAATTACTTAACTTCTGACCGTGCCTGGTACGCATTGCTTGATTACGCTGATAAAAACGAAATTAAAGTTACAAAAGAGCCTTTGGAAATCTTTCACACCAATCCGAATATGGGTGGAAATGAATTAGAATGGGAAGCCGAAATTTTTATGCCGATACAAGTACAAAAATCGGAATAGAACTTACCTTTGTATTCATTAAAACGCATCCCAATGAAATCAATAGCAAAAATAATTTCTCTTAAAGTTGTAGTACTGTTTCTTTTCTATAGCTGTGCTAATCACGGTCAACTAACCTATGTGACCAAACTACCAAAAAGCCTTAAAGAGAATTCCGGCATAGCTACTTACACAAAGGATTCTGCTTGGTTTATAGAAGATAGTGGTAATGATGATGTCATTACCCAAGTAGATTATGAAGGAAACGTCTTAAGGGAACTAAAAGTAAAAAACGCCAAAAACCACGACTGGGAAGACCTTACTGAAGACAAAAAAGGTAGTTTATATATTGGTGATTTTGGTAATAATGAAATTGATCGAAAAAACCTTGTTATTTATAAACTGCCCAACCCAGAATTAGAAAGCGGAGATCACATCACTGCAGAAAAAATAACTTTTAAATATCCGCAACAAAAGCATTTCCCTCCTAAAAAGAGCGAACGACTTTACGATGCGGAAGCTTTTTTTCACTACAATAATTACCTCTATATTTTCACTAAAAACAGAACAAGACCTTTTACTGGTGTTTCTCTTGTTTATAGAGTTCCTGATACCCCAGGAGATTATGATGCAGAGTATCTGGGCAAGATGACCATGTGTGATGATTGGGATACCTGTAGAATTTCTTCCGCTGATATTTCTCCAGATGGAAAAACCGTGGTTCTATTGAGCACTGGAAAAATTTGGACCATTACTGATTTTGACTTGGAGAATTTACCGGAAAGTAACCGAACAGAGATTGATTTATTGGTCCGCACTCAGTTAGAATCCATTAGTTTTTTAGACAACAACACACTTCTACTTTCTGATGAGGAAACAAAAAGAGAAGGTAGAGACCTTTACGAATATGTGCTTAAATAGGTTTTTCTCCTAGCCGTTAAAACCCAAAACCTAGTCCAAAAGAAAAGCGAAGTCCGTCATCACTATTAAAAAGTGCTAAACGTGCCGTAACAATATCTGCTCCGTTTAGGAAAAAACCACCTCCGTAAGAGGTATGCCAATCTTTGGAATTTTCTTTTGGCAACCAAACTCTACCATAATCAAAACCACCATAAAGCCCCATGGCCAATGGTAGTAATTGCGTCTTTATTTTTCTAAGACTATAGCGGATGTCCGTATTCTGATAATACGATTTTTTACCGGTAAACCTTTGGTTTCTAAAACCCCTTAACCCATCTAAACCACCTATACTAGCTCCTTGATAAAATTCGTAATCATCGCCAATATTAAAATGTGCTTTCCATTTTGTTGCCAAAACCAATCTACCGCTAGGTATCAATTTATAATCAAAACTTAAGCTTGGTATGATGTATCCAAAAGCATTCCCGTTCTCTGTACTTCTTTTATATCCTGTTAAGAGAGAAGTAGACATACCCATAGTTGGGAATGCCGCATTGTCCGAATTGGCATATGAATATTCCGCATCAACACCTACAAACCTATTTACAGTTTCCTCACCATTGGCCTGGTAATAGGTATTAATGAATCTATCATCACTTTCTTCTACCTCAATAGACTCGTACGAAACACCTGCTTTAAATTTTGCGCCTAAATCTCCTCGCCAAACCAAAGCGGGCGCAAACTTAAGCGTCTGCAAACGCACTCGGTTATAATCCAAACCTAAATCGTCATCAAAATTATCGGTACTATTCCCAAAATCGAAGAAATTAATAGCGAAGTTCGGACTCGTAAAACGGGCTCCAAAATGCAAGTTCCAATTTTCAAAAATATGAGCAAACTCACCGCTATACCCTAATTCAAAACCACTGGTTGCAAAATAATATGAAGCATCTAGCTTATGCTGTTGTGTAAAAGGATTTTGTCTAAAACCGTTAAAAGTATAGATATCACTGAATCCTATTTTAACCCCATCATCTGGGTTATAACCAATAGTTGGAATAATTTGATTCACCGAGTTTCGTATTTGCAAAGGCAAGTAGTTATTGGTGTTGTAGTCGTCCGTTAGTTTTAACTTAGCTCCACTAAGTTCTTCTATGGTGTTCTTTTTAGTTTTATAATCATAAATGGCAATATTACCACCTTCATTTACCCTATAGATATCATTATTCTGCCCTCCTACCAAACGCATCTTAATGGCACTTCTTTCATCTCCGTTTACTTCAAAAATATCATCATCATCCAAACCGTACACCCATACTTCTTTAGTACTACTTTTATTAAAAACCTTTTTAAAGAACAGTTTCTCCCTTTCGCCTTTTATATTTCTATATACTTTAACCTCGGTTTCCCTATCATTTAAGATATTCACCTCAAACCAATCATCTTTATCCGTACCTACAACTACCGCGTACTTATTTAAAACTCCGTAATAAATTCGGGCAGTTTCTTCAATATTGGCTGCTCTAGCCAAGAGTATACTCTTTATTTCATCTACCGTCTCATCCCTAACTTCTTCAGGAAAATGCATAAATGCTTTGTCAATAACTTCGGAAGTAAGATTCTCACGAATAAATTTGGCCTGTTCTTGCCATTCTTGTGGTGTGGTCTGCGTTAAAAGAGCCATATCCAGCACATAGGTTTTTGGTGAAGAATTGAAGCCTTTTACATTTCTTATGTCTTCATTAAAACCTTCCATTAAACGTAAGCCGGGTATAATTCTCGTGGCCAAGTTCATAAAGAAGCCATCCCCATGTTTTGAATAGACCATATCGCGATCTCTTGGTACGGGTTGGTATAGTATTTTGTCATTTTCTTTATCCTCAAACTCCGCCCATCTCCATTGATCTACATGACGGTCCCAATCTCCCATGACCATATCAAAAAGTCTTGCTCTTAAATACATTTCAGAATCTACAGAGTACTTCTCGTCATCACGTAAATCTTCAAGCATGCTATCCGTACTCTTTAGTTCATTGGAATAACCAAAGCTCTCTAAGTCTCCGTGACCATCTCCTGCGTGCTCTTCTATCATATAAAGTTCATCCCCAAAAGATTGGTTGTACTCCTTTAACGCTGGTTGCTTTGGCACGTAGTATAGAACCGGATTAGTATGATATAGACCCACTGCATCAGATAAAACTCCAGTTGTAAAAGGCCCATATGGGTTAGAGCCGGTATAAAAATCAAGAAGAAGATTTTCTGTGTAGGTGTTCTCAAAATCACCCATTACAAATTGATCTTGAAAAGCCATAGCCTGTAAATACAGTTCCGCATCTTTATGAAGGGCTCGCATGACAAATTCTTTACCATCCTTATCCCTTAATCGTAATGATTTGGACTGATGCCCACCTCCTTTGTGAACCGGAACCAAACCTCCCATAAGGGTATCTAAATTTACCGTTGGAGCTTCTACTTTTGTTGCATAATATTTACGATAACGCTCGCCCCACAGAAATTTAAAAAATCCGCTTTTATCCACATCATCTTCCGAATAAATCGAAGCTTTTACCGTAGCCGGAAATGTATCAGGATACTTATCCTCAGAGAACGTCCTGTTTGGAGGTAAAACCTGAGACGTATACAAAAACTCTTCGTTTTTATTAGCATCCACTCCAAAGAAACGCACTTGTGATGAACCATCTGTATACACCTCTAAAGTGGCGTAACCTCTTTCTCCTGTTGAAAACTTACTGCCGTTCAATAAATTTGTTGCTCCCGTCTTAGCACCGGACCCACTTACGATTTGTGGTGTATTTTCTTCTACTATATATTGAAGTGTATGCTCATGTCCTGAAGCCAATACCACTTTTTCTGAATACTGAGCCAAAGTCAACAAACGCTTTTTTAGCTCAGTATACCTCTTGTTGGTCATATCTTCTATAGACGCACCAGTTGTTCTCCTCAAAACATTTATAAAGCTTCCAAGAATAGGCAACGGCCCTATTTTCCCTTTGGGGTAGAAATGCGACTTAAACGTATATTGCCCACCATGCGTTCCATAACTGAACATTGGGTGGTGCATAGCTATGACCGTAGTTTTTTGTCTATTATCTTTAATTTTATCCTCAAGCTCCAACCAGAATTTATCTCTGGTCTTAATATCACACTTGTCATTCATATCTGGGCGCTTGTTCCAATTGGTCAAGTACCACTCCGTATCTATTGCTATAATAGTTACATCATCATTTACCTCTATTGTTTCTATAGGACAACCATCTTCGGGAAAAAAAACATCTTTACTATCTAACTTTTCCTGAATGTAATCTTGTTCTCGCTCTAGACCTACCAATCCTTCCGTATACCAATCATGATTGCCTGGTATAAAAATGGGCTTCCCTTTAAAATCTGCCAAAGTCTTTAATTGGGCATCCAAATCATTTTTTGCCAAAATATAGGCAGCAGTAGAATCTATAGGATCAGGAAGACCTGCAGGATAAATATTATCCCCTAAAAATAGTGCAGTACTGTTCTTATCCGCTTTGTCTAATTTATCTTTAAAAATTTTAAGCGCGTCGTTCATTCCATCCATAGGAGATAAACCCGCATCTCCTATAAGATAAAACGTGTGTGAAACTTCTTTTGTAGTAGGAACATCTATTTTACCTTCTTCGTTTGCATACTTTGTTTTAAAGGTAGCACAACCTGAAAACAGAGCCAACAATGCTACTAGTGCAAAATGTTTACGAAATAGAACACTATTCACTCTCAATATTTTGTAATTTGGAACCATAAATAATTTTTCATGCCGGATTTACTATCGAAAACCGAAGAATTTGCAATTAACCTGCTAGTCAAAGAATTAGATACCAACTATTTGTATCATAATCTTAGGCATACCCAGCGAGTTGTCAAAAGTACTAAAGAATTGCTTGATTATTATAACTTAAACGCCATTGATAGTGACGCAATAACACTTGCTGCGTGGCTTCATGACACGGGTTATACAAAAGGCTCAGAAAATCACGAGGAAAGCAGCTGTGTTATAGCAAAGGAATTTCTTACCAAGCAAAATTGCGAACCACTAACTATTGAAACGGTCTGCAGTCTGATTATGGCTACCAAACGAGGCTATGAACCTCAAAACTTGATGGAAGAAATCATGAGAGATGCTGATTCCTCTCACTTGGCACGATCTAGTTATCCCGAGACCTGTGAAATGTTGCGAGAAGAATTGCAGCTATTAGGCATTGCCGAAATTTCAACTAAGGAATGGCGCCGGACCAACATTAAAATGTTCCAAACAGAACATCGTTTTTATACGGACTATGCCTTAAAAAACTGGCAAGAAGGAAAAGACAATAACCTTAAAAAATTAGTAAAGCGGGACAAGAAACAAAAGAAGACTCGTAAAAAAGAAGAATTAAAAATTCAGCTTAAAAACCAAAGCCCAGAGAGAGGTATACAGACCATGTTCCGCGTTACCATGCGAAATCACTTAAAACTGAGTGACATTGCAGATACCAAGGCAAACATTCTTTTGTCTGTAAATGCGATTATCATTTCTTTAATGCTTTCCAATCTTATTCCTAAGTTAGATAATCCATCAAACGATTATTTGGTGATTCCTGCAGGTATTTTTGTTCTCTTTAGTGTAGCCTCTATGATCATGTCCGTATTGGCAACAAGACCTAATGTTACTAGTGGTGAGTTTTCCAAAGATGATGTCATTAAAAAGAAAGTGAACCTATTGTTTTTTGGCAACTTTCATAAAATGAAACTTGAGGATTACGAATGGGCCATTCAAGAATTGATTAAAGACCAAAAATACGTGTACGATTCCTTAACGAAAGACCTCTACTTTTTAGGTCTAGTATTAGATAGAAAGTACAAACTATTACGTTGGACGTATACCGTCTTTATGATTGGAATGACGTTATCTGTAATTGCATTTTTTGTAGCCCTAAAATTCTACGGCCCAGAAAGAATCATTGAATTACCTACCTAAGCCTTTAATTCATTCATAAGATCTTCGTACGTGTACGTCTTTTCCTGGTTGTTATCTTTAGTTTTGTAAAGAATGTCTGCCCGTATAGCTTTTAGTCCGCTTACGCCTTGTAGTCCCTCTAATTCAACAATCTCTACCTTACCGGTAAAGTAGCCTTTAGAGCGAAGAAAAGTAATGTATCTGAGGTACTCTAGCTCATCTTTTTTCTGAGAATAGACAATGACCATTTTACCAGCCTGCGTTAAACGCTCATCGGTTCCTTTTATATAAGATTTATCTATACGTTTCTTGATAATTTCATATCGCGCATTGTACGTGCCGTCTACATCAAAACGCTTTTCATCCATTCTAAAACGGATTGAAAGTGACGTACTATAAACCAAAACTAATGAAGCCACGTCTAAAGGCACAGCTAATTTAGGCTTTAAAGCATAATGTGCATTTTCCATCTCGCACATAACCTGTAACTGCCACAAGCGAAGGTTATTGAGATAGAGCATATCAAATTCTTGATCACCTACAATCTCATTACCAATGTACATGTTGTGCTCAACACCATCCGTCTTATACCGCTCAAAGTAATGCGGAAACATACCTTGCGCATTCTTTTGCTTCTTATCGATCAACGAAGCCAATCTCATATTGATTCGCGTAACACTTTCGTCATAATTACGTCTGTGATCATAATAGGAATCTGTTCCCATATCTACGGAAGACTCATAAGAAAGAATCAAATTATTCAACTCATTATCAGATTTTTTCAAATGAGAGAACACAGGATTTATTTCATCCATTACAAAATTAAAAATAGCTTGCTCGCTGTTAGTGTGCAGGCTTTCTTTAATGCTGTCCATATGATTATTCACCCTGAACATCAACTCTTCATAAATAGGTAACTTACTATGCTGCCATGCAGTTTCAAGCACTTTATTTATAGTAGAAAGTTGAATCATCAAGTCGCGCTGAATTGCAGTGTTACGTGCCTGAGATGAATCTTTAATATCTATTTGACCATATAACGGGTACACATTTTTAAAGACAATTTCCTTAAAAGTAGCACTCCTACCTTCTGAATTATCCTTAACAAAACGTTTGGCTTCTTGCTCAAAACGCCAGTATACGGAATCGTGAACCGATGTACATTCATTTTGAATAACTGCATCAATCAGGTTACTTTCCTCTGCTTTAGTTCGTAATACTGCCGATACAATAAAAGGCATTACGTCTTCTAATTTATTGGCATTCACACTATTCAATACATTGGGCTCATATGCTACAAGCTCCAATACACCTAAAAGACCACCATTATCTGCAATAGGCGCCAGAATAGCACTTTTTATACCTTTTTCCCTAAGACCATCATAGAGAGCCATTCCTCCAGAAATATCGTAATGACGATCTACATCTGAAATAGCAAAATAATTATTCTGATCTAATAATCTGCTGTATGAACTTTTACATAAGGCTGTTGTACAATGTAGAGCGTCTTTATCTCCCAAAAGAAAACTCTCCATACCATTTGCAAAAACTTTTTCAAAACGATTCTCTTTAGGATTATACTCCACAAAGCCCACCTTAATATCTGGTGAATTGAAGAAAGATCTAAAAGTTTCCTGCAAATCGCTCATGAAATTATCACTGCTGCGCTTGTCATTAGCAATCAGGCTAGATTTTATTTCTGAGATAGAATGTTCTGCAGTTACATCAAACATATTGGAAATGACAAAACCTTTTGACACAAAACTATGTGGCGGAATTTTTTCCTTCCAAAGCTCTATATTATCAAAATTATCTAGCAATTCATCAACATCTTTCTGGGTAAGCTCCTTTGCCGTATCTGTAGGCAAAATTTCCATGAAATCTGCATTGTACAAGATTCTATAATGACGCATTACGCCATTCTTATCGGGAAGATCATAAAAAAATGGTCTCTTAAAATCAAAATTGAAACCATAGTGAAAATTAAGAATTACCGTACACGCCACAATGTACATTTGGTGCTCAGGTAGATTCCGCATTTGTGGAATAAAATTCTCACCACCTGCATCTTTCAATATTCTTTTAAACCGCTTAGAGGAATTAAAGATTACATCATTATAAGGTAAAGAAGCGGTCTTTATCTCATTATTGGTTACAACCTGTGGGAAGATATCTTGTAAAATGAAATGAATAATGTTCTTATGCTTTTTAAGTAAAGAAACATCATTAAAACCATCACGAAGTTCAGGATACGGTTCTGCTGCCTTTAAAATACGCTGCGCCTTCTCCGCCTCAGTGAAATTGTCACTTTTAGCCATGACATCATACTGCTCCATAAGCTTATTAAAGCTTATTAGCTGGGTAATTGGTAAATCTGCTTCGTAGTTTTTCTCCATTCTCATCTCATCAGTCTTAAATACCCTCTTAAAGTTACAAAATAAAATGTTGTATTGTTAAGGCAATCTTTATGCCCTTCAACGCTTTTTTTAGATATTTATGCAAATTTACGATATGTCGTCCAATACAAGGTTATCCAAAGCGTACCAAACTGCCAAAACGGTACCTTTTGACGATGAATCGAAATTTATCCTCTTTAGTGACTGCCACAGGGGTGACAATAGTTTTGCCGATGACTTCGCAAACAACCGAAATATCTACTTTCATGCCCTAAATTTCTATTATAAAAATGGGTTTGATTATTGCGAAATAGGCGATGGCGACGAGCTTTGGGAAAACCGATTTTTTGAATCTATTTTTCAGGCCCACAAGAATGTTTATGAGCTTTTGCGAAAATATCATTTAGGTCGCAGACTTCATATGATATGGGGAAACCATGACATGGTCTATAAAGACCCAGATTATGTAAAAAAGAATCTAAGCAGCTATTTTGAACCTATAGACGGGGAATCTAAAGAACTTTTTGAAGGCATTACCTATCATGAGGGTATTATACTGCAGCATAAAAATACCGAACAAAAAATTTTCCTGACCCACGGCCATCAGGCAGATTGGTGGAACTATACCTTTTGGCGCTGGAGCCGCTTTTTAGTGCGTGCACTATGGAAACCACTACAGGTGTGGGGCATTGCAGATCCTACTAGTCCGGCTAAGAACTATAAGGAACTTATAAAAATAGAACGCCGTATTAAAAAGTGGATACTAAAAAACAACCTTTTAATCACCATAGTTGGTCATACCCACCGGCCACGCTTTCCCGAGCCCGGAGACATTCCCTTTTTTAATGATGGTAGCTGTGTTCATCCACGAAGCATAACCGGTATTGAAATTGAGAAAGGAAGTATTTCACTTATAAAATGGCAAATATCTACCACAGATGATGGCACACTTCGTGTAGTACGTGTTTTACTGGAAGGTCCTCAAAAGTTGACGGACTACCAAAAAACAAAAAGTTAGAAGAATACGTATCTTTACCGCACCATTAACTAATAATTACATTACATGTTTAAGAAAACACTATTTATTGCCCTTACAGCGCTTGTACTGACTTCATGTTGGAAAGACAAAAGCCCCGAAGACCTTATTCGCTTAAAAGACAAATTCAAAAGTCAAGTATCTACTTTTGAAAGCAAAAAAGAAACTGCCAATAAGAATGTAAACAAAGGCTTAGAATCTCTAAGCGCACTAAAAGCTGCTTTAGAGGATACTAAAAATGAGGATAAAGAATTTGCTAAAGTATATGGCGATTGGGAAAAAGTAGACCGTCGTGTAAATAATCTTAACAAAGAATATGAAGACTTAAAAGAAAAAGCCTCCAATCTTTTTACTGCTATGGAAAAACAGACCAATAGCCTTAGCGACGAAACCAGCAAAAAAACGCTTTTGAGTGCCATTCAAAAAGCGCGTACGAAGTATAACGGCACATTGACCAATACATCAAAAGCAATAGATAAATTGAAACTCTTACACGGTGATGCCGTAGAAGTAGTAAAAGCCCTAGAAGTAGCTGCCGCCCTTAATTCTTTTGATAATATTAATGACCAAATGAAAAGCATAGAAGGCCGTGTCGAAGGTATTATGCAAGAATTAAATGTTGCCGTGGTAGAAAGCAAGAAGCTTTACGAACAGAAGATTACGGAGCTTGGAGAGTAATTTAGTATACCGTGAGGCGTATATTTAATAAAACAATAAATGAAAACCCTTACTTAAAGGGGTTTTTATATCTTAGTTTGGCGAAGTAAATAAATCCACATGAAAACAACAATTGCCTTGGTTCTGCTACTTACAAACACCATGTTGTTTGCACAAAACAAGTCCCATACAGAAGAAATCAAAGCATTTCAAGAGGAATTAAATACAGAATTCAAAAACCCTGAAAAGTCGCCTTTAAGCAGAAGGGAACAGAAGAAATTTACGGGCCATGACTTTTATCCCATAAATGAAACATTCCGCGTGGAGGCAAAATTCACAAGGATTCTAGACCCATTGCCGTTTCAAATGAAAACAACAACTAATAGAACTCCTACCTATGAAAAATATGGGGAAGTTGTTTTTGAGATAGAAGGCAAACAACGCAAATTAACCATCTACCAAAGCCATCGTCTACGGCAAACTGAAGAATTTAAGGATTATTTATTCCTTCCGTTTACAGATCAGACCAACGGAGAGGAAACTTATGGTGGCGGAAGATATATTGATCTAAGAATTCCGGAGTCAGACCAAATTACTATCGACTTCAATAAGGCTTACAACCCCTACTGCGCTTACAACAATTATAGCTCCTGCCCTATTCCGCCAAAGGAAAATGACCTTGATGTAAAAATTGAAGCCGGAGTGAAAGCAGTGAAAAAATAGTCCCTATTTCAACTATAGCCAGAAATAGATTTATTAAGGTCTAAATGCTACACGAATATGTGTTGTTTATAAAAGAGCTGACTCAAACAGCACAACTATTACAGGATTGCAGAGAGCAACCTAAATGCAAAAGATGTTGACATTAAGTTAAAAACATTCAACATGGTATTTTTTTGAATACCTTTACTAAATGCAACAAGAGCTAAAGTCTGAACTTACGAAACAAATCATTGTTGATAAGGCATTTAAGATTTTTTACGAGAATGGTTTTAAGACTACAAGTATTGATAAAGTGATGAAAGCTACCAAGCTTACAAAAGGAGCATTCTACCATCATTATAAAAACAAGAAAGAATTAGGCTTAGCTGTTATTGCCCTAAAAGTTGAAAAGCGAGTTTGCGACAGTATGATTTTACCACTATATGGCGATGGAAATCCACTTAAGATTTTGGAAAAAACTTTTATACACCGCTTAAAATCCTTTTCGTTCTATGATAAGCAACATGGTTGCCCCATGAATAATTTCATTAATGAAATAGGTGATTTTGAAGTAACCTATCAAATAGCTTTAAAAAGTATTGTTGAAAAATGGAAATCGGCCTTAATTCTCTTAATTGAAAGAGGTCAAAGAGAGAACACTATCCACAAAAATATTTCTAGCCAAGCCGTAGCAGTGTATTTAATAAGTGCATTTGAAGGCATACGGGGCATCAGAAAACTTTACAATGATGATTCAATTCTAGACGAATATTTATCAGGACTCACCTTGTACCTAACACAAATAGAAGCTTAATTTTTTTACCCCAAAACATACCTATAAGAATGTTTTTAAATATTACTAATTTATGAAGAACAACAGAAGAGATTTTATTAGAAAAACAACTGTACTTGGTTTAGCTGGCGCAACAATACCCCAGTTCGGTAATGCAGCAAATAAGTCTGCAGAGCCATTTATTACAGGCAGTGAAATTAGACCTAAGGTGCTATTTTTTGACGTAAACGAAACCCTACTTGACCTAACAGCCATGAAAGAGAGTGTTGGAGCTGTATTAGGAAACCGCAGTGATCTTTTACCTTTATGGTTTACTACTATGCTTCAATACTCTTTAGTTACTACCGTAGGAAGACAATACAATGACTTTGGAATTATTGGTGCAGCGGCCTTACAAATAGTAGCAGCCAACAACGGCATTACATTAACTGAAGACAAAGCAAGAGAAGCGATTTTAGGTCCTATTCGTTCCTTACCTGCCCATCCAGATGTAAAACCTGCGCTTCAACAATTAAAAGATGCCGGGTATAAATTGGTGTCCTTTACCAATTCTTCAAACAAAGGTGTTGAGACTCAATTTACCAATGCCGGTTTGCTTGATTATTTTGATGAACGCTTGAGCATTGAAGATATGGGTAAATTTAAACCAGATGCAGATGCCTATGATTGGGCCGCAAGAAAAATGGGAATACGGCCCAACGAATGTATGTTGGTTGCTGCCCATGGTTGGGATATTGCAGGTGCTCTTTGGGCTAACTGGAGAGGCGCATTTGTCAGTAGACCTGGCGCACAATTATATCCGTTGGCTCCCAATCCTGAAATTATTGAGCCAAACTTAACTCCCATAGCTCAAAAGTTGATTGCCCTAAAATAAACAAAATAACATATTGACTATTATGAAACTAGAAAGCAAAGTAATCATCGTAACGGGAGCCTCAAGAGGCATAGGAAAAGAAATTGCAATTTTGTTGGCCAAAAATGGAGCTAAAGTAATTGTCAACCACTCGAACAGTGAAGATGAAGCCAAAGACACCGTAAAAACTATACATAGCAACGGTGGCAATGCCATTGCAGTAAAAGCTGATGTGAGTAACGAAATTCAAGTAACCCAATTGTTTGACAAAGCCATTGAAACTTATGGTAAGGTTGATGTGTTGATCAATAATGCGGGCGTTATGATTTCAAAAAAATTAAAAGACAATACGCAAGAAGATTTTAGCAAACAATTCGATATTAACGTAAAAGGCGTTTTTAATACCCTAAAAGAAGCAGATGCCAAGCTGGCCGATAATGGTATTATCATTAATATATCATCAAGTACCGTTAAACTCATGTTTCCTACCTACGCACTTTACTCGGCTTCCAAAGCAGCGGTAGAGCAAATGACTCGTGTTTTCTCAAAAGAAATAGGTAGAGGTATTTCTGTAAATGCTCTTGCACCAGGCGCTACTGAAACAGATTTGTTCATGAAAGGAAAATCGCAAGAAACCATTGACAAACTAAGTTCTATGAACGCCTTCAACCGATTGGCAAAACCTATAGATATTGCACGAGTTGCGTTATTTCTAGCGAGTGATGATTCTAAATGGATTTCAGGCCAAGTTATAGGTGCAAATGGAGCATTGGTATAAATTATACTGTGTATTAAGTAAAAAACTATCCAAAAATAAATCAACCTAATAATTTTAGTATCCTATTCTGAAATTCATAAAGGAACTTTTGGTTTATTATTTAACTTAGGGTCATCTCGTTAATCTGTAACGAGATGACCTTTTTTTATGCGCAGAGCATCCGAAACTATTTATACAAAACCCGAATATGATAAAAACTAAAGTTTTCTGTTTACTGGTAGTATTAACATTAGGTCTCTATAGTTGTAAAGAACAAAAGACCACACAAACAGACAATCAAGCTATAGAGCTATCTGAATTAACCGTTTCAGATATTCACAAGGCATATGAAGAAGGTTCTTTTAATAGTGAACAATTGGTTCTGGCATATACACAAAGAATCAAAGATTTTGACGGCACCATAAATGCGATCACCATACTAAATCCGCAAGCGCTTCAGGTTGCTGAAGCCCTTGATAAGGAATATAAGGAGACTGGCATTTTACGCCCCTTACACGGAATTCCAATAATTGTAAAAGACAATATTAACACTGCTGGTCTTCCAACAACAGCTGGCTCATTGGCTTTAAAAGATTTCATACCTGAGGAAGATGCGTTTATAATTAAAAAGCTTGTTGAAGCCGGTGCCATAATTATTGCCAAATCTAACATGGCAGAATGGGCCTTTAGCCCCATGCATACAGAAAGTTCAACAGCCGGAACTACAAGAAATCCATATAATACAGATTACGTTCCCGCGGGATCAAGTGGTGGAACAGGTGCATCCATTGCTTCTAATTTTGGCACTATCGGCCTGGGTACAGATACCGGGAATTCTATTCGCGGACCTTCTTCTCATAATTCATTAGTAGGATTCCGAACTACATTGGGATTAGTCAGTAGAAGTGCCATTGTTCCGCTTTATTTAAGAAATGATGTGGTTGGCCCTATGTGCAGAACCGTTGAAGATGCCACCAAAGTATTAGAAATTATTGCTGGGTATGATTCAGATGACCCGCTTACCAAAAACTCAGAAGGCAAAATACCTACTAGTTACACTCAGTTCCTTAAAAAGGATGCACTTGTTGGCGCTAGAATTGGTGTCCTAAGAGAATTAAGTGACAATGACCCTGACCCCGAAATTAAAACGTTGTTTGAACAATCACTTTCAGAACTGGATTCTCTTGGCGCTACTGTTGTGGATTCTGTAGTTGTACCCGGTTTCGCTAGTTTGAAAGAAAACCAGTGGTGCGCTCCATTTCGGGAAGATGTTGAAGGCTTTTTGGCCAGCTACGTAAAAAATGATTCTATAAAAACCATTGAAGATATTATTAAAGCAGGAAGTACTTCTGAATTTGCAAAAGAAAGATTATTAAGAAATGCCGAGCATACCGGCAGATGGGAAGATTCAGAAATTCCTTGTTTAGATGCCTACACAGATACCCGTAGGGTTGCTTTTCGCGAAGCCATAGAAAATGTAATGGATTCTTTAGAACTAGACGCAATAGTGTATCCTTCTTGGAACAATCCTCCTGCAAGAATTGACCACTTCCAAGAAGAATATTTAGGAGATAATAATCAAATTATTAGTCCGCATACCGGTCAACCAGCCTTTACGGTTCCTATGGGTTTTACGGCCAAAAACTTACCAGCCGGACTTCAATTCTTGGGTAGAATGTATGATGAACCCATATTAATAGGCTTGGCATATTCTTACGAACAAGGAACAAAACACAGAAAAACACCTAACTTGCAAAAGGCCCCTACTAACG
Organism: Zobellia nedashkovskayae; assembly: GCF_015330125.1. Taxonomy (NCBI): domain Bacteria; kingdom Pseudomonadati; phylum Bacteroidota; class Flavobacteriia; order Flavobacteriales; family Flavobacteriaceae; genus Zobellia; species Zobellia nedashkovskayae. The sequence continues at coordinate 1,889,387 of NZ_JADDXR010000002.1, read as the reverse complement.
GAAAACTAGATTAATTGAAATGCAAGTCAGTTTAAATATTCAATGTGCATGGTAGAATTAAAAAACTATCAAACGGATATTACCGAACAGTTTACTGAATTCAGAAACAACCCCATTATTTTTGATAATGGTTATGATAAAGTTCTTAATCCGTTTACTTTAAAGGATGCCGAAGAGTTTATAGCTATTCAACTTAAAAAGAGTCCTGCGGAAAGAAAATTAATCTATTGGAAAGGTGTTTTTGTTGGCGAAATAGGAATAGATATTAAAAAAGATGTTTTTAGATTAAGTGCCGAAATGGGATATTTTATAGGTGAGCCTTTCTGGGGTAATGGAATTGCCACCAAGGCCATAGCATTAATGACCGATTATGCTTTCAGTACTTTTGATATCGTAAGAATAGAAGCTGGCGTTTTTGAATTCAACAAACCCTCTATGCGTGTTCTGGAAAAGAATGATTTTACTTTAGAAAGCATTAAAAGAAATGCAGCATTCAAAAACAATAAAATAATAGATGATTACCTTTGGGTTAAGTTGAAGAAAGGGGTTAAATAACATTAGTATTCAAGTTATGGAATATTCGATAGCATCACGTTCATCTTCAAAAGCTAATGCTTTAATAGACATTAAGCAATCTGAAATTAGTTTTGGAATTACCCCAGAAACAGAGGATAGTTTACCAAACCCAGCCGAATTATTTTTAGGGTCATTCTCTTCTTGTATTCTTAAAAACGTGGAGCGTTTTTCTATTTTGATGAATTTTGAGTATACCACTGCTGAGATTTTGGTAAGAGCCACGCGTTTAGAGAAACCTCCAAGAATGGATAATATCAATTACGTTCTGAAAGTATACAGTCAAGACGAAAGCCTAAATATTGACTTATTAAAAAAGAACATTGAAAAGTTTGGAACCATATATAATACGGTTAAACTATCTTGCTCTATAAAGGGTGAAGTTCAAAAAGTATCAGAATAAAAAGTAATCTGATTCTCCCTCTTTATAAAATTCGGTTTGCTTTAGCTTCTGCTTTCTTGTTCTCAAACACTTTTGTGCTGGTTTTCATATCTGCATATCTTGGGTCTTGCACATAATCTTGCTTTTGCATTTTTATAACTTCAATACTTAAAAAACCAAATTCGCTCACCACCTTACCGTAAAACCGATAAATACCTTTACCTCTAAAGTTATATTTAGCGGCTACCGGCGGAAAAAGAACGGTATCAAAAACCTGTCCGTGTTGATCTACCAAAGTGGCAAAATACATACGTTTCCCATTATGCGTACTGGTATTTTTAACCGTTACCAAGTACCCATAAATATCTATATGATGACCAAGATACTTTTCAAGGTCTTTACTGCCTCTGCTATTTTTAGGTGGCTCTATCAATAATTCAAATGGGCTGCACAAACAAAAACCCAACAGCTCCAATTGCGTAAAGGCCATTTCCAAATGAGTGGTATACAACTCTGGAATCTTAAAATCTTGATGTTTGGGCGGGAAGAGTTTGGGATGGTCTACTTTCTTTCCCTTACTGAGAAAAAAATAAGCTTTCCATAGCAACTCATGTTTGTTGATTGCCGTAAATCGAAATGCATTTATACGAATAAGCACATCTACCTGTTCTACCGAAATAAGGACACGGTCTAAAAAATCTTCCAAAGACAAAAAAGAACCGTTGCCAGCGCGCTCTTTTAAAATGCGTTCCACTACTCTACTTTCTAATTCCCGTAAAAACCCAAAACCTATAAAAACATCGGTTCCATAGATAGCATTTGCATAATGGCTCCTATTAACACACGGCGGATGTACGGTGCCACCCAACATACGTACCTCGTGTACATAAAATTCAGGACGATAAAATCCGCCACCATTGTTAAGTACAGCCACCATATATTCCAATGGGAAATATGCCCGTAAAAACAGCGTCTGATAACTTTCTACAGCGTACGAAGCAGAATGTCCTTTGGCAAAAGCATACCCGGCAAAACTTGCAATCTGTTCCCATATTTCAAAAATAACGTCATCACTTTCGCCTTTTCGTCTGCAGTTGTCTATAAACTTATCTTTTACTTTCTGAAACTCTTCTCGTGACCTAAATTTTCCGCTCATTCCGCGACGTAATACATCGGCTTCGCCCAAATCCAAATCGGCAAAATGATGAGCCACCTTTATAACGTCTTCTTGGTAGACCATAACACCATAAGTCTCCGGCATAATGCTTAGCAAAACAGGATGTGCTTTTTCTTCCGTCCTACCCGGATTCCGATGTCTTAAAATATACTCGCGCATCATTCCGCTTTTGGCTACCCCAGGTCTAATAATAGAACTGGCAGCGACCAAACCCAAATAATTATCGACCTCTAATTTCTTTAAAAGCATACGCATGGCAGGAGATTCCACATAAAAACACCCCATACATTGCGCGGTCTTTACCAAGGTATTAACCGACTCGTCAGTCTTTATTTTTTTGATATTATGAATATCAAACGTGTCCTTTTTTTCAGGTTGATTATACGCTATAATATCTAGCGCCTCCCGTATTTTGGCGAGTCCGCGCTGCCCAAGAATATCAAATTTGAACAATCCTACGTCTTCCGCTATCACCATATCAAACTGTACGGTCGGAAACCCTTTGGGAGGCATATGCGTAGCAGAGAAATAATGCAATGGTTTTTCACTAATTAAAATACCTCCGGCATGTATACTCAGGTAGTTGGGCATATCTTTAATGAGGCGACCATACTTTAGTACCAAACGCGAAACCTCATCTATCCTAGAAAGGTCCAATCTGCCCTCACAAAGCAAATCTATTTCACTTTTTGGAAGACCAAATACTTTACCCAATTCCCTAATAACACCTCTTTCTTTAAAAGTCACATAGGTACCCAATAAGGCCACATTTTTAAATCGCTCAAAAATATATTTGGTCATTTCTGGCCGATCCCGATGGGAGAAATCGATATCAAAATCTGGCGGATTAGCACGATATAAATTAATGAACCGCTCAAAATACAAATCGAGCTCCATAGGGTCCACATCCGTTATACGAAGCAGATATGCTACAATACTATTAGCACCACTACCACGGCCTACATAGAAAAAGCCTTGTTTACGTGCATGAGAAACAATATCCCAATTCAGCAAAAAGTAGGACACAAATCCCATGCTTTTAATAAGCGTTAACTCTTTGCTCACACGATCCAATATATCCTGATCAACCGTTTCATATCTATAAGGCAAACCTTCTTTGCAAAGCTTTTCCAAAAGCACCTCATCTTCTTCTTTACTATCTAAATAGGTTTTTTGATTTTGAGGAGACCTATCAACTGAAAAATCAAAAGAAATGGAACAGGCGTTCATTAAGCGTTCTGTGTTCTCAAGAATAAAAGGATATTCAGAAAAGACCGTAGCTAGGTTTTGAATCGGGAACATTTTTTCTTCCTCGTTGCCCTCTTCGGTCTTATCTAGTTTGCTCAACAAGCAATTATTATCAATAGCCCGTAATAACCTATGCGCATTAAAATCACCTTTATTACGAAACGTAACCGGTTGTTGAACTACCAGCTTATCCTTTAAATTCAAGATTTTTGAAAAGGGTAATCGCCTTAAATCAGAAATAGATATTCCAATAAATTCATTTTCGGTAAAAATGGACATGTTGTTCTCAACTACCTTTTCAAAAGGATATACAACATAGGCATGTTCAAACTTGGGAGCTGCCACGGGTATTTCCTTTTTTTCATGTAAGTACCTAGACAGGAAATTATTGAGCTCCAGATACCCTTCATTATTTTTTGCAATACCTACAAAGCACTGATTTACCCCATTTCTAAAATCGAGACCTAATATAGGCCTGACATTATATTCCGGAGCCTTTCTGACAAAATTAAGCGCAGCAGAAGTATTATTAATATCTGTCAAAACCACCTGTGTTACATGATTGGCCTGTGCCAAATGCAAGAGTTCGGTCTCTGAAAAAGTACCGTAGCGCAGACTGTAATATGTATGGCAGTTTAAATACAAATTGATTAGTGGTTAATGGTTAAAAAAAATGGTGTTCGATTCTTTGAGCTGAAAAATCTTTAGAATTATAATCGGTAGTTATTGTTTCCTATGAGCCAACACAACAGGAGGGCGACCATCAAACGGATTCTGCATTCGCCCAATACTACGTGCTCCCATAGCCGAAGCCCTAATGACACTTTTATCGCCATATCTATTCCTAATTCTATCCATAGCATCATATAAGTTTAGCGCCTCTTCCGTATCATCAAAAAGATTAATCTGATAGTTCCCCCCCACCAAATGGCTAAAGCGAATACCGATTAAACGCACCAACAATCTGCGGTTATATAGTGTTTTGAACAGGTCCAGTATTTTGGGAATCAGAATATGGTCTCCACTGGTATAGGGTATGCGCAACTGTTTTGAATAGGTATTGAAATCTGAGTATCTAATCTTTACCGCAATGCAAGCTGTAAGCTTTTCACCACGCCGCAATTGGTAGGCTAAATTTTCTGTCATAGCAATGAGAATGCCCCGTAGCATGGTTACATCTATAGTATCCTTATCGAACGTGCGCTCTGTAGAAATAGATTTCCGTTCACAGAAAGGTATTACCGGGGTATTATCTAGTCCGTTGGCGCGTTTCCAAATAACCGCACCGTTTTTCCCTAGTACATTCCGCATGACCTCTATGGGCATTTCTTGAACAGTATGTATTTTACGAAGTCCCAAATTCCGAAGGGTCTGATACGTTTTGTCGCCCACCATTGGTATTTTCTTTATGGATAAGGGTGCTAGGAAAGGTTTCTCAAATCCGTAATCTATTTTTAGTTGATTACTAGGTTTTGCTTCGCCCGTAGCCACCTTAGAAACCACCTTATTTGCCGATAGCCCAAAGGAAATAGGTAATCCCGTTTCTCTAATAATGCGCTGCCGCAACTCTGAAGCATATTTATAAGAGCCAAAAAAGCGGTCCATTCCGGTGAGATCCGCATAGAATTCATCTATACTGGATTTTTCAAAAAGAGGTACCTGCTCTTGTATGATTTCCGTTACAACATCTGAGTGTTTACTATAGGTTCCCGCATTACCTCTTATTGCAATAGCTTCCGGGCAAAGTTCTTTTGCCATTTTCATGGGCATACCGGAATGCACACCATAACCTCGGGTTTCATAGCTACAGGCAGCCACTACGCCCCTATCGCTAAGTCCGCCAACAAGTAGAGGCTTGTTCACCAAATCTCTATTGATGAGCCGCTCTACGGATACATAAAATGTATCCAAATCTAGATGTAAAATGGTTTTTTCCATAACTGTCGCAAAACAACAACGCTAAATTATGGAATATTTCCTGTTATTTGGATTATATCCAAAAACTAGTGTGTTAAATTTTGAGATGCGAGGATTGGGGTGAGTTAATACTCTGTCTGAACACATATTCCCTTCAAAGGAATTTATGAAAATAGCGATTTGTTTGGAAAGATCACAAGAGCGCTTAACTTAGAGGGCAACTAAAAAGTAACCGACCATGAAAAGATTCAAAGCACTCGATGTATTTCGGGGATTGACCATTTGCCTAATGATTATCGTAAATACGCCCGGAGACTGGAGCATGACCTTTTCACCCTTGCTACATGCCAATTGGCATGGATTTACCCCTACCGATTTGGTTTTTCCTTCATTTCTGTTTGCGGTTGGTAATGCATTTGCTTTCGTCAAAGCCAAGTGGGCCGACAAACCATTATCCGAAGTTTTCAAAAAAGTAGGTAAGCGTTCGTTAATTATATTTTTAATCGGATACAGTATGTATTGGTTTCCATTTGTTTCTTGGACAGAAACCGGAGATCTTGCAGCCGTTCCTATTAGTGAAACAAGAATACTTGGCGTTCTACAACGCATAGCCCTTTGTTACTTTATTGGTGCCGTTATGATATATTTTCTAACCAATAAACAACTGATTATAGCTTCGGTAGTGATACTCCTAGGGTACTGGGGTGTACTGAGTGCTTTTGGCGATTATACTTTAGAAGGAAACTTTGCAAGAACAGTAGACCACATTTTTTTAGGAGATAACCATGTATATATGGGCAACGGCATACCGTTTGACCCTGAAGGCTTATTGAGCACCTTACCATCTATTTGTAACGTTTTGGGTGGTTATCTTATAGGTAAATACATCATAGATAGTGTTATTAGCTACGAGAAATTGGCTAAGATGTTGCTTGTTGGAGCTGGTTTATTAGTTGTTTCTTATCTATGGGATCTTGGTTTTCCAGTAAACAAAAAATTATGGACAAGCTCATTTGTAACACTTACTGTTGGTCTTGATATTATTGTGCTATCTGTATTAATCTACACCATAGAATTCTTAAAAAAACCTATCAATTATAATTTCTTTGAGGTTTTTGGAAAGAATCCGCTTTTCATCTATCTACTATCGGAATATGTGGCTATTGGAGCGCTTTTTATTCGTGTGAATGGAGAGCAAAGTCTTTATAGCTATGTGTACGAAAAAGGATTTAGTTGGATAGGCCCCTACTTTGGGTCATTTGCCTTCGCCATTGTTTTCATGCTCTTTTGCTGGAGTTTTGGCCTTTGGTTGGATAAGAAAAAGATTTATATTAAGGTATAGATTATTAAAAACACTATAGTATAACCCATTTATATGCGGTCCCAGTTAAAATCCTATTTCAAATAAGAAAACAACAAAGCCCGCTAATGCGGGCTTTGATAATTATATGAATGCTCTTTTGTAGCTTATTTAGTAGCCCAATCAAAAATTGCAACATCAACAGCAGTACCGTTGAAAACATCATCTTCAGCAGTAGTAAGAGCTGTTTCATCAACAATTACGTTTGCAAGAGGTCCTGCATCCTTCATATCAACGTTAGTATCGTAACCTGTAAGGCTAACGTTAGTTAAAGTTGCACCAGAAGTCGCTTTAAATTGAAGTGCCGTACCACCAACAGTTGAAACAGCTGTAAAGTCAATCAATTTTGGGTTGCCATTTGCCTTATCTGCTTCAACAGCAGTAGAAAATCCTTCTTTACTATGAACAACATAAGAAGTAGTTACTGTACCGTTCCAACCTTCTGTCCAGTCAATAGAATCATCTTGGTTGTTCTCAAAGTAAAGGTTAGAAGCAGAGACCGTTCCACCAAAGAACTCAACACCGTCATCATCACCATCGATCATGGCAACATTGTCAATAGTAGTTCCAGAACCTACAGCGTAAAGTGTAAGACCGTTGTACTGAGACTCAGCATTGATTTGTGCTCCGGCATTCTCAATAATTAAATAGCTTATCTCCCCTGAATTATCTTCATCATCGGTTCCACCATATTCAAAGTTGCTTACTTCTGCAGTAGCATTTACACCAGCAGTAGTAGTAGCATCTCCTAAAATAACAAGTCCACCCCAATCACCAGGGTTACCGTTTGTAGAAGTCATAACAACCGGGGCAGCTTCAGTACCCTCAACCATAATCATAGCTCCTTTTTGAACAACGATAAAAGTTTCAGTCTCATCACCAGACTCAACCTGAGCACTGATTTTAGTTCCAGCAGGAATAGTTAGCGTAGCACCAGACTCAACACTTAAGCTTGTAGTTAAAAGATAGCTAATAGAAGCGTCCAATGTAAGGTCGCTAGTTATGTTTCCTGTTAGAATACTACTTCCACCTACAACGGCATCTGCATTAACCCAGTCAAATATGGCAACATCAACAGTTGCATTAGCATTATAGCTGTTTTCTGGATCACCGTCTTCACCTTCGATAATTACATTGGCCAAAGGACCATCATCTTTCATATCTATTGAAGTATCGTAACCGCTTAAAGAAAGACCAGTGATCGTAGCACCAGAAGTAGCTTTGAACTGTAAAGCAGTACCACCAACAGTTGAAACAGCAGTAAAGTTTATCAACTTAGGGTTACCATTATCCTTATCTGCTTCAACAGCAGTAGAGAAACCTTCTTCTGTATGTAAAACATATGCGTTTGTAACCGTACCGTTCCAACCTTCTGTCCAGTCAATAGAATCATCTTGGTTGTTCTCAAAGTAAAGGTTGGATGCTGAAACCGTTCCACCAAAGAACTCAACACCATCATCCTCACCATCTATCATTGCAACATTGTCAATAGTTGTTCCAGAACCTACAGCATAAAGTGTAAGACCGTTGTACTGAGACTCAGCATTAATTTGTGCACCAGCGTGCTTAATGATCAAGTATGTAATAGAACCTGAGTTATCATCATCAGCAGAACCACCATATTTAAAGTTACTTACCTCAGCAGTTGCATCTACACCAGCTGTTGTAGTAGCATCTCCCAAAATAACAAGTCCACCCCACTCACCTGGCTGGCCACCTGTAGATTGCATTGTTACCGGCGCAGCAGCTGTACCTTGAACATCAATCTCACCACCTTTCTGAACAACGATAAAAGTTTCAGTTTCATCACCAGACTCAACTGTAGCGTTAATTACCGTTCCTGCAGGAATAATTAATTTACCACCAGCTTCAATACTATAGCTTTTTTCTAAATCATAGGTCTTGGTAGCATCTAGAGTTCTCTCTTCTGTTAATGTTCCCGTTAGAGTAGTTCCTTCTTCAGTTGCCTCACATGCTGCACAAGCACCACCACAGTCAATACCCGTTTCATCACCGTTCTGAATTCCATCGGTACAAGTAGGTACAGTTGCATCAGGTCCATCGTCCGGAGCATTGTCATCGCTACTACAACTTGCAAAGGTAATGGCGGCTACCATTGCCAAAACTTTTACAAAGTTTCTCGTTTTCAATTTCATAATTAACATTTTAAAGATTAAAGATTTGATTATTTATTTAGATAATAATTAAAATTTATAGCTAAGACCTAGGCTAATATCCATACCAGTAGTATAAGAAAGCACAGTCTGTTCTGTTTCAATTTCAGTAACTGGGTTGCGCACCAGCTGGGTTTGTTCAATTTTTGGGTTTAAAAGGTTTTGACCCGTAAGGCTAATCTTTAAATGCTCCCCTATCTCTTTACTTATAAGGGCGTTTAGAACAACAAATCCTTTTTCTACAACTGCATCATCATAAAAAATATCTCGGTTGGTCTGATCTGTAGGTACTCCTAAAGAATAAATTTTATCGGAAGCGTAATTGGCTGTAAGTGAAGCTGCAAAAGGATTTTCAGTAGCGGCCTCAAAATTTAGACTTGTATTAAAAATCCAATCAGATGCACCCTGCAGGTCAGACTCCGTAATTCCTTTATATTGAAAACTTCTTACGAGTGTACCGTTTTCGTTATATATTTCCTTAAGATCCTGTTGGTGCCACATGCGTGTTACGTTAAGAACCATATTAAGGTCATATCCAGATTCTGAACCGTCGTCATCATTAAATATTGGCTTCACCAAGTCTAACTTTGTTTCGGCTTCAAGACCAAAAATTTCAGCTTTCTCACCAGAGTTGAAATAAGAGAAAATACCGGCAGAGCCTGTTTCCCTAACTCTGTTTATTGGATCGGAAATATCTTTATAGAAAGCAGCAACAGAAACCAATTGACCAGCAGAAGGGAAATACTCCCATTTAAGATCAAGGTTGATATCTTTAGAAGCTATTAAATCTGGGTTACCACGGCTAATCTGCCCTGTAGGCGACACATAACTGAATGGTGCAATTTCCTTGAACTCAGGTAATGTAATCGTACGGCTAACTGCTAAACGTAATGCATGAAGCTCATTTAAAGTATACTTAATATTTAAACTAGGATAGAAATTACTATAATCTTGATTACTTTCTCCTGTTCTAGGTGAAAGGTTACCAATGTCATAGGTTACATTTATCTCATCATTTTGGTATCGGATACCAGCGTCAAAATTCCATTTATCAAGTCCCACGTTAAAAGCAAAGAATGCGGCCTTTGAATCTAAAGTACCTAAGTACAAATCTTTTCTTTCCCCATTTGCGTTAGACCCTAAAAGGTTAATTTCTAAAAGACCAGCATCAAAATTAGATTGACGGAAGATACTACCCAAGTTATCAATAGAAGGTGGGTTTATAGTATTGGTACTTTGCTCTTCTACACCAACAAACTCTGAACTAAAATCTCTTTCTTTATTTCTATAAGAAACCCCAAAATTCATCTTAAAGGTTCTTGTCTCCTCATCTATGATTTTTAGCTCATCTTTGATATAACCACTATACTCTATGTCTTCAATATTCTGGCTAGATTTACGCTGTTGGAAACCTCCGTTTCTACCCAATTGCACAAAAGTACCGTCTGGATCAAAGTTTACTTCGTTACGAATACGGTTAGGTTCATCTGCTTTTAAGAAGTTGTAACCACCTGCCCAATGCAATGTATTCTTCTCCCCAAGTTGGTGTCTACCTATTAATTGGGTCACAAATAATCTTGTTTGTTTAGTGTTCTGATCTCTTATGAACTGAAACAATCCTTCAGATTCTGCAGTTTCTTCAAAAATAGTAGCCTCACCATTACGGCCTCCTTCAAAGACAGACTCATCTAATTTGTTTACGAAAAAAGTACTGGACTTAATTTTGTTTTTCTCATTGGCCAAATAGGTAATATCTAAAAGACCCGTGTTCACGATTTTCTTACGGAAAGTAGTTGCATCCGTAATCGTGTCATCAATAAAGTTTGAACGATACTGTCTAAACAAACCTTCTCTATGTTCAAAAGAACGGGAATGTGATGCACTAAGAAAAACAGAAAGTTTATCTGCAAATTTTTTACCGGCTGCAATAGACATGGAATAGTCCATTGGGTTCTCCTGTTGCAATGTGTTCCAACCCTGACCAGTTATTAACTCTTGAGTGCTAAGGTTTTGATCGTAAAACCCAAAATCCGTATTTTTTGAATTTGGTGATACTTTAAAGTTATCGTAGACTCCGCTTTTTGATACATTTGAGTTAAGCCCTCCTGAAACACCAATTGCAAGTTCACTTGAACCTGCAAGCTCTCTAGAAGTAATATTAACCGCACCAGAAGCCTCATCTGCAGAACCATCAACAGCAAAGGTTTTACTGATACTTACATTCTGAAGAACACGTGTTGGAAAAAGTGAAAGATTAATGTTCTTCTTATCAATATCATCAGAAGGAATTGGCAGACCGTTTAAGGTTGTAGAAAGGTATCTATCACCTAAACCTCTTACGAATACATCTCCAGAAGCTTCACTAGTGGTAACACCAGATATTTTGGTAGTAGCAGTGGCAGCATCGGACACCCCAATTTTAGCAAGCTCAATAGCTCCTATACTTTCTTTTATCTCTGTCGCTTTCTTTTGATCAAGCAAAAGAGCTGTTTCAGAATCTTTACGAGCAGTAGTGGTAACCACAACTTCATCTAGAGAAACACCTTCCGAGGCGCTCATAGGTACGTTAATAGTCGTTACTTTTCCCGCTTCAACTATTACATCAGGAATATCTACCGTCTCATATCCTAAATAACTATAGGATACTATATAAGTGCCTGGCTCAAGTCCGGCAATTTCATAAAGTCCATCAAAATCAGAAGTAGTTCCAATAGTTGTACCTTTAATGACTACATTGGCAAAAGGCAGGGGATCATCATTCAACTCTTTGTCTGTAAGTGTACCTACTATGCTTCCCGTATCTTGGGCGCTGAGTTGAAAAGAAAAAAACAAAAGGGCAATAGAATATATTAGTCTCATTATCTAGTTTTATAACGCCGCAAATAACGCTACGTGAAGTAAAAGTCGGGTTATGTACATGTTAAACCTTTATTGCAATAAGGTTAGGTTAATGTTACTATATTAAATCAACGTTAAGAGACCTTGGTATGTCGGGAATATATTTACTTTTGACAGAATTAACCATCTTTACAGACCTATGAAAAAGAAAGACATTAAGATATTACTTGTTGACGATGAGCCAGATATACTAGAAATAGTGGGCTACAATCTTACTAACGAGGGCTACCAGGTCTTTACCGCTAAGAACGGAGTTGAGGGTGTTGCCATGGCAAAGAAAAAGCAGCCACACCTAATTATCTTGGATGTAATGATGCCTGAGATGGATGGTATAGAAGCTTGTGAAACTATTCGTAGCACAGCGGGTCTTGAAAATTCTATCATTACCTTCCTTACCGCTCGTGGTGAAGATTATTCCCAAGTGGCCGGTTTTGATGCAGGTGCCGATGATTATATTACAAAACCGATCAGACCAAAAGTTTTGGTAAGTAAGGTGAAAGCCCTATTAAGAAGGTTAAAAGAAGATAACGCCCAACAAGAAGACATTGTACAGGTTGGTAATATCGTTATCAATAGAGAAGAGTACAAAATTGTAAATGACGGGGTAGAGATTGTTTTACCAAGAAAGGAGTTTGAACTTCTGTCTCTACTCACTTCAAAACCAAGCAAGGTATTTAAGAGGGAAGTTATTCTAGATAGAGTTTGGGGTAATGAGGTAGTTGTTGGTGGTCGTACCATTGATGTTCACATTAGAAAACTACGCGAAAAAATTGGCGAAGAGCATTTTAAGACCGTAAAAGGGGTTGGGTATAAGTTCGTTCTTTAATTAAGTCTCCACATTAATTCAGTTATACGTCATTTTTATAGTAATTTTGCGGCGTGAGTTGCCCTATAATGATGTATAACTGCTCTTTGACGAAAATAAAACAAGTTTCTTATGGCTGCTGCTAAGCTAAGAAGGTCATATCGCTTTGCGTTAAGGTCTTCCTTAATGGTAACCGCTGTATTTATTTCGCTTTTGGTATTGTTCTTATACCTTTTTGGCAAACTAGACTGGACGGTTATAATAATTTCCGTACTGGTGTTGTTTCCTATTGCATTTATAGTAACCCAAATACGAATAGAAAAGTTCATCTATCGCCGTATAAAGAAAATTTACGATGATGTTGCTATGCTAGAGACATCATCACTTAACGCTGGGCCTATTACCACGGACATGAAAACCCTAACGGAAGAAATAGGGAAATTCGCAAAAGATAAACGTGTAGAAATAGACACCCTAAAGATCAGGGAAGAATACCGAAAAGACTTTCTAGGTAACGTATCTCACGAGCTTAAAACGCCACTTTTTACTGTACAGGGTTACATAGAAACGTTGTTAGACGGAGCTATGGACGACAAAAATGTACGCCGAAAGTATTTACAACGTGCTAGCAAAGGTGTAGACCGCCTTATTTACATTGTTAAAGATCTTGACCTCATCACTAAATTAGAAGTAGGCGACCTGAATCTAAAAAGAGAGTCTTTTGACATTATTGAACTTATTCAAAATGTCTTTGATCTTTTGGAAATGAAATCGGCTAAAAAGAAAATCATACTTACTTTTGACATGGAGTATGTAGAGCCAATTATGGTAAATGCCGATAAAGAAAAAATACAACAGGTATTGACTAACTTTCTCGTGAACTCTATAAAATACGGACATACCAACGGTACTACCGAGGTAAGCGTAGAAAACCTGATTAAGAATAAGGTTATTGTACGAGTTACCGATAATGGCGAAGGAATCCCTAAGCAACATATACCAAGACTGTTCGAACGTTTTTACAGAGTAGATAAAAGTGGTAGCCGTAGCGAAGGTGGTTCTGGTCTTGGCCTTGCCATTGTAAAGCATATTGTTGAAGCCCATGGCGAAAAGATATATGTAGAAAGCGAAATAGGCGTGGGTTCTGAATTTTCCTTTACTTTAGAAAAAGCAGAAACCAAAAATTCTGTCAAAACCTTATCTGAAATTTAATTTTATATCATTGGGAAGCAAAAACAAACTAAAGCGGTTTAAAGAAAACGAATCTTTTTCTAATGTCATCCAACCTAAACGGGAAGACGTAAAACAAGGGTTTGAGCAAAAAGGTAAGTGGAAAGACTTTTTTGGCAACAACAATCCTATTGTCTTAGAACTAGGATGTGGAAAAGGAGAATATACCATTGGCCTTGCTAAACAAGACCCAAATAAAAATTTTATAGGTATTGATATTAAAGGGGCTCGTTTATGGAGAGGTGCAAAAACCGCTTTAGAGGATAACCTTAAAAATGTGGCTTTTCTAAGAACACAAATTGAACTGGTAGATGAACTTTTTGATGAAAATGAGATTTCAGAAATCTGGATTACCTTTCCTGACCCACAAATAAAGTATCAGCGTACAAAACACCGAATGACTAACGAAAACTTCTTAAATAAGTACAAGAAAGTTTTACACCCTGATGGTCTTATGCACCTAAAAACAGATAGCGAGTTTATGCACGGCTATACTTTAGGGCTTTTACAAGGGTTAGGTTTGGAAATAAATTATGCCAACCACGATGTATATAAAAACGAAGGCAGTCCCAAGGAAGTATTAGAACTTCAGACTTTCTACGAAAAACAGTATCTTGAAAGAGGTAAGCCCATTACCTATATCCAATTCAAGGTTAACTAATCCATGCAGCATCTTTTGATTCTTTTTTTTGCTACGTTCTCGGCAGCTTTCATGGCTACCGTACCTCCGGGGCTTCTAAACATGAACGCCGCAAAGGTTAGTGTAGAAAAAGGCAAATTAAACGGTATAATTTTTAGTCTGGGAGTGGCCGTTATGGTTATTCTTCAGGCTACAATTGCTGTGTATATATCAAAATTTCTTCATAAAAATCCTGAGGTAGTTGATGTACTACTCAAAATTGCAGTTGTAGTTTTTGCTTTTTTTATGGTATATTTTTTCATAGCTGCAGGACGAAATAAAAAGAAGGTAAAAAAGATTGTTAAGGTCAGCAAGAAGAATAGTTTCTTTAAAGGCATACTTCTGGCGGGATTAAACCTTTTGACCATACCCTATTACAGTGGGCTTAATATTATGTGGAATGCATCAGGTTGGATCAAGTTTGAGGTTTGGGATATTCTGGTCTTTATATTCGCTGCAGGTTCAGGTACTTTTACAGTACTTTATATGTACACGGTATATTTTAATAAATTAGAGAATAAATCCAATCGTTTTTCTAAGAATAGTAATTACATCCTTAGCGGACTAATGTTGGTATTATTGACAATAACCGTTTTTAGAATAGCCTATCGCTAATGAATCCCGAGAACAAAAATTTCTTTCAAAAAGTGTACGAAGTGGCCAAGCTCATACCTGAGGGCAGAGTTACCTCATATGGTGCCATAGCGAAATATCTAGGCGCTGCCCGAAGCGCTAGAATGGTAGGCTGGGCAATGAACGGAGCAGGAAATATGCCCGAAATACCTGCTCACAGAGTGGTGAATAAAATTGGATTACTTACCGGAAAGCATCATTTTGATGGCACCAACCTGATGCAACAACTACTAGAAAACGAGGGTATTACCATAAAAGAAAATCAGATCATAGATTTTGAAAAACACTTTTGGGACCCTTTTAAAGAACTAGGGTAATCCTTTTTTTTCTAAAAAATATAATTTTAGTCTAAAAAACACTTCTTCTGAATACTATTTTACGGCTATTTATCAATAATACCTATTAAGACATACCACTTTTCAATGTCATCTCTTTACCCTCTCGACGCTATGGCGTATCTTTGTTCTTTAGAATGATTTTATATAATGAAGATTGATAAAAAAGAAGTTTTAAGAGCACTAGAGAATATTACCGTACCTGGCGAAGGACAGAATATGGTAGAAAGTGGTGCCGTTAAGAATATACAGATTTTTGGTGATGAGGTTGAGGTAGATATTACCATCAGCAACCCAAGCTTACAGGCTAGAAAAAAGACCGAGGTCGAAATTCTGAAAATCATACACCGGGAGGTATATGAAAAGGCCAAGATAAAAATCAACATTAAAGTTGATGCTCCTGCAAAGCCAAAAACCAACGAAATAAAAGGAAAACCTTTACCGGGTATCCAAAACATAATTGCCGTTGCTTCAGGCAAAGGTGGTGTTGGAAAATCTACGGTTACTGCAAATTTAGCCGTTACCCTAGCCAAAATGGGCTTTAAGGTAGGAATTTTAGATGCAGATATTTACGGGCCTTCTATTCCTATTATGTTTGATGTTCCTATGGAAAAACCATTGGCCGTAAATGTTGATGGGAAATCTAAAATGAAGCCAGTAGAGAGCTATGGCGTAAAGCTACTTTCCATTGGGTTTTTCACTCAACCAGATCAAGCAGTTATTTGGCGTGGACCTATGGCCGCAAAAGCACTGAATCAAATGATTTTTGATGCACACTGGGGAGAATTGGATTTTATGTTGCTTGACCTTCCTCCGGGAACTGGTGATATTCACTTAAGTATCATGCAAGCTATGCCTATTACCGGTGCAGTAGTGGTTAGTACCCCACAGAATGTTGCTTTGGCAGATGCTAGAAAAGGAGTTGCAATGTTCCAGCAAGAATCCATAAATGTTCCTGTATTGGGAATCGTGGAAAATATGGCTTATTTTACTCCTGATGAGCTTCCAGATAATAAGTACTATATTTTTGGTAAAGAAGGTGCAAAAAATCTTTCCGAAGATTTAAAAGTACCTTTTTTAGGTGAGGTTCCTTTAGTACAAAGTATACGAGAAGCTGGTGATATTGGAAGACCAGCTGCTATGCAAACGGCTACACCAGTTGAATTGGCGTTTGAAGAGATAACAAAAAATGTAGTGCGAGAAGTTGTGGGTAGAAATAAAAATCTTCCCCCTACCGAAGCAATTAAGATAACAACTATGGCGGGTTGTTCTGTCGTTAAGAAAAAATAATATGACATCTGAAGAATTAAAACAGAATGTAGAAAAAGCGCTAGAAGAGATTCGTCCGTTTTTACAGAGTGATGGAGGAGATATTTCTTTGGTTTCCATAGATGACGAGAAGTCCGTAAAGGTGAAGTTAGAAGGAGCATGTGTTGGATGTAGCGTTAATCAAATGACTTTAAAAAGTGGTGTTGAAATGACTATAAAAAAATACGCTCCACAAATTGAAGAGGTGATTAATATTGGTGCATAATACACTGATTTTAATCATATTCTTATCAATTTTTTAATTCTAATTTTGTCCGAATTTTAATGTAAACCCGATGATCAAAACAGATATATTGATTATTGGAGCTGGCCCAACAGGGCTTTTTGCCGTTTTTGAGGCAGGCCTTCTACAGCTCAAATGTCATTTAATAGACGCGCTACCACAATCTGGTGGTCAATGTTCCGAAATTTATCCTAAAAAACCAATTTACGATATACCAGGTTTTCCCGAGGTATTGGCAGGCGATTTGGTGACTAATTTAATGGAACAAATAAAACCTTTTGAACCTGGGTTTACCTTAGGCGAAAGAGCGCAGACCATAGAAAAACTAGAAGACGGTACATTTATAGTAACGACCAACAAAGGAACCAAGCACCATGCCCCTATTGTAGCTATTGCAGGTGGATTGGGTAGTTTTGAACCTCGTAAACCGTTACTTGAAAATCTCAATAAATACGAAGACAATGGCGTTGCCTATATCATAAAAGACCCTGAGGTCTACCGTGATAAAAGAGTGGTTATAGCTGGTGGTGGTGATTCTGCTTTGGATTGGAGTATATTTTTAGCAGATGTAGCTTCGCAGGTTACTTTGGTTCACCGTAGAAGTGAATTTAGAGGTGCACTAGACTCCGTAGAAAAAGTACAACACCTTAAGAACGCAGGTAAAATTAATTTAGTTACTCCTGGTGAAATTGTGGGACTCCAAGGTGAGAAAACCCTAGAGGCCGTTACTATTAGAAAAACAACAAATCCTGATGAGGATGTTATCTTGGAAGTTGATAATTTTGTTCCGCTTTTTGGGCTTTCTCCCAAATTAGGACCAATTGCAGATTGGGGGCTTGATATTGAGAAAAATGCCATTAAAGTAGACACATTCGATTATCAAACTAATGTACCAGGTATTTATGCTATTGGCGATGTTAATACCTATCCTGGAAAATTAAAGTTGATTCTTTGTGGGTTTCATGAAGCAACGTTAATGTGCCAAAGTGCTTATCAGCGTATTTATCCTGATAAGAAATATGTAATGAAATATACTACTGTAGGGGGCGTAACCGGTTTTGACGGTAGTAAGAAAGAAGCACCAAAGGCAGTTGTAAAGTCTATTGATTAAAAGTGACTAAAGGCCAAATTATAATTAAGTATCCTAATGACCGACATTAAAATAAAAATTACCGACCGAGATGGTGTTGCCCATGAGGTAGATGCCCCAACTGATATGAATATGAATCTTATGGAAGTAGTTCGCTCATACGAATTAGCTCCTGAGGGTACTATTGGTATTTGTGGCGGAATGGCTATGTGCGCTTCTTGCCAGTGCTATGTTACTTCAGACCACAATCTTCCTGAGAAATCAGATGATGAAGATGCTATGTTGGCCGAAGCTTTTGATGTCAAGGACAACAGCCGTTTGGGTTGTCAAATTCACATGACCCCAGATTTAGACGGATTAGAAGTAGAACTAGCTCCGGAGAGTTAGATTCTTGCCTGATAGGTAAATAAATTGAAGTACCTGCCTTCTTTGGCAATAAGCTCATCGTGGGTACCTTGTTCAGCAATTTTTCCGTTTTCAATAACCAAAATCTGATTTGCTTTTCGGATGGTGCTCAATCTGTGTGCTATTACAAAAGTGGTACGACCTTCTGTTAAGGCCGCTAAACTCTTTTGAATCAAAGCTTCGCTTTCCGTATCCAAATTAGATGTAGCCTCATCTAGAATTAAAATTTTAGGATCTGCCAAAACAGCTCGTGCAATAGCAATACGTTGGCGTTGACCACCGGAAAGTTTAACGCCCCGCTCCCCTATCAAAGTATCCAATCCATCTTCAAACCTATCCGTAAATTCATTTACGTAAGCAGCTTTTACCGATTGCTGCAATTGTTCTTCCGTAGCATTAGGTCGCGGGAATAGAATGTTCTCACGTATAGTGCCCTCAAAAAGAAAATCATCTTGTAAGACCACTCCAAGGTGCTGCCTAAAACTGTTTAGGTTAACTTTTGCTACATCCTTACCGTCTATGGTAATCTTACCCGACTGAGGATTTAAAAAAGTAGCTGCCAACCCGGCTATGGTAGATTTTCCAGAACCGGAACTACCCACCAAAGCAACTACGTTACCAGATTTTACTTCAAAATTAATATTATGAAGCACTTCTTTATCTTCCTCATAAGCAAAGGATACATCATCAAAAACAATATCACCTTTAATATCGTCCAGAACTATGGTCCGGTTTTCTTCATCAGATTCCGGAACCATATTCATAAGTTCTTCGGTACGATCCAAACCAGCCAAGGCTTCTGTTAACTGACTACCAATATTACTCATCTGAACAATAGGTGCGACCATCAACCCTAATAAAAAGGTAAAGGTTAAGAATTCACCTATCGTAAGCTCATCCATCATTATCTTATAACCACCTATGCCCATAATTCCCGTTGTGGCAATACCCAAAAGGAAGGTAGACGAACTAGTCATGAAAGCAGTGGCAGTTAAACTCTTTTTTACATTTTGAAAAAGACGATCAACCCCTTTTTCAAATATTTTATTTTCTTGTTCCTCGGCATTAAAGCCTTTGATTACACGCACTCCGCCTAAAGTTTCGGTAAGACGTCCTGTTACCTCTGCATTTATTTTTCCCCTATTTCTAAAAATGGGTCTAATGATTTTAAATGCCTTAAGCGCAATCAATGCAAAAATGGCCAGAGGCACTAATGTGAAGATTGTCATTGTCCAACTAATCCGCAAAAGCAATATAAGTGAAACCACCGCGGTAATAGTACCACCAACAAGTTGTACCAGACCTGTGCCGATTAGGTTACGTACCCCTTCTACATCACTCATTATACGGGACACCAAAGCTCCAGATTTTGCATTATCAAAAAAGCTAATAGGTAACGATAGTACTTTTTTCTGTACCTGAGCCCTAAGTTCAGAGATTAGAAACTGTGCCTGAACGCTCAATATTTTCGTCAATAGAAACGAAGTGACGGATTGCACTAGTATAGCCAGGGCAACTGCACCTACAAGTAATTTTAAAAAATCTATATCCTTATTTGGTATAATATCGTCCATCAAATATTTGAGGGATAAAGGCGCCACAAAACTTGCTGCTTTACTAATTACTATAAGGAGGAGTCCAATAAATACAAGGTTTCTTCTTGGCCATATAATGGTCTTAAACGCGGTAAGCATACTAACTTTTTTCTCGGCCATAATAATGATTAAATGAAGCCTGCAAGGTACACAAAACGAAAAAAACAAGCAGGTTATCCCGTAAGTTGGTTCGATTTATTTGGAGTTTGGTAGTATATTGTAAGTATAAATAGAGCCTTATGAAATATGTAGTACTAATAAGTTACTTCTTCCTTTTTTCCTGTAGCGCACAACAGAAAAACATAGAGGTAGAAAAATGGAAGACTCATACTGCAAATGTTGAGATTATAAGAGATGATTTTGGAGTACCTCACATCTATGGAAAGACAGATGCCGATGCAGTCTTTGGGTTATTATACGCACAATGTGAAGATGATTTTAACCGTGTAGAGCAAAATTATATTTGGGCAACAGGAAGACTGGCAGAAGTAGACGGTGAAGATGCGCTGTATAGTGATCTACGTGCAAAACTGTTCATGACCGAAGAAGAGGCTAAAGCTAACTATGAAAAAAGCCCCGCTTGGCTAAAAGAATTATGTGATGCCTTTGCCAACGGAGTCAATTACTATTTATACACACACCCGGAAGTAACACCAAAATTATTGACACATTTTGAACCTTGGATGCCAATGTATTTTAGCGAAGGGTCTATTGGCGGAGATATTGAACGAATTTCAACAAAGAAAATAGCTGCTTTTTATGAAAGCGATATGGAGCTGCCAGAAGCTGAAATACTTCAAATGAAAAAGGAAAAAGAGATTGAAGAACCGCAAGGGTCAAACGGTATTGCTATTTCAGGAAAACTGACACAGTCCGGAAATCCGTTGTTATTAATCAATCCGCATACTTCATTTTATTTTAGAGGGGAGGTTCACGTAGTTTCTGAGGAAGGATTAAATGCTTATGGAGCGGTAACTTGGGGGCAGTTTTTTGTGTATCAAGGATTTAATGAAAATACCGGTTGGATGCATACATCTACTTACACGGATGTAATGGATGAATTCAAGGAAACAATTGTTAAGAATGATGACCATTTGTTCTATCAATATGGAGAAGAATTACGACCTATTGAATCTTCTGAAATAATGTTGAAATATCTTGATGGCGATGAACTGAAAGAAAAAAAATATCCGACATATAGAACCCACCACGGACCAATAACGCATGTTGCCGATGGTCAATGGACAGCTTCCGCTATGATGTGGGAGCCAGTAAAAGCTTTGGAACAATCTTTTATACGTACCAAACAAAAAGGCTATAAAGGATTTCATGATATGATGGATATCCGCACCAATTCTAGCAATAATACGGTGTATGCAGATGCCGAGGGAAACATTGCCTATTTCCATGGTAATTTTGTACCTAAGCGAGATGTTCAGTTTAATTATGCGGAGCCAGTTGATGGTAGTAATCCAAAGACCGATTGGCAGGGATTACATACGGTAGATGAAAATATTTTAGTATTGAATCCAGAAAATGGGTGGATACAAAATTGCAATTCCACTCCCTATACCTCTGCTCTGGGGTTCAGTCCAAAGAAAGAGGATTACCCCTATTACATGTCCAGAGACCAAGAGAATTTTAGAGGAGTTCATGCTATTGAATTATTGAAAGATAGAAAAGGATATACTATAGACAGTTTAATTCAACTGGCACACGACCCTTTTTTGCCGGCTTTTCAAGCATTGATTCCAGGCTTAGTTAAAGCTTACAATTCTCACGATGATAAAAACCCGAAATTAAAGGAACCCATTTCCATTCTTAAAAATTGGGATTACACTACAGGAGAAAATCAAGTGGCCATGACGCTGGCTCATTACTACGGCACTGCTATGGGCAAAAGGGCAAAACACCCAGAAGGGATTAGCGATATGGAACGAATGACCTATTTTGGGACCCATACGGAAGAGAGTTTAAAGATATTTGAAGAAGTAATAGAAGACCTAACGGCCGACTTTGGAACATGGAAAATACCGTGGGGAGAAGTAAATAGATATCAGCGAACTACGGGAGATATAGTGCAGCATTTCAACGATTCTAAACCAAGTATTCCTATAGGATTTGCGTCTGGAAGATGGGGCGCTTTAGCTGCATACGGTGCTCGTTACACCACAGAAGGGGCAAAAAAAATCTACGGAACACGTGGAAATAGTTTTGTAGCGGTTGTGGAATTTGGTGATAAAGTAAAGGCTAAAAGTATATTGGCAGGTGGACAAAGCGGAGACCCAAGTTCCCCTCATTTTAACGACCAGATTGAAAGATATAAAAATATGGATTGGAAAGATGTTCCTTTCTACTATGAAGATGTAGTCAAAAGAGCTAAAGAGAAATATGTACCTGGTAAAAGAGATTAGTTCTTTTAAGCAACCCACTGTATAAATAGAGAAAATACTGAATTTTAGTCTTCTTCTTTTGTTATAATCAAAGTAGCTTTTGAACCTTCAGAAAGTAACCATTTGGTGGCATAGATAATTTCTCCTTTGTCATCATAGACGTTTACCTGAGCGGTATTAGGCGCATACGCACCAACATTAAGTGCTTCAAAATCTATACGATTGAATCCTTTTTTTAAATCAACGTTTACCCCTTTAAAAGAGCTTGTTAAAAGAATATTAGTGTCAACCACGTCACCATTCACATAAATTTTTACACGGTCCCCATCAACGTTTTCGTGATCACGACACATAATACCAACGAATTTTCCGTTGTTTTTAACGTCGCCCAAGTACATGTCCGCAAAGTGTTGTTTAGAACCTTCTTCAGGTTGTCTTGGCCCTACTTTAGGATCAATTTTCATACCGGCACCTGCCTGAACAAGTTCGCGGTCATCAATCATTTTTACAGGATTACGCTTAGCAATATCAAAATCTACCTGAGGTTGATCTTCTACTACAGACGGAATGTTTAAAGAAGTACCTTGATCAGGCTCAGCATTATCATCAATCTTATTCGCCGTTTCTATTTTCAACTCTTTCTTTTGAGGAATATCAGTCTGTGCCATCCCCGAAAAGGAAAACAGCATCATAGCGAACAACAGTACCGAATAGTTTTTGGTCATCGAATAAAAAATCAGGATAAAGATAACAAATACCCTGCCATGGGGACTTAAGGCAATGTTAAAACGATAAATTACCAAAAATCGTATCGGCAATCAATCTATGACCGTTCTTATTTGGATGAACTGGATCCTTATCATAGCACTCCTTTTGATTTTTAAAAAGAGGTTTGCGAATGTTTATCTCGGCATTCGCATAAGGATGCTGCATTTCTAAAATGATATCCGTAAACTTTTCCAATACTTCCTTATCATATTTTGGATACGGATTTTTATAGCTATACGAAGCAGTGTTCTGATTTTCCAAATGCCGCTCGGCCAATGGCGGTGGCGTTAATAAAATGGTCTTAATATCTCTCTGACGCATTTTTTCAAGGAACGAATAGACCCCTATTTTAAAGCTTCTAAATAATTCCTCTGAAGGTTTTCCATAAATTCCGTCATTGATACCGTAGCAGAAAAGTGCCACATCTATTGGGTTTTTGTCAAGAATTTCATCTAGGCGCTCAAAAAGGTAAGGCCTTGGGCCAGGATGGTCTTCTTCTGTGAGTCCACTTACGGTTTCACTACTTTTACCAAAGTTGATAAACTTAATATTGAGTTCCGGTTTTTCTTTATTGAACTTCTCTTGTAGCATTTCAACATAGCCATTATAACCTGAGTAGGTGATGCTATCTCCAAAACAACCTACTACTTGATTTTTCTTTAATTCGAATTTGGAATGGTCAAAACACCCTATTAAACTAGTACCTACTGCGGCAAGAGCCGTTCGGTTTATGAATTGTCTTCTCTTCATCATCGTGCAACAATCTATAATTTATATGAAAATATCTAAAACAAGAACGCCAATAAGGCCCATAACACCAACGGTAGTTTCCATTACTGTCCATGTTTTTAAAGTATCCTTTACCGATAGATTAAAATATTCTTTATAAAGCCAGAACCCACTATCGTTAACATGTGACAGCATTAAACTTCCAGAACCAATGGCCAAAACCATTAGCTCCGGGCTAACATCTGTATTAGCAATTAAAGGCAACACTATACCGGCGGCCGTAAGACCCGCAACCGTTGCTGAACCTACACACACCCTAATGACTGTAGCAATAAGCCAAGCCAATATTAAAGGGGAAACCGTAGAACCTTTAAGCATATCACCAATATAGTCACTTACACCGCTATCTATAAGCACTTGTTTTAAAGCACCGGCTCCTGCTATAATAAGAAGTACCATGGTAATACCCGAAACTGCACTCGCTACGGAGTCCATTACATCTTTCATTTTTTTGCCCCTTGCCAATCCTAATGTATAAATAGCCACTAAAACCGATATAAGCATAGCCATTACAGGATTCCCTAAAATATCGGTTGCTTTTCTAATCGGGTTTTCTTCGGGAAGTACCAATGCAATTACAGAGGCTAGAGCAATGAGAATAACCGGTAGTAAGGCCGTAAGAATACTAGTAGCCGTACTTGGCATTTCATCATCTGTCAAAATTCTCGGGTTTAAAAATTCTTTTAAAGGTGTTGCTTCTACATTTTTAATGGAACGTGCCAAAAGAGGACCCGCAACAATTATGGCAGGGATAGCCACAAGAATACCATACAATAACGTTTTCCCTATATCAGCATTAAAAATAACAGCGATACCTGTAGGGGCCGGATGCGGAGGAAGGTACCCATGCGTTACCGAAAGGGATGCCAACATGGGTAGACCCACATAAATTAATGGAAGCCTAGTAGCTGCAGCCACGGTGAATACCAACGGAATTAAAATAACAAAACCTACCGTATAGAACATAGGTATACCCACAATGAAACCAGTAAGAACTACGGCCCATTGAATATATTTCTTCCCGAATTTCTCTATCATTTGCGTAGTAATACGCTGCGCCGCACCACTATCTGCTACGAGCTTTCCCAGCATTGCACCAAGTCCAAGAATTAGGATCAAATAACCTAAAGTATTACCTATTCCTGATTGTATGGACTTGGTAACGGTTTCAAAATCCATTCCTTCGGCAACACCTACCAATAGGGAGACGATGATAAAAGCAATGAAAGCATTAAGTTTGAAGCGGGCTATTAAAATAAAAAGAATGAAAATTCCGGCAATAACAATGGCAAGTGGCATGGGCTAGATTGGTGTTGAGACTTCTAAGATACTAAAATTGATGACAATTAAAAGTTATGAAGAAACCTTCTAAAAAGTCATTTTTAAAATGATGAATGAAGCTATCTTTCTGAATAACTTTCAGACAATTGCTTTAAGACCGTTACGGCTTTTTCCGCATTTTTATGGTCTATAAAAATATGATCGTGGTAATACGCGGCAACCACATTACAACTAATATTGTTTTTTGCCAGCTCTGAAGAAAATAGGGCCGTGAGTCCTACTCCTTCTAAAGAAGAATGGATTTCTAAAGTTATCCAAGAAGCAACATATTCATACGGAAGACGTAAAGCATCAGCTTTTTGTTTTGCTATTATAACAGTTGTTCCCTCCTGCTCTTTGAACTCACAAAGGGTATCAGCTCTAGAAATTTGGTTTGCATCCGTTAAGGTTATAAATACATATTCGCCTTCATTCAATTTTGGGGTCATACCCTTTATCATTTCCGCTAAGTTCTTCTCTCCTGCCATTTTGCTATACTTTAAACCCCTATCTCTTTTTTAAATATTTTCTGTTAAAAATTTCACCTGAGGGTTGTCACACTTGGGTTATCTTCTTTAACAACCAAATTCTAAAACTACATTGGTTTAATTTCTTGGACAAGCTTGTTATAAGAAAATACAGTACAGATAAAAGCCAAAAAAAAAGAGAAGACTCACTAGAATCTTCCCTTTTTAAATTATAATTTCAGTTTAATTTCGAGCTAAATTAAAATTGGGCTTTGTATTATTATTCAGAGGTATTGTAAACTTAAAATCACTACCCTTATCCAAAGTGCTTTCTGCCCAAATTTCTCCGCCAAGTTTTTCTACAAACTCTTTACAGAGCACTAACCCAAAACCAGAGCCTTTTTCACTTGCCGTACCAACACGGGCCATATTGGTGTTTACACAAAACAATTTATCGCAGATATCCGGACTCATACCCACTCCATTATCGGAAACAGTTACTTCTAAATGGGTTTCATTCTGTGTTGTTAAAACATTAATACTTCCTCCTGGCTTAGTAAACTTAATAGAGTTTGAGACAAGATTACGGATTATTGTTTTTATTATTTTATGATCAGAACATACCTGAATAGTATCGCTTTCTACATAGTTCAGTTCTATATTTTTAGTTCTCGCAATTGCTTTTGACAGTTCTAACGTCTGGCTAACTACCTTGTTAACATCTACTTTTTCCGATTTAAAATCTAGTTGTCCTGTTTGAGATTTTGACCAGTTCAAAAGGTTGTCCAGTAAAGTCAGGGTGTTTTGGGTTGTTTTATTAATCAATTCCAAATATTCCTCAGATTGTCCTACATCATTCCTTTTAACCGAATCACCCAACAAATCTGACAATAAAGTAATATTATTGAAAGGGCTTCTTAAATCATGTGCAATTATAGACAGTAATCTGTCTTTAGTCGCAAGCACTTCTTTTAATTGAGTCTCACTTTCGTGTAAATTTTCCTCTGCTTTTTTCTGATCTGTGATATCCCGTACCACACAAATCAGAAATTTATCCCCATTTTCATCAATAAAACGTGATTTTCGAGTTGATAAAATATGTGTTTCACCTCCTCTTACTGTCATCTCTTCCTCATTGATGTTTTCTATACCATCTGCCAAGACTTGCCAATCAATCTTAAGAAAAGATTCTCGTTCTTCTGGTGTAACTTCTTCCGCAAGAGTTTTACCTATCATTTCCTCACGTGGAAGCCCCATCATTTTACAAAAAGCATCGTTAACCAATACCATTTTGCTTTCTGCATCTTTTACAAAAACAGAATCACCCATGTTGTTAAGAACAGTTTGAGTGTAAAAATTGTCTTTATCTAAATGATTATTCGGGCTAGTTGGTAGGCTCATTTTAGGTTTTATGGTTAAAAAATAAAATTGGGGACAAGGCCATTAATTACTACTATGAAGAATAGCTCTGGGTCTATTGCTTCTATTTCTGTGAGGGTGCAGAAATCTGATATTCAACAAAAAACAGTCCTTAAATTTAACCTTTATTTCCGAAAAACAGAGGTAATTGCTGACAATTTAACCAGAAGAACTTCTGGATTTTAACAAGACATGGGGACCGCTCCAAAATAAGAGACTAATTTATTTCTATATTAATGAAGCAAAGAAGAAAAAAATTCACATAGAATATAACTTAAAGCACATGTTTTTCAAAGAGGCTATCCAATTCTTCCTGAGGGTCAAAACAGAGACCCGGATGCGGTTTTGAGCTTTGTATAATTGTACTTCTAGACGCTGTAAGCCAACGGAACCTTGATGGCAAATCTAGCTTTCCAATAGCTCCACTTTTTGGTTCACCTGTACAAACCAACTCCCAAGCTTTTAGATACGCTTCAATAGCTTCAGCATCTATTTCAGGCGAGAATGCTTTTATCCGTGTCTTATCAATCATAAATCTCATGCGCAGATATTTTTTCCTTTTAGAGAATACGATAGCACCTACGTTTATAAACTCTTCTCGCTCAACCTTCGGTACAAGCCTAATAATGGCAAATTCATAAGTAACTCTATCTTGCATCCTGAGCTTCTTTAACCAATACCTCTAGTTTTGCCAACCGGGTATTCAAAAATTCTTTATAAGCTGAACGCATCTCTTTTGGGGATAATGGCTCTGATTCACTTAAAAGCCAATCTTCGGGTATTTTAGATACTATTTCTGCAATAATAGTTTCGTCTATTTGCGCTCTTATTTCTGCTGCTGCCTTTGGCAACTCAGTAGCACGTTCCAAAAGCACATGGTCTTTAATAGCCGGAAAAGTTCTTTCTAAATGCGTTTGCCAAGTTTCCCAATTATGGTGGAAATAAAAACTAGACCCATGATCAATTAGCCAAAGTTCTTTATGCCAATTGAGAAGGTTGGTATTCTTTGCTGTACGATCTATATTACTTATCATACTATCTAGAAGCACTACTTTTGAAGCCGTAAAAGGGTCTGCAATAGAAACCAACGGGTCATAAACAATTGATCCCGACAGAAAATGCAAGCCAAGATTGAGACCAACACTAAATTTCAGTAAATCTTGAATTTCTTCGTCAGGTTCCGTCTTACTAAAACTATCGTCTAAATTCATAAAAACGATTTCAGGCACCTGAAGACCCATAGCCCGTGCAAGTTCGGCACCTATAAGTTCTGCAATCAAAGCTTTCTTACCTTGGCCTGCCCCTCTAAACTTTATAACATACAGAAATTCATCATCCGCTTTTACGAGACCCGGAAGGGAACCTCCTTCTCGTAAAGGCTTTATGTACTGAACCACATCTACAGTTCTAATTTCAATTGCATTCATGATTGCTAAGGTAGTGAAAGTTGTATTTTACTATCAAGTACTTTTTTAGAGTTATTCATCAAGTAATTTTACAATGCAAAAAGCCCCTTTTTAATAGGCTTTTATTATTATATATTGAAAACTAACTACTTTTTAATCTCCCTCAAAAAACTTCTCATTTTTGGGATAATCTTATCCGCATCCTCCTCTAAGGCAAAATGACCGGTATCATAAATATTGTAATCAATATTTTTTACGTCTTTTTTGAAGGCTATGGCACCACTTTCAGGAAAGAAAGCATCGTTCTTTCCCCAAACAATTAATAGCGGAGGTTGATTATCCCTCAAATATTGTTGCCATTTTGGATACAATTTTATGTTATTCCGATAGTCATAGAATAAATTTAAATTCATAGCATGGGCATTGGGGCGAGACATTCGTAAATAATCCAAATTCCAAGTATCGGGATTTACATTTTCCGGGTTTCTCGTTCCATGTGTATATTGCCACTTTAGGCCATCCAAAGAAAAAGCATGCAATAGAGCCTCTTCTGTCTGCTTATTTCTATTCGCCCACATAGATTTGGTTTCCTTCCAAGCCGCTCCCAATCCTTCTTCATAGGCATTACCATTTTGATTAATAATGGCTGTAATCCTTTCCGGATGAGCTGTTGCGATTCTAAATCCTACAGGAGCTCCGTAATCTTGAATCATTAATGCATAAGAGGTGATTTTCTTTTTTTCTAGAAAAGCATCTATTGTTGCTGCCAGATTATCAAAAGTGTATTCGTATTCACTTGCATCAGAAAAATCACTATTACCAAATCCTGGATAATCTGGTGCTACTAAATGAAACTCGTCCGATAATTGATTTAATACCTTTCTATATTGATGGGAAGAAGTTGGAAAACCGTGGAGCAAAACTATAGTCTGGTTTTGAGGATCACCTGCTTCTCTGTATGCAATGTTTACTCCGTTAACCTCAAGGGTTCGATACTTAATAGTTGTCATATTTTCATTTGATATTTCTATATCAGGTGATGTTGCTCCAAATGTGAATAGAGGGACAATGGTCAAAGCGTATAAAATTAAATTTTTCATAGTTTTAATATTAGTAATCATTAATTACCTAATGTTCGGTAAAATTGATTGGTAAATTTTTTTATTTGTTTAAATATCTTAATTCAATATCCTTTAATGTTTGATCAAATATGCTCAAATCATTTAATCCTTTAGTCACAACAAGACTTCCTTGGATTTCCAATAAAGTTTTTATCGCATATTGCTGCGCTAATGTATCTGACAATCCTAAAGCTTTACCTAAACTTTTGAAAGCCTCTACCCATTCTATCATTCCACTTTCAATTTGCTTTCCGAACAATTCTAAACCAGAGCCTAATGAGAAAGCCCTCAGAATACATGCGTCCTTCCCTCCAGTATATATGTACCTAATGTTATCCAATCCGTTAGCTAATCTTTGAACAGGAGAAATACTTTCGTCCCGCAAAGAACTAAAAACCTTTTTCTCCGCCCTTTTACCAAGATGATTCATAACAGCCACGGCCATACCTTGCTTTCCATCTGGAAAGCGATGATACAGACTAGCCTTTTTTAAACCAGTTTTTTCTGCGAGGTCAGAAAGACTTGCTCCGTCATAACCCTTAGACCTAAAAACGTCAACTAGGTTTGCTACAATATCTTTATCTAATACTTTCTGTGGTCTCATAGAACAAATGTAATAATTATTTATTAATTACCAAACGTTCGGTAAATTACTTTTATTCTTTCAACTGTAATTAATTCCTGTTATCATGCATCATGATATAGTTCCATTCCCCTTTCCAATGTGACATTTTTGGGCATAAAAAAAGCTGAGAATATGTCTCAGCTTTTTTCTTTTTAACTCTGTACTCGAGGCGGGAATCGAACCCGCACTCCAAAGGAACTGGATTTTGAATCCAGCGCGTCTACCAGTTCCGCCACTCGAGCATTAAATCGGACTGCAAAAGTAAAATTTTTTTTGTTCCAAACACAAAAAATAACAACATTTATCCTTTAGCAACACAAATAAATTTCTAAATTTGCACCTCGCTAACAAAACGACTTGTCAATAAACTAATTAACAATACGTTACCCATGGCTTACCAAGTTCCCGAACCTAAAATTTTCGCCTGTACCCAGAGTACTGAGTTGGCAAAAAAAATTGCCAAGTTTTACGGTGCCGAATTAGGCAACGTACTCTTCTCTAGATACAGTGATGGTGAATTCCAACCATCGTTCGAAGAATCGGTACGAGGAGCTCGTATTTTCATTATAGGTTCTACGAACCCAAGTTCAGAACATTTAATGGAAATGTTATTAATGCTAGATGCAGCCAAACGGGCGTCTGCAAGACATATAACGGCCGTAATGCCTTATTTTGGTTGGGCTAGACAAGATAGAAAAGACAAACCTAGAGTACCAATTGCAGCTAAGTTAATTGCAAAAATGCTTGAAGCAGCTGGTGCAACAAGAATAATTACAATGGATTTGCATGCAGATCAGATACAGGGTTTTTTCGAAAAACCTGTTGATCATTTGTTCGCATCTACCATGTTTTTGCCTTATCTAAAGAAATTAAATTTAGATAATCTTACCATTGCATCACCAGATATGGGTGGTTCTAAAAGAGCCTATGCCTATTCAAAAGCATTGGGCTGTGATGTGGTTATCTGTTACAAACAACGGGCAAAGGCAAACATAATATCGCATATGGAGCTAATTGGCGATGTACAGGGTAAAAATGTGGTTTTAGTAGATGACATGGTAGATACCGCTGGAACATTGACAAAAGCTGCCGATTTAATGATGGAAAGAGGTGCCTTGAGTGTAAGGGCTATTACAACACACGCCCTTTTATCCGGTGACGCTTATGAGAAAATAGAGAAATCACAATTGATGGAATTAATCGTTACAGATTCTATTCCTTCCAAGAGAGATTCAAACAAAGTAAAAGTATTGAGCTGTGCGGAGCTTTTTGCAGACGTAATGCACAGAGTACATCATAATACTTCTATTGCATCAAAATTTTTAATGTAGCCGCTTAAACAGGCTACCCCAGTTAAGAGTATTAATTTTTTAAATCATATAATGAAGTCAATTAAAATTAAAGGATCAGAAAGAGAAAGCGTGGGCAAAAAGGCAACTAAAGCTCTACGTAATGCTGGACAGGTTCCTTGCGTGGTATACGGAGGGGAGAAACCATTACACTTTTCAGCAGAAGAGTTAGCGTTCAGAGATTTAGTTTACACCCCAGCCGCACACACCGTAGAGGTTGACTTAGGTCATGGTAAGGTAAGAGCGATTATGCAAGACATTCAGTTTCACCCAGTGACTGATAAAATTTTGCACATCGATTTCTATCAACTTTTTGATGACAAAGAAGTTACCATGAACATTCCAGTTCGTTTAGAAGGTAACGCTCCTGGTGTTAGAGCTGGTGGTCGTTTACTTTTCAGAAAGAGAAAACTTGCCATTAAAGCACTTCCAGACAATTTGCCAGATTATTTTGATGTTGATATATCGAAATTAAAAATTGGTGATAACATTACTGTTGAGTCTTTATTGAAAGATGAATTTTCCATCTTACACCCTGATACAACCGTTGTTGTTCAAGTTAAAACTCAGCGTACAGCAGTGGCCGTTGATGAAGACGAAGATGGCGAAGGAGAAGAAGGAGCAGAAGGTGCAGAAGCAGCAGTTGCTGAAGGCGAAGCAAGCCAAGAATAAATTTCAGTTGAAGTTTTATAAAAAGCGCCCTAATTTAGGGCGCTTTTGTATTTTTACAACTCAAAATTGCAGTATGCATTTATTTTAGAATATAATCGTGCGAAAGAATACAAACATTCTAAAAACAACGCATTATGTTTCAATTTCTAAAATCAATTTTCAACAAGAACAAAAGTGTTCTAGAAGAAACCAATAACATGAAAAAATACCTGATCATTGGTCTAGGAAATATAGGTAATGAGTATTCAGAAACTCGTCATAATATTGGGTTTAAAGTTTTAGACGCCCTTGCGAAAGCATTGGATTTTTCTTTTGAGACCGTAAAATTAGGTGACATAGGTGTTTTCAAAATAAAAGGACGAAGTGTACTTTGTTTAAAACCGTCTACTTACATGAACCTCAGCGGCAAGGCATTAAAGTATTGGATGGATAAAGAGAATATCCCTTTGGAAAACGTTCTAGTAATTACAGATGATATTAACTTGGAGTTTGGGTCACTGCGTTTGAAAACAAAAGGAAGCAATGGAGGCCATAATGGCCTTAAAGACATTCAGAACGTTCTACAGACCACAAACTACAACCGCCTTAGATTTGGTGTAGGAGCAGATTTTGGCAAAGGAAGACAGGTTGAATATGTGTTAGGTGAATGGAGTGAAACAGAAAGAGATGCGCTAAAAGAACGTTTCGAGAAAACCACTGAACTGGTTCAATCTTTTGTTTTGGCCGGTGTTGCGCGAACCATGAATCAATTTAACGGGTCTTAAATTCTGAAACCGTACTGGTAGAGATATTTCCTTCCTCATCAGTAGTTACTACTTTCCAAAAGTAAACTTCATCAGTAGCCACTTCTACTATTAACTCGCTCACCCCTGCATCTGTAGTTTTCAATAATGTTGTAGGCGGATTTTCATTAGAAAGGTATATTCCATAACTTTCTATATCATTATCTAAATCTTTACCGACCCACGTTAAACTTATTTCGTTATTTACATCTCTAAAAGCCGTAGAACCCTGTACCGGAAAAGTTAATTCTGCGGGAAAAGGCACATGACTAATTTCGGATCCCGGATTGTAGAACAACCAAGAATCACTACTAACAGATGCTGTTGTTTCTGAATTCTCGGACACTACTACCCATGAAAATGGTGTACCCTTGGTCAATGACAGCGTTTCTACAGTGCCAGATGTATTTCTGTATTGAACCGTTCCTGTATTCAAATTGGTAACTTGTAACTCATAAACTTCGGTATGATCGGCAGCATTCCAATTGAACCGAACAATGCTACTATTATCTCCATCACTTTGTACCGGTGTACATTCAGAATTTTTAGCCGGAGCCACCAAACTTACCTTTCCTGGCGTATTTGACGAGTCTTTTTTACAACCCGAAAAGAGCACCAAACCCAATACTATAAAAGTTAGTATTCTCATCGTTTTATCACTTTAACCGTTCCTTCAATGGTTTCTCCTTTAACTTTCACAATATAAATACCTGATTGTAATGACGTGAAATCTAAATCTATTCCCCCGCCTCTAGGTGTGCCCTCTTCCGTTTTCACCAAGGCTCCACTTATAGTAAAGATATCAATTCTTACTTTTTCAGTAGATGTCCCTAACACAACTCTTGTATACGTATCAAATGGGTTAGGAAACACTATTGGATCACTGCCCACAAAGAAACTATCTTCATGAACACCCTGACATGAAAGCCCGGTAGATACACGTAATGTATTACCTCCCGATTGAAGGTCTAATGTTATCTCTGACTTATCCGTCAATACGGTTTTTCCATTTAGTTCTACTGTATACGCGTCTGCTCCTTCCATAGAAAGAATAATCTGCTTTCCATCTGCAGAAATAGAAGA
Organism: Zobellia nedashkovskayae; assembly: GCF_015330125.1. NCBI lineage: Bacteria > Pseudomonadati > Bacteroidota > Flavobacteriia > Flavobacteriales > Flavobacteriaceae > Zobellia > Zobellia nedashkovskayae. The sequence goes on along the minus strand of NZ_JADDXR010000002.1, from coordinate 1,855,140 downwards.
GGTAACGCCCAGAGGATCAGGCTGAGATACGATTACTTGCGCACAGAATTCTTCATAATCAGCCTCAGCGCCAGAAGCGTTTACACACAGGGTATATACACCAGAGGTTAAACTTGAAAGAGAGAAAACATTGGTAAATGTATTGGTAACATCAGTATTATTCCCTGTGATAGAGATTGTATAATCCAAAGGCAGCAAAGTACTTATGGTTATTATGCCGTCATCATTGTTCCTACAAGATTCACTCTGTACAGTAATTTCAAAATTATCAGCAGCAAAGCGGTACACCTCACAACCAGATGAATCTACTTCGGCACCCTCAGGAGTATTCAAACAAAGGTCATCTCCATCATCAAAAACACCATCATTATCAACATCTGGCCTAAATTCGCCTTCTACACAAATATCCAAAGAGAATTCGTTGATAACACCACCATCTCTAGCGGCGTTATCAATAACTGTTAAGGTCCATTCTCCCAATACAGATTCTCCGTTAAAAGAACTTAGTGAACCAAGCGGCTTTACAGTTCCACTTATTGCAGTGTTAGCTGTAGCACCACACATAAAGTTAGGGGCATCATCGTCAAAAGTTGCATCTATATTCTCAAGATCTCCACATGAACTGGAAATTAACGGAACTACCGTATTATTGGGCGATGTAAGAGTTATTACTAAATCTTCTAGATATTCATGGTCAATATTTAATTTCACATTAATACCGTCTACTTTCAAATCTTCAAAGAAGGTTATTTTTGAAGTTACCGTAGTTCTCTCTGCGGCACTAATTTCCAAAGGAAGGTCTCTCGCACGCTTATTAGTACAGTCTACTTGGATTGTACTAAACTTACGGATAATACTGAATTCTCCTTCTCCACAAACATTTATAGGTTTCACACGCCAGTAATAGTCGGTCTGGTTACCCAGTTCAGTAGGCACATAACTATTTGTTGTAACAGTAGCTAATTCCACTAAGTTGGCAAAAGCATCATCAGTAGCAATATGTACTTCATATGAAGTATAAGAAATATCATCTTCCCATTGTAAAAGCTCCGTTGTTGCAGCATCAACTAAATTATCTGCTGGTGCTAACAACTCAACCGCAGGGAAATCTGTATCATATATTTTTAAGTCTATAGTAATCTCCTTTGAAACACTTGGCGAAACTGCCATAACATTTAATGAATAAGCACCTTCTATAACATTTTCCGTATTCTCCAGCAACATATCTATTCTTGTTCCATCCACAGATACGGTATCTGGCATAAAAGTAATTCCTAAATTTTCCGGTGCATCTGTCACTGTAAAAACAACCTCTTCGTCAAAATCTAAATACGCTTCGTAAATAAAAGGAATAATAAGATCATCAAAATGACATGCTTCATATTCTAGCTCTGAAAAATTCATCACAAACTGTGAAGCTTCAATACTAAAATCTGTTGAATTTACAGCATAATAGACATTATCGGATGCCTTGACCATAATGCGAGCCTTCTCAGCGGCAACTCCTGGAACCACAACTTTATGAGACCCGTCATTGTCTACTCCCGAAGCTAAGGGAACCGTAAAAGTCACACCTCCATCAACAGAAAGTATAATTTCCACATTTTTAGTTGCAATAGGCAATATATCCGTTCCTGCAACATCCCAATCTATTTGCATTATTTCACCGGCCACATAAGTTTCTGCAACCGCTTGTGAGGTAACCTGAAAAGGACCTGCACTATTAACAACGGCAATATTCGTTAGTTCCGACACTACTTGTCCTCCTCCCGGTGCATTGTCCCTTACGGAGAATGCAAAATTCATATCTCTCTCAACATCTGACACTGTTTCCCAAGCAGAACCTCTAGTAGGAAAGGTCTGGGTTAAATTACCTATAACCACTTGTGAGAGCATTGGAAAATATCTTATAGGAGCTAAACTTGGTAGTCTAGACCTGAAATTTGCTCCGCTAGCATTATTGGGGCCAAAAGAGGCTTGGGTAACAACACCATTATCTATCTGCTCCCATGTATAGGTAAGAACATCCCCTACATCAGGGTCGGTAGCAATACCTTCTAATACAAAAGCAGTAGATTTTGGAATGACGTAATCTTCTAAATCAGTAACTACTGGTGGATTATTTGTAATACCTACTACCTCTCCACAAGTTTTAGTCTCTAGATTTTCTATAATTTGTTTTATACTGATGTAATGAAAATAATCATCTCCTCTAGCAGCCACATCATTTACGTCTGTTATACCTGCGTAACCCATAATAGTAGAACCGCTACCAGGTTCTACCTGAACTAAGGTTCCCTCAAACTCGTAAGACCAAGTATGGTTTGCCCCCAATTGATGCCCCATTTCGTGAGCTACAAAATCTAAATCGAATTTATCTCCCTTTGGAACTTGACTTGAAGAATACGCACTTCCTTTTCTATTGGTCACACAGACAGCACCTATAAAACCGGCATTACCGCCGTTTTCACCTTTATGAAAAACATGCCCAATATCGTAATTTGTTTCTCCTATCTCACTAGTGAGTGTAGCTTGGGCCTGGCCGCCTAACAAACTCAAACTTACCGTGGTTTGATTGGGATCAGAACTTTTATAAGGGTCTGTAGCAGCATTGGTATAAATAATTTTATCCGTGTCAGCAACAAGTTCAAGACGAACAGCTAAATCTGTTTCAAAAACCTCATTAATTCTGGTTATAGTGGCGTTGATCGCTGCCAATGCATCTACAACCGTACCTCCATGATATTCAGTATATTCAGCAGTAGCAGAAACTGCTAATCTATATTTCCGGAGTACACGCCCGTCAAGAGGTTTGGCCGTTAGGTTAGCCCCAGCAGATAATACCTTTTCTTGAGTGCTACAGATAAAATCTTCTTCATCTGCGGCCTTAGCACTTCTAGAGTATACAATATATTTATCGTCATCTACCTTTTCTATAAAGCTACTTTCATCTTTATTGGCGGACACAATCATGGCCTGCACATCTTTCTGAGAAATACTGAATCTTATACGATTCTCTCTATTATTTACGGCTTGACCAGAAAAAGATTTTATTTCAGGGTATTTTTTTGAAAGAGCTTCAGACAAAACAGGCGTTTCTTTCACGCTATATGCAACCATTTTTCCGCTTGAATTTGGAAAATAGACAATTCTTGAAGTACTTTTAGAGATAGTTGAAGATTTTAAATCTTCCTTAAAACGTTTCTCCTGTAAGGCAAAAACTTTTCCACCTTCTGCACTCAATTCCTGCGAAACTCTCTTGTAAGAAGATTTATTCATGGAAGAGCTTTCCCAGTATTCACTCTGTGCCGAGGCGTAAAAGGAAAGAAATGCTATGGTAATTGAAAAAACAAGACGTAATTTTGTAACCATCAAGGGGGTTTAGAAACAAAATCAAATATAAGTCTTTTTATTATTTTTAACAGGTGGTAACAGTCCAAAGCATTTCCAAATACGATAAACGGCATCCGACTGCCATTACCATAGGCACTTTTGATGGTGTTCACATAGGTCATCGCAAAATACTGGAGCGTTTGATTAATAATGCCACTTCTCTAAATCTTAAATCTACTGTATTGACCTTTTTTCCGCATCCGCGTATGGTTTTACAAAAAGATGCGGACATAAAACTGCTAAGTACCATTGAAGAAAAGACGAAAATTCTAGAAGGTTTAGGATTGGATCAATTAATCATTCATCCTTTTACGCAAGAATTTTCTCGACTTTCAGCCACTGAATTCGTTAGAGACAACTTAGTGAACCAGTTGCAAACAAAAAAAATAATCATTGGTTATGACCATCGTTTTGGCAGAAACCGAAATGCCAACATTACAGATTTAAGAGCCTTTGGTAGCACCTTTAATTTTGAAGTCGAAGAAATATCGGCTCAAGAAATAAATGAAGTATCAGTCAGTTCTACCAAAATCCGTAAAGCCCTTCAAGAAGGTGATATTGCCACTGCAAATGCTTACCTCGGTTACAATTACATGCTTACGGGCACTATTCAAAAAGGAAAAGGCCTGGGCAGACAAATTGGTTTTCCTACAGCAAACCTATATATTGCAGAGTCGTATAAGTTAATACCTAAAAATGGTGTTTACGTTGTAAAAAGCGAGCTCTCAGGAAGTACTATTTACGGCATGATGAATATTGGCTATAACCCTACCGTTGCCGGAAAAGAAAAGACCATTGAAATCAACTTTTTTGATTTTAACCAAGACCTTTACGGTCAGAAACTACAGATAGATATTTTACATCGTATACGCGACGAGCATAAATTTGAATCTGTGGAGGCACTAAAAAAACAGTTAGAAAAAGACAAACAAACCTCGCTCGCTCTAATCTCAGAATAAATGCTGAATCGTTTTTTATTTTCGAAAATCGATAATTCACAACTGATTATTTTCCGTATTTTTTTTGGCATCCTTGTTTCCCTAGAATGCTATGGCGCCATTTTAACAGGATGGGTCAGAAGAACACTCATTGAACCTAAGTTTACTTTCAATTTTATTGGTTTTGACTGGCTTCAGCCATTACCTGGATTTGGTATGTACTATTATTTCTTTGTAATGGGCACACTAGGTATCCTAATAGCCCTTGGTTATAAATACCGCTTTGCTATAATTTCGTTCTCCTTAATGTGGACAGGTGTGTATCTGATGCAAAAAACATCGTACAACAATCATTATTATCTTTTAATACTTATTTCGCTCATTATGTGCTTTTTACCAGCACAAAAAAGCCACTCCTTAGATGTAAAGAACAATCCAACTATAAAGAGCGACAGCATGTTCGCTTATGTAAAATGGATTATAATTTTTCAACTCCTCATTGTCTATACCTACGCATCTATTGCTAAGCTCTATGGAGATTGGTTTGACTTAGGTATTATTCGCATTCTGATGCTCAGCAAAGCTGGCTACCCCATTATTGGAGGTCTTTTACAAGAACCGATTATTCATAGAATCATAGGTATTTCCGGCATTCTATTTGATTTATTGATTGTACCCGCTCTACTCTGGAAGCCCACTCGGAAAATTGCTTTTTTCGCATCAATATTTTTTCACTTATTCAACTCCATTATATTTCAAATTGGGATATTTCCTTATTTATCCTTGGCATTCACGGTATTCTTTTTTGAGCCCAAAACTATCCGTCATATCTTTTTTAAAAAGAAAAAACCCTTCCTTTTGCAAAATGTTGAAATTCCATCATATAAAAATATTTTATACATATTAGGAGGTATGTATTTTCTGATACAACTCACTTTACCTATCAGACATCATTTTATTAAAGATGATGTTCTATGGACGGAAGAAGGCCACAGACTTAGTTGGCGAATGATGTTACGTAGCCGTACGGGAAAGCTGAAATTTCAGGTAGTGAACACAGAAAATGGTGAAACGACTATAATCAAGACCAAAGAATACCTATCCAGAAAGCAACGAAGAAGAATAGCAGGTTACCCAGATTTTATTTGGCAATTCGCACAAAGGCTCAAAAAGGAATATGCTGAAAAAGGCCAGTATATAGAGGTATATGCAAAGAACTCTAAAGTTAGCATAAACGGAAAACCTTACCGCCCATTTATAGATCCAAAAGTAGATTTAGCCAGTGTAAAATGGAATTACTTTTGGCATAATGAATGGATATTCCCTTCCCCTACAGAAGAAAAAAACCCTTAGAATTTTATTGGCCGTTCGCAAAGTTGTAATGGCATTCCCCATGGATCACGAAGCATGACCAAATGCGTGCCGTCTTCTCTTTTCACCTCTTCCACAAACGTGGCCCCTTCTGTCATAAGTCTTTGTTTATCGGCCTCCGCATCATCAGAAACAAAAGCTATATGAAAAGTTGCAGGCTGGCGTTCCTTAAAATTACTTAAAGGCTCTTCCTCTTTTTGATATAACTCCATTATTACCCTATCTGTAGAATCTGCCAAAAAAGTCATGAAAGGCGCCTTTTCTTTGGCAACTACTACTTTAAGACCCAAATGGGTCACAAACCAGTCCACTCTTTTCTTTATATCCGCAACGTTCAGTGCAAAATGTTCAAAAACCATAAAATAATAAGATTATAACAGTAGTAAATGTATTGGTTTTTAATCATTAGTTTAAATTTGCAGACTAAATTTAAGAGTAATGTTACAGCTACAGGTCGTTCGAGACAAAAAAGACGACATCATAAACGCACTAAAAAAGCGAAATATAGATGCCGCACCCTTAATTAATGAAGTATTGGAATTGGATGAAAAAAGACGTTCAACTCAAACTTCCTTGGACGAAATCTTAGCGGAAAGCAATAAGCTTTCCAAAGAAATAGGAATGCTCTATAAAAGTGGAAAAGCTCAAGAAGCCAATGTGCTAAAGGAGAAAACGGGAACTTTAAAGGAAGATTCAAAAAAGCTGGGTGAAGAACTCAACACTATTTCCGAAGACCTTCAAAAAATCCTTTACCAGATACCTAACGTACCGCACGAATCAGTACCTGCAGGTAGTACTGATGAGGATAATGAAGAGATATTTAAAGAAGGTGAAATTCCTACTTTAATTACAGATGCCCTTCCTCACTGGGAATTGGCAAAAAAATATGACATCATAGATTTTGAATTAGGTGTAAAAATTGCCGGTGCGGGTTTTCCTGTTTACAAAGGAAAAGGTGCTCGTTTGCAACGCGCTCTAATTTCTTATTTTTTGGATAAAAATACAGAAGCCGGTTATACAGAAATGCAAGTTCCGCATTTGGTAAACGAAGCATCTGGTTTTGGAACAGGACAATTGCCGGACAAAGAAGGACAGATGTATCACGTAGGCGAAGATGATTTATATCTTATTCCTACGGCAGAAGTACCTGTAACCAACATTTTTCGTGACACCATAGTAGCTGAAAGTGATTTTCCTATTCGCTACACAGCTTACACACCTTGTTTTAGAAGGGAGGCTGGCAGCTACGGAGCTCATGTACGTGGCCTAAACCGTTTGCACCAGTTTGATAAAGTTGAAATAGTACGCGTAGAAAATCCTGCTAATTCATATAAAGCTTTAGACGGCATGGTAGAACATGTAAAAAATATCCTTAGAGAGCTAAAACTGCCTTACCGCATCCTTAGACTTTGTGGAGGCGACTTAGGTTTTACCGCTGCAATCACTTTTGATTTTGAAGTGTTTTCTACGGCACAAGACCGATGGTTGGAAATTAGTTCTGTATCAAATTTTGAAACATACCAAGCCAACAGATTAAAACTCCGCTACAAAGATGAAAACGGAAAGAGTCAATTGGCACACACGCTAAACGGAAGCTCTTTGGCTTTACCACGAGTTTTAGCAGGCATCTTAGAAAATTACCAAACTGCCGATGGTATTGAGATTCCCGAGGTATTGAGACCTTATTGTGGATTTGACCGCATAGATTAAACACAAGCTCAAGAAAATAAAATCGGCCGGAAGCAGAAATGCTCTGGCCGATTTACAATTTACATCTCTCCTTCACCTACTTCTTCTCCTGAAGCATATACCACATAGCTTTTATTGGTAGTATTGAATGTTACGCGAATTGGTTTTTCATTTCTAACCAAATCTAAAAAATCACTATACCTATCTATAGGCTGATTACCCACTCCTGTTTTTATACCTTCATTATAAGTGTTCTCAGCAAGGGTTCCATCCCTAAAAATCAGATATAACCTATATCCATCTGCACAATACAAATTAATTCTACCCGAATTGTCTCCATTCGGATAAAGAAACGCCGCATAGCGCTCACAGTTTTTTATAAACGTTGCCATCTTTATATGTATTTAAATTAAACAATTAAAAATCTGATTATAAATGTATTACACGTAAATCAAGACTAAATATGATATTGTACGAACGGTTTACAATTCTGTATAAAATGAAACAAATGTGTTCTGAAGTCCATTTATCCCCAAATTATAGTCCCCTTAACAGATTCTTTTCCGGAGCTGCCGTAAATTTGTTAAATTTCAAGTATGAAGGTTTTCCTTAATATCGCCATTCTTCTGATTACATTTTCTACTGTGGCCCAGGACGACTTCTTGGCAAAACAGTACTTCAACGACGGTGATTTTGAAAAAGCTGTAGTTTATTATGAAAAATTAGTAGATAAAAATCCACGTAGAACAGATTATACAGAAGCCCTTACGGCTACTTATCAGCAATTGGAGCGTTATACGGATGCAGAAAATTTACTGTTAGAAAAAATTAAGGACACCAATGTTTACCCTACGCTTCTCATAGAAATGGGGTATAATTACAGGTTACAGAACCAACTGGAAAAAGCGCAAGAATATTACCAAAAAGCAATTTCTCAAATTGAAAAAAACCCCAATTATGGCTATGGTATTGGTTCTCGTTTCCAAAACTATGCCCTGTTGGACGAAGCCTTAACAGCTTACACCAAAGCAATGGAACTGAATCCTCAACTGGATTTCAATTACCAAATGGCCCGCATTTATGGTGAGCAAGGTAATATTGAGAAGATGTATGTTTCTTACTTGACACTCATTAGTGAAGGCAAAACATCAAAATCTAAAGTCCTCCGGAATATTGATGAGTTTATTACTGCCGATCCGGAGAACGATAATAATATCAAACTAAAAAAATTACTATTACAAAATGCACAAAAGAATCCTGAAATTCTTTGGAACGAGCTTCTAAGCTGGCTTTTTGTGCAACAGAAGCAATATGGTAGTGCCTTTAGACAAGAAAAGGCTATCTACAAGCGTGTTGAGGGAGCCAATACACAACGCTTGAACACTCTTGGAAATTTAGCCTTTGTTGAAAAAGAGACCGAAACCGCTCAAGATATTTATCAATATATAGCAGACAATAGTGGCGATGCCGTGACTAAGCTAAATGCTCAATTAAACCTAATAGATATTCAGCTTTTAGAACCTACGGAAAAAGACCTACAGGACGTACAAAAACAATTTGAAGAGCTGATTGATATACATGGATTCAGGTCACAAACATTACAATTGCAAGTGGCCTACTCCAATTTTTTAGCGTTCAAAAACGAAAATCCTGAAAAGGCTATTCAAATTCTAAAGCAAAGTTTAGAGCTTCCGTTAAATGAGCGCGGCAAAGCTTTTGTAAAATTGGCATTAGGAGATATCTTAGTCTATGACAAACGGTTTAATGAAGCACTCATCTATTTCTCGCAAATACAACAAAATCTAAAAAATGATGTCTTAGGGCAAAATGCACGGTATAAAGTGGCGCAGACCAGTTTCTACAAAGGTGATTTTGATTGGGCGCTCACACAGTTAAAAGTTTTACGTAGCTCAACCTCCCAGCTTATTGCCAATGATGCCATGCAATTAAGCTTGTTAATATCAGATAATTCATTGGAAGATTCTACCCAAACAGCACTAAAAAAATACGCCCGAGCAGATCTCTTGGCCTATCAAAATAAAACAAAAGAGGCCATAACAGAGCTTGATGATATTCTTCAAAATCACAAAGGCGAAAAAATAGAAGACGAAGCCCTTTTAAAACAAGGTCAGCTTTTTGAACTTACTAATGATTACGAAGCTGCAGAATACAACTATCAAAAAATAACCGAGTTTTATGCCAATGGAATATTGGCCGATGATGCTCATTTTGCACTTGCCGAGCTCTATAGAAACAAAATGATCCAGCCCGAAAAAGCCAAATCACATTACGAGAAAATAATTTACAACTATCAAGACAGTTATTATTTTCCACAAGCCCGAAAGAATTTTAGAATCTTACGAGGTGATGCCCTGAATTAATAAAGTTGAACCAAAAGACCAGCAACATGTATATATACAACATAACAACAAATATTGAAGAATCCGCTCATGATGAATGGTTAATATGGATGCGGGAAGTTCATATTCCAGACGTGCTTGCTACCGGAAAATTTTTGAATGCCAAAATGAGTAAAATCTTGATAGAAGAAGATATGGGCGGCGTAAGTTATTCGGTACAGTTCACAACATTAAGCAAAGAGGTTCTGGAAAGCTATTATACTGAAGACGCACCAAGGCTACGCGAAGAGGCACACAAACGGTTTCCGAACAAATTTGTCTCGTTCAGAACAGAAATGGAGATTGTAAGCGAGCATTAAGCAAGATGCACTACCTTTTTACCTACGGCACCCTTCAGAACATTTCTATACAAAAACAGGTTTTTGGACGTACGTTGGCGGGAATTCATGATGTTCTAAACGGATATCAAATTTCCTCAGAAAAAATAATGGGTAGATACCTCGTTATTGAAAAAACCAACAAAAAAGAAAGTAAAACTGAAGGCATTGTCTACGAACTGCACAAGAGTGAGTTAATAAAAGTAGATTTGTACGAAGGCAAAGCATACAAGAGAATAAAAGTCGGTTTAAAATCAGGTAAAAGTGCTTGGGTTTATGTAAAGGCTTAAAAGAAATATATGGTCGAGAAAAAGAAAAAAAGTTACGGAAATAAATTTGCAAGACCTTGGAAAGAGGATAGCCCCGTAAAAGCCAAAAAACATTTAGGACAGCACTTTTTAAAGGATGAGGAAATTGCCGAAAAAATTGCGAACACCCTTTCTTTGGACGGTTATAGAAATGTAGTAGAAATAGGCCCTGGTACCGGTGTGCTTACAAAATATCTACTTAAACAAGATATGAAGCTCGTAGCTATGGATCTTGATACGGACTCCATAGTTTACCTCAACAACAATTTTCCGTTAGAACACGTAGAAGTAATGTCTGGCAAAAGTACCCTTCAAGTAATAGAAGGAGATTTTTTAAAGTATGACATATCCACTCTTTTTGGTGATGAACAATTTGCTATAACCGGCAATTTCCCATACAACATATCTACCCAAATCGTTTTTAAAATGTTGGAAATCAAGGAACAAGTGCCCGAGTTTTCAGGTATGTTTCAAATGGAAGTCGCAAAGCGTATTTGCGAAGGAGAAGGAAATAAAACGTACGGTATTTTATCTGTATTGGTACAAGCCTATTATGACGCAGAATATTTATTTACGGTGTCTCCCGAAGTATTTGATCCACCACCAAAAGTACAATCCGGTGTGCTGCGTTTGGTCCGTAAAAAAGACTTCACACTAGACTGCGATGAAAAACTGCTCTTTAGAGTTGTAAAAGCCGCTTTCAACCAGCGCAGAAAGACCATCCGCAACAGCTTAAAAACATTTGACCTTTCACCGGAACTTAGAGAAGATATCATATTTAATAAACGTCCTGAACAACTCAGCGTAGCTGATTTTATTGAATTGACTAAAAAAATAGCCTCAGATTTGAGCTAGAAATTTCTACTAAAACCCCTTTAACAGCATATATTTAAAATTTTTACCGTCCAGTAAAGTGGATTTCATGGATAAAGCGTACTAAGAAATCGTAAAGAGCATAAAGCTTTAAGCCTTTTTCTTTAGCTTTGCCGCAGTTTCGTCATAACCGTTTTATATGATAGCATAAAATGACACCGTTTAAACTCACAGATGAACTTCTAGCTGAAATAGAGCAGCTTATTGAATCCCGAGGGGATACCAATTTGGTAAGCCTTTTGGAAGATATTCATTATGCTGATATTGCTGATATCATTGATGAGCTAAACGAAGACGAAGCCACCTATCTCATTAAACTTCTTGAAAGTGATAAAACTTCGGACGTTCTTACGGAGCTAGATGAAGATGTACGTGAATCTATTTTAAGCAATCTATCGGCCAAAGAGATTGCGGAAGAACTAGACGAATTAGATACGGATGATGCCGCAGATATTATTGGAGAGCTTCCCAATGAGATTATCCAAGAGGTTATTTCTGAAATTGAAGACCGTGATCACGCCAAACATATTGTAGACCTTTTACGATATGACGAGAATTCTGCCGGTGGTCTTATGGCAAAGGAATTAGTAAAGGTTAGAGAAAACTGGGACGTACTTAAATGCGTAAAAGAAATGCGCGCTCAGGCAGAAAATGTTACTAGAGTACATTCCATTTACGTAGTAGATGATAATGACAAATTAAAAGGCCGTCTGTCTTTAAAAGATTTATTGACAACCTCTACACGCACCCATATTAGTGAAGTTTATATACCAAAAGTTGATTATGTAAACGTCAACGAAAAACCTGAGGAAGTAGCTAAAATCATGTCAAAATATGATTTGGAAGCTATTCCCGTTGTTGATGAAATAGGCCGTTTGGTTGGCCGTATTACTATTGATGATATTGTAGACGTTATTCGTGAGGAAGCGGAGAAAGATTATCAAATGGCCGCCGGTATCTCACAAGATGTTGAAGCAGATGATAGCATCTGGGACCTTACCCGAGCACGCCTTCCATGGCTATTTTTAGGCCTAGTAGGTGGTATTGGGGCAGCTGGTATCATGGGCGGTTTTGAAGAAATGATAAAGCAACACGCCGTATTGTTTTTCTTTACCCCATTAATTGCGGCTATGGCAGGTAACGTAGGCGTACAATCTAGCGCCATTGTAGTGCAAGGTCTGGCTAACGATGACCTAAAAGGCAGTGTAACCAACCGTTTGATGAAAGAATTACTGTTAGCACTTCTTAACGGCACCATCTTGGCTACCATTCTATTACTTTTTACTTGGCTCTGGAAAGGTGACTTTCTTACATCATTATCTATCTGTTTGTCCTTAATTGCTGTTATTTTAGTAGCCGGTTTTATTGGTACTTTTATCCCCCTGTTTTTACATAAGAGAGGAATTGATCCTGCTATAGCCACTGGCCCTTTTATTACGACCAGCAATGATATTTTTGGCATTCTTATCTACTTCTCTATCGCTAAAATGGTATTGGGCATCTAAAAATTGATATCTTTCAGCTCACAAATTTTGAACTGATGAAAGCTATCAATCTGGCACAGAAGCACACTCTTTTTAGTAAACAATGGCATCCACATCAGATTGCAGTTGTAGATGATATGCAAGTTCTTCTAGCTAAAATTGAGGGCGAATTTATATGGCATGCACACGAAAATGAAGATGAGCTTTTTCAAGTACTAAAAGGTGTGCTGTATATGAAATTTCGAGACCGTACAGAAGTTGTTAATGAAGGTGAAATTATTGTTGTTCCAAAGGGAGTTGAGCACTGCCCTTCAACAAAAGAAGGAGAAGAAGTCCTTGTTTTACTGTTCGAAAAACTGAATACAGCTCATACCGGAAATATAGAACATGAGATTACACAGAACAATTACCCGAAAATCTAAATTTATATTATGAAAATTTTACATGTGGATGTTAACCATCCCCTACTAATAGAACAGTTTAATGAATTAGGTTTTCAGAACGATGAAGACTATGTTTCTTCAAAAGCAGAAATTGAAGCTAAAATTCATGAATATGACGGACTTATCATTCGTAGCCGTTTTAGCATTGATAGTGAATTTTTAAACAAGGCTTCCAAACTCAAATTTATAGGAAGACTAGGTGCTGGGTTAGAAAATATTGATGCTCTTCATGCTGAAGCCAATGACATATTCTTGGCGGCCGCTCCGGAAGGTAATAGAAACGCTGTTGGAGAGCATACTTTGGGTATGCTACTATCACTTTTCAATAAACTACAAAAAGCCGATAGGGAAGTTCGCACGGGTAAATGGGACCGTGAAGGTAACCGTGGTATTGAACTAGACGGCAAAACCGTTGGAATTGTTGGTTATGGCAATATGGGTAAAGCTTTTGCAAAAAAACTGCGTGGTTTTGATATAGAGGTAATTTGTTATGACATTCAAGGTGGTGTAGGTGATGAAAATGCACGCCAAGTAGGTATTATGGAATTGCACCAACGTACAGATGTATTAAGCTTACATATTCCTCAAACTGAACTTACCATTGGCATGGTAAACGCTGAGTTTATAGAGAAATTTCATAATCCATTTTGGCTATTGAATACAGCAAGAGGCAAGGCAGTTATTACTGAAGATTTAGTATCAGGACTAAAATCAGGTAAGGTTTTAGGCGCAGGCCTAGATGTATTAGAATATGAAAAAACTTCTTTTGAAAATATGTTCGGCACAACTGCTAGCGGCACTCCGGACTTAAGTAAAATGCCCGAAGCTTTTCAATACTTAATTCAAGCAGAAAATGTATTGCTCACACCACATGTAGCTGGATGGACTGTAGAAAGTCTTGAAAAACTGGCACAAACCGTAGTAGATAAGGTAAAAGAAAAATTTTGCTAACTTAGAAGACCATAGTCCAAATTGCATATACCTCCCCCACCGGATTATGAGGCGTATAGTTTATTCATCTAAAAATCAAAAACGATGCAATTAGGTAACTTTTCTGTGAGCTTGAATGTCCATGACATTCAAGCATCCAAACAGTTTTATGAAACTTTGGGCTTCTCTGTATTTGCAGGGGATATTACGCAAAATTGGTTAATCCTGAAAAATGGCAACGCTACCATAGGTATTTTTCAAGGTATGTTCGACAAAAATATTCTAACCTTTAATCCAGGGTGGAACTCAAATGCGGAAACACAAGATTCTTTTGATGATGTCCGTAAACTTCAAAAACATTTTAAGGCAAAAGGAATTCACTTAGAAGCCGAGGTAGATGAAAGCACAGCAGGTCCTGGAAGATGTATGATCTTAGACCCGGATGGTAATCCTATCCTTATTGATCAACATGTTTGAGCATGAACTACAAAGCAGATTCACCGCAAGATTATATTGCTCAACTTCCACCAGAACGGCAAGAAGTTATCTCCTTACTGAGAAATACAATATTAAAAAATATACCAAAGGGGTTTGAGGAACAAATAAGCTACGGTATGTTGGGTTATGTTGTTCCACATTCTGTATACCCAAACGGCTATCATTGCGACCCAAAACTTCCACTTCCGTTTATAAATTTGGCTTCACAAAAAAACTTTGTAGCACTATATCATTCTGGTATATATGCGGATTCAAAATTGAACAACTGGTTTGTTGCCGAATACCCAAAGCATTGCAAAAGAAAACTGGACATGGGCAAAAGCTGCATCCGTTTTAAATATATGAATGACATACCATACGAACTAATTGCCAAACTTTGTCAAAAAATGACCGCACAGGATTGGATTGCATCATACGAGAGAAATACAAGGCCTAGCAATAAATAATTCTTTACAACTTCATAACTTTAAAGACCTATCAAACCAAAAATTACTGCCGATATGAAAAATAGAGTAACAGGCTTAGGAGGTTTCTTTTTCAAGAGCAAAAATCCCGATCAAATAAAAACATGGTATAAAGAGCATCTAGGCCTCAATACAGACCAATACGGATGTACTTTTTGGTGGAAAGATAAAGAAGGCAACGATTGCTCAACACAATGGAGCCCAATGAATGAGGACACCACCTATTATGAACCCAGTAAAAAGCAGTTCATGATGAATTTTAGGGTCGAGAATTTGGTAGAATTGCTCGAGATTTTGAAACAAGAGGGAGTTACCGTAGTTGGCGAAATAGAAGAATATGATTACGGTAAATTCGGATGGATTTTAGACCCAGAAGGAAATAAGCTAGAACTATGGGAACCTAAAGACAAGGCGTTTTTATAAAAAAACTAGTTACATTTAAAATATAATAACCAACAAAACTAATACGATGGCAGACGGTAATAAAGATTTTGGAAAAGACTTTGCAGATGATGCCAAGAAAGCAGCCAATGAATTTCAAGAAGAAGTAAAGAAAACTTTTGACCCCAATAGTCCTGATAATGGTAAAATTGTAGCCATTATAGCTCACCTTACCATTATAGGGTGGGTTGTAGCACTTATAATGAACTCTCAGAACAGAACTGAGTTTGGGAGCTTCTACATACGTCAAACCCTTGGAATTTGGTTACTGACCTTTGTTTTGGGTATCATACCTATTGTGGGTTGTTTTGCAGCTGTAATAGGAATTGTATTGATTATTATGAGCCTGATAAATGCAGCCAGTAATAAAATGGATCTTACAATCGTAGTAGGTGAATATTTTCAGGATTGGTTTAAAAGTCTATAAAACAAACCCTGTGCCCTCAGAAAATGATTGAAATAGAACTAAAAGCCATGTTACCTGAAGATTGGCCATCCGTTTCTAAAATATACGCTGAAGGGATGTCCACGGGTTATGCTACTTTTGAACAGCAAACGCCAACTTACGAAGCTTGGTCCGCCAATCATCTTGAACATTGCAGACTAGTTGCTTTTTTAGGCGACAAATGTATGGGCTGGGCAGCACTTTCACCTGTCTCTAAAAGGGCTGTTTATTGTGGTGTAGCAGAAGTAAGCATCTACATTTTACAAGATGCACAAGGAAAAGGCGTTGGTTCTAAATTGATGCAAGCGCTAATTTCGGAAAGTGAAGAAAACGGCTTTTGGACATTGCAGTCAGGTATATTTCCAGAAAATAAAGGCAGCATTAGACTTCACGAAAAAATGGGGTTCCGATATATAGGAAAACGCGAACGAATTGCCCAAAGAGATGGTATTTGGAAAGACAACTTATTATTTGAAAGAAGAAGTAAAATAGTCGGTGCCATTTAACTTAAGAGTGTTATTCCACATTTTCTTGGGACTCCATAAATTTGCGCTCCAATTCTGCCTGAAACTCTTCCATTACAGGCTTTACTGTACTTTGCGGCAAATCTGCAATCTTAATGTACATTAACCCGTCTATTGCATTATTGAACAAAGGATCTACATTGAATGCGACTACTTTCGCATTTTGTTTAATATACTTTTTAATCAGGACGGGTAACCTAAGATTTCCCGGTTCAACCTCATCAATCAATTTATCAAATTTGTTTAAATCTGCCTGAGTTTCATCAAAAATAAATTCCTTATCGGCATCCTTCAACTTCACCTTAAATTCTTTTTTAGGCCTTATGTACTGAGCCACATAAGGATCCCAATAATTACTTTTCATAAACTCGATCATCAAAGATTTTGAGAAGTTAGAAAATTGGTTACTGATGCTTACTCCCCCTATCAGATATTTGTGCTCTGGATGCCTTAACGTAGTATGTACAATACCCTTCCAAAGTAGAAACAAAGGCATTGGTTTTAACTGATATTCCTTTACGATATAGGCCCTACCCATTTCAATAGATTGGCTCATCATCCCAAAAAGTTCGGGCTCAAAACGAAATAAATCTTGAAGATAGAAACCATCTATGCCATATTTGGCAAAAATCTCCGACCCAAGACCCATGCGATATGCCCCGGCAATGACCTTGGAATCATTATCCCACAAAAACATATGGTGATAATACGAGTCGAATTTATCAATATCTATGGAGTTATTGGTACCCTCCCCTATTTCACGAAATGTAATCTCGCGTTGCCGTCCAATTTCTTGAAGGGTAAAAGGGATTTCATCTGCAGGTGCCAAAAACACCTCGTAATTCTTGCTCTGCAGGAGTCGCCTGTCATTTTCAACAAGTTTTTCTATTTCTGCTTCAATCACCTCTCCCTTTACAGGTTTTACTATTTTCCGTGGTTGTTTGGGCAGTTTTAGAGAAGTAGGTATTTGATCTATTAACCTTTCTTTTTCGTAGGCATTGGCCAGTATGTAAGTTTTTTTACGCAGTAGCTCCGTATACTCTTCTAAGGTCTTTTGCTCATTCTGAGTTGCCAAAGAAATAGGTTGCCCAATCCGTATCTTAATAGGTCTATTTCTCTGAGAATACACTTCAGATGGTAACTTTGCCGTTCTAAAAACTCCGCTAATTTTTGCAAGGCGATAAAACAACTTGCTATTTTTGGCATGAAAATATATGGGAACAACGGGTACTTCTGCCTTTCTAATAAGTTTAATAGCCGTTTCTTCCCAAGGTTTATCTACGGCTATTTTGCCTTCCTTTTGCGTAGAAACTTCACCTGCAGGAAAAATACCAATAGGGTGGCCTTCTTTTAAATGTAACATAGCATTCTTAAAACCCGCTATACTACTTTTAGCCTCCTTACGGTCTTCAAAAGGATTTACCGGAAATATGTATTGGGCCAAAGGCTTAAAGCGCTGTAAAAGAAAATTAGCCATTACCTTATAATCCGGTCTATGGCGAAGCATTAACTTCAACAAAACAATACCGTCCATACCACCTAATGGGTGATTACTAACTGTGATATATGGCCCTTCTTTAGGTAAGCGTTTTAAATCTTCTTCGGGTATTTCGTAATCAATCTCATACTCTTCAAGAACTGCATCCAAGAAATCTGGGCCATTTAGATGGCTCATCTTATCGTACCGCTTGTTCATGTTAGAAATCTTCGTGACCCTAAGCAATATCCAAGCCGTAAACGTACCAAAAACTCCGTATTTATCTAGTTTGGTAGCTTTGGCCACTTCTTTAGCGGTCACTAAACCCATAGTTCATTTATCAATTAGGTGACCGCTAAGATAGGAAAAACGTAAGAGGAGAAACCCTTTTTAACAAATTTAGACCTACAATGGGAAGATTACTTTACGACCAACTGTAAGGTCTCTTTACCTCTCTGTTCTAAAAGAACTTCATGTCCGTTTTGCAAAGAATCAATTGCCTTTTCATCAAAATGTCTAATAGTATAAAGAGATACACCTTCATGATGAACAACTTTGAACCTACTTTTTAGAAGATTTAAAAGATCGTCTAAACGACCAAAACGATTATCAACACAGACCGAAAAACTAATTGCCGAATTCTGAATCAGGCCAACTTTCATCTTATGGTCATGGAATAATTTAAAAAGCTCACTGATGCTGTCTTCTACAATAAACGAAAAATCCAATGAGGACAATTTCATCAATACTTGGTCTTTCTTCACTATAAAACAAGGCACTTTTGGCTCTATACCTACTCCTTTACCAACCGTGGTACCTGGACCTTTTGGATTAATAAATGATTTTACGTGAAGTGGAATTTCCTTTTGTTGTAAAGGCTGTAAGGTCTTTGGATGAATTACCGAAGCTCCATAGAAAGCAAGTTCAATTGCCTCTCGATACGATATATTGTTGAGTAATTGCGTTTCCGTAAAATAACGTGGATCGGCATTTAAAACACCTGGTACATCTTTCCATATGGTAACCGAATCTGCATTCAAGCAATACGCCAAAATGGCCGCTGTATAATCTGATCCTTCCCTACCCAATGTAGTTGTAAAATTGTTATCGTCACTACCCAAAAAACCTTGGGTTATATTCAATTTAGTTTTATCTATACCTTTAGATATCCGTTCTTGGGTCTTCTCCCAATTAACAGAAACATCACGGTAAATATCATTGGTTTTAATAAAATCCCGAATATCCACCCAATTACTATTGATGCCTACTTCGTTCAAATAAGCATTTAATATGGTTGTAGACACCAACTCTCCGTAACCCACAACCTGATCATAAACAAAGTTGTAGTTAGGCGATTTGTTCCATGCCAAAAACCCCTGTACCTCCTCAAAAAGACCTTTTACCTGACCAAAAACTTCATGATTCGTATTTGGAAAAAGGTCTCGAAGTATTGCATCATGATACGCTATGGTTTCTTGAAACGCAGCCTTCAAAGCAGATTTATCACTAAAATAAGCATTGACCGTAGCTTCCATAGCATTTGTGGTCTTACCCATTGCAGATACGATAACTATAGTATTGTCATGGCCTGTTTGCTTTAATACATTAACTACGTTTTTTACTCCATCAGCATCTTTTACGGATGCGCCACCAAACTTAAATACTCGCATATTTTTAAATCTTTATTCTGATTTCCGCTTAACGGAAAAGTATATTTTTATTCTTTATGTTAAAAAACGGCTAAAGCTCTTCTAGAATAGAATTGCCCTGAGACCTGTCTCCAGAAGTCCACTGCCAGCTTTCGTGTAATCTTATTTTTCCGTCTTTGGTAATCTCTGGTTTTGACGAACAAAAACCGGTCATTAGCTCACCATCTGTATTAACTTGATGATAGCGCATTTCTATATTACCATCATCCCCTACTAATCCAATAAGGTGTCCCTTTACTATTTTGCCACCCGCGTATTCAGAAGTAAGTATATTTCCTTTTTGCTGGTAATGAAAGATAGTGTCCTGGGTAGTCTCCCCATTATTGGAATTCTGTAAGGGCCGAAATTTTTTACCATCGTAATTCATTAAAATAGCTCTTATTAAAGGTCTAAAAATGATTTAATTCCTTTTTCATCTAGCTGCACTACATCCCAGTCTCTCATTACATTTGCTCCTTTTTTCTCGTAAAATGTAATTGCAGGTTCGTTCCAATCCAATACTTCCCAACAGATTCGTTTTACGCCAAGATCATTTCCGTATTTTACAACTTCTTTTAAAAGCGCACTTCCAAGTCCGCTTCCACGCATTTTCTCCGTCACTATTAAGTCTTCCAAGTGAATAACGGGTCCTTTCCAAGTAGAATATCTTGGGTACACTAATGCCATACCAACGATAGCTCCCTCATTTTCACCAACAAAGCAGTGAAAAAGTTTTTTTTCACCAAAACCATCATTTTTCAAATCGTCTACCGTAACTTCTACTGCGTTAGATTCTTTTTCAAAAATAGCCAGCTCCTTAACAAGTGTAAGGACTTGCGGCATATCACTCTCTTTTGCCTCTCGAATTGAATAATCCATAATTGTTACAAATAAAACACAAAGTTATAAATTTAAAAGCTCAAATATAAACCATTGAACCATAGTTTCACAAAATAGCCGATATTTGTGGTCAAATAAACAGTCTATCCATGCAGCACAAAAAAAACCAGACCCTCGGAGAATTTATTATCGAAAACCAAGATTCGTTTCAGTATTCCTCCGGAGAGCTTTCTAAATTAATTAATGCTATTCGTCTAGCGGCAAAAGTGGTTAACCACGAAGTTAACAAAGCTGGTTTGGTAGATATCCTTGGTAAAGCTGGGGAAACCAACATTCAAGGTGAAGACCAACAAAAATTAGATGTATTCGCCAATGAGAAATTCATCAATACGCTTGCTAACAGAGAAATTGTTTGTGGAATAGCTTCCGAGGAAGAAGATGATTTTATAACTATAAACAGTAATGACGAGCGCCACCAGAACAAATATGTGGTACTTATTGACCCACTAGACGGTTCATCCAATGTGGATGTTAATGTTTCTGTCGGGACCATTTTTTCAATTTACAGAAGAGTTACTCCAGTGGGAACACCTGTAACTTTGGAAGATTTTCTGCAACCTGGCAACCAACAAGTAGCTGCCGGATATGTTGTTTACGGAACATCTACTATGCTTGTTTATACAACTGGTGACGGCGTAAACGGATTTACTTTAAACCCTGCAATTGGTACTTTCTATTTATCACATCCCAATATGCAGTTCCCAGAAGACGGAACTATTTATTCTGTAAATGAGGGGAAATACAGACATTTTCACCAAGGGGTAAAAGACTACATAAAGTACTGCCAAGAAGAAGTAGGAGACAGACCATACACATCAAGGTATATTGGTTCTTTAGTTTCTGATTTTCATAGAAACATGATAAAAGGTGGTATCTATATGTATCCTAAAAGTAGTGTGACCCAAGAAGGTAAACTACGTTTATTGTACGAATGTAATCCAATGGCATTTTTAGCGGAACAGGCAAACGGACTGGCAACTGGTGGCAGGACACGTATCATGGATATTAAGCCTACCGAGTTGCACCAACGTGTACCTTTCTTTTGTGGAAGCAAAAACATGGTAAATAAACTTCAAGAATTTTTAGAGAAATACCATTGAGAACTTACCTATGAGGAGAATTAATTCCTTTCTTATACAGTCGTTGTCCAATGGTTGAGAAGACCAAAGAATTTATGGCCAGTTTAAGACAAAAAAAAAAGCCCCGGAAAAATTTAAATTTTTCCGGGGCTTTATTATGTTTCCTTAGTGTTTCAAAAGATACACGTAATCATCAAAATCTATTCGGCCACTAAAAATAGCCACGGATTTCTCAATTACCTTATCGGCTTGGTCTCCTGAAAAACCCAAACCAATTGCATATTTCTTCAATAACACCATTTCTTCATTGTCAATATGATGGTCAGAAAAAATAATACGAAAAAGGTCATAAACACGCTCAAGTCTGTTTTCTGATGTATGTGGAGGGTCAATGGGATATTTGTTCTCCTTTTTTAACACCTCTATATACTCAGCTTCTGTAATATCAAACTTAGCCGCAAAGCGGTCCAACATACTTTTTTCTTCTGAGCTTATTTCACCATCTACACTAGCCAAAGTTGCAATAGCTGCAAAATGAGCAAGGTTTCTTCTGTGCTCACCACTACTATATAAATCTGCGATTGCCATAAATATCAATTTTATTGGCAGCAAATATAATTTTTTTAGAGGTCATTCTCCTCTTACTGAATGATTATTTTGGACCCGTTATTAGGTACTATCGGTATCTAGATAATAATCCATGACATTTTAGAATATTATGTAACTTTCAAAGAACATGAAAAATCCACTTCTCGAATTCACTGATAAAGGTATTTACTGCAGTGCTGCCAAGGTTTATCTAGACCCTTGGAAACCTGTAGATAAGGCCATAATATCTCACGGTCATGCAGATCATAGTAGATGGGGACATAAACAATATATTACGCATCATAGAAATGTACCTATAATTAGTCACCGTTTGGGCGAAATTAATGTGATGGGAAAAGAATGGGGAGAAACTTTCCTAGTCAATAATGTGAAATTCACCTTATATCCGGCGGGACATATCATTGGATCTTCCCAAATTCGCGTAGAACATAAAGGAGAAATATGGGTGTTTACAGGAGATTACAAAACTGAACACGATGGTATTTCTACGCCATACAAGCCTATTAAATGCCATACTTTCATAACGGAATGTACCTTTGGACTTCCTGCTTTTAAATGGATACCTCAACAAGAGGTTTTCGAGAATATCAACCAATGGTGGGAAGAGAACAAATCTGAAGGCAAAACTTCAATTTTATTCGGGTACAGTCTGGGGAAGGCGCAGCGTCTCCTAAAATATCTAGACCCCGATATTGGCAAAATATATACCCATGGCGCCATTGAAAACATGACCCAAGTATTGCGCCCATTGGTTGATTTTCCAGAAACGACCTTGATTACCAGGGAAACCAAAAAGGAAGAACTACTGGGTAACATTGTTCTTGCTCCACCCAGTGCTCATGGCAGTACGTGGATTCGTAAAATGGTTCCATACGTAACAGCTTCAGCCAGTGGTTGGATGACCTTTCGGGGTGCGCGCCGGCGTCGGGCAATTGATAAAGGTTTTGTTTTGAGCGATCACTGTGACTGGCAAGGGCTTTTATCCAGTATTGAAGCCACCGGAGCGGAAAAAATTATCTGCACCCACGGTTATACCGAAATATTTTCCCGATACCTGCGCGAACAAGGTTATGACGCTCGTACGGAAGAAACTCAGTATGGAGACGAAGAGGACAACACGGCTACTGATGAAACAGCAACCCTAGAAAAGCAAACATCATGAAACCACAAACAACATCAGAAACGGATGTCCCAACCTCCATTGCATCAAATGAATTGGGCATGAGAGGATTCGCTGCACTAATAAAAACACTGGACAGCACCAATAAAACTAATATAAAGGTTCAGGCTTTAGCAGATTATTTTCTGGTTGCTAATGATACGGATAAGGTATGGACCATTGCTATTCTATCTCATCGCAGACCGCCAAGACCAGTAAACACAACCCTATTACGCGAATGGGCCTCGGAATTGGCGAATATTCCCCTTTGGCTGTTTGAAGAGAGCTATCACATTGTGGGCGATTTGGCGGAAACCATTGCCCTGATTGTTCCTTCGAGCAAAACATCCACAGAAAAAACATTGACCCAATTTCTAGAGGAGATGATTGCGTTGAAGAAGAAATCCGACGTCGACAAAAAAACCTACCTCTTTGAAAACTGGAAAGTACTCGATTATTACGAACGCTTCGTTTTTACCAAGTTGATTACCGGAGGTTTTCGTATTGGTGTTAGTCAAAAACTAATGACAAGAGCCTTAGCCAAGGCGACGGAAATAGATGAGGATATTTTGGCCTATAAACTTATGGGAAACTGGGACCCAAACAAAATCACATTTCAAGAACTTATTTTAGAAGAGAACGAGAGCGATTACCTTTCTAAACCTTATCCCTTTTACTTGGCTTACGCAATTGAAGGTGAGCCAGAGGATTTAGGTGATGTTTCTCATTGGTCAGCAGAACATAAGTGGGACGGTATCCGTTCGCAGGTTATTCTTAGAAATAATGAGCTGTTTGTCTGGAGCCGTGGCGAGGAGCTCGTAACCGATAAATACCCAGAATTTGGGACTTTCATAAATAAAATACCGAAAGGTACTGTCATTGACGGAGAAATATTACCTTATATAGATGGGCAGATAGGCACCTTTAATGATTTACAGACACGCATAGGTCGCAAAACGGTTTCAAAGGCTTTACTAAAGAAAGTCCCCGTTATTTTAAAGGCGTATGATATTTTGGAATGGGAAGGAAAGGATATTAGAAACAAACCTTTTACCGAACGTAGGACTATCTTAGAAAAATTATTCAAGGAGATAAACCATACTGACTTACCTTTTCACCTTTCAGAAACCATGCACTTTAATTCTTGGGAAGAGGCAGCCATAGAAAGGGAGCGTTCCCGTGAAATGTTCAGCGAAGGACTCATGTTAAAACACAAAGATTCTCCTTATTTAGTAGGTCGAAAAAAAGGCGATTGGTGGAAATGGAAAGTAGACCCATTAACTATTGATGCCGTACTCACTTACGCTATGCGAGGTCATGGTAGACGCAGTAATTTGTTTACAGATTATACCTTTGCACTTTGGAACACCAACGATGAAGGTGAAAAAGAACTGGTTACTTTTGCCAAAGCCTATTCCGGCCTTACCGATGCCGAGTTTAGAAAGGTAGATGCTTGGATCAAGAAAAACACGTTAGAACGTTTTGGACCGGTGCGCTCGGTTACTCCACATCATGTATTTGAAATTGCCTTTGAAGGCATAGCCTTATCAAAGCGCCATAAAAGTGGGGTTGCCACGAGGTTTCCAAGAATATTGAGATGGAGAAAAGATAAAACTATTCACGAAGCCAATTCCTTAGAGGATTTAAAGTTGATGATTCCTTAACCCATAAATGAATAGAGAAGAACTTTACCATATTGCCCAAAATTGGTTCGACCAACAGAACTGGAAGCCCTTCAAGTTTCAAAAAGACACTTGGAAAGCATTTCTTCAAGGTAAAAACGGACTATTGAACGCTCCAACAGGCAGTGGTAAGACCTATGCTCTTTGGTTTCCTATTGTTTTGAACTACATCAAAAACAATCCCCAGTACAAGGCCAAGCACAAAAAAGGATTAAAAGCGATATGGATTACCCCGTTACGGGCCCTTTCCCAAGAAATTAGACAATCCGCAGAAAGAGTTACTGCCGATCTAGAAACGCAAATGACCGTTGGTATCCGTACAGGTGATACGACCACAAAAGAACGGGCGGGACAAAAAAAGCAAATGCCCGATTTGCTGATTACCACGCCAGAAAGCCTGCAACTCTTATTGGCCACAAAAGGCTATGATAAAATCTTTAAAGATTGTTCTGCTATTGTAGTTGACGAGTGGCACGAGCTGTTGGGCACCAAACGAGGAGTTCAAATGGAACTGGCCTTATCCCGACTTAAAACCATTTCAAAAGACCTTCGTATTTGGGGAATTTCTGCTACTATAGGTAACTTGGAGCAAGCACGGCATGTACTCCTCGGTCCCGACACAGACGCCTTGGAAAATTCCGTAATGATACGGGCGAATATTAGAAAGAAAATTACGGTCAAAAGTATCATTCCAAAAAAGATGGAAACCTTTCCTTGGCGTGGCCATTTGGGTTTGCATTTGCTGGAAGATGTTGTTCCTATAATCAACAACAGCAGAACTACCCTACTATTTACAAATACGCGTAGCCAATGTGAAATATGGTTCCAGAAAATTCTTGAAAAACATCCCGAATATGCAGGTGATATTGCCATGCACCACGGTAGCATCAATAAAGACACCCGCAATTGGGTTGAAAATGCTATTAGAAACGAAGAATTAAAAGCAGTAGTTTGCACCTCTAGTTTGGATTTAGGAGTAGATTTTGCCCCAGTTGAAACCGTAGTCCAGATTGGCGGACCCAAAGGAGTGGCTCGCTTTTTACAGCGTGCGGGCCGCAGTGGACATAGGCCAGGCGAAGAAAGCGTAATTTATTTTTTACCCACCCACGCCATTGAGCTTATTGAGGCCTCCGCATTACAGCAAGCAGTTAAACACAATGCCGTAGAAGACCGCATGCCCTACCTTAATTGCTACGATGTACTCCTGCAATATCTTACATCGTTGGCTATTTCAGATGGATTCTATCCAGATGAAATATATAAAGAAGTTAGTCAGACGTTCTGTTATCAAACTTTGACCTTAGACCAATGGCAATGGTTACTCAACTTTTTAGTTATGGGCAGTCAGAGTCTACAATCATACGATGAATACAAAAAAGTAGAAGTCGAAGAAGACGGAAAATTTAAAGTAAACAACCGTGGCGTTGCCATGCGGCACCGTTTTCAGATTGGCACCATTGTAGGTGATGTAAACCTTACCGTCCGTTATCAAAAGGGAGGATATATTGGCTCTATAGAAGAGTTCTTTATTTCGAAATTAAATAGAGGCGATGTTTTTACGTTTGCGGGAAGAAACCTTGAATTCATTAGAATAAAGGACATGCAGGTACACGTTCGAAACTCAACCAAAAAGACCAATAAAATTTCTAGCTGGTCCGGAAGTCGTATGACCCTATCGGCCCAGATGTCCAAATTATTGCGAGAAGAACTGTATACCTCCAGTGAAGACAGAAAATACCAATCGGTAGAAATACGTTCTCTAGCCCATATATTCGAGCGTCAAAGGCGTGAAAGTATTGTTCCCAACCCAAATGAATTCCTGATTGAAACCTTTAAAACACGGGAAGGGTACCATCATGTATTCTATCCTTTTGAAGGGCGTTTTGTTCACGAGGCTATGGGCAGTCTTTTAGGATACCGCATCAGTTTGCTATCTCCTATCACTTTTTCATTGGCATTTAACGACTATGGTTTTGAGTTGCTTTCTGACCAACAGATAGATATTCAACAAGTCCTAGACAATGATTTATTTACAGCCGAGTATTTACTAGACGATTTACAAAAAAGCCTAAACGCCACAGAAATGGCACGTCGCAAATTTCGAGATATTGCTATTATCAGTGGTATGGTATTTACAGGCTATCCAAACAAGGGCGTTAAAATGAAACATTTGCAAAGCAACTCCCAATTACTTTTTGAAGTTTTCAGGGATTATGAACCTGAAAACTTACTCTTTCAACAAGCCTTTACCGAAACCTTTCAACATCAACTAGAAGAAGGACGTTTGCGACTTTCCTTAGAACGTATTGCCGAGCAAGAAATCGTATGGAAATCATGCGAAAAAGCAACTCCATTTGCTTTTCCATTAATTACTGACCGCATGAGTCGCGAGAAACTATCTAGTGAAAAATTAGCTGACCGCATCAAGCGTATGTCAGCACTATTGATGAAGAAATAAAAAAACCTGCTAAAACATAAAAGTTCTAACAGGTTTCAAATATCTAGGTAATTGAGCTAAGCCTAATTTTACAGACTATTTCTTAGTGTAAACATATTTGTAAACATCCGTTTCTCCTTCATATTCGTCTATAGATGTAATAGTAAGTTCATTTCCTGAAATTGAATATTCAAGTACAGTCTCATCACTATCGGTAACAATCAATATTTTACCAGAAGAAGGTAGTGACCATTCGCCTGACTCTAAACCATCTTCATCTATGGCACATTCGTTTTCATTTCCTTCAACTGGATCGTAATCTATAAAATCATAGATTCCATCAGATTTAAAAACAAGTGTTTCTTCTAAATCACAATTATCAAGCTCATAAGCCACATCATTATCAAACTCAGCCGTAAGTTGCCAAGAGCCCATTAAAGAATTTTCTGGACTATCTTCACTATCATCATCACTACAAGATGTAAAGAAACCAAGGGTTAGCGCACTAAATAAAATAAATACTTTTTTCATAAGATCAAAAATTTGGGTTTTTTATTATGATTTTTAACAAAACGATTCATTTCTTGATTTATTATCTTTATCCGTCATGGTGCAACCTTTAAAAATACGTCATCAACATTTTATTATGCATCCGTCCGGAGTTCTTTTTTGGAAGGAAAAATCAATGCTACTGATTAGTGACGTGCACCTAGGAAAGATATCTCACTTTCGCAAATTTGGAGCAGCGGTACCTCAAGCCGCAGTACTAAAGAATTTTGACACTATGGATGAGGCTATTCATTTCTTTCAGCCAGAAATAATAGTTTTTATGGGAGACCTATTTCATTCTTCACTGAACAAAGAATGGGTATTATTTGAAAAATGGTTAAGCACTGTTATTTCGGAAATTATCTTGGTTGCCGGTAACCACGATATCATTTCACCACTGAAATATGAAAATTTAGGAATACGGGTTGTTTCTGAAATACAGCTAGACGGTTTTTTGTTGACGCATCACCCTGTAGAACGTGAAGGTTTTTTCAATTTTTCCGGTCATATTCACCCCGCGGTTCGTTTGCAAGGTATGGGACGCCAATCTGTGCGATTATCTTGTTTTTTTAAATCAGAGCATCAGATGATATTGCCTGCTTTTGGAACCTTTACGGGAACTCATGTTTTGAAACCACAAGCAGATAATGAAGTTTACGCTCTGACCGAAGATGAAGTTTTTCAAGTACAATTTACAGAATCCCGCCGGAAAAAGCGTTTTTAAACCAGTCCATTTTTTATTAGTTAAGGCTAATCTAAGGATTATTCTTGCCGTAGTTTTATAAAAATTTTCAATCATGAAAAAGAGACTAGCTTTACTCAACTTGTTTTCTGTACTGTTCGTTATTGGTGTCAATTACATCTCGCAAATGTACCGGCTAAACGACACTACCATAGGTGAAATAAGCCGTAAATATGACAACCTTTTTACTCCAGCTCCGTATGCTTTTTCTATTTGGGGCATCATTTTCTTAGGTCTTCTAGGATATGCTATCTTTCAAGTAAAAAGAGCCTTCTTCGGTAAAAAAGAAAGCAACTTTATTTCTCAAACCGGATATTGGTTTTTTATCGCCAACATTCTAAATGCCGCTTGGGTTTTGGCATTTGTATTTGATTACACTGGAATATCAGTATTGATTATGCTGGGTATTCTTTTTTCGCTTATAAAAATAATTTTGAACACCAACATGGAAAGATGGGATGCTCCCATTGAGGTTATTGGCCTAGTATGGTGGCCTATTTGTTTATATAGCGGCTGGATTGCAGTGGCAACCATTGCTAATGTTTCGGCATATCTTACCAAATTAGGTTGGGAAGGCGCACCACTCTCTGAAGTAACGTGGACCATTATTATGGTAATTGTTGCCACGATTATTAACCTGAGCATTACCTGGCAACGTAATATGCGTGAGTTTGCACTTGTTGCCGCGTGGGCCTTTGTTGCTATATTTATAAGACACAAAGACAGTTATGAATTAGTTGCATATTCTGCTCTTGTTGCTGCTATAATCCTATTCGTTTCTTCAATGACACATGCTATTAGAAACAAAGAAACCGGTCCCGCTCAAAAGCTGAAAGAGCGATTACAAAATCATTAAGTAAACAGGTTTACTTTACACCATAGATTTAATATCGTTAGCCCATGATGGATAGGTGAAAATGGTCTGCTTTATTTGTTTAACGGTCATTCCTTGATTTATAGCCAGAGCAAACAAATTAATCGTCTCGCCGGCGTCAGGACCTACCAAATGCGCTCCTACAATTGTCTTTGTACGTTCGTTAAGTAAAAGTTTATAAGCATATACAGGTGCATTAATTCGTTTGGCATTAAACCAATTGGAAGCCGATTCATAATTAACTACTACACTCTTGTACCTGCTTTTAGCTTCCTCCTCCGAATACCCTACTGACGCTAAGTTTGGCAGTGTAAATACCACTGATGGAGTAACTGGAATCTCTAGCTTTTTCTTGTTTCCTTCTATAATATTGGTAGCCACTACATTTCCCTCTTTACCGGAGAGCGGTGTTAACGGTAACCCTTTGTCGGAGACATCACCACAGGCATAGACATTTGCATTACTCGTGCTTTGCAAATAATCATTTGTCTCAATTCCATTCTCATTAAAAGTTACATTTCCTTTTTCTAGCTGTAATTTTAAAATTGCGGGAACCCGCCCTGCCGTATTAAAAACAGCTTTTGTTTTTAAGGTCTCTATCTTCCCTTTTTTCTCAAAGGATACTTTCAGGTTTTTAGTCCCTTTCTTTAATCCCGTAATTTGTGCGTTAAAAATAAATTCGATCCCTAAGTCTTTCGAATACGTAGTCAGTTCCTTGGCTAAATCAGTATCAAAAGCCTTTAGAATTCTCTTGCCGGAATCTATTATAGTTACTTGAGCTCCTGCTCTAGAAGCAATATGTGCAAATTCCATTCCCACGTAACCACCTCCAATAAAAGTGATTTTTTCGGGCAGCTTTTTCTGACTTAAAAAATCATCGCTAGTTTTTAAATGCTTGCTTCCTTTAAAATTCAATTCGCGTGGCTCATATCCTGTGGCGATTACAATTTTATCTGCCTGAATGGTCTTCCCTTCTACGGAAAGGGTATTCTCGTTTATGAATTTTGGAGATTGATGATACATGTCAATTCCTAAGTCCTCTAATTTTTTCTCCGTAGACTTCGGAATAGTTCGAGTAAAACTTTCTTTAAATTTCATCAACTTCTTCCAATTGAGTTTAGGAACATTCTGAATTCCCTTGCCTTCAAGATTTTTACTTGCCTCTATAAGTTCTGTTGCACCCAACAATATTTTCTTAGGATCACACCCCCTATTAGAGCAGGTACCGCCATATTCTCGCTTATCAGCAATAGCAACTTTAAGTCCAGACTCTACACAGGCTTCTGCTACGGCTTGCCCAGCAACCCCACTTCCTATAACAAATACATCATATTTTTGCTCTTTCATATTGGATATTATTTTTAATCTGGGCACTATTATTTAAAAGATTGAATCTCCTCTTTTTAAGCGAATAAGATGAGTCCTTCCCATTCAATTATTAACGCAACAAAACAAACTTGCTTTTCAATATTTAATATCGCGCAAAAAGCAATTCATTGGGTACGAAAACTTAAAGGGAGTTCGCTACCTTTACATTCTTAAAAATTTAGAGACTTGTTTAATTTTCAGGTCAATGTATTATCATCTTGGACGAGCCAGTAAAGCTGACTTTGTTTGAGTTCTTAAAAAACTAACGGTTGACGCAATCTTCAATTCAACAACTGTTTTCTCAGTCTTCGCAAACGCGAAAACTGCAGGATACTATTGCCCAAAAATTTCCGGCAAACGCAGAAAAAAATCAAAATACAAATCACGCAATTATTTTAAAAGGACTCACGGGTTCTTCTTTGTCTTTTGTGTTTTCTGATGTTTTTCAAAATTCAGATAGGCCTTTCCTTTTAATTTTCAACGATAAAGAAGAGGCTGCTTATTATCTGAATGATTTAGAACAAATTATAGGTGAGAAAGATGTACTTTTTTATCCCGGAAGTTACCGTAGGCCTTACCAGATTGAGGAGACGGACAATGCCAATGTTCTTTTACGTGCCGAGGTTCTTAACCGTATCAACTCACGTAAAAAACCGGCTATAATCGTCACCTACCCAGATGCTCTTTTTGAAAAGGTTGTCACCCGTCGTGAACTTGAAAAGAACACCTTAAAAGTTAAATTAAATGACACCATCTCACTAGACTTTCTTAATGAGGTGCTTTTTGAATACAAGTTTAAACGAGTAGATTTTGTAACCGAACCAGGAGAATTTTCTGTTCGTGGGGGTATAGTAGATGTGTTCTCATTTTCTAACGATGAACCTTACCGTATAGAGTTTTTTGGTGATGAAGTAGATAGCATCCGTACGTTTGATGTAGACACACAACTATCTACGAGCAAAGTGAATAAAATAAATGTTATCCCCAACGTAGCAAGCAAATTCTTAGAAGAGAATAGACAGAATTTCCTAGAATATGTCTCTTCTGATACCGTAATTTTTGCTAAAAACACAGATTACATTTTTGACCGCTTAGATGATTTCTTCGCGAAGGCCATAGAGGCGTTCACAAAATTATCCGAAGATATTAAGCATGCAGAGCCCGAAGCGCTATTTATGAATTCAAAGAGTTTTAAAAAGCAACTGAAGGCTTTTGCTCTTTTAACTACTGAGACTTCTACATCATCGGAATTGGTTGATAAGGCTGTTACCATTCAGTTCAATACACATCCTCAACCTTCGTTCAATAAAAAATTCGATTTATTAATTGAAAACCTGAATGCTTACAAGGCGAGAGGGTATACCAATTACATTTTTTGCGCTAGTGATCAACAGGCAAAACGCTTTCATGCTATTTTTGAAGAAGTAAACGAACATGTAGATTACAAGACCATAGTTACACCTCTTTACCAAGGTTTTATTGATGATGACCAAAAATTAGTTTGCTATACGGACCACCAAGTATTTGAGCGTTACCACAAATTCAACCTTAAGAATGGATACGCCAAAAAGCAGGCAATTACACTAAAAGAGCTCAACAAGCTTGAAATTGGAGATTACGTAACCCATATTGATCATGGTATTGGCAAATTTGGCGGACTTCAAAAAATTGATGTAGAAGGCAAAAAACAAGAGGCAATTAAATTAGCATATGGCGAGCGAGACATTCTATATGTTAGCATTCATTCCCTTCACAAAATATCAAAGTTCAATGGTAAAGACGGTGCCGCACCAAAAATTTATAAACTAGGTTCTGCTGCTTGGAAAAAACTTAAACAAAAAACCAAGACCAGAGTCAAGAAAATTGCCTTTGATTTAATTAAGGTTTATGCCAAACGAAGATTGGAAAAAGGTTTTCAATATGATCCTGATAGCTACTTGCAAACTGAACTGGAAGCTTCCTTTATTTACGAAGACACACCAGACCAAAGCACTGCTACCGAGGACTTTAAAAAGGATATGGAAAGTGAGCGCCCTATGGATCGCCTTATTTGTGGTGATGTAGGTTTTGGTAAAACAGAAGTGGCAATTCGTGCAGCTTTTAAAGCTGTTGATAATGGCAAGCAAGTTGCTGTGCTTGTGCCAACCACAATTCTGGCTTTTCAACACCACCGTACTTTCACGGAACGATTAAAAGAAATGCCGGTAAACGTTGATTATCTGAACCGTTTTAGAACCGCAAAAGAACGTAGGGAAACTCTAGCAAAACTTGAAGCTGGCCAAGTAGATATCATCATCGGCACGCACCAATTGGTAAACAAAAATGTAAAATTCAAAGACTTAGGGCTCCTCATTGTAGATGAAGAACAAAAATTTGGGGTTGCTGTAAAAGACAAATTAAAATCAATAAAAGAAAATGTTGATGTCCTAACATTAACTGCCACGCCTATACCTAGAACGTTACAATTTAGCTTAATGGCGGCACGAGATCTTTCGGTTATTAAAACACCACCACCTAACCGGTATCCTATTGAAAGTAGGGTAATTCGTTTTGGGGAAGAAGTTATCCGTGATTCTATCAGCTATGAAATACAACGTGGCGGGCAAGTATTTTTTATTCATAACCGAATTGAAAACATAAAAGAGGTTGCCGGTATGATTCAACGCTTGGTTCCTGATGCCAAAGTAGGCATTGGCCATGGCCAAATGGATGGTAAAAAGCTGGAAAACCTCATGCTCTCCTTTATGAACGGTGAATTCGATGTTCTGGTTTCCACAACTATTATTGAAAGTGGGCTGGACGTTACCAACGCCAATACCATATTTATAAATAATGCTAATAATTTTGGACTGAGTGATTTGCACCAAATGCGTGGCCGTGTTGGGCGTAGCAATAAAAAAGCATTCTGCTATTTTATAACTCCACCTTATGAATCTATGACTCCTGAAGCTAGAAAACGTATTGAGGCATTATCTCAATTTACAGAACTGGGTAGCGGTTTCAACATTGCCATGAAAGATCTAGAGATTCGCGGTGCGGGAGATTTATTAGGAGGGGAACAAAGTGGTTTCATTAATGAAATTGGTTTTGAGACCTATCAGAAAATATTAGCGGAAGCTATTGATGAGCTGAAAGAAAACGAATTTAAAGACCTCTATGAAGAAGTAGAAGGGCATCAAGAAAAACCTTTTGTAAAAGAAACACAGCTAGATTCTGATTTCCAACTACTCTTTCCTGACGATTACATCAATAACATTACTGAGAGGCTTACACTTTACACAGACCTGAACGATGTTGCCGATGAAGAAAGCCTACTAAAATTTGAAGCGCAATTAATTGATCGCTTTGGAGAGATTCCTATTGAGGCCGAAGATTTGCTGAATTCTGTTCGTGTAAAATGGATTGCAAACAGCATTGGTATTGAAAAAGTGGTCATGAAAAAAGGCAAGTTGATAGGTTATTTTATTTCAGATCAAGAATCGCGTTTTTATCAAAGTCCAATTTTCACGAAGGTCTTGCAATTTGTACAACACCATCCACAGCATTGCAAAATCAAAGAAAAGCAAACAAGAAATGGTCTACGTTTAATATTAGTATTTGAACGAATAACCTCGGTAGAGAAAGCCTTAAAAGCTATGGCTCCTTTTAAAGAAACGGTAGGGGCTGTTTCATAGAAAAAAGAAACAATTGTTTATCTTTAAACACACAGAAAAAACACTATTATGAAATTCAGGTTTATACTAGTCTTACTTGTTGCCATGGGAGCACTATCCCTTCATGCACAAAATGCAGATTCTCTTTACTTCAGACAACATTATGACCTAAAGGAATACCGCATACCCATGCGAGATGGCGCAGAACTTTTTACAGCTGTTTACACTCCAAAGGACAAGTCTAAAGATTATCCTATTTTATTAAATCGTACGTGTTACAACGCTAGTAAATATTCAAATTACAATGCCTTCGATTACCCTTCGAGATATTTAATCGAGGATGGTTATATATTGGTGTATCAAGATGTGCGCGGAAGGTACATGTCCGATGGTGAGTTTGATAACATGCGCCCAAATATCCCTGGAAACAACCGTAGGAACAAGAAGGATATTGACGAGAGTTCGGATACCTACGATACTATTGATTGGATGATTAAGAAAATCAAAGGTAACAATGGTCGTGTTGGTATGTACGGCATTTCGTATCCTGGCCATTATACAGCTGCTGGAATGATAGATGCGCATCCTGCGCTCAAAGCATCTTCTCCGCAAGCACCAATTGCCGATTTTTTCTTTGACGATTTTCACCACCAAGGTGCATACTTAGAAAGCTACACAGCTGCTTTTGCCGTTTTTGGTTACCAAAAGGACAGCCTAACAAGAGACTCATGGTATATGGATAAATTAATGCGCTTGTATGAAAATCCTGCAGCAGATGCCTACGATTTCTTCCTGAAACTTGGCCCGCTAAAGAATATCACCAAGAACTATCATCATGATAATTTCTTCTGGAACCAGATTGTGGACCACCCCAACTATGATGAGTTCTGGCAAAAAAGAAACATTCTTCCTCATTTAAAAAATATAGATCATGCGGTCATGACTGTTGGAGGATGGTTTGATGCCGAAGATCTTTATGGACCTTTAAATATTTACAAAACAGTTGAAGCTACCAGTCCAAAAGCGAAAAATAGTATTGTTATGGGCCCTTGGGACCATGGCGCATGGGCTCGGGAGAAAGGAAAGACAATCCACAACCATATTTATTTTGGGGATAGCATATCATCGTTTTACTTAAAAAATATTGAAAGTAAATTCTTTGCACACCATTTAAAAGATGACGGCCCAGACACCTTGCCTGAAGCCTATATGTTTGATACCGGAGCTAAGAAATGGGAAACTTTTGATGCTTGGCCTCCAAAAGAAATTGAACCCATCAGCCTTTATTTTGGTGAAAACGGAAAACTAAGCATCAATAAACCAATTGATGAAAAGGCGGTCTTTGAATACACTAGTGACCCACAGAAGCCGGTACCCTACACTTCACAGATAGAAGGATTGACTTTCACCCCTAGAAGATATATGTCAGATGACCAAAGGCAAGCTTCAAGACGCCCAGACGTATTAACCTTTGAAACAGATGCTCTTAAAGAAGATAGAGTTTTGGCTGGTGAAATAATGGCGAAATTAAAAGTAGCCATGACAGGAACAGATGGAGATTTTATTGTAAAACTAGTAGACGTTTACCCGGATGACCATGAACAATACGAGCATAATCCTGATAACATTATTATGGGAGGTTACCAGCAGCTTGTTCGTGCCGAAGTTTTTAGAGGTAGGTTTAGAAACAGTTTTGAAAATCCCGAACCATTTGTTCCCGGTGAGCCAAGCGATGTAAATTTCAGACTACAGGATATATTACATACGTTTAAAAAAGGCCATCGTATTATGATACAGATTCACAGTACTTGGTTTCCATATATTGACCGTAATCCGCAGAAATACGTAGATAATATATACAAAGCCGATGAGGAAGATTTCATAAAATCTACCATTCAAGTATTTGGATCTTCATCCGTAGAGGTGGGTGGTACTCAAGATTGTTGTGCCCCAGAGCCGTTTCGGTCTTCAAATGAAAAAATAATAAAAGACTAGCGTATCGCTCCAAAACTAATACTTTTGTGGTATCATTTTTGGAACATTTATATTATGAAAAAATATCTTTTTGTATTCACTTTGCTTTTTGCCTTTTGTGCACAAGCCCAGCATACCATTTCCGGAACATTTTCACCTGCTAGCAAATACAAGTATTTATTAGCTTATAGACTAAAGGCCGGTTCGCAGTCTTTCATTGCAAACACCACTATTAAGGATGGAAAGTTTACACTGCAAATACCGGAGAACGCTAAAACAGGTATGTACCGTTTGGTATATGCTGTTCCACAAGATGAGTTCTATTTTGATGTTATTTACAATGGTAAAGAAGATGTTGAACTAGCTTTTGATGCTACGCAAGGTGTTTCCTTTATCTCATCAAAGGAAAATAAAATCATGTCTTCTTATTTTCAGACCATAGGTTCTTCTGTGGAGCAGTTGGTAAATTATTATATAGAAGGGAAGTCAGACAAAAAGGAATTCAAAGAATGTACCAGCCAGTTAAGAGCTGTCCAAGAAGCCTATGAAGAGCAAGCAAAAGGTTTAATGGTCGAAAACTTCATTTTAGCGAACAAACCTTATATTCCAGCTGAATTTGAATCTGTTCAAGAGTACATCGCCCATAAGAAAGATCATTATTTTGACTACTTAAAGGTTGATAACGAGGTTTTACAGGCTTCTGATTTTTTAACGGATAAGTTGAAGAATTACGTTTTTACGGCTTTACCTGCAGAACAACTATCTTCTACCGAAACCGAAAAGGCTATTCAAGCTAATATTAACAAGGTAAACACCAAACTTGCACCGGTAGCGGATGCTTATAAATTTGATGTGTTTTACAACTTATGGAAAATGAGTACTAACGGCGGACTTAACGAAACCACAGATTTTATTTACGATACCTACTTAAAATCTCTTGCCACTGCCTCAAGCGACCCAAACAAAGCCCAAGAATTAGCATCTCAACATCGTTTACGTATTGGTGCGAAAGCACCAGAACTGGAATGGACAGCTGCTGATGTTCAGAAGAAATTGAGTGCAATGGAAGGTGCAGAGAACTATCTCCTTGTTTTCTGGAGCAGTACGTGTTCTCATTGCCTAAAGGAACTTCCCGAGCTTCATAAAGAATTGAAAAAGTATCCAAAGGTAAAGGTCATTGCGGTTGGTTTAGAAGACAACACGGACACATGGGTACCGGAATCTTCCAAATTACCTGCCTTTGAGCATGCTATTGCTTTAGGAAGATGGGAAAGTAAGTATGCTAGATTATATGACATTCGTTCAACGCCAACATATTTCCTATTAGATTCCGATAAGCGTATTATTGCTAAACCGGAGAGCGATAAGGGAGTAATAGAGCTGCTAAAAAAGTAACCCTTAAAGCATTTTCAAATCTTTTATAGTCTTGAAAGCCACATCTACTTGTTTATCATCAACTAGGATGGTAAACTCGTTGGTTGTAGAAATTACCTCGTAAAGTACAATCCCTTCCCAAGCTAAGCGCTGGAATATGAAGTAATAAATTCCAGGAACGGATACGTTTTCCGCTGGAAGCTTCACGGTAATAGATGATAAGTTCGTAGCCTTCTGCGTACACTTCTCATTCTTGAAAAGATCTTCTACCGTACCATCTAGGCTATTGCTTACCACAATATTCAGTTCATTTACACCACGAGAAGAAGTATAGAAAACATCTTTGTTCTTATTTACTTCCTCCAATAGTTGGCTTTGGTTTTCAAGAATGGACTCAGAAACTAAAAAAGTAAAATCAGTGAGTGATGAGCGCACTGTAATCTCACCAATATTCTTTAAAACTTTGATTATTTTGTGAGTCGCCCTAAATTCTAAATCATCTGAAAGGCGTTTCAAAGCCATTACAATTGCTCCGTTGCGAATGTCTTTTCCTAATTCGTTCTCAATTTCTGGTTTTACAATCCTAGAAAGTGATGTTAAATTGATAATGCCTTGTGCTAGTGCACTTTGCAAGAAAGGCTTCTTTTTAATGTACTGTTCGACTACGGAAGAAATCGTTTTCATGGGTTCACAAATATTGGTTGCTGGACAAAAATAACATATTGTTATAAATAAAACAAATTGTGTTGTAATGTTCTTTACCTATTTTTTTGGAAAATCAATTATCACGGTAAATACGGGCGATTTTCAATGGAAATCTTGTTTTAAAATAAGTTAAAAATGATAAAAAGCACTTTCTAAATGCTCTATTTTGAAGATTTTAGGGTTCTTCAAAATGGTAATTACATCAAAACGGACGTCTACATCTAAATCATTGTCAGTAATGTAGAAATCTGCAGCAGTAACCAAAAGCTTAATTTTTTTTGATGTTATCGTTTCTGCAATAGGTATAATTTGATCATTACTACGGGCACGCACCTCTACAATAACCACTACGCCATCCTTTTGGGCTATGATATCTATTTCGGCTTTTAAATAACGGTAATTTTTATGGAGAATTTTATATCCCTTTTCAAGCAAAAAATTGACTGCCAGTTTCTCTCCTTCTTTACCAAATTCATTATGTTTTCCCATATGAGCACCTCTAAGTCTTAATAAAACGTGTAATTCATCGAAAAAGCGTGTAAAACGACATCAATAATTTAATTGCCGTCGTAAATCATATAACAGTATGTCGAAAATACCAGAAAACACATACTATCCAAAATCTTTGTGCGTTAAGAACTAGCCCCAAACACATGAAACTGTTCTTTAAAGCCTACGAAAATTATGGAATATTTTGTTAACTGTAATACGTCGCCTTTGGCATCGTATACTACTCCCTTAGACAGAAACAGGGCGGCTCACCTATACAGAAGACTGGGATTTAGCGCTTCGGTTGAAACTATTAACCAAGCCGTTGGTTCTACTGCAGAAACCATTGTAAATGCAATAATGTCTCAAGCGGCGGGTGCGCCAACTATACCCAAGCCCGAATGGGCAGATTGGAACAACAGCAATTACCCAGAAGATGATACTTTACGAAGTCAACTAAAACGAACGCAAGAAGACGACTTTAGTCTAGCCTACGCTGAAAGCATGCTGGACAACAACCTTCGTGATCGTATGAGCTTTTTCTGGAGCAATCATTTTGTTACAGAACTGGATATATACCAATGCACGCCGTTTCTTTATAGTTACGTTAATTGTCTACAACGGAATGCACTAGGCAATTTTAAAACATTCACTAGCGAAATTGGGATTACGGATGCCATGTTATATTATCTAGATGGAGTTTATAATAATGGGCACAACCCCAACGAAAACTACGCAAGAGAACTTTATGAACTTTTTACCTTAGGTGAAGGTAACAACTATACTGAAGAAGACATTGTGGAAACCGCGCGTGCCCTTTCAGGTTATGTTGAGCGTGGCGAGTTAGGTTGTGAGCAGGTAACTTTTGACCCAGAAAAACATGATGCGGACAGTAAGACCATTCTAGGTCAAACAGGCAATTGGGGCTATGATGATGTTATTAATATCCTGTTTGAACAACGTTCTGCAGAAATAGCAGGTTTTATCTGCAGAAAATTATACGAGTTTTTTGTACACCCAGATTCTAACGATAACGCTGGTAACGCCCAGGTTATAATTTCTGGAATGGCGGCTACGTTCATTGCTAACGATTTTGAGATTGCCCCTGTACTTTCACAATTATTTAAAAGTCAGCATTTCTTTGATGATGAGGCTATTGGTGTAATCATCAAGAGTCCTTATGACTTCTATTTTAATATACTTAAAGAAAGCAGTTTTAGTTATGACGATACCGTTTTAGCTAGCCTTATCAATTATAGCGGACTTCTTAGTCAAAGAATGTTTGACCCATTTGATGTGGCGGGTTGGCAACGGAACCGTTCTTGGATAAATACCAATTTTATGATTGGCCGATGGTTGACCATTGAGGCTATCATGGAAGAATTCTTTGATTCCGATGATGAGCAGTTTAGAACCTTTGGACTATCACTAGTAAGTGTAGATGAAGGTAATGCAAGTAATCCCGATGTGGTAGCAAGAGCAATCATTGATTTTATTTTACCCAAAGGTTTACTTAACGATTCAGAATACAATAAAGCATATGTCATTTTTAGAAGTGACGTTCAAGAACAATACTATGAAGGCGGCTCAACACCAAGTTGGACCTTGCAAACCTCTATGGAAGGTCCTACCCAAGTATATCTACTCTTACAATATTTAGCCAGACAACCCGAATTTCAACTAAAGTAAACCTACTACTATGTGCGATACTCACCACACAGATCCCCATAAAGGCCTAGAACACGATGGCCACGATCAAGAACATAAATCTTGGAGCAGACGCTCATTTTTACAGGCTTTAGGAATTGCCGGTTCTGGCTCCATGATGCTAGGCAGTAATATGCTTACCGCTTCTGCACCATCGCCCTTAACAGCGGCAATAGCCAATTCAGAAACGGATAAAATTTTAATTTTAATTCGACTTTCTGGCGGAAACGACGGACTTAGCACCGTTATTCCTATTGAACAATACGATTCGTATGCCAAAGCACGACCGAATATATATATTCCTGAAAGTAAAGTTTTGAAACTTACCGATGAGTTTGGTATACCTTCTTATATGAAGTCCTTGCAACCTATGTGGAGCGAAGGTCAGTTTAAAGCTGTTCATGGTGTAGGATACGAAGGCCAAAGTCTATCGCATTTTACGGGATCCGACGTTTTTGCTAATA
The DNA here is from genome assembly GCF_015330125.1 of Zobellia nedashkovskayae. Classification (NCBI taxonomy): domain Bacteria; kingdom Pseudomonadati; phylum Bacteroidota; class Flavobacteriia; order Flavobacteriales; family Flavobacteriaceae; genus Zobellia; species Zobellia nedashkovskayae. The sequence goes on along the minus strand of NZ_JADDXR010000002.1, from coordinate 1,813,672 downwards.
CCGATTTAACCTCAACGGGTTTCAGCGGGCTCAACACAGGTTGGATGGGAAGGCATTTTGAAGAATGTTACCCAGATTATCTCGTATCCCCCCCACCTGCACCGGCTGCCATTCAAATTGGTCAGTTTGGAAGCTTGGTTTTTCAAGGAGATGAAACTAATTATGCATTTGTAACCTCAAATGTGGAACAACTAGAAGAAATAGCAGAGTCCGGTGTGCGTTACGGTCTTGAACAAGAATTGTTCAACGATTGTATGTATGGTGATCAATTGCAATTCTTAAGAGGAGTTGCCAATACCACATATGAATATTCGGGGGTAATTCACGAAGCATGGTCGCGTGGTGCAAACCAAGTAGAATACCAAGAAAATAGTTTTGCAAAACAATTAGCCCTATTGGCCCGATTGATAAAAGGAAATTTAGGGACTAAGGTTTATATGATTTCTATGAATGGTTTTGACACACATGGTAACCAGCCTTTGGCTCATGAGCGTTTAATGAGCAACCTTTCTATTGCTATTGATAATTTCTATGAAGATTTAGCATATACGGAACAAGATGACAATGTGCTTAGCATGACGTTCTCAGAGTTCGGGAGACGTATTTTTGAGAATGGTTCTAACGGTACCGATCATGGTAAAGCAGCACCTACTCTATTTTTCGGACCTGGTTTGCAAGGCAGTGCTTTTGTAGGCGAACATCCTACACTTGATAATCCTGATGGCAGAGGAAACTTAGAATACACAATGGATTTTAGAGATTTATATGCCACCGTTTTAGCAGAATGGCTTTGTGTACCCATACCTCTAGTAGAGCAACATTTATTAGGACACACGTACGCTCCGGTAAATCTTGGATTTAACTGTAGTGGTACTGATTTCCCTGACGTTGTTTATAGCGATGGAGAACCAACAATACCTACGTCAGAAAATGGCGGATTGACCGATAAACCTGTGGTACCAAATAGCGAACAGCTGAACTCCATAGTTCATAAACCGTTCTACCCTACGGACAACTCGCCACATATCTACCTAGAAATGCCGGTAACGGCCCATGTAGATATTCAGCTTTTTAATATTATAGGGCAAAAAGTGGGTACCATCAGCAACGCAATCATGTCCGAAGGTGTTAACGAAATTAATATTAAGGAAAATATTCCAGGTCATTTGGCTGCGGGTAAATACATTTATCGCATTCAAGTACAACAGCATAAAATGAGTAAATCTGTAATGGTTGCATAACCTTACCGTATTCATTTCATAAAAAAAACCTTCGCTATGGATGACCATTGGCGAAGGTTTTTTTATTTACTTTCCGTCTTATCTCAAGAAAAGACTTTGTCTACTATACTTAAGTCAATTTAGACTTATTATTTTTAGTCGTGAACGATAGTTCTTTTGAAACACGAGAACCTTTACTCTTATAAAGTCGGGCAACATCTTCTTTTTCTTGACTATTTGTTACCGCTTCCACTTCTTCTTTAATGTCCTCTAAAATTTTAAATTTGTTTGGGTTTCCTGTACTCATGGTTTATGTGTTTAAGTTAATGGTTAAATAAGGGGCTCTATATATAAAACTGAACCATTCCCAAATTCGTATACATCTTCGTTGAACTGCAGGACCGCTTCCTATTCAATTTAAAATCATCCTTTTTAACTTTCATTTGCTCACTAACAAATCCACTTGTGTAATGCTGTGCAAAATCAGTACTTTTGCACCCTAATTCGAAATCAATGGCCGAGAAGCTTAAACACCCAGAGAGATATACCATTACCGCCGCGTTGCCTTATACAAATGGCCCAATACATATTGGTCATTTGGCCGGTGTTTATGTGCCTGCAGATATTTACGCACGCTATTTACGCTTAACTGGCAATGATGTTGCTTTTGTATGCGGAAGCGACGAGCATGGTGTTGCTATCTCAATGAAAGCTAAAAAAGAGGGTATTACTCCTCAAGAGGTCATTGATAAGTATGATGGAATTATTCGTAAGTCTTTCGAGGATTTTGGCATCACTTTTAACAACTACTCTAGAACATCTAGGGAAATTCATCATAAAACCGCTTCTGACTTTTTTGTAAAGCTTTATGAGCAAGGCGATTTTATTGAAGAAACTACGGCACAATTGTATGATGACGAAGCGAAACAATTTCTGGCCGACCGTTTTGTAGTTGGTACTTGCCCAAAGTGTGGATATGAAGAAGCATACGGCGATCAATGTGAAAATTGCGGTTCTACATTGAACGCAACGGACCTTATCAACCCAAAATCTACTATTACTGGCACGGTTCCGACCACTAAAGAAACCAAACATTGGTTTTTACCTTTGGACCGATATGAAGATTTTCTAAAAGAATGGATTTTAGAAGGTCATAAATCTGATTGGAAACCTAACGTTTATGGCCAATGTAAAAGCTGGATCGATGATGGACTAAAACCACGTGCTGTAACCAGAGATTTAGACTGGGGTATTCCCGTACCTGTAGAAGGTGGTGAAGGCAAAGTACTTTATGTATGGTTCGACGCACCTATCGGTTATATTTCATCTACCAAAGAATGGGCAGCCCGCGAAGGAAAAGACTGGGAGCCCTATTGGAAAGATGAAAATACCAAGCTTGTTCACTTTATAGGAAAAGACAATATAGTTTTTCACTGTATTATCTTCCCTTCCATTTTAAAAGCCCACGGCGATTATATTTTGCCTGAAAATGTTCCAGCAAATGAGTTCTTGAATCTAGAAGGCAACAAGCTTTCCACTTCAAAGAACTGGGCAGTTTGGTTGCATGAATATTTAGAAGAATTTCCGGATATGCAAGATGTACTTAGGTATACCTTAACCGCGAACGCTCCTGAAACCAAGGATAACGATTTTACTTGGAAAGATTTTCAAGCTAGAAACAACAACGAACTGGTTGCTATACTCGGAAACTTTATAAACCGTGTAGTGGTCTTAACCAATAAATACTATGAAGGTATTGTCCCTGCTCCTTCTGAATTTTCTCAGGTAGATAAGGAAACTTTAGAGTCACTTCAAAAATTCCCTGAAACCATTTCTAGCTCTATAGAGCGATATCGTTTTAGGGAAGCAGGTCAAGAACTTATGAGCTTAGCACGTCTGGGTAATAAGTATTTGGCAGATGAAGAACCATGGAAAGTAGTCAAACAAGATGAAGAACGTGTTAAGACAATTATGTTTGTTGCTCTTCAGATTGCAACGGCCTTATCTGTATTAAGTGAACCGTTTTTACCGTTTACCGCTAAAAAACTTAAAAATATATTAGCTATTGGCTCTGGTGAAGTTGAGACCTCTTGGGCAGAAGTTTCTACCAAAGAAACCTTACTTCCTGCTAATCATAAAATCAACAAGGGCGAGCTACTCTTTAGAAAAATAGAAGATAGCGAAATACAAGCTCAGTTAGACAAACTTGAAGCCACAAAAAAGGCCAACGAAAACGCGAATAAAGAACTTATGCCACAGAAAGATACTATCAATTTTGATGATTTTACAAAACTAGATATGCGTGTAGGCACCATTTTGGAAGCCGAAAAAATGCCTAAAACCAAGAAGTTATTGGTTCTAAAAGTGGACACTGGTTTGGACACACGTACTATTGTTTCAGGTATTGCAGAGAGTTTTACACCAGAAGAAATAATTGGCAAAAAAGTTACCGTTCTTATCAACCTAGCTCCTAGGGCATTGCGTGGTGTTGAAAGCGAAGGCATGATTTTAATGACCGAAAACGCAGATGGTAAGTTAGTTTTTGTAAACCCAGATGAAGATAGTGTTGGTAACGGGGAAGGGATAAGTTAAATTCCTTAAAGGCTTGCCTAAGATTTTCTCAATTGTCTCAACTATTTTCAACGGTCGTTAATAAAGTCATATGCAACTCATTTCCTTTATCAAAAAAAACACTCAACTCCCTCAAAAGAGTATTGAGAATACGGTAGAGCTTCTTAACCAAGATTGTACCGTCCCTTTTATTTCGCGCTATAGAAAAGAGATAACAGGTAATTTAGACGAGGTTCAGGTTGGAGCCATCGTGCAATTTAAAACTCAGTTTGAAACACTGGAAAAGCGAAAGACTGCAGTTTTAAAGGCTATAGAAGAGCAAAATGGATTAACTGATGAGCTTCGGCTTAAAATTCAACAGACCGATGACCTTGTTACGCTTGAGGATTTATACCTGCCATTCAAGAAAAAACGAAAGACCAAAGCAGAAACCGCCCGTAAAAATGGATTAGAGCCTCTAGCTAAAATGATTATGGCCCAAAACCATAATGATATTGAAGCGGCTGCCAACCAATATACCAATGGTGAAGTTGCCAATACTGATGAAGCTTTAGAAGGTGCTAGGCATATTATTGCCGAATGGGTTAACGAGCGGATATCTATAAGAAACCAAGTAAGGAACCAATTAGAGCGCAGTGCACTAATTGTAACAAAAGTTATCTCAACCAAGAAAGTAGATGAGAAAGCACAGAAATTCCGTGATTATTTTGATTGGAGCGAAGCTCTAAAACGATGCCCTTCTCACCGACTACTTGCTATTTTACGTGCCGAAAACGAAGGTTTTATTCGCGTAAAAATAGAAATCGATTCTGATGAGATGCTTAGGCGTATTGAAGACCGGGTTATAAAATCCAATAATTTCTGTACGCCTCATATTGAATTGGCTATTGCGGATGCATACAAGCGTTTGCTTTATCCTTCATTATCGAATGAAATCCTCAAAAAAGCAAAAGAAAAAGCAGATGATGATGCCATTATGGTATTTTCTAAGAACCTGAAACAACTTCTACTGGGAGCTCCTTTAGGTGAAAAGCGGATTTTAGCCATAGACCCAGGTTTCCGCTCAGGCTGTAAAGTAGTTTGCTTGAGCTCACAAGGAGATTTAGAACACAACGAAAACATATATCCGCATGCCCCGCAGAACAAGGATACCGAAGCCATAAAAAAAATAAGTTCACTGTGTGATGCTTATAAAATAGAGGCTATTGCCATTGGTAATGGAACGGCATCCCGTGAAACCGAGCAATTGGTAAAACGTATTCATTTTAAAAATCCTATTGAAGTTTTTGTAGTAAGTGAGGCGGGAGCATCCATTTATTCCGCTTCAAAAATAGCCCGTGATGAATTCCCCAATTACGATGTAACCGTACGAGGTTCTGTTTCTATAGGAAGACGATTAGCAGATCCATTGGCAGAGCTCGTAAAAATAGATGCTAAATCTATTGGTGTTGGGCAATATCAACATGATGTGGACCAAAGTAAGCTTCAGACTTCGCTAGATAGTGTCGTAGAGAGTTGTGTGAATTCCGTTGGAGTGAACATAAATACCGCTAGTGTTCCCTTATTGAGTTATGTATCCGGAATTGGCCCGAAATTGGCAGAAAATATTGTTGCCTACCGAAATGAAAATGGAGCTTTTACAAGCAGAACGGAAATTAAAAAAGTAGCTCGTTTGGGCGGTAAAGCTTTTGAGCAAGGAGCCGGTTTTCTCAGGATTAAAGATGCTAAAAATCCATTGGATGACTCTGCGGTTCACCCGGAAAGTTATGCTATAGTTAAAAAAATAGCCAAGGACAAAGGTATTCCGCTTACAGAATTAATAGGAAACAGTAGTGCTTTAAAAAGCGTAAAACTAGAGTCCTATTGCACGGAAACCATAGGTTTACCTACTCTTAAAGATATTGTAGAGGAACTTGAAAAGCCAGGTCTTGACCGTCGTGAGAAAGCCAAGGTTTTCACTTTCAATCAAAATATAAAATCCATTACGGATTTACAGGAAGGTCAACTATTACCGGGTATTGTCAATAACATTACCAATTTTGGATGTTTTGTTGATATTGGTATTAAAGAAAGTGGGCTTATCCATGTATCCAATTTATCTGACACCTTCGTAAAGGATGTGAACGAACATGTGCATCTACAACAACAAATAATCGTAAAAGTATTATCTGTTGATATTCCTAGAAAACGCATTCAGTTGGCCTTGCACAAAGGATAAATATATTGCCCCAAGAATAGCTGCAGAACTTCCAAAACATTCCAACTCTATTCTACTAAAACAATAATTATAAAACAAAAGCCCTCTTTCGAGGTCTTTTGTTTTATTGATTTTTAGAATGTTATTCAAATGTCCAAACATCGTTTTGAACATTATTTGCTTCGCCTGTTCCTGCAATTACCCATGCCTTGTTTTTAAAGACAACCGAAGAATGCCTAAATCGTCTTGAAAATGGCGCCGCATTAATGGCTTCCGTCCATATTTTTCCATCTGTACTGAACCACGCATCATTTTTCCAATTAAATTCTTCATCAATACCACCAATAACCCACATTTTATTATCGAATACGATGGATGTATGGGAGAATCGACCCGTAAAATCGGCATCTTTAGATAAAACATCCCAATTAATTCCATCTTTACTGAACCAAACATCACCCAATCTCTCATCTAATTTATTTCTTCCGCCAATAACATAGATTCCATCCTCAAAAGCTACCGTAGAGTGCAAATTTCGAGCTTCAAAACCAGCATCTCCGGAAACCTCTTTCCAAGTAAAACCGTCTTGGCTTACCCAAACATCATTTTGTAGGTTATTGTCCGTATCAACTCCACCTATCAACCAAATCTTATTGTCATAAACTACAGAGGTATGTCCGGCCCTACCATTAAATGGGGCATCATTAACGACGACATCCCAAGTTTCACCATCTTTACTTGCCCAAACATCATTTTTAATTTTGCCCGTATCGTCAAAGCCACCAATCACCCACATCTTACCATCAAAAACTACCGACGAGTGAGCTGCACGCGCTCCATAATCTGCAGATTCCGTAGCGAGCTCCCAATTTATACCATCTTCGGTAAACCAAACATCTTTAAATGGTACGGTACCCGCTCCTATAATAGACCCTCCTATTACCCATATTCTATCTTCATATACGATTGAACTATGAAGTTGTCGTGCACTAAAAGCAGCATTAGCGGTTTCAGGAACATCATTAAAACGTAAGGGTCTGGTTGAAAAAGTTCTCGTATCGCTCGTTACACTAGCTCCTTCAGAATCTCTTGCAACAACCTTCCAAGCGTATTCCTTCGTTAATTCTAGACGATCTTTGACCTCATAACTATTGACCTCAATATCTTCTGCAAATACCTTATCCGCTGCATCACCTTCATCTAAGTATAAATCATACACAACAGTATCACCATCCGGATCGGTACTAGCATTCCAACTAAATATGGGTAAAACGTCTACCTCCACCGCGGCATCCGGTAGAACTACCAATTCAAACTCAGATGGAGCACTATTTTCTTCTTCGGCAACTTCGGTATCATCCTCCGTATCAGATTCAATAGTCTCTTCAATAGGAGCTGGAGGGTCATTATCATTTTTACTACAAGACAAGCTAAGCAAGAGAAAGGTTAAACAACTTAATTTCAGTAAGGTTTTCATTTTATTATAGTTTAAAAGTTATTCTCGCAAGGTATTCTGAGACTTATTCGAAACCTTCAGGGGATTCCCTGAAATAAAAATATCAGGGTTAACCCTGAAATGTTGGATAAGTAAAATAAGATCCTTAATTATATAGACTGTATTAAAATTCTATACTTCGTTTTCGCAAGTGGTTAGAAGGAACACATTACACCACAAATTGTTATTACCCTCCTACCAAATATTCCAAACTATTGATTTTAAGTGTTTTAAAAACTAGGGGTTAACCCTGATATAGAAAAATCAGGGAATACCCTTACGCTTTAGCACTTTTATAGAAATACTTTAGTCATAGAAAATTGAGAAAAAATATAGCGATAGAAATGAGTACACAAAGTGCGGGTTGAAATTTACGATAACCCTATGATTACTTATCGCGAGAAGATGGTACCAACTAATACAAAACTCCGAGAACATGAAAAACATTTTAATAGTAGGCGCATCTGGACATGGGGGTATGGTTCTGGATTGCATTAACAAAAAAGGACAATATAATGTTTTAGGCTTTATAGATTCTTTTAAAAAAAAGGGTACAAAAAAATACGGACTTGAAGTTTTGGGAACAGAGCTAGACCTTCCGTGGCTTGTATGGCGTCTAGACATACAAGGTGTTATTATAGCAATTGGAAACAATTGGACCAGAAAAATCATGGTGGATAAAATCAATACTATCTGCCCGCTGCTTGAAATGGTTACCGTGGTACACCCTAGCGCCATTATAGGCATGGGCGTCAAAATCGGAAAAGGAACCGTAATAGCACCGGGAGCCATAATAAATGCGAATTCCCAAATGGGTGATTATTGCATTCTAAACACCAATTCCTCACTTGGACATGACGGAATTATGGAAGATTTTTCCAGTGTTTCTTCAGGGGTATGCACCGGAGGAAACCTTACGCTTGGCAAATATTCAGCTATATCCCTTGGGGCAAATGTTATTGAGAATATTTCTATTGGCAAACATAGTCTTATTGGTGCCGGTTCTCTGGTCATTAAAAATGTGGCATCATATTCCCTAAACTATGGAACACCAGCACGTTTTATAAGAAAAAGAAAAACGGGAGATGCTTACCTAAACGGCGATGCCAATTGTGGTCAGTCATACGCTGTGCATAATGAAACTAATAAAAAATCTTATGTTCAATAGGGTGCATAACATAGAATTTTCAAATAAACCCACTACGTGGAGAAGTTCATTTTTTTGGCTACTGGACCAATTTAAAGGTTCCAAGATCCGTAAACATTATGATGCCATAAAACGAATAAACTTAAACCATGAATCCGATTACGCCACGCAGCAACGCACTACCTATTTAAACCAGATTTTACATCATGCTGTAAAAACGGTACCCTATTATAAATTTTTGGGAATAACCGCCACTTCTCTCCAACATTTTCCGGTAGTAAATAAAAATCTGATCAAGAAAAATAGCAAATCATTTCTTTCCGAAAGTTACGTAAACAAAAAAACATTCAATGCCTCTACAAGTGGTTCAACAGGAACGCCTTTTACGGTAGTTCATGATGAAAATAAAAAAAAGCGCCATAAAGCCGATGTGCATTTCTTTTGGGAAACAGTTGGCCATACCTGGGGCCAAGGGTTTTATTATTTTAGAATTTGGAACAAACAGAACAGAAAGAGCAAATTCATTCAAAAAATACAGAACATTAGCCCAATAGATGTTTTTAAACTAAACGACAGTAAGATTAAGGAATTCCTAAACCGAATCATATTTGGCAATGCTCCCAAAAGTATACTTAGCTATGCCTCTGCGCTAGATGGAATTGTAAAATACCTAAAACGCCACCCTACCGATCTATCCAATGCGAAAGTCATCTCTATTATAGCCATGTCCGAATCATTGGACAACCCCACAAAAAATTATTTGGAAGTACATTTTGGTTGTCCCGTTGTTTCTCGTTATGCGAATACCGAGAACGGAATGCTAGCCCAGCAAACCCCCTTCTTAGAAAACAATTTTCTTTTAAACCTAGCCAGTTATCATATTGAGATTTTAGATACTAACGCAGACATTCCGCTAGAAGATGGCAAAACGGGAAGAATTGTCGTAACCGATTTTTTCAACCGTGCCATGCCCCTAATACGCTATGATACGGGAGACCTAGGAGCTATGAAAAAAATAGAGATAAACGGAAACATTCACTACGTCCTAAGTACTGTTGAAGGTCGAAAAATGGACGCTATATTCAACACTAAAGGTGAACCTATTTCTCCTTTTACCCTCACTAATAATATGTGGAAGTACAATAGATTAAATCAATACCAATTCATTCAGAAAGGTAAAAACAATTATGAGTTTATACTGAACGTACAAACTAGTTTTACGCGCGAAAAGGAATTGATCAATGAGTTTAAAGGCTATCTGGGCAGTAATGCCAACCTGGCCGTTACCTATGTAGATGAAATACCGTTGCTGTCTTCCGGGAAACGAAAAAAAGTACTCAACCTAACCGAAAAATAACTTAACACAAAATACAATGGCAATACACTTTACCAATCCAGGAAGGATCAAAGTATTCCTTAAAGACCCCAAAAAAAAAGGTATTTTAAAAATTCTTAAAGAGGTATTCGTACTCTGGACCACCAGAAAAGAAGTGCCTATGTACTATTTTAAGCATCTTTATAAAAAAGAAGTTAAAAATTATAAGGATTATTTAAGTACTGACTTAAACAATCGGATACAGCGGAGCCCAAAACTTAACAAGCAAGAATACACCTCCATATTAAATAACAAACTGAATTTTGCTCTTTATTGTGAAAAGCATAAACTAGCAACCCCAAAACTTATTGGTCACAACTTTGGCAAAAGCTTTTTTTTAGAGAATGGCATTTGTGAAATTTCTACATTAAATCAATTGATGCAAGCTTACGAAGCCATATTTCAATCTACACCCGCCAAAGCAATTTTCTTTAGACCATTATCACTTTATGGTGGCAAAGGCTGTTTTAAATTAAGTAAAGAAAACTTGCAAAAAAAATTACAATTAGAATATGAAAATCTTATAAGCGGTAATTATGCACATACCGAAGTTATAGCTCAACATCCTGAAATCAATGCTATTTACTCAAAATCCATAAACACCCTTCGTATACTAACGCATATGGAAAACGGAGAAGTGGATATTATTACTTCTAGCATGCGTTTTGGTGCAAAAGGCAATGTTGTAGACAATACTTCATCGGGAGGACTTACCATAGGTATCAACCAAAAAATAGGCACTTTAAAACAAACTGCCTATTTTGATATAGAGTTTGGCGGCGAACAAACAAATAAACATCCTGACACAGATTTTGTATTACAAAATTTTAAGATTCCTTACTATAAAGAAGCCTGTAAATTGGTAAAGAATGCATCAAAACACATTCCTAATGGAATGGTTGGTTGGGATGTGGCCATCACTCCTTACGGGCCAATTCTTATAGAAGGAAACGAAGACCCTAGTCTTTATATAAGCGACATACTAGAAGGAGGACTTTTAAAAAATTCCAAAATGTTAAAAATGATAGCTAGGATTTAATAGGCAAAGGCATATTTTAAATAGTAAAGTTAGAAATGCATAAGAAATTAAGATGTCTAATTTTTCAACAACCCCTTTTCCATCGCGATTTTTATTAGCCCAACACTGTTACGGGCACCTAGCTTACTTATAAGATTCATACGGTGGGTTTCTACGGTTTTGGAACTGATACAAAGTTTATCGGCAATTTCGTTGGTAGTGAGTTCTTCTGAAATCGCAGTCAATACTTCTTTTTCGCGGCGGGTAAGTTTAGGAATAAAAGAACTTGCTTTCTTCTGGCCCAATGAACTTTGGAGTAGCTTTTTCTGAATGTCTTTTTGCAAGTACTGCCCACCATCCAAAACAGTTTTAAAAGCAGTAATCAATTCTTCTTTACTCGTATTTTTCAAAAGATAACCACTAGCTCCGTTGCTCAAAATTCCCTTTACAAAAGCAATCTCGCTAAAACTACTTAATGCGATGATTTTTAATTTTGGAAACGATTCAATTAATTTTTTACATAAATCTATACCATTACCATCCGGCAAATTAATATCCAACAATAAAATATCAGGTTGCTGTTTGGATAGTCCTTCAACCGTTGTTGCAACACTGTTATATTTGTATGATATGACCATATCCGGTTCATACCTGAGCATGGTTTCTATGCCCTGTACCACCATTTGATGATCATCCGTAATAGCTATGGTTATCATGGTTCTTTGGTTTTGGTATCCATTGTAATGGTATATGATGTCCCTTTTTCGTTAGAAACAAAATCCATTGTGGCATTCAAATAATCCACCCTAGATTGAACGTTTTGCATGCCAATACCATCGCTTTTTACCGTTTTAGGATCAAAGCCCTTACCATTATCCTCAACAGTAAGTTGTAACGTATTTTTCAAATGACTCAGTTGTACATTAATTTCATTGCCCTGGGCATGCTTAATGCTATTGGTTACCAACTCTTGAACAATTCGGAATAGATTAGCTTCTTGTTTCTTATCTAAGTTTATATCTTCCCCTACCTGCTGAAAATTAACTTCAGACTCATGAATACTATCCATACTTTGACAATACTCTTCAACCGCTTCCAAGAGGTTGAAATCTTTTAAAGAAGGCGGTACTAGATTGTGCGAAATTGCACGCACTTGTTCACAAGAATTATCGATCATAGTAACGGCTTCTTTAATTACCGTATTGTTCATCTCGAGCAAGGAAGACAGTTTAAATTTAATAGCAGAGAGATCTCCATTAACCCCATCATGCAGTTCTTTGGCAATACGCAAGCGTTCTTTTTCTTCGCCTTCCATCAGCGATTCTAGGGTTTTTACTTCTTGTTCTCTTTCTATGGAAACCAACTGCTGTTGCATACGCTTTTGGCGTTGGTTGAAAGAGAACCACAATAATATAGATCCAAAAAGGAGGGAAACGATCAATATGGTCATAGTACGGGTTTTTGATTTGCTTTCTTGTATTGTTAATTTTTGGTCTGACAAAGCCAATTGCTGTTCGGCAATTTCTTTGTCTTTTTTTTCGGTTTGGTATTTTTTATCCAAGGCATTTACCACCTCAATCTTTTCCTTGTAAATCATGCTATCTTTTAATTTATTATGCTCTTGCATAAACCCATAAGCTTTCTGGTAATCTTTATTTCGTTCATGCAGTGTTGACAACATAAAAAGTGCCTTTTTAGTGAGTTCATTCAATCCGCCTTCTCTTCCCAGATCTAGAGCACTATTAATATAAGCCTCCGCTTCCTTATAATGTCCTTGGTTTAAAAGCACATCACCCAAACTAATAAAAAGATCTTTTTTGAAATAAGTATAGTTATTTTCTTGAGCTAATTTTAATGCTGTTATGTAATAAGGAATCGTTTTTTCATACATATCTTGATGTAAATAGAATTCACCCCAATTTCTATTTACAAAAAAATGCAACATCTGGTCTGAGACATTTTCTGAAAGACTATCCGCTCTTTTTATATAAAATTCGGCCTTGACAAAGTCCTTTTTCATAAGATATGGCAATACTAAATCACTATTCGTGAGAGCAATTTTAGCAACATTGTTCTCATCAGTAAATTTTAAGGATTTTAATAGTAGTTCTATTTGCTTATCATAATCATCTAATTCTAGATATACCGCAGATAGATTAACATAGGCATCGCTTAGACGTGTACTATCTTTTCTTTCTTCAAGAATATGAATACCGTGTAAATGATTTTTAATTGAACTCTCAAGTTCTCCCTTGAACATAAAACTATTTGCTCTATTTAAGGAAACTTTCATTTCGTTTAAGCTTGACTTGATGATTTTATTAACGTCCTCCGCCTTTTTATAATAATACAAAGCCGAATCATATTGAGCTATATTGGATTGTACTAAGCCAGCATATAGACTTGCTTTAAAAGCGCCGTTGTGATAATTGTTTTTCTTGCTAAGGTCAAATGCTTTTTTATAAAGAATTAATGCCTTGGTAGGTTCCGAATATTCAATAGCTTCAGATTCTGTAATTATATCCAGAATCTCCAATGTATCAACCCCCTTCGTCTGTCCAAAGGCAGAACCTGAAAACAACAACAAAATAATACAAACGGATAGTAATTTTTTCATAAAGGTTGGTTTTCAGGTTCTTAAAGATATTGATTTTCTTAAAAGCATTACTAATCAACCCTTTTGACCGTAAAAATTTTATAGTACACCGTTTGTTTTCATGTCCTAAAAATTCAAAATCGTAAGCAGTAAGATGATATAAAAACGTGCTGGTTTCAACGCTATTTAGTTTAAGCTAATGCAAGATCAAAATTTAACTTCACGAAAACCTCAAGGAATTCCCTGAAATAAAAAACTCAGGGTTTACCCTGAGTTTTATCCTTTCTTTCTGTAGGCATATATTCAATTCCGTTAAAATCTATTTTAGCAATTTGACTAAGCTCTTTCAATTGATAGTTTAAGTACAGTACAAGTAGCAAGAAGATTTCAACACCTACAAGCAACCAAGGATTGATTCCATTAACCAAACCCGCTATGGGTTCAGAAAGTAGTGCAGACGTATTTAAAAAAATGAGCGCTAATAATACAATTGAAATTTTCATAACTGTTGTTCTTTAGGTTATTTACAATTGCAAATTCCTGAATAAGAACAAGATATGCATCAGGGGATTCCCTGAAAAGTTAAATTCAGGGTTTTCATGGAGAAAACTTTTAAAAAAGAGGTTCAATACATTTTTAACTTTTTAATCTTATTTAGATTTATTTAAAATAACTACATTTGCTTTATAATTAGAACGAAGCCCGTGTCAAAAAAGAAGAAATCGTCCAAAAAGAAGGATAAAAAAGGAGCAAAATCCGAACTTCTACAACGTAAAGTTGAAAATGCACTTGCAGATAACGTGAAGCTGAAAAGCAAGTGTTGTAAAAAGTTCAAAAAAAACGAAAGCAAAAGGTGCGGTCGTTGTCCTTGTTTTGACCTTCTTAAAAAAGTGGCTTAAACCATTTCTCTCTTTAAAAACTTACCTGTCTACTTTTACGATTTCTTGATTTAAAAAAGGAAATAGACCTCCTATATTTGCAGTATGCTCAAGATTGCGTATCACCCTATTTACAAACATTCCTTACCCGAAGGGCATAGGTTTCCAATGCTTAAGTACGAGTTGTTACCCAAACAGCTTTTACATGAAGGCACGTGTACGCTTGAAAACTTCTTTGAGCCAGAAATACCAAACGATAAATACATTGTTGCTGTTCACGATCCTGAATATTTCTATGATCTTTTAAATATAAAAATCCCATCTCGTGAGGCACGAAAAATAGGTTTTCCGCTGACTGAAGACTTAGTCGAACGCGAACGAATTATAGCAGATGGCACTATGCAAGCCTGTTTGTTCGCAATTATCAATGGTATAGCCATGAATATTGCCGGGGGCACTCATCATGCCTACTCAGACCATGGCGAAGCTTTTTGTATGCTAAACGATCAGGCAATTGGCGCACGTTTTTTACAGGCACAGAACTTGGCTAAAAAAATACTGATTGTAGATTTCGATGTGCACCAAGGGAACGGTACTGCAGAAATTTTTAAGAATGATAACTCTGTTTTTACATTTTCCATGCACGGCGCTAGTAATTATCCCTTTAAGAAAGAACAATCGGATTTAGACATTGCCCTCCCCAAAGACACTGGCGACAGTGATTATTTGTCCTTATTGAGGGAAACTTTACCTAAACTGATTTCCAAAGAAAAACCGGATTTCATCTTTTACCTTTGCGGTGTAGACGTTATTGCGTCGGACAAACTTGGCACTTTAGGGTTAAGTATTGAAGGTTGTAAAGAGCGGGATGCGTTTGTACTGGAAACTTGCAATCAGCTTCAAATACCAGTTCAATGTAGTATGGGCGGCGGCTACTCTCCGGATATCAAAACTATTGTTGACGCTCATGCCAATACCTTTCGTCTTGCTCAAGAAATCTATTTCTAACGTATAACTTTTCTTTTTCATCAACTGAACTATTAATAATTCTATCCATTTATTCTGTATCTTAACGGAAGACCCGAGCTCCAATAACACCATTATTACCGATAGCGTCTATTTTTTTCGAATTTAAACGTTGAAGGTTTTCAAAATACATCTAGTTTTGTCGTCATTATGAAAAAGACCATAACCTTACTCTTTATTTTCCTTACAATTGGCACATACGCTCAAGACTCTATTGTAGCACCTACCGAAAAAAGATGGGACATGTTTAAATACGACTTTGTAAATATGTTTAAAGGTGTGGGGTACTCCTATGCAAGACCACTTCATTGGAAAGGGCAGCAATGGGCGCAACTGGGCGGTGTGGTAGCGGGTACGGGAGCAGTTTATCTTTTTGATGAACAAAGCTCTGAGTTTATTCAAAGACAAAAAGAAAGTGTACCCCATATTATTCGTGAATATGGTGAACTTTATGGTAGCCCAGAAAATAATTATTTAGCAACATCAGGTGTTTATATAGCCGGACTGATTACCAAGAATGAAAAACTTCGCCGTACAGGTGTTCTTCTAATCGCATCTGCAACTTCTTCAGGTTTTTTACAACAAGTTTTAAAGTCTGTTGTAGGTCGTGCCAGGCCAGTTGCGGAAAAAGGGAAAGATACATTTGACCCTTTCAATTCAAACCGAAACTATCATTCTTTTCCATCTGGGCACGCATTATTGGCATTTACCAATGCCTATGCTATTGGTAAGCAATTTAAAAGTCCGTGGATAAAAGCAGGTGTTTACACTTTGGGAGCTATCCCCGGAATTTCACGTATTTGGGATGGTCAGCACTATTTAAGTGACTTTGTTTTTGCGGTTGCAATTAGCGTAGCTACCGTAGAATCTATTGACAGATACCTTGATAAAAAATACGACGAAAAATACAACGACCAAGCTAAAAAGACGAGTTGGAACCTCAACTTTGGCCCCGGAACATTGGGTGTTGTTGTTCAGTTTTAAATTCTTCCCAGTTTAGAATATCAAATACGTGCTCAATACCAAAGCTGTGATAGCTGCCCCTGCTATAAAAGCATATTTCCATGGCTCAACACTAACAGCATCCGTAGTCATAGGTTCGTAATCCGTATCCCTTGGGTAGAGTTTTCCGATTACCAACATGATGATAATGTTCAGAACGAATAAAATAGCCATTACATGTAAAAAGTGTGGATAAGCTTCTGCCTGTATCACACTCAAGGCCTTTGCTTCAGTTATACCATTCTGAGCAGCCTCAGCAAGTGCATTATCTACAAAATAGGGCTTGATAATAAACTGACTTATAGAATACAGAACAACCCCTGAAATCACCCCAATTTTAGCGGCTATTGCCGGTACGCGTTTGGTAAAGAAACCAATAACGATTACGGTTAGAATTGGAATACTATAACAACCATTTGCTTCTTGTAACCAAGCAAAAAGTCCTTGTGGAGCATTCGCAATCAACGGTGCCACGCACATTCCTAAAATGCCAAGTACAAGACCGAACACCTTACCCGCCTTTACTGTTTCTATTTCAGTAGCGGTCTTTTTAAAATATTGTCTATAAAGATCAAATCCGAATAAAGTAGCACTACTATTTAATAAACTATTGAACGAACTTAGAATGGCACCAAAAAGTACCGCAGCAAAAAGACCTGTAAATGCTGCAGGAAGCACTGTGGCAACCAATTTAGGGTAGGCTTGATCAGGATTGTCTAGTTTACCTTCAAAAATATGCCAAGCAATAATACCTGGTAGCACTACGATTATTGGTATCAAAAACTTCACTAAAGCGGCTAGTATTACTCCTTTTTGCCCCTCCTTTAAATTTTTAGCTCCAAAAACACGCTGTAAAATAACTTGGTTCGTTCCCCAATAGAACATCTGCACAAGCATCATTCCTGTAAAAATAGTTCCAAAAGGAATAGAAGCATCTACATCTCCTTTTACGTTGAATTTCTCAGGATGAGTTTCCCATAAAATAGATATTCCATCGCCAATACTACCGTCTCCAATGGCCAGCAACCCAAAAACAGGAATAAGAAGACCACCGATCAAAAGTCCTATTGAGTTGATAAGGTCAGAAACAGCAACAGCCTTCAATCCGCCAAAAATTGCATATATAATACCAATAGTACCTATACTCCAAACACAGAGCCACAGCGTGGCCGTATCAGAAAGTCCAAGAAGACTAGGTAAATCAAACATTGTACTAAAAGCCAAGGAACCCGAATACAGTACCGAAGGAATCACCACAATAACATAACCTGACAAGAATAAAGCCGTAAGAATGGCTTTTGTACCATGATCGAATCTATCTTCCACAAATTGCGGAATTGTTGTTATACCACCTCTCATGTATCTAGGAAGCAAGAATACAGCAGTTATAATCATCGCAATAGCCGCCAATGTCTCCCAAGCCATTACCAGAACACCTTCGGTAAATGCTTGTCCGTTCAGCCCCACAATCTGTTCTGCAGAAAGATTGGTCAAAAGTAGCGAACCAGCAATTGTGATTGCTCCTAGACTTCTACCGGCAAGAAAATAGCCATCAGCAGAATTTTCATTGGTACTTCTTGTAGCATACCAAGCGATAACGGCTACTAAGAGTGTAAAACCTACAAAAGAAACTATTGAGAGCATATTTTTGGTGTTTTAAGTTGGTGTTGAGCAATAAATATAACTTAACTATCAGTTATCAATTTTCTTTAATACGCGGCACGGATTGCCTACAGCTACCACATTTTCAGGAATATCTTTAACGACTACACTACCTGAACCAATGACACTGTTATCACCTATGGTAACACCCGGATTTACAATTACACCTCCACCAATCCAAACATTGTCTCCAATATAAATTGGTTTTGCATATTCAATTCCTGAATTACGGGCTTCAAATTCCAAAGGGTGGGTAGCAGTGAGTAACCTTACTCCCGGCGCTATCATCACATTTTTACCTATGTAAACCGGCGCGGCATCCAAAATAATACAATCAAAGTTAGCATATGAATTTTCTCCCCAATAAATATTGAAGCCATAATCGCATGTAAAACGATTTTCGATGTAGAAATTCTTACCAGTTTCGCCAAAAAGCTCTTTAAAAAAATGCTTACGCTGCCGTTCCTTATCCATTGGTATAGCCTCAATTTCACGCATTAATCTTCTTGCGTTTAACCTACCTCTTACCAACTCCCTATCATGTGGATTGTAGGGCAGCCCATTAATCATTTTTTCTTTTTCCGTCATTTGAAGTCTACTATATTTTCTTGGCTCTAATGATTCCACAGGCGGGAACCTCTATTTCTAGTACACCTTTCGAAAATACTACATTATCTTCCCTTATCAAACTTCCTTGGCAATCATAGATTTTACAGCGGTAAGTTCCTAAATCTATAGTATTTCGGACGATAACTTGATCTGCAATTTGACCATTTAAGATATCTATAAGTTTATGAGCATCATTAAGCTCAGTAACCCAAGCATCATAAACACCAATAATTAACTGCCCATTCTTAGATACCCTTTCTGTGGGATAGTTGGCAAGAGGTTTAGAAGGAAGAAAATCACCGTTCATAAGAACATCTGCATTTTCATTCCAGTACTTGGTGTAAAACCCGATCATATTTAAATATTCCTTAGGAGTTTCACTTAACATTACCGAAAGTTGAGGGACACCAAAAAGCGTATTGATGACTTGAAGTGCCGCAATTTCTAACGGTTCATCTGCATGCCAAGTAACCATATCGGAATGTACAGCGGTATTACCCGCAAGCATACGTATATCTGCAATTCGCAATCGGTTCATGGTAGCATCTCCCGGGCAATCAAAAGCCCGGAACATGTTTCCATATTTACGCATTGCCGGTCCAGTATATTTCTGTCTGAACTCGATAAAGATTTCGGGGTTTATTTCTGTTAAAGCATTTTTTACGTCTGTCAACAAACGGTCAACAGCGCCGTTAATAGAAGCGTAATCTGCATCTGACCCTAACATAGTAGGTGTGTCTTTGTAAAATCTAAAATCGTCTATAAAGTCTAGTTTAAAACCGTCTAAATTCCAGTCTTTAGCTGCATTTGTATAAATATCGATTAGGTATTGCCTTACATCTGGATAACGTGGGTCAAAAACAGGTGCCCATCTGTGGTCTTCTGTTAAGTATTTCCCTTTAAAACGTTTAAAGGCTTTTGATTTTTCGCCACAGAACGGCACTGAATACCACAGGGCTACTTTCATTCCCGTTTCATGTACGCTTTTTACGAATTCCGCCATTTCAGGAATACGATCCGGCTGCCAATCGCCAGTAAAATCATAACCTCTATTTGTGTCAAAGGTTTGCCAGCCATCATCAATAATAATTGCCTCGTAACCTAAATCCTTAGCTAATCTACATTCCTCTAAAAGCAAGGGTATTTCTAGGTTTTGATGAAACTGATACCAGGTAGAATACAATGGTTTTTTAGCGATTTCCGGAACATAAGCCGGTTTTAACTGCTCAAAAGTTTCCCACCAGGAAGACACATCACGGAGACTATCAGAAAAATGCTGATTTTGATTATCCAATCTTATCTGTGCTTTAAAATTTTTGAGAGGATAGTGCTGCTCCATAAAAAACGTGATATGACAATAAAAACAATTGTCTTCTTCACGCAAACGTGCATTCATTTCCAATTTATTGATAGCGTTGGAACAAGCAAAGGTTAAAACATTCTCATCACTATTTCCAAAAAGAGATATTACAGGAGAATCAATAGAAATTCTAGATTCCATATTATCTAACTCCCAATCTGCCTGAATACGTTTGTTAAAATCTGTTGTAGGCTTCCAAACTCCCTTTACATTAATCGCAGGAACCTTCCATTGCAGTGTAATTGGTTTAGGAACCATTTGTTCATCACTGCTAACTTCAAAATCATAAACCAGAGTACCTGCATGGTCATATACTTTCTTAAGGGATGTTACTAAACTCTGTTCCGTTCCTATTATAGTGATTTCGGGATTTGCTGTAATGGTCTTCTTTACAATCATCTTTTTTATATTGTCCAGTAATTAATTAGCAATTGATGGTTTTCTGACTTTTCTCTTTTAGCAAAAAAAATTATATCTAACACCTGTATTTATTACAGGAAAAGGAGAAAACAATTTTATATGTTACGTTATGCTATTCTATGCTACATAACGAAAATAAGATTTTTTTTAACACCGTAGACAAAAATCTAACATCCGAAATAAGAAATAATCAATTTAAGACCTTAAAATTATATAATTTTAAATTTAGAGAGATAACTTTTGCAGTAAACACAGCCTTAAGAAAGGTGTTACAAAGAATTGCGCTTAAACAGTTTTGATGTAACTATAGTTTGAGAAACCATATTGTTTTTAACGTGATGTGCAGCCATTGTGGCCATATCTTTAAAATCTGTAGAAATGGTCGTGATGCCTCCAAAGGCAATTTCTTTTATAATATGGTCATTATGGGATAGAACACCCACATCTTCCCCTACTACCAACCCAGAATTATGACAATCTTTAAGCAATTCCCAAAGTGAGGTATCGTTTATAAAAAAATAGACTGTTTCTTTCTCTAGTGAACCCTCTACATAGTCCTCTAATACAACTCCGTTTAAGCCATAATCAGCCACGAACCTATGAAATGCCATCAAAATTCCCCTTGGGTAATCCTTATTCTCCGCAAAGAAAAGCACTATCTTCTTATACTTTTGTATATGCGGAAGCAACTCTATTAGCTTATCAAAAGTAGTTGCCTCAAATTCCTGCGCGATATAGGAATATTCCTCTGGCATGGACAAATACCTATCAACAATCAAAAGTTTTTGGGGTTCAATAGATTCAAGGAGTGGTCTTATTACCGAGTTAGGTATGGGTGCTACTACATACATTCCGTACTTACCACGGATATTATTAAAAATAGTCTCAAAAATGGCAACATTATTATGATGAAAAAAGACATCTATTTGATAGCGTTCTCCTAACTCTTTCCGAAACGTATTATAAAAATCTTCTTGAAAACGTTGAAATGAGAATAAAAGTAAAGCTATTCTTAATGTTACCTTCGTTTCATCACTAATGATAAAGTACCCTTTCAACTTTTTTGACTCTACTAAGCCTCTCTCCTTTAACTCCTCGTATGCTTTAACGATTGTCTTTCGTGCATAACCTATATCACTTACCATTTTATTTATTGATGGTAATTTGTCTCCAACAGAAAGCTCCCCGGAGTCCAAAGCTTCAATTACACCGTGCACCAATTGTTCGTGCTTTGTTAAACTATTTACTTCTTTTAGTCGATGGATTATATGGAGTAACGACATTAGATAATGTTAAAAATTAAAAACTTCAGCTAATTTGTAAGTATAATAATACAAATCTATCATAATAAACTTCTAATATCATGATTTTTGCGATACAAATAAAAAAATAAACATTTCACAAAAAAATAAATATCCATTTCATATTAAACAAAAATACCTGACAGATTATAAACAAATTTCAATCAAAGAATATTTAAAGTCAAATGAAGAAAATGATTTAACCATAAGACTAAAAGTCGCATAACTGAATAATCAACTAATTTTTATGTTACTTTTTCCATCTTAAGCTCTCCATAATCCCACGAATATCATTTTGAAGATAGGCTGCCGCCGGATAAATGGAATCATAATTGGGCCTAGTGTAGAAATACAACGAGCCTGTTACAAAATGGTTAGTACTATCAGTAACATAAAATTGCGCTTGTGAGGCTGCATTGCCACTAACCTCAAAGAACATACCGTAAACTCCGTTTTTCTCATTCACAAAGGGTTGTTCCGCTATACCGTCAGCCTTTACAGCATGCTCATAACTTAACCTTTGAGCATCAGAAAGTAATTTTTGAACATTGTCCTCTACCTTTTTATAGTTGATGTAAATTTCCCCCCTCATCTGAGGATACCCTAAGACTAGTGAAGTCTTTGTTTTGCTTTTTATATTAGCTTGGGTATTATATTTAAAAGAGAAGTGATCGGTCTCTAACTCTCCCTGTTTTGGTGCACCATACTCTAGTCTAAGCTGGGCTTTAGGCTTGGGCAAAACTTCTTCATTACAGCCAACAGCCAAAATAAAAACCATTAAAAGAAACCAACTATATCTGTACATCCTGGGGCAACGTTATTTTAATTTGCTTCAACCTCTTTTTGTCTAAGCTTTCTACTATGAACTGATATTTATTAAATACAATCACTTCACCTCTCTTTGGGAAACTTCCTGCTATCTCAAGAACAAAACCAGCAATGGTCTCGGATTCCCCCTTTTGTTCCTCAAATTCGGTTTCGTTTTCAATTTTTGCGACTCTATAGAAATCCTTCAACGCGGTCTTACCGTCAAAAACGTAATTAAAATCATCTAATTTTGAAAATATAAGGTCTTCATCATCAAATTCATCACTTATATCTCCAACTATTTCCTCTATAATATCCTCTAAAGTAACAATACCAGAAGTACCACCATATTCATCTACCACTACTGCCAAATGATTCTTCTTTTCCTGAAATTCCAACAACAAATCGTCAAGCTTTTTATTCTCTGGAACAAAATATGGCTCCCGAATTAGTGTCATCCAATTAAAGGTCTTCCTGTCTATATAAGGCAACAAATCTTTAACGTAGAGCACTCCAAGAACATTGTCCATGTTCTCTGAAAAAACCGGAATTCTAGAATAGCCATGCTTTTTAATTTCACCTACCACCTCTAGAAACTTCATGTCTTCACTAATCGCAAATATATCTATACGAGGGCGCATGACCTGTTTTGTATCCGTGTTACCAAACGTAACTATACCTTGCAGAATTTTTTGTTCTTCTTTGGTAGTATCGCCATCTGAGGTTAATTCTAAAGCTTGGGAAAGTTGATCTATACTTAAACTGGATTTTTGTTTACCCAATTTATTGTACAAAAAAAGAGTACCAGCTCTCATAGGTAGACTCAAAGGGCTGAACAGAAAATCTAGCACATTAAGCGGATAAGACATTAAGTGGGCAAATGCAATTCTATTTCGGTTTGCGTATACTTTGGGTAAAATCTCTCCAAACATCAATATTAGAAAAGTAGCTACTACCACCTCCAAAAGAAACCTAACCCATTCCAACTCTACGTTAGCAAAGAGCGAGTTCCCTATATTACTAAAGAGTAGCACAACGCCAATATTAATAGCATTATTTGCTATAAGAATGGTGGCCAAGAGTTTTTTTGGCCGTTCAAGAAGCTTAATAATTATATTACCTCGTACGCTTTTATTTTCTGCAATTTCATTGACCTCTGTCTGCGAAAGCCCAAAGAAGGCCACCTCCGCACCCGATATTAAGGCAGACAACATTAACAATACAACAAGAATTGTGATTTCAAATGCAAATGCACCTGTTAAAGTCATAAAGTAAGGTACTAAGCTAAGGGGATCAGGGTCCAACAGTCAGAAATTTAGTAGTAAACAGTGGTTTGTGAATATAACTTTAGCGCGAATCTCTGCTTGGTATTTGGCCAGGAAAAGTCCGAAAATGCTGCGAAACTACAATGGTCTGAATATGCTTGTGTCATAGGTATTGATTGTATTTCTAGGGGTTTACTAAAAATACATAATTTTTCTTAGAAAGGAAGATCATCTTCCTGATCAGGACGAGCTAATGGAGCAGCTTTAGGACTACTTGATGCACTTGAAGCCGCATTTTGTTGCGGCTTTTGCCCTCCAGATTGCTGGTTTGCCATACTTTCTTTCTTTGTAGAAAGAAATGTAAAATCCTGTACATGAACTTCGGTACTGTAACGTGTGTTGCCATCTTCACCTTGCCATTGGCGGTTTTTCAAACGGCCCTCAACATAAACTTTATCGCCTTTACTTAGATACTTTTCGCATATTTCCGCTGCCTTGTTTCTAACAACAATATTATGCCAATCTGTATTGGTAACGCGCTCTCCGGTTTGTTTATTGGTATAGGTCTCATTAGTAGCAATAGGAAAGCGACCAATTGCCCCTCCTCCTTCAAAATAATGCATTTTGACTTCATCACCTAAATGGCCAATCAACATTACCTTATTTAACGTACCGCTCATAATCTCCTTTTTTGCAATTTGAATCTACAAATATACTCGTTTTTTAGC
The DNA here is from genome assembly GCF_015330125.1 of Zobellia nedashkovskayae. Taxonomy (NCBI): domain Bacteria; kingdom Pseudomonadati; phylum Bacteroidota; class Flavobacteriia; order Flavobacteriales; family Flavobacteriaceae; genus Zobellia; species Zobellia nedashkovskayae. Next base: position 1,788,995 of record NZ_JADDXR010000002.1, on the reverse strand, counting down.
CTCCATTACCACCTGTTTCTCTTACGATTATCAAATTTAACCTATACATTAACAGAAATTAATAATGTGCAAGAGGCCACTATTGGAAATAGGTCTTTTTAAAACGCTCTAAAAAGTCTGCAATAAGAACAGGAACGGGATATTTCTCTACATCTTCAAAGGATACACCACCGTCTTGTTGACTTCCTTTTGTATGCACGATCCAAAACGTAGTATATAAATGTTGATGAGATAATTTGTGTATAATAGCGTCGGTGTTAAACTTATCGACGGATACAATTTCAGGCTGATAATCAAAACTGTTCAATTGCCGAGTAAAACTTTCCTTTATTAAGCTTTCTTCAGACTCTATCAGAGGAAATTGCCATAGATTCTGCCAAATTCCCTTCCCTTTTCGTTGCTCAAGCATCATTTTAGTGTCTTCGGACATAAAAACAACGTAATTGAAATACCTATCACGGACTTTAGTCTTTTTTAACTTTACAGGTAGCTCACCTACTTTGTTGGTTTGAAGTGCAACACAACTTTTATTTAGGGGACATTCATCACAATTTGGTTTTTTTGGCGAACATTGAATTGCACCAAATTCCATGATACCTTGGTTATAATCACGAATGTTTTTAGCATTCATTACCTCTCTTGCTAACTTTTTGAAATATTTAACACCTTCGGTACTATTGATAGCCAAATCAACACCAAAATAACGTGCTAAAACCCTATAAACATTACCATCTACAACGGGTTCTGGCCTATCAAAACAGATGGAAGAAATGGCACTTGCAGTGTAGTCTCCCACCCCCTTTAGCTTCAGTAGTTCCTTATAAGTATCAGGGAAATCACCCCCATACTCACCTACTACCATCTTAGCTGTAGCATGTAGATTTCTTGCCCTAGAATAGTACCCCAAACCTTGCCAAAGCTTTAAAACCTCCTCTTCAGAAGCGTTTGCCAAGTCATGGACTTTAGGGTAATTACCAATGAATTTCAAGTAGTACGGAGTACCCTGTACCACCCGTGTTTGTTGCAACATTATCTCCGAAAGCCAAATCTTATACGGATCACGTGTACCCCTCCACGGTAGGGTTCTTTTATTTTTGTCGTACCAAACAAGAATTCTCTCTGAAAAAGTCATTTTTATAACTGCTATGCGACAAAATTAATGGTTTATAAAACGATATAAGCCTTCCAGAACGGGCATAAATTGAAAAGTGAAGGTGAACGACTTAAAATTAACCCTTTAGCACGAAAGATTGATTTTAATTTATATATTTGCATCCCAAAAAAATTATACTGAAAATTTAACACGAAAGATGACGAAAGCAGAAATTGTATCGAAAATCTCAGACAAGCTGGGAATTGAAAAAGGAGACGTACAGGCTACAGTTGAGAGTTTTATGGAAGAAGTGAAATCTTCTTTGGAAAGTGGTGACAATGTGTATCTTCGCGGTTTCGGTAGTTTTATTATTAAAACTAGAGCCGAAAAAACCGGAAGAAACATTAGCAAGAACACCACAATTAAAATACCAGCACACAATATCCCTGCATTTAAACCTGCAAAGGTTTTTGTAGAAGGTGTCAAAAGTAACGTACAAGTAAAATAAATATACTAACTTAAAGTAGAATTTTATGCCGAGTGGTAAGAAGAGAAAAAGACATAAGGTAGCTACCCACAAACGCAAAAAGCGTAGGAGAGCTAACAGACACAAGAAGAAATAATTGCTAGGGGTTGAAAATTTTCAACCCCTTTGCTTGTTTTTTCACCCATACGTTCATTGACATAGAGATTACAGAGAATCTCGGCGAATTATTGTGGTTCGTTTCAAATATTGTTTAATCGATTTGTCCATTTATTATTACTAGTAAGTGCAGACAAATACAAATACATTCAGGTGAATAGAGAATTAATCGTAAGATCAAGTTCTGATGCCGTCGATTTTGCCCTCTTAAAAGATGGAAAGCTCACTGAATTGCATAAAGAAGAAGACAACAACGACTTTTCAGTTGGTGATATATTCTTAGCAAAAGTTCGTAAGCCCGTAACCGGTCTAAACGCAGCTTTTGTAAATGTTGGTTATGAAAAAGATGCTTTTCTGCATTATCATGACCTTGGCCCTCAATTGGCCACTATGCTTAAATTCATTAAGGGCGTGAGTTCCAATAAGATTACGGATTACTCACTAGCCAACTTTCCATTCGAAAAAGACATTGACAAGAATGGCGTAATTACAGACGTCATAAAAGCAAACCAGTCTTTATTGGTTCAAATCGTAAAAGAACCTATTTCAACCAAAGGACCAAGAATTAGCTCCGAACTTTCTATAGCGGGGCGTTATTTGGTAATGGTACCTTTTTCCGATCGTGTTTCCGTATCTCAAAAAATTGGAAGCAGTGAAGAAAAAGAAAGGTTAAAAATACTCGTAAGAAGTATCAAACCTAAAGGATTCGGGGTCATTATTAGAACAGTGGCCGAAGGCAAAAAAGTAGCGGAACTAGACAAAGACCTAGAAAATTTGTTGGCCAAATGGTCAACAATGTGTAAAAAATTGTACAAGGCTCACACGCCTTCAAAAGTGTTGGTTGAGCTTAATAGGGCATCTTCTATCCTTAGGGATATATTCAATGATTCTTTTACAGGGATTGAAGTTGATAATGAGACCCTTTATGATCAAATCAAAGATTACGTGCTAGAAATAGCACCAGGAAAGGAATCCATAGTAAAACTGTATGATTCGCCTGTTCCTATTTTTGAAAAATACGGAATTGAGCGACAGATTAAAACTTCTTTTGGCCGTACCGCAAGTATGAGTAAAGGTGCGTACCTTATTATTGAACATACCGAAGCACTACACGTTGTAGATGTAAACAGTGGTAACCGTTCTAACAAGGCCAAAAATCAAGAAGATACTGCTTTAGAGGTCAATCTATTGGCAGCTTCAGAAATAGCCAGACAATTGCGCTTGCGTGATATGGGTGGTATTATCGTAGTCGATTTTATTGACATGGTAAAAGCACCACACAGGAAAAAGCTTTTTGATCATCTTCGTGATGAAATGAAAGATGACCGTGCAAAGCACAAAATATTGCCTCCGAGCAAGTTTGGACTTATACAGATTACTAGACAACGGGTCCGGCCCGAAATGAACATCAAGACAACCGAGGAAAATCCGAATGGTAATGGGAAAGAAATAGAAGCCCCAATAGTCTTGATAGACAAAATTAACGCCGACCTTGAAAAGTTGTTGAAAGGACCTAAGAAAGATAACGGAATTACACTTAACATTCATCCGTTTATCGCAGCCTATATTACTAAAGGCTTTCCTTCCATGCGCTCTAAGTGGTTCTTAGAACACAAGAAATGGATTAAAATACAACCTAGGGATGCGTATACGTATCTTGAATATCGTTTTAAAGATAAAGACGGTAAGACCATATATTAAAATATTAAAGCGACCTTCGGCAACGATGGTCGCTTTTTTTATGCCTTATCTTTACATAAAAACAGGCGCTATGCTTTACACTTCAAATTGTACTTTTGAAATGTAAAGCGCTAAGCAAAAATTAATATGAACGAACAACGAGCTTATTCCGTAGAGGAAGCCAAAAGAAAACTGGAAGGGTATTGCGCCTACCAAGACCGTTGTCATAAAGAAGTGGTCACTAAACTTCGCGAAATGCGTATGATTCCAGAAGCCATAGATCAAATTGTAGTTCATTTAATCAACGAAAATTTTCTTAACGAAGAACGCTTTGCACAAAGCTATGCAAGAGGCAAATTTTCTATAAAGAAGTGGGGCAAGAGACGCATTGTAAATGAACTGAAGCAACGTAATATCTCAAAGTACAACATTACCACAGCACTTAAAGAAATAGACCCTGAGGACTATATAAGTACGCTAGACGCTTTAGCAGAGAAGAGAATCTCTCAGATTACAGAGCGCAACCCAATAAAACGAAAGAAAAAATTAGCCGATTACCTTTTATATAGAGGATGGGAAAGCCATTTGGTCTATGAAAAACTGAAAGAACTAGTGCCGTAGCACAAACCCTTTTTTAAAGGAAGTTAAATACAGCACCAATGTTCACCATAAACTGATTGTGCAGTTTTTCAGCAGGTTCTAAATTTTCAGTTTTATATTTGGCTATTGGAAAACCAAATTCCGTAAACACACCAAGTCCATCAGAAAAGAAGAAACGAGCACCCATATGAAAGCCAAAATTCTTAAGACCTAAATCCAATCCAGGATAAATATCAACCTGATCACCTAGACCTATTATATTACCTAAGTGTGCACTAAAACGAGCCTTTGCATCAAAACGGTCCCAAGTACTGGCAGACACACTTTCATTTACACCCAAAAGGTAAGTAGAAGTTGCCCCTATTGATATATTTTCACCAAGACCATAATCATAAGAAGTCATTATTCCCGTACCGTTACTCTGTAAATTAGCACCCACTTGAAATTTTTGGTCACCCCTACCTTCATATGCCTGTGCAGAAAGATAAGTTGTTGAAAGAAGTAAGCAAACAGATAGAATGTAGAATTTCATTATAGTATTTTTTTAAGAAAAGGATATCAAAAAAAATTATTGGGACAAAATTTTAGCCGTTCGCTCAATTGCCTTTTTATTCTTTTTATCTATCCATTTCTGACCTTGTAATTTTCGCATTAAAATATCAAAATTACGCATTATGAAAACATTATAGACCCCCTCTGCAAAATTTATAGGATTCTTTGGCCACGACCTTAAACTCATTGAAAATCCAGGAGTTTTATACTCCATATAATGCCAATACCCTTCCGGCATATAGAGCACTTCTCCATGATTCAATTCAGTTTTAAAACCATTGGCTTTTTTCAAAGCAGGCCATTTATCAAAGTCTGGATTCGTAAAATCTATGCTCTCGTGCGTTATAAGTGAATGAGGTACTTTGTATAGATGCTTGGTTTCTGAAGGAGCAAATAAAATACACTCCTTTTTTCCCTCAAAATGAAAATGAAAGATATTGGACATATCTATATCATAGTGCATAAAAGTATAGGAATCGGTTCCACCAAAAAAGAGCATGGGTAGCTTCTTTTTAAGTCTTAATCCAAAATCAGGAAAATTATAATCTTTTTGAAGCTGAGGAACTTCCTTTAAAACATTCCAAAGAAAAATACGGTATTTGGTAGGTTTAGCTTTTAAAAGGTCTACATACTCGGACATCTTCATTTTAGCATGAGGCTCATTAAAACCATCCTCATGATTAACGGGCCTATCATCATAAAGCGGCACCATCTTATCTCCGGCAATCTCCTTAATATAATCTAGATTCCATTTATCAAAAGCAGGCCAATTTTCTATAGCACGCTCTATAACCACAGGTTTCTGTGGTTTAAAATAATGTTCTAAAAAATCTTCCTTGGTAATTGATGATACCCTTGGAATTGCTGTTAGCTTCAATGGAAATAGGATTCTATTTAAGCAGCAAATTTAATTAACCTTATGTAAAGATTTACTTAAAATTAAATTAATCTACTACTTTGCTCTTTGCCTTAGCTTCTTCGTTACGCTCAATTTTGTGTCCTGGTCGGCTCCATTTTGGCTTCTCCCCCAAAGGTTGCAACTTAGACTCTGAAGCTTCTACCGTTTTAGGCTGAGAAACTTTAGTAAATGCCTTTTGAGGATTCAAACCAAGAAGTTTGAACATCTCCATATCTTCATTTACATCTGGGTTTGGCGTAGTCAATAGCTTATCTCCAGCAAAAATAGAATTGGCACCTGCAAAAAAGCACATAGCCTGTCCTTCTCTACTCATTTCCGTACGGCCAGCAGATAAACGCACTTGTGTTTCTGGCATAACAATACGTGTAGTAGCTACCATACGAATCATATCCCAAATAGAAACGGGATCCATATCCGCCATTGGCGTACCTTCTACCGCAACTAATGAATTTATTGGTACTGACTCCGGTTGTGGATTCAAACTAGCTAAAGCAACTAGCATTCCGGCGCGATCTTCTATTTCCTCGCCCATACCAATAATACCACCGCTGCAAACGGTTACATTACTCTTACGGACGTTATCTATAGTATCTAACCTGTCTTCAAAAGCACGGGTAGAAATAACATCTTTATAATAATCTTCTGAAGTATCTAAATTATGATTGTAAGCGTACAACCCAGCTTCTGCCAAACGGTGTGCTTGGTTTTCTGTTAGCATACCCAGCGTACAACAAACTTCCATATCTAGCTTGTTAATGGTACGTACCATTTCCAATACTTGATCAAACTCTGGACCATCTTTTACATTACGCCACGCAGCACCCATACAAACGCGCGAGCTACCAGAGGCTTTTGCTCTAAGCGCCTGCGCTTTTACATGCGAAACTTTCATAAGGTCGTTACCTTCAATATCCGTATGGTAACGTGCCGCTTGTGGGCAATAGCCACAATCTTCCGGACAACCACCGGTTTTTATAGAAAGTAAAGTTGAAACCTGAACCGTATTTGGATCGTGATGTTCTCTATGGATAGTAGCTGCATCGTAAAGCAGCTCCATTAAAGGTTTGTTGTAAATATCAAGAATTTCTTCTTTCGTCCAGTTGTGTCTTGTTTCGCTCATAGTCTTTTTGGAAATCTCGGCGTAAAAATAACCTTTCTAAAATTGAAATTCCAAATTAGACAAAATATTCCTAACTCTAATATTAAAAAACGCGCCGTTTATCTGGAGAGCAGAATGGAAACCGCATTACCACCAAAACCAACTGCATTTACAAGTACTTTTTCAAGTTTTTTCGGTGATGAACTATAGGTGATAAAAGGCACTTTTATTTCATGTTGGTGCTGTATCATCAATACCGCCAATTCTATGCTTAACGCTCCCGAAGCTCCAAAAGTATGCCCTACTTTCCATTTATTTGTAGTTAAAAAGGGCAGTTTGTTACTAAAAACTTTTTCAATTGCTTTATACTCAGATATATCCCCTTTTACTGTGCCTGGCGCATGCATAACAATAGCATCTACCTCTTCAGGATTTATTTCTCCTAATGCCATTTTCATGGAACTTTGAAAACACTCGGCGTCCGTAGAGATAGAAATATTATGACGTAAGGGTTCTGTAGCATAACCTACTCCTTCAATAATAGCCAAGGTCTTTTCATTTACACCTTTTTCCAAGCATATTATAGAAGCACCTTCTCCAAGAATCATGGTGCTTTTTTCCTTTTCGAAATCTAAAGCACGACTAGGGAATCCTTCATTCCCTTTTGAAGTATCTTCCGTATTATACTGCGAATAGATTTTGAGCGCCTTCATCTGGGCAATGGTAAAAGATGTTAACGGCGCTTCGCTACCGCCTACCAAAAACTTATCTGCCATGCCACTTCTTAGCCACGCTACTCCATTTAAAACGGCATGTAGCGCCGTAGAACAGGTAATAGAATGCGATATCTCTGGACCTTTTGACTTTAAATCGTGAGCTACCCATGACGAGATATTTCCCAAGGTGGTCGTTGGTGATGAAAGTGTTGCCGTTCTATTATTTTCCAGAAACTCTTGATGGTATTTTTCAAAAAGTGCTGTGGCTCCACGTGAAGATCCAATATTAATTCCGAAATCATCGCCTGCTTCCCAACCTGCTTTAGCAATCGCGTCTCTTGAAGCATAAAGCGCAAACAAAACCGAATCATCAAGACTTTTGTATTTATTATCTGAATTCCTAAGCTCTTCTATTTCTTGTTTTGAATCTTTAGATAATGAGGCGGCCCATTCCGTGGATTCACCAAAAGCCTTCTGTTCAAAAAAGTGATTATCTTGGAGGTAGCTTGCCCAAGTCTCTTCAGATGTTTTTCCTAAAGGAGAAATTGAGCCTATTGCGGTAATGGATATTGGTTCTTTCAAACGGAAAATTTAAATACTGTTCAGTAGATCTTCTATGGTAGTATATATTTTCTGCAACTGCTCATCTGTAATGACGTAAGGTGCAGAAATATAGATTGTACTACCCAAAGGCCTCAAAAATACCCCATTATTCATGAAATGCTTGAAAATCTGGTCGCGTAAATTACCATACCGTTCCATTTTCACATTAAGGTCTAACGCGTAAATAATTCCGCATTGTCGTGTACCCGAAACTTTTTCATGGTTCTTTACTCTCAAATCAAATTCTTGGTGCGAAGAAATTATTCTTTTGATGCTATCTTGAATCTCTACTGATTGTAACAACTCCAACCCAGCTAAAGCTGCAGTGCAAGCCAATGGGTTTCCTGTATAGGTATGACCATGGAACAATCCCTTTGCTAAATCATCACTATAAAAAGCATTATAAACTTCTTGTGAGCAACTCGTAATCGCCATAGGAATTAGCCCTGCCGTCAACGCCTTGGACATGCAAATGATATCTGGTTTGGTATCTATATAATCCGAAGCAAAAGGTTTCCCGGTTTTACCAAAACCAGTCATAACCTCATCTGCAATGGTCAGTACACCATGTACTTTTAATAACTGTAAAATTCGATTCAAATTTTCAGCCTTGTGCATTTTCATGGCTGCGGCTCCTTGCACTAACGGCTCATAGATGAATCCCGCAATATGGTTCTGTTGCAACCTAATTTCTAAATCTGATAGAATACCCTCTATATTTTCATCCGTGGGAACATCAATACGCTCTACATCAATAAAAAACTCTTCAAAAGGACCGTTATAGACAGATAGCCCTGAAACAGACATAGCACCGAACGTATCGCCATGAAAACCCTCTTCAAAAGCGAGCATCGTTTTGCGTGTTCTTCCGTTGTTAAAATGATACTGCAAAGCCATTTTTATACCGATTTCCGTTGCGGTAGAACCGTTATCGGAAAAGAATAATTTCTCTTGATTTTCAGGTAATATCTTAATAAGTTCTTCAGAAAGTTTTATGGCAGGCTCATGAGTGAATCCACTAAAAACCACTTGATCCAGTTTTTGCATTTGGGCATAGACCCTATCTGTAATATACTCGTTACAATGACCATAGGCACTTGTATACCAAGATGCAATGCCGTCTATATAATCTTTTCCATTCTCATCATACAAAACAGCACCTTTTGCCTTAACGATTCCTAACATTTCAGGATGCAGTTTATGCTGTGTTAATGGGTGCCAAAGATGTTTCTTATCTCTAACAGATAGACTTTCAATTACTAGGGTTTCTGACGCGTTTGCCTTCTTCATAATGCAAAGATGAGGAATTAAAACTTTTTTTTTGAAGTATATCGATGCTGGATTTTTACAACCTACAAACAAAACTTAGAAGGTCGCAATCCGTTATACCTATTTACAAGTAGCAAGCTAGATTTAGCCTTAGTGAGAATACATTATTAAACCTGAAGCGTTTTTAAGATTGGCGCGAATTTATCAGCATATTTTTTAATTACGGCCTTGTCAAAAACAAGCTCTTCATCAATACGACCGATTAACGAAACACCCGTTTTATGAAGAATAATATTTTCCGTCTCCGGATTTTCCTTTCCACTAAAGAGCACAGAAACATCATATCCTTTTTGTTGCAACCAACCGATTGTTAAAAGTGTATGGTTAATGCTGCCTAAGTAATGTCTTGAAACGACAATAACATGATATGTTGGCATGATAATATCCAAAACCGTGTCATTCTCGTTCAGGGGCACCAAAATACCGCCAGCGCCTTCAATCACTAAAGAATTATCGGTTACAGGTTCCACTATTTCTAGTCGGTCCATTTTTATCCCATCTCTTTCTGCAGCGGCATGTGGACTCATAGGAGTTTTTAACTCATAACGGCTTTTGTGTATGACCGTTTTATCATTTGAAATTAGTGAGCTTACTTTATCGCTATCCGTGTTATCCAAATCACCGGCTTGAACGGGTTTCCAGTAATCAGCCTCAAGAGCTTCCGCTATTATGGCCGAAGCTATAGTTTTCCCTACTTCGGTAGATATTCCTGTCACAAAAATTTGCTGCATGCTATTGAGGTTTTGTTATCATGTTACAATGTAGGCATTTGTATTTTTTTTCCTCAAAAAAAGGAAAAAGTTTATATAAAATTCCTTTTCTGTTATAATACACCTCTGATTTTTGCATTTTACAATTGGGACAGACAATCAATTTACCATTGTCATCTAAGGCGTAAGCCCTGATTTCATTATATATCTCCGTAGCCTTTTCCTTATCCTCTGTGTATACTTGTACTTTTACCCCGCCTATTGCGTTGCTAATCATAGGGTCAGAATTCAAAGTAAATTCATCTTTAAGAAAAACAGGAATACCTTCAGACTCTAATTTACCTTTCAGTATTTGAACATCAGAAGGGTATTCAAAAGATGCTATCGTATAGAATTTCTCTTTCATATTACATAAGATCAGCTATAGCTTTTAGCAAAGTATCAATTTCCTTTTCAGTATTAAAACTATGAAGACAAACACGTAATCTTTCCCGACCTTCAGGTACAGTGGGAGATTGAATAGGTCTTACATCATACCCTTTTTCCTGAATGACTTTGGCAATATCGCGAATTTTATCATTACCTGAAATGATACAACAATGAATAGCAGAATTACTGGGGATAAACTTTGAGTTTAAATTAAAACTCTCTAATTTTTGATTGAAATACGTAATATTATGTTTTAGTGCTACCACCTCATCAACCCGATTTTGAAGATGGTCATATGCTGATAAAACCGAGGCTACAGCATGCGGCGAAAGCCCCGTGGTATAAATAAAACTACGGGCGAAATTTACTAGATAAGACTTTAGCAAAGTACTGCTCAAAATTGCAGCACCATGACACCCCATACCTTTGCCAAAAGTTACGATTCGGGCAAAAACCTCTTCATGCAAATTCAGTTCTTGGAGCAAACCTTCACCCTGCTTTCCAAAAACTCCTAGGGCGTGGGCTTCATCAACTATAAACCGACAATTATAATCTTTACATATTTTGGCAAATGCACTTAAATCAGGTACATCTCCATCCATGGAAAAAACAGATTCAGTGACCACATAGATTTCAACATCAGCCAAGTCTTTGTTTCGCTCAACCTGACATTTATGAACTAAATCTTTAAGGTTGTTATGCTTGTACTTATAGCTCTTGGAATTCCCCATTTGGATACCATCGCGAATACTAGCGTGAATATATTCATCATATAGAACAACATCTCCTCGTTGCGGTACCGAGCTAAAAAAACCAAGATTGGCATCATATCCAGAATTGAAGACCAATGCGTCTTCCGTACGATGAAATTTGGCCAGCATCTCTTCCAGTTCGTTGTAAAGAGAATGGTTGCCCGTTATCAATCTAGATCCGGTAGCACCATTTACAATGTGTCCCGTTTGCTTCACTATTTTACTGGCCATATCGAATAATGTAGGCTTTTGGGCCAAGCCTAAGTAATCATTGGAAGAAAAGTCTACTCGCTTTTCATTAGGGCTTGGAATAATGCGCATGGAATTTTGCCCATTTCTAAGCTCTAATTTTTGAATAAGTTTTTCGGGTAGCTGTACCATAAACCAAATGTAAGCTGTTTCATCAAAACAAACACATACTTGATTACTACAACATACCTTCGTTAAAGTATTTGATCTCTGGTCCTAGCTGTTGCGAGAAATGGGTATGCGCTCCAAAATAAACTGACCCTTAACATATGTAGCAGCTAATTTATTCCCTAAGAGATAAGTTGTAAAATCTCCTTCCAAGTTTTGTTATAGTAGATTTTATCATTTTTCGCTTGAGCCGAGCCTATTCATATCAGTCCAAATAGAAGCCAAACGAATGTTTTAAAAATTGAGTAATAATATGATTTTTATTGACAACAAAGGTAAAACCATGTGCGCTATGACACCCCATGTAATTAGGGGTTTTGTCTAAACGGAAAGATTATGATTATATGATCCTGAACAATAACTGGGTTTGTTATATAAATTGTAAAGCCGAAAAGTTTATAAAACAGGAAGCAAACGAACCTTCAATTGAATTCGTTAAATATACTTAGAAGGAAAATAAAACATTACTGCTGTTCTACTACCTCAAATTCTTTATAAGCATCATTAGGACTTGTAAAACGGTGCCTTATATCTAAATCAACACTCTCTTTGTTATTGTAATCAAACCCATTTCTGAAATAGACAAAAGATAAGTCCAACTGGAAAGACCCAATTTCCTGTAAAACTACTCCGACCCTTGACTCATATGCATCTTCTGCTTCGTTCAATTTGGCAACCGTAACGTAATCATTGTAAAAAAAGTAATCCGTAGGACTTTCTCCTGAAGTAATAATGTATTCAGGGTCTATTGAAACGTTCACATAAGTATTGGAAAAATCAGAGAATTTTTTAACATTAAAAGAATAAGCAAACTGATTGTCTTTTGTAGTTTCAAATATATCCAAGAGTTCATTGTACCCTTCTTCTTTAATATACCGGCTAAATTTTTGCGAAAAGAAAATGGTATCTCCAACTACATACTCGGTTTGGTCATCAAAGACAAATACATCCTCTACTTGTAGGTCTATATAGTTTATCGCAGAATCGTCATCATTAGAAAAACAGCCTGCCATGAGTAGGCTTAAAAGGAAGCAACCAATATATGCATATCTCATAATCACAAGTTTTAAAACCTATACCCTATTTTTATTCCTGTGCGCACTAAGGCAACATTTAAAAAAAAGAAATTAGTGCTAAAATTGGTTCGTATACCCAATTGTCCTTCTACAACCAATCTGTTCTTCATAAATAAAAACCGATACCCATATCCCGTTCCCAAACCACCAACAATGTAGTTTTCGGAGCCAATAACATACACGCCGTAGCCTTGATCATTAACGTTGCGTACATACCCACCGGTTTGTTCAACTTGGGATATGGAACCAAAGACTTCAAAAAAGTGGCCGTTGGTTTTAGTGCTGTTCAAATAGAACCGTACAAAAGGCATTATCTCAAAATTTGTGGTACGATCGTAATAGCCTGAAGATTCAGTATCAAAATCTCCAAAATCATCTCCATAAATTGCACCGGACAAACCTACTGCCCACTTATTAGCAATTGTTCGCTCATAAGTTAAATCAAAACTACCAGCAAAAGGCAGTAATAAATTTGTAGAAATCTGATTTTTATATTGAGGAAAATTCGTTTCTTCTTGCCCAAAACAAAATATAATAGAACCCAAGAACAACAGTACAATACAGTGTATTTTTTTCATCATGGTAATTCAGTCGTTAAAGAGATTCTTAAGCTCAAAAAAGATTGTTTCGATTACACGTGTAATACAAATCTTACTTCAAAATGGTAAAATTCAAAAATAGCGAATGCTCTGATTAAATAGTATATTGGTCTCATTAAATTTACATCAATGAAATTCTCCATTTCCTTCTTTCTTTTTATTGCTACAAGCGTACTTTTTGCCCAAACCAACAACTATGAAATTTCTTTTGAGAATGCCGTACACCATGAAGCGGTGGTAAAAGGAACCTTTCCCGATTTAAAAACGGATACGGTTGCTTTCAGAATGAGTCGCTCTTCTCCTGGGCGCTATGCGCTGCATGAGTTTGCAAAAAACGTTTATAGTTTTAAAGCTACGAACAGCAAAGGCAAAACTCTAGAAGTGTTACGTCCTGACCCATATTCATGGCAAGTAACGGGCCATGATGGTACTATTAAAATAAGTTACACTTTGTTTGCCAACCGAGGAGGAGGTACCTATTCTCAAGTAGATGAAACGCATGCCCACTTAAATATACCTGCGACATTTATGTACGCCCCTGCCCTGAGCGATAGAAAAATTGAAGTAGATTTTAAGGTAAGAAAAGATTTGAAGTGGAAGGTAGCCACTCAACTTCCTTTGGCTTCTGGCACCACATATTCTGCTCCAAACCTATATTATTTTATGGATAGTCCTACTGAAATAAGTAACCATTCGGTTCGTGAATTTGAGGTTGAGGACAACGGAAAGAAACAAAAAATACGTTTTGTGCTGCACCATAATGGTACAGATGAAGAACTAGATGCATATTTCGAAAACGTAAAGAAAACCGTTCTAGCAGAAAAGGAAGTATATGGAGAACTTCCAGAATTTGATTATGGTACCTATACTTTTTTAGCTTGTTATATTCCCAATGCTTCCGGTGATGGCATGGAGCATCGTAATTCTACCATTCTTACTAGCACACGTAGTTTGGCCAATGGAGGTATGGAAGGTAATATCGGAACCGTGTCTCATGAGTTTTTTCATGCTTGGAACGTTGAGCGTATTCGCCCAAAATCATTAGAGCCTTTTGATTTTGAAAAAACCAATATGAGTGGTGCCCTTTGGTTTGCCGAAGGTTTTACCAGTTATTACACGAATCTTATTCTTTGTAGAGCAGGAATTATTTCACCTGAAAAGTATGTGGATGGCATTTCAGGAACGTTCAACTATGTCTGGAACTCACCTGCACTTCAGTATTTCAACCCTATAGAAATGAGCTACCAAGCTCCTTTTGTGGATGCCGCTACCTCCGTAGACCCGGTAAACAGAGAGAATACCTTTATTTCTTATTATTCTTACGGAAGTGTACTCGGACTTGCGCTTGACCTATCACTCCGTGAAGAAAAATTGAACCTAGATGACTTCATGAAACTAGTTTGGAAACAATATGGAAAAGCTGAAAAACCGTATGTAATAGAAAACCTTCAACAAGTGCTAGCTGAATACGCTGGAATCGACTTTGCCAGTACTTTCTTCAACAAATATATTTACAAAAGTGAGATGCCTGATTATAGCTCGCTATTAAACTCCGTTGGTGTTACGTTGAAACAAAATTCAGAACAACCTTATTTTGGGGCAGCTGTATCGCTAGATGGTGATGGTCATGGTGAAATTCAATCGAATCCAAAAATGGAATCTCCAGCTTATATTTCTGTGCTGGATAAAGGTGATGTTATTACCGATATTAACGGAAATGGATTCCCGGACGGGCAACAATTCAGTGCCTATATAGAAAAACTAAAGATTGGAGATACACTGAAAATTACTTTTGAACGCTTCGGAGTAGAAAAGCACACCACCTTAATTCTAAAAGCAAACCCAGACTATCATTTATTTCTAACGGAAAAGGATGGTAAAGCCCCTTCAAAAAAGCAATTGCACAAAAGAAATAACTGGCTTAAAACTGAATACTAGTGATAACGTATACTACGGCAACAACGGATAATGAACTAAAGGAAATTCTGGCACTTCAACAGAAAAACCTACCTACTTCCATTTCACCCAAAGAAAAAGAAAAAGAAGGTTTTGTTACTGTGGTTCATACATTTGAAATTTTAAAAGCGATGAATGATGTCTGTGCTCATATTATAGCCAAGTCAGATAATTTAGTTATTGCATATGCCCTTTGTATGCATCCGAAATTCGCAAATGACATTGCCGTTCTTAAGCCCATGTTTGATGAACTTGAAGCTATAATCCCCCCAATACCCAGTTTTATTGCTATGGGGCAAATTTGTGTGGACAAAGCTTTTCGTAAACAAGGTGTTTTCAGAAAATTATATGAAACCATGCAATCCGTTACGCAACCGACTTTTGAATCTATTATTACCGAGATTGATGCTAGCAATACTCGATCGCTTCAAGCACATGCAGCCATTGGTTTTAAAGAACTGAAAACGTATTACTCTGCTGGTCAGGAATGGAAGGTTGTTAGTTTTTAATGATTTTTTCAAGCTAATGTTAAAAATCTTTAAATTTTCACATTACCAAATCGAAGCCTTATCGAAGTCAACACCCATAGTGTATTAGCTTTATTTTACTCTTTATAAAACACATGATGTTTTGTGAAATCCTCTCGTAGCAGTTGCGCTTCATCGAAAATATTGTAGTAATTTTCCTTGTTTAACTTACATTTAACGTTTTAGAACAAGAATCTTTGTATCGACTAATAGTTCCCTTACTTATGTGTTGTACCCTTGGTTTTTCCCAAAGTATCAACTTTGACCAACTGGGCAAGGAAAAATGGCTACGCTATAATGGCGGTGTAGCTGCCAATGCGGTGTATTATGATGGTACCGCCAACCGCCAGGCACTCACCTACTACCTAACAGGTAACTTAAACTTTAATATTGCAGGGGTTTATAATATTCCGTTATCATTCACCTACTCCAATCAAGAATTCGACTTTCCGAATCCGTTCAACTTTAATAGACTTAGTCTTCACCCTTCTTATAAATGGGCCACGGCGCATTTAGGGGATGTTAGTATGACCTTTTCACCTTATACCTTAGCGGGACACCAATTTAGCGGAGCCGGTTTTGATTTAAATCCCGAAGGAAAATTTCAAATCAGCGGAATGTATGGTAGGTTTTTAAAGGCCACAGAATATAATGAAGAACACCCTGAAGCCCTTACCGCATATAAACGTATGGGGTACGGTGTTAAGACCGCTTATGATTTTGACTTCATGAAACTGGGTGTTATTCTATTTAAGGCCAATGACGAGACAAATTCTTTGGAGACTCCGTATCCTTTAGAACTTGGGCTTTCGCCAAAAGACAACGCTGTGCTCTCATTTGAATCGGAATTTCGACTATTTGAGAAGGCTACTATTCATGTAGAATATGCTATTTCAGGGGTTACCGAAGACACACGTTTGACCGAAGACGTTGCGTCTGCTGGCTTGTTATCCTTCATCCTAAAAGAAAATATAAGTACTCAGTATTACAATGCCCTAAATGCTTCTTTTGATTACCCAGCCGGTAATGGAACCTTAGGTGTGGGATACGAAAGAATAGACCCTGATTACAAGACTTTGGGTGCCTACTATTTCAATAACGACCTAGAAAACATTACAGTAAACGCCAGTCAGTCCATTTTTGAAAATAAACTGAATCTTAGCGTAAATGCCGGTTTACAACGCGATAATTTGGACAAGGCAAAATCATCAAACCAACAACGTATTGTTAGTTCGGTCAATGCTAATTACACGGCTTCCGAACGTTTGGGTTTCAATGCATCGTATTCCAACTTTCAATCTTATACCAATATCCGAGATCAATTTGACTACATTAACCAAGTAGGTGTTTATGACAATGTAGATACGCTTAACTACCGTCAGATTTCTCAAAACGCCAATTTAGGAGTCAACTATGTGCTAAAGAAAACAGACACAAAGCAACACAGTACCAACTTAAATTTGGTCTACCAAAACAGTATCAATCAACAAGAAGGTGAAACTATAGAAGGTGGTCAAAATTCCTTTTACAATGGAATGGCTGGCTATACCCTTGGTTATCCAAAACAAACATTAAATATTTCGCTTGCCGGAAATGTTTCTTATAACACAGTGGCAGAAGATGACAATATGACTCTAGGACCGACGTTGTCAATAGGAAAGCAATTTTTTGACAAGCAGCTTCGTACTAATTTCTCTAGTTCTTACAACACGGCCTTCACCAATGGAAATCGACAAAATAACGTTTATAATTTTAGATTGGGCAGCACATATACATTATATAAAAAGCATAACCTCAACCTAAATTTCCTGATGCTTTTTAGAAATACAGATTTGAACAATAGCCGTGACCTTACTATAACTTTTGGCTACAGCTACGCCTTTGACAATTTCAAGCTTAATTTAGACCGAAACCAACGAATTCTTAACGAACGTGAGCCTCGTAGTAAGGAGAACTCACTTAGTTTCAGATACCGAAATGTTTCCTACAGCGGAACTATTCCTGAACTAAATGAGCAATTGACCAATGTGTCCGAAAGCTCACAATTTGCAGATATCCCGCAATTCAAAAAAGACGAACTAAAAATACTTTTAGCCATAGTCAAAGAGCAAAAACGCGAAGAAAAGTATAAAGAAAGTGCCCTTGTTTTTTTAAAGGAACTTTATGCTTACGGTGATTTTCAAGCTGTTTATGATGATGCCCTTTACAATATCATAATGTCCATCAAAGACGATATGACTAAAATTGACATGGCTCTAGAAAAGTTATTTGTAGTCAAAAAACTGGAAGCCGACAAACACCCGTTAAACGGAAAAGCAGTTGAAGATTACTCTGTCAGGGATAAAGCTATAGCTCCAAAATATCAGGCATTGCTAAAAGAACGGGGAACTCGTTTAGAAAAATTGGTAGGCCACAGATGGATGGAAACGCAATTTTCTGAATACACCACTAAAGAAGACATCATTAACCCAAGTGGATTTTTAAAAGAATTTAAAGAAGCCAACGCTCTGAAAGGCTTTGAGATTTACGAGAAATCGGAAGGTAATGTACAGAAACTAGAATACTATCTTGAAAATGAAATCATAGATTTCTATTATAAGAAGTCGTTGAATTTGGTGAATCCAGACTTATTTGAGCTGAAATATATCAATAAGAATTAGTAGTTAGTAGTTAGTAGTTAGTAGTTAGTAGTTAGTAGTTAGTGAAAATTAAAAAAATGCGCAGTGAATGTTAAATAGAGCGGTAAAACATATGAAGAATAGCATGTTACGATTGCAGCATTTTACAAAAGAGCTGGTAAGCGACTGTGGGCAATTGCAAACTGCAAACTTTACACTACCTACTCTTTTAATTCGTCCACTTCTTTTATTAGTACTACTACTAAATTTTTTCTCTGCTAGCGCCCAATCTTTTCCTGTTCAGGTAATTCCGCAGGCGACGCCTCCTTCGCCCATCTATTTTTCAGATTATGCAGATGCTAGTACCATAAGCAGTCCGTTGCGAGTGCAAATTATTTTGAATGATTTTGAGGTTGCCAACCGTGAGATTAGACTCCGTACGTATTTTTCAGGTGGGGGTATTAACTTTCAGAGTAATGATTTCGTTGTAGGTGCAGAGCAGCTCTTTTTGGAAGGAGGAACACCATTAGTGCTTACCAACGTGCAATTGGCACCCTATTTCAGGCTAGAAAATATTACAGGTATTTCGCCCAACGTATATGGCAAGGCAATTCCTGAAGGCGCCTATACTTTCTGTTTTGAAGTTTTTGATGTCCTTACCGGCAATCGCCTTTCACAAAGAAGTTGTGCTACCAGTGTAGTTTTTCACAACGATCCTCCGTTTTTGGTTTCACCAAGAAATAAAGACAATATAGCGGAAACAAATCCACAGAATATTGTATTTCAATGGACTCCAAGACACATAAACGTCAGTAATGTGGAGTACGAACTCAGTATTGTTGAGATATGGGATACCCAAGTAGACCCACAACAGGCCTTTTTAAGTTCCCCACCCGTTTTTTCAACCACCACCTCAGCAACCACCTATGTTTACGGACCGGCAGATCCGCTTTTTCTTTCGGGAAAAAATTATGCGTGGCGTATTCAAGCAAAAGCCAAACAAGGTATTGAAGAAATTGGTCTGTTCGAAAACCAAGGGTATAGTGAAATCTATTCGTTCAGTTACGCTACTAGTTGTGATTTACCTATTGGAATAAGCCATGAGGTTAAAGGCAGCACCAATGCCAATATTTTCTGGGACGACTTTTCTACGGATATCCCAGAATATACCTTAAGATACAGACAGAAAAATGACCCACTGAGCGCAGCCGAAGGGGGGAATGAGTGGTTCATGAACAAAACTACTTCAAACCAAACCACGTTGTGGGATTTGAAAGCAGGTACTGTTTATGAATATCAAGTACAAAAACAATGCGCCGTTACTGGTAGTGATTGGAGCATAACCAAACAGTTTACCACCTTTATTGCTGATGACGAAGCCAGCGTATATGAATGTGGTATTACCCCAGAATTTGACGTATCCAACAAAGAACCTTTACCAAGTATTAACTCTGGTGAGCAATTTACAGCAGGAGATTTTCCTATTAACGTTTTAGACGTAAGTGGAAGCAACGGTAGGTTTACGGGAAAAGGCTATGTAACCATCCCTTATTTAAACAGTATTAGAGTTGGTGTAGAGTTTACCAATATACTCATTAATACGGACAAGAAGTTAGCAGAAGGAACGGTAACTACTATGTACGACCCTAGCCTTAAGAACATTCTAGATATTGATGAAGCCATTAATACCGTTACGGATGTAGTTGATGCAACTGGGGAGTTTTTTGAAGGAGATAACGACCTTGATGAAATAGAGGTTGATTGGGCTATTAGCAAGGATGATATAACTATAGAAGACGGGAAAATTGTCATTACCAACCCTTATACCGGGGCAACCAAATCAGAACCTTTAGGTGATGATATGGTGATTACCGACAGTGAAGGGAAAACGTATTACGTAGATGCCGATGGAGAGATAACCGAAGGCGGTGTTATGGATTCTGGAGGAGCCGTAACCTCGGGCAATGTACAAGGGGTTTCCAATGATGGCCAAATAGAATCTTTAACGGCACAAGGTATTCTAGTAACCTTTGATGAAGAAGGAACTTACGGAATGGATAGTATGCCTTCAGGCAGCATTGGCCAGCTCAAACAAGAATATACCATAATAAAAGATGCCGATGGCGATGACTACCCCCTCACCCATCACGCAGTAAAAAATGGTGCCACCACACAAATAAAAGCTGATATTGATATTCAAAACAGCACCTACGCTGCTTCTGATGTTATCTTTAAGAATAAGCAAGGGGAGGTTATACCCCATATCCTAAATGGTACTAAGGCCACATTAACGTTAACGGGTAGATACACTTTTGAAAATGAAGTGATATATGCCGTAGTACCTGACAAAGAGAACAACATCAAACAGCTTACAGCAGGAGCCTTTACTTTATGGCATCTAACAGAAAGAACGGTAAAAGTAGCCTTGGTCTCCGTTAACGGAGCCTCTTTGGGTAGTATAGAAACCAATGTCTCCAACATTTTTGAAAAAGCGGTTGCCAATATCCAGTTTGGAGATAACCTCAACCTTTCTGTTAATAAAAGTGAACTTGGTGCGAACGAACAGCTAGATTTTGGAGAGAGTGCCTGGGCCGCCGCTTACAATGAAGAGCAAAAAATGCTCGTAAACAGGGTTAAGCAATTGTCTGGGTATAAAAGTGACACCTATTATATCTTAGTCTTCAATGATATTGAACCTTCGAGCTCTATTGGTGGGTTTATGCCGTTACAGCGCCAAATGGGTTTTGTCTTTGGAGGCAATCCTAAAGAGGAAGATAAAGACGGTGATAAAAGCAAAACTCTAGCTCACGAAATAGGCCATGGTATTTTTGCCTTACAGCACCCGTTTACTGAGTATAGCATTAATGAAGATGCTACGGAGTGGTTAATGGACTACGGTAGCGGAGACCAATTACCGCATACGCATTGGGCCCAAATTCATAACCCTGATCTTAAGTTTTATATTTTCCAAGATGAGGAGGATGGGGAGATTGCGGGCAGAACTTGGTTCACACCAGATTGGACTCCATTTTCAATTGAGAATTCAAGTATAATCAGGTCAAAAGAAGAATCTGATAGGGTTAAAGGAACGGTCCCCGGATTTAGATTGAACAATAATGTTGCCTATGACGCGAGATTTAAGGCAGATGGCAGTTTTGATGGTTACTATACAGAAGGTAATGATAATCCGTATACCCTTAAATTGATTCCGAACATACAGGATAATGCAAGTGTCTATTTATTTGAATCTGTACCGAATGATTGTGCAAATACGTATTTGACAGATTATGCCTATGTAAACAGCAACAAAAATAGTATCAATTTTTCCAGTACCAATTCAAATTTACTCCCTGTTAATATTACAACCAATTGTGAAACTGATTTGTGTGAAGAAGGAAAAAAATACTTTGATTCATATAAAGACCTTCCCACTGTAGAAGGTTCTGAAGAAGATTACTTAAGAAAGGTTGCTGAATTAATTTGTGAGCAAGGTTCTGATGAATTAATTAAAGCCCAAAAAGAGCAGTTCAAAGCTTGGGAAAATTCGGCAAAGAGTATCACGCAAAATGTTCAAAAATCATTTAGTTGGGAGAATTATTATAAAGCGTTAAATAGTTTAAATCAATGGGTTTCAAACGATGTTCAAGGTCTTTTAACAATAGAACAAAGAGATGAACTTTTTGAAGTGGCATTTCGTTTAGAGGTAGAAGTGTTAGAGCTTTTAAGTTTAGACAAAAAACTTGAAATGTTCAAGATTATGTTCGACGGAGAACTACAAAAACTCTTTTTCCCAAACCATCATGAAGTAATTGCAAAACTTACCGCAGCAATAAAAGACGAAGAAGCTACAGCTTTTATTACCGCATTAGAATCTGCTGAATATAAGGTTAACGAAAAGCCTCTATTATACCATTTCAAAAATAGGCTTAGCGACTACTTTACTGGCGATGCATATTCAGATTTTTTTAAAGAAATCTTGCGTCTTTCAACAGTAATGGCAACGGATAGTAATCTAAAAATAGAAACTCCGTTAATTTGGGATGTTGAACAAAAAGATTATGTACTTGTTTCATATGTGCAAAATCGTAATGATTACGATGTTGTTTATCATGAGAACACTTTTAAAGTATCTGTTAAAAAGTGTATATCATGTTGTTCCGGCACAAGAGGCTGTGGTAGTAACAAAGAATATGAAACTTTATTAGATAATGTTGATCCTTTTCATATGATTGGTCTCACCATTCTAAATGATGTTTCGCCATTGGCTTCAGGCTGTGCAGAAGACCCTAGAGCTTCCGAAATTTGTGGAGCAATGACACCTATACCAGCAATTTTCCTAGAATATTTAGGTGAAAATGAAACAGCCCAAAGATGGAAAAATTTTGGCTGGAACACTTTTAACGTAGCTATAACAATAGGAACATTAGGAGAAGGTGCTGGTGCTATAACTGCAATAAGGGCCGCAAAAGATGGCACAAGGGTTGCCATAGCATTAAAAAATTCTTTCAAACTTTTCGATTTTGCTTATACCGTTACAGACATAACTTTAAGTTTTACCGAAAGTGGTCCTTACGGCTGTGGTAATCTAGAAACAGAAGATGATAAGGAAAAGTGCAAAGAAAAATGGGAAGAATGGAAATATGTATCCTACGCTTTAGCTGCCAAAGGCGGGTTAGACTTAACAAAAGGTCTTGCACAATCTTCAGCAAAAGTTAGCAGGTATTCTGCTGAAGAATTGAGAGAATTTATCAGAGCAACTCAACTAAAAAAGAATAATTCCGACCTTAACCAAGATGAAATCGATGAAATAATCACTCAACTTGAAGATATTATTCAACGAAACGGATTACAAGACGAATATCAGGCGGCCTTAAGAGGAATTGATGATGTAACTGATGAAGGGGCAGATTTAGTAAGTTATGTAAATAACTTGATGAATAAGAATATCAGAAATGCTATTCTTGATGTTGCTGAAAGTAAAGCTGTAGCCCAAAAATATTTCAACCGAATACAACAAAATCCTTCAAATTATTTAAGTGAATACACCCTTCATTTGGATGATTTTGATAATTGGCATAAAAATGTCTTTCAATCGAATTTATTTGAAGCTCATCATATAATTCCAAAAAATGTGCTTAGAGACAATGCTAACTTGCAGAGTATTCTTGATTGGGCAAGAAAAAATAATAAAACTTGGGATTTTGGGGATTTAGAAAATGGAATTATGCTTCAGAAACGAAGAAAAAACAGTTTAGGAGAGGTTGTTGGAGACCACGCTAATCATCCTGCATATGATGAAGGTATTACTAATAAAATTGATGAAATATTTAATGAGAGTAATGGAAATATGTCAGATGCATTTGATGATTTTATTGATTTTGTAAATGATTTAAAAGTAGAATTAAATTCTCAAGTAGTTGAAGGAGATAAAGTAGTTAACTCATTAATTATTCCATAAAATGAAATATTATCAATTAAAACTTCGCTCTTATGATGAAAACATAAAAGATGAACTATCTGAAGGGCCAAAAGTTTATCCTAGGGCCAATGGAGATAGGGTTTCTAATAGTAACGGCTTTTTATCTAAGGGAGGTGAATTTGGAAAGATATTTTTTGAAAATTATGTTGATGATGCTCCAATTTTCGATTATTTCTATTTATATAATTTGTCTTACAAAAAAGAGTATGATTGGATTTTGCTAGATGCATACGGATATATAGGTCAAAACATACCTTCTGCAAGAGGCTTTTTAGTTTCAAGAAAACTTAAAGAAACTTTAGAAGAGTATAGTATTGCTAAGCCTTTTAGATTTTACAAAAGTAAATTGATGTACAAAGGAGAAAAGTTAGAGTATTTTATTTTTCATTTAGCTCAAAATGAATGGAATGAATTTAACTCTGAACAATCCTCTTTCTTTATGGATAATAAAAGGTTGGATGTAAAAGTATCAAGCAATAAAGAATTGAAAAAAATCTTAAAATCAAATTTAAAAATAAAGATGAATCTTGTTTTTGAAAATCAGAGTGACATTTTTTATTTCTCGCAATTAGGCTACCTGATATCTGAATTATTAAAAAATAAATTAGAGGAGCTAAAGATCTCAGGTTTTGAATTTAATGAACTCAAAAATGTAACCATATCTTTTACAAATAGGCTTGTTTAGTTTTTAAAACTCATAAAACATTATATAATCCAAGCTGCACATCGGCACCAATATGTTGAACAGAGCCGTAGTAACAGAAACAAGAGGAGAAACAAAAAATAATAAACAGCAAATGAATTATAAATTAGCAAAACACAATTTATAGAAAAGTGAAAGCTTTAAACTACATAGTAACATTTGGTTTTATGATAGGCGTTACGTTCTGCATACTTTTCTTATTTGTGCCGGAATTTTACAGTAAAGCTCAAAAACAAGATGTATTTGTTTCTTTAAAGCCTTTACAAGAGTTTAGTCTCACCTATTTACCAAATGGCAAATCTTTTGACAAAAGATATCTAAAATTGTTTGTAAAGTTTGATAGTGTAACAACATATAAAAAAACTTTTTATATGCCTGATAAAGAACATGAAAAAATAGAAATATTTCTGAATCAATTAGGTGTTTTAAAAGAAAACAATATAAGAAGTCTAATACCGCTATCTTTTAATAAGGACCAACTTAAAAAGTATAGCACGGTCGAGGTTGCCTACCTAAATAAAAGTATTGAAAAAATTAAGATAAACCGTTTTTTTCTAAAAGGTAAAAAAATAACGTCAATAGAAAGACTAATGTATTATACACTAACAGTAGTTTTCAGTGTTATAGGTTTATTGAGTGCTTGGTTTGTTGTAGGTTCGGCCAAACTCCATATAGAACATTATCAAAAAACTGGTGAAACATTAGAAATCAATAATTTGATAGCTGCAAAAATTGAAGGGTTTAAATATGTCCTGAGAGGTTTCAAATCGGAAAATAAAGAATCGGAAATATGAATAAAAACTATCTACATCTCATAATTTTCCTTTGGTTAAATTTTATTTGGGCTAACCCAAATGATTTTTCTTATGGAGCTGATGAGTACTCTAAAAACTCATTTGTAGTTTCAAAAGATTCTACAACCTCAAATACAAAAGACACCACAAAAATTAAAAAAGCAAATACGCAACAAATTGCACATTTGCAACAGTTGGCAGCTATGCGTAGTTCTGTATTAGCTCCGGGCCCAATTAATTCAGATAACTCAAAAACAGGAGATCTAACTGTGGAGGAAGAACAGGTTTTCCGTTCTTTCCCAACCCTAGACCAAAAACTGGTAGAGAATCAAAATTTTAATGTATCGTTTGCCAATAGAGAACCAGAATTTAATGCCGCTTTTTTAGCAGAGAATTTTCAACAAAACCCAGCTACCGAGAAACTCATTAACAATGCAAAAAACGCGGTTGAAGCAGTGGCTAAACTAGGCAATTTTGTAGACATTATAACCGGTAAAGACTTATTAGAACTCCCTGTAGGTCTTAAAAAAACAGACCAAACCTCTAATAATTCGGTAGAATTGGCCATTACCGAAGTAAAATTTACATCGGGCTATGCCCTACTTAAAATATGGGCCCGTTTGACTATACCTGAAAAAGGTGAGGTAGCGAATGAAGAAGATCGCGGTATTGAACGTGAGCTCTTTTTTGGTGCAGAAAATGTAAAACTCTCTCATGATGGCGGTCTCTCAGGAGATATGAAACTGGTGCTTTTAGGCAACCAAGCCATACCCATTCAAGGAGACAACTGGTTGCTTACCTTAAAAGGAGGAATTGACCTTAAAACAGGTGCTTTTACAGACCAATCGTTTATAGAATTTAACTGTTCTGATTTAAAAGCAATAAGTCTTGAAGGTGATGTACGCGTTTCGCGTAACGTACTTCTGCCCATAGACCAAGATGGTGAATATACATGTGGTAATTATAATGGTAATCTCTATGAGTTTACTGAAGATTATGACATTGTTGTAGCTAATGAATGCTATGTAGGTGCCTCGTTCAGTGTAAAATCAGAAGGCTGGAACGACCTTTTAGTAGATGTTAACCTACCACGCTTTGAGGTTGTAGGCTTAAAAGGTTGGGGCTTTAATCTAGAAAACGTAATTCTAGATCTTAGTGATAGTAGAAATTCACCCAATTTACAACTCCCTTCAGATTATGACCAAATCTACTCAAGCGAAGACCGAAAATTATGGCGTGGCTTCTATGCAGATGAAGTTAGTGTAATGCTGCCAAAAGGCATTGAAAACACTAAAAAAACAAACGGAAGGGTAGAATTTGGCGCAAAAAATTTAGTATTGGATAGTCAAGGCGTTTCCGGTACCTTCTTTGGCGAAAATGTTTTGCCAGCTGGAGAAGGCGCTGCAGGAAAATGGGCCTTTACCATAGATGATGTTAGTATTTCCCTCTCAAGAAATTCTATAACGGGCGGGTCTATTGGAGGCGATGTTTCCGTTCCAATCTTAAAGGAACCTATGGGATATTCTGGTTATATATCTCAAGACGAATATGGTCTTTCCGCTGTGCTAAAAGGGAGCTATACTGCTCCTGTCTTTTTAGGAGAAATGCAATTGGAACGTAATTCAACTGTTGCTATTAATGTAAAGGACGGTACGGCGTATCCATCTGCAATATTAAATGGTAAGTTGGCCATTGCCGGTAAAATAAATCAAAAAGAAGGTGAAAACCCCAATCCAGAAGACAAAAATGGTTTTGCCTTTAACGGTATTAGTTTTCAAGAATTAGAATTACAGACAGCACCCGGAACAAAACTTATACAGGCAAAGGAATTTGGCTTTAATGGGGAAATGAACCTTATGGGTTTCCCAGCTTCTATCGGAGATTTAAAACTAGTAACACCTAACAATCAAGTAGGCCTTTCTTTTGATTTAAAAATAAATCTAGATGATGGAGGTTCTCATGCTACAACTAGTATGGATATTCTTGGTAAGTTAGACGAAGGTGCTAAAATTCAAGAATGGAAATTTGAAAAAGTGAAAATTGATGGTATTGCCATTAAATACACCAAAAGTAATTTCACCTTAGAGGGCTCATTAAAAGTCATGGAAGATGACCCTATTTATGGAGATGGTTTTGATGGTACCTTATCGGCTACTTTCAAAAATCCAAATTTCAAAGTAGGTGGTCGCGCGATATTTGGTAAAACGGAGTTCAGATATTGGAATGTAGATGTTTGGATGGATAATGTGGAGGGCAATGGAGACTCTAAACTACCCTTAAAAGCATTTGTTGGAGGTATCTCTAACCGAATGAAAAAAACAGGTGGTAACGCTTCTGGTTTTGAACCTGGTTCTGCCGTTTATGAACCCGATGCTAATACTGGGCTTGCTATTAGGGCCGGAGTTAAAATTCAAACTCAAAATGCAGGTTCCTTTTCTTGTAAGGCTTATCTAGAAATGGAATATAATATACATGGTGGCCTAAATCGTATTGGATTTATGGGTGAAGGTGCCATTATGGGTGATGGTGACGGAGGCAGTTTAGCTGAAACCGGAGCAGCGGCTAGCAAGGTAGGAAAAGCCCTTGAAGGAAATAGTGCAGCAGCAGCAAACAAGCGCTATGGTAATTATTTAAGCGTAGCGCAAGAATCAATTCCTGTACATGATATTGCCGCATCGGGTAAAGTAGGGGTATATGTAGGTATTGAAAGAGATTTTGTAAATGACACTTTTGATGGCGAATTTGAACTCTATCTAGATTTAGCTGCCGTAAAGGGTGGTGGAGCAAATAATTTAGCAGGTTACGCTAAAATACATACTGGTCCTGAAGATTGGTACATGTATATTGGCACCCCACAACAAAGAATTGATTTGTTGTTCAACTCTGGGGTTTCAGTTAGAGTTGGCGGTTATTTCATGACAGGGACAATATTACCTCCTCCTGGCGATATAAGTCCGCATCCAATAGTTACTAAGATTTTAGGCGATGATATTTTCAAAGGGGAACGCAAAGACAACCAATTGGTTTCTGGAAAAGGTTTTGCCTTTGGAATGAACTTTGGTTACGGCTATGGTTTTGACTGGCCCATATTTTACGCTTCGGTAGAAATTGGAGCTGGGTTTGATGTCATGCACGCCTATTACCCAAATGCTAAATGTGTAGGCAGACCTGGCCCGGTAGGCAACAATGGTTGGTACTCTATGGGGCAAGTATACGCCTATCTTTATGGTGAATTTGGTGTAAAAGTGGACTTGGCCTTTATAAAAGGTAAATTTAAAATAGCTGAGGCCGGTGTGGCTGCAGCTTTACGAGGCCAATTCCCTAACCCCGTTTATATACAGGGCTATGTAGGCATGTATTATAAAATCTTAGGTGGTTTAGTAGAAGGAAGAATGCGAATGAAAGTAGAACTGGGTGAAGAATGTGAATTAGAGGGCATTTCTAACACAGTGGGTGTTCCAATAATTTCAGATTTAACGCCAAGGCATTCAAGTGACGATGTATCTGTATTTGCAGCACCACAGGCAGTGTTTAACTATGCCGCGAATTCCGATTTTACCGTAAATTTAGACGAAGGTAATCGCACTTTTAAAATACAACTCAAAAACTTTACGGTTACTTCAGAAGGACGCGAACTTGAAGGCCAATTGGAATGGAATGACACCAATGACGCGGTCACTTTCAAGCCAGTAGCAACTTTACCTTCTGAAAAAGAGGTACAGTTAGTAGTTGAGGTTAGCTTTGACGAAAAAATTGGAGGGTCTTATCAAACCATGGTTGAAAACGGTCAACCTGTAATTGAGCGATCGGAATCTACTTTTATGACCGACAAAGCACCAGACCATATACCATTAGAAAATATCGCCTATATGTATCCTGTTCTGGAACAGCAGAGTTTTCATCCCGAAGAGTTTGATACAGGCTACGTGAAGTTGATATCACAACAGAATTATCTTTTCGAAAGTGGTTTTGAAATGCGAGCAGAATTTGTTTCCAATTCAAACGGTCAAGGCGTACGCACCAATCTATCATATGACCGTTCAAAAGCAACTGTGTTCTATGATGTGCCAGAAATGGTTTTGAATTCAACTCACACACTAAACTTGATGGCATTTCCACCGGGAGCAGATATTCAAACAGAAATTATAGTAGAGCAAACAGAAGTTTTGTCAGGTGAAGAGGCAGGTGACACCAACTGGTTTGATCCTACTTCGGGTACTCAAGAAGTTAAGAACACATCTGGTAGTGTAGTTGTATCCAACAAAAAAGCTGCGGAAGTAACCATTTCAAATGGTGCTCCCAAATCAATATTGGAATATAGTTTTAAAACCAGTAAGTATGCAACTTTTGGTGATAAGGTGGGGAACTTAAACGTTACAGATAACCTTCTCAACTTTATTGGTGCAAATGTGCACTCCATGTCAATTGAAGTAGCTGACTATGAATATCTAGAAAAAATAGAGATTTTAGGTGGAAGATATACGGCATCACAACCTCTAGTTTATGGTCAAGCTATTTTGGATGACAAATATTACAAGAAAAAAATCTATCCTCTTATTTATGAAATTTATCCCCTAGACAGCAATATACGGGTCAATCGTGAAGAAGATATTCTTGGTGTACCACCAATCCGG
The DNA here is from genome assembly GCF_015330125.1 of Zobellia nedashkovskayae. Lineage (NCBI taxonomy): Bacteria > Pseudomonadati > Bacteroidota > Flavobacteriia > Flavobacteriales > Flavobacteriaceae > Zobellia > Zobellia nedashkovskayae. The sequence continues at coordinate 1,759,067 of NZ_JADDXR010000002.1, read as the reverse complement.
TCATTTTATATTTCTAACCAGTATGAGGCAAATGTGGAAAGTAAACCTTATTCATATTGGGTAAAAAACAGAATTCCTTTCGTTTATGATTTACCTTATCAGTACAAAGAAGATTTTCTTTATTTACGAAATACAGTTTTAAGTAGATATGGAAATAATGAAGGAGACGCGGTTAAGTATGATTCGTACCGTTATTTATTAGAAGGGTTTCCAGCAATTCCTCTCGGTAATTATAAATCACAATTATTTTATTCTACACCAGGAAATCTTTATCAGAATGGTTACGATATTGAATATGTAAACAAGTTATAGTATATACTTTTTATAAGTTAAAAATTAATAGATTGAAGAAAATAGTACTAATAGTTTTATTAATAACAAACTTGGCTTGGAGTCAAGATACCGCATCAGTTCAGTTAATTACCCGTTCTCTCCCAGAAAAGGTGATGTTACGCTGGGCAGTAGATAAACCATTGGAATGGAAAAGAGCCAATGAATATGGTTTTTGGGTTGAACGTGCTACAATTTCTAGAAATGGCATAGCCGTTGTACCTATAGAAAGACAACGATTAACTCTCTCCCCACTTAAACCTAGACCACTAGAAGAATGGGCAGACTTAGCAAATAAGAATCAGAATGTTGCGGTTTTAGCTCAAGCGCTTTATGGCAGTTCATTTGAAACTACCGCTCCAAGTTCCAGAACATTGGGGAAAATTACCGCCATAAATAACGAACTAGAACAACGGTTTACTTTTGGCCTCCTTGCGGCAGAGCAGAATTATCAAGGTGCCATGCTTGCAGGATGGGGTATTGAAGACACCTCAGTGGTTGCCGGAGAAAACTACATTTACAAAGTTTCCGTTGCTTTGCCGGAAGAAAGTTCAATAATAATTAACGAAAATAGTGTTTATGCAAGTCCAGACTTATATGAAGAACTTCCCTTACCAATAGAATTGGCTGGCGTTTTTAGTGACTCAAGCGTTCTATTAAGTTGGAATTATGATTTATTAAGTACCATTTATACAAGCTATCTGGTAGAGCGGTCTATAGACAACATCAATTATGAACAGCAAAATGGACAACCAATTTTTAATGCTTCCGAGGAAAAGGAAAAGAAGCAGGCATCCTTATATTACACCGATTCTATTCCAAATAACAAAACCTATTTCTATAGGGTTGTAGGTAAAACCGCTTTTGGAGAAGTGGGCCCACCAACCAAGCCTATTTCCGGTAAAGCTTTAAAAGGACTCGAATTTGTTCCAAGAATATATAAAAAGGAAATTCCAACCGATAATAAAGCTATCCTGTATTGGGAGTTTAAGGATGAAGGCAATGCCTTGATTTCCAAATTTCAATTGCTGCGTGGATACAAAGCTGATGGTCCTTTTGAAATGGTAGTGGATAATATACCCGCTACGCAAAGAAAAATCACTTTTAACGATTTAAAAAGAATCAATTACTTTACTATTGTTGCGGTTGGCAAAAATGGGGTTAATGGTGAGTCTTATCCTGCCATTGTACAACCTTTAGATTCTATTCCTCCTGCTCCGCCTATCGGATTGAAAGGTGTAATGGACACCACTGGTATTGTAAAACTTAGCTGGACTAAAAATAATGAAGATGACCTTGGTGGTTATCGCATATTCCGATCTAATAATCCAAAAACAGAATTTAGTGAGGTTACAAACGCGACCTTCGAAAATGAAATCTACAACGATACCGTTGTTGCAGCCAATCTTAATAAAAAAATATACTATAAGTTACAAGCTGAAGACCTTCGTTTTAACCGATCTAAATTCTCTAAGATGCTAACCGTTGACAAACCAGATCTTATTGCCCCATCACCCCCGGTAATTACTAAGTACGAGGTCACCTCAGATGGCATTCAACTCAATTGGACTCCTAGTAGTAGCCAGGATGTTGCCTCGCACCGAGTGTATCGAAAAACATTGAACTCTACAGAAAATAATTGGAAAGAAGTACACGAAACAAAGTTAGATTCTACTTTTCTAGATAATACTAATCTTATAGAAAACACCTATAGCTATACCGTTATAGCTAAAGATTCCGTTGGTTTGGAAAGCATGCCTGCAAGCCCAATTACCTTAAATTGGTTGGGTAAGGTTTTAGAGGAAACTGATATTAAATTCTCCGGAACAGTAAATCGTGAATTACGCTTTATTAACCTTTCTTGGAAAGTAAAAAACAAAGATGTACTAGAATACCGTTTATATCGTGGAAAAAGTGAAGAAGGCTTGAAGCTATACAAAACTATTAAGGGAGGTGCAAATAGTTTTAATGACGTTTCTCTGGAAATAAATTCAAGGTATACCTATGGGCTTCAATTGATTCTTAAAGGAGGAACAACATCGTTAATAAAAAAGATAAGTTTAAAATATTAAGCCTATGAAAAAGCTAATTTTCATATTGTTCTTCGTTATTTGTGCTAAATCATTTGCCCAAACTTATGATGTTTATTTAGATCCTTTTCTTCGGACTTTTCCCTATATAGAAAATGGTACGGAATACTATCGAACCACTCGCGGTACAATGCTAGTTCGTGATGCGAACATGAACGTCTTAATTAGTATAAACAGGACTTTTGAAACCAATAATACAGGAATTTTTGAATGGCCGGGGGACATACGATCTGCAAGAACCAGCTCAAGTTCAATAAACTTTAGTGGTACTTTTAGGGTAGACACCTCTCCAAAGAGCTTTAACACGTCTGATTCTGGCTCAATGAGTATTGGTGACTGGAATTCATCGTTGTCCATGATTTTTAGTTATCCAGCTCCTTCGTACAATTTTGAGGCACTCATTAATTTTGCTGAGGAGATGAATATCTCTGTTCCGAATTCAACTCTATGTTATGATCAAGACATACAACTTACTCAAAATGCGAGAGGACATCCTAATCAAGCCTATAATTGGCAATTTAAAGGTCCACTCAAAGACGATGACTGGGCTAGTATTCCGTCTTCCACAGGATCTCCGACCGGGACTAAAATTGTTAGTTTGGCTAACCTTTATACAGATTCTAACGAATTGAGTAAAAGGATGGGCAAACCCATAGAGTTTAAAATACATAATGTTCTGAACGATTATGACTCAAATACAGTAACCTATACTTGGTTTGACTGCCCTCCTGAGTATGATAGTTTTTCAACGACTAATACTACCTGCGCCGTAGGTTCTACTGATGGCAGCATAACACTTAATTTTTTGGAAGATATCAATCCAGAATTTTCCATGCGCTATTTTATTTATCAAGGTGAGCCCTCTGAATTCCCTTCAGCTAGTAGCCCTGATGACCAGCGTCCTCCCGACGCTTACAGAAATGCAACCCTTAATTCTCTTGTGGATAATCTAGATGGCACGTTTAGCGGTTCAACTGGTAATATTTTGGACCCCGGCGAATATTACATCGTATATCAAGAAGTACTTTATGACCCTAACGATATTGATGTAACAGTTACCAGCGGTGCTATCACGCCTACCTCATTTACAGTTGGCAATCCCACTGCAGTGGCTATTAATAATGTAAGTATCACAGAACCTACATGCTCTACAATAGCTACTGGTTCAGCTACGGTCAATGTAGTTGCCCTAAGTGGTCAAGATTTTGAAGAAGGTACTTATGAATATTCTAATGATGATGGTGCTAACTGGCAGCCCTCACCTACTTTTGAAAACCTTGCACAAGGCAGCCCACAGAAGTTTCGCGTAAAACTTGTATTTTCAGGCGGCAGGGAATGTATAAGCGCAGATAATGAAAGTAGAACAATAGATTCCGTAACCAATCTTCTTACTATTAATGGCGGTAGTGGTCCCGTTTCTCCTACAACCGATTCGTCGAATGATGGTCAGCTCTTTATACGAGTTGACGGCGGTGCACCTGAATACACTTTTGAACTATACAACAGATTAAACCCTACTGTAATCTTACAAAGCACCACAGTAGCCATTGCTACTTTTCCAAATAACGAGTATCGATTTGAGGGTCTTGATGAAGGCACCTATTTTAGTATTGTTAAAGATGCAAATTGTGATGTTACCAGTCAAGATTATATTTTGGAAGCCGCCCTTACACCTCAACTTGGTCTTTCAACAGTTACACCAATAAGTTGCAATAACGCAAATGATGCAACAATTACAGTAAACGCAACATACGGAGAACCTACTACTTTTTTCTATGAATTGAGAATTGGCGCTACCGTTGTAAGAGATGGCAATTTTGCATCAAGTACAATTGCCCCATATGAAGAAGACATTACATTTTCAAATCTTGAAGCAGGTAACTATTCTCTTTTTGTGAGGGCAGATTTAGGAGATTTTTCATCCATTGTAATACCGGAAATAATTAACCCAGAACCTATTACCGCCACAATAAGTGCAACACCATTTTCTTGCTTTAACTCTACCGATGGTGCATTAACAGTCATCGCAACGGGCGCAACCAACTATGAATATGAACTCAGCACCGACCGAGGTAATTGGGTTGAGCTGGTTGGTAACAACATATCCGTTGACAATCCAAACTTTTATGAAGTAAGGCTAAGAAATCGTGATAACCCTAGTTGTGTTTCAGCTGTTTCAAATCAAGAAGAGGTTACCAGACCTTTGGAAATAACCATAACTGAAATCATCGCCAGCCATGTTGACGTCTCTACAAACGGTGTAAGTAACGGTGCCTTGGAAATTCTGGTAGAAAATGGAACACCAGGCTACATCTTTTCATGGACAAGAAGTGAAACCCTAACCTCTACTAAAATTCCGTTTACGCCTCCCACTCCAAATTCTACGGACACCAATTTAGTAGATTTACCCTTTGGGTTTTATCAAGTAACGCTAACTGATGACACCAATACTTGCCCATCTGTTCTGGGTCCTGAAATTGAAATTACCCAACCTGGGCCTCTCGATATCACTGACTTTATCGGTAGCGACACTTGCAACGGACTTGAAACCGGAACAATTACATCAACAGTTCAAGGAACTGGTAATATCACTTTTGAATTCTTACTGCAACCAGGAGAAGTGGGAGAGTCGGTCGCTTATACAATCACCACTACAGATAGAACAGTAACCGCACCAAATCTTGGCGCAGGTACATATGGCTTGCGAATTACCGAAGTAACTAGCACTGCCATTCAAACTACCGACCCGATTGATTATGTAACTATTTCCGAACTCCCCGGAATTACCGCAGAGACTGCCAAGACCGATGTTAGCTGTGACGGCTTTACACAAGGAACCATCACAGTAAGTAATGTCATAGGTGGGTCTCCATTCATTTCTGCACCTAATGACTTAACGGGTTATGAATATAGAATCAACGATACTTTCAATACCTTTCAGGCCGAACCAGTATTCAACAATGTAGCTGTTGGAAGTTATACGCTTACCGTAAGGGATGCCCTTGGCTGCGAGTTCAACACGCTTGTAGAGGTTGTTCAGAACGGCGTACCCGTACTTGATCCGGTAGCTACAATAGCCAATGACGCCTCTTCCGACACAAGCTTGGACGGTTCCGTTGTTCTTGAATTCGAGACCGGTACCGATCTAGGCTCGCTTTCATTTGAATGGTCGGGCCCCGGGGTATCGGGAATCACCACAAAAGACCTCGACGGCGTGGGCACGGGAACGTATCAAGTTATCATAACTGCTCCTGGAAATTGTACATTACCTGAAATATTTACAATTGGTGTTGAAGCTGCCTTCTCCATTCAACCCCTAACAGGAACACCAACCCTCTGCTCCGGAGGAACGGATGGCAGTGTAACAGCTAATATTACCGCTACGGGCCCTGTTACGTTTAATTGGAAAGAGGATGATGGTGGTGTTGACGGCATTCTAATAAATACCATCGAAAATTCCGCTCTTAGAACCTTGTCTTTAAACAATCTTTCAACAGGCATCTATTATTTAGAAGCTATCGACGAAAACAACGTAACAATTGAAAGTAACAGGTATGAGATAGTAGAACTACCGGAAGTTTCGGCAACAATCGTTCCCGTTCCCACTTGTTCAGGTTCCAATACCGGGTCCATAACCTTCATTCCTTCTGGAACTCTTACGTATTTCTATAGTATAGATGGAGGTACTACTTTTCAACCTGAACCAGTATTTGAGAACTTGGCCGATATCACTTATAACCTTCAGGTTCGTGCTACGGAAAGCCCCAATTGTGACTATATTTTATCAGATGTACTAATTGGAGTTTCATCCGGCATGTTCTGGGATGAAGATTACTCCTTAATCACAAGAGCTAGTGGACCAGGAGCTAATGACGGTAGCATAACTGCCGTCGTTACAGGAGGAACAGGATTTTATACCTATTCCCTTAATAACGGAATTCCACAACCGACCAATGTATTTGCCGATCTTGGTAAAGGAACTTATTCGGTTACCATAACGGATGAATCCGGTTGTTCCATTACCCAAAATAACCTTGAAGTAACCGAAGTAGGGCCTTTGACCATTTCGAATGTCACCGTAACCGATGCTTCTTGCCAAGGCGAAGCGAACGGTAGTATAGCCACCACCGTCACCGGGGAAGGAACAATTACATACAAATGGACACTTGAGAATGGTGATCCGGTTCCGGTTTCCAACGGTACCGATGGGGCCAATATAACAGGTGTTTTGGCCGGTACCTATCTTTTAACTGCCATTGATGACAATAGAACCGCAACCATAACTAGAATCGTTGGTGAGCCCACAACCAGTGTTACGATTACCAATATAGCGATTACCGATGTTTCCTGTTTTGGTGGTACTGATGGAACATTAACCATTACGGCCGATGGTGGCACAGCACCCTATATGTACTCCATAAATGGTGGTGATTTTCAAACAGAACTATTATTCGATGGACTTTCGGCAACCGGTTATACCGTAAGTGTTCGTGATGCCAATGACTGTATGTTTATTGAACAGACTTCAACCCCGATAATAGAACCACAAGAGTTAGGTCTTGCCCTTATTGATGTAAGACCGGTCTCATTGCCAAATGGAGAAGACGGGGCTATTTCTATAGATGCGGAAGGAGGCTCGGGCAATTATACCTATTCCTGGACGGGACCTGATGGTTATACTTCGGTAAATAAGGATGTTTTGAACGGTCAAGCGGGCGACTACGTCGTTACGATTACCGATGCCATAAACACAGGTTGTAGTTTTACCTCCGATCCCATTAAAATAACAGAACCTGGAGAATTGGTCGTAACAATTGATCAAAGTGTTATGCTCCCCTGTTATGAAGACGATTTTGCTGAAATAACAGCCAATGTACAGGGCGATGCGCCATTTACCTATCAATGGTTTGAAGAAATCAATGGTAACAATACTTTATTGGAAGAAGAAACCAATATTATCGGGGGTCTTTCCCCTGGAAAATATTTCCTTAGGGCAACCGATGCCAATTTATTATCCGTCGATTCAGACCCTATTACCATAACCGCACCTGCGCAACTGGAAATAACCATTGACAGTACTAACGATATAATCTGTGCCGGTGAGGCCACAGGTGCCATAAGTATTACCGTATCGGGAGGAACTCCCCCATATCAATATTCTTGGAGTAATTTAGCCACTGTTCCCGATATTAGCGGATTAGAACCTGGTGATTATACTATTTATGTGGAGGATGCAGCAATTTGTATTGCAGAACGAACGGTAACAATCTCAGCTCCCGTTGATGCTATTGAAATTACGGATGTAACTATATCCGATGCTTCGGAATATCTGGCAGCGGACGGTACAATTTCACTGGATATTATAGGGGGCGCAGAACCCTACTCCTATACTTGGACACGTCTTTCGGACAATTCGAATGTTGGTGACCGAGCGGCAATCTCCAATCTTATGGCCGATTCGTATGTAGTCCTTGCTTCGGATGCCAATGGATGTTCCGTAACCGAAACCTATGAAGTAACGCAACCCGATATTGTGGAGGGTACGATAGTTCAACCCATATGTTCGGGCGAGGCCAATGGAAGTATTTCTGTCATTGCCAATGAGGGCAATGGTGTGTTTACCTACCTATGGAGCACAGGCGCTACCGAAAGTCAAATCAACAATCTTCCAGCTGGAACCTATTCCGTGACGGTAACAGGCTTTGATGGTGGACCGATCGATAGGACGTACGTATTGGAAAACCCGGTTCCATTAGAAGTGGACCTGGGAAGTGATGTCGTGCTTTGTTCAGGGCAAACCTTACAGCTGGACGCTACCGTAGATGATCAGACCGCAACATACACATGGAGCTCGAATACCGGTTTTTCAAGTTCCGAACCGAACGTAGAGCTCATCGCCACCGGAAATTATACCGTAACCGTTGAATCCGAGACAGGTTGTACCGTTGAAGGTACTATTTCTGTCGATATCAGTACCGATGAGATCAATGCTGAGTTCGCCGTATCTAGTCAAGTATTTACTGGGGAATCCGTTATTGCAGTGGACATCAGTTACCCGCTACCTGATGGTATCGAATGGATTCTTCCCGTTCAGGCAAAAATCGAAACTCAAAACAGGGACGAGGCTCAATTTACCTTCGCAGAGGCAGGGGAATATGAAATAACCATCATTACCACCCGAGGTGAATGTGTTGCACAAAAAACTAAGAAGATAGTAGTTGTTGCTAGAGATGGTTTAATAACAGAAGAAGATACTAAAAATGGTCAAAAACTCATTGAAAACTTTCTTGTATACCCCAACCCAAGTGATGGTAAATTCACAGCAGACGTTACACTTACCGAAGAAGGTAATATCAGCATAAAGGTATTCAGTTTAGCTAATAACGCGCTCATGGCCTCTGAAAAAGACCGTGGGGAGTTATCTTACAGTATTCCATTTGACCTATCTGGCCTTCCGGCAGGTGTTTATGCAGTTTTACTTGAAACCCCATACGGACAAACTTTAAGAAAGGTGATTATTAAATAAATTATTTCCTTAAAATTTCCTCATAAAAAAAGCCCAAAGATATAAATCTTTGGGCTTTTTTATTTTAAAGTGAATTGTTAATCGGCCAAAATTATTACCCGATTATCACTCATCTCAACAGTTCCGCTAGCTATGGGAAGGATAACCTTTCCTGTGGCATCTTTAGAGAATTTAGAGGCATTCGCTTCTTCTATTGTTATATTGCCTTCAACACGAACATTACCTTCTTGAAGCAAAGAAACTATAGCAGCGTGACCGTTCAAAATTTGAAACTCGCCATTCATTCCCGGTACAGTTACCGATGTTACCTCGCCTGAAAATAAAGTGGCTTCTGGTGATACAATTTCTAAATACATATTCTTAGTGTTAAGTAGTTAGTTTGAAGTAAAAAGTACGAATACTCGTTACACCGCACTTAGTACTAATTAAGCTTCAGCTAACATTTTCTCACCTGCTTCCATCGCTTCTTCAATGGTTCCTTTAAGGTTAAAGGCAGATTCTGGAAGGTGATCTAATTTTCCGTCCATAATCATATTAAATCCTTTAATGGTCTCTTTAATATCAACCAATACACCTTTAAGACCTGTAAACTGTTCAGCTACGTGGAAAGGTTGTGAAAGGAAACGTTGAACACGTCTTGCACGACCTACTGCCGATTTATCTTCTTCTGAAAGTTCTTCCATACCAAGAATAGCAATAATATCTTGCAATTCTTTATAACGCTGTAATAACTCTTTTACACGTTGCGCACAGTTATAATGGTCATTTCCTAAAATATCTGCTGTTAAGATACGAGAAGTAGAATCCAATGGATCCACCGCTGGGTATATACCTAACTCGGCAATCTTACGAGAAAGTACCGTTGTAGCATCTAAGTGAGCAAAAGTTGTTGCTGGAGCTGGATCCGTTAAATCATCCGCAGGAACATATACCGCCTGTACAGATGTAATAGAACCTCTTTTAGTTGATGTAATACGCTCTTGCATAGCACCCATCTCTGTTGCCAAAGTTGGTTGGTATCCTACCGCAGAAGGCATACGACCTAAAAGAGCCGATACCTCAGAACCTGCTTGCGTAAAACGGAAAATATTATCTACAAAGAAAAGTACATCTTTACCTTGACCTTCTCCTGCTCCATCACGGAAGTACTCAGCAATTGTCAATCCTGACAATGCAACACGAGCACGTGCTCCTGGTGGTTCGTTCATTTGACCAAAAACAAAAGTTGCTTTTGATTCTTTCATGGCTTTTTTATCAACCTTAGTAAGATCCCATCCACCATCTTCCATAGAGTGCATGAAGTCATCACCGTATTTGATAATACCAGATTCCAACATCTCACGAAGTAAATCGTTTCCTTCACGAGTACGTTCACCAACACCTGCAAATACAGAAAGACCACCATGGCCTTTGGCGATGTTGTTAATCAACTCCTGAATTAATACTGTTTTACCTACACCTGCACCACCAAATAATCCAATTTTACCACCTTTTGCATAAGGTTCAATAAGGTCAATCACCTTAATACCGGTAAAGAGAACTTCGGTAGAAGTAGAAAGATCTTCAAATCTTGGAGCATCTCTGTGAATAGGTAAACCATCTTTACCAGCTTTAGGCAAATTACCTAAACCATCAATAGCATCACCAATAACGTTGAAAAGACGACCGTAAACGTCATCACCAACTGGCATTTGAATTGCGCTACCTGTCGAAAGCACATCTGTTCCTCTACTTAGACCATCTGTAGAATCCATGGAAATTGTTCTCACTGTGTTTTCACCAACGTGAGATTGTACTTCTAAAACTAGTTTAGAACCATCTTTACCAGCGATTTCAAGAGAATCGTAAATTTTTGGAAGGATATCTCCTGATTGAAATTCCACATCTACTACTGGCCCAATAATTTGGGAAACTTTACCTGTAACTTTTGACATTACTTTATTAGTTTATGAATTCAAATTACTTACTGTATTGAAAAACACCTTAATACACCCATGTTTTTCAGGCTGCAAAGGTATGTTTTTCATCTCGAATTGAAAATACTTTTTATTCTTTTTTCACCATAAAAAAAGGCGCCATTAACTGGCGCCTTGTTAAATGTAATAAAAACAATGCCTATTGCAATGCTGGTGAATAGTTTGTTGGATAATTTCCGATATTGAACAAAGACCCTGATGCTTCAAAATTAGTCTCATAAGTAGCATCTATAGACTTCATGAACTCATTAGCCATAAGTGCATATCCTCTTGCCGTTAGATGAACACCATCTAAAGAAAAACCACCACCAGTTACCAAATTAGCCGTCAGGGTAAAGTCACCATCGGTAACACCGCCACTAGCCAAATCCTGTAATAACTGATTAGCATCTACATACGCTAATCCTGCTGCAGAAGCTGCGGAAGCAATTGTAGCATTAAACTGGGTTGTAACTGCATTAATCTCATCTTGTTCTTCTGGAGTTAAAACCCATTTATCGGCCAAAGGCAGTGTAACCCCTTCAACAGAAAATTGGCCTGCAATCGCAGGAGGAAGATTTACCGCTGAAAAGTCAGCAAAAGATGCTTCATTCACCTTACCGATTACGTTACTACTAGGCAACACCAACAAATCATTTTCGGTAGCAGCTCTTGATTGACCATATGCCGTGCCTAAAAGACTAGCAACCAAAGGTGCTGCTGCCTCAGGAAGACCCAGTTGTGTAACAAACACAGGAAAACCAGGATTAGCATTGAATGCGCCCGTGATTTGTGCGGATATATCAATAAGCGCTTCGTCTTTTATAACTACCGCATTATTTGTTGAATCCGAAAAAACAACTATTCGATTCGTTTCTCCAAGCGCAGTATACACTTGATTTAAAGCTCCATAAACTGTATTTAATGTTGGTACTTGTGCAGCAAAACCATTCTCAGCTGGATCAATAGGGTCATGAGGAACGGTTGTAAAATGTGGAATCGTCGTTACATAAGGAATATTAGCCATCACACCTTTTGCTCCCGCAGAAGTCAATGTAGTTACCAATGTATTTATAGCAAAATCAAAAGTAGGCTGGTCTGTCATAGGGTTTGTACCATCGGCTCCTGAAAGCGCATGCCCTAAAACATCATTATTACCAATCCATAAACTAAAAAAAGTAGGTGATTGTGCCATAGCCAGTTCCAAAACCTTGGCATCAGGAGTTGTTCCCGTCATCCTAACATAATACGGATTAGCGCGCTGAGCAGCTAAATTTGCAGCATTACCATAACCATCCGCTAATAAGTGAAAACTCTTTGCTCCAGGAACACCCATATTATTGAACGGACCCGTTGGGTTATTTAAAATTATATCCGTTGTTGGGTCTACTGGACCAATAACATCCGCCAAGTCCACCGGACCAGCACCACCAAAAACCAATCTTGGATCAAAACCTTCCAATTGAGTTCCTCCGGCTAGAAGGCCTCCAATATTATCGCTCATTAAAGGCTGTGAAAAAGCACCGCCTCCTACCAAAGCAAATTTTGTAGATAACAAATTTGGTATTGAATTTTCTTGCCCTGCAATAAAAAGAGCATTATCCGTAAAACCTGCAGTTAACGAATTTCCTAAAGAAACATACGTTGAAAAATCTGCTGAACCCGCATTTAATTCAACAAGTGCTTCCGCCATTACTTCTGGCTCAAGATCTACATCTTCAGGGTCATTACAGGCGGTAAAAGCCAAGATACCTAAAGAGATGTATATATATTTTAAGTTTTTCATTTCAACTTTAGATTAAAAATTAATTATTAATTGTCCAAGATAAGTAGTACATAGACCCAATATACCCGGTACCGAACGCTGTATAGTACTCTTTACCGGTTAGGTTTGTTCCCCCTATTTTAAAGGAAGACTTAATACTTGGCACATCATAATTGATTTGTGCGTCAACTACATGAAATTCTGGAATAACACCGTTACCAAAAGTGGCTTCCCAGAAATAATCATCACTGAATCTGTATGACACATTAAATCCGAAATTTTCAAATAACTGCTCATTTCCAAAAGATGCCTTGAACTTGTGCTCTGGAGTGTTGAAATTCAACATTACATCTGGATTAGCATCACGGTCAAAATCTAATTTTGTAAACGTATAACTACCTCCTAAATTAAAATCTCCAAATACTTTCATGTTAAGGCCCAAAGATGCACCATATGAACTAACATCAGCATCAGTATTAGTGTACGTGCTATATGCTTGGTAATCCCCATTGGCTATTGCTGCTACAGAAAGTGCACCATCACCAACTACTCCATATAAAGGAGAAACTACAACTTCCTGAGAAATAAAATCTTTATACCTGTTATAGTAGGTACTAAAGTCAATTACCAGCTTATCAACCTTACCGCGGTATCCAATTTCAATAGATGATACTTTTTCGGGTTTAACTAAATCTGGATTAGCAATTTCCAAGTCCGCAGGGTTCCCTGTTGCACCTAAAGAGGCTACAGAAGCGGCAGAATAAGAATTGTTATATGCCACCGCACCAGTTTGCGTAACCGAAGCCGGTTGTTGATATAAAAGTTGACCGGTAGCACTTACATCATAATCCCTTGAATATCTATCTAGATTATCTGATGCAGACCCAACTAAAATTGCCCTACCAGCATTCAAACCAATGAAAAGATCTTGAGTAGTTGGATTTCTAAATCCTGTTTGGGCAGAAGCTCTAATGTTATGATTTCTGCTAATTGTATAACCAGCGGATAATCTTGGTGATAAAAATCCATCAAAAAACTCAGATTTATCATAGCGAATAGAACCCGTTAATTTTAAACTTTTTTCTCCTGCAAAAGGCAAGGTCTTTTGAACCTGAGAGTAAATTCCAAATTCCGAATAATCAATTGGACCATCTATATCTGTATAAATAGTACCTAAGGAATTTAAACTATACTCCCTAAACGACCCACCAACTTGAATTTCTGCCCAATCAATTAAATGAGCAAAATTATAATTAGCATCTGCATGATAGTATTTAGACTGATCGTAAAATTGAGAACCCTTGCTCAAATCTGGATCTTTAATAACTGTATTAAAGGCAGCATCAAACTCTGATGTACCAGGCAACAATCTACCTGATTCAGCTTGGGCCCTACCAGCAGCATGAGCTTGAGCATCTGTAGCTCCTCCTAAAGTTGCCTGAACATAAGCTCCTGTATACTCCCCAAACCAGGTGTTGTCATCTTTCCAACTTCTATTAATATTGATACCAGTAAATACCATATCATAAGAATCTCCAGCTTTATCACCAACAACATAGCCTCTTACAAAGAAGTTATCGTTTCTAATTTCAAGTTTATGTTGTTCTTGAAAAAATCCATCAATATTATATCTATTGGTACCTTGATAGATTGTAGTACCTGTTCCTACCTTACCTACATAAGAAATCTCCAGGCTATTACCTTCTATTGGCCTATAATATAAACCCCAATCTGCTTTTATACTTTCTGCATTGTACTGAGTAAGATCACTTTCAGCATAACCTGTTCTACTTACGATTTCCGAAGGAACCAAAGAATTGGCCCCAGCAGGTAGGATACCTAAACCTTCTAAAGTAAGCGCCACATCTTTAATGTTAGTAGAAACCTCATCTCCATAAACATTAACCCCGTCATAGTTCAAGTTATCTCTTGTACCACCTGGTGTAATCTTATCATCTGTATTATTAGCGGCCCAGTCAGTTCCCTTAAGATATCCGAAATTAACTTTTCCAGCAAATTTATCACTGAATTTATACGCTGCCCTAATACCAAAATCTGTATAAGAATTATCGCCAGAAGCTTCTTGAGAAGTTATCCCACGCTTAATTGACACACTAATTCCTTCGTAGTCAAACGGATTCTTACTTCGCATAAACAAAATACCGTTAAAGGCATTTGCACCATAAAGCGCAGATGATGCTCCGGGTAATAACTCAACACTTAAAACATCCGGTTCAACTAGACCTACTAAGTTTCCGATAGGGAAATTTAATGCTGGTGTAGAGTTATCCATACCATCAACAAGTTGCATAAAACGCGTATTAGAAAAAGACGCAAAACCTCTTGTGTTTACAGACTTAAAAGTTAAACTATTTGTATTTACATCAACCCCTTTCAAATTCTCTAAACCGCCATAAAAATCCGCAGCAGTAGTGTTTTTAATCTCAGAAACACCAATTCTCTCAACCGTAACCGGTGATTCAAAAATACGCTCAGGCGTTCTAGAAGCAGATATAACTACTTCATCTAAAAATGTTTGGGACTCATCAATTGTAATGGTCAAGGTTTGATTGTTGGAGGTGACTTCCTCTGTAGCATCCGAATATCCGATGCTGGTGATCATTAACTGAAAAGGGGGTACCTCAGAAGTTTGTAAATTAAAATTACCATCAAAATCCGTTGTGGTGCCAATCGCTTTTCCTTTAATAACGATATTGGCCCCTGGTACGGGCTGACTGTTCTGATCTACCACTTTCCCGTTTACCGTTGTTTGCGAAAATCCAAAGCTAGTCGCCAACAGCAAGGCTAAAAACAGTATTGCTCTCATGTTAAGTTTAAGTTAAAAATGTTAGTAAATCGAAGTTACATTTTTTTTTCGACCAATAATCATAAAATGGAAAAAATTATGCGTGCATAGTACTTTTTTCGCAAAAATACCTTCTTCAAATTACAAATACCCTAAAACAAACAGGCCTTGACATATGTCAAGGCCTGTTAAAAGCTGATACTATTATTTAATAACTGTTTATTCTACCGTAACCGATTTTGCCAAGTTTCTAGGCTGATCTACATTACAATTACGCATTACCGCAATGTGGTATGACAACAGTTGCAACGGAATTGTAGTTAATAATGGCGTAAGGCTTTCCAAAGTCTCAGGCACTTCAATTACATGATCGGCAAGTTCCTTAACCTGTGTATCACCTTCTGTTACAATAGCTATTATCTTTCCTTTTCTTGATTTGATTTCTTGAATATTACTTACCACTTTTTCATAATGACCTCTCTTAGTGGCAATCACAAATACTGGCATTTGTTCATCTATCAATGCGATAGGTCCATGCTTCATCTCTGCAGCAGGATATCCTTCAGCATGAATATAACTAATTTCTTTAAGTTTAAGCGCTCCTTCCAAAGCTACAGGGAAATTATACCCTCTACCCAGATATAAACAATTGGTAGAATCCTTATAAACCTCTGCAATCTTTTCTATAAGAGCATTGCTTTCTAACACTTTCTCTACCTTAGCAGGAATAGTTTCTAGTTCAGTCAAAAATTCATGGAATCTAGATTGAGAAAAAGCACCTTTTTCCTTTGCCAATTTTAACGCAATTAGCGTAAGAACAGTAATCTGCGTTGTAAAAGCTTTGGTTGAGGCCACTCCTATCTCCGGACCGGCATGAGTATAAGCGCCTGAATCTGATTCTCTAGCAATAGAAGAACCTACCACATTACAAACACCAAATACATAAGCTCCTTTTTCCTTTGCCAATTTTATAGCGGCCAAAGTATCTGCAGTTTCACCAGATTGAGAAATGGCAATAAGCACATCCTTATCTGTAATGACAGGGTTTCTATATCTAAACTCAGAAGCGTACTCTACTTCTACTGGTATTCTTGCCAAATCTTCAAATATATACTCGGCAACCAGACCTGCATGCCAAGAAGTTCCACAAGCCACAATAATTATGCGGTTAGCGTTCATGAACTTTTCTAAATTCTCATCAATACCAGCCATCTTTACAAGACCTTGAGCTGCACGTAACCTACCTCTATAGGTATCCAAAATAGCCCTTGGTTGCTCATAAATTTCCTTGAGCATAAAATGATCATAACCACCTTTTTCAATCTCCTCGATATTCATTTTCAATTCGAGAATATTCGGGTATGCTACAGCATCATTTTTTATTTTACGGAGCTTGATTTCCTTCCCTAGTCGAATAATAGCCATTTCTTCGTCTTGAAGGTATATAGCATTATTGGTGAACTCAATAAATGGCGAAGCATCAGAAGCAATGAAAAATTCATTATCACCAACTCCAATTGCTAATGGACTACCTAATTTGGCAACCACTATCTCATCAGGCTTCTTAATATCAAAAACAGCAATAGCATAAGCACCTACTACTTCATTCAAAGCAAGCTGAACAGCTTTGCCCAACTTTACATCTTCAGACTTTTGAACCTCTTCAATAAGGTTAATTAAAACTTCCGTATCTGTATCTGATTTAAAAGTATACCCTCTTTTGGTAAGTTCTTTCTTTATAGACTCATAATTTTCAATAATTCCGTTATGGATAATTACTAAATCACCGGAATTAGAATAATGTGGATGAGAATTAACATCGTTTGGCACCCCATGGGTAGCCCAACGTGTATGACCAATACCTAATTTTCCTTCTATAGAAATAGTACTTTCGGCCTTTTTCTTTAAATCTTCAACTTTACCCTTGGTCTTTGCCAAGTTTATTTTTTCGCCGTCGTAAATTGCAACACCGGCACTATCATATCCTCTATATTCAAGACGTTGTAAACCTTTTACTATAATCGGATAGGCATCTCTATGCCCTATATAACCTACTATTCCACACATACTGTATAAGTTAATTTAAGTTGGGGGAAATAAACACTTTGCCGCAAATGTACTAGAAGCTGGCGAAATCTCCCTAAAACACACCTATAAAACGAAAAATAACGTTTATTGGTATAGTAAGGTTAATCTCACTGCTTAAAGCGTAAACTCGCGTAAATAAAATTAGAGTAATTGTTTTGTATAAAAACTAGTTGGTTTCGGTATAGAAAATTTCAAGCTGTAACTTCTTATCAGAATCAGCTGCACTAACTTCGCTACCATACAGAGAAGTACCTAATGGCGTTAAAGTATTTGCAACCGGTAATTCTTCTTCAACATTGTTCTCCAGCATAGCATTACGCGTAGTAGAAAAAAACAGGTTAGGTGTAGTTGTAAGCCCTAAAGTGACATTTTCTGCATCATCCAACACAAGACTATTAATATAAGTAGTAACATCTACGGTGTATTTGACACCTTTTGCAGCACTGGAAGTCTCTAATTCCCCATCATACTCAGCCAATTGACTAGTAGCATCAATTGCTGATAGAGGCAAACTTGCATTAGTTGACTTATTATATAAATACAATTTTTGAGGCTCTGCGCCTAAATTATCATCAGCTACATAAAACACAAGATTGGCATTATTAATAATCCAATTATTAGCTTTTATTTCATTTATAGCCTCTCTACTGTTTGCGTCATCGAATAGTTTAATTTCGGCAAAAGAACCAGCTCCACCTTTCAAATAAATCTTAGATGCATTTTCACCAGTATCTAAATTATCTGATATTTCATTGGGATATAATTCATTAACAAACGTATTTGCCGCATTACCCTCGGTACTCGTAACCAAGCCCGTTGTTGAACTGAAAATATCTTGCATGAAATTAAGTACTAAGTCTCCCTGCTTACTTTGTTGAGTAACTACCCCATCTGTATCTGCACTATCATAACTATAAGAGACCGTAATACTTGCTGATTTTAGGTTGAACAAAAACATTACATCTTGACCGCCTTCTGTAACAGACAAATGCAATCCTCTTAAAAACTCCTTAAAATTTGCTTGAGTAGTAAGTTCAGATGAACCCTCTTTATCTAAAATATTTTCCTGAAAAAAGTCTTTATCCAAAGCTACTCGAATACCTGGATTCAAATAACTAAACTGATCAGATTCTATAACGTCCTCAGTTGATTCATCATCTCGTTGGCGTAAAGCTATTTGTTCAGAACTAATAACCAGTGGACCTACGACCGAACTGTCATAAAGAACTTCACCGAACGAATTAGCCGGAAACTCTTGGTTAGAGTAATACTCTTGCGCTTCTTGAAAATTAGCAGTAGGATCCAAGTCTCGCATAAAAAAAGTAGATTGTTGTACTTTTAGATTAAACGTTGGGTTATCAATATCCTGATCATACAATCTACTATCAACATAGATACTATCCAAGTCAAAAGTTTTAGCAAACTGATCTGCTACAAAATCAGCATCATCAGCATCATCAGCATCATCAAGAGGATTTGAACCTTTTACATCTTCTTGACTATCTGTAAGACCACCTCCATCAGTATCACTATTTGGATCTAATGGGTCAGCATCTAACTCATCAATAAGACCATCTAAATCTGCATCTCCTGTAGGGTTCGTCAAAAATGGAATATATAGGTATACTGAATCTATCGTTTCATTTTCCGGTATCTGAGCAAGTACACTTGCATTCTCTGTTTCTTCTAGTAATTGAGAATACGTCCCAAAAGTAGGATTAGCACTAGGCAACAAAACTTGAGTAGTTACTTGCGCCTCAGTTCTTCCGTAAAGAGGGTCGTCATAAATACCTAATTGATATATAGGCAATTGATTAGTAGCAACCGCCTTAATCTTCTTATTATAGGCAAAAACGTCAAAAACAGCCTTATTGTTTTTGAACGGCTCCCCTCCAACTACACCAGAGCCAACGGTTGTTAAGTCTTCTTCACAAGATGCAAAGATGGTGACAAGTGCTATTACTGCAAGAGCAGGAAGTTTTAATCTGTTCAAAAAAATCATTCGGGCTATTTTAAAACTTCAGTGTTATAAAAATTGGCATAGGCTTCCTCAAATTCTTGTAAGGTAACATATGGCAACACAGGTTTTTCAAGGTTGGATATATGACTCTGTAAATCTTCTGGAATATCTTCCGCAGCTAAAATAACAGCATCCGAGTTATCTACAGCAATCTTTAACAAATTATTATAATTGGGGGTTTTAAGATCCTGAATACTATCTTCTGAAATACCATCAAAAGCTACTTTCTTAATCATATCAGAATCTAGTTCACCTTCAAAAGATTTACCATAAACCGAAGTGACTATTTTACTAGCATTGAACAATGGCTCGTCTGCATAGTATTTTTTTAAATACAATGGCAACAAAGAAGCCAACCACCCATGAACATGTATTATATCTGGAGACCAATTTAACTTCTTGACTGTTTCAACAACACCCTTGGCAAAAAAGATAGCTCTTTGATCGTTGTCCGGAAACAAATTACCGTCCGTATCAGTAAACGTAGCCTTACGCTTAAAATACTCATCATTGTCTATAAAATAAACCTGAATACGCTCGCGAGGTATGGAAGCCACCTTAATTATAAGAGGCATATCCATGTCATTGATAACTAAATTCATACCTGACAAACGTATCACCTCGTGAAGTTGGTGTCTACGCTCGTTTATATTGCCATATCTCGGCATAAAAATCCGGATTTGACCGCCATTACTGTTGACCATCCTAGGAGTTTCATAAGACATTAGGGAAACTTCGTTCTGTGGAAGGTAGGGTACTAACTCCGACGAGACGAACAATATCTTTTTACCATTCATATATGCAATGTTTTTTATTTATTTGGTGCAACGTGCGTGCAAAATTACGAAAATTCTACAGATTAGCCGTAATTATAGTAAGTTTGCTCGCTTTTAAACCAAACCTATGCTAGTATTCAAAACTAAAAAAGAACTCTCCGATCACATTTCAACCCTGCCTAAAATAAATAAATTAGGGCTCGTACCCACCTTGGGTGCACTTCACACTGGTCATGCCTCCCTGGTTCAAAAGGCAGTTAAAGAAAATCAAACCGTTGTAGTAAGTATTTTCGTAAACCCCACGCAGTTTGACAATAAGGAAGATCTTGCTAAATATCCGGATACTTTTGAAGCCGATTTGGATTTACTTTCTAATATTTCGGAAGATATCCTTATTTTTTCTCCTTCTGCGGATGAAGTCTATGATCAAAATATTAAAGCCAAGAAGTATGATTTTGAAGGCTTAGACACGGTTATGGAAGGTGCATTTAGAGATGACCACTTTAATGGGGTGGGTACTATTGTTGAAGCGCTTCTTTTACTTGTAAAACCAGACAGGGCTTACTTTGGAGAAAAGGACTTTCAACAACTACAAATTATAAGAAAGCTGGTAAAACAACAGCAGATTCCTGTGGAGATTATAGGCTGCCCAATTGTTAGGGAAGCCAATGGCTTGGCCATGAGCTCACGTAATGAAAGGTTATCCACATCATTACGACAAAAAGCCTCGTTCATTTACAATACACTACTAACTGTCAAAGAAAAATTTGGCACGGAAAGTGCTAATTACATATTAGATTGGGTCAAAATACAATTTAAAGAACAAGAAGATTTAGAGTTGGAATATATTGAAATAACCGATGTAGAAACCCTAAGCCCAATTACAAGAAAAAACGAAAAACTAAAATATAGAGCGTTTATCGCCGTTTATGCTGACGGAGTTCGGCTAATAGACAATATTGCCCTATAATTAATTACCTTTATCCCATGCAAATAGAAGTTGTAAAATCTAAAATACACCGTGTAAAAGTTACCGGAGCCGATTTAAATTATATCGGTAGCATCACTATTGATGAAGATTTAATGGATGCAGCAAACATTATAAGAGGTGAAAAAGTACAGATTGTAAACAATAACAATGGTGAGCGGCTAGAAACCTATGCTATACCAGGGCCAAGAAAAAGTGGTGAAATTACTTTAAATGGTGCAGCGTCCAGAAAAGTAGCTGTTGGTGATATTCTTATTCTTATTACCTATGGTAGAATGGATATTGAAGAAGCTAAAAAGTTTAACCCTTCATTGGTATTCCCTAACGAAGAAACCAATTTATTGAAGTAAAATTGAACGAGAAACTTAAAAAGATTCTAAAAACACTACTCCCAATAGCCTTGGGAGTTTTTTTAGTTTGGTACTCTTATTATAAGACATCACCAGAAGATAGAACTCAAATATTATTTTACATTAAGGAAGCTGACCTTTTTTGGGTTAGCATTTCTATACTACTCGGTATCCTAGGCCATATCTCTAGGGCCGTTCGTTGGAACTTTTTATTGGAACCTTTAGGTTACAAACCTAAAATAATAAACAATATTTTTATCATTTTGATGGCCTATTTTGCAAACCTAGGCATACCAAGAACAGGGGAGATTCTTAGAGCCACAGCCCTCACCACCTATGAAGGCGTGCCTTTTGAAAAAGGGTTTGGAACTATTGTAACAGAGCGTGTTATTGATGTAATTATGCTTTTATCGCTAATAGGCATCACTTTACTCTTACAGACAGATATTATTTTAGGTTTTCTACAAGATAAAGGGTTCAACATTAAAGGACTATTACTATTGATGGGAGCAGGACTTGTAGGTCTGGTATTCTTTTTTATTTTCATTAAAAAATCGTCGCATAAAATAGCCATCAAGATTAAAGGCTTCGTTAAAGGACTTATGGAAGGTGTTTTTAGCATTTTTAAAATGAAAAAGAAATGGGCGTTTGTACTGCACACCCTTTTTATTTGGGGTTGTTACATTGGCATGCTTTGGGTCATTAAATTTACCGTACCCGAAACCATACACCTATCGTTAAGTCAACTTATGGTTGCTTTTGTAGCTGGGTCTTTTGCAATGACGGCTACCAATGGTGGCATTGGCCTATACCCCATAGCAGTAAGCAGTGCGTTGACCATTTTTGGCATTAGCGCGGTGTCCGGTGATGCCTTCGGATGGATTATGTGGATTGCACAAACTCTAATGATCGTCGTTTTTGGGGCAATATCTTTTCTGGTATTACCGTTATTCAACAGAAGCCGATAAGGTTTCGTTGTACCCAAAAACTAAACCATGTTACGCAAACTTACTTTTTTTGCATGCCTGCTTTGCGCGAGCCTCAACGCACAAGTTACACAAGAGATCTTTGAATCTTTTAAATTACAAGAGAGACGAGACGTAAAATACTACTTTCCAGAAGATTACGACAAAGAAAAAAAATACCCTTTAATTGTTGTTCTAGATGGCGAGTACCTTTTTGATCAGGTAGTAGCCAACGCTAAGTTTTACCATAAATTTCATGGCATGCCTGCCAGTATAATTGTAGGTGTGGAGCAAAGCAAAAAAAGTATTCGTTTTGACGATTGTGCTTTTGACCCTGATTCTGGTCTTCCTTCTGAAAAAGCAAAAAAATTCTTCGAGTTTCTAGGAATGGAAATTATACCTTACCTAGATTTAACTTACAGTACAGCACCTTTCAAAATGATTGTTGGGTATGATATCACCGCTAATTTCACCAACTATTGGCTTTTTAAAGAAAATTCGCTGTTCAATGCTTATGTGAATATTTCCCCGGATTTAGCTCCAGAAATGGAAACCAGAGTTCCAGCACGTTTAGCTGCTTTTGACAAACAAATTTTCTATGAATTAATAGTAGAGACTGAAAAAAACAAGAACACTTCACGAATTCTTCAGATGGACAAGGCCATTAAGGCCATTGACAAGGAATCCCTCCATTACAACTTTCAGCAATATGATGGTGCTGATCATGTTTCCATAGCCACTTACGGTCTAGGAAAGGTTTTTGATAATATTTTTGGCATGTTCAAGCCAATCAGCCCTAAGGAGTACAAAAATCAAATATTAACTTCTGAAGCGCCTGTTTTTCAATATTTAGAAAACAAATATCAAAATATAGAGGATTTGTTCCGAGTTAAAAAAACAGTTGACCTGAACGATATTATGGCCATCTATGCCGCATGCCGAAAAAAGGAGGATACAGAATCTTTAAAACCTCTTGCAGAACTTTGTAAAAAAGAATTTCCAGATACCATGATGGGTTTCTACTTTGAAGGTGAATATTACGAGCAGATGGGCGAACCAAAGAAAGCGTTCAAAACTTTTGAAAAAGCATTTGCTATGGATGAAATAGATTTCCTTACCAAAGAGATGGCTTTAGAAAAAATAGATGCTTTAAAAGCTGATTTTGGTTACTAAATCACAAACTACACAGCGCTAATTATCAAACAAAGTTTTACCTTTAAGGCCAATCCTCAAATCAAGGTATGGCCAAAACAAAAACAGCTTTTTTCTGCCAGAACTGTGGCACTCAATACGCCAAATGGGTGGGACAATGTTCTGCTTGCAAAGAATGGAACACCGTAGTTGAAGAAGTCGTTCAAAAGGAAGAAAAAACAAGTTGGAAGGCAAGTACTACAACGGTCAAAAAAATAGCAAAACCCTTACGTGTTAATGAAATTAGCACGGACAAAGAGCTTAGACTAGACACATTTGATTTAGAATTCAACCGTGTTTTAGGCGGCGGACTAGTACCTGGAGCTTTAGTTTTACTTGGCGGCGAACCTGGAGTTGGAAAAAGCACCTTGCTTTTACAGATCGCTCTTAAACTTCCCTATAAAACTCTTTACGTTTCTGGGGAAGAAAGTCAAAAACAGATTAAAATGCGGGCAGATAGAATTCACCCGAACAGCGAAACCTGTTTTATACTTACAGAAACCAAGACCCAAAACATCTTTAAACAAATAGAAACCACGGAACCGGATATAGTTGTTATCGATTCCATCCAAACACTACATTCAGATTACATAGAGTCTGCTGCAGGAAGCATCTCTCAAGTACGTGAGTGTACTGCAGAACTCATCAAATTTGCCAAAGAAACCAACACACCAGTTATTCTAATTGGCCATATTACCAAAGATGGTTCCATTGCAGGACCCAAAATCTTGGAACACATGGTTGATACCGTATTACAGTTCGAAGGCGATAGAAACTACGTATACCGAATCCTTAGAGCTTTAAAAAACCGTTTTGGATCAACGGCAGAATTAGGTATTTATGAAATGTTAGGTGGCGGGCTAAGACAAGTTAACAACCCTTCTGAAATACTGATTTCTAAAAATGATGAAGGATTAAGTGGCACTGCCATTGCATCTACCATAGAAGGCATGCGCCCATTAATGATAGAAATCCAAGCTTTGGTAAGTACAGCCGTTTATGGTACGCCACAGCGCTCTACTACAGGCTACAATGCTAAGCGTCTAAATATGCTGTTGGCCGTTCTTGAAAAGCGGGCTGGTTTTAAATTAGGAGCAAAAGATGTCTTTTTGAATATTACTGGTGGAATTTCAGTTGATGACCCAGCTATTGACTTAGCAGTAGTTGCGGCCATTCTATCCAGCAATGAAGATATTCCCATTGAAAAGGGCGTCTGTTTTGCTGCAGAGGTTGGTCTTGCAGGTGAAATACGGCCAGTACAACGGGTAGACCAACGTATTTCTGAAGCTGAAAAACTGGGTTTCACTTCTATTTATGTTTCTAAGAATAATAAAATTACCTTAAAAAATTCAAAAATAGAAGTGCATCTTATCTCAAGAATAGAAGATATGTTCAACTCTCTTTTTGGCTAATCTACTTATCTGAAAAATCAACAGAACGCCCCTACCTCTTATCACGAAGTATCCGGGCGGTAACCATGATTATCAAGATTACGACCACAATTACTATCAACTGGCCAAAGCCTACCTTTAGAAAGAACATATAGCCTATTTATGGTGCCGGATTAGGTATAGAATTGTGTATCGCTTCGATGCCTTCAAGCACCTCTTCGCTCAATTTCAAATCTATACTTTCAATATTCTCCTGCAATTGTTTCATTGAAGTAGCCCCAATAATGGTACTCGTAACGAACGGTCTTGTGTTTACAAAAGCCAAAGCCATTTGCGCCATAGAAAGTCCGTGCTGCTGTGCTAGTTCATGATACCTCTCAGTTGCCTGTATTGCTGGCTCATTACTGTATCTATTGTAGTTAGGAAACAATGTAATTCTTCCCGTTGCAGGCTTCATACCTCCTAAATACTTTCCGGATAATGTTCCAAAACCCATTGGGGAATATGCCAAAAGGCCAATCTTCTCACGCAATGAAATTTCAGAAAGACCAACCTCAAACTGGCGGTTCAAAAGGCTGTATGGATTCTGTATGGTAATAGCACGAGGCAAACCTGCATGAACTTTACTCTCCGTTAAAAAACGCATAGCTCCCCAGGGAGTCTCATTGGATATGCCTACGTGTCTAATTTTTCCTTCACGAATTAAATCGCGCATGGTTTCCAACACTTGATGAATATTATCTTCCCAATGGTCAGATATATCATGCTTATAACCTCTTTTCCCAAAGTAATTGGTATTTCTTTCTGGCCAATGCAGTTGATAAAGGTCTATATAATCGGTCTGAAGGCGTTCTAAACTTCCCTCAACAGCACTACGAATAGCATCTGGCGAGAAACCTGTAGTTCGGATAAACTTTGTAAAATCGGCCTTACCAGCAATTTTGGTTCCGAGTATGACTTTATTGCGATTGCCATTTTTCTTGAACCACGTTCCAATTATTTTCTCGGTTTCCGAATGACGGTCCGGATGCGCGGGAACAGGATACAACTCTGCAGTATCAAAAAAGTTAACTCCATTTTCTAAAGCAAAATCCATCTGTTCGTGGCCTTCCGCTTCGGTATTCTGTTTGCCCCAGGTCATTGTACCAAGGCAAATTTTACTGACTTCAATGTCAGTGTAGGGTAGGGTAGTATTCTTCATGTGTACTTTGGGGTATTATTGGGGTACTATTTTCAAAAAGCCCAAATCTAAGCAATTTGAAGGGTTACAAAAAACCCCTTATCGATTGTTGCCTGAAAATCGACAAAATACATATGTACAGGAAAAAACCTAACGGATCGACCAGATTAAACCATATCAATCTCTACCAAAATAGGACAATGATCACTATGTTTGGCTTCTGCGAGTATTACTGATCGTTTTAATCGACCCCTTAAAGAATCGGCTACCATGGCATAATCCAAACGCCATCCTTTATTATTGTTTCTAGAATTGGCTCGGTAACTCCACCAAGTATAATTATCGGGTTCTTCGTTGAAATGACGGAAGCTATCAATAAATCCGCTATTCATGAAATCGCCCATCCACTCTCGTTCAACAGGTAGAAAACCAGATACATTCTTATTACGAACGGGATCATGAATATCTATTGCTTTATGACAAATATTATAATCGCCTAAAACAATTAGATTGGGACGTGTTTTCCTAAGACCATCTGCATATTCTTGAAAATCTGCCATATACTGCAATTTGAGATCTAAACGCGCCAAATTAGTACCTGAAGGGAGATACATGCTCATGATTGAAATATCACCAAAATCTGCCCTAATATTACGTCCTTCAAAATCCATATAATCTATACCCGTTCCTTTTTGGACAGTATCTGGTTGCGTTTTAGATAGAATAGCGGTACCGCTATACCCCTTCTTTTGCGCACTGAACCAGTAATTGTATTTATAGCCCGCCTCTTCAAAAAGAGAAAGGTCTAACTGCTCCTCCATAGCCTTTATTTCCTGAAGACAAACTACATCTGGATCAACCGCTTGCAACCACTCTATAAAACCCTTGTTCAATGCAGCACGAATGCCGTTTACGTTATACGATACTATCTTCACGATTTTTACTTTTTTACGAAAATAAGCAATGTGAACCAAGAAGCCCATGAAGTTTGTTATTTTTGGGGTCTTCTAACAAAAGCCCTAAATGAAGTCGATTTTCACAGCCCTTATTCTTATTTTTTTTATACAAATCACAGAGGCACAAAGTCCTGTTCAAAAAGATAGTGTTACCGTATTAAAGGAAGTAGTTCTAACCGATACAATTATAAAAAAACAGGCCACGGGAATTGTTCCATCTTCAATTATAGGTATAAAAAGTTTTCAGAATTACAGCCCAGTAGATATGGTTTCTGCTATTAATCAAATACCAGGGGTCTTCGTTCTTTCCGGAGCTTTAAACACTAACAAAATTACAATTAGGGGTATTGGCGCTCGTTCCCAGTTCGGGACGGACAAGCTTCAGCTTTATTATAATGATATACCCCTAACAAATGGAACAGGATCATCTACCATTGAGACTTACGATTTAGAAAATTTAGACGGCATAGAGATCATTAAAGGTCCAAAAGGCACTGCATATGGCACAGGTCTTGGGGGCGCCATTATATTACACTCAGGAGAAAACACTAAAGAAGCTACTAGCCTTGAGAATAATTTCACAACAGGTTCATACGGGCTTATAAAGAACAATCTTAGATTCTCTCATTCGAATAACAGATTAGCATTAATGGTTCGTTATGGACATATGGAAACCGATGGGTACCGAGAGAATAACAGGTTTGAACGCGATGGAATTTTAGTAAACACATCGTATAAAATTAATTCAAAAAGTAAGGTTTCATTTTTACTAAACCATATTGATTATTCAGCACAAATACCTAGCTCCATAAGTCGTTCTGCATTTGATGAAGACCCAAAACAAGCAGCTTTTACTTGGAAATCAGCACAAGGTTTTGAGGATAACAATTATACTTTAGCCGGATTTTCATACCAACATGAATTTAGCTCTAGATTAGAAAACACCACAAGCATTTTTTACACCTATCTTGACCATTATGAACCAAGACCCTTCAATATTTTGGATGAAATCACTAATGGTTATGGCTTTAGAACTCGGTTTTCAGGAAATTTTAATTTTCTGCAAAGAAAAGCGAAGTACACCTTTGGAGCAGAACTTTATAAAGATGAATACAATTGGGGTACGTTTGATAATCTATACGAAGAGAATAACGGTAATGGCAGCTTAAAGGGAGGGCGCATTAGTGATAATAAAGAATTTCGCAGAAAATTTAATGGTTTTGGTTCCTTAACGCTTCCCCTTACAGATGAGTTCACTGCCCAAATAGGCCTAAATATCAACAAGACCCATTATGATTTTAGAGACAAATTCAATTCAGGTTCTGATAACAAAAATGCTAAACGCGACTTTAAAGCGATAGTACTACCGAGCCTTGATTTAAATTACAAACTGAATGAATACCATTTTATATACGCCAATATTAGCCGCGGCTTCTCTAACCCAAGTCTAGAAAGATCATTAACTCCAGAAGGTGTCATCAACCCTGACATTGCACAAGAAACAGGAATTAATTATGAACTTGGAGGTCAGTTTAATTTCTTCAATAAGAAACTTCACGTAGACCTCGCCGTCTATCGCATGAACATTGAAAACCTTTTGGTGGACCAAAGAATTGGCGAAGACCAGTATATTGGAAAAAATGCAGGAAGCACCAAACACCAAGGAATAGATTTAGAATTAAGCTACACTATTGCACTCACCCCTAACCTTCAAATGAGACCGTTCATAAATTATACGTTGAGTGACTTCAGCTTTGTAGAATTTATTGATGGAGAAAATGATTTTTCTGGAAACCCGTTAACAGGTGTGCCAAAAAACCGATTAAATTCTGGTCTTCAGATGCAAATGAACAACGGATTCTATTGGAATACCACTCACCAATATGTAGATAAAATATCATTGACAGATGCTAACACGCTATACAGTGATGCATTCAATGTACTAAACACAAAAATTGGATACAAAAAGCAACTATCCTCGCGTTTCACGATTGGGCTTAATCTCGGTATCAATAATATTTTTGATACAGAATATGCCCAATCGGTTCTAATTAACGCTACAGGATTCGGTGGCAGTGAGCCTCGTTATTATTACCCTGGAAACGGGCGTAATTGGTACGGAAGCCTGAAATTAGGGATACGAATCTAAGACTCTTCCATCTTCATTAACCAGCCTTTCATATCTACAGCTGCATGAATAATCGATTTTAATTTCGATATTTCAACACGTTCTTGCTCCATAGAATCACGGTGACGAATGGTTACCGTATTATCTTCTTTTGTCTGGTGATCAACAGTTATACAGAAAGGAGTACCATTGGCATCTTGTCTTCTATAACGGCGTCCAACAGCATCTTTCTCATCATATATAACATTAAAATCCCACTTAAGGTCTTTAATAATGTCATGTGCAATCTCAGGTAAGCCATCTTTTTTTACCAATGGAAATATTGCAGCTTTAGTAGGTGCCAAAACAGCAGGTAATTTTAAGACCGTTCTAGTTGTTCCATTCTCTAACTCTTCTTCTTTTAAAGAATTAGAAAAAACAGCCAAGAACATACGATCTAGACCAATGGAGGTCTCAAGTACGTACGGCACATAACTTTCCCTAGTTTCAGGGTCAAAATATTGTAGTTTTCTACCAGAAAATTTCTCGTGACTGGATAAATCAAAATCGGTTCGTGAGTGTATTCCTTCAAGTTCCTTAAATCCAAAAGGAAAACGGAATTCTATATCCGAAGCAGCATCTGCATAATGAGCTAATTTCTCGTGATCATGGAAACGATAGCTGTCTTGCCCCATTCCTAAAGAGAGGTGCCACTTCATGCGCTTCTCTTTCCATTTTTCATACCATTCTTGCTGTGTACCTGGTTTAATGAAGTATTGCATTTCCATCTGTTCAAACTCGCGCATACGAAAGATAAACTGTCGTGCTACAATTTCGTTACGGAATGCTTTTCCTGTCTGGGCAATACCAAAAGGAATTTTCATTCTACCCGTTTTCTGAACATTCAAAAAGTTTACAAAAATACCTTGAGCAGTTTCAGGGCGCAAATAAAGATCCATTGCGGTCTCTGTAGTTGCTCCCAGTTTAGTACCGAACATAAGGTTAAACTGCTTTACATCTGTCCAATTCTTAGAACCTGACATAGGACAGGCAATATCTAACTCCTCAATCAGTCTTTTGACATCTGCTAAATCTTCTTTTTCCAAAGATTGACCCAACCTTTTTAAAATAGTCGTTGCTTGTTCTTGATAATCAACAACTCTTGGATTTGTAGCCAAGAACTGCTCTTTATCAAATTTATCACCAAAGCGTTTAGCTGCCTTGGCCACTTCTTTTTCTATCTTACCTTCAATTTTTGCTACGTGATCTTCAACTAGCACGTCTGCACGGTATCTTTTTTTAGAATCCTTATTGTCTATTAATGGATCACTAAAGGCATCTACATGACCGGAAGCTTTCCAAGTAGTAGGGTGCATGAAAATTGCGGAATCAATTCCCACAATATTTTCATTTAGCTGTACCATAGCCATCCACCAATACTCCCTTATATTTTTTTTGAGTTCAGAACCGTTCTGCGCGTAATCGTAAACGGCACTTAACCCGTCATAAATTTCACTAGATTGGAATACATAACCATATTCCTTTGCATGGGAAATTACCCTCTTAAAATCGTCTTCTTGTTTTGCCATGCGGCAAAAATAGAATATTAGGGCAATGACAGAAAATTTATTTTAGTTCAAATTCACTTGAGGATAGAAGTTTTTGGTTTTCAAAAACGTTAAGCCTGTAGATACCTTCCTCCAAAGAGCCTTGGGGCAGGGTAATGAAGTCGCAGACGTTAGTCTCTTCTCCACTAAAAGTAAACTCTACTCGTTTACTATAAATATTACCATTTACTGCAATAGTATTGGCATTATCTTCAATAACCCGCATATTTGGGCCTAAAAATTGAAAATAAACTACCTTTTCGGCATTTAATTCATGACCGTCTGCGGCTACGGTAACACAACCGCGAAGCTTTTCTATAAGCGATGCTTTGTTTGTTTTAATAGGCTTACCGGAACGCAATCTAAAACCACTTCCTTCAGTATTTTGCAAAGCCAAATATTTCTTTGCTTTGAGCTCTTTGTTTAACTCACTTATCTTTTTTCTTTGAAGTGCTTCTGCCTCGGCAAGGGAACTACTTTTTCCCCTTAAAACCTCTATCTGCTTTTTTGTTTCCTCGTACTTATCGGAAAGTAACATATTGTTGTACCTCAAGAAATTGTTCTTAAGCTTTAAACTATCGTTTTTGGCTTCTAACCTACGTAGTTCTGTTTTGTACTCTCGTAGTTTTTCAACAGTGAAGTTTAATCGGCCAACAGAATCTAACAATTGTTGTACCCTATATTTTGAACTTTCAAGTTCAATTTCATTTACTTCATTGAGAGCTGAAAGTCTATCCACATCAGTTCTCATTATAGTAAGATCCTTAACAAGTAATTCTTTCTCCTGCTCTAGATACATGATTTGACTTCTAGACTGGGCATAGCTATAGTAAAATGCTATTAAGATACCTATAAGGACCGCAACTAGTGCAGTAAGTATTATTTTGTAGTTAAATTTAGTATCTTGAACGTCCATTGGGGCGTGTGGGGCTTTTAAGTAGGTTGCACTAAGGCAAATGTTTGGTGTTTAAAATGTTAACAAATATACTAAATGATATCAATTCCGTCTTAGCGCCAAGGGTGTGTTTTGGATGTAATGCTCATTTAAACGGAGGAGAGAAACTACTCTGTACCATTTGCCGAAACGATTTACCGCTTACCGATTACACTTTTAACGATGAAAACCCAGTTGACCGTATATTTTATGGTAGAATTAACATAAAAAAAGCAAGTTCAATGCTTTTTTTCTCTGAAAAAGGTATCGTTCGTGAGCTTATTCACCATTTAAAGTACAAAAATCAAGAAGAGGTAGGCACATTTTTGGGAGATTGGTATGGGCAAGTCTTAAAAGAAAATCATGAACTCCTAAATAGTATAGACCTCATTATACCTGTTCCTTTACACAAGAAAAAACTTAGACAACGCGGATACAATCAAGTAGCATCTTTTGCACAACGGCTGGCCTTTCATCTTAATGCTGATTATGTAGATAATATTCTAATCAAAACAGCAAATACAAAAACACAGACCAAAAAAGGAAGAATTGGCAGGTGGCAAAACACCAAAGACCTATATACGTTATCAGATCCAAGTTATTTAAAAGACAAGCGTATTCTACTTGTGGATGATGTTATCACTACCGGTGCCACTATGGAAATTTGTGCAAGAACTTTGGCACAAGCAACAAATACAACTCTGTACATTACAAGTATGGCCGTAGTGCCATAAGTGTGGAATTAAAGAAAATTAGTTGTTTCTTTGTGCTATAGTTTAGTCATATGGTCCGCCGGTTTGTAACCTTTTTATTTTTATTTATGATTGTTGCCGTATTGTGGCAATGTGCACGGAGGGGAAGCCCTACCGGAGGCCCAAAAGACCTTACTCCTCCAACCCTGACAAAGACTGAACCGGATAGTATGACCACCAACTTTAAGGCAAGTCGTATCCGACTTTATTTTGACGAGTTCATTAAACTTATAGATATCCAAGAACAACTAATAGTTTCTCCCCCTTTAAAATATCAACCAGATATTAAACCCCAAGGTGGTGCCAGCAAGTATGTTGAAATTAAGTTCAAGGATACTTTACACGAAAACACCACGTATACCCTTAATTTTGGACAGAGTGTTCAAGATAATAATGAAGGCAACCCCAGTAGTTTTTTAACGTATGTTTTTTCTACTGGAGATTATATTGATTCTCTGGGTCTTACCGGAGCCGTTAAAGATGCCTTCAAGAAAAAAGCCGATGATTTTATTAGTGTAATGCTATATAAAATTGACACTGCTTATACTGATTCTACTATTTTTAAAAGACCGCCTAATTATATTACCAATACACTTGATAGCGCGGTGATTTTCAAACTTAAAAATCTAAAGGAAGGGCAATACAGACTTTTTGCCCTAAAAGACGAAGCTAAAAATAACATGTTTGACCAGAACGTGGATAAAATTGCTTTTCTTAATGATACAATCACTTTACCCACAGATTCTACTTACGTACTTACTCTTTTTAAAGAAGTACCCAATTATAGCATGGCCGTACCGAGTTTAGTAGCTAAAAACCGCATTATTTTTGGCTATTATGGCGATGCTGAAGATGTTGTTATAAAACCAATAACGGTTATACCGGATACTGTTAAGACCAAAATATTAAAAGAAAAAAATAAGGACACGCTAAATTTTTGGTTTACACCTTATGAAATGGACTCCATAGTCTTCACGGCTACTAATGAAAGACTAGAAAAGATTGACACGTTTACGGTAAAAAGTAGAAAAGTAGATGTTGACTCCCTACGGCTAAGCCCCAATCAAAATGGATCTCTTAATTTTAACGACCCATTTTTCATTTCTGCCAGTACTCCGATCAGTGCTTTAGATTCAACCCTATTTTTCATAACGAACCAAGATTCGCTGGCAGTAGATTTTACTACCAAATTAGATACAATTGATAACAAAATTGATGTTGATTTTGAAATTGAGCCCAATCAAAGCTATCAATTAGATATATTGCCAGGTGCTATTAAGGATTTCTTTGAGCAGGCGAACGATACCATATCTTACTATTTATCTACCGGAAGCTATGCAGATTATGGTAATTTAAGATTTAATATCACAGGAGGTGAATACCCATTAATCGTTCAGTTAACGGATGAACAAGGAGTGATAAAAAGGGAGATTAAAGCCACCGAACCAAAATTGTTTGAGTTCAATAACCTTGAGCCTGCAAAATATCTGATTCGAGTGATTTTTGACACTAATGGTAATGAAAAATGGGATACAGGTAGCTTTCTTAAAAAGCAACAACCAGAAAGAATTAGCTACTACCCAGATGTTATTGAGGTACGTGCCAACTGGGAAATGGAACAAAACTTTGTTATTCCAAAGTAAAGTAATCTCTATCATTCAAGAACTTTAGCTTATTCCGAACTTCATGAATATGTTTTTTTGATAAGGAAGTGGTCACAATTTCTTCTTTTGTTGAAAACACCAATTCTTTTCCCAAACCATCAAAAACTACCGAATGCCCTGGATATTTATGTCCAACCTCATCAGAGCCTATTCTATTTACTCCAATACAATGAGTCATATTTTCAATTGCCCGTGCTTTTAGCAAGGTATCCCAAGCCGTAATTCTTGGTTCTGGCCAGTTGGCTACATAAATCAATACATCATAATCTTCCGTATTTCTTGCCCATACTGGAAAGCGCAAATCATAACAAATCATAGGGCAAATCTTGAAGCCTTTATAGTTTACGATAAGACGTTCTTTCCCTGCTTGGTAGACCTTATCCTCTCCTGCAAGAGTAAACGTATGGCGTTTATCATAGATTGAGGTTTTACCATCTGGTTCAACAAAAAATAGTCGGTTTGTATAGGCGTCATTTTCATAGAAAACAATACTTCCCACCAAGGCAACATCTTTTTCTTTTGCTTTTTGTTGCATCCAAGCTAAGGTCTTTTGTCCTTCTTCTTTTCCTATGTTCTGGGGAGACATCGTAAAACCAGTCGTAAACATTTCAGGAAGAACTATTAAATCTATATCAGAAGTAAGTGCTTCCAATTTTGTATCCAATTCTGCTCTATTGGCTTTTGGGTCTTCCCACGCTAGTGACGTTTGCACTAAAGCCACATTTAATAGTTCATCCATAGAAAAAATCAATCAAAATATACATCCATTTTATTTTCAACTGCCATGGTATACAATTGCTTTATTTGTGATTCTAAAATGCGGTCCGTAGATAGTTCCGGCAAATCATCAATATCAAAAAAAGCAGCACCTTGCATATCAAAACCATGATTAAGCTCACCTCCAGCAAGCTGACAAAGAAAGCATAATTTATAGATATAAAAAGGTTGTGGAGGATGCGGGTGAAATTGTTTATCATACACCGCCAACAGCCTCACAACAGTTGTATTTAAACCGGTTTCCTCCTCTATTTCCTTTGTGACACAAGTTGAGGGAGGATAACCAACTTCGGCCCATCCGCCAGGTATCGTCCATTTACCATCAATACTTTCCTTGGCCATTAAAATCTGATTTTTTTCGTTTAGCACAAGTCCGCGCACATCAACTTTTGGTGTGGGGTAATCTGTAACAGGCATGTAGAAATCATCCAAAACAGCTAAAGGTTTGTCAGCAACAGAAGCCATCAACTCTAAAGCAATCTGTTTGAGTTCTTCATAGCGTTCACGATTGTATTCGTCTTCAGCATACACAAGTCCCGTCTCTGCCAATGTTTTTATTCGTTTAATTTGCTCTAGTTGTTTCATCTAAATCCTATATTAATTGGCAGCACTCAATAATTTAATTAGCTCCGGCGTACCCTGATTCTCCGCATGGGCCAATGCTGTATTTCCTCTAGCATCTTTAACCGTAGTATCCGCACCATGTTCCAGTAATAACTTAGCAATTTCAGGCCTATTAAAAGTAGCGGCATAAATGAGGCATGTTCCCCCCATAGAATTTCGCTCATTTACATTGGCCCCTTTATCAATTAACATTTTAGCAATGGCAGTAAAACCTTTAAAGCAGACTCCCATTAAAGCCGTATTCCCAGAGTCATCAACAGCATCTATTTTCGCGCCACTGTTTACCAACAATTCTGCAATTTTTATATGCCCGTAGTAGGTTGCCAAAATAAGTGGCGTGGACCCCCTTTTATCTACAACATTAACTAATTCTGGATTATCGTTTAATATTAAAGCAACCTCTTCCGAGTTGCCCAAGCGTATTTCGTTAAAAAACTTATCGTTCATACTTAATATTTTATCATGATTTTTAAGGTATCATCAGAGGCCGAATTACTTCATTTTATAAATTTAAACAAAAGAGTACCAGTATGTGTTGTGTCTCTTCTATTTTCTAAAATAGATTCATCTCCCAATCAAAACTAAACCCCTAACTCTCAGCCCTAACGATAGAATTGATGTGAACAACATCTTTTTCAAAGCGATTCCATTAGTTTAATTGGCAGCATAAAACAGATTTATTGTCGTTAAACTATTCCGTTAGAAATTTTCAAATAGTTTTTTCTGACAGATTTTTCGTATATTATTCTCGTATGTATCATTGAGTCATGCTAAACGAAAATGTAAAGCTATTTGTGAAATCACGCAACTCACTGTTAAACCCTATTTTTACATAAACAACTAGAAATTGCAAACCCTTTCCATAACCTCGTTAATTAAAGATTCTCCTAGCGCAATTGCTATTTTAGATACTCAAATGCGTTTCGTAGGAAATTCCAAAGTGTGGACAAATAATTTATGTCCCAACTACGAATCTATTACAGGAAAAAATTATTTTGATGTCATTCCCCGAACGCCTGAAAGGCTAAAATCTACACTTACAAAATGCTTGAATAACGGAGAAAAAAGCCTTAATGATGGCGAGAAATTCATTTATCCCAACGGTGAAATACAATGGTTAAAATGGAAAATAAATGCATGGACCAATGCCAACAATGAAATTGGGGGCCTCATTGTTCTTTTAGAAGATGTGACCGCAGCTAGACGTCGCGAAGAACTTTATGCAAAATCAGAAAGAGTTGCCCGAATAGGTGGTTGGGAGGTTGATATGCAGACTAACAATGGGTATTGGACAGATTTAACAAAAGACATACACGAGGTTCCTAAAGATTTTCAACCCAATTTAGAGAGTGGCCTAAACTTTTATAAAAAAGGAGAACATAGAGAGAGAATTACCAATCTAGTAACCAATGCCATAACTGACGGTACCCCTTGGGATACAGAATTAATACTCATTACCGCAAAAGGAAATGAACTTTGGGTGCGAGCCAAAGGTGAGGTAGAATTTATCAATGGCAAGTGCATCCGCCTTTTTGGCACTTTTCAAGACATTGATGAGAAAAAGAAAACTGAACTCGACTTCATAAGAATAAGTAATCGGTTAGCATTAGCTACACAAGGTGCCAACGTAGGTATTTGGGAATATGATTTAATTTCAGATTCATTGGTATGGGATGACATTATGTACAACCTTTTCGGAATTGAGAAAATTGCAAATCAAACAACCTACGATACCTGGCTTAATAGTGTTCACCCAGATGATATGAAACGTAGCAATCAGGAAGTAGAAGCTGCAATATCTGGTATAAAAGACTTTGATTCACAGTTTAGGATTATTTGGCCCAATGGAGAAATAAGACATATTAGAGGCATAGGCGTAACACAAAAAAATGCGCAAGGCAAAGTAGTGAAATTAGTAGGGACCAACTATGATATTACTGAACTAAAAAACACCCAAATGATGCTCCAAAAGAGCGAGGAATCATTTCATGGTGCTTTTGAGAACTCAGATACTGGTATGGCAATAGTAGCTTTGGATGGCTCCATTGAAAAAGTTAACCAATGCCTCTGTGTAAGCCTTGGCTATAATGAAGAAGAACTACTAGCCATGAACTTTAAGGACGTGACCCATCCGGAAGATTATGATAGCGATCTTTATTTGGTAAACCAGATTCTTAAAGGCAAAAAATCTAGTTACAAGCTTGAAAAAAGATATTTTCATAAAGACGGCCATATTATCTATGGTATATTAACGGTTACAGCCGTAAAGGATACCAATGGAGAGATTCTCCACTTCGTCTCCCAAGTAACAGATATAACGCCCCGAATTAAAAACGAAAAAAAACTGAGCCGTTTAGTAGATATCACTACGGAACAAAACGATAGCCTTTTAAATTTTGCTCATATTGTATCCCATAATTTACGTTCTCACTCCAGCAACCTATCCATGTTGACTAATTTTCTAATCAAAGAAAAGAGTGATTCAGAACGTGAAAATCTTCTAGTTATGCTTCGCGGTGCGACCGATAGCCTTAATGACACCATATTACATTTAAATGAAGTGGTTCAGGTAAAGGTGGGGGCTTTTGAAAAGATGAAGAATATTAATCTTTATGACACTATTACAGATGTGCAAAAGAACCTAAGCATCTTAATACAAGAAAAAAATGCTATTTGTGAAATAAATATTCCCAGAGACCTCAAAGTTAGAGTGATACCAGCTTATTTAGACAGTATTATTTTGAACTTATTAACAAACAGCCTTAAGTATAGCTCTCCAAAAAGAACACCTTTAATTCAAATAAGCTCTAAAATAGAATCTAATGCCATTACCGTTTCTTTTAAAGACAATGGTTTGGGCATAGATTTAAAACGAAATAGCGACAAACTCTTTGGCATGTACAAAACCTTTCATCGCAATAAGGACGCTAAGGGAATTGGGCTTTTTATCACAAAAAACCAAATGGAGGCCATGAACGGTAAGATAGAAGCGGAAAGCACCGTAGATGTAGGTAGTATTTTTAAATTATATTTTGAAAAACCATTAACATAGATTGTAATTATGAACATAACAAAAATTAGAAGCGTCTGCATTATAGATGATGACCCAATCTTTATCTACGGTACCAAGCGGATTATGAATGAGGCCGATTTTACAGATGAAATCCTTGTTTTCAATGACGGTCAGGAAGCCTTTGATGCATTAAAAACTATCACAGAAAAAGGTGAAGAATTACCTTCTATGATTTTTTTAGACATTAACATGCCAATAATGACCGGATGGGAATTTTTGGATGAGTTTATAAAATTGCCTAATAATAACAGTGAAAATATTATTATCTACATCATAAGTTCTTCTGTAGACCCAAGAGACATTGAAAGAATTCAACAATATAAAATCGTTAACAATTACATTTTGAAACCAATTTCAATAGAAGACCTTCATAATATTCTCAAAAGCGTTGGTAACTAAGAGGATTTGATTAATTTAGAGGATGATGGGTAACATATCATCACTCTCAAAACCTAGCAAACCTTACCACAAATTAAATGAGTGATTTTAAAAAAGTTTGTATTGTAGATGATGATGCAATCGTTGTTTTTGGATTAAAACGAGCTATGCAAACTATGGAATTTACACCAGAGTTGCTTGTTTATGAAAATGGTCTTGACGCTATTGAAAGTTTTCAGGAAATGATTAACGCAAACGCGGCATTACCATCTCTTATTTTAATAGACATTAATATGCCTGTAATGGGCGGATGGGATTTTATTTCAGAATTGCGCGAAATTTGGCCTGAGGAAAATGAGGAACCAACCATTTATATGATGACCTCCTCTATAAACCCGCAAGACACAGAAATCGCGAAGAGCTTTAATCTTGAGAACAACTATTTGACCAAGCCCATTTACTCAGAGCAGTTAAAAACTATTCTTCTTTAAGCACAATTATTATTCCCTACTTTTTGGAGAGAAATCGTCAGGAGCTATTTTTAGTTGCTTAACTGTTCCGGCATCGCCACTATCATTAGATATTAGCCACTCTTCTATATTATAAACAGAGTTGCCTATTAGTATTTCTGCTCGCCTAACGGCACTACCATCTTCAAATTCATGGTTAGTACCCGAACCGTCTTCGCCTACTACACCAAAAACATCTATAACCGTTTCAAAAGGATCTACCAATTGTAAATTATCATCTCCATTGGAATCTGCCGGGCTATTAGTTCCCACTCCTAAATCCGGAGCAAACCCATAAACAGTTTCAAACTCGTCTGCATTTGGCGAAATCACCAAGAAACCATTCGCATTAATAGTTAAATCTGATAAATCGATTTCTGAACTCACTTCTGTATTTGCGTTGGTATAGCGTTTCAGCTTCCAGCCTTTTAAGCTTATATCTTCACCTGAAGAATTATAGAGCTCCACAAACCGTGCTGAAGCATTATTATCGGGATCGGCCAGTTCTGAAATGAAGATACTATCCGAAGTAAACTCATCTATTAATTCGGCACAACGCTCTTTGTCAAAGTTGATATCAGAAGTACTGCGGATACTAATTTGATAACTATCATTTTCCCGAAACAAGACACCTGTTACAGTTCCTCTTCCATCAGGAAGTATCTCCGACTGAAAATCGGAATAACCACTATTGGACATCACAATCTGGTTATCATTACAATCTGTCAAAATGCGTTCAGTCTCCTCACCTACTTCAGCAAAAGGCTGCCCTAACTCGGCTTCTTCAAACTCTACATCATTAAAGGTCACCAAGGTATTCGTTAATTCCTTTTTGAGGTCTGTAATTGTAATTACCGTAGGTTCAATAGCAACTTCACCATCACAAAATCTAAAAACATGTTCATTTACGATTGCGGCGGGCAACCTGCCTACCGAAACATTTCCAAAAGAAGTGAATGTTGCCCCTAATTTAAATACATCCTTACTTTTACCCAGATATAGTCCTTTAAGTTTGATTCCTATTTTTGTTCCCACGGGATAAAACAAATGAGAATCACGAACATCTATTTCAATCCTAAAACCTTCTTTTGGATTTGCAGGACTATCCTGAAAATATAGCACACTAAAAAAATTACCCTCAACATCCGAAGAAGCTACAAACCCTTCAATAATTAAATCATCCTGAATTTGCAAAGTATTCCCTTTATAGAGATTTTTAACCTCTGTATACGTGGTATTAGCTACCAATCCCGAAACACAATTATCCGATGGCACATCATAACTACGGCTCTTTACGCAACTGCAGAAGCATATGGTCAAAATGACGGTAAACTTCAGAAGTAATCTGCTTAAATTAAAATATCCTATCATAAGTAATTTCTTAAAAACTATATGCCAAGTTTAAAAAATAGGTGCGGCCGTAACCGTACCAATATTTGGGAGCAAATGATGGGGTGCCACTTAAATTATCTTGCTTGAACTGACCATAATTGCCATTCCGGCTCTGTTCGTATCCTCCCGTTCGGAACACCCCATCAAAAAGATTATTGATACTCCCAAAAACACTGATATATTTTCCTTTTTTCAACCAAGATTTACCTCCTACTAGATTTAGAAGATAAAAGTTCTCCAACGGCTTTTGGGCCAATGCTTGGTTGACATTTTCTTCCGTAGCATCTACAAATGAAAGATTTGTTTCCGGATCTAAATAAAAACTTTGGGTTCTTGTAAGCGTAGAGATATTAGCATAGTTGCTTGCCAAGTAATTAGTTGTTGCACTTACCCACCAATATTTTGGATCACGATACTCTATACCAATTGCATAAGCTTGTTGCGGACCTTGCGCCAATTTATAATCTTTAATTTTGGCTACACCCAAATCAACAGTGCCCTCAAGATTTATAAGATCCTCTTCTCTTCCTGCGGTATCAAAATTAATAGCCACATTAGGATTGCTGGCATAAACATATTTCCCTACAGCGGCCACAGCGGTTAATTTTACCGCAGACGACAATTGATACTCAAGACCTAATTCCGTGCCCATATGCAGCTTATCCAACCCCGTAAGCACCTCCTGAACAAAGTCTGACCCAACACCAGCATCTGCAAAAAAGAAATTTACATCCGTGGTGTTTTGAAAACGGGTATAAAAGCCCGTAAGCCTACCCGTTAATTTAGGGAGGCGTAAGAA
The DNA here is from genome assembly GCF_015330125.1 of Zobellia nedashkovskayae. Taxonomy (NCBI): domain Bacteria; kingdom Pseudomonadati; phylum Bacteroidota; class Flavobacteriia; order Flavobacteriales; family Flavobacteriaceae; genus Zobellia; species Zobellia nedashkovskayae. The sequence goes on along the minus strand of NZ_JADDXR010000002.1, from coordinate 1,717,074 downwards.
ATAGTTAAGGTCTACCGTGGTATTGGTTTCACTTTGAATATTAGGCACTACACTATTATTTTCCCTTGGATTGATAAAAACATTTTGAAGCACCGGCGGCCTCTTCATATACGAACCGTGAGCAGATAGCCAATGTCTTTCGGTTAGCTTATAAGTGAAACCTGATTTCACCCCATATGTCTTGAAACTAATTTCTTCACCTTCTCCTAACGAACTACCTGAATAACGGTCATTCTTAAAAAGACCTGTCCGTTGGTAATTTGTAGTCCCATATTTGGCAGACATAAAAGCACTCCACTTTTCATGGTTATACTTAAATTGAATAAACGATTCAAACTGATCGGCATTCATTCGATAGTTATAATTGAAAATATCATCTTCTCTTTTTTCAATCGAGCCTTCGCTATCATTTAGCGTATCCGAAAAGGGGTCTACATCGGCATGGAAATCTGCTCCAAGCAAATCATTTATTCTTGCATAGTTTTCAGAATCCAAGTTTTTGTAGGTCAAACCAAAATCCATTAAAAGTCTATCGGTCAGAATCAGATTCCCGACCGTATTTACGCTAATTTGAGTATCGTCAACTACATCGTCATACAGCACATAAGCTGCTTGCCCGTTTGAGTTGGCGGTATAAATTTGATTCCAATCCATTTGAGGACTATTCAACAACCCCTCTTTTGCCGTATTGGCACTTATAAAATTTGCGCCAATTGGGCTATTCGTATAAAAACTCGGGAGATATCTATAATATGTTGGGTCCGGGTTTGGAGCATTATAATACCCTAATCTACTTCTAGAGTTTTTTCCAAACTGATATGCTATACCTGTATTTAAACAAAACCTCTCCGAATTGAAATAATGATTGAACATAAAGACGGGATCCGCAATTTTACGTTCTCTAGAATTTCTGACTTTTCCGTCTTGTTCTCCCCAATATGGATTATATTTTTTACCCACCAATTCAAAAACCTCTTCGGTAATAGCAGATGAGCGTCCTCTCCGGTTTGATGCCCAAAGTGCAGTAAAATTTATACTGTTCTTTTCATTAAATTGATATTCCAAAGCGCCAAAAAATGAAAACGCATCATACAGCGTACCATCTATATAACCCTGTTTTGCCCATCTTCTTGAACCAGATACCGTATAAGCCAAACCATTTTTTTGAACACCAGATGAATATGTTGCCATTAACCGACCTGCATAAGTTCTATTAGAATATGAAGTGGACAACCTGGTACCGGGACGCAAACCTGAAGGCCTCGTATCTATATTGGTATTACCTAAAATACCGCCAAAAGTATAATCTGATGCCTCCAATCCATTCGTGAATTGTTGATTTCTGGTTACATCGTTCATTCCTCCCCAGTTGTTCCATTGAGGCCTGCCGTCATAAAACTTGTTCATAGAAATACCGTTTAAAAGAACGGTCCCGTTTTGAGAATCGTAACCACGTACACGAAAAAAAGCTTGACTGAAATCAAAAGCTGCTCTGTTCAAAAACAAGTCTCTTGTAGCTCTTAGAAGGCCAGATGAATTTGAGCTCACTTCGTCATCCAATAATTCCGAATCGCTTAACGAAATGAGATTATCGGCCTGCTCTATTTGAATATTCTGTTCTAAAGAAAGTGCACCTAAATCTAAATTTGCGTTCTCTACAGAAATAGGTAATCGCTTTACTATATAATCAGTAGCTTCAATAGATATAATATACTCTCCCTTTTGAGGAATGGTTAGGCTAAATTTTCCATCACTATCGGATTGCGCTGAAATCAAAAAGCCTTCTATACTAATTTTTGCGTTTACAATTGGTGTTTTTGACCGAAGGGAAAGAATTTCACCTTCAACTGAAAAACTCGTTTGAGCGCACATGGTACTTTGCCATAAAAGAAAAAGGATAGCAATAAGAGAAAATCGCATTAACGGGGGTTTAATGGTCGGTGAACCCAAACAAGATATCGAAAACTTGAAATGACTTGCAAAAAACCCCTACAAAATCCATCGTTTTTTCGTTAATTGGTATTTATATCTATCTGATTATATGAATTTTAGACTTATACCGCTTTTTCTTTTACTTACTTTTTGGGCAAATTCGCAGGAAAATAAATCATATCGAATTCGGACTATTGCGTTCTATAATCTGGAGAATCTATTCGATATTGAAAATGACACCCTCATATTTGATGACGATAGAACTCCAGAAGGAAAAGATCATTGGACTTTAGAACGCTACAATAAAAAACTTGACCATCTTTCACAAGTTCTCTCTGAAATTGGATCAAGTACCAGCAAAACTTCTCCTGATATCATTGGTATTTGTGAAGTTGAAAACAGAAGGGTGGTTGAAGACTTAATTAATCACCCCAATTTAATCTCTAAAGGATACGGCATTGTTCATTATGATTCACCAGATGAACGCGGTATAGACGTCGCGCTGCTTTATAAGAAGTCCGTATTTCTGCCCACCTCTTCCACTAGCCATAGATTATTACTTATTAATAACGATGACGAAAGAAATTACACCAGAGACCAGCTTATAGTAGGCGGATTATTAGATGACGAGCAACTATTCTTTATGGTCAACCATTGGCCGTCCCGTAGCGGAGGTGAGGCCAGAAGTAAGCCTAACCGCATGGCGGCTGCAAAACTCAGCAGACGTATTATAGATTCTGTTCAGCGGTTAGATGCCAATGCAAAGATTATTAGTATGGGCGATTTTAACGATGACCCCAACAATGATAGTTTCAAAAAAATTCTAAAAACTATTGGCAAGCCCAACCAATTAGAAGGTCAAAGCCTATATAACCCCATGGAAAAGTTATATAAACAAGGAATAGGCTCTCTCGCTTACCGCGATAAATGGAATTTATTTGATCAGATTTTCTTCACAGAGAATCTTTTGCATCCTGAAGAAGGGAAGTACAAGTTTTGGAAAACCAAGGTTTTTAACGCACCTTATTTAATCTCCAAAAAAGGACAGTACAAAGGATACCCACAAAGAACCTATGCTGGCGGGAGTTATACCGGAGGATATTCTGATCACTTTCCTGTTTATATGTATTTGATTAAACCAACTTCCGAAGAAGAAACTCCCGAGTAAAAACCTACACCCATTCTAAAACAGAAAGCTGCCTATTGGTTTATAAACCAATAGGCAGCTTTCTTATCTCCTGTAATTAGGTACTATTCTAATTCGGTAACTTTAATATTTCTCCATTGTACTTTAATACCTCCGCCGTCATGAATTTGAAGAGCTATAGAGCCTTCGCCCGCACCTATTATTTCATCAGTAAGGGTAATCATTTCCGTACCATTTAGCCAAGACGTAATTTGATCGCCATTCACACGTATTTTCATGGTATTCCATTCACCCATTTTAAGGGCTTTATCTTTTTCAGGGGCAGGCTTGACCAACCAACCACGACCATAAGATTCGTACACACCGCCGGTATCATTTCCTGGAGGAGCTACCTCTACTTGCCAACCACTAACTTTGGTGCCATCAACAGTTGAACGAATAAAAACACCGCTATTTCCATTGGCTTCCTGCTTGAAATCTAAAGTTAATTCAAAGTTTTTGTAATGCTCCTCAGTTCCCAAGTAGCCATACTGTTCATCAGGACCGCTTTCACATACTAGAAGACCATCTTCTACATACCATTTCTCGGTACCATAGACCGTCCAACCTTCTAAGTTTTCTCCATTAAAAAGATCTGTTTGTTGACCAAACGTAAGTGACGTAAAAATAATTAATACTGCTGTTAATGCGCTTTTCATATAATCCATTTGCTTTATTAATTGTTTGATATTAACCTAACCATTGTCCCCAAGGAATACGACTAAGTATCAACACAAGACCAAGACCATAAAAAATGGCGATACTCTTGAATTTCTTTTTACCATCTACAAACTTTTTGTGACGCGACCAGCCTATGGTAATCAAAACAATTGCAATAATATTAATGAAAGGGTGTTCTACAGCTAACAATCTAGATGCCGAATTAAGGCCGCCCATACCCAAAGCCTGAATAGCCTGAAGGCCGCTTGGAGAAACAAAATAAAGTATTAACCCTACCAATAGCTGAATGTGAGCCAAAATTAAAGTAAATAGACTTAGACGGAAATCTTTTTCAATAGTAAATATTTTATTGCCTACTAATCCCATAATAGCATTGGCTACAGCAAAGAATAAAAGAGCCAAAACAACATAAGCCAAATAAGAATGAACAACCTGAATAACTTCGTACATAATATTTTTATTTTAAGGTTTAAATGTACTGATTTTTGCGCATAAAAAACCCTGCCAACTGGCAGGGTTTTTTTTATTAGTCTATAAATTTAATATTAGAAACTATAACGAGCACTCACGTTAAAAGTTCTTCCAAATCCAAAAAATACTTTATTATCAGTAGAAATTCCTTCGTACAAAGTGTCTCCACTTTCTGCAAACGTATTCGTTAAAGATTCAGCAATATATTCAGTATTAAAAAGGTTGTTTACGTTAGCAGCAATACTTAATTTGTTGCTTCCTCCTAAACCAAAAGTATAATAAGCACCTAAGTCAAAAAGAGTGTAACTAGGTAAACGTAATGAACCTTGATTATCAGCAGAATCAAAATCTTCAGCATTCAAGAATGCATATAATCTAGATGCGTTGTAAAGATTAGCGCTGATTTTAAGATCTTCTATTGGTCTAATGATCATTTCTAAATTAGTTGTGAACTGAGCAGCATCTCCAACTTTAACACCATCTAAGAATAAAGTTACATCTGGATCAATAACATTTCTGTCATCATCTAAAGCTTGACCAAATGCATTACCTGCATATTCCCAATCACCTAAAGAAAGCATACCTCTAAATTGTACAACATTTGATGCACGGTAATCTGCTTCAATCTCGATACCTTGGTGAATTTGTTCAACACCGTTAATGTTCGCGTTACCTTCATCTCCTGTTGGGGTTTCAATACCGACCCTTTCGAATCTATCTTTCCAAGTAGTTCTGTAAAGGTTAACTTTTGCTCTAAAATCACCAAGATTAAGACCGTAACCTATTTCTAAACCAAGAATCTTTTCATTAGTCAAATCTGGATTTAAATCATTTTGAAAGTTTATATAAACTGCATCAAACTGAGGTTGTTTTGAATAATAACCAGCGTTGAAAAATACGTTGTTAGCTTCATTTAGGTTAAAGTTAGCACCACCTTTAATGTTCCCTCCTAAGATGTTCTCCCAATCTGTTTCTTGTAAAGGATCAGAATCTAAATAATTGAAATAATCGATTCTCTTAAACCCTTGATTAGAAATACCACCTTGAACAAAAGCAGATACCACATCATCGGTATATTCTAACTGTCCGAAAGCACCAGTCCATCTTACTAGACCATCATTGTAGTAGTCAATTTTTTCCTCATCATCAATGCTCTTAAACACATTTAGGATAGAACTAAAATCAGAATCTATAACATCACCTTCACGGATAACATGAGTAGGGTCATTAATATTGTCATCATCCAAATAACCGTCTGCACCTAACAAGTTATCCATTCTTCTATAGTGAATACCTTTGTAGCTTCTTAAATCTAATCCAACATCATAGCTCCACTTTTCATTAATCTGAGTATTAAAGTTAGCAATAACACCAAACCAGTTATGTGAGTTTATAGATGCTCTTCTTGCCAAACCATCTCCGAAACTTGTTGTAATATATTCACCATCACCATTTGCAGATAATTGGTAATCGTTACCATCGTAAAACGTAACCGCTTCACCACCGTTAAAACGAGAGATTAAATCGTAATCAACTTGTCCTGTTGCAGGAATTCTATATCTGCTAGAACTAGCAAAACCAAAGTTCGGTCCTGAACCAATATCACCAGTACCACCACCACGGCCAAAAGATGCGTAAGCAGAAGTAGATAATGTAGATTTTTCAGATGTTTTCCATTCCCATGTTAAAGAAACAATAGGCTTATGATAGAAGTTTCTTCTCCATCCAAATTCCTCACCATTCAAAGTACCACCGTTAAAGTTGTATTTAGCACCATATTCCAAGTGATCTGCTAAAGTTGCCACATTAAAGAAACTTGATGTTCTTTGATTGTGAACTTGAGGAGCACCTGTTAAAACAAATTGAATGTTGTGTTTCTCGTTTGGCTCGTAACCCAAACCAATGAAATAGTTGTAACCTTCAAATTCCGTACCTTGAATATAACCATCACCAGAAGTTCTACCCAATAGAATAGAAGCTGCAAAACCTTTATCAGATTTTCCAGTATTGTATGCAACAGTAGTCTTTAAGTAGCCGTCATTACCACCACCTAAAGTTACCGTACCACCTTCTTCTTGTTCGGTAGACTTTGTAATAACGTTAATGGTACCACCAACAGAAGATATTGCCAATTTAGAAGAACCTAAACCTCTCTGAACCTGCATAGCAGTAGTAACATCGCCTAAACCAGCCCAGTTACTCCAGTATACAGCTCCATTTTCCATATCGTTAACAGGAATACCGTTAACCATTACAGCAGTGTTTCTAGAATCAAAACCTCTTACGTTAACTCTACCATCACCAAAACCACCACCTGTTTTGGTAGCATAAATAGATGGAGTAGATTTAAGTATTTCAGGTAATTCTTGTGAACCTAATTTTTCTTGTATTTCAGAAGCTCTAATAGTTGAAACCGCTACTGGGGTTTCTCTATCCTTAGCTATATCGATCACACCACTTACTACTACACCTTCTAATTCTTGTGCGTTTGGCTCCAATACAATTCTACCAATATCACCGTCACTAGTGTAAGCTACTTTTTTGGAAGTATACCCAATGTAAGAAACTAAAAGCGTTCCTGCATTTTCTGTAATTTCGATTTGAAACTTACCATCAAAGTCAGTAGAGGTTCCATTAGTTGTTCCTTGAATTACCACACTAGCACCAGGTAGTGGCTCATTAAGCTCACCGTCTATTACGGTACCTGTGATAGTTCCTTGTGAAAATGCCATGGTCGTCATTAAAAATAAGACCAAAGCGAAGTACATCTTTTTCATTTGTTCAGTTTTTACGTTTTCTCAATTTGCTGCAAAAGTGCGGCGTTTTAGGCATGCGAATGTTAAGTAAAGGTTAAATAACACTTTCGCAAATATACTATATGAGAGCTTAACTTCTCTTAAAAAAAAAGAAGTTAAGCTAGAATTGTAAAAAACTGAGGATACCCTAGTTTAACCCTTAAAATATTTTAAAAGTTGTAAAGTAGAGCTATCATGATCGGCAATTTCTGAACCTTGAATATCTTTCAAAATAGTGCCTGCTAATTGCTTACCTAACTCTACACCCCATTGGTCATAACTAAAAATATTCCAAATGATACCTTGCACGAATATTTTATGCTCATAAAGTGCGATTAAACTACCTAGGCTTTTTGGTGACAACTTATCTATTAGAATAGTGTTGGTAGGTTTATTACCTTCAAACACCTTGAAAGTTAATAATTTTTCTATTTCACTTTTAGCCATGCCTTTGCCTTCTAGCTCTTCACGAACCTGTCCGGCGGTCTTTCCGTTCATTAAAGCTTCGGTCTGGGCAAAATAGTTGGCCATTAATTTATTGTGATGATCAACATCACCATGCAATGATTTTTTAAACCCAATAAAATCTACAGGAATCAGTTTAGTGCCTTGGTGAATAAGCTGAAAGAAAGCGTGTTGTGAATTGGTGCCCGGCTCGCCCCAAATAATTGTACCCGTTTCGTAACCTACACGCTTACCGTTTCGGTCTACGCTTTTACCGTTACTCTCCATAATACCTTGTTGCAAGTAGGCTGAAAATCTACTTAAGTATTGGGCGTAAGGAATAATAGCTTCGGTCTCGGCTCCATAAAAATTATTGTACCAAACGCTCAAAAGCGCCAATACTACAGGAAGATTATCTTCAAAATCGGTGTTTTTAAAATGTTCGTCCATTTCATTAGCTCCCACCAATAGTAAATCAAAATTCTCAAAACCTACCGCCAATGCTATTGATAAACCAACCGCACTCCATAAAGAAAAGCGACCGCCCACCCAATCCCACATTGGGAATACATTTTCTGGAGCAATACCAAACTCTGAAATGGCTTCTGTATTTGTAGATACCGCCGCAAAGTGTTTGGCTATATCTGCCTGTGTGCCGTGTTTTAGAAACCATTTTTTAATGGTCGTGGCATTTGTTAATGTTTCTTGTGTAGTAAATGTTTTTGAAACGACAACGAAAAGCGTTGTTTCTGGATCAAGTTCTTTTAAAACTTCGTTCACATGATCTCCATCCACATTGCTCACAAAATGAAGCTTAAGATGGTTTTTATAGAATTTTAGAGCTTCGGTTACCATAGCGGGACCCAAGTCCGACCCTCCAATACCAATATTCACTACATCAGTAAAGGCTTTACCAGTATAACCCGTAGCACTTCCTGAAATAATAGTCTCTGTAAATTTCTTTATATGGTCTTTAACCGCGTAAACTTCTTCTACCACGTTTTCACCGTCCACTAAAATGGTGTCAGACTTTTTAGCACGAAGTGCTGTATGCAATACTGCCCGACCCTCTGTCTGGTTTATCTCGTCTCCGCCAAATTGTTTTTGAATTGCATCGGCCAAATTAACTTCTTTCGCTAATTGAAGAAGCAACTGTAATGTTTCGTCGGTAATTCTATTTTTGGAGAAATCTACTAAAAAATCATTCCACTTTAAAGTGAATTTTTCCGCCCTAGATGCATCAGACGCAAAAAGGTCTTTTAACTGTTCTTCTTTAGTGTTTTCAAAATGCTGTGCAAGTTTCTTCCATGCAGAAGTTTCAGTAGGATTTGTGCTCTGTAATGACATTTTCGGGTGTTTTAGTGTTAACAATTGTCTACGGCGAAAATAAGCCATATTCATTCTAAACCAAAACCCTATGTGCCGTTATTTTTCTGCGGATGCCAAATCTTCAGCTAGAATATCTTCTTCTATTGGACTTTCAGGATATTCCATACAGTCTAACTGATCTTTTATTGGATTAACATAGTTAAAGTAATCTGGCTGTAAAGTCTCGTCCAGAGGTTCTGCTAATGGAAGTTCTTCTTTTAACGGATCTACCTGTTTTCCATTTCTCCAAAAACGATAACAAACATGAGGTCCACTCGTGTTCCCGGTCATACCTATCCAACCGATAACATCTCCCTGTCTTACATAAGCCCCTCTTTTTACGTTCTGCTTGCTCATGTGCAAGTATTGCGTAGAATATGTAGCGTTATGTCTAATTTTTACATATTTACCGTTACCACCCCTTCTTGTAGATTCTGTAACAGTACCATCTGCAGTTGCCAAAATAGGCGTACCTCTTGGCGCTGCGTAATCCGTACCCATATGAGCTCTTACTTTGTTTCCGTAATAACGGATTTTTCTCTTCAAATTGTACCTTGAAGAAATTCTACTAAACTGAACCGGAGCCCTTAAAAATGTTCTTCTAAGGTTATTAGCTTCTTCATCAAAATAATCAACTATATTCTTTAACGAATCATTCTCATAGGCAAAGGCATAAATAGGCCTTCCGCTATGCTCAAAATAAGCTGCCTCTATCTCACCTGCTCCCGCGTAGATAGAATCATTAATGTACTTTTCTTTATAAATAATCTTGAACTTGTCCCCTTTTTGAAGACGAAAGAAATCTATTGTCCAAGCATATACTTCAGATAAACTATTCGTAAGGGTATAATCTATACCTTGATCTAAAATTGCCTGAGACAAAGAAGTTTCGATAACTCCAGAAGCTTCCCGCTCCACATAAGTAACTTCTTTCTTATCTCTATAAGCTTTAACAGTATCCCTTAAATCAACTACAGTATAGTTAATTGGATCATTTTCATAAATAAAAACTTGAGCGGCCTCTGTAGTATCTTTGGACTTTAAAATAAGATATGGTTTACCCACACGAATTCTTCTAACGTCAAAAGTATCTTTAAATTCTTGGGTAATTTTGGCGATTTTTGGGTAGTCTACTTTATTCTGAAGCATTAACTCTCCAAAACTATCTCCATTTTTAACCGTATCCAACTGCACGGTAAACTCATCTAGATTAAACCCAAACTGTTTTAGAACAGGTTTATCAGGAACAATGGAAGCCATCTGCTTAACAACCGGCTCTTTTAAGACAGGTTTGTCATGCTTACAAGAAATAGATACTAAAATAACGAAAAGAAGGCCCCAATATTTGTTCATGTTACTCTGTTTGTTTCTTATCCGGGTTAAAGATATGGTCTACCCATTCTTTTCCCCAATCATTTAACTCTTGTTTTGAATATAATCCAGGGAAAAACACGATTTTCTGAAAACTTGGAGGTAAATATTCCTTCCAATTCGTTCCTCCTGTAGCATCTATCTGCTCCTTATCTTTTCCTAAATATCTATGAGCAGACCCCATATGCATTAAAGGCCAATTTACATTGGCATTCATATCCAAAGTCTTTAACGCTTCTATCAACTCTTTATTATCTTTCTTGTCCGCTGATAATTGCTGGTATTTTTGATAAATAGTACTTTGTTCTACTTGCTTGGCAATTCGTATCAAACGTGGGGTATATCTGTACTCAAATTGCTTTAACGTTAAGGTCTTTTCACCTGTTGCCAAATCAGTCGCACCTTTCTTCCAATAGATTTGCTCATAAAGCTCCTCCAAACTATTTTCTGATGAAAAAGTATCTCGCTCCGTATGGTGAACCAAATTCTCCAAAGGAGTAGCATAAATCTCAATCATTCTATATTGAGCCGACTGAAAACCACTCGCCGGAAGCAACGCCATGCGGTATTGAAGAAACTGTTCTCTCTCCATACCTTTTATCATAATACCAAAAGAAGATATCAATGCCTTAAAATAGCTATTGATTCGTCTTGCTTTTTCTATAAAAAAATCGATGTTTTGAGATTTATCATCAACCAATTGTTTTTGCTCATGAAGAATGAGCTTAAAATACAACTCAGTTATTTGATGGTACATGATAAAAATTTCCTCATCGGGGAAATAGGTCCTAGGCACCTGAAGGCTTAAAAGAGTATCAAGATGAATATAATCCCAATAAGTAAGGTAACGCTGATAAAGAAGCCCATCTAAATAAGAGCTTAAATCCTGACCGGAATCTTTATACTTCTCTTCTAATTTTGAAATTTGTGAATCTATTCGCTCTTTATCTCTCATTGGGTTGTTAATCCATTATTATCTTGAACTGATGTTTCAGTCCGTTATATCCGTCAAGGTCTGCCTTTATAGCCCCTACACTTAAATTAGCTTGTATACGTACAGGTATCCTATTATCATCTGCCGAAACCCATAGCGAAAGACTTTCTTGTTCCTTAAAAACACGTCCTGACTGAACCAAGGGCCTAAATTTAAAACATTCTACCTTACCGAACTTAGTTTTAAGCACTTCTGTACCTAAATATTTAAGTTTGAAGTTAAAAATACCATCATCATCATACAACATCTTCAAATTTACAGCCTCTCCTATCACTAAATCGCTAGGCTCATAATTGTTTCGCAAATAATAAAACGCAGATATTAAATCTTGGATGCTGTCCTGTAGTTCAAAATTATATTTTTTGTTATGCTTTTTATCGTTCAGAACAGCTTTCTCTTCCTCATGATCAAAATTTATCTCAATGTCTTTTGTATACCCACCCTCATTTATCTTTCTAATAAATTTATAAGGCTTTCCATCTTCCTTTCCAAAATAGCTCTCATAAGTATCATCTACCTTAAAAAAGACACTGGCAAACCCAGTGGTCTCACCACGACCTACTACGTGATATACAGGAACATCATCTACCACGGCAGACTTTACATGTAAGGTTGCATAACTGGCATTTAGAAAACCATAATGCATTCTAAATTTCAACCATTCACCAGGATCAAAAGCAGACTCACTATTCTGCGAATGAGAAGAAAAGATGACAAGAAGAAAAAGTAATGTAAATGCTTTTTTCATAGCTATAGTATTACGATAAAAATACAAAATGCTCTTGTATTATTTTAAGGGCTTACAATTACTTAAACAAAATTTATTCCAAAGTATTGTATGCATAACACAACCATATCATTTTGGTCTTTTAAGCATTGAAAAGAAAGTTGGTGATTTTTAATAAACGCTTGGAAAAACGAGCTTAAAAAAAAGCCCTGACATTACATGCCAGGGCTTTTCCTAAATAACCAACCAAACTTTAAATTATGAAAAACCAATACTTAAAGTTGTAAGGGAACCACCCCTTACGAGTACAAATTTAAGGCATACTTTGAATCCTCAAATCGTTTTAACTTACTTTAACTATTACATTAACAGTTCTTTTTACTTACGGCTTAGAATTTGGCATTTCATTAAGAAATTTTACCCTTTTCGGGTCTAAAATATGTCTTATTTGAGACTGAATAGCCTTTTTGGGCATCCAAAAAACTCATCAAAAATTAAATTATAACGTACCTCTTGATTCTTGTTCTCTTTCTATTGCCTCAAAAAGTGCCTTAAAGTTTCCTTTTCCAAAAGATTTGGCTCCTTTTCTCTGAATGATTTCTATAAACATCGTTGGGCGATCTAAAATAGGTTTAGTAAATATTTGAAGTAAGTACCCCTCTTCGTCCCTGTCAATGAGAATTCCTAATTCACTAAGAGGCTCCAAGTCTTCATCTATTTCACCTACGCGGTCCAATACATCCTCATAATAACTAGGAGGTACGGTTAAAAATTCAATACCTCTTTCTCTTAAGGCTGTTACCGTTTCAATTATATTATCAGTAGCAAGAGCCATATGTTGTACTCCAGACCCATTATAGAAATCTATATATTCTTCTATTTGCGATTTTTTTCTGCCGTCTGCAGGTTCGTTTATCGGAAATTTTATTCGGCCATTACCATTACTCATCACTTTACTCATGAGGGCGGTATATTCTGTAGAAATATCTTTATCATCAAAAGACACTAACTGAGCAAAACCCATAACCTTAGCATAGAACTCACACCATTTATTCATTTCGTTCCATCCCACATTACCTACAATGTGATCTACAAACTTTAGACCAACATCCGTAGGTTTATAATAAGGGTTCCATGCTCTATAACCTGGCATGAACACACCTTTGTAATTTTTTCTTTCTACAAAAATATGAACGGTTTCTCCATATGTGTGAATACCCGAAAGTACAACTTCACCACTCCCATCTTTAACGGTTTTAGGCTCCAAATAACTTTCGGCTCCTCTTTTTGTTGTTTCAACATAACTCTTAGAAGCATCATCTACCCACAAAGCAATGGCTTTTACCCCATCTCCGTGGGCATCTATATGTTTATTGATTTCACCCCCAGAATTTAAAGGAGAGGTTAGAACCAATTTAATCTTATCTTGTTGAAGCACGTAGGACACCCTGTCTTTTAAACCCGTTTCAAGGCCTGCATAAGCCAATGGCTGAAATCCCCAAGCGGACATGTAATAATGGGCCGCCTGCTTGGCGTTACCTACGTAAAGTTCTATATAATCTGTACCCAACAAAGGAAGAAAATCTTCTGCTTCTAGGTTCTCTTTGGGTAAATGCAATGAGGTATTATCTAAAGTTGACATGTGTAAATGTATTTTAGTGAAGTAATCATTTTAAAAAAGTTGAGAAACAATACAATTGAGTTCACACCTAAATATGAACTATTGTTAACATGGCTAGTTACCACATGGCTCTAAGATGAGCAGTAATATCAACTCTAAATTGCAGCATACAACACAAATATCGGAAAAAAACTTCAACCTTAATTCAAGAACATTAAAACCAATACCCTAAACTAAAAAAGAAGTTATTACTCTTACCTTCAGGAGACCAAGAATAATGCATTTGCATGGGACCCATGAAAGACTCCCAACCATAACCAATTCCGTAACCGGAATAATTTGGCAGGGTGAACCATTCTCCTGTTCTAAAAAGGTCATCATCTACATTGGCATAATTTGCTGTAAACATTAAATGATTTTTTGGCGTAAACTCATAATCTAACCTACCATAAGCCTTTACAAAGGAATTTCCCGGCAAAGCCAAAAAATCGTATCCAAAGAAGGGCGTAAAATTATTTATAAGATTGGTTCCAAAACCTCCTAAGACAAAATCAAAACTAGAAACGTTAGATGTTCCTAACTTAAAACCACCTTCTGCCTCCACATTAAACGAAAAATTGTTTAAAAAAGGTACTGCCGTTCCAAGTTTTGCCTTTGCAATTGAAAACTCTTTGAAATTGTCATTAAAATCGGATGAGAACACATAAAAGTGGAAATCACCATCAAAATACAGTCCCTTGGAAGGGAAATATTTGTCATCATATGAATCAAAAGTCAACTGCCCAAAAGCGCTGTAGAAATTACTTTTTTCAAGAAACGTTCTATCACTAGAGCTACTACTTGTTGCGCTCGCCTGCGCATCTGCATTTTGCCCCAAAGTAGTAGTACTAACCTTCAAGAGCTTATGTTCCATACCCATCCTAAAAGAAAACTCTTCCCGTAATACCGTTTGGACGTAAACCTGATTGGTAAAGTCAGTTATATCTAGATTTATGGAATTTAAATTCGCCGCGGCCTGAAAATCAAAATTACTACGTACCAAATCAAAACTTACATCTTTTTCAAATTCATTAAAACTAGAATTAAATCCGTAACTCCAATAAAATCCTTTATCTACATAATACCGTAATTTATATCTAATATTGTCTCCAATAATAAAGTCGAACGAAGAAACGTCATCTCTAGTAATTAAACTTTTTCTTGTATAATTTAGAATTGCTGCAGTTTTATAAAGGTTATCATAATGCGCTCCCAACCGTATAAATGACTTGCTCTTATTTTCATCTAAATCAAGAATCATCTCTTGCTCATCGCTATCCGCATTATCTTGCAATTTATAATGAATTGTATGAAAATTACCCGTTGCCGCCAGATTACTAATACCTTGATGAACCCTTGAAAATGTTGTTGGTTTATCTACGTCAAATCTCAATTTTCCTTTTACGTAACCCCTAGAATAATTTTCACTTTCCCTTATAACCAAATGACTAATACTTAATGTATCTGTAGAAACAATATGCTCTCTTTCCTCATTTCTCTTGCTTTGCGTGGAAGCTACCTCTTTTAAGGCATCAAACTTTTCCCGTGCTGCATCTTCGCCACTTTTGATAATAACATCGTCTAGATTAAAATCAATTATGGAATAATCATCCATATTAGGTTTTATGTAGATATCAGTCTTTTTAGACTTTTCTACCATATCTAGAACGGTTTGGTAATTATTGATTTGCAATAAAATCTCCGTGGCGGTTAAAAGAGATTCTCTATCTCTTAAACCGTGCTGCACATCAACTCCTATTATAATATCAGCACCCATTTTTCGGACTTCTTCAATAGGGTAATTGTTTACTACTCCGCCATCTATTAAAACCTTTCCGTTAATTCGTGCAGGCTCAAAAAGTGAGGGCAATGTGCCACTTGCCATAACAGCTTCCGGCAGATATCCATCTTTTAAAATTACTTCCTCTCCTGTTTCTACATCCGTGGCAATACAAACAAATGGTATTGGTAAATCATTAAAGTCATTTATGTTCCGCACTGGATATAAAAATTTGACTAACTCATTATAAACATTCTGACCACCTGAATACGCTGGCGGAACCGATATTTTAAAATTATCGAAAGGCAGGGTAACCGCATACTTTTCAGAATTCTCTTTTTCGTAAAAAGTTTTAGCACTTCTAGGTAAGTTATCTTGTATAAGGTTAGTGAAATTGGTTGCCCTGAAAATAGAATCTAATTGATTACCCGTATAACCCGCGGCATATAAAGAACCTACAATAGCCCCCATGCTGGTTCCACCAATATAATCAACCCTGATACCAGCCTCTTCCAATACCTTAATAGCACCAATATGAGCCATTCCCTTAGCGCCACCGCCACTGAGCACTAAGCCCACCTTAATATCCTTCTTCTCCGAATCTTGCGCTACGGAAAACAAGGTAAAAAAAAGTAAACCAATACTTAAAATGGCTTTTTGCATACTATTGTATTCGTCGTAATTTTAGTGAAAAGCTTCATAAATTTTTTTAGCCCTAGACATGCCAACGATTTCCGTCAGGTTTTCTATGGAAGCTTCTTTTATACGTTTTACTGACTTGAATTTCTTTAACAAATCCTCGGCCGTTTTCTCACCGATACCTTCAATACTCTCTAATTTAGAATTTATTGCAGCCTTACTCCTTTTATTTCTATGAAAAGTTATACCAAAGCGATGCGCCTCATTTCTTAATTGCTGAATAATCTTTAAACTTTCTGACTTTTTATCTAAATAAAGTGGGATAGGATCTTCCGGAAAATAGATTTCTTCCAATCGCTTTGCTATTCCCACAATGGCTATTTTTCCTCGTAACCCAAGAATATCCAAACTTTTTAAAGCGGAAGACAACTGCCCTTTTCCCCCATCAATAACAATTAATTGCGGTAAAGCTTCATCTTCGGCAAGCAAACGTTTGTAGCGCCTAAAAACCACCTCTTCCATAGATGCAAAATCATCCGGACCATCAACGGTCTTAATATTATAATGACGGTATTCTTTTTTGGCAGGTTTTCCGTTCCTAAATACTACACAAGCTGCAACTGGGTTGCTCCCTTGAATGTTACTATTATCAAAACACTCCACATGTCTTGGCTCTTCAGAAAGATGTAAATCTTTTTTCATCTGTGCCATAATCCTGTTAGTATGCCTATCCGGATCAATTATCATACTTTGTTTGAAACGTTCTTGCCTATAGAATTTGGCGTTACGCTCAGACAGTTCAAGAATTTTCTTTTTATCACCTAATTTAGGTACCGTAATTTTTAAATGTGCCTCCACCGGAACTTCAAAAGGTAGATAGAGTTCCCTAGAAAGAGAATTAAATCGTTGTCTAATTTCTATTATGGACAGTGCCAGAAGATCAGCATCTGTTTCATCAAGCTTCTTTTTTATTTCTAGTGTATGAGAACGTGTTATGGAACCATGAGACAATTGTAGGAAATTAATATAAGCATATGCCTCATCTGAAATAATCGAAAATACATCTACATTATTAATTTTTGGGTTAACGACAGTAGACCTTACCTGATAATTCTCTAATACTTCTATCTTCTCTTTTACTTGCTGAGCCTCCTCAAACTTCATTTCTGATGCCAAGGTTTTCATTTGAGACCTGAAATAATTCAATGATGACTTAAAATCTCCTTTAATTATTCTTCTGATATCCTGAATCTGCTCATCATACTCCTCTAAACTCTGGAAACCTTCACAAGGGCCATTACAGTTTCCTAAATGATATTCTAAGCATACTTTGTATTTATCCGCTTCTATCTTCTCTTTTGAAAGGTCATAGTTACATGTCCGCAATGGATAAACACCTTTTATTAAGTCTAGCAAAATCCTAACGGTCTTCATACTTGTATAAGGACCAAAATACTCACTACCATCTTTAATTAATTTTCTGGTAGGGAAAATTCTAGGATAGCGTTCATTTTTAATACATATCCAGGGATAAGATTTATCATCCTTTAAAAGAACGTTATACCTTGGCCTATACTTTTTAATAAGATTGTTTTCCAGAAGTAAAGCATCAGACTCCGTAGGAACCACAATATGCTTAATGAGCTTTATTTTTTTTACAAGAACACGTGTCTTGCCATACTCATGATTTTTGGTAAAGTAAGAGGATACCCGCTTTTTTAAATTTTTAGCCTTTCCTACATATAGAATTTTATCATCTACGTCGTAAAATTGATACACTCCAGGGCTCTGGGGCAATGTACGTAATTGAACTTCTACAGGCACTTGGGGCATTACAAAAACGGTTTAAATAATTAAGTTGTGGGGACTTTTCTTTCTATCTGGTTAAATTACTACGTTTTATTAAAAGGGCTCCGTATTTTACTCTTTTTTAACGCATATCATTCCCTCACTCAATTTTAAAGAACCGAGGAGAAGGTTAAATCCTAATAGCTATTTATAAAATTTTGCACCTGAAAACGTGCAAATTTGTTAAAAAAACACTAAAAAACGCATTTCACCGATAAAAAGTTGCCGTTGACAGTGTTTTGGTTGATTTTTTTATTTAGCTTTAAGAATCAAAATCAATATACCACATGGATAAATACATTATAACCCTCGGCTTGTATCTCATCTTGATGATTTCTTTTAAGATTTATTACACCGTTTCAGCAAAAGAATAGGCTTATTTAGAGTTTCCCCAATTGTACTGAGGTCGTAATCAATGCTTAAAAAAGATTTAAGATCACTATACATAAACCGTAGATATGCAATAGATGAAGAGTCGCTAACAGACTCTAGTTTAAGTATTGCAAACGAACTACTCAGATTGCCGGTATGGTCACATGACTATTATCACATTTTCTTACCGATTTCGGAAAATAAAGAAATTGACACTACATTTATCTTGTCCATACTTCAAGGAAAGGATAAAAATGTAGTCTTACCTAAGGTAGGAGACAATACCACACTACAGCATTTCTTGCTCACTGATTCTACACGTTTAAAAAAAAACAAGTGGAACATACCTGAACCAGTTGATGGCATAGAAGTTCCCACTAATAAAATTGATGTTATTTTTATACCGCTACTTGCCTTTGATAAAAATGGAAATCGTGTGGGATATGGAAAAGGATTCTACGATACATTTTTAGCAGAATGCAGAGATGATGTCATTAAAATAGGATTATCCCTCTTTCCAGTAGAAGAAGACCTCATTACGGATATCTACGAGAATGATGTTCCTTTAGATTACTGTGTGACCCCTTCTGAAACCTACTCTTTTTGATAGATTAAGTCGTTTCTTCTATAGTTGTCTCTTCCTCATCTTCAGCCTTACCAAAAGCTCTCTTGTTGAAAACTAGAAGAACGCCTACACCAGTGCTAATAGCCATATCGGCAATATTGAATACCGGTTCAAAAAAACGAAAAGTAGAGCCCCCAAAATAAGGTACCCAATCCGGCCATGTAGTATCTACCATAGGAAAATAGAGCATATCTACTACTTTACCATAGAAAAGACTACCGTATGGTTGATCTGAAAAAGCGGTGGCCAATTGCTGATAGCTATCACTAAAAACAACTCCGTAGACCACAGAATCAATAATATTACCCAAAGCTCCGGCAAAAATTAAACAGACCGCTAGAATTAAGGTTTTAGAAGATTTCTTCTGTATGGTATCATATAACCAATACCCTATACCTGCAACGGCAAATAGCCTAAATACTGTTAAAACCAATTTACCCGTGGGTTCGGAAATAGGAAGGAAATCACTCAATTTGGCACCCCATGCTGCGCCAGAATTCTCAATGAACAGTATCTTGAACCAACTAAAAACTTCAACGGAATCCCCTAATATAAAATGGGTCTTTATATATATTTTGCTCAACTGATCAATTAACAATACTGCTATGATAATGAGCAATGACTTCTTTAAATTCATAGTACATCTACAACTTGAATGGGCAAAAATAAGTATATTAATCGGTTTTATTTATTCTGATATTTCCCGTTACGGAAGTCAGCGTATACTTAGCATCCCCTTCTGGAAGGTATTCTTTGGTTATTTTACCGTATTTACTAACAGCATTTATATCTGCATTTATAGCATGTACAAAAATACCTCCGCTTTGCGTATGAACTTTTACCTTTTTAGATACATTAAAAAGCTCACAACTACCGTCGCTTAACGAAACATCCAGCCCTTTATAATCTCCTTCTGCAGTTATATTACAACTTGTACCGAAGACGGTAACATATTTATGGCGAGGCAACATAACCTTTAATGAAATTGAGACTACTTTATGAGCACTAAGCTTGTCATTAGGATTATGAAAATTGGGCTGAAATCCACTACTTATCATTATAGAGCTACCTTCCTCTTTTACCGACAATATAAGGTCTTTTTTATATTCACCATCAATAATTGCCTCAACAGACATTTCATGACTCTCCGACGTTTCTAAAACTAACTTGTAACAGTTGTTTACGTCAATATTAATTGCCGTAACCGCATCATTGATCAGTGTTTTTTTCACCACCTTTTGCGCAGTCAAGAGATTGACGAAGAAAAAGAAAACAAGGAAACTCTTCATTTTTTTGGATGTAAAAAAAGCCTACAAGAACTAATTTCTTGTAGGCTCCCAATATTTTAATCTCGCTAAAATTACTTCTGCATATTCTTTGCCTCAATACTTAAAGTAGCATGAGGGACAAGTTTAAGACGCTCTTTAGCAATTAATTTACCTGTAACACGACAAATACCATAGGTTTTGTTCTCTATACGCAAAAGGGCATTTTTTAAATCTCTAATGAATTTCTCTTGACGTATAGCTAACTGTGTGTTCGCTTCTTTACTCATCGTTTCAGAACCTTCTTCAAATGCCTTAAACGTTGGCGAGGTATCATCTGTACCATTATTACCATCGTTCATATAAGAACTCTTCAATAAGTCTAAATGACTTTTTGCCTTTTCGATTTTGTCCTCGATCAATACTTTAAATTCGGCAAGATCCTTGTCCGAATACCTAACTTTTAAATCTTCTGCCATTATATTAATGTTTTTCAATAAATAATTTAGTTGTTACTTCATCAAAAGAAACCTCCGTTCCTTCATCCAATTTTTCCTCAAAAACAAGTTCGGCGGTCAGTGTTTCAGTCTTAATATAATCTAAATTATTAAATACCGCTTTTTCCACAAAACCGTCTTTAAGAATTTTCACGTCAATTCTATCGGTCACTTCAAATCCAGAATCTTTTCTTATGTTCTGAATTCTATTTACAAGCTCCCTAGCAATACCTTCTTCTCTTAAATCTTCGTTGATTGTTACGTCCAAAGCTACAGTAATAGGTCCTGAACTAGCCACCAACCAACCTTCAATATCTTGAGAGGCTATCTCTACATCTTGCAATTGTAATGTAATAATTTTATCGTCAATATCAAGTGAAATTTCGCCGTTCTGCTCAATTTTTTGGATATCATCTTGATTCAACTGACCAACTGCTTGGGCAATTTTCTTCATATCCTTCCCAAATTTAGGGCCCAAAACCTTAAAATTAGGCTTAATCTGCTTCACCAAAATACCAGATGCATCGTCCAGTAATTCTATTTCCTTAACATTAACCTCAGACATAATAAGATCAGCAACAGCTTCTATCTCATGCTTCTGATTTTCATCCAAAACAGGTATCATTACCTTTTGTAAAGGCTGACGCACTTTTATTTTTTCTTTCTGACGGATAGAAAGCACCAAAGACGAAATAGTCTGCGCTTTCTCCATCTTACTTTCCAGGTCCTTATCTACAATTGCCTCATTATATACCGGAAATTCCGCCAAATGTACACTTTCAAAAGACTCTGTATGAGTCGTATTTGTTAAATCTTTATAAAGTCTATCCATAAAGAACGGAGCAACGGGTGCCGACAATTTAGCCACCGTCTCAAGACAGGTATATAGTGTTTGATAGGCAGAGATTTTATCTTTCTCATACGTACCTTTCCAGAAACGCCTTCTACACAAGCGCACATACCAGTTACTTAAATTCTCCTGAACGTAATCTGAAATAGCACGTGTTGCCTTAGTAGGCTCATAATCGGCATAAGCTTCATCAACCGTTTTAATCAACGAATGAAGTTCCGATAAAATCCATCGGTCTATTTCTGGTCTTTCGTTCAACGGAATTTCATCCTCCGAATAATCAAAAGCATCTATATTGGCATACAGACAGAAAAAAGAATAGGTATTATAAAGTGTCCCGAAGAATTTTCGTTTTACCTCAACTATTCCTTCTGTGTCAAATTTTAAATTATCCCAAGGATTGGCATTAGAAATCATGTACCAGCGCGTAGCATCTGCTCCGTGCTCGTTCATGGTGTCAAAAGGATCTACCGCATTCCCAAGACGCTTAGACATCTTCTTACCTTCTTTATCCAATACAAGGCCGTTAGACACTACATTTTTATAGGCTACGGAATCAAAAACCATAGTACCAATAGCATGTAGCGTATAGAACCAACCTCTGGTTTGATCTACTCCTTCTGCGATAAAATCTGCAGGAAACGTCTTACCCTCATCAATGAGTTCTTTATTTTCGAATGGGTAGTGCCATTGCGCATACGGCATGGAACCACTATCAAACCACACATCAATAAGATCGCTTTCGCGTTTCATGGGCTTACCTGATGCTGAAACCAAAATAACACCATCCACAATATTCTTGTGAAGGTCTATTTTATCGTAATTTTCTTCGGAAAGATCACCGACGATAAAATCATCAAAAATATCTTTTTCCAGGACTCCCGCAGCAACTGCTTTAGCCATTTCTGACTTCAACTCAGCTACTGACCCAATCATTATTTCTTCTTTACCGTCTTCCGTTCTCCAAATAGGAAGCGGAATGCCCCAATACCTTGATCTAGAAAGGTTCCAGTCATTAGCATTAGCCAACCAGTTACCAAAACGGCCTTCGCCAGTTGATTTTGGCTTCCAGTTAATTGTCTTGTTCAATTCGAACATGCGGTCTTTAACATCGCTGATCTTAATGAACCATGAATCTAACGGGTAGTATAAAATAGGCTTGTCCGTACGCCAACAGTTAGGATAACTGTGAACATACTTCTCTACTTTAAAAGCCTTGTTCTCTTCTTTTAATTTTATAGCAAGCTCAACGTCTATTGATCTTTCTGGTTCTTCACCTGTTTCATAATATTCGTTTTTGACGTATTTACCGCCAAACTCTTTCATTTCAGGACGAAATCTACCTTGTAGGTCGACCAAAGGAACCGGATTATTATTTTCGTCAAGTACTAATAACGGTGGTATTTCTGGGGATGCCTGTTTAGCCACCAAGGCATCATCCGCACCAAAAGTAGGCGCTGTGTGTACAATACCGGTACCGTCATCTATAGTAACAAAATCTCCTGAAATTACACGAAATGCATTTTCAGGATTTTGGTAAGGGAGAGCATATTCTAATAATTGCTCATATTTTATACCGACCAAATCTTTACCAACAAATTCTTTTACGACATAGAAAGGTATTTTTTTGTCTCCAGATGTATATTCTAATAATTCTGGTTTAGTCTCAACTTGCTTAAACTTTCCAGAAAACTGTTTACCCACCAAGTTCTTGGCAAGTACCACGTTCATAGGTTTAAATGTGTACTGGTTGTACGTTTCTACCAAAACATAATCAATATTTGGACCAACGGTCAATGCCGTGTTGGAAGGAAGCGTCCACGGTGTAGTTGTCCAAGCTAAGAAATAAACATCACCTTCGTTCTGAAGAAAATCTGGTAATGATTCTTCTATAGCTTTAAATTGAGCAACCACGGTAGTATCCGTAACATCTTGATACGTTCCTGGTTGGTTTAATTCATGCGAACTTAGACCTGTACCTGCTTTTGGCGAGTAAGGCTGAATTGTATAGCCCTTATAAATAAGACCCTTGTCATATATCTCTTTTAATAGCCACCAAACGGATTCCATGTATTTTGGCTTGTAAGTAATGTACGGGTCTTTCATATCTACCCAATACCCTACTTGCTCCGTCATACGGTTCCATACATCAGTATAGCGCATGACCGCTTTTTTACAAGCTGCATTATATTCTTCTACAGAGATTTTTTTTCCAATATCCTCTTTGGTGATACCTAGTTCTTTCTCAACACCCAACTCAATTGGTAGTCCATGGGTATCCCATCCGGCTTTTCGTTTTACCTGAAAACCCTTCATGGTCTTATACCTAGGAAAAATATCCTTAATGGTTCGCGCCATTACGTGGTGAATACCAGGCATACCGTTTGCCGATGGCGGACCCTCGTAAAATACATAACTAGGTTTACCCTCTCTAGAGGAAACACTTTTCTCAAATATTTGGTTTTGTTTCCAGTAATCGAGTATATCCTCAGCTACTTTTGGCAAATCCAATCCTTTATATTCCGCAAACTTCATAATAAGTGGCTCTACTGCATTAATTTAAGGCTGCAAAATTAGGGATTTTTACCCGAATTAAATCGATTTGAAAGAATTGAAATACGGCTCGGAAAACAACTTTGTAAGAAAATGTTAAAATATAGCGTCCAAAATGTCGTTTGATACGTATATCACAAAAACAATTAAACAAAACTTTAAACACAAAATCATGAAAAAAGTAATTTTAGGTTCCGTTTTAATGCTTGCCTTGAGTATGTCTTTCGTTTCTTGTAGAGAAGCTGCTGATAAAGCAAAGAGTGCTACAGACGAAGCTGGTGCTGCAATGGAGCAGGCTGGTGAAGATGCTAAAGAAATGGGATCTGATGCCATGGATAAAGCAAGTGAAGCAGGTAGCGAAGCTATGGACAAAGCTGCTGAAGCAGGTGAAGATATCAAAGCTGGTGCAGAAGATGCAGCTAGCGATTTGAAATCTAAAGCTGAAGCTGCTGGTGACGACATCAAAACAAAAGCTAATGACGCTGCTGATGACGTTAAAGCAAAAGCAAAAGCTGCTATCAACTAATTATTAGTTATACTTATTATAACATAAGAACCCCGGCCTATGGCTGGGGTTCTTTATTTTTAGACTTTTCTGTAGTATTAAAACCGGTATCCCACCCCCAGAACCAAATTTATACCTGGGGCAGAAATTCCTGAAGAATATGAACGATACCGTTGATCTGTAAAATTCTCAAGGTTCAAAGAAACTTTAAGAGCATTGGTAACTTCATACTGCGAACGAATATTTAACGTATACCAAGACGGAGAATACGGATTTCCATCATTATCCAAAGCATATAAGTATTCTTTACTGCGTTCAGAAGTTGCCAAATCATAAAACAGAATCTCTCCGTTATAGTTCAAGAACAAATCTGTTTTTAGTTTTTGGTTCTTATAAACTAGATGTAAATCACCAAAAGTAGGTGAAACATGCCTTCCTGGGGACTCTGTACCATCTTCCTCTTCCTCTATACCCTCGGTGATAGTCAAATTAGAAACTATTGATATATTATCCGTAAAGAAAGCTTCAACCCCAAATTCAAAACCATAAACAAAAGCCTTCGCAGCATTCTGAATAGCTTGTACGCTACTCAATTCACCATTGTACATAATTTCATCTTCTCCATCAAACAAATAATCTCTACGTACCAAAGCATCTACCAAGTAGGTATAGAACGCCGCACTTTTAAAAACCAACTTATCATTAAAGTTTTTTTGAACACCTAATTCCATATTATAAGCATACTCGGGCTCTAAGTCAGGATTTGGGACCACTACGGCACCAGGCTCGGAATCAAATATTTTACCAACGTCATCTATATTAGGCGCTCTAAACCCTGTTGAACCATTTAAAGTAATCTGTAAATCTGCCTTTGGAAACCAGCTGAAACCCAAACTACCGGTTAAGGCGCCATTATTAAGATTGGCATCGTCAAAAGGAAACGAGTAATAAGTCTTATCAAAAGTAGCATCAATCCAAACATGACTGTACCTAAGGCCGGAAAGTAAAGTAAAATTAGGCTTGGCTTTATATTCTCCATTTACATAACCTGCCAAAGTTTGCCAAGTTGAGCCATCAGGATATCTAGAAGCTGTACCAGAAACTATATTGGTTTCTATATCTTCTTGACTACCCACAGAACCAACTTTGTTAAATATATACTCACCTCCATAATACAGGCGCAGGTTACCTATCTTCTTATTTTCAAAATCGATGTTAGTAGAAATTGCATCTACTTTCTCTTCTGTTGAATATCTAATTACATCCTGAAAACCCCTGTCATTACGGCTTTCCTCAAAATGTTGATACGCGGTAGTTATTTTTAATCCGTCGTAAAAAATACCCTTACCCCTTTTATTCATTTGTAAATTACCCATGAACCACTTCTGAGGCCCGTAAAACCATTCTGCAGAACGAAGCCCGTCTCCAGAACTATTAGGCCGTATTAAACGATCATATCTGTCGTAATCTGATGTTTCAGAATAATGAATACCTAAATCGTATTGCCAGGTATTATTAGGTTTATAGGCTATTTTTTGCATCAAATTAAATTGATTATAACCCGTAGGATTCTGTTCTTTAGGATTTTCATTGGACACAAGAACATCGGTTCCGTTGACGGTTGATACATATTGATTTCTCAAATACGACTCAGGGCCGTGAGATCCCATTTTCATATTATCAAAACTGTTGTAAGAAGCGCTCGTTAGAAAGGCCCACTCCTTTTTACCCAAATTAAAATCTACATGAACCGTATTTTCTGTATTGACCGAAGCAAAACGATAGCTGGCATTACCGGAAAAAGTAAGGCTATCGGAATTTGAAAACTCTGCTTTTTTTGTATAAAAATTCATAACGCCACCAATAGCATCACTACCGTAAATAACGGAACCCGGACCAAATATTATCTCCGTGCTTTTTATTGAATAGGGGTCTATTGAAATTACATTTTGTAAGTTTCCTCCCCTAAAAATGGCATTGTTCATACGTACCCCATCTACGGATAGCAATAAACGATTGGTAGCAAATCCTCTAATCATAGGGCTACCACCTCCTAATTGGCTTTTTTGAACAAATACTTTACCACTGTTCTGCAATAAGTCTGCTGAAGTCTGTGGGCTTGAAAAAGCTATGTCTCGCGCATCTATAACCGTAATTTTATTGGGAATATCTTTTTTCTGCTGCTCCCATTTTGAAACGGACATGACCACCTCATCAAGCTCTTCTGCTTTCATGACCAAAAAAAATCGGTTTCCATGCCTACGAATCTGACCCGGTGTACTCTTTCTTAACTGATAACTGAGATGACGGAAAGTAATCCGTTCTTCTGATTTAAAAATACTTAGGTTCACCTTTCCATCAAAATCACTAAGTGCTGTTTTTGTATGGTCATTATTATAAATAGCAACGTTCCCTATAGGTTCTCGAGTATCTACATCCAAAACCGTGATTTGCTGCGCAAACCCCACTTGAACACATAAAAAAATAAGTAAAAACAGAACTTTGTTCATACTAGCTAAAGACTTCGTTTAAGATGGCAAGGGATTTTGGTTTTCTAAACCCCTGTAAATGCAACTCATAGAACAGTACAAGCGATTGTAAAAGTTCTTGACGGTTGCTTTTATTCATTTTGATATGATGTATCTCATCAAAATTTATGCCCAAGAAGGTTTTAAAGTACGTAAGATTCTCCCCGGTTAAAATTGGATTTAACGAAAGTATGTTAGTAAACTCACCTTCTAGTAAATCAAAACAACTAAAATCCATCTCTTGCGTATCAGGATAAAACCCCAAATACCGGGTTAGACGAATTAAAAAATAAATATGAAAATTAGAAAATCCGCTTTGTGAATCCAACCATTGCAAAGAGGCTTCAATGAATTCAAAAAGTAATTCATTTGTCTCCTCTTCATGAATACTGTTTGCTAACATTTCTGCCAAAAACAACGTCATGGCATTTTTTGAAATATCTGAATGTAATGTCTGATAGGGATAATTTATTTTAGCTTCCTTAATACTTTCCAAAGACCCTTTATTCCTATGATTAGCAACAATTTCTAACTGGGTCAGTGGCTGGAAATAAGCCGTTTTCAATTTCCCTTTTTTAGAGGACAAAACGCCTCTTAGCAGATATGACTTTACTCCTCCAGATTCTGTAAACGCCTTTACAATTAAACTTGTATCACCGTATTTAATAGATGTAAGAACAATAGCTTTAGTAGTTACCTGCATTTATATGGGTGGCTTTACAACAAAGATAACTTTAAATAGCACGAAATTGAACATATCAATTTCAGGATAGAAAGTAGTGTATACTGAAATAAAAAGGCCTGCAACTTTTAAAAGTTACAGGCCTAAATTATAATAGTGTGTTTCTTTAAATAACACCTTGCGCTAACATGGCATCGGCAACTTTTACGAAACCTGCAATGTTTGCACCTTTTACATAATTACAAAAGCCGTCTTCTTCTTTTCCGTATTCAATACAAGAGTCATGAATGTCTTCCATAATATCACGAAGTCTTTCATCTACTTCTTCTCTTGTCCAGCTTATACGCAATGAGTTCTGTGACATTTCAAGACCCGAAGTGGCCACACCACCAGCATTGGAAGCCTTACCCGGAGCGAACAAAATTTTTGCTTCATGGAATGCGTGAACAGCGTCTGTATCACAAGGCATATTTGCACCTTCAACTACACACATACAACCATTAGCCATCAGCTTTTTGGCGTCACCAACTAGCAGCTCATTTTGAGTTGCACACGGTAGTGCTATATCACATTTAACTTCCCAAGGGGTTTTGCCTTTATGAAATTCAGAACCCTTATACTTTTCGGTATATTCTGATATTCTACCACGTCTATTATTTTTCAATTCCATTACAAAGGCCAACTTATCAGCATCAATACCTTCTGCATCATAAATATAACCAGCAGAATCAGATAACGTAACAACTTTACCTCCCAATTGAATGACTTTCTCCGCAGCGTACTGAGCTACATTACCAGAACCAGAGATAACAACGGTTTTCCCGTCAAAACTATCATTCTTTGTTTTAAGCATACTCTGAGCAAAATATACCGTTCCATATCCTGTTGCTTCTGGGCGGATTTTAGAACCACCCCAAGAAAGACCTTTACCTGTAAGAACACCTGTAAATTCATTTCTAATTTTTTTGTACATACCAAATAAGAATCCAATCTCACGGGCACCCACACCTATATCTCCAGCAGGTACGTCTGTATTAGGACCAATATGACGGCAAAGTTCCAACATAAATGCGTGACAAAAACGCATAACCTCATCATCGGACTTTCCTTTTGGGTCAAAATCAGAACCTCCCTTTCCTCCACCCATAGGCAAAGTAGTTAGACTGTTTTTGAAAACTTGTTCAAAAGCCAAGAACTTTAAGATACTTGCATTTACCGAAGGATGGAACCGCAAACCACCCTTGTAAGGCCCTATTGCCGAATTCATTTGAATACGATACCCCCTATTTACGTGAATTTCTCCTTCATCATCTACCCAAGCTACTCTAAATGAAATAAGCCTTTCTGGCTCAACCATTCGTAACAAAATATTCTTACCATTATATATTTCATTCTTAGCAATATATGGAATTACCGTTTCGGCAACTTCTTGCACCGCTTGAATGAACTCGGGCTCATGCCCGTTTCTCGTTTTGACTTCCTCCATGAAGTCTCTAATCTTAATGTCCATAACGAAATTTTTGTTGAATTTTGATTATAACGACAAAATTATGTTATTTATATAACTCATAGGCCCTTTTTTTAAAAATCCACTAAAATTTAATTAATTGCCTGTTCAAGATCAGTAATGAGGTCTTCAATATCTTCAATACCAACACTCAACCGTATCAATGCATCAACAACTCCGCTTTTTTCTCTTTCTTCCTTTGGAATACTACCATGGGACATACTGGCGGGGTGCCCTGCTAAACTTTCAACTCCTCCTAAAGACTCGGCCAAGGTAAATACCTCTAATTTCTCTACAATCTTAATAGCATCTTCATAACTACCTCCTTTGGTAACAAAAGAAATCATACCACCAAAACCACTCATTTGACTTTTAGCAATGTCATGGTTTGGGTGACTCTCAAAACCAGGCCAGTATACACTTTCTACTTTAGGATGTTTCACTAAATAGTTGGCTATTGCTTCTCCATTTTCACAATGCCGCTGCATACGAACGTGAAGTGTTTTTATACCCCGCAACACCAAAAAGCTATCCATAGGGCCGCAAATAGCACCACTTGCATTTTGAATAAAATAGAGCTCGTCGGCCAATTCTTTATCCTTCACAATTAATGCCCCAGCAACCACATCACTATGTCCACCTAAATATTTAGTGGCAGAATGCATAACGATATCAGCACCCAAATCTAACGGAGTCTGCAAGTAAGGCGTTGCAAATGTATTATCTACCGCCATTAGCACATCATGCTTTTTAGCCAGCTGAGCAACAGCTTTAATATCTATGATGTTCATCATTGGGTTCGTAGGAGTCTCTACCCATATGAGTTTGGTATTTTCAGTAATGGCAGATTCAATCGTTGTGGCATTTTGCATGTCTACGAAATTGAACTTAATTCCAAATTTCTCAAATATCCTTTTAAACAACCTATAAGTGCCACCGTACAAATCATTTGTTGAAACTACTTCATCACCAGGATTGAGCAATTTTATCACCGCATCCATTGCCGCAATTCCACTAGAAAAGGCCAAGCCATAGGTACCATTCTCAATACTAGCCAAAGAATTTTCCAAGGCCGACCTCGTTGGATTAGCACTTCTAGAATACGCATAACCCTTATGCCCACCCGGTGTAGACTGTGCATAGGTAGACGTTTGATAAATAGGAGGCATCACCGCACCATAAGCTGCGTCCGGTTTCTGACCTCCATGAATTGCCTTACTATTAAATTTTAACGTTTTTTCGCTCATTTTTTATAATTATTCGTGTAAATCTATCGTTATATTTGATATTGGATAACCCATTATCGTTTGCTTCACCCCAATGAACTACCTATATGAGAACCCAAGTTACCTATATCATTTTGCTTTTAGTCCTTGTTGGATGCCAAAAAGAGAACAAACTAACCTTTGAGACATTAAGTCTTGATGAGACCCGTTGTTCTGAATGTCCCAACGTAGAAATTAATATTCCTAAGGCTCTGGAAAACTCAAAAATCGCAGAGAGTATTAATACTGCCATTGATGAGGAAATCATAGAAACACTTAATTATGATGATGAACTAGAAGCTACCTCCATTAAGGATGCTGTTCAATCCTTTAGTAATGGATATTGGGAACTTAAAAAATTATATCCAGAAGAAGCCACAAGCTGGGAAGCTAAAATAGAGGGCAAAGTTTCTTATGAGAATGCAGATTTTATTTCGGTGGAACTCAACTCTTACATTTTTACCGGAGGTGCCCATGGCTATAGTTCTCAGCATTTCTTGAATTTCGATAAAAACAAAGCAAAAGAACTGCAAAATTGGGAGATTTTTAAAGACCGAAAAGACTTTGAACAATTTGCTGAGCAAAAATTCAGAAACCAAGAGCAAATTCCCCTAGAAGGCCCAATTAACAGTACCGGGTTTATGTTTGAAAGAGATACGTTTTACCTCCCCGAAAACATAGGGTTTACCGAGGAGGGTATAAAATTGCTTTACAACCCCTACGAAGTTGCATCATATGCCGATGGCCCAATAGTTTTGACGTTGCCTTTTACAGACCTCAAACCTTACTTGGTCAATAGCAAATCGTAATTTTTATTTACCTACTACTTTTAGCAAAGCAACAATTGCACCTGTATGCAACCCTTCATGGTATGCGTTAAAAGCAAGGGCATCATCCGTTGAACTTAAAGTTACTCCAGCACTAGTGGTATACTCCTTATATTCTTGAAAAAGACCGGCTTCATAGTCTTCAACCATCCATTCCAAGGTAGATATTAAGAAATCCGCAATTATCATCATCTCTTCTTCTGTGGCAGTTCCATCAGGTGTGGTTCCCTTCATGAACTTTTGAACTAGTTCATCCGAAACACGCATTTTAAGATGGCTAAACTTATACACCAAGACCTGAGTTGTAATTACCGTATGAGCTATATTCCACCAAATATTGTTATTGAAGCCCGCTGGAATTTCAAGTAGTTGCTCCTTGGGAGTTTCAGTCAATATTTTATATAAACGTTTTCTATTCTGTAAAGTAACATCAAAAAGTTTTTTCAAAGCATTCTCGTTTTAAAGTGGAGGTTAAAAATAGTACAATTGAACTGAATTGGGTTTCTTTGTAAAGTGAAATTATGTTAAGAAAGATGAAAAAAATCTACCACCTCAGCACCTGTGACACCTGCAAACGTATACTTAAAGAACTACAACCTTTGGATGGTGTTGTTCTTCAAGATATTAAAACCGAAGCTATGACTACCGAACAGCTAGAACAAATGCACAAACTCGCCGGAAGCTACGAAGCCCTTTTCAGTAAAAGGGCCCGTCTGTACAAAGAAATGGGACTTAAGGAGAAACAGCCGTCAGAAGCAGAATTAAAAGATTTGATTTTAGAGCATTATACTTTTCTTAAACGACCCGTCATAATTGTAAATGACCAAATTTTTGTGGGCAATAGCAAAAAAGTAGTTGAAGCGGCAAAAGACGCCTTGCACAATTGAATAAACGCACACTCGCCATATTAGCCGCTGTAGGAGCAACGATTATTTACGCCCTAAACCACACCATTGCCAAAGGAGTAATGCCAAATCATGTGCAACCATTTGGGTTTATCATGTTACGGGTTATTGGAGCATCTATATTATTCTGGAGTATTTCATTTTTTGGACCGAAAGAAAAAATAGAAAAAAAAGATTACCCAAGAATGTTTATTTGCGCACTGTTGGGAATGGGTCTGAACATGCTAGTTTTCTTTAAGGGCCTTGCCCTTTCTACTCCAATTAACAGTGCGGTCCTAATTACTACAACGCCTATTATCGTTGTATTGCTTTCTGCAGTTTTGATTAAAGAAAAAATTATTCCCCAAAAAATAGTAGGCATCCTTGTTGGCCTTTTAGGTGCATTGGGCCTTATTTTTTTCGGAACTGAAACAAGACAAGATGCCCCTAATATTCCTTTAGGGAATTTTCTTATCCTAATGAACTCCGTATTTTACGGCTCTTACCTGATTGGAGCAAAAACTCTAATAGCTAAATACCATCCGTTTACTTTTATGAAGTGGTTGTTTACTATGGGGATATTTATTTGCCTTCCGTTCGGGTATCGTGAATTTATTGCCATAGACTGGCCCAACCTGCCTTTTGAAGCTTTATGGAAAATTGTATTTGTAGTCTTAGGAACTACATTTTGCACTTATTTATTTAATATTTTCGCCTTAACCCAACTCAAAGCCTCTACATTAAGTGCCTTTGTATATATTCAACCCTTAATAGGCATTCTTTTTGCGGTTGCCACAGGGCAGGACAAACTAACCACGCTTAAAATAATAGCGGGATGTTTAGTCTTTTTAGGAGTGTATTTGGCGAGTAAAAAACCTAAACCAAATCCTTTGGGGTCCTAGCGAACTTTCTAGTATCTTCCTTGGTAAGCACTCTAAAACCTTCAGCTTTTTCAACAGTACTGAACTTCTCTAACAAATCATCTGTTAAACCAGTTAACTTTCTAGTTTTTAAATCTATCCATGCTCCCATCATCTCACAATGGGCAAAATTTCTTCCCTTGTAATCGTAGAAATTATGATGAAATTCAAAGAACTGGGCATCTTCGCTCATTCCCATAATTTCCATAGAAACTTTTACGGGTTTTCCTGGAAAAGCCTCTTTAAAATAATACATATGCTCATAAAAAACGACAGGACCTATCTCTTTTTCCAACAATGTTTTATGGCTAAAGCCTATTTCGGTTAGATAAGTCATTCGCACGTGGCTCATAAAATTCAAATAAGCAGAATTGGCCAAATGGCGGTTCGCATCAACGTCGCTCCAGCGTATTTCAAAGTCTTTTAAGTACATATTTTATGAATTAATTTATTATGCATGCATAAGAATAACAAAAATAGCATAGTTTTGAAAAAGAGAGGAATTTCTAACCTTAAAATTTAAAGCTATTTTTAATTGTTTTTAAAAACTGATGATATGAGCACAAAACCTTCTTTTATAAACGAATTGGCACTACCTGTCATTGCCGCCCCTATGTTTTTGATATCAGGGCCTAAACTGGTTGTTGAATGTTGTAAAAATGGAATTGTAGGAACCTTTCCGGCATTGAACCAACGTACTAGCGAAGGTTTTGAAGAATGGCTCATAGAAATAAAAACAGAGCTTGATAAATTCGAAAAAGAGACCGGTAAAAAAGCGGCTCCTTTTGGTGTAAATCTCATTGTTCACCCTACCAACCCAAGACTTGAAGCAGATGTAAAACTATGTATAAAACATAAAGTACCCCTTGTCATTACTTCTTTGGGTGCGGTTTCTATGGTTGTAGATGCTATTCACAGTTACGGCGGACTCGTATTTCACGATATCATCAAAAAACGTCATGCAGAAAAAGCTCAAGAAGCAGGAGTAGACGGGTTAATTCTAGTTGCAGCTGGTGCAGGCGGCCATGCGGGAACTATTAACCCTATGACTTTGGTTGCGGAAATAAAGAAGTTCTTTCACAAGACTATTATTCTTTCAGGATGTATCAGTACTGGTCGCGATATTGCTTCAGCCTTGCAAATGGGAGCTGACTTAGCTTATATGGGTACCCGATTTATTAATACCGATGAAAGCAAAGCATCAACCGAGTATAAGAAAATGATTATTGATGCCGGTGCAAATGACGTGGTATATACTGCTTCCATTTCGGGCGTTCATGCCAATTTCTTGGGAGCTAGTTTAAAAGCAGCTGGAATAACCGAGGAAGACCTGAAGAAAGACACTAAAATAGACTTTGGAAAAGAGCTTGATACCGAAGCAAAAGCATGGAAAACCATCTGGTCCGCAGGCCAAGGCTCTGCATTAATCGAAAACACCCTATCCGTAGCTGACCTAATTTCTGATTTGAAAACGGAATTTAAATCTGCTGTTCAAGATCAAATCATGCTTTTAGAGAAATATCCGAAGTAAAAAATTCTTAAAAGTAAGAACGTGGTCATTAGCTTTACATTTTCATAAGCCTAAGACCACGTTTTGTATTTTGATTTATAAGTCTATAACGCAGCTTCTATTGCCTTTATCTCACCCAAAAATTGATGTACTTGACTAACGGCCATTGAGCCTTCTCCTACCGCGGAAGCAACTCGTTTTACGGAACCTTTACGCACATCGCCCACGGCAAAAAAACCAGGTATACTGGTTTCTAGAGATTGTGGCTTCCTTTTCATATAAATATCACACATGTACAGGTCTTCTTCATCAATGCCGGGACCAGTACAAACAAAACCTTTTTCATCTGTGGCTACAATGCCTTCTAACCACTCCGTACATGGCTTCGCGCCAATAAAAGTAAATAGGTTCGTAATATTCATTTCGGTTTTTTGACCGTCATTCTTTTCCAAAACAAGGGATTCTAAATGATGGTCCCCATGCAATTCGGTTACCTGAGAATTTAATTGCACATGAATATTTGGCGCCGCCACAATGCGTTGCACCAGATAGTCGCTCATTTTTGAACCTAAATCGTCTCCCCTTAAAACTACATGTACCTCTTTAGCGTAATCCGCTAAAAATAATGCAGCTTGACCAGCCGAGTTCCCTCCGCCTACAACACCTACCAACTCGCTTTTACATGCAGAAGCATTCATTCCCGTAGCGGAATAATATACGCCACTGCCCTCATATTTATTGATATTCTCAATCGGCAATTGGCGGTAATTGGCCCCCGTAGCTGCCATTAAAGACTTTGCTCGTATTACTTTTCCATTGGTAGCGGAAAGCACAAAATGAGTTCCTGTATGTTCAATTTTTTCAGCTCTGTGTGGAATGGATATATTACATCCAAACTTTTGAGCTTGTACATAAGCTCGATTAGCAAGATCTCTTCCAGAAATCCCCGTAGGGAAACCCAAGTAATTTTCAATTTTAGAACTCTTTCCTGCTTGGCCACCAGGCGCGTTACTGTCTATAGTTACAACACTCAATCCTTCTGAAGCTGCATATACACTGGCCGCTAAACCAGATGGTCCTGCTCCAATAACCAGTAAATCAAAAACCTTATCTTCAAAATCCATCAACACCCCTGAAAAACGGGCAACCTCGTCCAAAGAAGGTTTCATATGCAACTGACCACCGTTACAAATCATAAGAGGTAAGTCTTTACCAGAAAGATCAAAACCTTTGAGCAAGTCATTAGCCTCACTGCTCTTATCTACATCCAAAAAATTGTACCAGATGTAGTTTTTATCCATAAAGTCACGAATGACATAGGCTTCTTTAGAATTACCGGAACCTACCAACTTAATGCCACCTACAAATTCGTTCAAAATTGTATCCTGACGCTGTAAAAAAGCATTAAGAAGTAAATCACTTAGATTACTATGCTGGGCAATGGCTTCTTTTAATTTTGAAGGACTAATCCGAATAAGTTCAGAACCCGCTTTGGCAACAGCTCTAAATTGTGCTCCACGATCAGATAACATACCACTATCTCCTGAAAACTCATTCTTACCATGAGTGACAATTATCTTTTGATCGTCATTAGGGCTAAGTATGGCAATTTCACCTTCCAGAACAACGAAAAAATCGTATCTAAGTTGGCCCAGTTCAAAAACTACGGTTTCTTTAGGGAAAGATTCTATCTTCCCATATCCCTTTAAAGTATTGATATGGCTTTGCGGTAATTCTGGAAATCTAGGGTCGTTCATCATTTAGTAATTAGCAATTTGTTCATCTTCATAACACCAAAGCCATCTCTCACCCGGCTCTGCGCTACTTATTACTGGGTGACCGCTTAATTTTGCGTGTTTACTTGCATGTTGGTTGGGACAGCTGTCACAACAAAGCGTAACACCACAGGTTTGACACGTACGTAAGTGCAACCAATTATCTCCTGTTTTCACACATTCAGAGCACTTATGCGTTTTTGCCTCTTTTACTTCTGCGACCGCATCTAAATGATCACAATTTCGTGTTATTTTTGACATGGCTAAATTTACAATAAAGTTTCACATGTGAGATTATGCTAAAATGTCATTTTTCTCCCGTTGTATAATCACTAAATTTACGTTACTCAGCTTCTAAATAATTAACATTAAATGCCAGTACTAGCTTCAGATTACAACCCTACTTTTATATTCAAAAACGGACATCTATCCACCGTTTATTCAGGTCTTTTTAGGCGAATAGAAGGGTTGGAGCAACAGCGAGAACGTTTAGAGTTAGCG
Organism: Zobellia nedashkovskayae; assembly: GCF_015330125.1. NCBI lineage: Bacteria > Pseudomonadati > Bacteroidota > Flavobacteriia > Flavobacteriales > Flavobacteriaceae > Zobellia > Zobellia nedashkovskayae. The sequence continues at coordinate 1,680,112 of NZ_JADDXR010000002.1, read as the reverse complement.
GACGGTGATTTCATAGATTTAGATTGGAGTTATTCCAAAACCAAATCGGAGAAAGTGGTCATACTGTTGCATGGCCTGGAGGGCAATGCGCAACGCCCTTATATAACCGGAAGCGCGAAAGCTTTTAATGTTGTGGGAATTGATGCCTGCGCTGTGAATTTTAGAGGATGTAGCGGAGAAACCAATCGTCTTTTTCGTTCGTACCATTCAGGAGCAACAGAAGATTTGGATGCTGTTGTCCAATCTATTTTAAAGAAAAAAAAATATACAGAAATCTATATAAAAGGGGTGAGTTTAGGTGGCAATATGGCCATGAAATATGCTGGTGAAGAACGCGTACTGGCTCCAGAAATAAAAGCAGTAATAGGTGTTTCCGTACCCTGCGATCTTCATAGTTCACTAAAAGAATTAATGTCTACAAAAAACTACCTCTATTCCAAACGCTTCAAAAAACATCTGGTTGAAAAATTATACCCTAAACAAAAAATATTCCCAGATAACATATCTTTAAGTGACATCTCCAGCATTAGAACCTTAAAAGATTTTGACGATATTTATACGAGCCGAGCACACGGTTTTAAAAACGCATTAGATTATTATGAGAAATGTAGCTGCCGGCAATTCTTGTCTAATATTAAAATACCGTCTTTAATAATCAATGCTAAGAACGATTCTTTTTTGGGCGAGGAATGTTACCCATACAGCGAAGCCGAAAAAAACCCGAATCTTTATTTAAGGGTTCCTGAATTTGGAGGACACGTAGGCTTTATAGCCCCTTCTAACATCTATTACTCAGAAAAAACAGCAATTAAATTTATCCAAGACATGGTTTAAATTTAGTGAATCATTATATTAGCATCATTAATAAATGGCCCTCAAGCCAACTCGAATATTGAAACAAAGCATAAGATGAAAAAATTACTTAGCGTATTGGCACTTGGTGCCCTACTTGCCAGTTGTGGTGAAGAAAAAAAAGAAGAGAAAAAAGGTGGTTTTGAAATGAACAGAACCAAAACTGAAACTAAAGCAGTAGAAGCCAAATCAGAAGGTGTACCTGTTGATATGGATAATCAAGGTGTAGGTGACTACAAAGACATTTCTTTTGATGCTGATATTAATGCTGAAATGGCTGCTGCGGGTGAAGCAAAATTCAAAGCAGTTTGTACAGCTTGTCATATGGTAGATAAGCGTTTAATAGGCCCTGCATTAAAAGGTGTTTATGAAAGAAGAAGTCCATCATGGGTTATGAACATGATTGCGAACCCTGATATAATGTTGAAAGAAGATCCAATTGCACAAGCACTTCTTAAAGAATACAACAATGCTATTATGCTAAATCAGAATCTATCTGAAGAGGACACGAGAGCCGTTGCAGAATACCTGCGTACGCTTTAAGAGCTATAATTTTTATAATACTATGCCGTTATCCTGATTTTTTAGGGTAACGGCATATTTTTTTTCAATATATTAGTAGCTCTCAATCCACTTAAACCAAATTAAATTGAAACTACTACATCGTTTTCTTATCGTAATTATCGTTTTTTCGTGCACGGGCACGTCTTTTTCTCAAAAGATAAAACCTAAAAAAGTAAAAGAGTCCATGCAACAGGTTGCCGATTGGCAAATTGCCAATTTTGACGGCTTGTACAGCGACCGCAAAAAACCACACCACCCATTAGATTGGACAAATGCCGCACTCTATGTAGGCATGGCAAAATGGGCCAGCATGGCAGATAATGATACCTATTATGAATGGTTAAAAAATATAGGTGAAGAAAACGAGTGGCACTTACACAAGCGAAAATATCATGCAGATGATCATGCTGTGGGTCAAATGTATGTTGAATTATTCCGAAAGTATAACGATGAAAAAATGATTGCTCCTACCAAAGAGCAGTTCAATTTTTTAATGTTTCACCCTTCACAGAGTGCATTAAATTGGGGGACACCCTATCATCAAGACCGATGGAATTGGTGTGATGCCCTTTTTATGTCACCACCAGTTTGGGCTAAATTATATAAGGTTACAGGCGAAAAAAAATATTTGGATTTCATGATGTCCGAATTTAAAGCCTCCACTGATTTTCTTTTTGACGAGGAAGAAAATCTATACTATCGTGACGAACGTTATTTTGATCAGTTAGATAATGGCACTAAAGTTTTTTGGTCTAGAGGCAACGGTTGGGTATTTGCCGGCCTTGTTAATATCATGAACGAGCTTGACCCTCAGAGTGAAGAGTATGCGTATTTCTTGAATCTCTACAAAAAAATGGCAGAAAAACTAATTGAAATACAGACTCCTGAAGGCCATTGGGCTATGAGTCTATTAGGTCAAGAGTTTTATCCCACACCTGAAACGAGCGGTTCATCTTTTTACGTGTATGGATTGGCTTGGGGTGTCAACAACGGCATCTTGGACAATGAAACTTATGAACCCGCCGTAAAAAAGGGCTGGAATGCCATGGCAAGCCATGTTACCAAAGAAGGTATGTTAGGTTATGTACAGCCCATAGGAGCTGCGCCAGGAAAAGCTTGGCCAGATAAAACGGAGGTATACGGAACAGGCGCATATTTAAGTGCCGGTACTGAAGTTTATAAGCTATATGGCGGTGAGTAATTAACCCCTACTTATAAAAACTATCAAAGACTTTACTTATAAATGGTGCCTAGGAAAATTAAATATTTGCCCTGTCAGTTACTACCTTGTAAGTAGGGTCCTCTAAAACATTTACGTCAATGATATCAACTGCATTCTCTAGAAGAAGGATACAGTCTTTACTTAAGTGCCTTAAATGAACTTTCTTACCTTGATTGGCATATCGCTCTGTTAATCTATTTAGAGCTTCAATTGCCGACATATCGGAAACTTTACTTTCTGCAAAATCTATTACCACTTCGTCTGGATCATTTATCACATCAAACTTTTCATTAAAAGCAGTTACAGAACCGAAAAATAAAGGTCCATAAATTTCATAGTGCTTAACTCCGCCTTCATCTATGTACTTGCGAGCTCTAATACGTTTTGCGCTTTCCCAAGCAAATACCAATGCTGAAATTATTACCCCAATCAGTACAGCTAACGCCAAATTGTGTAGAATTACGGTAATTAAAGTAACCAATATCATTACAAAAATATCTGGTTTAGGCATTCTTCTTAATGCCCTAAAACTTGCCCATTCAAAAGTACCAACAGCAACCATGACCATAACTCCAACCAATGCAGCTATAGGAACAAGTTCTATTACCGATGCTCCAAATAATATGATTACTAATATAGTTAATGCAGCAATTATTCCTGATAATCTTGCTCTTGAACCAGCCGATAGGTTAACTAAAGTTTGTGCAATCATTGGGCAACCGCCCATTCCTCCAAAGAAACCATTCAATATATTTGCTCCTCCTTGTGCCAAACACTCTCTATTGCTACTACCTTTTGTACCTGTAATTTCATCTACCAAATTCAAAGTAAGCAACCCTTCAGTAAGACCAACTGCCGCCATTATTAATCCGTAAGGCAAAATGATTTTAAAGTCTTTGAATGTGAAGGGAATATTTGGTATGTGAAAAGAAGGCAAAGACCCGCTAAGCGACTTAAGTTCTTCTCCTGGTAAAGTATCTTGATTAATGATATCTACTACTTGCTTGGTATCTATATTTAAAAAATATACAACAGCAAACACCACAATAATTCCTATTAACGAAGCTGGAACTGCTTTGGTAATTTTGGGAACAAAAACAATTATTGCAATTGTAAACAGCACCAAGCCCACCATAGTATACATTGCAGGACCAGTAAGCCAAACTGCAGCATCCCCTTGTCCTACTTTAAATTGGTCCATTTGCGCCATAAAAATAATAATGGCCAAACCGTTAACGAACCCAAACATCACAGGCTGAGGAACTAAACGAATAAATTTACCCAACTTTAAAAAGCCTACAATCAATTGAAAAACACCGGCTAAAGCAACTGCTCCAAAAACATATTCTAAACCGTGAGAATTCATTAATGCCATTAGTACAACCACGGTTGCACCAGCTCCACCAGAAATTAGCCCAGGCCTCCCTCCAAATATTGCTGTAACCAGCCCCATAATAAAAGCTCCATACAAACCTACTAATGGTGAAAATCCTGCAAGAATCGCAAACATCAATGATTCTGGAATCATTGTCATGGCGACTGTTAATCCCGCTAAAATTTCATTTTTGTAATCTACTTTCTGTTTGAAATCGAACAAATTCAAATACTTCTTCACAACATCAAGATTTTAAGCGGGCAAAAATACGCCAAAATACCCTATAAGCCATAGACTTAGCAGCTAAATACATTTGAACAAATTACAAACCAAAATCATTAATTATCAACAAGTTAATATCAAAAATTATTAAAATTTAGAAGTATTTAATGAGGAGTTCATAATGAACACCGTCATTGAAAAATACAATTAAACAAAAAAACCGCCCTAAGCATTGCAGCTAAGGGCGATTTCTAACTAAATAACCAACCAAAAAACGTTTATATATCTCTACTTCTTTTCACCTTCATTATGGGATTGGAAGTCTTTTTTCTCTTTTTTTCCACTGCGCCTTTTCCGGCTTTTAAGTACTCTTGATATCCTTTTCCCCTGAACTCATATACTGTTTTACTACTCGGGTGATAAAGCTCAATTGTGCTCTCATTAATAACGTACAATTCAAAGTAATCATTGCTCGATGAACGGTAGGCCAGTGTTAAAGTTTTGAGCGTTTCATCGTCTACTATGTCATACACCGAGTAATCTCCTTCAAAATCCCATTGAAGGTTAACTAAGCGTGTTCCAACTGGATCAATAGACGACCTAAAGAAGGTAGGATTGAACTGTAAGAAGTTCTCATTATCAAACTCATTTAATGCTCCCTCAAGACTTGTGTATGTTTTTTCCCAAGCATTATATTCTTGTAAAAAATAATTGATATTGTCATAGAACAGCATGTCATAATCAAAATTACCTATTTGATATCCTCTTAAATAGTACGACGTATCTGAACGGGAATCATATAGTTCTATAGTATTTCCGTTTACCGCAAATACATCTAAAAACCATTGCCCATCTATATCATGGTCAATTTCTACAGCACCACGCACCGTATCATAATAACCTACATCTATACCAAAACCATTTCCGGTCTTACCTATACCTACTATATTATTGTTAGCGTATAATGTACCTTGGTTAAAAGAGATAGTGAATGCGCGTTGTAGAAAAGGAACCTCTCCGTTTCCGTTGGTAACGTTTATATCTACATACCAAAGGTCATACGATTGCAACACTTGACTTGTATTGTATACCGGCTCCTCTATAAACTCATCTTCAACAATAACCTCTGTATAACATGAGGTCATTAAAGTGGCTATAAAAACGGATAATAAAAGTAGTTTTGTCTTCATAATTTAGGTCTTGTGATTCTAACTAGATAAAACAAGCACCATGCCATTATTCATAACACACTGTTAAACAGTATTTAAGGTTTAAATTTTTAAATTACCTAATTTTGTATGGAGTGAAAGCCCAATACCAATACCCATAACCCACCAATTAACAGTAACTAAGTCATTTATTATAGTGCTATGAACCAAAAATTTACAGTATTAGGCGGCGGAAGCTGGGCTACAGCCATCGTAAAAATGCTTTGTGTGAACCAGGAAAAAGTAGGTTGGTACATGCGAAATTCAGATGCGGTAGGCTTCATTAACATTCAAAAGCATAACCCTAACTACCTTACTTCGGTAACTTTTGACACGGACCAATTGGAGTTGACAGATGATATTAATAAGGCCGTTAATAATTCGGACATTTTAATATTTGCTATTCCTTCTGCTTTTCTTGAGGGAGAACTGAAGAAAATAACTAGTTCGCTAAAAGATAAAATCGTGTTTTCTGCCATAAAGGGAATTGTACCGGAAACGGGATTAATCGTTGGGAAGCATTTTCATGAAAAATACGGTATACCTTTTGAAAACATAGGCGTCATTACCGGTCCATGCCATGCAGAAGAAGTTGCCTTGGAGCGTCTATCTTATTTGACCATTGCTTGTGCCGATACCGAGAAAGCCGAGTATATATCCAAAAATTTAAGCAGTGACTATATTAAGACCAAAGTTACCAAGGACATTATAGGAACTGAGTATGCAGCAATGCTTAAAAACATTTACGCTATTGCAGCTGGTATTGCACATGGTCTAGGATATGGCGATAATTTTCAGAGTGTGCTTATGAGCAACGCTATTCGTGAGATGAAACGTTATACGAAACGAATACATAAAATAGACCGAAACATTAATGAGTCTGCCTATTTAGGGGATTTATTGGTTACTGGTTATTCCACTTTCAGTCGTAACCGTATGTTCGGTAATATGATAGGAAAAGGATACACGGTAAAAAGTGCCCAAATGGAAATGCGTATGGTAGCCGAGGGCTACTATGCTGCCAAAAGTGCGTATGAGATTAAATCTAAGTTTAAAAAGAAGGTGAAAGTGCCTATTATAGATGCTGTATATGCTGTTCTTTACGAAAATAAAAGCGCTAAAAAAGTATTTAAAGCCCTGACGGACAAACTTGATTAACTTTTTAAACCAATAGGTATGAAAACAAAATCGGCCCGTTTCTTTGGGGAACGGACCGATCTCTCACTCAACACAATTTCTGAAAATATCTTAGACTTCTTATACCCTATCTAAGGAGAAGTTAGAATGCTCATCTAATTCACTAAGCAAAGTTTCACGCCATTCAGCTATCTGCGCATCATCAACAGCATAAATTGCTTTGAACTCTTCAAGAATAGGTTCCATTAAAAGTCGAACGCTATCAATATCAAAATACAACCTACCGGTTCTTCTAATGAAGAAATCCATTGGGTTCTGTACCATTTCGTAATCAATGCCAAAACGAAGCTCGGCTTTAGCCATACGAACATATTTGTCACTATCCTTTATTGTGGCGTAGTTTTCTAGTATCATTTCCGTTTGCTTTCCATAATTGGTTACCAAGAACCATGCATCATGTTTGGTAAAACCTTCTGGTTTCATACGGCCATAAATTTCAGCGATGTACTTTTCAACATGTTTAAATTTCTTGAAATCAACATTACCACATAAGAATATTTTTTCGGTAAAGCACTCCTTCAATTCAGTGCCATCTTCTTCATGCATTTTCTTGGCTATACGATCTACTACACGCTCAGCCATTTTACGGTAACCCGTAAGTTTTCCTCCTGCAATACTGATTAAACCAGTATCCGAAGTAAAAATTTCATCCTTTCTAGAAAGTTCAGATGCAGATTTTCCTTCTTCGTGAATTAACGGTCGCAAACCAGCCCATGACGAAACGATATCTTCCATTTCTAGGTTTATACTTGGGAACATATTGTTTACTGCAGAAATCAGATAGATAGCATCGGCTAAATCTGTACGAACATTATCTTTATCCTTATTAAAATTGGTGTCTGTAGTACCCACATATGTTACCTTACCACGTGGAATGGCAAACATCATCCTACCATCCGGAACATCAAAATATACCGATTGTTTTATAGGTAATTTTTTCTTTGGAAATACTAAATGCACCCCTTTGGTTAAGTGCAACTGCTTTCCTTTTTTAGAATTATTGGTACTTCTAAGCTCATCTACCCATGGGCCAGCTGCGCTAATGACATATTTAGACTTAATGCTAAAAGTAGCACCGCTCACACCATCTTTTACCTTTACACCGGCTACTTTGTCATCTGCATAGATAAAGTCTTCTACAGAAGCGTAATTCAAGGCCTGAGCCCCAAACAATAAACTTGACTTAATATTCTCAATGGTCAAACGCGCATCATCCGTACGGTACTCCGCATAATAACCGGCACCTTTTACTATTTTCTTGGGAAGTAAGGGCTCTAGTTTCATTGCCTCCTTCTTCTCTAACATCTTACGCTTATCCTCACCAGTTACCTGAGCCAATATATCATAGACCTTCAAACCAATGGATGTTAACCATTTTCCATAAGAACCATTTTCTATAAGTGGTAACAACATTTTTTCTGGCAATACCAAGTGTGGCGCTAGTTTATGAACAATTGCTCGTTCAGAACCAACCTCTTTCACCAACCAAAAATCGAATTGCTTTAAATATCGTAATCCACCGTGAATTAACTTGGTAGATTTACTACTAGTACCCGATGCAAAATCGCCTTTTTCAACCAAAGCAACCTTTAATCCCCTAGAAGCTGCATCAAGTGCAATTCCACCCCCTGTAATACCTCCACCAATAACAACCAAATCGTAGGTGTCGTTGGTTAATTCCTGGATTGTTTTTGCTCTATCTAAATTAGAAAACCTTATATTTTTCATAGCTTATTATGTCTTTCTATGTACAGTTTTTTACTATTGCTTATTTGTCATCCCATCCTTTGGTACGCTCAACAGCCTGCTTCCATTTTTTGTACAGACGTTTTCGTTTTACGCGGTCAAAGGTAGGCTTAAAGATTCTGTTCATTGGTCTATTTTGATCAACATCTTCTTGTTTCCATAACCCCACTTGAATACCTGCCAAAAACGCGGCACCCATAGCTGTAGACTCTATTACTTCTGGACGGTGCACCTCGGAATCTAATATATCTGCCTGAAACTGCATTAAATGGTTGTTTGCGCATGCCCCACCATCTACACGAAGGTGTTTCAACTGAATTCCAGAATCATCTTCCATCGCTTTTAAAATATCTTTTGTCTGGTAAGCCAATGATTCTAATGTAGCTTTCGCCAAATGCGCTTTGCCTGTATCTCTTGTCAATCCAAATACCGCTCCTCTGGCATACATATCCCAATAGGGTGCTCCCAAACCTGCAAAAGCGGGAACCACATAAACTGGGTTTTCGCCTTCAACAGAATCTGCCAAAGCTTCGGTTTCCTTTGCGTCAGTAATCAATTCCAATCCATCACGAAGCCACTGGATAGCAGCTCCTGCAATAAATATACTTCCTTCAAGTGCGTAGTTCACTTTACCATCCAATCCGTAAGCAATGGTGGTAAGAAGACCGTTTTTGGAAAATTGAGGTTTTTCACCCGTATTCATCAACATAAAACAACCTGTACCGTATGTATTCTTTGCTGTACCCTTTTTAAAACAACCTTGACCAAAAAGTGCAGCTTGTTGGTCTCCCGCTATCCCGGCAATTGGAATTTTCTTTCCGTCTATTACATAATCGCCAAAGTGATGCGCGGATGGTTTAACCTCTGGCAACATTAATTTAGGAATTCCCAATGCTTTCAACATTTTATCATCCCACTTTAGGTTTACGATATCGTAAATCATGGTACGTGATGCATTCGTATAATCAGTAACATGGCTTGCACCATTAGTCATGTTCCATACCAACCAGGTATCTACGGTACCCATTAGCAAATCCCCATTTTCAGCCTTTGCACGTGCACCTTCCACATTATCCAAAATCCACTTTACTTTGGTTCCAGAAAAATAGGAATCAATTACAAGTCCGGTCGTCTGTCCGACGTGATCTGATAATCCACTCTTTTTTAAATGTTCACAAATATCTGCCGTACGCTTATCTTGCCAAACAATAGCATTGTAAACTGGCTCACCGGTAGTTTTGTCCCAGACCATTGTGGTTTCCCTTTGGTTGGTAATCCCTATAGCCTGAATATCATTAACATCTACCTTCTCTTTTTTCAGCAATTCGTTTAAAACTCCTATTTGAGATTCAAGAATTTCTTTTGGATCATGTTCTACCCAACCTGATTTAGGGAAAATTTGCCTAAACTCCTTTTGAACCATGCCTTGAATCTTACCATCTTGGTCCACAAGCAGTGCACGAGAACTAGTAGTACCTTGGTCTAACGATATTATGTATTTCATATGATAAATGTTTAAAGCTAGAATTCCACACAAAGTAGCATAGTGTAGCACAGCAAATATAGATAAATATAAGCAATAATTCACAGAGGAAAAGGGCAAATTTTATTGAATCGATATTGATACAGCAATCTCATTCCCATATGCATCCAAAACCATTACTCTATGATTACCTTTTGAGGGAAGTACTGCCATTTCATGAAAGTTCCGAGTCTGGCCCACAAATGTTTCATCTATGTACCAATAAACTTCCGTCTCGGGCTTAGCATGAGCCAATTTTAAGATGAGCTCATTTGTTTTACCATTAAAATCTTTTGTTAGCGTAATGCTACTTCCGTTTTTAGGATATATAAAATCCATAGGAGATGCACTATTATTGCTACATCCTTTTTTAAAAGGTGGTAGTACTTTATATGATGGGTGTTTAGGTCGATAATAAAATTGCATTAAAGGAGGCAGGATAAACCAAGATTCGGACACCTCGGAAGCCAATTCGGCACAAGAAGAATTAACTCTAAATTGTTTTGCCTGGTCCAAATAAACCATCTGATGATATCTACATTCCGTAACATAATTTTGTTTATTAGGAATAGATATTGTCTTAGTTGGGCAAATATCAGTGGCCAGATATCCACTTTGGGCACACACCTCTATATCCGTAAACTCATCCAACGGTTTTTGAAACCATTTACTCCTTGGAAGCACATCAAAAACATCAAATAAAAGTGGTGCAGCAGACGTTACTCCAGTCACATTTGGTCTTCCCTCTCCATCTGCGTTCCCTATCCAAATACCGACTACATGGTCTGTAGTTACTCCAATAGCCCATGCATCTTTATTCCCAAAACTAGTTCCAGTTTTCCAAGCAATCTCTTTACTGCTATCGAAGAACTGCCAAGATTCATCGCCTTCTGGTCTGTTTACCTCCTTCATAGCCTGGAATGTGAGGTAAATGCTACCTGCATCAAAAACAGTTTTTTCAGTCGATAATTTTCCAAAATCGACCGTCTGGTTTGTTTTTAAAATCAAATCCGTGAACTCATTTTTAAAATATTCACTAGAACTTGTATTGAAATGATTCAGCGTAGAAGCCAAGTTCGCATAGGTTTTACAAAGATCCCATAAATTACTTTCCGCACCGCCCAAGATTAGAGTAAGTCCGTAATGATTGGCAGGTTTATTAATACCACCTAGTTTAAAAACATTCAATTGATCTCGAAATTTTTCTAGTCCGTATTGTTGCAACAAACGAACCGCAGGAATGTTCAATGAACGCGCCAAAGCTTTTTTTGCTTCTACGGCACCACTGTAGCTTTCATTAAAATTTTCAGGTGTATAGCCTGCTATCTGAGTTGGGACATCGGCCACCAACATATCCGGCAATAATTCACCCGCATCTAACATTGCCGCATAAAGCAACGGTTTAATGATACTTCCCGTGCTTCTATTGGCTTGAACCATGTCCACATCTTTCTGATGCTCTTTTGTTGTAGCTGTATTGCCTACATAGGACAACACCTCTCGCGTATGTACATCAAGCACCAAAACGGCGGCATTGTGAACTTGATTTTGTTTCAGGTTTTGATAATGTTTTTGCACTATGGCATTTACATTGCGTTGTAAATTCTCATCTACAGTTGTTTTGATGCGTTCACCCTTGTTCTTTTTAGCTAAATACTGCACTAAATGCGAAGCTATTTTGGGCAGAGGATAGGGTTTCTGTGGCAGCTCTTCTAATAAGGAAAGCTTATAAGTTGTTTGGTCTATGACCTGCTTTTCAAAAAGCTTCTTTAACAGACGGTTGCGTTTAGCTAGAAGTTTTGTCTGGTTTTTACCGGGGTAAATAAGACTTGGTGCATTTGGCAACACCGCCAATGTAGCAGATTCCGCCCAAGATAACTGATGCGGCCGCAACCCAAAATAACGCCATGAAGCAACATCAATACCAACTACATTTCCTCCAAAAGGAGCATGACTAGCATAAAGCTTAAGAATATCTTCTTTAGATCCATTTAATTCTAGCCGAGTAGCCCATATCAATTCAACAAACTTCTCAAAATAAGAACGACTTTTCCCGTTTCTTGCCAGTCTGATTACTTGTTGTGTGAGGGTACTACCACCCCTAACCGTTCTACCTGCAGATATATTGGCCCCTACAGCCTTGACTATAGCAACTGGGTTAAAACCAGGATGCTTATAGAAATGGGCGTCCTCAAATTGAAGAATACAGGCCTTAAACTTATACGGAACACTATCCACTTCAGAAAACCGCCACTGGCCATCATTGGCAATCATAGCCCCCAATAAAGTGCCTTGCTTACTTTCTACTACAGTAGCCGTCGGAGATTTGAATAAAATCTTGGGAAGGCAGAAATAATACGCAATAAGCAAAACCGCCAATAAAACTAGCTTCTTTGGATGCCTTCTACCAAATGAGCCAACTTTTTTCATTTTGTAAAATCATACTCCCGCTCTACAGCACAAATGCGCACCTTATACCATGAATACCAATCTTTAATTCCCTTTTGCTGTGCGAAAAGATGATCTGTATTAGCCTTCCAATTGGCTATAGACTCCATGCTTTCCCAATAACTTACGGTTATACCCACTTGCTCCCGAGCACTCTCAATACCCAGATAACCGGGCTGTGATTTGGCCAAGTTTTCCATTTGGTCGGCCATTTCCGCATAGCCTTTATCTTCCTCCGTAAGTAGAGAGGTGAAAATTACTGCATAATATGGAAGTTTGTTTTTCATTTTGAATGGTTACAAGTTCCAAAATTGACTTTTAGAAAAATTAGATATATTCTCGTTCTACGAAATAACCTACAATGGCTTCTTTCATTAAAACGGATTGCTCACCTGCCTTCAATGCAGGTAATTCTTCCTTAGTAATATAATGAGGCCAACCTTCTTCATCAAAAAACTCAAACTCATAATACCCATAAGGCTCCAATAAACGACAAATAGCAATATGCATTAAGTCTAATTTATCGTCCTTTTTGTATTTTTTATGGTATTGGCCCAATTCCTGAATCCCTACCAAATATATAATTGCGTCAAGCTCCAAAGTATCTCCATCTGCAAATTGGGCAGATAATTTCTCCACTAACACATTCCATCTTTCTTTTAACTCTTCGTCTCTTGCCATTAATCTTTTTGCATTTATCCGTTGAATGGATATAAGTCGCAAAGGTACAAATCAAAATACTACTTTTGCGTAAACACATTTGCCATGAGCTTCTTAGATATTATTTTAGGATTACTTCTTTTATACGGACTTTGGAAAGGTTTAAAAAACGGACTTTTCGTAGAGCTTGCTTCCATTGTTGCCTTAATTGCCGGGATCTATGGGGCTATTCATTTTTCATATTATGCAGGCAATTACCTTTCAGAAAATATGGAATGGAACGAACGATATATTAATATTGCTGCCTTTGTTATAACGTTTGTTGTCATTGTTCTTGCTGTACAACTAGCAGGACGGTTTTTAACTAAAATAGCCAATTTTGCCATGCTTGGCTTACTCAATAAACTTGCAGGTGGTATTTTTGGCGCCCTCAAGGTTGCTGTAATTTTAGGCGCACTACTCATTTTCTTTGAACGCATAAACGACTCTGCTGATGTTGTTAAAGATGAAACTATGAAAGAATCCGTACTTTATGGTCCTATTAAAGAGATTGGAGCATTTATATTCTCAAAGGTTTTAAAGGAGGATTCTCATATTGAAATTAAAAAAGAGACTGATAATGCCGAAAGCCTAGTCATCTAAAATAGATTGATAGTAGTAATTTGATTCCCCCATAATCAAACTTTCTATGTACTTAAATTCAATTAATACCTACAGGGGGATTGCCATATTACTTATTGTCTCAGCACATTGCTATACTATTTCGGAGCTAAAAATAAACACTTTTCCCGAAGCCGTATTTGCAAATCTTACCGCAGGCAGTACCATTAATTTTGTTTTTATTTCGGGCTTTTTGTTTCATCATGTTTTTTATATGAAGCAAAAAACACATCATTTTTTTAAGAGTAAAGTAAAGCGGCTTTTAATTCCCTATACCATTTTATCAATAATACCAATCTGCCTTAAAATGCAGTTAGAGCCCCACTTCTGGAATCAATATTTTACCTTGAATGAAGAAGGAGTGATCAACGAGTACATCGCTCCTATATTTCTGTATTACTTTACTGGAGCTCATCTGGTAGCATACTGGTACATAACTTTTGCTATTTGTTTATTTCTACTGTATCCTATTCATGTTAAGTTCATAGAATTAAAGCCGATATATCAATTCATTAATCTTTTATTACTATTTGTTATCGCACTTTTCATACATAGACCGGTAGACGAACTTAATGTAATTCAGTCCGTAGTATATTTTACGCCAATTTTTCTGTTGGGTATTCTTTGTTCAAAAAACAAAACCATTATTTACAAAGCACTAAAAAACAAAGAGTTTGTACTATTAGCAATTGTTCTCTGCATTGCCTCGCTACAGGCTTCACTCGGCAGGTACGATAACTATCAAAAGCGTGCTTTTGAATATGACGGAATTGATTTAATACTGCTTCAAAAATCAATACTTTGTATTTTCTTTATGTTATTCTTACATCGTTTTGAAAACACTAAGAATAAATTACTGAGCCTACTGGCCTCAACAAGTTTTGCCATATATTTTCTTCATGGTTACGTATTGCAATTATTCACCGTCTTAAAAGTCAAATTTCATATTCTAGTCCCATATCCATGGGCAACATATTTCATGGTATGGGCTGCCCTCATGGTTTGTAGTATAGTATTGGCTATCTTGGTTAAAAGAATCGTACCCAAGTACTCTAAATACATTACAGGGTATTGAACAATGTATTTTGATGTTATAGCTACTTTTTCAAAATTGTTAACGAACTTTGACCAAATAATCTAAAAATATACATGCGTAAGCTTGTCATTTATACTATAGCCCTTGGACCCGACTTCGGCTTTGTTCCGCAAAAAAGCATTGAAGGTGTAGACTTTTTTGCTTTTACGGATGACCCTAAAAAAGTCTGTAAACCGTGGAAACCAATTTTGGTAAAAGATGACATAAAGGACAAAGAACGTCTAAGGTCTCGCCACCCAAAGTTATTACCACATCTTTATTTTAATGATTACGATACTAGCATTTATATTGATAGCAATTATCTAGTTATAGGTGATATAAAAAAATTAGTGTCAAGTTTGGGTGATTTTCAAATGGGGGTTTTTGACCACAATCAATGTGATGATGCCCGGAACTGTGTATATGAAGAGCATCAGGCTCTACTTGAATTAGGCAAGCAACGGGGAGCTTACAAAGACAAGCCCGATATAATGGAAAAGCAAATACAATTTTTTAAATCCGAAGGGTATCCCACCGAAAACGGACTCATATTCGCTGCAGTTCTTATTAGAAAACATAATGACCCACAGGTTATAAAAGTTATGGAAGATTGGTGGGCTTTTGTCTCTACACAAAGCCTTCGTGACCAACTAAGTTTCAATTACGTTGCTTGGAAGAACAAATTCAACTACACAATAATCCCTGGAGACTTACGAACCGGGAACCCATATTTTTATTTTTTAGCATCAAATAGAAAAAGTTATCTTTGGCGGCTTATAAAATATCGCATAAAGAACTTATTGAACTATAAACTTCACCCTTAAAAGCTGCATTTGCTCTAAAACATGTCTTTTTATGTAATTTCCAAAATGCAAAAACGTTTTGATAGTTCACCAAATCAGATAAAAATGAAAAAACCAATACTTTTATTAATCTTAGCCATAGGCTGTACTTTCACCTCGTGTAAACAAGATGACTCCGGTGGTGACGGTGATTTATTAGGTACATGGCTCCTCACTGCATACGTTGTTAACGAAGTTGAAGAACCGGCCGACGAATGCCAAAGCATGAACATTATGCGCTTTAAAGATGGAAACATTTTTGATTACGAATTTCATACCACGGATAGTGCAAGCGGCGATTGTATAGAAGGGATTCATGATTCTGGTACGTGGTCATATCTATTTGACGGAAAAGTTCAATTAGACTATGGAACTGAGGGAAGATCAGACGTAACCGTTGCAAAATATAAAATTTCCGGAGATGTTCTAACGCTTACCTTTGATGAAGGTAACGGCGAATACCATGAAAAATATAAAAAAGAATAAAAGAATATCACATATTTTAAAACTCAAAAAAGACCCTTTATAAGGGTCTTTTTTTTTTAGATATCAACAATATTTTATTGAACTACCTCTACCCATTGGCCTTTGGTACGCACCATATATTCATTATCATACATGGCCTCTGCTTGAACACCAGGTAAATAATAACGCCCTAAATAAGATGCATTCATTAGCACTCTAAGCGTTTTACTTTCGTTCTTCTTCATGTCAAAATAAAAATTACTTCGGTCATCGCGAATATCTGTATACGTAACCTTATTGTCTGCAAATTCTCCAAAGTCCGTAAAACGAGTGTTTACAATTTCCCACCCACTTGGAAAAATCTCGGTGAGAGCTATATCCTTAATTTCTTTGCTAGTGGTATTGGTTAAAGTAACCTCAGCAACGAAATCTGTACCCTGTGTCATTTGCGTAACATCTAACTGAGACCCATTGCGACCTTTAAATCCTATTTTTGCAACCAAATTTCGCTGTATTACTTTCTCTTCTCCTACCGGTAAAATTCCTTGATTTACGATGGTAACAAACAAAGTACTAGCTTCATCATTTTTCAACTCCATAGTATTGGCACCCTTTTTTATTGAGAGCTCCCGTGTTGCCAGAGTCTTTGGTGTTACCACATTTTTAGAATGGCCATTTACGGTTACTACTGCTTTTATACCCTTACCTCCCACTAAATTGGCAAATTTGGCCATTGCAATTAAACTATATGCCGTAGTCTGGGTGCTCAACCACCTAGATTCAGAAATGCGTTCGGCAATAGTTTTCGCTAAATCCTGAGCTTTGCCCTTATCCTTACCTAAAACGTAGGTTTCTAAAGCCATAGCCCTATTTCTATCCGATGACCCGTACGTATGATAATCGTACTTGGAGTTTTCAAAATCAAGTTTTGCCATGCTCAGAACATCCTTGGCCACATTGTTTTGACCAATTAATGCATAGCAAACAGCTAAACGGAATTTCGCTTCATTGGACAAGCCGTTGCTTTCTCTCAACCGGTTCATACTAGACACATCTGCATTTCCGGATAAAGCCAGCGTATATAAACGATATGCCTGTGCTAAATCTGAGCTATCGTTATCCGAACGCCATTGTTTTGCACTATTCTGCTGGTACTTTAACCAACTTGACTTAAACCCAATTGGCAGCACATACCCTTTCTTCTCTGCCTCTATCAAGAAATGTCCGGCATACGAAGTACCCCAATCATTAGAATAGTTTTGGCCCGGCCAATATGAAAATCCTCCTGTAGCATTTTGATAACCGCCTAAAAATTTAATAGCACGTACCACATTCTGCTGAATACTTTTCTTCCTATTCCCGTCCAAGTCAAAAATATCCGAAAGATATAACTGCGGAAATGCTGCGGATGTAGTTTGTTCTAAACACCCGTGAGGGTAGCGAATCAGGTTTTGCATGCGACCATTAAAATTCATTGGCGGCAAAGTAGACAGCTCAATTTCTGCGGAATTGCTTCCTGAAATCCCGAAAGTTTCTAAGTTTATGGTCTGTGAAGAATTAGGCTCCAAGATTACCTTTTGCATTTCTGACGTAACCGGATTAGGATTTACCACATCAATAGGAATTTCAAAAAAAGCTGTTTCTCCATTACCAGAAGCTTCAACAATGACTTTTCCTATCCCTTTAAAATCAGCCACTTTCAATTTAAAATACGCCATTTTTTCATCAGGCTGGTCAAAAGTAACCACTTGAGTAACATCCCCGGAAATAGTAAACGATGGGTCCGACTTCAATTTTAAAGTAACATTTTTTATTTTCTTTTCCATAGCAAATACAGTGACTGGAAGGGTCACTTTTTCACCAGGTGTGATTTTTCTAGGTAACGAAGCCAACACCATCAAAGGTTTACGTACCGGAGTGGTCTTTTCTGCCATTCCATAAGCTTCAGTTTGAGAATTGCCCGCTACCACCATGGTCCGCACGGAACCAATATATTTAGGTATCTTAATCTTATGTGATTTGGTTTCCCCTTCTTTTAAACTAAAAGGACCTAAATGAACTACCATAGGTTCAAAACGGTTGGCCTTTTTATTTTTTGCTCCTGCGAGCTCTCCATCACCACCAATAGCAAATACTTGATTTACCTTGCCACCAAAAGCTCCAATAACATCATCAAACACATCCCAAGTTTTTACACCAAGCGCTTCGTGAGCATAGAAAATATCCCATGGGTCTGGGGTTACAAAACGTGTTAAGTCTAATAAACCTTCGTCTACTATTGTAATGCTATATGTCATTGCCTTTTTGTTCTTCTCACCAACCTTAACCGTTATGGTCTCTTCGGGTTGTAATATTTCGGGCATTGTAATAATAGGCTCAATTTTCGTAGCTGGGTTCTCTACCGAAACCGGCACAACACCATATAATCTAATTGGATTATCGTTCAAAGTACTGGCATGAGGCTGCAACAAAGAAATATGAATAAACACATTGGGCGCATAAAGCTCGCTCATAGCTAATTCAAATTTCGTTTCATCTTTTGCCGTATCTATCCAAAGACTTTTTAAAACCTCCGTACCGTTCTCTATGGTAACCAAAGCACGACTCCCTTCAGAACTAGGGAAAGTCACTGTAGCTGTTTCACCAACATTATAGGTTTCCTTATCTGTAGAAAACACCAACATAGTAGCAGCCGACGGATCCGTTTTACGAGATTTCCCTGCCCAGCCCGGCCAATCTATATACATAGTTTTTGCAGTTGAATGACCTCCGTTAGAGTCTTCCACACGCACTAAATAACGCCCCCATTCAGGATACTTTAATTCAAATTTAAAATTAGCCTTACCACTGGCATTTGTACTGATTACCTTTTCAAATACCTTCTCGTGATACTGACTACTGCTATAATTAGACAAATTATCAGCAGAAGTATCCCACCACCATCTCCAACTTACTTTATGGATGGTTACATTTAAATTTTTTGCAGCCTTGGGATTACCTTTTTCATCTACGGTAACCACATCAAAATTATGGGGTGTGTCCGTTAAAAGCATCCCCCTATTTTTATCACCTTTAGGTATGGTCAATCCAACATAAGTGTCATAGGGCGAATATGTTTTTGAAAACACGTCCGTACTAAAATCACCTCCATTTTCATATACTTTGGTGATAAAAGCTGCTTTTAGCATACCTGGTGCCTGACTTGTAAGCTGAGGATTCATGCTGAAGCGCGTCTTACCTTCTGCATCTACTTTACCATCAAAAACTACTTGGTCCTCTACCGAAAAATTACGAGTTGGGTCATCAAAAACATAACCGGGAAATTTACTGAATGTAGTGTTAGATGCATTAAATTTTGCTGTAATATCAGCTTTCAGATTTTTTGCAATTGCACCATGCAACCACTTTACTTCCATCTTACCAGTAATGGGCTTGGTTGCATTTAAAATTTCGTCATCAAACTCGGTTTTAATTTTTAAACGATTGGGTTTAATGGTTTCAATTTTCAGTGATTTTATAAACGTAGCGCCACCAACCGAAATTTTAGCCGACCAATTTCCAGTAGGCGCATTTTCATCTGTTTTTAGATTAAACTGATAAAAATTATTAAGTCCGTTTGTTCTAACCTCACGTTGAACAACTTTGTTATACGGGTCCAACAATTCTAATTTTACGGGATGGTTTTCTGGTAGTTTATGCGCGTTATCATTCAGCATAAAAGAAAGGAAAATTTCATCTCCCGGACGCCAAACACCTCTTTCACCAAAAATAAAACCTTTAAGTCCTTTTTGAAGCTCTACTCCTGATACCTTGAACTTACTTACAGAAAGCGCATTACCGTCATTTAGTTTTACATAGGTTTTTTGACCATTACTTTCGGCAACCGCAAAATAGGCTGGTTTTCCCGAATCAAACATAGATATGCCCTCAGTATCCGTTACCACATGCCCTAACGACTGTTGTTGATAATTGAAAAATGTAACCTTAGCTCCAGCAACAGGTTTGGTATTTAAAATGTCCGTTACGGCAACAAAGTAGCTTTTATTAATTCCCTTTTTGACAGTAACACCTAAATCTGACGCCAGAACATTCATTCCTACCTTTTTGTTGTAGTAATAGGATTTGTCACAAGGGTTTTCTCTTTCGTTCCAATTATAATCGTAGTAGTAATCATCATAGTAATAGTTCTCTACATTGTCCCAAGAACTACTCTCATTCTCTTCATCAAAATCTTCCTCATCTTCAGCCACAGACTCAAAATTGGAATTTTCACAACCATAGGCGCTATCTTCAGGGCCAAAATCTAATTCAACCCTATAAATAGCACCAACGTCAGGCGTAATAAAGGTTTTAAGGTCAAGCGCATGCGCCACCCATTTGCCGTTAGAACCAGATAAATTGTCTAAAGTTATTTTCTTGCGTGCAATAGGTCTTGCTACGGCCCGTAAATCTCCTTGTCCGTTTAAATTACTATTCTGCAGAAACTGTAGAATGTTATTTTCATAAATTTTAAAAACAGAAACTTTTACCGACGCTAAACTTACCGCCTCAAAATTGACTTTAAGATTATTGGAAGAAGGTAAAATTGTTCCATTGGAAAGAAATCGTACCTGTGGCTTAAGCTTTTCAAAAGCAATCCTATCCGTAAATTTGGTTTTCAATTTATTACCGTCCGTGCTCTCAATACCCTCATAAACTTCTAGTGCCACCGTACCTTCAATATCTTTAGAAGGGTATACTTTTAAGGTATTTCCGTCTACAGCATACTTAACGTTATCATCTTGCTCCAATACTACCAGCCCCTTAAAATTCTGACCTTTCTTTAATGGGTCTGAAAAATTGATGGTTACTACGGCACTTTCACCCGTCTCCACAGAAGCATCCAAAACAGTGAAGTTATTTTTACCCGGTATGGTAATGCTTTCAGAACCGCCACTTTCTATATCAAACTGCTTGCCGCTCCATGAAACTTCTAGTTTGGAGTCTTCATAATACCTCTGAATACTATCTATTCTAAAAGAAAACTGAGTCCCTTTTTCTGTTCCTGCATCGAACTTAATCTGGATTGGTTTTCCATTTTGGGTCGCAGAAACCAATTGCTCCGATTTTTTGAGAGGAAAAACATCTGCCATGCGCAACTGACCTGTGATGTATTGGTATTCCTTTGAGTACGACTGCGGGGCATTCGTATAAATATTAAACTGTTGTTCTAAAGTTTTTACACTGAAGTTCAATGCACCTAAATCACCTGGCAAATCACTTATAATATCATTTAAATTCAAGGTGAATTGATATTCTGTATTCTGTTCAAAACCATTTAAAGGAACGAAAGCTATTGTGCGGTTATCAAGAGCTACTACTTTACCTTCTACTTTTGGAGATACGTTGAAGAAATCTTCATTTAACTCATCACCGGCATTCCATTCTTCAACAGGCGTATTCAGAACTACTCTTACACTACTCTGAGCTGAAATAATTCCGTGAGAAACCTGACCTACGTAATCTTGAAAACGATTAAGGTTATCCTCCTGCTGGCTTACATCTTCCTTTTTAGAGGTACATGCTGTAAAAAAAACAAAAAGGAGCAGAAAACGAAAAAGAGAATTGACCTTCATAGAAAGATTGTTTTACACAAAAATAGCAGTTAATAAGTAGATTTTGTCACGGTTTTCCTTGAATTATGGATAGATAAAAACCCTGTTTTCAGTAGGGGAAAAATAAATCCATTGTTGTTTTCTTAACTCCAGAAAGCAAATAATCAGCGTACTTCGAGACTTGAACTTAACTAATAAAAAGGTGTATTTCATCGAAAACAGAAAGTAATCAACTGGAGTAAACAATATATTTTGGATATTCGCCTCACGATAACACCCCCTTATCAATTCGCTGAACACGAGAACTCCCCACTTTTCTCTCCTACTTTTTAAGAACACGCCTACTTACAAATAGAACTTTGTATGAAAATGAGAACGCACTATATTGCACTCGTTTTATTTGTATGCACATTGGCCTCTTGTAGTAAAGAGTCCGTTGAGGCTGCAGATATAATCGAGAAAGAAAATGCTGAAACCGTAGAGAAAGAACTTCTTGAAGCCGTTAATGGACACCGGCTATCTATTGGAGTAAATTCACTGGAGTTTAGCTCAGTAGCCTATTTACAAGCCAATAAACACACGGATTATATGATTTCTAAGGGCGCATTGAACCACGATAATTTTAGTTCACGTGCATCTGAAATATCTGCCGTAGAAGCTGCTGAATTCGTTGCCGAAAATGTGGCAAAAGATTATGCTACTGCTTCTGAAGCCCTTTCTGGATGGTTAAATAGTAGCAGTCATAAAAGAACTATGGAGGGTGAATTTACCCATACAGCGGTAAGCGTTAAAAAAGATAGTGACGGAAAATTGTATTTTACTCAAATATTTTTTCGTTAGTTTTTAAGTGTTAAAATCCACTATATACTACACACACTAGTAATACAACATACTTTTTCATAGCTTTGAGATGAAATGACCACCTTTTGCGCATGTACAAACATGAGCAAGAGGTTTTGGTTCTAAATGTCTAGATATGCCCATTAAAGCTCCTTTTAATCTCAATCGCTGGATAGAAGAAAACAGGCACACCCTTAAACCTCCTGTTGGCAATAAAAACCTTTACAAAGATGCCGGAGACTATATTGTTATGGTGGTTGCCGGGCCCAACGCCAGAAAAGATTACCACTACAATGAAACAGAAGAACTTTTCTATCAATTAGAAGGGAACATTGAAGTTCATATACAAGAAGACGGGCAAAAGAAAACAATGACACTTGGTCCTGGCGATATGTATCTACATCCAGCCAAAATACCACACTCACCTGTTCGTCATGAAGGCAGTATTGGTTTGGTTATTGAGCGTAAACGAGCCGATATGAACGTAGATGATGGTCTACTTTGGTTTTGTGACAATTGTAATCATAAACTTTACGAAGCTTACTTTACCCTAAATGATATTGAAGTTGACTTTTTAAAGCATTTCAAGCACTATTATGGTTCTGAAGACCTACGAACTTGCGATAATTGCGGCACAGTTATGCCCGTAGACCCAAGATTTGTTAGTAGTGATTAAAGATTATTTAATTAGTAAAACAAAAATTGCCGTTCTTTGGAAATAGCCCCAACCTAGCCGGTTTCTACAGATGTCCCCACATTAACCACTTATGACCAAACAACAAATTCTAAAATACCTGGCTATACTACTAGTAGGAAGCAGTATTTCTTTATTTATCTTCTTTTCTATAAACACTAGATATCTCCTTCGGAATAAAGCGACGATAGATAATGCGGTTAATAAATCTACAATAAAGTTAGAAGATGAACTCAACAAGATAAATCTAGTTGTTGAATCAATGGCCTTTTTTTACGAAAACAAAAATTTCATCCCGCAACATCTATTTGAGCGTTTTACCGATCCTTTTTTAAAAGAGCTTAAAGGCATAAAAGTACTTGCTTGGGCACCAAAAATCGAAGACTCGCAAAAAAATAAGTTTGAAAAAATTACTTCAATTAAAGAGGCTAATTCTCAAAATAATCTGGTTCCTTCCAAAAAAAGAGATCTCTATTATCCAATAAGGGTTCTAAATCCGTTAGAGCCTTTTAAAACAATAATAGGATACAACCTTTACTCCAATAATATTAAAAGAGATGTAATTCTCCAGTCCATCAAAACTAACAAACCGGCCATTACAGGACCAATAACATTGCTCGCAGCCAATAATTATGCAACGGGTATTCTTGCAATAAAGTCAGTAAGTGATTTAAAATCCACAGAGAGTAAAGGAATTGTTGTGGGAGTCTATCGTATGGATCAGCTTATTTCGGAAACCCTAAAATCAGAAGTTAAGGTCTTTGACATTTGCATTCATGATTCCACTGATGATGCGCTTCTATTTTCAAATGTTGATGAAAGTAAGATAAACGATAAAAAATTCTACAAAACAGCTATTGAAAAGACCATTAATGCGGTAGATAGGAAATGGGATGTTCATTTTGTTCCCAAAACCGAGTATTTATCCTTTCCCCATATTTTTGAATCTTATGTAGTACTCATTTTAGGTTTTGCCACAACATGTTTACTAATCTTGCTTGCTCGCAGAAGAGATAACCATAATGATCGCCTTGAAGCTCGTGTTCTATTGCGAACTGCGGAACTTGAGGAATCAAACAAACAGAAAGAAAATTTACTTAGGGAAATTCATCATAGGGTAAAAAACAACCTCCAGATAACTTCTAGCCTAATTAATATGCAGAAGCGGAAGTTGGTCAGCAAAGAAGCTATTACCGCCCTACAGGACAGTCAGGCAAGAATATCGGCCATTGCCCTTACACATCAAAAAATTTATCAAGATAAAGATTCAAAAGCGGTAAACCTTCACGAATACCTGAAGGATTTAATGGAGTATCAAAATAAAATATCTCCAACATTTAGTTATAAAATTAATTGCCCAGAAATTTCTATAGACCTTGATCGCGCGGTACCGCTTGCCCTTATTATTTCAGAATTGGTTACTAATGCCGTAAAGCATGCTTATCCGGACACCACCAAATACAATGAGCTTAGTATAGACGTTGATGTGCTGGACGATGGAATGGCCGCATTCTCAATTAAAGATAATGGAAAAGGACTACCTGAAGGTTTTGCGATTGAAAACGCAGAAGGTATAGGTTTTGATATTATAAAGGCTCTATGTAGACAAATTTCAGCTGAATTAACTTATAATTCAACCGATAGCGGAACCCATTTTACCGTAACTTTCGACAATAAAGTATAACTTACATCTTCCGGCAGTGGCCTGTAAACTTCAATATACAAAAGATATGGTACATAAAATACTGATTGGTTTTATCGCTTTCTTACATCTTTACTTTCTCTATTTTGAAATGTTTGCATGGACTACCAAAGGCCCTAAGATATTCCGCAAGTTCCCGAGGGAACTTTTTGAACCTACCAAGCCAATGGCCGCAAACCAAGGGGTGTATAATGGTTTTCTTGCAGCAGGTCTTATTTGGTCACTCTTTATAACTGATGTTGTATGGCAAACCAACGTATCCCTTTTCTTTCTTGGTTGTGTTTCAATAGCAGGCCTGTACGGTGCCTTTTCCGTTGAAAAGAAAATATTCTACATACAGACAATGCCCGCATTAATTACTATTGCTCTTATTTTATTTAGCTAACTACTTTTACCAAGAATACACCAACATTAAAGAAACCATTGCACATTAATGCATCTAGAAAAACCTGTTTTTTCTGGTCTAGAAAAAGTATCTTTATAAAAAATATAACAATACGTACTAAAAAAGTTATAAAATGTCAAAAGTAGCATCGCAATTCGGTATTGATAAAGCCTTAAGAGATTTAGGAATTCAAGATATAAATAACGGAACATCAACAGGGTCTTTAAATTTTGGTTCTGGTGAAATTATTTCGTCGTACTCGCCTGTAGACGGAGAGTTAATTGCAAAAGTAAAAGCTACTACCAAAGAAGATTATGAAAAGGTAATGCAGGCAGCAACGATTGCATTTAAAACTTGGCGAACCAAACCTGCACCTCTACGTGGTGAGATTGTACGCCAATTTGGAGAAAAATTACGAGAGAAAAAAGAAGCCTTGGGTAAACTGGTTTCCTATGAAATGGGAAAAAGTTACCAAGAAGGCTTGGGCGAGGTTCAGGAAATGATAGACATCTGCGATTTTGCAGTAGGCCTATCAAGACAGTTGCACGGTCTTACCATGCATTCAGAAAGACCTGGTCACCGTATGTACGAGCAATACCATTCCTTAGGAGTAGTTGGTATTATATCTGCTTTTAACTTTCCTGTAGCCGTTTGGGCATGGAATACTGCTCTAGCTTGGATTTGTGGCGACGTGTGTGTTTGGAAACCATCTGAAAAAACACCGCTTTGTGGAGTTGCTTGCCAAAACATTGCTGCCGAAGTCTTTAAAGCCAATGATTTACCAGAAGGTATTTCTTGTTTGATCAATGGCGATTACAAAATTGGTGAAATAATGACTTCTGATAGTCGTATTCCTTTGATATCCGCGACCGGATCTACACGTATGGGAAAAAATGTGGCGCAGACCGTAGCTGCTAGGCTAGGTAAGTCTTTATTGGAACTTGGTGGCAATAACGCCATTATTGTGACTCCAGATGCAGATATAAAAATGACGGTTATAGGCGCTGTATTTGGTGCTGTTGGTACAGCAGGGCAACGTTGTACTTCTACCCGAAGGGTAATTATTCACGATAGCATTTATGACAAAGTCAAAACAGCCATAGTGGAGGCGTACAAACAACTTAGAATTGGTAATCCTTTAGATGAAAACAATCATGTAGGTCCTTTAATAGATGTTGATGCCGTAGCTTCCTATAACACTGCACTCACTAAAGTTGTAGATGAAGGCGGAAAAATAATTATAGAAGGAGGCGTTCTAAAAGGTGAAGGTTATGAGAGTGGTTGCTACGTAAAACCTGCTATAGCAGAAGCTAAGGCCGATTTTAAAATCGTACAACATGAAACTTTTGCACCTGTCCTCTATCTTTTAAAGTATTCAGGAACTATTGAAAATGCAATTGAAGCACAAAATGGTGTGGCACAAGGGCTATCTTCAGCCATTATGACCAACAACCTTAGGGAAGCGGAACATTTTCTATCCGTTGCAGGAAGTGATTGTGGAATTGCCAATGTAAATATAGGAACATCGGGAGCAGAAATTGGCGGAGCTTTTGGCGGTGAAAAAGATACCGGTGGCGGTCGTGAATCCGGTTCAGATGCATGGAAAGTATATATGCGCAGACAGACTAATACCATAAATTACACAACAGAGCTTCCTTTGGCTCAAGGCATAAAATTTGACTTATAAGATTTAAGTTATTTTCAAATTTGAAAACCCGCCTTTAATCATTTGTCCTTCCCCCGAATAGACAAACGAAAAATTAGCGGGTTTTTAAAACACTAACTCAAATAACTATTTAAAGAACGTTTTAGTTTTACTTCTATAACTAAGATTAATTATTATGGTCTCTTCCTATTGGTTCTGTCTCATTTACCTTCCAACTTCCTTGAAGTAGCGTCTGCATGCCCAAGACAATAAACATGCAAAAAAAGGTAACTACCTTTACTATTTCAGCTTTCATAACCTGGGTCTTTTAGTCTTCTTTATTTCGTTTTATAAATGTATCCATCTTCGGTTAGGACAAAAAACGATTATGTGTAAGCCCATGGTATTTTCACATAACTAGTTCGTTTTTATGTATAATCGGCATTACTGCAAAATATTTTTTTTTGCATTAAGAGCTAAATATCAACCCAATAGACTTCTTTTAAGAATTACATTCAATTTCTCTCTCCAACAAACTAACCCTCTCATTACAAGTACTATACAAATTTACTTTATAAGCTCCAGAAAATTGGTATACCCTATTAACACAACTTTAATACAATTTGAACGTTTAATCCTAAAATTATAATTGTAGTACTTTACCTATTAATTTAGTAGATTTAGTACGAGTTATGATTTTTTTAATACATTGTAGTCTAAACACTTAACCCATTAACAATGAAAAACACCACCCTTTACCTACTTGGTATTATCATTACCATTGTAGTAGGCACCTATTTTTATTTTTCTTGTTGTAGTTATTGCGGAGCGGCAGTAACACAAAAAGAAGAGCCTAAAGAACAAGTTGCTCCGGCACCGGTTGCACCAAAAATCACATCCTACCCCTTTGCTTTGGGTGATGGTGATTTTGCTTATTCCACAGAAGACAATTTTAACTTCAACATGTCTTCGTCTGATTATCTGGAACCTGTTTCAGAAAACGTTAGAAACGGAATATTACCTGGTCTAAAAGATCATTTGACCAGCAACGAAAACAAGGTTTTTAACATCACCGGATATTATACCAGTGATGAAGAAAACAATTCAGCCTTTCCTAACTTAGGTCTTGCCCGAGCAAATTCGGTAAAGAACTATTTTGTTTCACAGGAAATTCCATCTTCGCAAATTAATACTAGCGGAAAATTGGTTGATGACATGGTTGCGGACAAAAATATATACCGTGGCCCAGTAGGCTATGCTATTGAAGAAGCTTCTGCCGATGCTGAAGACCAATTAAAGGCCCTTTACGACAAAATTACTGGGGACCCTTTAATTCTATACTTCGATACTGCCGAAGCCTCTATAAACCCTTCTGCAGCTCAACGTCAGAAAATAGCGGACATCACACATTATCTTGATAAAGTGGAAAAGGCAAAATGCCAGGTAATAGGTTATACCGATAGTCAAGGTAGCCGAAAAACCAACATGAGACTGGGACAAGAAAGAGCCGATTTTGCAAAAGCTTATTTAATGCAGAACGGTATTGCAGATCAAAAAATTAAAACAGACTCTAAAGGACCCAAAGACCCAATTGCCAGTAATGCTACTGATGAAGGTAGGGCCAAGAATAGAAGAACCGTAATTACAATAAAATAATCAACAAACTAAAATTGAATTAAAATGGAATCAGGAAATATAAATATTTGGTGCTGGCTAATCCCTCTTCTTGTAGGTGTAATTTGTGGCATTCTAGGTTATCTAATTGGTAAAGGTAATACCAAGGTAATAGACAACTCGGAAGATCTAAAACGCTGCCATGACAAGAATGCGAAATTAAAGGCAGACCTAGAAGCGTGCAACCGAAAGTTACTGACAATGCCTGAAGCACCAAGTGTATCATCCTCATTGGGAGCAACGGCGGCAGCAGTGGCGGCACCTATTGCCATGGCTCCCGAGCCTGTTACTATTCCTTTTGATGCTGCAGCTGCAAAAGCGGCCATTGGAAAAACCGTAAAAGAAAATGATTTAAAGGTTGTTGAAGGTATAGGTCCTAAAATTGAAGGCCTCTTTCAAGCAGCAGGTGTTAAAACTTGGAAAGCTCTATCAGAAACCTCTGTAGCCAAATGCCAAGAGGTTCTTAAAGGCGGAGGTGACCGTTATAAAATTCACGACCCTGCATCGTGGCCTATGCAGTCAAAAATGTGCTACGAAGGTAAATGGGCCGAACTTGCCAAATGGCAAGATGAACATGACCACGGAAAGTTATAATTTCAACTTTTGCTATTCCTACAAACCCTCCCTCAACGGAGGGTTTTTTTATGGCTATATGTTATTCATCGACTAAATAGAACATCTTATATTTTTCACAACACAGTTGGGTAAGTTCACAACAATAATTTAGATGAACAATAAAACGACCGTAAGTTTACAGTGTAATTAAGTGATAGTCTTGACCCCAAATCTACTCTTGAACTTAACCGAAACAAGTAACGAATCCCAAGTCCGCTACTTGACCTATAAAAAAAGAATTTACCTACTTAAGCAAAAAAAATCCGGTTCATAAATGAACCGGATTTTTTTAATTTTATCAAATGCCATAAAAGCATTTTAGCTTACACCATGCCGTTGGCATCTACCCATTTAAATTTATACTGATCTTCTGGAAATTTCATTCGCTCAGAAATACGCTCTAATCTGGCCGGAAGCTTAATTAGATAATCACGCGCCTTCTCTGCTTCATCAGAAAGACTTCTTACGTTGTCCAATTCCCAATATGCGTTTAGTTTTCTAAGAATTTCTACATAGTCTTGTGCCGTATAAACACCTAAGCGTTGTGCACAGTTAGAAAAGTTCTCAAAAGCAGTACCTATAGTTCCTCCAGACTCTCTTAAAAAGTGTGCCGGCATAACAATTTTTTTCTTCATCATATCTGCAAAGGCCAACATCATCCCAGATGGGTCTTCACCAAAAATTGTTTTCACGAATTCTCTATATGCCAAGTGGTGACGCATTTCATCACCAGCAATAATTGTACACATTTTACCCAATAAAACATTTCCTTTCTTTTTTGCCATTTGGCCTACTCTCTTATGAGAAATATTGGTAGCCAACTCTTGAAAAGAAGTGTATACGAAGTTTTTATAAGGATCTCTATCTGTACCAATATCAAAACCATCTGATATTAAGTGCTGAGTAGTAATTTCTATTTCACGCATATTTACCCTTCCGGACAAATACAGATATTTATTAAGTACATCTCCATGACGATTTTCCTCTGCAGTCCATGCTCTAACCCATTTAGACCACCCGTTTGTCTTGTTAGGTCCGTGTTGGTCAATTCCCTCAACGTCCATAAGCCAAGATTCGTAAGTTGGCAAAGCTTCTTCTGTAATGGTATCCGCTACCATGGTTACCCAAAAATCGTAACCTAATTCTTTTGCTTCTCCCCTAAGTTCTTTTACCGCTTCTAAAAAACCATCACTTTCTGAATCAGGTAAAAAATCAGTCGGTTGCCAGATGTCCTCTGGT
The DNA here is from genome assembly GCF_015330125.1 of Zobellia nedashkovskayae. Lineage (NCBI taxonomy): Bacteria > Pseudomonadati > Bacteroidota > Flavobacteriia > Flavobacteriales > Flavobacteriaceae > Zobellia > Zobellia nedashkovskayae. Next base: position 1,649,666 of record NZ_JADDXR010000002.1, on the reverse strand, counting down.
TTAATTAAAAAAGAATCCATAAATCCATCCACCTGCGGCTCAATAGCCTGCATTACCTCTAATCTTATGTTCTTTTGGGACATATTCCTGTTTTTTGTAAAGATCGTTAATTATCTAGTGAAAATATAAAAATAAAACGGCTTTTTTCAATTTCTACCGGGTTCGTTTGGATACAATGTATCTACCGGGTCACTCTGCCAAACCTTCTTTGTATCAACGTCTAACATAGAAAGTGGCCCTTTAAATGCTGCTCCTGTATCTACATTCCATACATTAGCAGCTTGCTTAGGTACAGCAATGCCTGTTTTAGAAATAGGCGTATGGCCAATAAAAATCTCCTTGTAATGTGTTAATCGCTTTGGGTAATGTGCATCATTTATTTTTAGGTCTGGATTTAAAGACCTTGCCAATTCCCACAATGTGCGGTCCCAGTAAAAAGTTTGCTTAAAATATTCATGCTCAACACCCTTTAAATTAGTGAACCCAGCATGTAAAAACAATCTTTTCTCCGTATCTAAATAGTAGTTTTCAAGACTTTCATAAAAATGGATATGGTTCTCTTTTGTCTTCTTGTCTGCCTCCTTATAAGAAGCCAACGTAGCACCACCACCATGTTGCAACCAAAGCGGATTATCTTTACCGTCTCGCAACCATTCTAAGCAAAGCTCATCATGATTACCTCTAATAAACCTACAATTATGATTACTTTTTAAATCAATCAGGAAATCAACGGTTTCCACTGCTTGGCTCCAGCCGTCTACATAATCGCCTAAAAAAATAAGCTGGTCTTCTGTGGTTACTTGTCCTCTTTCAAGTACCTGTTTCAATCCCTCTAAACCAGAATGAATATCACCTATTACCAATGTTCTCATTGTGCAAAAATCGCAATTATCCCAAGGATAGCAATGATAAAAAGCACCAAAAAGAATATTTTCCAAAAAGAATACGGTCTTGTACCGCTTAATTCACCTGTTTGTCCATTAATATAGAAGTTGTAATCTTTATTATTATATCGATAGGAACTAATATATACAGGAAGCAAAATATGCTTAAAAGTTTCATCTGCTAGTTTTATATCTGCCTGAGAAATTCGTTGGGTATCTCCGCCAATATCTTTACGGATCCAACCATTGGCTATCTGTTTGGCTTTTTGAAACGATGAATGATGCCCCTCTTTTAGGGAAACGGTATATTTTTCGGTTACAAAGCCCGATAAATATTTTGAGTTGAAAGGAACCAACTCCTTTACATTCCAAAAAGCAATCTTAGCGGGAATATCTCTCCGCTTCTTTTCGGATGCATTGATAAGAATATCATCTACAAAACCATTTACGGCACCCGATACAGATGACCACCGTGTTTTTCTCACTTGCCGCGTCTGTGTACCGTTTTTTGTACGCACCCGCTCTGTTTCATAATAATAGTCGCCTCTTTGTCCTTTATACTGCGCATTTAAATTAGCATCAAAGGTCCAATAAGGCAAGTATAATCCATGTAAACCCTCGGGGTCAAGAGCAGCCCGTTTGAGCTTATTAGGCGCAAACCAAATTCCGCCTACCCATGTTTTGAAAGTGGCTTTGGCTTTTTGCGCATCTATTTGAAATGGAACGAGTGCCCCGGGTACAATCCACCCCTCTCTTTCAACATCTGCAAGAATTAAGGGCTCACTACAATAAATACAATCCAGCGATTTATAATTTTCTCCCACGTGCTGGTTCGCACCACAATTCTTGCAATGCAGAATGTCAATTGTTTCCGTATATGCATTCTCGCCTACCACTTTAAGATAGTGCTGAAGCTCCAGCTCCTCAAAACTACTTTTGGCCTGTTCTATAAATTCTTCGTAACCGCAATATTCACATTTAAGTTGATGTGAACCTGGTTTGAATTTTAACTCGGCACCACAATTGGCACATGCCTTTTTATGTTCAGATTGTTTTGTTTCTTCTTCCATTAATCAACGTATCTCAATTTCTACACAAAGTGTATTCATCACGAGACAAAAACGGTTTAGATATTAGATTGGTAATGGTGGTGGTGTATTTCCTCCTAAAAAGGATTTCAATTCTTCGACCTCTTTTAAGGCTATCCAATTTTGTATTCCTTGTTTCCAAACTAAAGAGTCCTTGTTAATGGTCCTACTGGCAAAAAGCTCTTTTAATTTATCAAAAGGAACCGGTCCTTTCTGTTTACCGTTTGCAGCATAGTAATATTGCACTTGAACAGGCATTGGTGGTGGCCCGCCAGCTGATGGTGCTTGACCTCCAAAAGGTTGTTGACCAGCTTGGGGATTCATCATACTGCCCATTTGTTGTGCAAGCACAAAACCCATGCCCATACCCATTCCGGCGCCAGCAGTACCACCTTCATTTTTTGCAGCAGCTTCCATTGCTTTGGCCGCTTTAAATTGAGAAAGTTTTACCATATCCAACTTATCTAGCCTACTATATTCAAAAATCTCTTTTTTTAGTTCTTCAGGCATTGACACATTTTCAATATAGAAGCGCTCTAGCTCTATACCTACTCTTCCAAATTCTGGTTGCATCACCTCTGTGCAAGTTTCTGAAAGTTCACTTGTATTTGCTGCATACAGTTCAATAGGGAGGTTTGCCTCGCCAACAGTATCCGTAAAACGCGTAACTATTAAACTTTTAAGATGTTCGTTTACTTCATAATTGGTAAAATTACCATCAGTACCCACTACATCAACAACAAATTTGCCCGGGTCATTTATTCTAAAACTATACGTACCAAAAGCACGTATCTCCACTAATCCAAAACGCTCATCACTTAACATCACAGGATTTTTAGTTCCCCACTTTTCATCGGTAAACAAATGGGTGTTCACAAAATAGACCTCAGCCTTGAACGGACTATCAAAGCCATATTTCCATCCCTTTAGCGTAGTAAGAATAGGAAGGTTCTGCGTATTGAGTGTATAGGTACCTGCCTTAAAAACATCTGCTAGTTGACCTTCATTAATAAAAACCGCAGTTTGCCCTTCTCGCACTATTAGCTTCGCATTATTCTTAATTTCATTTTGATACCGTTCAAAACGATGCACAATAGTTCCATTGGTATTGTCCAGCCATTCAATAATGTCAATAAACTCATGACTCAGCTTCTTTTTTATTTCGTTGAATAGATCCATTTCTAAGGGCGTTTAAATTTTTTAATAAGGTAGTGGATTTCTAGAAAATGGGCAAAGAAGGGAATAGGCAATTTTTCACATATAGTATGCAAATAAAAATACCAATTCAAAATTGTACAATAGCCTTACATTTCCATTTTAAACATCGCACCACTCTTGTCAAGAGTAGATAATGTGATACTAAATTTGCATCCTAACAATATATTTGTGCAATTTTTTGTAATTAATGCATTTTTTTGCAAAAAAATTGCATTAATCATAAGATTTTAATTACGTTTATACACTCTAAAACTTTAACAACATTTAACAACTAAACCTCTCTCAACATGAAAGACAAAGAACAAGCCTCGCTGCCTATAGCTAAAATATTGGCGGGTAGGTTAACAAAAATCTTTACTACAACACTCTGTTTTTTAATTTTTATAAGTACGGAAGTGCGGGCAAACGAAAATAACATTCCACTTCAACAACCAACCATTTCAGGAACTATTTATGATGACCTAGGAGCGCCGTTACCCGGTGCCAGTATTGTTTTAAAAGGAACTACTGTAGGTACAACCTCGGATTTTGATGGGAAATTTGAGTTAAATATATCAGGCAATAACACTATTTTAGTAATCTCCTATATTGGTTATAAAACCCAAGAAATTAATGCTACTAATAAAACTTCTATTGAGGCGACAATGGAAACAGATGCCGCCGCTCTGGATGAAATTGTAGTAGTTGGTTATAGTAGCCAAAAAAGAGCTACTGTTACCGGAGCCATAAGCACTCTTAAAGGCGGAGACATAGCTCAGGTTCCTGCAGCAAACATCTCACAATCACTGGCCGGTAGAATGGCCGGGGTTAGTATGCGCCCTAATGGCGGAACCCCAGGTAATGACAATCCAGATATTCATATTAGGGGTATTGTTACCACCGGTAACAATAAGCCTTTAATTGTTGTAGATGGTATTAGACGGGATAATATTAGCCAAGTTGACCCAAGTGTTATTGAAACCATAACCGTTTTGAAAGATGCCGCAGCAGTAGCGCCCTTTGGTATTGGAGGTGCAAACGGTGTAATCTTGATAACCACTAAAAAAGGTAAAGCAGGAAAGCCGGTTGTTAGAATCAATACTTCTTATGCCTTCCAAAAACCCACCTACCTTCCTGAAATGTTGAACGCACAGGATTACATGGCATTACAGAACGAGGGATATTTTAATCTAAATCCCAATGGTGATACCCCTCCAAATGACGCAGATTTAATTGCCAATTATCCTTCTTTACACAAACAAGACCCTTACAGGTATCCCGATGCTAATTTTCCTGAAGTATTCAAGAAAAATTCTGGAATACAAATTACCAATGCAGAAATTAGCGGTGGAGGCGAAAATGTTAGATATCATGCTGGTATTGGTTATTATGACCAAGGCGGTATTTTTGAGCCTTTAGGATACAAAAGATATTCATACAATCTTAATATAGACGCCAACCTTAGTGCCAACACCAAAGTAGGTATGTCTCTACTTGGAACAATTGAAAATACAGACGGTATTGATGCCGACGAATCACCAACCCATTTAATGCGAAGTTTTTACAAATTTGTCCCTACCCAAACTTTGCTTTATCCCGAAGGCGATAAATGGGGCGAGTCATCTGCAAATACACCATTAGGGGTACTAAGGTCCGATGGATATAATAGAGAAGAAGACAATACATTGCTTAGCTCTGTATATTTAGAACAACAACTTCCTTTTATAGAAGGCCTTAGTGTAAAGGGCGTATTCAGTTTTGATAACTCCCAAGGAAACGATAAACTTTGGCATGTTCCCTACAAATATTACAACATAGACCTCTCTCAACAGCCTTACACTTATACAGAAGCCATTTCATTACAAGAAGGCAATGGTGCTCCATATACTTGGCTTCAACTAAAAAATGAGCGATCAAAAAAATTCACTTATCAAGGGTATATTAATTATAACCGAACCGTGGGTGACCATGCAATCTCCGCATTGTTTGTAGCAGAAGCACGAGAAACCAAAGATGATTACTTCAATACCAGAAGGAATAATTTTGCTATTGCCATAGACGAGTTGAGTTTAGGAAGTTCTGATAAACTAGATTATGATAATGCCGGCTCTTCCAGTACAGCTTCAGAACTTGGTTATGTATACCGAGTAGGATACACTTATAAAGACAAGTATATTTTTGAGGCTTCAGGTAGGTATGATGGACACTACTCTTTTGCTCCAGGAAACAGATGGGGTTATTTTCCTGCATTTTCTGGTGCATGGCGTATTTCTGAAGAAAAATTCATGCAAAATGTTACAAGCGTAAACAACCTAAAATTAAGAGGTTCATGGGGTAAATCTGGTAACCTACCCTACATAGACGGAAATCTAGCTGCATTTCAATACTTAGCTGGATATGATTTACGAGGTAATGCTTATGCCTATGGTAATGGCGTTTTGGTTCAAGGTTCCAAAATTGAAAATGAACCAAATCCTAATATAACCTGGGAAATTTCTACAAAATTAGATATAGGTTTTGACCTTTCCATGTATAATGGATTACTAAACGTAGAATTTGATTACTTCCATGAAGACCGAACAGGTATGCTTTTAACGCCTCAAGTAACTTTACCAGTTGAGTATGGCCTCTCCCTGTCTCAAGAAAACAAAGGAGAAATGAACAATGATGGTTTTGAATTTAGTGTAGGGACGCAAAAACAATGGGATAGCGGTTTGCAATTGTCCGTAAACGCTAATATGAGTTATTCTGAAAACAATATGATCGAAGTTTTCCAAAGTGATGCAGAACGTGATAATCCTAATAGAACCAGAGTTGGAAGACCTTTTGGAACTCCATATGGTTATCAATCATTAGGATTGTTCTCTACTGCAGATGACATTAATAATGACGGTATTATTAATGCTACGGACGGGTATAACGTTGAACAATTTGGAGATTTGCACCCTGGAGACGTTAAGTATGCAGATTTGAGTGGCCCAGATGGTGTTCCTGATGGAATAATAGATGCCAATGATCAAACCGTAATAGGCAAGCCTGTATATCCTTCCACTACCTACGGACTTAATACAGCCGTTAACTACAAAGGATTTGATTTATCTCTATTTTTTCAAGGTACAGCTAGCTCAGATATAAATATTCAGACTTTTCTAACCTCCCCGTTTGCAAATAATGGTAGTAATACTTCGTATGAATATTATAATAATAGGTGGACACCGGACAACCAAGGAGCGAAATATCCAAGAGCAACTCCATCTCCCTATTCCAACAACACTCAGAGTTCTGATTTTTGGATGGTAGACACCAGTTATCTTCGTTTAAAGACTGCGTCTCTTGGATATACCCTACCTCAGAGCGTAACTGAAAAACTTAATGTTTCTTCTATTGGTTTTACGCTTACCGGACAAAATCTTTTGACGATTAGCAAACTAGACTTTATAGATCCTGAACTGGGGTATGATGCTCGCGAAAATTCCTATCCGATAATGCAATCATTATCCTTTGGAATGAATGTTTCTTTTTAATTAAAATTTATACAAATCATGAAATATTTACAAAATATAACATATTTAAAAGCAGCCTACTTCCTGCTTGTATTGATATCATTTTCGTGTGACTCAGAAGAGTTTCTAGAAAACGAAAATAAATCCAAACTTACTGATCAAACCCAATGGCAAACTGAGGGCAACGCAGACATATTTGTCAACGATGTATATAGTGAGATACCACGTGTATGTACGCTTGCCGAACAACTAGATTACTATACTGACGATTACAACATAAGTCATTATTACACCGCATCTAACTGGCGACAAGGTATTTGCCAAGCACCAGGTTCTAGTAATACTAGCCCTTGGGGTGGGACCTACGGGCCAACAAACGGGTATTCTTGGGAAAGCTTTTTTGTAAAAGTCAGAAAAAGCAATACTGGTATAAAAGAATTAGAAGCTAATAAAGAGAACTTCACAACAGAATATTTTAATCAGCGTATAGATGAATTACGATTTCTAAGAGCGTTTTTCTACAGCGAATTTTTTATGCACGTGGGCGGTTTACCTATTATAACCGAACCGTTGGACAGAAATACGATGAACGAAGAAGAGCTCCTAGTACCAAGAGCAACCTTCGAAGAAACATTTGACTTCATTACCGGAGAACTTGGCTCAATAGTAGACAATGGCCACCTAGAAGTTAAGTACAACAGCGGTGACGGAAATGCTGGCCGTGCTACTCTAGGTGCTGCATTAGCATTAAAAGGGTGGTTAGAACTTTTTACCGCCAGTCCTCTTTTCAACAGTGGTTCAGCATACCTGCCAGACACCGGTAATTTTGTACACTTTGCAACTGCAGATGATAATAGATGGGCAATAGCCGCTGCGACTAATAAAAAATTCATTGATGAATACGGTGGAGTTTATGATTTATTCGATGACCTTCCTAATTTATGGAGAGCTTCTAACGAATATAATTCTGAAGTTATTTGGGATCGTCAAATTGTAGCCAACATAAGTGGAATGGGAAGTAATTATGAGAGACGTGGTGGCGCAACTTATGTTCTTGGCCAGTACATGTCTTGGGGAAATTACAATCCTACTCAAGAAATTGTAGACCAGTTTGATATGGCAAATGGAAAGCCAATTACTGACCCTACTTCGGGCTATGACCCACAAAACCCCTATGAAAACCGAGAAAAAAGATTTTATGACTTTATCGTTTATGATGGTGCACCTTATAAACTAGACTGGATGCCAGAAGAAGATATCATTTACACAAGAATTGATGAAACTTATACCAACCCTGACAAAACTAACCAAATAGACCTTGCAGGCTCTACAGACGTTGGTGATTCTGGCTACTACCAAAAGAAACGTTTGAACCCAGATGCTGCTCCAGGCAATGATGCCAGTGGCCAAAACGATCTTTTTTACAGATATGCAGAAGTTCTATTAAATTATGCGGAAGCGCAAAATGAGGCATCCGGCCCTGATCAAACCGTTTATAATGCTATTAATAAAATTAGAACACGTTCAGACTTACCTAATCTTCCTACAGGCCTCAGTAAAGAAGATATGAGAGAGGCAATTCACAAAGAACGTAGAGTAGAGCTTTGTTTCGAAAATAAGCGATATTATGACAATAAGCGCCTCATGCAACAAGAAGAGTTTATGGGAGTGGCAAGAAACAACATGGTCATTAGAAATACGGTTCCATCCGATAATTCAGGAGTGTGGACATACAGTGTAGAACCAGAGGTAAAATACACTCCTAAATTTGAGGCACGACAATATATGAGTCCGATACCTCAAAATGTAATAGACCAAAATCCCAATATTTCTCAAAATCCCGGTTACTAGTTAATACTTATTTTAAAAGTTCATAAAGCCACTTAATAAATTAAGTGGCTTTTTTGTATCATAATTATAGACAACAGGTCTCTTGGTAAATAATCTCCCCAAAGCCCGCACAAAATTCTTAATTTTGATTTTGTTATCTTGACTTAATAAAATAAGCATCCAATATAATATTTAACACAAATCATTATTCTTTTGAATATGATAGTTAATTAGCATTCGTTTACACAAATCATCCCAAATAATGAAAACCATATACTGCATAGGAGAGTTACTTATAGATTTCGTAGCCATAAAGCAAGGCAACGACCTTTCTAAAGCTAAAGAATTTACTAAAAAAGCTGGTGGTGCACCTGCTAATGTGGCTTGTGCTATTTCTAAATTAGGGGGTAAAGGTCAATTTATTGGTGCAGTAGGAAATGACCCTTTCGGGACATATTTATTGAATGTACTTAAAGAGAATAGAGTTGACATTTCACTTGCACAACGTTCTAAAACCTTCACCACCATGGCATTTGTGTCATTAGCAGAAGATGGCGAACGCGATTTTGTATTTAGTAGAGGTGCGGATAAAAAATTGAAATACGACTCTAAATTAAAAAAACAGCTAAAAGGTAACATCGTACATTTTGGTGCTGCAACTGGATTTTTAGGCGGTGGATTAGAAGAAGCTTACGACCGTTATATATTTGATGCCATAACACAGAATGCTTTTATCAGCTTTGATCCCAATTTTAGAGGTGACCTTTGGAAAGGAGAAGAAGAATGCTTTATTAAAAAATGTTTAAGGTTCATTGGAAAATCGCAATTATGCAAGTTTAGTAATGAGGAAATTCAACTTATTACAGGAGAACCGGATATTGAAAAAGCCTGTAATATTGTTCACGAACTAGGTTGTCCTATCATATGCGTTACCCTAGGTGGCGAAGGCACTCTGGTAAGTACAGTAGACAAAAAAACAACTGTAAAGAGTATAGAAGTAACACCACTAGATACTACAGGAGCCGGTGATGCATTTATTGGTTGTTTGTTATATCAAATTGCCAACATTGGAGACCCACACCTTATCCTAAAAGATTATGACCAATTAATTGAAATGGTTTCCTTTGCTAATAGAGCAGGAGCTATTACGACAACTGGCTACGGGGCTATTCCTTCTTTACCCGAACATGATGCTGTATTTAAGAGTTAAGTGTATGAAGTCAGGTGTTTAAAAAATACTTTCATTTTTGGCTGAAGAGATAGCTGCGTTTAAATATTTACTTTGGTTTTTACTTTAGATACTTTTCTAATAATATTCTTTTCTTAGGAGGGATAGCTTTACTCATCATGGCTATTTTTAATAGCTTTTGATTTTTTTCTTCAGCAAATACCAAATGAAATAGTTCGGCTACTGTCAAAGTAGTTTTTAGACGTTCCATTAATGTGAATTCATCATTTACATTAACATATCCTTCTTCTAATACACTTAAATATGTGCCGCCCAAGCCATGTTGAATAAATTGTTTTAGTATTTTCTGAGTTCCGAATTTATACCCAAATTTATAGCAAGGCTCTCTATATTGAGACACTTGAACCAATGCTTCCCCTACTTTATAGATATCACCCAGAAAAACTTTTGTCTCATCAAATCCGGATACAGTTAGATTTTCACCAAACATCCCCCAAGTCCAGTCCAGATTAGGGTATAACTCTTTCCAATATGAATACTGGTCTGAAGAAAACAAGTAGCAAGCTTTATAAAATCCTCCATGATTTAAACGGTTTGAGATTTCATCATTTAGGACATCATTTTTTGTTAAGTAAATTGGTTTATCGGTAGGTTTCTTATAAATACCTGTTGATTCTTCTTTTCCCTTCCAAATAAATGTGGTTGGTTTTGAGGTGTTTACCGAAATTACTTTCATTAGTATTCTTACTTAAGTTATTAGAAAGGTCAAAATAAGCCTTTAACTATATCTTACTTTCCTTAAAATTCGTAAAGACTCTTTTATCCCTAAATATATTTTTGGGTACAGGTCTTTTAATAAGCTACGGGCTACTTCCATCTGTTCTTTAGCCTCTTCAAAACCGTTTAAGTAACAAATGAGATAGCTGTCGGGTAAATATTCCAAATCTACTGTTTCAGATGATTTTAAGCCTATACCTTTCTGAATTTTATCCAAAAGGGCGTTGTTGGCATTCCAAATATGAAAGAGATTTTTTTTGTTGTACCTAGGTGGTTCAAAAATTAAGTTACTTTCTATTTTGTATGTTCCATTATCAAAAAAATTAATAACTACTTTTTCTAATTGAAAATATCTTTGTTTAGAACCCAAGCCTAGCTGAACATATTCTATCATCGTAAACGAATGCTCATCATAGGCAATACTTATTTCATCTAAAGCCGAATAAAAAAGCTTCACTTGCTCATTGATCAATTCAATATCTACCCGAGAAAAAAAGAAATTATTCTTAACCTTTTTCTTGTTTCCCGCCCAACAGACTACAAATTGCTCCTTAAAAACTTTATAATCACTATTTAAGTTTTTATGTCGGTTGTTGATAAAGTCAATTACACCATCTAATGTCAGCTCAATATTATTACGAGCATGTTGTTCTATGGTGGCAACGGTATCAGAATTTATATCCTGAAGCTCTACACCGTAAGCTTTTGGCATACTAATGCTCCCTTCTCTAAAGAAAACCATACCTCCATAATATTTCCAAATATTCTTACGAAGGGCACAAACCTTTTCGCTAGACCTAATAGTAACCAAGCCCACAACCTTACCCTCTCGTAAATTAGGAAAAGGTATGTTCTCATATGAAATTAAGGGTGGATTATCTAAATAGGCATTGACCAAGTTTTGAATCTTACTGTCATCAAAAAAATCTACACCTACTATTTTGTTATCCTCGTCCTCTACCCCAATAACTATAAAAGAATTGTTTTTGGGATTACTATTGGCCAAAGCACAGACGTGTTTTAAAAACTTGGCTTTACCCTCTTTTTCTCCAATTGATATAAAACGCTTCTTGTCATAAAAACTATTCTCGTCATTATGAGCTAGCAGATTTTTTACAAGAAGGCGTTTATTAATCATAACGACCTATTCAATATGGTTGCAGAGGCTTGTGCGGTAGGCATGACTATTAAATCTGCAATATTCACGTGATAAGGCCTAGTTACTACAAAGTGAATAATTTCGGCAATATCTTCTGGTTTTAAAGGTTCAAATCCGTCGTAGACTGAATCCGCTTTATTATCATCACCTTTAAAGCGTACATTACTAAACTCGGTTTCTACAGCACCAGGGTTAATACCTCCTATCTTAATTCCGTAAGGGTTAAGATCCATTCGCATTCCTTTGGTCAGGGCATCAACCGCATGTTTACTAGCACAATACACATTTCCGTTGGGATAGACCTCTTTGCCGGCTGTAGACCCAATATTAATGATATGACCAGACTTTTTCTCCACCATATTGGGTATTATCGCTTTGGAAACATAAAGTAGACCCTTAACATTAATATCCAGCATAGCATCCCAATCATCTACATTACCCTTATCAATAGGATCAAGACCATGTGCATTACCTGCATTATTAATTAAAATATCTATCTGAGCGAAGTTTTCAGGTAACGAACCTATCTCTTTAAATACGGCATCTTTATCCCGAACGTCAAAATTTAGGGTGTGAACTTCGCATTGTTTACTTAATTCAGATTGAAGCGCATCCAGGCGCTCCTGTCTTCTTCCACAGAGCACCAATTTAAAGCCCTGAACAGCAAAAAGTATGGCTGTTGCACGACCAATTCCACTAGTTGCTCCTGTTATTAACACGGTCTTACTCATATTTCTATATTTACGCAACCTCCTGGCCGTTAGATGCCTCTAACATAATAAACCAATCAGTTTTTTCTATATTTATTCTTGTTGCATCCATAGCTGCGGACAAACGTGATTTTGTAGCTGTACCCACAACAGGAAGTATTCCGCAAGGGTGTTTCATAGCCCAAGCTAATAATAACTGATCTTCAGTAGCCTCATATTTCTCCAACATGGGTTTTATAGCTTTTTTTATCCGTTGTGAAACCTTGTCATCTTTCCTGAAATATGACCCAAGCGGACTATAAGACATTGCCATTCTCTTGTTGGCCAAAGCATCATCTAATGTGCCATCGTTCATTACTTCGTTCTGGGTCAGGGAAAATTCCACCTGATTCCCTTCAACGGGAAGAGCTGTCTCTATAAGTGCTATTTGGGATGGCAAAAAATTAGAAACTCCAAAACTCTTAATTTTACCCTGATCTTTTAATTTAGTTATTGCCCCTGCTATAGCATCTGGCTGCATTAATGGGCTAGGCCTATGTAACAAAAGCATATCTAAATATTCCGTTTTTAGTTTTTTGAGCGATTGTTCTGCAGACCAAATGATGTATTCTGTATCGTAGTTATAATGTTTTACATGGTTTTTACGGGCGTCGGCATCCATTTGAATACCACATTTAGAAATAAACTGAACATTTTCACGAGAGATGTTACTGTCCTTGAACGCATTCCCAAAGTCTTCTTCTGTGGTGTAACCCCCATAAATGTCAGCATGATCAAAGGTGCTTATGCCTTCATCCACGCAGTGGTTCATCACTTCAATTATACTAGATTTGGAAAAACCTTTTCCCCAACTGCCCCAAGTCATAGTTCCTGCTATAACTCTGGAATAAAAAGTGTTCTTTTGCATAGAGCCGTTAAATTAAAAAGAAATCCCTTAAAAACTTCATAAAAAGAGGGGTTCTCTATTTTTTTTAACCAATCGTTAACAGCGAAGCAGCTAATAAATTTTCAATTTGCATGTCTGTTAAAAAACAGTGGGCCCAAACCAAAATTTGTAAGGATATATGGAAGAAAATACTACGGTAGATATTAATGCGGTTAACGAGAAAATTGCACAAGAAAGTGCATTCATCGACCTGTTGATATTAGAAATGAACAAAGTAATCGTTGGCCAAAGACATATGGTTGAAAGATTACTCATTGGTTTACTTGGTCAAGGTCACATTTTATTAGAAGGTGTACCTGGGCTAGCAAAAACATTGGCCATTAATACCCTATCTAAAGCGGTAAAAGGAAGCTTTAGTAGAATTCAGTTTACTCCTGACCTTTTACCTGCAGATGTTACTGGTACTCTAATCTACAATATGAAAGAGAATGACTTTTCTATAAAGAAAGGTCCGATTTTCGCCAATTTCGTGCTCGCAGATGAGATTAACCGTGCTCCGGCCAAAGTGCAATCAGCTCTTTTGGAGGCCATGCAGGAAAAACAGGTAACCATTGGTGACGAAACTTTTGTTCTAGATAAGCCGTTTTTGGTAATGGCAACCCAAAACCCGGTAGAGCAAGAAGGAACTTATCCATTACCAGAAGCACAGGTTGACCGTTTTATGCTAAAGACCGTAATTGATTATCCTAAGTTGAACGAGGAGCAACTAATTATGCGCCAAAATCTAGCGGGATCTTACGAAACAGTAAATGCAGTAGTAAGCATAGAGCAAATATTAAGCGCACAAAAGGCTGTTCGCGAAGTATACATGGACGAAAAGATAGAGAAATACATTCTTGACATTGTTTTTGCCACGCGTTACCCAGAGAAATACAATCTTGAAGAGCTAAAGCCGCTAATTAGCTTTGGTGCTTCGCCAAGGGGTAGTATAAACCTAGGTATTGCAGCAAAATGTTACGCCTTCATTAAAAGAAGAGGTTACGTGGTTCCTGAAGATGTAAGAGCTATAGTTCATGATGTATTACGCCATAGAATAGGTATTACTTATGAGGCTGAAGCTGAAAATATTACTTCCGAAGAAATCATCAACAAGATTGTTAACGAGATCGAGGTACCTTAAAAGGTAAGCGGTTGGCAGATGCTTTAGGTAGTAATAGACCCTTTGTCACTACCATTGAAAACTGCTTGCCAAAAACTGTTTGCTGAGAAATGGATACTAAAGAACTACTTAAAAAAGTACGGAAGATCGAGATTAAGACGCGCCGTCTGTCCGATCATATATTTGGCGGGGAATACCACTCCACCTTTAAAGGTCGTGGTATGACCTTTAGTGAGGTACGTCAATATCAATTTGGTGATGATGTCCGGACTATAGATTGGAACGTTACTGCACGTTATAATGAACCCTATATAAAGGTTTTTGAAGAAGAACGTGAGCTTACCATGATGCTTATGGTAGACGTAAGTGGCTCAGAACATTTTGGAACCACTAATCAGTTTAAAAAAGATATAATTACAGAAGTATCGGCCACTTTGGCCTTTTCTGCTTTACAGAATAATGATAAAGCGGGCTTGATTCTTTTCTCTGATCAAATCGAACTTTACATTCCCCCTAAAAAAGGAAAAAGTCATGTTCTACGTATCATCAGAGAGTTACTGGAATTCAAACCAAAAAGTAACAAAACCAATCTTGCCGAAGCCTTAAAGTTTCTAAGTAGCGTAATGAAGAAGAAAGCAATAGTTTTTGTGCTATCGGATTTTATTGATGAAGACTATGAGAAGACTTTGAAGATTTCGGGCAACAAGCATGATGTTACGGGAATTAGAATATACGATGAGCGCGAAGAGAGTATTCCTAATCTAGGAATGGTTCAGATGCAGGATGCGGAAACCGGAAAAGTAAGCCTAGTAAATACACAGTCAAAAAGTGTACGTATGGCGTACAGTAAATACTACCAACAACGGGTAGATTATTTTAAAGAAACGTTTACCAAATCTGGCTGTGGTGTACTCAGTTGTAGGGTAGACGAGAGTTATGTTAAAAAATTATTGGGCTATTTTAAGCGACGAGGTTAATGCTAAATATATACTTTACAAACTACTATAATAACAACGGAACATCGCTCTTAAAGCGGTGTGTTTTACTTTGCGTTTTATTTATAGGGTTTTCCGCTTTTTCACAAACCACGCCTAAAGTAATTACCAAGGTTGATACTACCTCCATAAAAATTGGAGAGCAGATACAATTTACGGTAACCGTTGAGGCAGATACTACCGCACAAGTTATTTTTCCTGAGGGACAAACATTTTCTCCGTTAGAAACAGTAGAAGCTTTTGCTACGGATACGACTCGTAAAAACGATCGTATGACCCTGCAGAAAATCTACGCCCTTACCCAATTTGATTCTGGTTCTTATAAAATACCGGCTCAGCGTATAGAGATAAATGGAGAAGGCTTTTTGACCGATTCCACTAGAATTGTTAATGTTGCAAACATTGCCGTAGACACCTTGGCTCAAAGGATGTACGACATTAAACCACTAATGGAAGTTGAAAAAAACAACTCCAGACTTTGGAAAATTATTTTATTCGTACTCCTTGGACTCCTTGTTATAGGAGGGTTAGTTTATTGGTTCTTCTTTAGAAAAAAACAATTGTCAGAAGAAGAAAAAGTGGCGCTTTTGCCGCCTTACGACCGCGCCCTGTTGGAACTTAAAAATCTTGAAAAATCTAAATACCTTATTCAAGATGAATACAAGGAATATTACTCTGAACTAACAGGTATTGTTAGGTCATATCTAGAAGAGGATGTAAACGTTTCGGCCTTAGAAAGTACAACGGATGAATTGATTACCAAGTTAGAATTGCTAAGGGATGCCGGAGAGTTAAAAATAGACGATGAGACCCTGCAACAGTTTAAACGTATTCTTCAGACAGCGGATTTAGTAAAATTCGCAAAATCAAAACCGGACACCTCAGTCGCTGAAAATGACCGTCAATCCATTGAACAAATCGTTCACAAAACCCATGATGCACTTCCAGAGCCCACAGTAGAAGAATTGATGGAGCAAGAAGAATACAAAGAAGAGCTCGAAAAAAAACAACAAAAGAAAAAGATTATTTACGCAAGTGTTGCCGTTCTTGGGGCACTTTTTATTGCTTTAGGTGTATCTACTACATATTACGGCTTTACGTACGTAAAAGATACCATTTTGGGCCATCCTTCAAAAGAACTGCTAGAAGGAGACTGGGTATCTAGCTCTTATGGTTATCCACCAATAAGCTTAGAAACTCCGCGTGTTCTCAAAAGGCAAGAAACAAAGCTTACCCCAGAGATGAAGGCCAACATTAAAGACCTGCAAATGTTTATGTACAGAAGCGAAAAAGGTTTTTTCAGTGTAGGTACCACGTCAACTACTTTAACACAGGAAGTAGAGCCCGAGTTTAATAAATCCATTGAAGCCTTTATTAAGAATCTAGAAAAACAAGGAGCAAAGAACATTATAACCAAACAAGAAGAATTTACTACCGTTACGGGCGTAAAAGGAATCAAGGTTTTTGGTAGTGGCGATTTTCCTGTTCCAGGGTCTGAGGAATTAGTAGATGGCAAATACAGTATTTTACTATTCGGTGCAAAAGGGCTTCAACAGCAAATCATCATAAATTGGCTAGAAGACGACACCTATGCACAAGAAATAGCAGATAGAATATTAGGTTCGGTAGAAGTAAAAACAGAATTATAGATGTTGGATAATATATCATTCGCAAATCCGGAATTTTTTTGGTTGCTATTATTGCTTCCTCTGGCCGTGCTGTGGTATTTCTACAAGCGCAAAGAGCAGGTAGCTTCTTTAAAAATACCTACGATTAAAGGTTTTGCAAATACGGGTTTTCTCCCAAAATTAAAACCACTGTTATTTGTACTGCGTCTATTAGCTCTTGCAGCAATTATAGTTGCCATAGCCAGACCACAGACCGAAGACATTTCAACAAAAACAAAAACTACAAAGGGTATAGATATTGTAATGGCTATAGATGTTTCTTCTAGTATGTTGGCAAGGGATTTAAAACCCAACCGTTTAGCCGCCCTAAAAGAAGTTGCTGCAGAATTCATTAAAGAACGCCCCAATGACCGTATTGGTTTGGTGGCTTACGCAGGTGAAGCTTATACCAAAACACCTATAACAAGTGATAAGGCAATTGTTCTAAGGGCACTACGCGATATAACTTATGGGCAATTAAATGATGGTACTGCCATAGGAATGGGCTTGGCTACTTCCGTAAACCGCCTAAAAGAGAGTAAAGCTTCTAGTAAAATTATTATCCTATTGACGGATGGTGTCAATAATTCCGGGTTTATAGAACCACAAACCGCAGCAGACTTAGCTATTGAGTATGGTATAAAAACATACACTATAGGATTGGGTACCAATGGTAACGCTCTTTCTCCGGTAGCATATAACAGTGATGGATCTTTTAGATACGGTATGCGCCAAGTTGAAATTGATGAAGATCTTTTGAAGGATATTGCAAAATCTACAGGAGGTAAATTTTTTAGAGCCACAGATAACGAAAAGTTAGAGGCTATTTACGACGAAATAAACAAGCTAGAAAAAACAGAAATAGAAGAATTTAAATATTACAAATACGAAGAAAAGTTTAGGTCATGGGTGCTTTTGGCCGGTGCCCTGCTTTTATTGGAATGGCTCCTGAGGAATACCATTTTTAGAAGTTTTATTTAAGAAACTTTTAGCGCAATATTTAATAAACTTGTATTAGCTTCAAACTAGGAACAAAGCAGAATGATTCAATTAGACGAAAAAATATATTTCTATTTACTGGCCATAATACCGGTCATCATCGTCTTGTTCGCACTTTTGCAAATTTGGAAAAAGCGGACACAGAAGAAATTTGCCGAGAGCCCCCTTTTAAAAAGGCTATCTCCGGACAAATCTAATTTTAAATCCAGTCTAAAACTCTTGTTCTTTTTATTGGGTCTCACTTTCCTTACTCTGGGATTGGTAAACCCAAAAATTGGAACAAAATTAGAGACGGTAAAACGTGAAGGTGTTGATGTCGTTTTTGCGGTAGATGTTTCTAAAAGTATGTTGGCGGAAGATATTGCGCCCAACCGTTTGGAGAAAGCCAAACGTCTAGTTTCAGAAATCATAAATCAATTGGCAAGTGATCGTATTGGTATCATAGCTTATGCCGGTCAAGCATTCCCGCAATTACCTATTACAACAGATTATGGTGCTGCCAAAATGTTCTTACAAAGCATGAATACAGATATGCTTACTTCACAAGGAACAGCTATAAACGAGGCAATTACCCTTGCTACTACCTATTACAATGATGAAGAGCAGACCAATCGTGTGCTTTTTATTATTTCCGATGGAGAAGATCACTCAGAAGGTAATACCAAAGATGCTGTGGAGAAAGCCATAGAAGAAGGCATTCAGATTTTCACTATTGGTGTTGGTAAACCTAAAGGTGCTCCTATTCCCATTAAAAGAAATGGCGTTGTAGAAAGTCTGAAGAAGGATTCCCAAGGAGAGGTAGTTATTACCAAGCTGAACGAAGACGTACTTATAGACATTGCAGATGATGGTAATGGTGAATATATTAACGGTTCCAATACCGAAGCTGCTGTAGAGCGTATAACGGAGCTGCTTCATCAAATGGACAAAAAAGAGTTTGAAGCCAAGCAATTTGCAGAATTCAAAGATCAATTTCAATGGTTTCTTGGTATTGGCTTGTTGTTTTTACTTTTAGATATCTTTGTTCTTGACAAGCGAACAAAATGGTTTAAAAAGCTAAATTTATTCAACGAAAAAGAAATAGAATAAATGAGAAATATTGTTTTCATATTGTTTTTTATCGGTTTCGTTTCTTTGGCGCAAGAAGAGGAAAAAGCGCGCGAGCAAGCGCTTGACGAATCAAAAAATCTAACCTGGGAAGCTAACAAAGAACTTTCAGAAGATAATTTTGTAGAGGCCGAAGTAGATTACCGAAAGGCAATAGCCAAGAGTGAAGAGAATTCTGCTGCACCTTACAACCTGGCCAATGCATATTACGCCAAAGAAACCTATAGTGAAGCTTTTGGCCGTTACAAGCAAGCTGGTGAATTGGCCACTGACAAAGCCGATAAGCATCGTGCCTATCATAACATGGGCAACGTGTTTATGAAAAGAAAAGACTATCAAAAAGCAGTAGAAGCTTATAAGGAAGCCCTCCGCAATGACCCAAAAGATGAGGAAACCCGTTACAATCTAGCTTTGGCCAAAAAAATGCTCGAAAAAGAACAAGAGCAGAACGACCAAAACGAAGACAACAAGGACCAAGAAGATAAGAACGAGGATAATAAAGACGAAAACGAGGACAAAAAAGACGGAGACAACAAAGAAGAAAACCAAGATCAAGATAAAAAGGACGAAGGAGACAAGGGAGACGAAGGAGACAAGAACGAAGAACAAAAGGACGAGAACAAAGAGGGTGAAGGCGATGAAAAGGAAGAACAGAAAAAACAGCCTGAAGAAGGTGATAAGCCCCAAGAACAACAGCAACAGCCTCGTCCTAATCAATTAAGTAAACAGCAGGTGCAGAATCTTCTGGAAGCCATGCAGAACGAAGAGAAAAAAGTACAAGAAAAAATAGACGCCAAGAAAGTAAAAGGTGTTAAGGTTAAAAACGAAAAAGATTGGTAAAGACCAGTATACATAGAATTCTTTTAGCATTATTTTCTATAATGTTCCTTGTCTTTTCAGTGAACGCTCAAGATGGCAAAGGCATTACCTTTGAAATGAAACTCAGTAAAGAAAAACTGGGTATGAACGAGAGATTACGGGTAGATTTTACCATGAATAAAGACGGGGACAATTTTAATCCTCCAGATTTTCAGGGCTTCCGGGTTTTGATGGGACCATCACAATCTATAAGCTCCTCATGGATAAATGGTGTGCGTAGTTATTCAAAAACATACTCATACACCTTGGCTCCTACTACTAGGGGAAATGTGACCATTAAGCAAGCATCTATTGTGATTGATGGAAAAACTTATAAATCATTACCAAAAAAGGTAGAAGTTACAGCTGCAGTAGACAAACCCAGCGATCAAATGACCGCAGACGATGTAGCGGACGAAAGTCTACATCTTGTTGCCGAGGTTTCTAAAACGGACCCATACCTAAACGAAGGCCTAAGCGTGGTCTACAAACTATATGTGAGCCCGTCTATTAGTGTATCTAACTATCAACCATTAGACAACCCTAAGTACAATAATTTTTGGAGCCAAGATATTCCCGTTTCTCGCCCAGTTGCTGAAAACGGAACTTATAAAGGAAAGCCTTATAGGTATGTTATATTAAAGCGAGTTGTACTCTACCCTCAAAAATCAGGGAAGTTAGAAATAGAACCCCTTTCATTGGATGTTACTGTAGATGTACCGTCCAACAAACGGGATTTCTTTGGAGGTAGAATTTACTCCCAAACCAACAAAACGGTTTCAGCAGGAAAACGAACCATTAATGTAAAAGCTTTACCTGAAAAAGGGAAACCTGTTAATTTTAGTGGGGCAGTTGGTAATTTCGATTTTTCGGTCACTAGCAGTAAGACGGTTTTGAATGCTTCTGAATCATTACAGGCAAAAGTTGAGGTGAGTGGTAAAGGAAATTTAAAACTCTTTCAGTTGCCCGACCTAAATTTACCCGCTTCATTGGAGGTATACGAGCCTGAATTTGATGAAAAAGTACGTACTACCTTATCCGGCTCACAGGGTAAGGTGAGTAATAGTTATACGGTTGTACCTTCCTTTAAAGGCAAATATCCTATTCCTAGTATATCCTTCACTTATTTTGACCCTAGCGCTAAAACGTATAAAACGGTTACTTCAGATGAAATCGTAATCAATGTAAAAGAAGGTCCTACAGACTCAAGCATAGGTAGTGCAGTAGCTGGTGGAACTAATAATAAGCAAACCGTTGCAGTAGGAAATCAATTTAATTTCCTAAAACTAGACGCCAATTTGGTACCTATTGGTTCTAGCTATTTTTTAGGGACTAAAAGCTATTATTTATGGTTATTACTGCCATTAATATTGATTCCCTTTGCCATTTTACTAGGTAAAAAGCGTGAAGCAATTGCTAGTGACGTGGTGGGCAATAAAGTTAGGAAGGCCAACAAACTTGCTAAAAGATATCTCTCTAAAGCCAAAAAAGAATTAGGTAATAAGGAGGCGTTTTACGTTGCCTTAGAAAAAGCGTTGCATAATTATTTAAAGGCAAAACTTAAAATAGAGACCTCAGAATTCAGCAAAGACAAAATAGCATCTCTCTTAATCGAAAAACAGGTTGATAACACAACCAATGAAGGTTTTATTTCGCTACTTAAAAATTGCGAAATGGCACGTTACAGTCCCTTTTCCGAAGTGCAGATGCAACAAGATTACGATAAAGCAAGTGAGGTAATTACATATTTAGACAAACAACTCTAACGAAAAAGTTATAAATTATTCAATTTGAAAATCACAAAGTGAAAAACATACTTTTCATACTTATTTCCTTATTAACCTTCACGGTTACCGCCCAGAATAATGCTCTGTTTGATAAGGCTACGGAAGCTTATAATGTAGGCGAGTACCAAAAGGCGGTAGACAACTATATGGAGATTTTGGATAATGGTAAACATTCCGCAGAGCTCTATTACAACCTGGGCAATGCCTATTATAAGCTTAACGAGATTGCGCCAAGTATCTATTATTACGAAAAAGCACTTTTGCTAAAGCCCAATGACAGCGAAATAAAGAATAATTTAGGATACGCCAAGAACATGACTCTTGATGCCATTGATGAAATGCCAACTACAGGCCTTTCTAAAATTTACGATAGCATCATTGGTACATTGTCTTTTGATCAATGGGCATATCTATCTATTATTTTTATGGTAATATTTGTGTTTTTATACATTGCATTCTATTACTTTCATTATTCATCTAGAAAAAGACTTGCGTTTATCTTTAGTGTAATTTCACTACTTATCATGATAACTTCCGTAGTTTTTGCTTTTCTTCAATACAACAAATTTAAAGCAGACCAACCCGCTATTGTCTTTGCCAAGGAAGCCAGTGTAAAAGCTGAGCCTAACAAAAAAGGTCTTGAGACTTTTGCACTCCACGAAGGCACTAAAGTCCAAGTTGTTGAAGAACTAAACGACTGGAAAAAAATCCGTATTTCTGACGGAACTACAGGCTGGATCCCATCCGAAGACATAAAAACATTAAAAGATTTTTAATATTTCCTTAACGCGTAATAAAATAGTTGGTGCTATATTTGCGTTTGTTACTAACTGCTATGAAAATTTTCGCTCGTTTTCTTTTGCTTGCTCTATGGCTATTAGCCATTACAGCTCCGAGCGTTATAACTTTACTAGACGTTGATAATCCTGTTATGATAACGAACCTCAATGAAGAGGAACAACAAGAAGCAGGCAAAAAGTCTTCTCTAGAAGAAAAATTCGTAAAAGATAATTACTTTGACTATTCTCTGATAGCTTTATCAGAACAATCTGTTATGGGCGATTACCATGTTATGGATTATATTGATTTCACACTCGAAATCCTCCTTCCTCCCCCTGAACATATCAGTTAATTTTTTTCAGGAAATTTATTTCGATTAGCTAAAAACTTGTCCCCAATTGCCATTGAGGGCTAAATTATTATTTATATGTTTAAAAATCTAAAGAGCGACCTTCCCGCAAGTGTCGTAGTATTCTTCGTTGCTTTGCCTTTATGTTTGGGTATTGCCCTTGCCAGTGGCGCACCATTGTTCTCAGGATTAATAGCCGGTATAATTGGTGGTGTTTTCGTTGGAGCACTCAGTGGTTCAAAAATTGGAGTTAGTGGTCCTGCAGCAGGATTAGCTGCCATAGTTTTAACCGCTATTGGAACCTTAGGTGGTTTTGAGAATTTTCTAGTTGCCGTAGTTTTGGGTGGCGTTATTCAAATGGTATTCGGTTTTTTAAAAGCGGGTATTATTGGATACTATTTTCCGTCTTCAGTTATAAAGGGAATGTTAACGGGAATTGGTATCATTATAATTCTAAAACAAATTCCACACTTTTTTGGTTATGACCCTGACCCAGAAGGGGACTGGGCTTTTTTCCAAGTAGATGGAGAAAATACCTTTTCGGAAATTTTAAATACAGTCAATAATATTAGTCCCGGTGCTACATTGGTAGCTATCATAGGTCTTTCTATTCTTTTGTTATGGGATAAAGTTCTTTCTAAAAAAGGTAGAATTTTTCAATTGGTACAGGGACCATTAGTTGCCGTTGCCATTGGTATTATATTTTACATTGTAACTCAAGATAGCGGAACATTGGCTATTTCTTCAGAACATTTGGTAAGTGTGCCTGTTCCTGAAGATGCCGCTTCTTTCTTAGGTCAATTTAGCTTTCCAAATTTTGGAGCCATTACAAACCCTCAAGTTTGGATTACTGCTTTTACCATAGCGCTGGTAGCCAGTTTAGAAACATTACTGTGTGTAGAAGCCACAGATAAATTAGACCCACATAAGAATGTAACTCCAACAAACCGAGAGTTACTTGCCCAAGGCGCCGGTAATATACTGTCCGGTTTAATTGGAGGACTGCCTATAACTCAGGTAATTGTTCGTAGCTCAGCCAATATACAATCTGGCGGAACATCAAAACTATCTGCTATTTTGCATGGTTTTCTTTTATTGATTTCAGTAATTCTTATTCCAACTTTGTTAAATATGATTCCGTTATCCGTATTGGCAGCTATTCTTTTCATAGTTGGTTACAAATTGGCAAAACCTGCACTTTTTGCAACGATGTACAAACTAGGATGGAAACAGTTCGTTCCTTTTATGGTAACGGTGCTAGGGATTGTGTTTACAGATTTGCTTGTTGGAATTAGTTTGGGCTTAGCTGTTGGAATAGTTGTTATTCTATTAAAAAGCTATCAAAATTCTCACTTTCTTCATATTGAAGATGTAAGCAACGGAAAGCATAAAATAAAAATGTCTCTTGCAGAAGAGGTTACATTCTTTAATAAAGGCGCTATTCTTAAAGAACTAGATAGTCTTCCAAGAGATACCTATTTGGAGCTAAATCTACTTAAAACAAGGTATCTTGACATTGATATTATTGAGATTCTAGACGATTTTTCAATAAAAGCCAAAGAACGTAATATAGATATTAAACTGGTATCTAAACGTGGCGTTATAGAAAACCCTATTAGTTATAGTGAGTTTTTTAGAACAAGACCAAAATCTAACCTAAGTTTAAGTTAAAGGCTATGGAAAAAAATAAATATAAAATAGCATTACTTTCAGATTTGACGGATGGTATGCACAACCTTTTAAAAAGCTCGGTTAGCTTAGCTAAAATGGTTGATGCCGAAATTGAGGTTTTCAATGTGAGAAAACCAACTGATATTGTTGGAAAAGACAATCAATTATCAGCTATACGGACAATAAACCACGAGTATATTGTAACCGACAAGCGCATGAAGAATTTAATTGCTCCATTCTCTAAAGATTACGGGGTTCCCATTCGTTATTCAAGCACTTTTGGCAATGTAAAAACTGAAATTTCCCGATATTTAGATGATAACACTCCAAATATTATAGTTCTTGGTAGAAGAAAAACAAAACCTTTTAATACTGTAGATGATAGGATTATCAATTTTGTTCTAAGTATTTTTAAGGGATCCGTAATGATTGTTTCAGAAGAAAATGGTCTAGAGCCTAACATGAATATAGGGATTGGTACACTGAACTGTTCTAACGAGTTATTGAGTTCTTCTTTTCCAGAAGCCCTCTTTGCTAATGCAAACAGTCCTCTAAAGGCTTTCAGCATTGTTAATGGACCTACAACACAGCCTCAATCCCATGAATTTTTAGGAAAGAAAATTGTAGATTATGTCTTTGATTATAATGACAATACAATGAAAAAGCTTCCAATCTACTTATCTAAGAGCAAAGTTGATTTATTATTTGTGGAGCGGAAAAAAAAGGAAAAAATAAATACTTCTACGCCATCAAATATTTACGACATGGTGAAGAAATTAGATATCAACCTTATGATTGCAGGCGAAAAAAATTCGCAAGGCAATTATCAAAGTAAACTAAACATAGCATAATTAAAATAAACATATGAAAGCACATACTAAGGAGACACAAGCAACGATGACTCCAGAAAAAGCACTTAATTTTTTAAAAGAAGGAAATCAACGTTTTCAAAATAATTTAAAAGCTAACAGAAATCTTTTAGAACAAGTAAATGATACTAGCGATGGACAATTTCCTTTCGCTACTATTTTGAGCTGTATAGATTCTAGAGTTTCGGCAGAATTGGTTTTTGACCAAGGATTAGGCGATATCTTTAGTATTCGTATCGCAGGAAACTTTTCTAACGAAGATATCCTAGGAAGTATGGAATTTGCATGTAAGCTTGCTGGCACTGAACTAGTTGTTGTTTTGGGTCATACTAGTTGTGGTGCAATAAAAGGTGCTTGTGACCATGCCAGATTAGGCAACTTGACAGCTTTAATAAATAAGATAGAGCCAGCGGTTGATGCAGTTAAAGAACCTACTGACGAAAGTCTTAGAAATTCTAAAAATCTTGACTTTGTAGATAAAGTTTCTGAAAAGAATGTGCTTTTGACAATAGATAGTATCCGTAAGAATAGCCCAGTTTTATCTGAAATGGAAGAAAACGGAGAAATAAAGATTGTAGGTGCCATGTATGACATATCTAATGGTGAAGTAACTTTTTACTAATAAGCTTAGATTCAATAATATACAATGGGCCAACAATGCATTGGCCTTTTTTCAAGTATTGCCGTAGAATTAGTCTTATTTTGTAAAAAATAACACCATGAATCTAGATACTGTTTTTGACAACAATGAAAAGTGGATAGCGGAAAAGCTAAAAACAAGTTCAGATTATTTTGAGCAGTTGGCCAAGGATCAAAGTCCTGAATTGCTTTATATTGGTTGTTCAGACAGTAGGGTTACTGCAGAAGAAGTGATGGGCGCAAAACCCGGAGAGGTTTTCGTACATCGTAACATTGCGAACATGGTAATCAGTATAGATCTTAACGTACTATCTGTTTTAAAGTATGCTGTAGATTATCTGAAAGTAAAACATATAATAGTTTGTGGTCATTATGCATGCGGAGGTGTCAAAGCTGCCATGCAATCTAAAGATTTGGGTGTTCTAAACCCATGGCTACGTAATATTCGTGATGTATATCGTCTTCATAAAGAAGAGCTGAATGCTATTGAAGACGAAACAAAAAAATACGATAGATTAGTAGAACTGAACGTAAAAGAGCAATGTGTAAACCTGATCAAAACAGCAGTGGTTCAAAAAGCATATCGTGATCACGGATTAAAAGTACATGGGTGGATATTTGACGTTCATACCGGAAAATTGATAGACTTAAAAATAGATTTCGAAGGCTACCTTAAAAATATTATGGAAATCTATCATTTGGATTAATCCAAAGCTGATTTGTAGAAACCAGACGTTCAATTAGCCATCTACACTTCTTCACAAAGCTTAAAACAATCTCTTAGCATTAAACTTAACTCTATGAAAAATCTTTTCTCAAACTTTAAAGGAGACTTATTTGGAGGAATAACAGCAGGAATTGTTGCCCTACCCTTAGCATTAGCGTTTGGTGTTAGCTCAGGCCTTGGGCCCAGCGCGGGATTATACGGAGCCATATTCATAAGTTTTTTCGCTGCTCTTTTTGGCGGTACTAGTACACAAATCTCCGGACCTACCGCACCAATGACAGCGGTTAGTATGGTTGTTATAGCAGGTATTATAGCTCTAAACGATGGTAGTCTCGAAAAAGCGCTGCCCGCTATTTTAGTTGTATTCTTATTGGCCGGCCTTATGCAAATAGGTCTTGGACTTCTAGGTATAGGTAAATACATCCGGTATATCCCATATCCAGTTGTTTCCGGTTTCATGACCGCAATTGGCGTTATTATTTTGGTTACGCAAATATTACCTGCAATAGGATATTACCCTAAAGAAGACCCAGAGTTTGTAAACCAGTACAAACCCATGGCCGAAGAAATTATATTAGATAATATTTTAAAGGAAGAAGCTGGGGAAGGTATTCTAGTTTTAGAAAATTTTGAGGAAACCATCAAACGTGCCGAAGGCATTACCGAAGCAGATATGCTCAAAGAAGCGCGTACTTTGGCAAAATCTGAGGCTTCTGGTGTATTGGGAGCTCTTAAAGTAATGCCCAGGGCTTTGCAAAATATTAATTGGTTAGAATTTATTCTCGCCCTAACTACCATTGCCATTATTTATGGCTTCAAAAAAATAACTACTGCTATACCAAGTGCGTTAGTAGCTTTAATTGTGGTCTCTGGGGTAGCGTATGGTTTTGGATTGAACTATAGACCAATAGAAGAAATACCAAGTGGTTTTCCGATGCCTAACTTGGGTATATTCACCAGTTTTGAACTTGGGTCGGTAACGCCCTATATTTTTACGGCACTAACGCTGGCTTTATTAGGTGCCATAGATTCACTTTTAACATCGGTAGTTGCGGACAACATGACAAAGACCAAGCATCAACCTAACAAGGAATTAGTAGGCCAAGGAATTGGGAACAGTATTGCCGCTATTTTTGGGGGGATTCCAGGAGCAGGTGCTACAATCCGTACCGTTGTTAACATTAACGCAGGTGGTAAAACCAAATTATCCGGTATGGTAGCAGGGGTTTTACTTCTAGTTGTTCTTTTGGCTTTAGGGCCTGTTGCTTCTCAAATACCCGCCGCTGTACTTGCTGGTATTTTAGTAACCGTAGGTATTGGCGTTATGGATTATAAAGGATTAAAAGCTATACCTAGTTTACCTAAGGACATGAGCTTGGGTCCAATAAAATTCAGTTCAGAGGTAGTTATTATGCTAGTTGTACTTGTTCTTTCCTCTGTTTGGAACTTGGTATATGCAGTAGGTGTTGGTTTAGTTATCGCTTCTTTAATGTTCATGAAGAAAATGGGTGATCTTACAGCAGAAAGGTCCGATGTAAAGTCTTTGGAAAAAGAAGAAGGCTGGGCAGATGAAGTTGGTTTCCCTAAAAACCTGAGGGACCAAGTCTTTATTAAACACCTTAAAGGACCCTTATTTTTTGGTTCTACCAGCGAATTTCAAATATTGGCAGACCAAATACCCAGAACGGCATCTACCGTTATCATTCGTATGGACCGTATGCAGTATATGGATCAATCCGGGCTATATACATTGGAAGATGTGTTAATAGATTTACACAATTCTGATATTGAAGTCTTGTTTGTAGATGTCCTTAAACAACCAAGATATATGATGGAACGTGTAGACCTTATTCCTGATTTAATTCCTACAGAACATATTTTTGACACCTTTGCCGAGTGTTTACGGTACTTGGAACGTAAGACTTCAAAAAAGAATATTGAAGCTTCTGCATAACATTTAGACCAATTTATGATGAATTATGTATTCGGTAATGCCGCAAATGTCCTAAATTTGCGGCATTAGCCGAACATCATGATCGATACTATTAAAAAGCATATTACTGAGGTAGAAAAGTTTACTGCTACCACCAAAGAGGAGCTAGAAAGCTTCCGTATTAAATACTTAGGCAAAAAGGGACTTTTGACCGATTTCTTTGCGGAGTTCAAAAATGTACCTAACGAGCAGAAAAAGGAATTCGGCCAAACAATAAATCAATTAAAGCAAGCCGCAAACGATAAACTGAATACCTTAAGGGATTCGCTTGAAAGCAAAACCGAGGAAAAAGGTATTTATGGCGATTTGACACGGCCAGGTGAACCTTTAGAGCTTGGGGCAAGACACCCTATTTCTATTGTAAAGAACCAAATTATAGAAATTTTCTCCAGAATAGGTTTCAATGTATCGGAAGGTCCGGAAATTGAAGATGATTGGCACAACTTTACTGCCTTGAACCTACCTGAATATCACCCTGCCAGAGACATGCAGGATACATTTTTCGTTCAAACCGATCCAGATATTCTATTACGAACCCATACCTCCTCGGTACAGGTTCGTTACATGGAAAATAATAAGCCGCCTATACGTACCATCTCTCCAGGAAGAGTATATCGTAATGAGGCTATTTCGGCACGTTCACATTGTTTCTTTCACCAAGTTGAAGGCTTATATATTGATAAAGATGTTTCCTTTGCAGATTTAAAGCAAACGCTTCAATTCTTTACCACGGAACTTTTTGGTAAATCCAAGATTCGTTTACGTCCATCATACTTTCCATTTACGGAGCCTAGTGCAGAAGTAGATGTATATTGGGGACTTGAAACTGAAACCGATTACAAGATGACAAAAGGTACCGGTTGGTTAGAAATCATGGGCTGTGGTATGGTTGACCCCAACGTACTTGACAATTGTGGTATTGATTCCAAAGAATACTCCGGTTTCGCTTTCGGAATGGGTATTGACAGGATTGCCTTATTACTTCACCAGATATCTGATATTCGCTTGTTAAGCGAAAACGACGTGCGATTCTTAGAGCAATTTAAAAGTGCCTTATAATTCAGTTCAGTGAAAAAAGACATAGAAATACCAATTGCCAAAGATGTTCAAGTAGCCATTATTAGGGAATGGAACGAAGAGTTTCTTTCAAAAGACTGGAACGCCTACATCATAAATAATAGAGCAGACCAAATTGAAATGGTAATGGTAGTTTCTAAAGGCTTTGATGAAGAACGCCAAACAACGACCATGCGCCATAGCATGGGCACGATTTTACCTAATGACATTAAAAAGATAGAATTACTACAAGAAGAAGTTCTTGCACTAGACAATGAATTCTTTGTTACGTTTTTCGCCGAAGGCAAGCTTTTTGAAAAACGTTTCTTATTCCCAAAAAATACAGTCTCCGAAAAAAATCTTAGCACCATTCCGATAATTGAAAAGGATGGAATTTCCGCAAAGTAACTTGCACTTCCATTTTTCTTCTTCCATTCTACTTACCATTTTTTCAAGTTTACACAGTTTCTTTCTTCTCCGAAAGCATTTACTTACAAATACTTTATCGGTCAAAAACTATATTTATCCAGTTAATTTTCAAACAGTTACCTCTTTACCTTGCATTACTCTAACAAAACTTTAACTCATTTTAATAAAAATTAAGTTCTTTTAGTTTGTTTGGTTCCGAACTAACATTATCTTTGTCCCTTGAATTTTTCAATTATGAAAATAGAAGAAATAAAGAATAAGTTAATCGAGGAGCTTGGGGTTCATTTTGAATCTGAGTATGATCTACCACCATTGGCTGCTAGAATCTTTGCGAACCTAGTTATTACAGAGGAAGACGGTCTTACTTTTGAAGATTGCCTTAACAAAAGAGGCGCTAGCAAAAGCTCAATATCAACGTCGTTAAACCTTTTGTTGCAAATGGATTTTGTAAACTATTTCACAAAATCAGGAGATAGAAAAAGGTATTTTAAAGTTGCTGAAAAAAATACGTTCTTCATCAAGAAGCTAAATCGCTCATTAAATCAGCTGGAAAGGGAAAAAGAAATGATTCTTAAAATAACCGCGTATAATAAGCAGTACCGTCCAGAGAAGCATGAAGAGAACAAAAACAAAATAACAGTTTATGGTAAGTGTATTTCAGACATGACCACAAGTCTAAAAACAACTATCGAAGAATTAAAAAAGCAACAAAAATAATTTTTTTATCAGAATGGTTCGTTTTTAACCGAACATTCTGAATTAACAAAACCTTAACAAGACCCAGTCAACAATCTAATACAATTAAATATCCCTTTAAAAATGAAAAAGTTATCAATCATAGGATTATTAAGCGCAGGACTTCTTTTAAGCTCCTGTTTTGGAACAACGCCAACGGCCCCTGCGGCTGGCGCAACGCCTCCTCCTCCAAGCTTGAAGGTTGGTGAATTAAAAAAACAAGACCTTACGGTATATAATGAATTTGCTACTACCTTAGAAGGTAAGCAGAATGTTGAAATATGGCCTAAAGTTGCTGGTTTTGTGCAAAAGGTATATGTAGAGGAAGGTCAGAAAATTAAAAAAGGACAACCTCTTTTTAAATTAGAAACCCAAACTTTGAACCAAGATGCCAATGCTGCTAAAGCTTCTGTGAACGTGGCACAGGTAGAAGTAGATAAACTTAAACCGTTAGTAGAAAAAGGCATCATTAGCGAGGTTCAGCTAGAGACTGCCAAAGCGCAGCTTGTTCAGGCCCAAGCCAATTACCAAAGTGTTGCTTCAAACATTGGTTACTCTCGTATTACAAGTCCCGTTGACGGTTATATTGGTGAAATTCCTTTTAAAATAGGTGCCTTGGTAAGTTCTGCCATGAGTCAACCATTAACTACTGTATCTGACGTTAGTGAAGTTCGTGCTTATTTTTCTTTAAACGAAAGAGAGCTTTTAAAGTTAAAAGAGTCCATGCCTAAAAATGAAAAAAACTTAGTGGATCTTGAAAAAGCACCAAAAGTAACACTTGTTATGATTAATGGCGAAGAATATCCAGAAACAGGTAAGATTGCTATGATCAATACCATCATTAACAGTACCACAGGAAGTGTAACCGCCAGAGCTGATTTTGACAACAAAAATAACCTGTTAAGCAGTGGTAGCACCGGGAAAATTAAAATACCCACAATTTATAAGGAAGCATATGAAATTCCACAAGTAGCTACAATAGACCTTCAAGGTAAGAAACTTATCTATATAGTAAAAGATGACAATACGGTTACAACTATGCCAATAGATATCATTGCAAACACCCAAAAAGGTTTTATTGTTGAAAATGGAATTGAAGAGGGAACTACCATTGTTCTTGAAGGTGTAACTAAAATTAAAGACGGAATGGCCATAAGCCCGGCCAAGTAAGAATCCGCTATTCATCATAATTTATAAATAGAGAACAATGTTTCAAAAATTTATAGATCGTCCCGTACTATCTACGGTTATATCGATCATTATAGTTATTCTAGGTGTTTTGGGTTTAACAACCCTGCCTATAGAACAATATCCTGAAATAGCACCGCCAACCGTACAAGTTACAGCTACCTATACGGGAGCAAACGCAGAAACAGTACTTAATAGTGTTGTCACTCCTTTGGAAGAGCAAATTAATGGTGTGGAAGGCATGTTATACATGACCTCTAACGCTAGTAATGATGGTGCCGCTACCATAAATGTATTCTTTGAACTTGGTACAGACCCAGATATTGCTGCGGTAAACGTACAAAACAGGGTGGCTCGCGCCAACAGTGTTCTTCCGCAAGCTGTAGTACAGACCGGTGTAATCACGCAAAAATCTCAGACTAGTGCGCTTATGTTCTTTTCATTGTTTTCAGACAATGAAAATTACGATGCCACTTTTGTTGAAAACTACGCTAGAATCAACTTGGTACCTAAATTACAACGTATAAAAGGGGTTGGTAACGTAACTGTTTTTGGTGCCAAAGATTATTCCATGAGAATATGGTTGAATCCAGAAAAGATGGCTGCTTACAACCTTATGCCATCGGATATTCAAAGTGCACTTAATGAGCAAAACCTTGAAGCAGCTACCGGTAAAATAGGTGAAAATGCTGATGGTGTTTATGAATATGTATTAAAATACAAAGGACGTCTTTCAGAAGAAGCCCAGTATGAGGACATAATTATTAGAGCTCAGGAAAACGGACAGTTTTTACGTCTTAAAGATGTTGCTGAAGTTGAATTAGGTGCCTTTAACTATGGTACCAAAAACGAAGGTATGGGTAAACCCGGTACTGCCGTTGGTATATTTCAAACATCTGGCTCCAATGCAAATGATATCATTAATTCCATTCAAACGATTTTAAAAGAAAGTAAGCAAGATTTTCCAAAAGGACTTGATTATGTAATACCGTACAATACTAAAGATTTCTTGGATGCATCTATAGACCATGTTGTCATGACTCTTATTGAAGCATTTATATTAGTATTTATTGTGGTATTTCTGTTTCTTCAAGATTTCAGGTCTACTTTAATACCCGCTATTGCAGTACCAGTAGCAATTGTAGGTACGTTCTTCTTTCTCTCTTTATTTGGATATTCTATAAACATGTTAACGCTTTTTGCGATGATCCTTGCAATTGGTATTGTGGTGGATGATGCCATTGTAGTGGTTGAGGCCGTTCATGCCAAGATGGAAGAAGGGGCCAAGGATGCAAAGGTCGCTACCAAGTCTGCCATGTCAGAGATTTCTGGAGCTATTATATCAATAACCTTGGTAATGTCGGCCGTATTTATTCCGGTTTCCTTCATTTCTGGTTCTTCGGGAGTTTTCTATCAGCAATTTGGTATTACACTGGCTATCGCTATTCTTATTTCTGCAGTGAATGCGCTTACGTTAAGCCCTGCACTTGCAGCACTTTTCTTAAAGCCGCACAACCCATCAGAAGAACATAAAAAAGGGATAACCAAGCGTTTCTTTGGTGCTTTCAACACTGGTTTTGATGCCATTACCAACAAATATGTAGGATCTGTTAAATTCATTGCCAAAAGAAAGTGGATTACCATAATAGCATTGGTATTGTTTACCGCTGCAACTGTTGTATTATTTAAAACAACTCCTGCAGGGTTTATACCAAATGAAGATAGAGGTCTTGTTTTTGCTGATATTAGTTTACCTCCGGGAACAACTTTAGAGCAAACTCAAAAAACCGTGAAGAAATTAGATTCTATTTATGCTTCAATGGATATTATAGAGGCTAGAATGAATATTACTGGTTTTAGTTTATTGAACAGAGTAAATGGTGGTTCTTATGCCTTCTCTGTACTTCGTCTTAAAAACTGGAGCGAGAGAACAGATCCATCACAATCTGTGGATGCCGTAGTTGGTAGTCTTTTCGGAAAAACTGCCGGCCTAAAAGATGCTAAGGCATTCTTCTTTACACCTCCAAGTGTACAAGGTTTTGGTAACTCTACAGGTTTTGAAATGAACCTACAAAGTAAAGATGCAGATGACTGGCAAACTGTAGGCAAAACCACAAATGAGTTTTTAGCTGCATTGAATGCTAGGCCTGAAGTTAAATATGCCATTACACAGTTTAATCCTAATTTCCCTCAATATGAGTTGAAGGTAGATGTTGAAAAAACCAAAACAGCAGGTTTAGCGGTTACGGATGTTTTCAATGCTATGCAAGGTTACTATGGAGGTCTGTATACCACCGACTTTAATAAGTTTGGTAAGCAGTACCGTGTAATGATTCAAGCAAAACCAGAAGACAGAGCAGATGAACAATCGCTTAATCACATTTTCGTTACCAATTCAAATGGAGAATCGGTTGCTGTATCTCAATTCGTTTCTTTGGAGAAAATTTACGGTCCTGAAATCGTAAGTAGGTTTAACCTATTGAGTTCCGTTAAAATTAACGGCGCCATGAATCCTGGTTATTCCACAGGTGATGCCATTAAGGCTATTGAAGAGGTTTCCGCTCAGGTATTGCCTTCTAATTATACTTATGAGTATTCAGGTCTTACAAAAGAAGAGAACAGTGCAGGTAGCCAAACGATTATCATATTTATATTGAGTTTGGTATTTGTTTACTTCTTATTGAGTGCGCAGTACGAATCTTATATATTGCCGTTTGCCATATTACTTTCATTACCCGTGGGTATTGCAGGTGCTATTGGATTTATAAACTTGGCAGGACTCGAAAACAACATCTACTTTCAGATTGCATTAATTATGTTAATCGGTCTACTTTCTAAGAATGCTATTCTTATTGTAGAGTTTGCGCTTCAGCGTAGAAAGCACGGCATGTCTATAGTAGAATCGGCATTAGATGGTGCTAAGGCACGACTAAGACCTATTTTGATGACTTCTTTCGCCTTTATTTTCGGTTTGATGCCACTTGCCTTATCAACTGGTATTGGAGCTGTAGGTAACAGATCTATTGGAATGAGCGCTGTAGGCGGTATGTTAATAGGTACCATATTTGGTGTGTTTGTGATACCCGCGTTGTACGTTATTTTCCAAACCATGCAAGAGCGTATAACCGGTGCGCCACAAGAAACTATTGAAGAATCAAAGAACTAGAGAAATCATGAAGAAATTAACAATAAATAAATTCTTATTGGTAGCTGCATTGCCGCTCTTGTTACAATCATGTTTTGTAGCAAAGAATTATGATCGGCCTGAAGTGCAGACGGATAGTCTGTACAGAACAGATAACCTACCGCAAGACAGTGTGTCGTTCGCATCGGTCTCTTACAAGGATGTTTTTACGGATTCACATTTAAAAACGTATATCCAAAGAGGGCTGGACAACAACCTAGATATCCGCATCGCGTTGCAAAGTATTGCAGCTGCACAGGCTTATGTTAAGCAGGGAAAAGCAGGTTATTTACCTACTTTAAATGGTGCTGCTAGTGCAACTAGAACAGCAAGGACCAGTGAAAACGGACAATTCGGAAGTTTTTTTACGCAACCTTTTAATCAATATGAAGCTTCAGGAACAGTATCGTGGGAAGCTGATATTTGGGGAAAAATAAGAAGTAGTAAGCGCGCAAGCGATGCAAGTTACTTGCAGACTGTGGCAGCACACCAAGCCGTGAAAACGGATTTGGTAGCTCAAATTGCTACAACCTACTACCAATTATTGGCTTTAGACAAGCAGATTTCGGTTACCGAACAAACTATTGCAAACCGTCAAAAAAGTTTAGAGACTATTGAGGCTTTAAAAGATGCGGGACAAGCAAACCTAGTAGGTGTTGATCAGACTGCAGCACAATTATATAGTGCACAGAGTCAATTGTTAGATCTTAAAAATTCGCTTTATCAAACAGAAAATACGATGAGTATTCTTTTGGGCGAAAAGCCACAATCCTATGTACGAAGTTCTTTAGATGAGCAATCTTTGGTTAATGAAATGACACTTGGTGTACCTGCCTTATTATTACGTAATAGACCTGATATCATGCAAGCGGAATATAACTTAGTGAACAATTTTGAGCTTGCTAATGTAGCGAAGAGTAACTTCTATCCTTCTATAACATTATCTGCACAAGGTGGTTTTCAAAGTTTGGAATTGGATAATTGGATAGATAGTAGTTCTATTTTTGCTAACCTTGTAGGTGGTCTTACTCAACCTATCTTCAACGGTAGAAAAATAAGAACTGCTTATGAAGTTGCTAAAACACAGCAAGAACAGGCATTGTTGATGTTTAAAAAAGCGCTTTTAAACGCTGGTCAAGAAGTATCAAACGCTTTATATGACTATAATATTTCTGTTGAAAAAGAAGGTTATGTTAGTAAACAAGTGGTAGCCTTGAAAAGAGCGGAAACCAATTCAGAAGAATTATTAAACAGTGGATACTTAACCTATTTGGACTTGTTAACCGCAAGGGAAAATGCTTTGAACGCTGAGCTTAGCTTAGTAGACAATAAGTTTTCACAACTATCTGCAACAGTAGAATTGTACCGTTCCCTTGGTGGTGGATGGCATTAAACACCTTCTGCATGCATCATGGATAAAGACAAGTTTTTAGAATTTGCACTTTCTAAATTTATAAGATTCGGAAGCAAGCGGTTTACGTTGGACGACCTCGCACATGAGATGAGTATTTCGAAAAAAACGATTTACGAAAATTTCAACAGTAAAGAAGAGGTTGTGCAGGAGAGCCTAATTGCATTTTTGAACAAGCTTCGCTCTGAAATTCATGAAAGTGTTGAGAAACAAAAATCCAATCCTATTCTAGCTGTCATTGACGTGTATAGAATAGGATTGGATTCTATTAAATCTTTTAGTCCCTCGTTTTTTTTCGGCTTAAAAAAATATTATCCTAGTGCATATGCTTCTATAAGCGAATTCCGAACCAAAGATTTAAATACTTTGGTAAAAAGTCTTCTGCAAAGTGCCAAAGAGGAGGGTCAGGTAAGAAACGATGTGAATATAGAACTTGTCTGTGAGCTATACCTCAACCGACTTGAACTCATCCTCTTCTCCACAAAAAATCTTTTTGAGAAATATTCCGTGCAAGAACTTGTAGAGCATATTATCATTAATAATCTTCGTGGTATAGCCACCCCAGATTATTTAGAAAAAAGCAATTACATACTAGTAATTAACTAGTGTCCTTTGGCTACCAATTTTTAAATGGATTTTTGCTTAGTTGAGAGTTGTAGTAGGCTACTTCTCCCGTTACTTCCTTACCCAACCATGATGGTTTTTTAAACGCTTGGTTTTCAGATTCCAATTCTATTTCTGCCACAACAAGACCTTTATTTTCACCATGAAATTCATCTACCTCATATTCGTGCGAACCTGATGGAACCCTAAACCGTACTTTATCTATAATTCCAGGTTCACAGATGAGCAACAGCTGCTCTGCATCGGAAACCGAAATTTCCTTTTCCCATTCAAAACGGATGGTTCCTGCATCGTTTGACTTTCCTTTTACCGTTAAAAATCCCGATTGGTCTTTTATACGAACCCTAACGGTTCGCTCTTTATCGGTATTTAAAAAACCCTGAACAATTCGTTCTTTAGATGAGGCCTGCTCTTGATACGCCGTAGACGTTACCAAGAATTTACGTTCAATTTCAATCACTTAAAGCTGCTATTTTATTTATTTGATCAGATTCTATTTTATTTACCTCGTAACCTGTATTAGCTACTATTACCAAAGCTTTTGCAATTGCGTCAGGTTCAATAGAACGGTATTTTGCCAGTGGCCCCACCAAAACAAGATTCATCACCTTCATTAACTGTTTAAACAACAATTCTCCGGTTCGCTTTTCTTCTCGTTTACCACCAATTAATGATGGTCTAAAGATATAGGTATTCTTAATTTTTTCATTAAGGACAGCATCTTCCATTTTACCCTTTACTTTATTGTAAAAGACAGTACTTTTTGCACTCGCTCCCATTGCAGAAACTACCAAATAAGTAGAAATTCCGTTTTGAGTACAAAGCTTGGCTGCCGTTACGGGAATACCGTAATCTATATTTTTATACGTCTCCTTATTAGGTGTTTTAGACTTGGTAGTACCAATGCAACAAAAAAGTTCATCTCCCTTAAAATCTTCTTTAAATTGTTCTAGGTGCATCAAATCGCCTAAATGCTCTTCTATTTTCTTGTGCGAGAGACCCACACTGGAACGAGAGAACAATTTTATTTTCCCATAACGATCATCTTCAAGTAATAACTGCAACAAAATACCTCCGGTAAGACCAGTTGCTCCTAGTATAATCGCCGTTTTTGTTTGTGTTTCCATCCAACTAAATATAACTTAATTTTGCAGTATGTCAAACGATTTTCCATTGCGAAAAATTATTCATGTTGATATGGATGCCTTTTATGCATCTGTAGAGCAATTGGATAATCCTGAATTGCGAGGAAAGCCCGTTGCCGTTGGCGGAAGTTCAAAAAGAGGTGTAGTAGCCGCAGCAAGTTACGAAGCCAGAAAATATGGAGTTCGTAGTGCCATGAGCAGTGTTATGGCTCAGCGTAATTGCCCTGAACTCATATTTGTAAATGCGCGCTTTGATAGATATAAAGAAATCTCTAAAATCGTACGCGGTATTTTCTATCAGTATACCGATTTAGTAGAGCCCCTTTCCTTAGATGAAGCCTATCTTGATGTTACAGTCAATAAAAAAGGAAATCCATCTGCTTCTTTACTGGCGAAAGAGATACGGCAAAAGATTTTTGATGCTACAGGCCTTAATGCATCCGCCGGAATTTCTATAAACAAATTCATTGCAAAAGTTGCCAGTGACATCAACAAACCAAACGGACAAAAAACGGTTAATCCAGAAGAAGTATTGCAATTTTTAGAAGACCTTGAAATCCGCAAATTCTATGGTGTAGGAAAGGTTACTGCCGAAAAAATGTACAAGCTAGGTATCTTTACCGGTAAAGACCTAAAACTAAAAACAGAAGCCTTTTTAGAAGAAAACTTCGGAAAAAGCGGTAGTTACTATTACAACGTTGTTCGCGGTATTCATAACAGCGAGGTTAAACCCCACCGTATTCCAAAATCTGTGGGTGCAGAGCGTACTTTCAATGAAAATCTGAGTAGTGAAGTATTTATGTTAGAGCGTTTGGACCATATTGCGGAAGAACTGGAAAAGCGTTTAAAAAAAGCCAATATTGCCGGCAAAACCGTCACCTTAAAAATTAAATACAGTGATTTCACACTTAATACCAGAAGTAAGACCTTAACTTACTTTATCTCTGCCAAGAGCCTTATCCTAGAAACGGCTAAAGAACTTCTGTATCAGGAGAAATTACAAAACTCCGTACGTTTACTTGGTATTTCTCTAGCCAATCTCAATACGGAAAAGGAAGAAAAAGACTCAAAAAAGGAAGTAGTCTCGGTGCAGTTAAAATTTGAGTTTTAAGCT
Organism: Zobellia nedashkovskayae; assembly: GCF_015330125.1. NCBI lineage: Bacteria > Pseudomonadati > Bacteroidota > Flavobacteriia > Flavobacteriales > Flavobacteriaceae > Zobellia > Zobellia nedashkovskayae. Next base: position 1,609,957 of record NZ_JADDXR010000002.1, on the reverse strand, counting down.
TCACACTACTTTTAGACGAAAAAATTAACATTATTTTAAATATTTATCCCAAAGTGCTACAAATTAAACACTTTGTGTTAGAATTTGCTACCATTCTGGAGTGGTAGGAACCTGCAGGCGGCACTATAATCCGTTATCTTTATATCTAGCATAGAATGCGAATTACGCTATCTAAAAATATGTGTTGATTCAACAGATGATTTCAGCAAACAATCTTGTTAAAACCAGTCCGATTGATACGAACCAAAATTAGAACCTATTCCAAAATTTCTGCTCTGGCGGATATTAAAATCGAGCCGTTCGATGTTAATAAGCGCTACACCAAACCACACCGTCACAACAAGTATATGGAGCTGGTTTATTTTAGCGAGGGCAGTGGTATGCATTACATGGATGAAACAGGATATGCTATAGAGCCACCCGTAATTTTTATTATCAAAAAGGATGAAGTCCACCACTGGGAAATAGATACTGTTCCTGAAGGTTTTGTTATCATTATAAAGGAAGGTTTTTTAGAAAAGACCTTGGACAAACATATCAACTTACAACTAAGGCAGCTAGGGAACAAAAGAGTAATCAACCCCTCTTATGATTCTAGTATTCAGTCACTTTTTGAAATTGCATCAAAAGAAATCCAGGAAAACTGTGCCAGTAGAGATATTTTGGTAGAAGGTGTTCTCAAAGCCTTATTCTCTAAAATATTGACCTATGTAGAGATTGATGAAAAGGTGTCCGCAAACAATTTAGAAGAACGTTTTGAAGAATTGCTGCAAACCAAATTAAAGAACGATGTTGCATATTATGCGCAAAAACTAAACACCACGGCACAAAATCTCAATGCACTTTGCAAACGAAAACATGAGAAAACGGCTTCTACTGTAATTGCCGACCATATATTGAAGGAAACAAAACGCCTTTTACTTTACACTGACCTTTCGGTTACCGAAATTGCATACAAATTCGACTTTACGGATGTTTCTCATTTTGTCAAATATTTTAAACGTCACGAAGGTCAAACACCATTACAATTTAAAAAAGTAGCGATCGTACCTTAACTTTTTCAAACAGACCATAATTCAATAGGGGTTAAGGGTATTTTTGACACCTAATTAATACCAAACCTATTGAACATGAAGTTTTATCATTTATTAGTAGTAGTAATTTGCTTGGTTCCGCTATCAATATCGGCCCAAATTACCGGTAAAATTACGGACGGAGCTAATGAGTATCCTCTAGAGTACGCAACTGCAGCCATCTTTAACCAAGAGAATGGCGAACTAGTTACCGGCGTTATTACAGACCTCAATGGTTTCTTCACAATTGAAGGCGTTAAAAACGGAACGTATTACCTAGAAACTTCTTTTATCGGCTTTGAGACGAACACTATAAAGGACATTACAATACAAAATAGAAAAAGTGTAGACCTTGGCACTATAATGCTTACGATTGGAGGTACCCAATTAGAAGAAGTAGTCATAAAAGGCCAGCGTGCAACCGTCATCAATAAAATAGACCGACAGGTATTTGACACGAAATCGTTCCAAAACAGCCTTGGTGGTAGCGCCACAGATGTGGTTAAAAACATACCATCCGTAAGTGTTGATGGACAGGGAGAAATTAGTGTTCGTGGTAGTATGGGTTTTGTGGTTCTACTTAACGGAAATCCGGTTCAAGGCAATGCTTCTAACTTATTGAACCAGCTTCCTGCGAATGCCATAGAGCGTGTTGAAGTGATTACCGCACCTTCTGCAAAATATGACCCCGAAGGTAAAGCAGGCATCCTGAACATCATTACCGTAAAAGGTGCTGCAGACGGGACTTTTGCCCAAGTAAATATAAAAGGGGGACTTCCTTCTTTTGAAACCTACGGCAATGACAAAGCCCATCAACGTTACGGTGCAGATGCCACTTACAATATTCGTAAAGGCGATTGGAATATCTCTATGGGTGCCAGTTACCAACGTAACGACCTTGGAGGTAGACGTGAAGGTGATGTTTTTACAATCATAAATGATACTCTCACCCAATTCCCTTCTAGTGGAGAACGTAGTTTTGATGAAATTAATTATAGCGGACGGTTTACTGTTGATTATGCTCCAGATGATAAAAACTCCTATTCACTGGCGTTTTACGGGGGGAAAAGAAAAAAAGACCGCCTAGCCGATATCGTGTATTACGATAACCATGGGATTACCCCAGCCGTTGGGGGTGAACGATTTTATACCTTTCAGTATTACAATCATAATTTAAGAACTAGAAAAAGCGATTTTGCATTGGGAAGCTTTGACTATTCGCATGTTTTTGACAACACGTCCAAACTATCAACTTCATTTTTATACGAATACACATTGTTGGGCGGCCCTACGGAAAGTGATAACTTAGGGGAACCTGATAGAAACATAATATACCAACAAGAATATAATACTAATGACAACCCACTGAACGGTATTCGCCTCTCCTTAGATTATGCTTGGAAACCATTTGCAATTGGTCAATTAGAAACAGGCTACCAATACCGAAACCTAGACCATACAGGTGATTTTGTTTACGAGAGAAAAGATGATATAACTGGTGGTGCATTTGAACTTGTTCCGGAATTTTCAAGTGAAGTAGACCTTCAGAGAAGTATTCATTCCGGTTATGTGCAATTAACGGGTGCTAAGGATAAATGGGAATATGCAGCAGGGGTACGTATTGAAGCTATGGACCGCGAACTTGACCTTCGTGACAAGCAAGGTCTTATTGATACTACCTATGCTTACGATTATGTAAAACCGTTTCCATCGGCATCGGTTCAATATACTTTTGAGAACAATATAAAGTTAAAAGCGGCTTACAGCAAAAGAGTGGAGCGTACGGCAACCTTTAAAATGAATCCTTTTCCAGAACGCGAGCACTCAGAAACTTTAGAACAAGGAGATCCAACCCTAAAACCTGAATTTATAGACTTGTTTGAAGTGGGTATCAGTAAAAATTTTGATAGTGGAAATTCTGTTTTTGCCACGGCCTACTATCGTGATACCAAAAACTTGGTAAATAGAGTAAACACAATCTACAACGATACGATTCTAAACCGAATTTACTCTAACGTAGGTAATGCAAAATCAATAGGATTGGAGATAGGTACCCAGCTAAAAGCTACCGAAAACTGGTCCAATTTTATTGGGACAAACCTTTATAATTATTCCATTGACGGTGAATATGATGGTCGTGATGTAGACAGCAACTCCTTTGTGTATTCTATAAATGCGAACAGCACCTATACTTTTTCAGAAACCGCTTCTTTACAATTTACATTCAATTACCTCTCAGAAAGAGTTACGGCACAAGGTGAAGATTCCCGTTTTTATTCGCCTAACCTAACCTTTAAAAAGTCGTTTTTAGATAACCGCTTAACGGCTACTTTGCAATGGCAAAATATAGATATGGGGTTATTGGACACGAATGAACAACGTATTACAACCTACCGCGAAGGTGAATTTTTTACCACTACAAATTATGTGTATGAGGTAGATATGGTGTTATTGAACCTATCATATAATTTCAATAAGAACAAGAATAAATCCAAATTCATTGATAGTGAATTTGGTAAACAAGAATTCTAAAAACTAGTTGATGTTTAGTTGAGTATAGGGACCAAATCCCGGACAAGAAAGCCCCAATGATTTTTAATCGAGTTGGGGCTTTCCTCTATTTGTCTTTTTCTGTGCGTTCTTCTTTTTGTGCTTCAACCGTTTTTCAATAGATGATCTTGACGGTTTTGTTTTGCGACGTTTCTTTTTAACCTTTAGCGCATCTTCTATGAGGTTCAAAAAACGGGCAATGGCCAAATCCTTATTTCGGTGCTGACTTCGACTTTCATCACACTGCATTTGTAAAACGCCTTCTTTAGTAAGCCTATGGCCTATTTTTCTATGAATACGCTCTTTCTCCGTATTGGTAAGTCCATTAGAGTCTTCAACAGAAAAGCTAAGATCTATTTTTGTAGATACTTTATTTACATGCTGACCACCGGCACCACTGCTTCTAACAGCCTTGAAATTCAATTCTTGAAGCAGTTGGGATTTATTCATAACTCAAGAATCTCCCATACGTTGGTTAATAGTCTCAATGGAAATATTTAGATAAATCACTTTCCCAACTTCTAGAGGCTTATCATGATGAAAATAAATATCTTCCCCCTCGTAAACACCAACAATCATAAAATGGCTTCCCATATAATAGGCTCCTTTTACAACAACCTCTAAACCGGATTTACCTGAAACCTTAAACTCATGCGCATAAACGATAATACGTCTTTTAGTATCTGCATATGATTTTACAATATTTATAGGAATTTTATTGGCTTCGCCGAAAAGAGAAGCTACATAGAGATCTTTAGGATGCTCATAAAGGTTTTTAGGACTATCCTTAGCAACAATGAACTTATCTTTAAGCACGACTACTCTATCTGCAAACGGAAGCATATCCATATGATCATGTGTAGCCGTTAGTACGGTTATTTTTTGACGCCTTAGATAACCAAAAAGATTACGGCGTAAACTGTTCTTTCTAAAATTGTCAATATTACTAAAGGGTTCATCTAACAATAATACTTTGGGCTCTTGCGCCAATACTCTTGCCAATGCAACACGTTGCTGTTGCCCACGACTCAACAACTTCACTTTTGTTTTGGCAAATTTGGTCATCTCGATCATCTCCAAAAGTTCAAACGTGCGCTCTTTCAACTCTTCGGGTTCAAAAACGGACAAAAATTGGCTAATGTTCTCTTCTACCGTAGTAAAAGGCATCAAATCAAAATCTTGCGAGAGATACTTCATGTACGGCTCACCCGGCACCAAATTATGAAGAGGGCCTAAAACTTGGTTTTCATTCCAATATACTTCGCCAACTTCAATATGTAAGAGTCCGTAAATAATTTTTAAGAGCGTACTTTTTCCACAACCGCTTTCGCCTATAATGGATACATGTTCGCCTTTGGCCACTTTTAGGTTGATGTTTTCCAATATGGAAACACCATCTTCATAGTTAAAAGACACATGATCTACTTGTAACATATATTAGTGTTCTATAAACCGGAAGACTTTATACTAAAAAAGTCAAATCGGTATTTAATTTTTCTTAATAAAGCATTATTACCTTGAACTGAGATTAATACGGTAGTTTTTCAAACCCCATGTTGTACAATGTAAACGCAAAAATATCTGCGTACTGTTCAATGGTCTTACTTACCGGTGTACCTGCTCCGTGACCTGCATTGGTCTCTATTCGAATCAAGGTAGGATTTTTTCCCGATTGTTTGTCTTGCAGTTCTGCTGCAAACTTAAAACTATGTGCTGGTACCACACGATCATCGTGATCTCCTGTGGTAACCAAAGTAGCCGGATACTCCACACCTTCCTTGATAGTATGAACGGGTGAATACCCCTTTAAGTATTCAAACATCTCCTTGCTATCTTCGGATGTACCATAATCATAGGCCCATCCTGCGCCAGCGGTAAAAGTATGATAACGTAACATATCTAAAACTCCAACAGCAGGCAAAGCCACCTTCATAAGGTCTGGTCTTTGTGTCATAGTAGCACCAACTAAAAGTCCGCCATTACTACCACCACGAACGGCTAGATAATCAGAAGAAGTATACTTATTATCAATTAAGTATTCAGCAGCGGCAATAAAATCATCAAAAACATTTTGTTTTTGCATTTTAGTACCGGCATCATGCCATTTTTTACCGTATTCACCACCACCTCTTAAATTAGGTACAGCGTAAATCCCACCTTGCTCAAGCCAAACAGCATTCGCAATACTAAATGCAGGTGTTAAACTGATGTTGAAACCACCATAACCATATAAGATAGTTGGGTTTTTACCATTGAGTTCCAGTCCTTTTTTATGCGTAATAATCATAGGAACCTTAGTACCATCCTTTGAGGTATAAAAAAACTGATTAGATTCATAATCATCGGAATTAAAATCTATACTAGGCTTCCAATACGATGTGTATTCACCAGTTTCTACATTGTATTTAAAGGATGAACCGGGAATGATATAATTGGTAAAAGAAAAATAAAATTCCTTATTCTCTTTTTTGCCCCCAAAACCTGATGCACTCCCCACACCAGGAAGTCTAACTTCACGAATTAGATTTCCTTCGTAATCATACTGAAGCACCTTACTGATGGCGTCTACCATATATTCAGCAAAGAAATAACCACCGCCCGCACCAGCCGTTAATACGTTTTCGGTTTCTGGGATAAAATCTACCCAATTTTCCTCAGCTGGATTATCAGCATTAACCGTAACAATCCTTTTATTTGGAGCATTTCTGTTGGTAACGATATAAAGTTTTGAACCTTCGTTTTCGATAATATAATTGTCAGAATCCGTATCCTCAATTATAGGAACTAGCGGACTATCTTTCTTTGAAAGGTCTTTAATGAACAACTTGTTTCCTGAAGTTGAAACAGCTGCAGAAATTTGCAAATAACGTTCATCTTCAGATACCGATGCACCTATATATCTGTGCTTCTCAGCATCTACTCCCCCATATACCAATTGGTCTTCTTTTTGAGAAGTACCTAATTTGTGGTAATACACTTTGTGCTGATCGGTCTTTGCAGAGAGCTCGCTTCCTTCCGGCTTATCATAGCTAGAATAATAAAACCCTTCATTTCCTTTCCATGAAATTCCGCTGAACTTAATATCGGTAAGCGTATCTTCAACTACTTCCTTGGTTTGGGCATTTATAACAATGGCCTTTCGCCAATCGCTACCTCCTTCTGATATCAAATACGCAGCAAGCGAACCATCTTTGGTAAAACTTAATCCGGCTAGAGATGTAGTTCCATCTTCGGAAAAGGTATTCGGGTCTAAGAAAACCTCTTCGCTACCTTCACCTTGCTTTCTATAGATGACATACTGATTTTGTAAACCATTATTTTTATAGAAATAGGTGTAATTACCTTCTTTAAAAGGAGAACCTAATTTTTCATAATTCCACAGCTTCTCCAACCTCTGTTTAAGCGCCTCGCGAAACGGAATTTTTTCCAGATAATTAAAAGTAACCTCATTCTGTGCTTTTACCCATGCACCGGTTTCTTCGCTCATATCATCTTCTAACCAACGATATGGATCTGCTACGGGAATCTCAAAATAAGTATCAACAATCTCTGATTTATGGGTTATAGGGTAATTCACAATGCTCGTCTCTGTTTTTGGTTGTGATTTGCAGGCAAAAATACTTGCCCCCAATGAAAATAATACAAGGTATTTCTTCATGATTTAACGATTGAAATTCGCTAAAAGTACCATAAAAAAACCTATGCCGGCATTGCACAGCATAGGTTTTAACTAAAAATTTAGAAAGTATATGATTTTTATACCAAACGGTTTTCTAGAAGATACTCAGCAATCTGTACTGCATTTGTAGCAGCCCCTTTACGAAGGTTGTCTGCAACGATCCACATGTTTAAAGTATTACGTTGCGACTCATCTCTACGAATACGTCCTACAAAAACTTCATCTTTGTCATGTGCATAGATTGGCATTGGGTACGTATTCGTATCTGGATTATCCTGAACAGTAACACCAAGAGTATCATTCAACATTCTGCGAACTTCGTTTAGATCAAAGTCGTTTTCAAATTCAACATTTACAGATTCTGAATGACCACCTGCAGTAGGAATACGAACTGCCGTTGCACTTATAGAAAAACTACGGTCATTGAATATTTTTTGTGGCTCACGTGCCAACTTCATTTCCTCTTTAGTATATCCATTTTCTAAGAAAACATCACAATGTGGCAATGCATTTCTATTGATAGGATAAGGGTAGGCCATTTCACCTTGTACCCCAGCCATCTCGTTCTCTAATTGACGTACAGCCTTGACACCTGTTCCTGATACCGATTGGTATGTAGAGATAACCACACGTTTCATCTTATATTTCTTGTGTAATGGAGCAAGCGCCATTACCAACTGAATAGTAGAACAGTTGGGGTTAGCTATAATTTTATCTTCTTTGGTTAATTCACCTGCGTTTATTTCAGGAACCACCAATTTTTTGGTCGGATCCATTCTCCAAGCAGAAGAATTATCTACAACTGTAGTTCCTGCTTCTGCAAATTTAGGAGCCCATTCCAATGAAGTATCACCTCCAGCAGAAAATATAGCAATATCCGGCTTTGCAGCTACGGCATCAGCCAAACCTATGATTGTATATTCTTTGTCTTTATAAGAGAGTTTCTTACCTACTGAACGCTCAGAAGCTACCAATAGCAATTCCGTAACTGGAAAATTACGTTCGCTCAATACTTTGAGCATCACCTCGCCAACCATACCGGTGGCACCTACAACGGCTACTTTCATCTTTAAATAATTTAGAAGCACAAATGTAGTGCAACCCTATTGACTTGACAAGCATTTTAAATCCGTATCATCATTATTTAACAAATTGTTATAAATAAAACAATCAAGCAAAAAAGAACCGTCAAAGAAGTTGCGAACTTCAATGACGGTTTTAAGACTAAACTGCAGTGCAGCGGTGGTATTCCCTAAAAACTAGGAAAACCTTTATTCTTATTGCTTTTTAAGCAAGTCTCTAATTTCAGCCAATAAGTCTTCTTGAGAAGGACCTGCTGGAGCAGCTTCTGGCTCTGGAGCTTTTGTTTTGTTGTAAGCTTTAACCATTAAGAACATTACAAATCCAACAATGATAAGGTTAATGATGCTATTAATCCATGCACCGTAACGTATTTGGTTTGCAGGTGTAGTAACTGTACCATCTGCAGCAATAACAGCTGGGTCAAGTGTAATAGCCATTGCTGAAAAATCAATACCTCCTGCAAAGTGACCTACAATCGGCATAATCATATCCGCTACAAAGCCGTTTATAACTAGCCCAAGAGCGGTAGCCATAATAACTGCAACAGCGAAATCAATGACGTTGCCCGTCATAATAAAATTCTTAAATTCTTTTAACATGATAATTAGTGTTTATAATGGTTATTTAATTAATGGCGCAACTTAATGCACTGCAAATTAACAAAAAAAGGATTAATTATGGCGTGATGCCCCTGGTTTTAATTATCAACAACCACGCGAGCGACCCTTTGCGATATACCAGTTAGTATTTCATACGAGATAGTTTTAGCACCGCTCGCAAACTCTTCGGCAGTTGGACTAGTACCGAAAACAATGACCTCATCACCCTCTTTACAATCAATTCCAGTAACGTTTACCATGATCATATCCATGCAAACATTTCCTACAATTGGCGCCTTTTTTCCGTTGATGGTTACATATGCTTTTCCGTTACCATATTGTCTTCCAATGCCATCTGCATGACCAATTGGCAAAGTAGCCGTTACAACAGCCTCTTCTGCCTTGTAGGCTCGGTTATACCCAATACTTTGACCTTTATCAATTATATGGATCTGAGAAATAACGGTTTTTAGTGTTGCCGTAGGCTTAAGCTGGGCATCTATAGCTGCTTCGTTTCCAAATCCATAAAGTCCAATTCCACATCGTACCATATCATATTGAGCCTTTGCATAATTGATGACACCAGAGGTATTTAACAAATGAAGCATAGGTGTATGCTTTAATTTGGGAAGAAGCTCCTTGGTAAGGTGTTCGAAAGTCGCAATCTGGTTTTCGGTAAACTCCTGCTCTTTTAAATCTTCGGATGCTGCTAAATGTGAAAAAACAGAAACGACCTTGATTTCATCTTGATTCTCCAATACACCTGTTAAGACATCTATCTCACTTTCTACAAAACCCAACCTATTGAGGCCTGTATTGAATTTTAAGTGAATAGGGTATTGTTTTAATCCCTTATTTTGGGCGACCTGTAGAAAATTGGTCAATATTTTAGGCGAATAAATATTGGGCTCAAGATTATAAGCCACCAGATTATCAAAACTTACCGGTAACGGGTGTAACACTAAAATCCGAGTCTTTATTCCAGCTTCTCGCAAAGCAACTCCTTCGCTTACATAGGCAACAGCAAAGTAATCTGCTCCTAAAGCTTCTAGCTTTTTTACAATCGCTACAGAATCGCTTCCGTAAGCAAATGCCTTCACTACCCCTAAAAATTTAGTTTTAGGGTCTAATCTTGATTTCAAAAACCTGTAATTATGTTCTAGAGCCAAAAGGTCTATTTCTAAAACGGTTTCACCTGCTTTAGCCATCGATTTTCTTATCGTTAGATTTTATTTCTTCACTCTTCACCTCTAAATGCTTTACTTTTTCTTGCAATCTTGCCTTATAATATGCACCACGGCTCAAAGGTTCGTACTCTTCCGTTTCACCTAATAACACCAAATTATCATTATTGGACTTTCTATGACTGTAATTGGCTAAATTACCAGTACGTGTACAGATGGCATGTACTTTGGTAACATATTCTGCAGTAGCCATTAATGCGGGCATAGGACCAAAAGGATTTCCTTTAAAATCCATATCCAAACCAGCTACTACAACACGTACTCCTTTGTTGGCTAAATCGTTACAAACAGTAACAATTTCATCATCAAAAAACTGGGCTTCATCAATACCAACAACATCGCAGGTATCTCCTAGAATACGGATATTGGCGGCTGCAGGTACAGCTGTAGAACGTATTTCATTAGCATCATGAGATACAACCATGTTCTCATCATAACGATTATCTACCGTTGGTTTAAAAATTTCAACCTTTTGCTTGGCGAACTGAGCACGTTTTAACCTACGGATTAACTCTTCGGTCTTACCGGAGAACATAGAACCACAGATGACTTCTATCCACCCGAATTGTTCTTTATGATTAACAGTATTTTCGAGAAACATTTTGTAATTTTAGACGAAAATATAGGGTTTTTCGTTCTTAATATTGTAGAACCTTAGTGGATACATTGTTTTTATTAAAACATTCCGCTAAAGTTCAGAATTTAATGTTAGCAAAGATAGAGATACCTTTTTTACCCCAACCCGGTAGAATTAGAAAAAATTGACCGATGAAGAAAAAATTGAAGGAAGAGCTACGAAAATTATCTACTGATATTATCACGGCTCGTGATATGGATATGAGCGAGATGTATGATGTCGCTAAAAACTTATATGAAAAATTAGCGGTTCTTAAATACATAGAAGAGCAGCTAAACGATATAGAAATAGATGTTTCAAAAAATGTGATTGCTGCCAAATTCGAGAAAATGGCCAATGCCGTGCTTAACGAAAATGCTTCGGTACCCGAAAGCAATCCACACCAAGAAGATATAATGATACCTGGTATGGATACCATAAAAGATATGATCTCTGAAATGCCTAGCCACGATCAACGTGTAGATGAAGTATTAGAAGAGTTCATGTCCAAACCGGATTACATGAAAAACGATCAAGAACTTTTTGAACCTCAAAAACCAGTTGCACCTCAGCAGAACGGTGCCGCTCCAAAGAAAGAGGTACATACAAAATCTCTGAACGATAAAATTTCTAACAAAGAACTTAAAATAGACCTTAACAATAGGCTGGCTTTTGTTAAGCACTTGTTTAACGGTAGTATGGAGGATTACAACAGGGTTCTCTCCCAGTTAAACACCATAGATAGTGAAGAGCGCTCCATTGCTTTTATTAATAACATGGTAAGGCCAGATTATAATAACTGGGCTGGTAAAGAAGAATATGCAGAGCGATTTATGCAATTTATTGAACGAAAATTTTCTTAGATAAATCTCCATCCGAAATCCAAAAAAATATAGACCCTTTGTTTTGAACGAAGGGTTTTTTGTTGGAAATTAGTTTCAGATAGCAGTTTTCTTTATTTTATCGCCAAAACCTTACCACCATGAAAACCCAAAAAGCCCTTTATTGGTCTGCTTTAGTTTTGCTTACGGCCATTATGCTCTTTTCCGCATTTAATTATTTCACCAAATACGAAATGATAGCCGGTTTTTTTGAGCATTTAAGTTATCCCACCTATCTCATATACCCATTGGCCATTGCTAAAATTCTAGGCTTGATAGCCATATGGGGCAATTTCTCCTCATGGCTTAGAGAATGGGCGTATGCAGGTTTCTTTTTTGATACACTTTTAGCGTTCTTTGCACATTATATAACAGATGGCCAAGATTATCTATTCGCCTTTATTGCGCTAATAGCTACATTAATCGCCTATTTTACCGGTAGAGAGCTACGACCTTAAATTTATGGGAAAATTATATTTGGTACCAACGCCTATTGGCAATCTTGAAGACATGACTTTGCGTGCAATTCGCATTTTAAAAGAAGTGGATTGTATTCTAGCAGAAGACACCAGAACCAGCGGAAAATTGCTTCAGCATTTTGAAATTACCACTCAGATGCAAAGTCACCATATGCATAATGAGCATAAAACTGTAGAAGCGCTTGTTAGACGTTTACAAGCCGGCGAAAATATTGCTTTGATTTCAGATGCAGGTACCCCTGCAATATCAGACCCTGGTTTTTTGTTGACTAGGGCTTGTGTAGAGAAAAACATTGAGGTTGATTGTCTTCCCGGTGCAACGGCATTTGTACCTGCTTTAGTAAATAGTGGTCTTCCAAACGATAAATTTGTTTTTGAAGGATTTCTTCCTCCTAAAAAAGGACGGCAAACCCGCTTAAAGCTACTTGCCGAAGAGACGCGGACTATTATTTTCTATGAATCGCCTTATAAGTTGATTAAGACCTTAGGGCAATTTGCCGAATATTTTGGAGCGGACAGACAAGTTTCCGTTTCAAGGGAACTTTCCAAACTTTACGAAGAAACATTGAGGGGCACAGCCGAAGAAATGGTACAGCACTTTACCGAAAAACCACCAAAAGGTGAGATTGTAATAGTTGTTGCAGGAAAAAAATAATAAAGATGACATTAGATACTTTTATACAAAAACTAAAAACCGACCCTGAAACCATTGAGTTTTCAGAAACTATGGCGGTAATTGATACTAATTACGACTTTACTCCTACTGCTTTTACCAACGGTACATTAGAAAATGCCGAAGGACAAAATTCAGGTTCTTGCAAACTTTTTGCTTTTGCCAAAGAACAAAAACTTAGTAAAGATGAAGCTTTAGCCTGTTTTGGAAGTTATTATTATAATGATGTTCTAAAAGATGCCGAAGGTAAGGGACACCAAAATATCCGTAACTTTATGAAAAGCGGTTTTGACGGACTCTCCTTTTCGCAAGACCCGTTGAAAAAGAAATAGTCTCGTATGCTAAAACTGCTTTCTGAAATACGTTCGTGTAAGGTTTGCAGCTCCCATTTGCCTTTAGAGCCTAGGCCCATTTTAGCTGGCACTAAAAAATCTAAAATCATTTTAGTCAGCCAAGCACCTGGCAGAAAGGCCCATGACCATAATAAAGCATGGGATGACCCTAGCGGAAGAAAACTTAGGGAATGGTTAGGTGTAACGGAAGAACAGTTCTACAATCCGGATAATTTTGCGGTTTTACCTATGGGATTCTGCTTTCCAGGAAAAGGAAAAACTGGTGACCTCCCTCCTCGTAAAGAATGTGCACCCTTATGGCACGATGTTTTCTGGAGCCATTTAGAGCAAGTACGGTTGACACTTGTAATTGGCAAATATGCACAAGACCATTATTTAAAAGAATTGTACAAAAGAAACCTCACCGAAAATGTAGCTAGTTATCATGAATTTCTACCCAAGTTTTTTCCTTTACCACATCCTTCTCCAATAAATCGTTTTTGGATGTCAAAAAATCCTTGGTTTGAGTCCGATGTGGTACCGGAGTTACAAAAGCGGGTCAAAATGATTTTAGATTAGCCTTAACCTGATATTTTACAATTCATCAAAACTAAAGCGCAATTAAAACATTAGTAAATTTTTCATTGAACGAAACGACAAGGATAAATAATACTATTATAATGAAGGAAATACAAAATACTATCAACTTTATAGATTTATAAAGATATTTCCCTTTTAACTTAGTCAATATGTTCATATCAAAGTTCATTTTAAAATATATCCAAAACACAATGGAATAAAACCATACAGAAACTGTCTCAAACTTGCAGAGATCTGCTCATCCAGAATGATAAGTGAAATTAGACTTATCAAAATGAGTACATAGGCTAATAAATCTTTGTTATCTTTCAACGAATCTTATTATTGATTAGAGTAAATGACTTCCGCTCAATCATATAACGTAAAACTTGGATTATTGGCTAATCATAAATGCTTAATTCTATAAAAAAAATTTAGAAAGTGACTTGTAGTATCAGTAATCTCGGTATTTCTTCAAAAACATTCTTATTCATCACAAATACAGACAAGATCAATTTCCAACTTCAAAATCTATCTATTAATCGTATTTTTGATTCTTACTAGAAACATAAAAAATTATGGGTACTACAAATCATATTACAACCAAATGGCTTGGCAACATGCAGTTCGAAAGCACGAACCCATCAGGTCTAACCTTAAAAATAGATGCGGGTCCGGATGATGGCGGCGAAGGAAAAGGATTGCGACCAAAAGCTTTAATGCTATCTGGTCTGGCAGGTTGTTCAGGTCTCGATGTAGCCGCGCTTATCAAAAAAATGAAGCTAGAGGTAGATGATTTTCATATTGAAACTATCGCCAATCTAACTGATGAGCATCCAAAATTTTACGATGCCGTTACCATAGAGTACCATTTTCACGGAAAAGACCTAGCGGAGAAAAAATTACAAAGAGCCGTAGACCTATCTGTAGAAAAGTATTGTGGTGTAATGCAGATGTTCCGTCAATTTGCAACATTAGAAATCAAGACTATTTTTCATAAGGACTAAGTTTAAAACCTAAAGTTAAAGCTCAAAATTAAAGTTCAAGAGTTAAACTTGATACTTAAACTTTCACACCCTATGCGCTGGACCATTAAACCAAAACCTCAACAAGATGCTATTGACCAATTGGCTAATGCGCTCAAGGTTGACGATTTAGTGGCTCAACTTTTATTGCAAAGGGGTATAACTACTTATGAGGCGGCTAAGAACTTTTTTCGACCAGAGTTAACTCATTTGCACGATCCTTTTTTAATGAAGGACATGCACATTGCGGTAGAACGCATTGAAGAAGCCATTGCCAATAATGAAAATATTTTGGTTTATGGCGATTATGATGTGGACGGTACCACTTCAGTAGCTTTGGTTTCTTCCTATTTGCTAAGCTATTACCCCAATGTTGCCACCTATATTCCAGACAGATATACCGAAGGGTATGGTGTCTCTTTTAAAGGGGTAGACTTTGCCGAAGACAACGATTTTTCGTTGATTATCGCACTAGATTGTGGTGTAAAGGCTATTGACAAGGTGGCTTATGCGAAAGAAAAAGGAATAGATTTTATTATTTGTGATCACCACAGACCCGGTAATTCGCTACCAGATGCGGTAGCAGTTCTTGACCCTAAACGTGATGATTGCAACTATCCATACGATGAGCTTTGTGGCTGTGGCGTTGGTTTTAAACTGATTCAGGCGTTAGGCTCCCGACAAGGGGAAACTGTTGAGGACCTAATTCCTTATCTTGATTTGGTTGCTACGGCCATTGGTGCAGATATTGTTCCGATGACAGGCGAGAACCGCGTATTGGCCTATTTTGGACTTCGGGTAATTAATACCAATCCCAGAATTGGCTTCAAGGCCATTATTAATCAAATAAAAAAATCGGTACTTACTATTACAGATGTAGTGTTCATTATCGCTCCGCGGATAAATGCCGCTGGCCGAATGGAACATGGGCAACATGCTGTAAACCTGTTGACCGAAACCAATTTCACCCAAGCCGAAACCTTTGCTGCCCAGATTGAAAAATTCAATCAAGACAGGCGTGGACTCGACAAAGAAATCACTGTAGAGGCCCTTGAACAGATTCTTCATAATAAAGAAGAAGAACGTTTTACTTCTGTAGTTTATAAAGACTCGTGGCACAAAGGCGTTATCGGTATTGTTGCTTCGCGACTTACCGAAACCTATTACCGTCCAACACTGGTCTTTACTAAAAGTGGCGATAAGTTGGCAGCTTCCGCACGTTCCGTAAAAGGTTTTGATGTGTATAACGCCTTACAGGGCTGTGCAGATTGCATTGAGCAGTTTGGAGGACATAAATATGCTGCCGGACTCACATTACTAGAAAATCAGTTCGAAAACTTCAAAGCACAATTCGAAAAAGTAGTCTCCGAAACCATAGACCCAAAATTGTTGATTCCAGAAATCTCCATAGATGCTCAATTAGATTTTAAGGATATTTCACCAAAACTGATGCGTATCCTAAAACAGTTCGCTCCTTTTGGGCCTGGTAACATGACTCCAACATTCATGTCAGAAAATCTAATAGATACAGGCTATGCAAAAGGTGTAGGTGAAGATGGGGCACATCTTAAGTTAGCTGCTACTCAAAACGGAATTGGTCCTATTGGAGGCATTGGTTTTAATATGGGTGATAAACTCCCCATAGTAGCCAACAAGAAACCTTTTAGTGCTGTCTTTTCTCTAGATGAAAATGAATGGCAAGGAAATATAAGCTTGCAGATGAAATTAAAAGACATACAATGAAAATAGAACACCTCGCCATCTGGGTATCTGACCTTGAAGCCACGCGTCATTTTTACGAGCATTACTTTGATGCTGTTTGCGGAGAACGGTATCACAATCCAAATAAAAACTTCACGTCTCACTTTTTAAGTTTTGATGAAGGCTCGCGATTGGAGCTTATGCACAAACCGGAAATCACAAAGGCATCAGATTCTACAGAAGAACATTTGGGCTTTATTCATTTTGCGCTCTCCGTAGGTTCAAAAGAAAAAGTAGATGCCATTACCGAGCAACTTAGGTCTGACGGATTTCAAATTCCTGGTGAACCGAGAACTACAGGAGACGGTTATTATGAAAGCGTTATCCAAGACCCAGAAGGCAACCGGATTGAAATTACCATTTAACGGATTTCTTACTACGCAGTCCATCGATAAGCCCTATATAAATTAGGCTTGTTAATGCTTTTGCTCGGTTACTCTAAATAAAATTACAAACTACTTGGTTGGTTTTGATTTCTACAGTGCTTTACAAGCATATAATTATCACATTTCGCATTTAAAAAATAACCGTTCGTCGATGAAGTGCCCTTACACAGTGAATTCAAGGCTTTAAAAAACTGACTACTCAGTCGGTTTTAGGAAACAGTAACTTAAACGGCCTTTTGTATTTTAAGCGTACCGTTCATCGGATTATAATAATATCTTTGCGCCTTATTTCTATCGAAAAAGCGCGTTTATGGATCCTTATGCAGCCTTACGTTATAAAGAATTCAACATCTTTTTGTTGGTTCGTTTTGCTATGGTATTTGCATGGTCTATGCAGTTCATTGTTATAGAGTGGCAAGTATATTCCATGACCAAAGACCCACTTTCTTTGGGTATTATTGGGCTTATGGAAGTGATTCCAGCTGTATCCATGGCTCTTTTTGCAGGGCATATTGTAGATCAAAAAGAGAAACGTAATCTTTTAATAAAATGCATTTTGGGTTTCTCAGTAATCAGTTTTGGGCTCTTTATGCTCAGTTGGCCTTCTATGGAAGATAAGCTAGAAACCAAGACCATTTTATACGGTATTTACTTTTTGGTTTTCCTAGGTGGTATTGTTCGTTCGTTTCTTGGGCCAACCATATTCTCTTTAATAGCCTTAATCGTTCCTAAGAAAATATACCCCAATGCTGCAACATGGAGCAGTACTACTTGGCAATTGGCTTCCGTTTTAGGACCTGCTTTAGCTGGGTTTTCTATTAGCTGGATTGGCGTTCATTGGTCTATGTGCCTCATTTTTGGTTTCTCAATACTGGCATTGATATCCTTATTTCAAATTTCGACAAAACCCATTCTTAACCCTAAAATAGGAGAACCGGTATTTGAAAGTTTACGAGAAGGACTTCGGTTTGTATTCAGTACCAAAGCTGTTTTTGGAGCATTAACATTAGATATGATTGCAGTACTTTTTGGAGGCGCGGTAGCGCTTTTACCAATCTTTGCACAAGATATTCTGCACGTAGGTTCAGAAGGCTTTGGTGTTTTACGAGCCGCACCAGCGGTTGGCGCAGCACTTACCATGTTGGGGTCTACGCGATTTCCATTACATAAAAATGCCGGTAAGAAATTACTGTTCGCGGTATTTGGTTTTGGCCTCTGTATGATTGTTTTTGGCCTTTCTACCTACTTCTGGCTTTCAGTAATCGCCTTGTTCTTAAGTGGTGCAGTAGATGGTGTTTCTATGATTATTCGTCAGACAATATTGCAACTTAAAACTCCGGATAACATGCGAGGACGTGTTGCATCCGTTAACTCTATGTTTGTTGGGTCTTCTAATGAACTAGGAGCTTTTGAAAGCGGAGTAACAGCAAAACTGATGGGTACGGTAACCGCAGTGGTTTTTGGTGGTGCTATGACCTTAATTACAGTAGGTGCCACAGCTATTGTTTCACCTTCATTTAGAAAACTAGACTTACAGAAAGATATTGATGAGCACGAAGCTAATGAGTAGGTTCATATTTTTCAAGGCTTAGCTTTTCCCCATCAAAAACAGCATAAGTATAATAATGAATCCAATCGCCTAAATTGGTGTATTTTGAATTCTCACCTACCTTTATTTCCATAGGCAAGTGGCGGTGACCAAAAATAAAATGGTCATAATGCTCTGTTTCTAGCTTACGCTTGGCATACTGCACCAACCATTCATTGTCTTCGCCTAAAAACTTGGCATCGTCATCTCCTGAAATCAATTTATTTTTAACAGATAAATGTTTTGCAACTCGTACACCTATATCTGGATGCATCCATCTAAACAGCCATTTAGCTAAAGGATTGGTAAACACTTTCTTCATGCGTTTAAAGCCAATATCATTAGGTCCCAACCCATCTCCATGACCAATAAAAAAGGAAACTCCGTTAATATTGAATTGCTGTGGTTTATGAAAAACAGGAATATTAAGTTCTTCTTCAAAATAACCATCCATCCACAAATCATGATTTCCAACAAAGAAATAAATAGGGATACCAGAATCGGATATTTCGGCTAGTTTTCCCATTGTACGGGTAAAACCTTTAGGTACTACGGTTTTGTACTCCGCCCAAAAATCAAAAAGGTCACCCATTAAAAAAATGGCTGCGGCATCTTCTTTGATTTCATCTAACCACGCAACAAATTTCTTTTCACGCGGACGGCTTTCCGCCATAGTTGGCGCACCTAGGTGATTATCACTGGAAAAATAGACTTTTTTGCCTTGAGGAACGGTAATGGTTTTCATCTGATGTCAAATATAACGAATACCCTTTTGAGGAAGGTGTTATTGATTATCGGATGCGTACCACTCGGCAAACGAAGTATCGGTCTCTTGAAGCTTCAAAGAATGTAAACTTATATTCTCGGGCAACCTAGCTTTAATTTTCTTTGAAAAATCAATAACCATATTTTCACTGGTCGGTTGGTAATCTGCCAAAATAACGCTATGCCCTCTATCGGTCAATTCTTTTGCAAGCTCTACGTGTGGTGTGTTTTTATTAAAAACCGTAGCGTGATCAAACTGGTCCACAATTTCTTCTTTAACGATTTTCTTTAAATCACCAAAATCGATAACCATACCCTGCTTTACATGGCTTGTATCCGTAATTGGACGACCAATTACCGTTACCGATAATTTATAGCTGTGGCCATGCACATTTCTACACTTTCCGTCATAGCCGTAAAGCGCATGTCCGGTCTCAAAATTGAACTGTTTGGTAATTCTAATTTTACTCATGAAATAGGATTGTAGTGCAAAGGTATTCAATTTGTAAAACCAATCCGTTTATAGATTACATTTGCCGGCTTTTAAATTTTGTCCTAAGTGGAAGAACTGTATAATCAATTAGACTTTGCGGTGAAACCGCATTACGAAAAGATAATTTCTGATATCCTAGAAAACGGCTACAGTGTAGTTGATGATTTACTTTCCCCTGTCACTGTGAACGCCCTGCGAACAGACCTTTTAGAGAAATATGAAGATGACTTGTTTAAAAAAGCAGCCATTGGAAACCGACTAAACGAAGTGGTACAAACCGGAATACGCGGTGATTTTATTCTTTGGATGGACGAAAATGTAATAAATACCAGCCATAAATTTTTCTTTGACCGCATTAATGATTTAGCCTCTTATCTTAATAGAACCTGTTTTCTTGGCATTATGAGAAAAGAATTTCATTACGCCGTTTACCCTGAAGGGAAGTTTTACGCAAGACATCTAGACACCTTCCAAAATGATGACCGACGAAAACTTTCTATTGTCTGCTATTTGAACGAAGATGACTGGCAACCTGAACACGGTGGCGAATTAGTACTTTATCTGAATGGGGAAAACGGCGAAATTCCGAAAACCATCTATCCGCTTCCTGGCAGAGCGGTAATTTTTGAAAGTCGAGATATAGAGCACGAGGTGAAGCCTGCAAAACGCGAACGGCTGAGCATTACTGGCTGGCTAAAAACCCGCTAATCCGTTTAAATAAAGGGAAACTATCTCCTATATCTTTTTTTTGCGCGAACGCGATTTACAAAGTATATAACTACTACAAAAAGAGCGAGAAGTGGAAAAACAAGGTCGCCATTCAGGAAATCTAAAATATTCATAACTGAGATTTAAAAAAGTAAAACGTCAACGACAGTCGGTTATTGTTATTTTTTGAATTTAGATAATGCATTACGCGTAAAATCTGAAAGTACTAACTTACCACTTATGGCCGCCCGCTCAACCAAAAGATCGTTCCAATGATCCGTACCATGCCAAAGTGCTTTTTTCCATTCTTCAAGGGCTTCGGGATTGTAATCGGCTAGTTTCTGTACATGAAAATCCAGGTCCTTATCCAATTCCTTTGTATCATCAAACACTTTAGAAAAGAGACCCTTTTCCTGTGCCCAATAAGCACTCTTCCATTCGGTAGGTGCCAATGAGAGCTCAGAAATAGCGGCCGTTCCTATTTTTCGTTCCACCGCTGGAGCAATGACCAACGGAGCAATACCAATAGTAAGCTCGGACAAACGTATTGACGCCGCTTCAGATGCATAAACATAATCGCACGCAGCAACAAGACCTACGCCTCCACCTACTGTTTTACCTTGAACACGGCCTACAATGACCTTTTTACATTTGCGCATAGCATTGATTACATTGGCAAAACCACTAAAAAATACCTTGCCCTCTTCTAAAGTAGACACCGCCATAAGCTCATCAAAAGATGCACCTGCACAGAAAGCACGGTCTCCTTCAGATTTCAATACAATAACGGTTATATCATCATTATTAGAGAGTTTATCAATCTCCGCAGTCAAACGGCCCAATAGCTCAGCAGTAAAAGAATTACTGGCCGGATGACCAAACTCTATGGTAGCTATCTTATTATCTATTTTGATATAAAGGCTTCCGTTTTCTCGGGTAGTTCCCATAATTGTGATTTAAATGTTGAACAAATGTATCATCAAAATTACTCGTTTTGCACTAGAGGTCGAAACTTTCTGATAAACTTAACGACCAGAGCTCCCCCACGGATGACCATCCACACGGTAAAGGCAATCCAGATTCCGTATAAACCCAAATTCATATACTTTCCTATGAAGAGAACAGGAACAAAACCTAAAAAAGTAGCAGCTAGCAAGGTGTTTCTTAAGTATTTCATTTCACCCATCCCTTTAAAAATTCCATCAAAAATAAAGGCAATGGTATTCATTGGTAAACCTAAAATAATAATAAAAAATATGGCGTAAAAGGCATTAAGCACTACTGTTTCCTTAGAAAAAATAAGACCTATAGGTTTATAGAATAAAAACCCTACTACCATTAATAGTAAACTTACCAACAGACCATATAGCATTATCTTTTTTGCCAATTGCCATAAACCTTTATAGTTTTTCTCTCCCAAAAGCCTACCGCCCATAATATTTCCGGCAGCCGCATAGCCATCAATAAAAAAGGCAGAGAACAACCAAATATTAATTGCAATGGTATGTGCTCCTATAAATTTAGGACCCAGTTGCGTTGCTTCGCGAACTGCCAAAATCAATGCTGTATTTAACGCCAGAGCACGTACAAACAGATTAAGGCTCATGACTACCAACCTACCTAACTCATCGTGAATCGGTAATTTTAACTTAAGACTAATAGCTGTCTTGGTTACCAAAAGTATAAAGGCCATAACGGCCATGATTCCTTGTGCCAAAAGGCTTGCCCAAGCTGCACCTTCCAAATACATGGGTTCAATAATCCCTTCTATCCCGTAAACAAAGGCAAAATCAAGCCCAACATTTAGAACGGCCCCAACAATAGCAATCAGCATGGGATAGTAGGTATTCTGTAACCCGCGAAAAATACCCATAACGGCAAATACAAAAAGTGTGAGCGGAAAGCCCCAAACCCTTATAGAATAGTAAGAAACGCAATACTCTAGAATCTTGCCTGTGGCATTAAGTAGTTCAAAAATATCTTTGACGATAAAAATAGTAGACAACAGAACGACAATACTCAAACCTATATTCAAAAAGATAGCTTGCGCCGGCAACGTTTTTACCTCTTCTATACGTCCGGCACCTAAATATTGAGAAATAATGGCCGATATAGCGCTACGGGTCTGACCTAAAATCCATATTAACATGGAAAGAAAAGAACCAACAATACCAGCTGCTGCTAGCGATTCTAGCCCATCTACAGGAATATTACCCACAATAGCCGTATCCGTAATAGACAACAGCGGTTCTGCAATACCTGCAATCGTTGCTGGTATTGCTAATTTATTAATGGACTTAAAATTGATTTCGGCCTTCAAGGGGCCAAAATTACAACACTAATTCATAACAATGAAAGGGATGCTCGCTCTGTTTTGGAAAGAAAATATCACCCAAACGTTCAAAACCTCTAGTCTCATAAAATTTCTGGTTTCGCTTATTTTGGCTGAAAGTGTCTAGCCGTACCGATGCAAATTTATTTTCCCGCGCATAGTTTTCAGCAAAAGCCATCAACTTTTGGGCGTAGCCCTTACCCTGTAAATCAGGATGTACCGAAACTCTATGTATGTAGATATTATTGTTTGATGGTGTCAACCACTCAATAGGCACATATTCTTCGTCCATTAGTGTGGAGAGCACGATAGTACCGATTATTCGTCCATCTTCTTCCAAAACGTACAGTTCTCCTCGTTCAATATCTAACTCAAAAGCCTCTTTATTTGGGTAATCCTCGTTC
The DNA here is from genome assembly GCF_015330125.1 of Zobellia nedashkovskayae. Classification (NCBI taxonomy): domain Bacteria; kingdom Pseudomonadati; phylum Bacteroidota; class Flavobacteriia; order Flavobacteriales; family Flavobacteriaceae; genus Zobellia; species Zobellia nedashkovskayae. The sequence continues at coordinate 1,586,707 of NZ_JADDXR010000002.1, read as the reverse complement.
CATTGGTAAATGCCGTTTTTAATCATTGCAGCGGCACATGCTCTAGTAATGTTGAGAATCTGAGGTATTTCCGATAACTTTGCTGACCTTACCATTTTTAGGATCCTATTTTAATTGTAAATTTAAACGATAAATCCAATAACATATGAAACATATACTAGTACCCATAGGTATTTCTCCCGATGCACACCAAACTTTACAATACGCTGTTGATTTTGCTGAGCAATTCGATTCTCGAGTTTATGTAATGGAGGTTTTTAATGTTTCTGTGGGAGCTGGTAAAAGTTTGGCCAATGTTACAAAAAAAGTAGCAGAAAGTGGAAAAGAACGATTAAAGGAAGTAATTGATAAAATTGATGCGAAAGGCGTTAATATCACTATTGCTACGTATAACGGTAGTATTGTAGATGGTTTAAAGGATATTGATAAAGAACTAGGCATAGATCTCATTATCATGGCTCCAAGAAGTAATGATGTTACGGAGGAATTTTATTTAGGCTATACCTCTGGAAAAATAATTAAACAGACAGATATACCAACTTTAATAGTTCCTAAAGGTCACGTAATGACGCCACCAAAGACTATTTTGACGGCTTTTAAATCTGGTATTCTTAAAAGAAACCGTATTCTATACCCGTTATTGGAAATCAAAAAGAAGTTTGGTTCTACGGTAAACTTGCTTTTAGTAAAGACACCTGGCTATTCCGATGATGATTTACGAATAAATACCGCATTGATGGACGCAAGCTCGCAAATAACCATGACAGAGGCGCCTACCACCTATCTTGGTGTTCTAGAACGTTTTGAATCACAACAACCAGATATGTTATGTGTTTTTAGACGTAAAAGAGGGTTTTTCAAAAAACTATGGGAAAAGAATACCATACAAAAATCTGAGTTTTCGGCCCGAGTTCCTGTACTTGTACTGAGCGTAAAAAAGGATTAAATAGGCAGCAGTAATTACTTGGCTCACAATTTTGATACTTAGTATAAAAGTATTTTCTTTACGCCAGCCTAAATGGGGGATTAGCTCAGCTGGCTAGAGCGCTTGCCTGGCAGGCAAGAGGTCACCGGTTCGACTCCGGTATTCTCCACCAAAAAAACCATCAATTTTTTATTGATGGTTTTTTTATATAAATTGATTCCTATCTTGTTAAATTATCCTGTTGGACAATCCTTTCATTTGTTTTTGTATCCAGACTTTCTATATTTGCTGCTAGCAGAAAATTCCCAAAAACAAAAGAAGTGAATCATAGTAAGCAAATAGTAAAATCAATTACAGCATTCTTGCTGTTTTGTGCATTACTGTTTCCTTCTACTGTTGAACTTTTTCACTTTTTTGAAGGTCATGAACATGAAGTTTGTAACGATAGTAGTGAGCATTACCACGAGGCTCCTACAGATTGTAATGTTTACCATATACAACTAACTTCATTCAATTACGACTTTTCTGTATTACCGGATATTATTCGTTTTGAATATGCTCAACGTGATGAGCAGCTTTTTTCTTCCGTAGTCATTGACTCTTATTCAAAGACTAATTTCCAATTAAGGGCACCCCCAATAGTTTAGTAAAATACTTCTTATTACTATGTGAACAAGCCGGTTTGTATCGTTTAAAAAACGACACTGACAATGCAATTTATTATTCATTTCGAATAATATTATTACAGATGCTTGCTTTAACTATAGTAGCATATTACTCTATTTATTTAAGAGACATTACATCCACTAAACTTTTATTTTGGGAACAAATTTGAAACGTAATATTTCCTATTTTCTCTTAACTGCCTTTATTTTATTACGGGTAGTTAACCTGCACATGGCTTCTCATGCTCTAACCGATTCGGAAATGGAGCATTGTGAGCTGTGTACGCTTATTTCTAGCTCCAACCAAGATACTCCCATCTACCAAGACGTTTTGGTATCAAAAATTGTCAAAACTGATTTTTCTATACTACACGAACAGAAATCAGAAAGTAAGTACCTTGCACCTTATCATAAAAACATACTCTGGGTATATTTCTACAACAAACCACCTCCTGTTATTTTCTTGGGATAAATACGTCTTTTCGCAAACTATTTTTATATAACCGCCTGCCTATATATGTGATTTTTAGGTAGAATTGGCTGTATAAAAACATCCTTGTAGACGCTTACTATCCCTCTTATTTTCGGACTCTTTCTACTCCTTTTTTGGTCTTTTATAACTACACCTATTCAACTGGACTCAATCATTTATTGGGAAAATTGATTATCAGTCAATTATAAAAAATCTCTAGGGCAATTTTATCAATCTCAAGTGATTCAACATCCATTCATGCACAAAACTAAAATTAGCTTTAAATGGCGATTCTTAATTTTTTTAGGCGCTCTAAGCTTTTTCTATATAGGGTCATCACAAGAAATTAATGGTCATGTTTTGAACGTCAAAGGTTTTCCTATCATAGGTGCCACGGTCAAGACATCACCTAGCTCAAAGTATACGACAACAGATTCGGAAGGATATTTTCAAATACACATTCAGCCTAACGATTCCATTCTATTTCTAAATATAAAGCACTTAGCTCATGCTCCAGTACAAATAACCTTAAGTGAATTGAAAACCTCATCTTCCATGACTATTACCATGCCAGATGCCGTTACAAATTTAGACGAGGTAACCGTGGTACAATCTAGAATATTACAACGGGCCATTAATCAATCACAGTCCATTGTCATCATTGACCAAGACTTTATCTCAAAAAATAATACGGGAACTTTTGCAGGTGCCCTAGCATCTATACCAGGAATAAACACTATGAATGTAGGGGTTGCTATTGCAAAACCCATCATAAGAGGAATGGGTTTCAATCGCATCTTGGTAAACAATCGTGGTATTAAGCAAGAGGGGCAACAATGGGGTGCAGATCACGGACTTGAAATAGACCCCTTCGATATTGAAAACGTAGAAATAATAAAAGGCCCAGCTTCCTTACTCTACGGGTCAGATGGTATGGGTGGGGTCATCAATATTACAGAAGGCACACGATTAGCTGAAAATGGCAATAATATTGAACTGAGTTCTTCCTATCAGACCAATAACGGTGCTATTTCAAATTCTCTTGAATGGAAAGGAAAGCATAACAACTGGTTCTATAGTGCCAGGTCTACCTATCAAGACTATGGCGATTATACCGTTCCTTCCGATGAGTTCACCTATGCCGGTTTTAACCTACCCATTTATGACAACAGGCTTAAAAATACCGCAGGCAAGGAACTTCATTTTAGTGGTGCTATTGGTTATGATTCTGAAAATTTCGAATCCAGTTTACATCTATCCAGCTTCAACCAAAAAGCGGGAATTTTTACTGGGGCAATAGGACTACCAAGAGCTTACAACCTTCAGCATAATGGTGAGTACAGAGATATAGATGTTCCTCGCCAAGAAAATAGTCATCATGCCATTACAAGCAATACCACTCTAAATTTTGGACCTCATAGTTTAGAATTGGACTTAGGATATCAGAGAAATAATAGAGAGGAATTATCGTTTCCCGGGGCTCACGGAATATCGCCAGAACAGGTAGACTCCAATCTTGCACTAGGTCTTTATTTAGACACCTACACCGCCAATTTACGATTTGGTCTAAACCCGAACCCCAATCATCAACTCATGTTTGGAACGCAATTGCAACATATGCGGAATAACAAAGATGGTTTTGAATACTTACTCCCCGTTTTTAAAAGTTTTCAGCTTGGCCTGTACCATTACCAATCTATAGATATTTCTAATAATTGGATGACAAATTTTGGTGTTCGTTACGATATAGGCTCTCATGATATTGAACGTCATTTACAACCAATATATGACCCAGGAACATTATTGCCAACAGGAGAATTCACAGAAAGAACGCCTGAATTCGAGCGCAGCTTTGACAACATAAGTGCATCGGCAGGCCTATCATATAAAGCCAATAGTCAAAACCATATAAAACTAAACCTGGGGAATAGTTTTAGGTTTCCTACGGCCATAGAATTATCTAGCAACGGAGTTCATCATGGTAATTTCAGACATGAATTGGGCGACCCTAATTTAGGTGTGGAAAGGGGCTATCAAGCAGATGTTACGTATTTGCACCAATCTAAATCCCTATTTCTAGAAGTAGCCGCTTTCTATGGATATTACACCGATTATATCTATCTGTCTCCGACCGGAAATTTTTCACCTCTAGCATCAGGAGGAACCTTGTGGGAGTACAGGCAAGACAATGCGATTTTTAACGGTTTTGAAATCACCGCAGGCTATGAATTCCCTTTCCAGCTACATGCCGATCTGGCCTTAGATTTTGTTCAAAACCTAAATCTGAACAGTAACCTAGGCCTGCCATTGACTCCCCAACCGGCAGTAGTGGGCAAACTGGAATATGATTTTGCCGAATTCAAACGTGTAAAAAACACTTCGTTTTATCTTTCCGGTCGCTACAATTTTCAACAGAACAGAACGGACAGAAACGAAAGGGAAACCCCAGACAGTTTCATTCTTGATATGGGAATTGCCTTTGATGTAATAATTGCCAATCAAAAAATTAAATGCATCCTAGGCGCCAATAACTTACTCAATACGGCCTATTTCAATCATATCAGCCGTTACCGGTTACTGAATTTACCAGAACAAGGGCGCAATTTCATATTTACTGTAAATGTCCCCATAAGCCTCTAAATCCACCTATAAATTATATAGAACAATAAATCCAATATGAATTCAAAAATGAAAAACAGATGAAAAAAATTACACTATTATCTCTCTTCTATCTATTTCTATTTTCCTCTTGTTTAAACGAGGATAAAGAAGATGAAATTGACTTAGAAGCTCCCTCTATATTACCCTACGCTAGCAACGCAAGTGTGCAACCGGAGTATTTTCTTAAGACGGACACCAATACCAATGAAATTCCCGTAGCTTTTTCCATTACGGATGCTACAGGTATTCAAGAAATAAAACTAGAATCGCATAGTGGTTTTGATGGTCATACCCATGGAAAAACAGCTTCTACGGTAAATTTAAAATTCAAGCTATTTAGCCATAGCGAAGTCATTGAAGCGGAACAAATAACAGACCCTACACTTTTTAACTATTCTACTAGTATTTTCTGGGATGACCGTAATCCGGACATAGATGAAGATGAGCTTATTTTGGGTGGACCCTATCACTTTTCAATTCAAGCGACCGATGTAGAAGGGAACGAGACGAAGTATTCCGACAACTCTACCTATCACACTACGCTATATCTTAATACAACCTACGCACCGCAGGTAGAACTAACAGATTTAGATATCGCCAACGAGAACATTGTGGGTAAAGTATATCGCAATACAGATCATAACGCTTCATCTGATATTTCTTTTCTATGGATTTATATAGAAGAACCAAGTACAGAAAATACGGGTCAAGAAGGTACCATTCTAAAGGAATGGGTCTGGGGTGAATCAAATTGGCCGCATCAGTACCGAGCAAATGAAGGCGACACCCTTCCTGACGCCCAGGAGATTGACCTACAAAGCCTATTCGCCAACAATTCTGACTTTTTCACAAAACTACAAGGCAATACGCTGGTAGTATGGGCGGAAGACACTAACGGAAATATATCAGTAAATCAATTTAATAACTAACTAAAAATGAAAAACATGAAACAATCAATTTTAAAAATTTCTGTCTTTGCAGTAGCATTCGGTTTATTTACCGCTTGTAGTAATGATGACAACATTATTGTTGACGACGAGTCGATTATTGAAGAACCTTCCGATACCGATTCGGAAGAACTGGAATTCCAGGATATGGAAAGTGACTGGGTACGATTATCACTGTTAACCGATGATTCTATAGACCTTATGCAAGCCGATTCGGGCGAAATTACCTATAGTGTTGATGCCGTATTTGTTGAAGGCGAAAGCTTTTACACCACTAATTCCGGGCGCTACTTAGCAGCTATTGATCGCGCAGGTGGGCAAGTACGCTTTTTTGATTCAGGTATCTCAAACCATGAAGACCATGGCCATGAATATGAAGCCCAATGGGCCAGCGCGGAATTCAGCAGCCTTTTACCAACTCATTATACGGGTTCAGAAGGAGATATTGTAATCTTTAATGATGGCGATGGGTCTATTGTATATGTTGACGAAGAGTCACTAGAAATCCCTTCATATCAACCCGAAGTTTACATGCTTGAAAATACTGTGGCACACCATGGCGCTGCTGTAAGATTGGATAACGGCATGTTCGTTGCAACCTTCAAAAACACTGATGAAGCCGGTGGTATTCCACAAATGGTGAAATTTATTGATGAAGAAGGTACTGTTATAGACGATAATGGTGGCATTGAAGTTGAAAGTATTCACGGAGTTGCTGTGAACGGTGACTATGGCGTTTTTGGTTCTACCGATGGAATAATACTAGTGGATACTGAGACCAATATGGATTTAATTGAAAACATAGAAGGTCTTAATGCTGATTCTGGCAACTGGTTGGCATCTATTAAAGGCCATGACGAATCCGATCATTTCTTTGCTAGAGCAGGTAATTTAGGTGTTTTTATGATTGACCCTGAGACAAAAGAATTAGCAAATATTTATTCAGGTGATGATGTATCCGGAGACTTGTTCAACTTTGATGGTCATTATTATATTCTATATACAAGTGATAATACAATTCATGTTTTTGATGCTGAAACAGGAACTGAACTTATAAGTCGTACGGTTGAAATAGCCAATATTCCAGAACTTGCCAATACAACAGAAGCTTCAAACGCAAACGCCTTAGATGAAGACCTTAGTCCGGTAATAGTGAGTTCCGATAAGTTTCTTTATGTATTAGCCCCTAATAGAGTTCAAATAAAAGTATTACAGATTGAAAACTTAGAGCATGTACATACCATTGAACTAGAAACACCTGTAAACAATATTAAGATTAATGGGTTCTCTATAGAAGGAGATCAAGACGCAGAGCACGACCATTAATTAAAATCAGAATAGTTTTGTTCATAAAAAAACCCACCAATAGTTATTGGTGGGTTTTTAATATTGGCTCTAACATAAAATTCATTATAAACTACCGCTTATTCGGCACTCGGTATATTCAATTTCATTTCGGTCCATTCCTTAACTATTTCATCAACGACAATATTCCCAACAGTATAGGCGGTTTCAAATGCAGGAATCCCTTGCTCAGGATATGGGGCGGTGGTACTCCACGAGGCGGATTGACCTTCTGGAGGCATTGTATAATTACTAACCGTTCTCAAGACCATGACCCTATTTGTTTTCACCAAACCTGCATGTTCTAGGCGCTGAAGTGCAGTTAAGGTGCCACTGTCTTCCATATTTGAGGTCATAAAATTTTTGTTTTTGTCACTATAAAGTTTCACCCAATCATTTGCCCACTGGTTTAAAAGCTTTCCGTGCCAATAGGTACTGGAAGATAATGTTTCGCCCATAGTCACAAAAGGGTCTTTTTGGGCATTAGGGTAGTTTTTGAAAAGTTTTTCAAAATCTTTAGTTTCTTTCCCTATGGTTAAAGGAGCATCTTTGGTCTTTTGGTAAGCCCATTTAGACAACCCTTCATTCAAATCAAATTTAATGGTATCGAGGGTCCATCCCGTGTAAATATCGGAAGGAGATTGAGCGGGTTTCTTAGCACCTAATGGTAAATAACCATATGGCCAATCCTCAGGTATTTCCCTTGCATCAATTTCATAAGCCAAATCACCATCAACTACAACAGTTGCCCAGGCAGCAGATCCTAGTGAAATATCATTGGGGTCTCCACCGGCTATACCCGCTATCAACCAATATGCGGATGATAGGTCAAAACGTTCATCAAGACCCAATGCCGTAATAGATGCGGTAGCATTAGATATACCTCCCCCAGTACAAGTTAGCAGAACATTATCTTCGGTTAGGAACAATGGAAATTCACCCATCTGAAATTCATAGGTCTTTTTAATTTCTTCTCTTTCTACCCATCTTTGTAGTTCTCCTGCAGTATCTCCCGTAGCCTCACCCTTTTCAAACATAGTGACCACGACCACCTTCACTTCAATTGGTAATGGAACAACATTAGATTGGGATGTGGAGAGTTTAGGCAACAAGAACAACAGCAGCACATTAGTTCCAAAAGTCAATTTTGAGAAAAATAATTTCATAGTATTTAAAATAATGGTAGTTAAAAAACACTTCAATACCTAGGTAAATCGTCATAATATAGAAATAAATCACAACACTTTTAATTTCAAAAAAACTTTGCTGGGAAAATAGTTTTTGCATTTATCGCAAAAAAATGCAGATAACAAAAATAAGAGAGGGCTAATTTTTTATACTGATTTTTTAAGGCGGGCTAATTTTAAAATACAGTAATTCTTACGTTAAATTTTTAAAAATAATAAAAACAATATATTTTTAGTTTCCTGAGAACCAACCGTTAAAAATGAAAATCATGTTAAAAAACCCCGTCGTAAAATCGATTGTTACGTCCCCGTCCTTCTTACTTAACTTTCTAAATCTCCGTCAAAATTTACCGCTACTTTTCTTTTTCTTATTATCTATTTCCTCGACTTTTTATGCGGTGGGCCAAGGTACTACGTCTGCAAGAATAACGGGATATGTTACTGATGAAGCAGGAGAAGTACTTCCTGGGGCCACCATTCAAGCAACCCATACCCCTACAGGTTTTAAATATGCTACCGTATCAAACATTGAAGGTCTTTTTACCTTAAACAATGTCAATGTTGGTGGACCATATACTATAGTGGTCTCCTATACTGGTTTTACAAATATTACAATGAACGATGTGTTCTTAAATTTAGGTCAAACACTTTCCTTAGATTTTGTCCTAAAAGAAAATATAACAGAACTAGAAGGCGTAACCATAACCGCTGGTGGTTTGTTTGATGGAAACAAAACCGGGGCAGAAACTAAGGTTACCCTAGAAGATTTACAGACTATACCAACCTCGGACAGGGGATTTTCCGACTACTTGCGCCTAACTCCACAAGCAAATATTGGTAACGCCGGTGCTACCAATAGCGGAGGTATATCTTTTGCTGGTATTAACAATCGGTTCAACGCAATTTTTATAGATGGGGCCGTAAACAATGATGTTTTTGGGTTGGCCAACTCAGGAACGAACGGTGGGCAAGCCGGAATATCTCCTATTAGCCCCGATGCACTTGAGCAAATTCAAGTAGTTTTAGCACCTTATGATGTAACCCTTGGTGGTTTTGCTGGTGGAGGTATTAATGCGGTAACTAGGAGCGGTACGAACACTTTTGAAGGTTCTGCTTACTTTTTTACAAGAAACGAAAACCTTTCTGGTAAAACACCAACGGATGATCCTGATGCAGAACGTACCAAATTAGCTCCCTTTTCATCAAAAACCTATGGTCTTAGACTGGGAGGGCCAATTGTTAAGGATAAATTGTTCTTTTTCTTCAATGCGGAAGTACAACGCGATGAAAACCCAAGGCCTTTTGTAGCCAATGATTACAATGGTAATTCAACTGACATCGTTGGCGACTTAGAAGCAATCAGAAATAAGTTGATCAATACTTACGATTATGACCCAGGAGGCTATTTAGACAACCCACAAACAATCAATGGTGAAAAAGTACTTATAAAACTTGATTGGAACATTAATGAAAAACATAAACTATCTGCGAGACATAGTTATGTAAACGCCGATACGGAAATACACCCAACACCAAATAGCAATACCGTGTATTACGGAAATGCAGGTTATGTATTTCCAACGACTACAAATTCTACTGCAATAGAGCTTAAGAGTAATATTAGCAATAAGATTTCCAATAACCTTATACTGGGCCGAACAAAAGTTGTTGATGACAGGGACATTCTTGGAGACCCTTTCCCCCAAGTTATAATTCCTGATGGTAATGCGCAGATTATTGTGGGAACTGATAATTTTTCTTATTCCAACATTGTAGACCAAGAAATTTACACCCTTACCAACAACTTGAACATCTATAAAGGTAAGCACACCATCACTATTGGAACCCACAACGAACTCTTTAGTATCAAAAATCTTTTTACCATATTCTCTACACCTCAATATGAGTATTTTTTTAATGGCATAGACCGGTTCTTGAACGATGAAGAACCTGATTTGTTTTTATTCGGTCACGAACAAAATTCGACAGGTGACATCCGTTTGGGCGACGAAGCCGAAAACTTGGGACCTACATTTAAAGCCCTCCAAATGGCGTTTTACGCACAGGATGAGTTTCAAGTCAATCAAAATTTGAAATTAACCCTGGGCGTAAGAGCGGATATACCTATTTTTTTAGACGATTCACCATTGGATAACGTAGATTTCAATACAAATACCGTCTCGCTTATTGAAGCCGAAGGCTATGATTTAAAGGGAGCGCAAGCCGGAAAAACGCCATCAACGAAAATCTTATGGAGCCCAAGATTCGGTTTTAACTGGGATCCTACCGGAGAAAAAGAAACACAAATTAGAGGAGGCCTAGGGATATTTACAAGTCGTGTTCCATGGGTTTGGCCTGGTGGAATATTCATTAGAAATGGTTTGAACAGTGCTTTTAACGTAGGTGTGTTTTCTGGTCAACCCATATATAGCGATCCTAATGATTGGGTAAATAATCTGGCCAGTACGGCCAGCCCTACTGGTGATGTAGATTTGTTTACTGAAGATTTTAAATACCCTCAAATCTTTAGATCTAGCCTAGCCGTAGATCAAAATTTGGGAGATGGCTTTAATGCTACATTGGAAGCTACATACACCAAAACAATTAACAACCTAGATGTAAAGAATGTTAATATCAAAGGCCCTATTGATTCTGATATAGCAGCTTTAAATGGAGATGATAGGGCTATTTTTGACCTGTCTGATTTAATTGATGACAGGTACACAGACATTATGCTTGTAGATAATACCAATAAGGGCTATTCCTTCAATTTGACCGCACAGCTTTCTAAATCATGGCAAAATGGTTTTGATGCAAGCGCCTCATATTCTTTTACCAGAGCCGATGCCTTGTTTGATGGTTCCGGTTTTATAAACGGCACCAACTGGGATAATATTCTAAGCGTAAATGGGAATAACAATCCTTCTGTTGGCCGTTCTATTTACGATGCCGCTTCACGAATTACCGGATTCTTCAGTTACAGAACAGAGTATGCTAAGAACTTCGCTACAGGTATATCATTATTCTATAGCGGGCAAAGTGGAATGCCCTATTCATATGTGTATTCCGCTCCTTTTTCGGACGTATCAAACAGCGCTGGATATGACGACATCTTGTATGTTCCAGCAAGTCAGGCCGATATTACTTTTGTAGATCAAACAAATGGTGATGGTCAAGTAATTGCCAGCGCAGCACAACAATGGGAGGCTTTTGACAGCTTTATTTCAGGAAATGATTATCTAAACGATAGAAGAGGAGATTATGTAGAACAGAACAAGGTAAGAACTCCTTTTGAGCATGTAATAGATTTAAAAATTACCCAAGACTTCTTTATAAAATCGGGGAATACAAAACACACCTTACAACTATCTTTTGATGTTTTTAACTTTACTAATATGATAAATAAAAACTGGGGTAGAAGGTATTTTGTTTCTGGAAACACATTCCCGCTATTAACAACGGTTATAGATGATGATGGTGCGCTTCAAGGCTTTCAGTTTAACGACCCGGGCGATACCTATGATATAGTTCAATCTGGAACTTATAGCGCAAGGTGGAATGCTCAATTCGGAATTCGCTACAGCTTTTAATAAAGTTGTATGAATAATAGACACAATTGGGCTTTTACCTATATGGTAAAAGATTTTCAATAAACACTGTTTCTATTTTCGAAACCGTTGGTGGATAACAAACAACCGTACCTATATACTTTATTGAATATAGGTACGGTTTTATTATTGGGAATATTGGTATCTTTAAAACCTTAACGGTTACGATTATTGAGGTTATCTACGAAGGTTTACAACATCCTGTTATTACTTAAATTTTTGTTTTAGCTGTACGATTACGTGCTTTTAAAATCTATTGCAAATGGGTATTATGATTCATATAATAAAGCATAAGTATACGTTTGTAGTACTCATCTTTATCCTTCTATTTGGAGCATGTAAAACTCCATCGCAAAATCTATTCAAGAACAATGCATATGATATTACAAGAGAAAAATTGATTGAAGCCGATAAGGCCCAAAGGTTCTCAGCAGATGTAGTCTTAAACCCTGAAGAGCTTAAACTTAACGAAAAACTTATTGCGTTAAGAAAAAGAATGAAACGGGAATACGATAGTCTTGGAGTCTTACCTCCTGCCCAGCCATTTGAAAAATATAAAGACCACGTTGAGCAAACAACTTTGTTCAAATTATTACAAAAGATGCCAAAAGGCGGTATACATCATTTGCACCCCGCCGCTGGTGTCGATTTTGAATGGTTGATCGATAAAACAATACAAGAACCCAAAAGCTATGTGTATTGGGGGAAATCTTCTGCAGAATACATTAAGGGGCAAATTGAATTTTTTGGTGAAAAGAAAGTTCCTTCAGGGTTTTACTCCATTTCAGAACTTGATAAAAACAACACTCACTTTAAAGAAGAACTTCTTCAATTATTGACCTTAACTAAAGAACCAACTGTTGATTCTCTAAACATTTGGATAGAATTTGAAAAGACATTTCAAAGAATTAATGGAGCCTATCAGTACAAGCCTTTGTATGAAGATTACATGAAAAATGTAATCGGTAATCTTATTAATGACAGTATCATGCATATGGAAACACGCCTTTTTCTAAGCAATAAATATGACATTGATACCAAGGGGCAGCGCATTACTTATCCCATAGACACCACCATACAAACATTAAAAAGAGTAGTTGAAAAAACCAAAATCGATTATCCTGGTTTTACTCATAAAGCCATCTACACTTCATTACGGTTCTATTCAAATAAAAAGATTGCCGAAGAACTTGTAACCGCGTTTCAAATTAGAAAAAAGTATCCCGAGTTTATTAAGGGGTTTGATTTGGTAGCTGAGGAAGACAATGGCCATACAACGCATTATTTTGAACAATCTTGGAAAATGATGGATTCATTAAAACAGGTGTATGGTATAGATATGCCCTTATACCTACACGATGGTGAAAGTAACTCTCAATCTGTAGACAATCTATTCGATGCAGTTTTATTAGGAAGCAAAAGAATTGGCCACGGATTTAATTTGATGAATTTCCCTAAACTCGTTGACCTCGTCATTGAAAATGATATTTGTATTGAAGTAAATCCGCTAAGCAATCAAATACTGGGTTATTCCAAAGATTTACGGCTCCACCCTGCATCGCTAATGCTTAGACACGGTGTTCAATGCTCTATAAGCTCAGATGATCCCGCCATCTTCAATTATACTGGACTTAGTTATGATTATTGGTATAGTATTATGGCGTGGGAATTGGATTTAAAAGACATTAAAAAACTTGTTTTGAACTCAATTACCTATAGTTCTTTGAATTCTAATGAAAAAAGAGAAGCTATGGACCAACTTGAAAAAAGTTGGATGCATTTTGTAAATTACGCCAATGAGTTTCTGTAAACTATAATGGTCCAAAGAGTACCCACAAAATAATATCCAAGAAAATTATACCGTAGCACTTAAATAAAGGCAAGTACTTAATACGTTACCCATTCATGCTTAGATGTTCCGTCCGGAAATAAATCTACTATGGTAAAAGCCGGTTCAAATTCTTGAAATGCTCCTTTCCACCAATTACCTGAAATAGCACCGTTACACAAATACTTTACGTTCAAATATTCAATTTCTTCCTGCATGTGTAGATGACCTGATAAGCAAAGTTTTACATTATCATGTTTGTTGATAAGGTTCTTAATTCTCAAAGGTTCAGAGTTCATAAGTATGCCTTGTGGCAACGTAATTAACTTTCCATCATCTCCAACAAGAAATATTTGATGACAAAAGGATAGCAATGGAATATGTGATAGTATGCAAACAAACTTCCCTTTTGATTCGCTCAAATCCTTCTCCAACCACTCCCATTGTTCTTCATCCAATTTGGCCTGATAAGCCAAATCTTTATACTGTACGGTATCAAGCACTATAAAATGCCAATCGTCATAAGAAAAACTATAATAACGTTTTGCGATACCCAACTCATCCATCGCCCATTGTTTTCCGGTCATTATAGTACTGGCCGTAGGATTTTTCAAAAAACCCCAACCAAAAATATCATGGTTTCCAATACAGGCGTGCATAGGCAAACTGTTCTCTTCTTTCAAAACTGTATGCCAAGATTTCCATTGCTTTTTTGTATCACTTTTTGTTGCCTCCATAGCATCAAAAATAGCATCACCTCCATTTAAAATAAAGTCAGGTTTTCTATCAAGTGCATTTATCTTTCGAAGGGCTCTTCTAAGTTCATTCTCCACATTTTTTTCGCCGTTAACATGGCAATCCGTTAGATGAATTAACCTAATTGACGCTTTTATTTCATCTACCGACTGAATTAATGGGGCGGCACATGTTGCAGCCGCTGCAACTGTGGATTTTGAGAGGAAATGTCTACGTTTCATATATGTATTGATATGATTCGAATATATAAAATTATAGGCTTTTAAGTATTACCATATGTATCAAAAATAAAGCCTCGACAATCAAAACATTTAGATTGCCGAGGCATAATTATAAAGGGGGATGTATTGTTATGTCTATTCTATTTCTACACTGAACATAGCTTCAACATCAGTTTCTCCACCTGCATCTGCCAAAGTTCCATCATTTGGTTTAGTTGGCTCGTGGCGTAAAGTAAATGTAAGTGTACCAGAACTAGCTTCACCTGTAGTAAGAGTAAATTCTGTTCCTAATGGGTTACCATCACCGTCAAAATTTGCATATTCCGTAGTTAAATCCAAACCACTTTCAACTGTATAGAAAAACTGGTGCTCATCGCTTTCCTCTTCAACTTCTTCGGTAATATCCTCTGCAGGACTTTCCGTTTCGTTCAAAAGAACTATGCTTCCGTCATAGACCATATTAGCCACTAAGCTACCTGACACTGTATAAACAGGCTCACCTGATCCATCACCATCAAGATCCTGTAATTGCAATGTAACGTCAGTTCCATCATCTTCCGGAGAAAGTGTAACGGTAACCGTCGTAATGATTTCTTCTTCATTTACAATTTCTGGCGTACTGTCATCATCATCTGAACAAGCAACAAATAAAGATCCTGCTAATACTAACGCACTAAATAATTTAATCTTTTTCATTTTTTTGGAGTTTACTAATTAATAATTGAATTTAAGGTTTAACAAATAGTTTCTACCCAACTCGTCTGCATAGTAGCGCAAACGATTCAGGTAATTTCGATATGAATTGTTAAGTAAGTTCGTGACTTTAAAACCTACTGTTAATTGCGATTTTTGGGTAATATTAAAATCAATACTAGAATTAAAATTTAAAAGGTGATATGCCCCTGGCGGCGTGCTTACATCTACTATTTCATAAGTTTCCGTTTCCGGTATATACACCTCAAAATTATTATCTGGATACTCGTTCTGTCGAAATACAAATTCGCTCTGCAACGCCAATCGTAAGTTATTGATCTTCGGGTTTTGATATGCCAAACTGTTTTTTGTATTGACAGGCGGCATACTTATTAAGGGTTCGTTTTGACTTTGATCATACCCCTTAACGAAAGAAAACTGGTGGTCTAAACGGAAGTTGTTGGTGAACGCATAAGAGGCATCCAAATCAAAACCTAACAACAGCGCATTGGTCTGGCGGTACTCCCAAACTTGAAAATTACCTCGTATGGTCTGCTCGATTGATGTGGGTTCAATAACCATAAAATCATTGATGCTATTGATAAACGGATTGACAGAAAAACTAAAAACCGGGTTTTTGCGCTCTAATGTTACAGCAACTTTATGAGCAACTTCTGACTTAAAACCAAGGTCTCCCATTTCTATTCGTGAAGCCGAATGGTGCAAACCTTCGCTAAATAATTCTGAAGGATTTGGTGCACGAGCGGCCAGCGAATAATTAAAAAAGATTTTGTATTCCTCACCAAAAGAATATGTTGCCCCTGCGGTAGCGGATGTGTTATAAAAATTTAATTGTGGATTCGTTAAAATCTGATTTCCCGTTTCCTCTATTACAATATCTGCATATAGTTGATCATAATTACGATTCTCCCAAGTTGATGTACGATAGAACTTAAATGCATCTATATACGTATAGTCAAAACGTGCTCCAAACTCAAGAAGAAAATTTTCATTCAAGTCGTAATCTGCAACGGCGTAAGCACCCAAATTATACATATCATAATCTGGTATTAACCTTCGAATACCCGTATTAGGATCGGCAAAATTAGTTTGGTATCGTGCCATTAGCCCGGTCTTCAAATTAATTTTATCAGAGAGGTCGCTATCTAAATCAAGTAAAACCGTATGCGTGTCCAGTTCTAAATCTATAGAAGCTTTATCTGCATCGTCACCTACACGAATGTCATATTCCAAGCGATTGTTCCGCTGAAAATCATATTGCAAACTTAGTTTTCCAAGACCATCAAAACGATAAAACATTTTAAGACGAGCCAAATGATGCGTAACATCTTGCCTAGGTTCCCCAACATCATAGGTAAAATCCTCAATTACAGACGGAACATCACTATTTATTGCCGCTAACTGGTCCGAAGCTCCACCAACATGAGATGCTCGGAGTATTCCTATTTCATTTTTAAAGAATGAATAATATCCCTCCAATCCATATTTAAAACGGTTCACACCAAAATGTAATGAAGCACTCCGCTCAAAAACGCCCGTATTGCTCAAAACATAATCTGGTGTTTCAAAATCACCATAGCGTTTTACTGTTCCTTGTGCCGTAGCATACCATCCATTTTGAAAGCTTTTGGTTAATTGTGATGTAACCGATGAACCTCTCCCGTTGGAAGCCAAGTTCATGAGTGTTTTACCGTACAAACTATCCTTTACCGGGACTTTTAATGCATCTGCAACTATGACCCCACCTATGGCATCACCACTATATTGTAAAGCTCCCGCTCCTTTTATCAAAGTTAGATTTGCTATGGAATTCACATCAATATTCGGTGCATGTTCCGCCCCCCATTCTTGATCTTCCATCCGGACCCCATTATTGATAATTACTACACGACTACTGTGCAGGCCGTTAACCATAGGTTTAACAACAGTACTACCTGTGTTTAGTGAGGAAACCCCACTTAAGCTGTTAAGTGCATCCCCTAAGGAACCGTTACTAAAATCTTCTAACTCGCTGGTGGATATCTTAGTCTTAGCTATGGTTTTTGCCTCATTTTGGTAGGCTTTCCCTTTAATGGTCACTTCATTAAGTTCTTCTAAATGATGCTCTAAGCGAAAGGTTTTTGAAGTATTTCCAGACACCTTTACCGTATAACCTTGTGTGGTACAATAAGGATGCGAAACTTGAATGGAATACGTGCCATCACAAAGCCCTGTTATTATAAATTTTCCATCTACATCAGTCTGAACGGCTTGTTCGGTTCCCGCAACAATAAGTAAGGCCCCAGATAATAGAGAACTATCGTGTAAATCTATTACTGTTCCTGAAAGAGTATTGTCACAATCTTGGGAAATAGGAGATATGCTGCCAAATAGCAGCATAGATATAGCGTATAAGAGCATATAAATTCTTAAATTAAATAAAACGGAATCCGTGTATTTTAACTAAGAAAATATGGGGGCGCCCTTAATTGGGTATTGGTTATTTTAAAGGAATGGAATAGTAATGAAGAAAACTGATTTTCTACTTTTTTAGGAATAGAAGAAACTATAAAATCAAGATATTCCGGAACTTTATAGTCAAAAGAAGCTAGATGAAAATGGCAGATTTGACAATCAGGTATATCCTCATGAATATGGGTGGTCAACTCATGACAAACTTTATGTTCATGTTCATCAAAGACATGGGAAAACTGCACGAGCATAGGCAACATTAATGCTGACATGAGCAATAATGCGACAATATCCTGCCCTATTTGTTTCCTTGTTTTCATTGAAATTTCACTACTCTCTTACTATAAGAGCCGTTTTTTGTAAAGGGCAAAGATATAAAACTATTTTCACAGTGAAAATTAATGATAAACAACTAACACCAATAAACTTGTGGTATTATAAGCCTTTCTTATAATTATTTAATACGCTTTTTCCTCTCCTCTTACCGCATTGACCACAGTAGAGAAAATAATACTTAAATCAAGTCCCATAGACCAACTTTCCGTGTAAAATATATCCAACCGAATACGGTTTACGATATCTGCTTTTTTAATAATTTCTCCACGATACCCTTTTATCTGAGCCAAACCAGTAACACCTGGTTTTACAAAATGCCGTACCAAATACTTATCTATAGATGTTTCATACTTCTCCGTATGAGACTCCATATGCGGTCTTGGACCAACAACACTCATCTCCCCAAGAAAAACATTAATAAATTGTGGCAGTTCATCAATACTGGTTTTACGCAGTATTTTGCCAATACGAGTTACCCGCATATCATTTTTAGTTGCCATAGCCGTATTAGCTTCTTTATTTACCGTCATGGATCTAAATTTGTAACACCAAAAAGCCTTTCTGTTTACACCATTTCTTTTTTGCTTGAAGAACAATGGCCCTTTAGATTCAGATTTCATTAAAACGAATAATAATGGAGTAAGCCATGATAGAACCATAAGAATAACAAGCGATGAAAAAACGAAATCAAAAGCTCTTTTTATAACTGGTGCATAATCCAACTCGAGAGGAGATTTCCTCATCGCCAACACAGGTATAGTGTCATATAGTTGAATTGACATAGACCGAGAAAAAATTTCTTTGTTATCCGGAATAATCATTAATTTTTTCAGGTTATTGTCCGCAAAGGTTACTAAATACTCCAGTTCTTTTTTTGATAATTTTGAAGCAATACAATAAATGTAGTCAATATCATTTTCAAGAATGTATTTAAAAGAATCATTCATCTTACCCAAATAAGTAGGGCTTCCAGAAGGTTTGTCATCAAAAAATCCCTTATACCTATAACCCAGTTCTGGCTGATCAAAAACCTTTCTAATTTTTTTTAAATTCTTATCCCTTCCGACAACTACTACATTTCTGAAGTTGCCTCCGTACAATCTATATTTTGTCCGCATCCAATAGAAAAACGATCTATAAGCAGTCAAGAAAAAACAAATAATAAGAAATACCGAAGCTCGGTACTCAAAAGGATAAACCACATTACTTTTAAAACCGTACAAGGCAAAATAAGATAATCCAAAAAGACCTAATAATTTAAAGTAACGTGCAAGATTAGTTTCAAACCGCTCCCTTCGCTCTGTAGGGTAATAGTTAAAACTAAAAGTAATAAAGAGCCAGGCTAAATTATAATAGAGCACATTACCTCCTGCCAAATATGTTGCAGGAGTCATGAAATAAAGAACACTATTGATTATACAAAGATGTACAAGAACCGAGAAAGGAATAACTAATAAAGACTTTTTCATAAGCATAAATTTTTCAAGTTGAAAAAATAAATAGTTTGCACTATCACCTACAATAATTGTCGTCTATCTCGTGATAATATATTGGCCCCAACTAAAGCCCAATCATATCGTTTTGCACTTGAATAGACTTCGGCAAAAAATGAATACGTAATGAGTTCAAATAAGAACATGGGGGAAATCAATCTAGAAAATCCATATTAAGCCCTCACAGGGTTGATACTTTTTTCTTAACGTAACATAAGTAGGTGTGCTTATAAGATTTAAAATAAGTACATCTTTATCAGATATTGAAGTGATTTGAAGAGTTATTTATAACAGTTTAAATACATCAGTGCATATTCATCAATAAAATACATGAAAATGTAGGAATAGTTAAAATAAGAAGTCAGTAATCTAATATGAGACATAAAATAGCCCACAAAATCAGAGATTCTATAATTAACATTTCATTAAGAAATTAACGAAGGTGTTGCTACGTTGGGGATGAATACAATTAACCCTAGCTTTTCAAGTATTAACAGACGGTTTTATTGTTTTGCTTCTCTAATTTCTTTCCACTTTAAGAGGATATAAGTCAATCCACCCATCAGAAACGAATCAACAAAGTAGGCGTGCGTTAATTGAAAAACGTCTAAATAGGTAAACACGGTTATTCCCGAGCTAATAACCCAACTGATCAATGCCTTTGGCTCCCATTCCGCAATTTCGTTCAATACGTAGTGTTGTCTTTTTACCCAATAAAAATGGATGATATAAATAGCAGAAATGGAAGGCGCCAAAACACCCAGAAAACTAAGAAAATCGAACAGATAATTTGAAAAACCGAGCAGCGCAAAAAGAATACCAAAAACACTTGATAACAAGGTCGTTTTCTGAAAAGACCAACCTGTTTTTACCGTAGAGAAAGTGAGTGCCGTAGAATAGAGATTACATGCGTTGCCCACCCACGTAGAAACCAACAATAAAACAAATGCAGGCAATACAAGGTCAAATTCCTGCATTACCTTTATAATATCTACTTGTCCCGTTTGTATAGATGGAATGGCACTTAAAATTAATGCCACAGGAAAACCAATAGTAATGCCCAGCACGGCAATCATACTTTGCCTGTCATTGTATATAAACCTAGAAAAATCTGCCATTAATACAGGGAAAAGAATAGAGGAACCAACCAGTATTGACGTAGCTTCGAACAAAGTCATGGTAGGATTTTCCGGTACAAAATCTAACACCTCCTGAAAAGACATGCCTTGATCGAACGAAACATAAATAACATAAATTAAAAACAATGTAAGAACAGGTACAGCCATATTTGCCAATCGTTCCAAACTTCGTATACCGCGAAAAGTGGTTGCGGTGATTAACATCCCCATTACCAAGATTATAATCCACTGTGGCAATACTACAGAAAACGTAGCGAATGCAGTGTCTGCGACCGCTATAGCCAATAACTCCAAGGCTACGGAAAACCAGCCCAAAAGAGTGATACCAAAAATGGTGTTCATAATCTTGGCCCCTTGCCTACCAAAGCTAAAATGAAGTATCATATAGGTAGAAAGACGAGAACGATTACCAATTCTAGTGGTAGCCAGACACATTATCGTTAATACGGCTGTACTTATACCAAAAGCCCATAAAGCACCTTTAAGCCCAATACCCAACGCAACTTCAGACCCCAAATAAAGGATAGGGAGCGTTAACCCTGTGCCGGCAATGAGCAATGCAATAAGCCAACCAGAAGTAAAATCTTTAGATTGTACTTTAGTGTTTG
This sequence comes from Zobellia nedashkovskayae, assembly GCF_015330125.1. NCBI lineage: Bacteria > Pseudomonadati > Bacteroidota > Flavobacteriia > Flavobacteriales > Flavobacteriaceae > Zobellia > Zobellia nedashkovskayae. The sequence continues at coordinate 1,565,352 of NZ_JADDXR010000002.1, read as the reverse complement.
TATATTGATTATTCTCGGCCATCGTTTATGGGGTTATTCCAATTCTTTAAGTAATTTGACCAAGAGTTTCCAGAATTTTTGAGTGGAACTTATCTGTAACCGTTCTTCAGGTGAATGAGCTCCTAAAATATTAGGACCAAAAGAAACCATCTGCATAGCAGGAAAAGTCCCTGATAAAATGCCACATTCCAGACCGGCATGTATTGATTTAACAATTGGCGTCTCACCATTCAACTTTTCATAACACTTCTTAGTAAGACTTAAAAGTTCACTATTGGGTCTAGGTTCCCAACCTGGGTAAGGGCCAACTTCTATGACCTCTGCAAATGAGAAACAATCTTTTATTTTTCCCGCCAATTCATCCCGTTCACTATCTACAGAACTACGGGTGTGACATGCCGCATGAAAACGACCTTCGCCAATATGGAGTATAGCAATGTTATTAGAAGTCTGCACCAAGTCCGCAATACCTTCGGTCATTGAATACACCCCGTTTGGGGTGAGCAAAATAGCTTTTACTAATTGATTCTGTGTTTGTACATCTAAAACCGCTGTGGTGGTTTCTGTTTTTGAAAATGCTAACTTTAGATCTGCATCCGTAGCATGATATTTTTTCTTAAGCTTCTCGGCGATAGCTATAAACGCTTGTGAAAACAAATCGCTTTTATCCTTTGCAACTGCCACTATTGCCCAGCCATTTCTAGGTATTACATTGGTTAATGTACCCACATTCACGCTATGTAATCTACAACCTGTTTTAGATATCAAATCATCTAAACACTCGGCTAATACAATTATAGCATTTGCTTGGTTCAAATGTATCTCTACACCAGAGTGGCCCCCTGTTAATCCACTGAGCTTAATTTTAAATAAGCTATACTTCTTTGCATTTAAAAGTTCTGTCTTATATGAACCATCTATCGTCACATCAACGCCACCGGCACATCCAATGGTAATCATATCATCTTCTTCAGAATCCAAATTCAATAGAATACTTCCCTTTAACTGGTCATTAGTCAATGCCATGGCACCGGTCATACCCATTTCTTCATCTATGGTAAACAAAGCCTCAATAGGAGGGTGCTCCAAATCATTAGAGGACAAAACCGCCATAATCGCCGCAACACCAATTCCGTTATCCGCTCCTAATGTGGTTTCTTTTGCCTTTACCCAATCTCCATCAACGAACATTTCTATGCCTTGGCTTGCAAAATCAAAATTTGAGGTCGCCTCCTTTTGATGTACCATATCTAAATGCCCCTGTAAAACAACGGTTCTAGCATCTAGCTTTCGCTTAGTGGCCGGTTTCTTGATAATAACGTTCCCAATTGCATCAACAGAAGTTTCTAAGCTTAACGACTTCCCAAAGGCAACCATAAACTCAATAATTTCTTGTTCTTTTGTAGAAGCTCGTGGTATAGTATTAATGGCTTCAAAATGATGCCAAATAGCATTTGGTTCTAATTTGGTTATTTGCATTATTTCCAGGTTTTTTTTAGGATAAGATATAAGATGAAGGCCACTAAAAAGGAATCAAAAAAAGAAATAGCTGTTAGTGTAATATGATTGTAAGAGCCCAAAAAAGCTACTACGCAGGCCACCAACCAACTAATAATTGCCGGTATACCAAATGCTGGTAATTTATTAAAATCTTTTAGATCATAATCTTGATTTCTAATGAAGAAAAAATCAGCTATAAAAATTGCAGAAATAGGAGGGATTAAAATACTTAATACGTTTAATAGGGATATAAAATGAGTAGCAATACCAATTACAGCTACTAAAGTTGCAACGCAACTACCAATAAGTCCTAAAACAGCATACTTCTGCTTCTTAAAAACAGTAGATAGGGTAAGTTGAGTGGAATATAGATTAGAGGTGTTTGTGGTCCATGTAGAAAAAATTAAAATAACAAATGCAGGTACCGTTAAACTTAGTCCGATCATTATCTTCATAATATCAATCTCACCGGTTGCCAAACTAGGAATTGCCCCTGCCAACAAAATCAAAGGAAAACCAAATGCTAATGCCAAAACAGATATTAAACTATCTTTATCAGTACGGGCAAAGCGAGTAAAATCAGGCATCAAAACCGGTGTTAAAATGGTCATACCTACAATAGCAGAAATGGCCTGTATAATGGTCATGTTTCCATTACCCTCAATAGCCAACAGACTCCCAATACTATTCTCATTTGTACATACGTAAAGTACATACACCAGAAAAACAATCATTAAAGGTACTGCAATTGCCGAAAAACGTTCTACAACCGTAAAGCCATAAATAGAAGTTAGTGTCATTAAAATACTTCCTGAAATAATACTGACATATAATGGTACATCAATATCCAAAAGGTGTTTAAAAGCATCGGTAAGTGCTTCCCCAAATATTTCAACCGTTACTGCATACCATCCTAAAAGGGTTATTCCTATTAAAAAATTTATAAGCAAGGTTCCTTTTTTTCCGAAGGAAAAATGCAAAAGCATATAGGTTGACAATCTTGTTCTATTGCCTATAATAGCCGTAATGCCACAAAGCACACTTAAGACAATGTTTACCCCTAGAAAAACCCAAAAGGCATTTGAGAGCCCGATGGATTGTGCTACTTCTGCCCCTAAAAAAAAAGTGGGTAAGGTTACACCTATACCCACAATTATAGAAGCTATATGAATACCATGGACAGTTTTATCTTGAGGTACTTTTGTTTTTGAATAATCATCAACACCTACTTCTGCTGCATTTGACATTACGAGTTGTTTAGTAATTTTTCTGCTAATGGCTTTAATTCAGGATGGCAAACGACACCGTCATCCACGATTTGAATAGCGTCTAAAAAGATACTTACTTTTCCGACAACACCATCAAAATGAGATTTAGCCGGCTGGCCAAGAGGTGGCATATCCATTGGACTCGTATGACCGAAACCAAAATCTACGCCCCCCCAAATACGTTCATCTTCCACAATTTCTCCACATAATTTTCTAATATTTGGACCAAAGCCAAACATATTATGAGAAATCTTATACATATTTGGATCATCGAAAGAAGCTAAATAGGTCTTGTATTTTTCAGCTTCAGACCCACCTTTTACATCAGCAACCCTTCCGTCTTTCATTATAAATTCTAAATGATTGTCTGTGTTATACACATCTGCATGCTGTATCATATCAAAAACAATATTGCCATTCATGCTATCTGTTTTTGGAACAACGTTGACATAACCCGGCGCAGTACCAAATATGGGTTTCGAATAATCCCCACTATCAATATCGAACGAATAATCAGAATCCGTTTCATAAGTAAGTTTTGTGCCATTGGCACTGGTTATGGTAATGACTTTTGTTTTCATAGTCATTACTTTAATTTTATTCAAAAACTCTTCTAAAATATCAATCTCAAAACCTACAAACGTGCGTATTAAAGAAGGAATAGAACTTTCGCCAATAATTAAATATCTCAATTTCTTGTTGTTCTCAAATGCTTTTTCCCAAATGGTTGAATATAGGAAGACTTTAGAATTTAATTCAATCCAAACATCAACATGACTCAAAGCAGCTGTTAGGACTTCTGATGGCCAATCTTTCATACCGGCTTCTCCGTCTTGTTCTGCTTTTGGGGTCCATAAAATTAATGATTTACCTCCTGCAGCTTTGGTCTCTGCCGCCAAAGCATCGGCTAAATCTCTATTTGAACCATTATCTCCCGTTATAGCAACGGTCTCACCGAGTTGCACTTTAAACATCTCCACTATCATTATTTGAGAGAGTTTTGCTGTTTCTGAATTATATGTGTTACTCATAGTTTTGTTTTGTTTATTACCTATCAATCTCTTTTTAAAAGCTAAAAGTAAATGTAGTTCCAACTGTAGCAGGTGTTCCTAACCAACCAAATCCAGATTCAGAATATTCTAAATAATACTTTTTATCTAAAATATTACGTGCCCATAAAGACAACTTAATCTTGTTGATTGATAATGTTGCTTGCGCATCCAACAGTTGATAGGCATCTGATGTGTAATCTGCCGAATTGGAATCTTCCCAATATATTTTTCCGGTTCCGTTGTAGTTCACGCTAAGATCTAGAGTAGTTTTCTCATTGAACGGAATGTTTGACGCCAAGCCTAAATTGAAGTTGTTTTGAGGCACCAAGGAGGTGTTTTTATCATTAAACTGATTTAGGTCTCTTTCGGTTCCGCTTTCGCCTCCGGTAGATCCGCCTTCAGTTATTTTAGATTTCACGAATCCGTAATTGAACAAAATATCTAAATATTTAGACACTCTGGTTTTGGTGTCAAATTCAAATCCAACAATAGTACTCTTATCATAATTAAAATTACCGGGTGTAAAATCATCACCAGTAATAGCAAACTGTTGTCTGTTGGTAAAGTCAGAAAAGAATACTGAGCCATTCAAGATAAAACGATTGTTCCATGAAGACGTTTTAAAACCAACCTCATAATTATCGGAAAATTCTCCTTTAAAATCCCTATTGAATAGTGGGGTTACTTTTGGGTTAAACCCTCCTGCACGATATCCACGTCCATAATTTGCATAAAGCAATACGTTTTCTGTAGATTGATAAGACAGGGAGACTTTAGGTTGGAGTACATTCTCTTTTTTCTCATCGGTTTGGTCATTTAACAAATCATCCAAATCAAATCTATCGCTATCAAAACGTAGCCCTGCTGAAGCAGTCAATTTATCTGTTAGCTTATAATCAAAGAAACCAAAAACTGCCAACGTCTTAAAAGTGGCAACATAATCTGTAACGGCCCATTCATCGCTTAAAAAATAATCACTTTGAAAAAATGGACGCTCTATATTTTGATAAAAACCTCCTAAGCTCCAGTCAAATTTTGTGTCTGTTCTTCTATTTGTTAACCGCAGCTCTTGGTTAAAAGATTTGGTATCATTGGTTTCGCCTTGATCGAGCCAAAAAACTTCGATAAAATCTAAATCACCAACTGTTTTTCTTTTCACGTTATTATAAGATGTAATACTTTGTAGTTTTACATTTTCTAAACTGTATTCCAAATTAAGATTGGTATAGAAATTCTGCATTTCAGAATCTCCAAAAGTATCTTGCGAAATAACGTTATCACCTTTATCCGGGTTTGGATTCAAATAATCTAAACCAACAGCAAAGAAATCATTGTCCGCAGAACTAGGATTTGTAGAATAATATGTAGCTCCACCTTTAGAATCAATATATTGAGCCGTAACACTTGCCTTAAATTGTGATGAAAGTTTAAACATCATTTGCCCTCTAAGGGTAAACTCTTTTCTGAAATCTACTTTTTTATCTAAAAACTCGTTAGTCAACAGGCCGTCAAAATTTTTGTACTGTGTTGAAAGGCGGTAAAAAATCTTATCCTTTTTAACGGCTCCCGATGATACCAAACCTCCAGTTATTGCATTACCGTTACCATAACCCAAGGTTACTTTATTCTGCATGGTATTGGTAGGTTCCTTAGAGTAAATATTAATGGCACCTCCAATAGCGTTCTTTCCATAAAGAGCACCTTGTGGTCCTTTTACAACTTCTATCAAAGCCAAATCAAACAATTCTTGATTTAACAGACTAGGATCTGCTATTGTAACCCCATCTATTACAAATGCAACAGGAGCATCAGAATTTCGAATTTGAGGTATCCCTCTAATTACTAAAGAATTTACCCCGATAGCCTGACTTTCGCTCAACTTAAGGTTAGGCACTAAATTGGCAAAGTTGGCTACATTATTTATACCCGCTTTTTCAATCCCGTCAGAATTAAAGGCTGTAACGGATTCTGGAGTTGTCTGAATTGAAGCGGTACGCTTTCTAGATTTACCCATTACACCAGCAAAGCCCTGCACCACAACATTGTCTAATTGCTGTGCATCTTCTTCCATAACAATGTTTATGGTAGCGTTCTCTCCTATCGTTACTTCTTGTTTTTTGAAGCCGATATACGAAATCTCCAATACTGCATTGGTAGTGGTGGTAATCTCATAGTTTCCATTGAAATCTGTTGTTACCCCGTTGGTTGTTCCTTTTTCAACAATGTTTACCCCCGGCAAAGGCTCTCCGTTAAAATTTACGGTGCCGCTTACCGTCTTTTCTTGTGCCAAAATTACGATTGGCATCAACATTAAAATAAATAGTAGTTTTTTCATAAGTGACTGGCTTATATATGCTTTGAATTAGTTTGATAAAAGTAGTTCGCACATATTCTTATCAATTATTTACGATTACTAAAAGTTTATTTAATAATTTTAAAACATAAATCGGAATTCATGAAAAAACAGGAATTTTTTAGTCTGCCCCTCACCGCTGCGTATTTTGAAATTTTGATAGTGCAATTAAAAGAAACCTTCAAAAAAAAGCATGGTATAAAAGAGATACCGAAATCCATGCAATTCTATGGGTATGGAAATTATGATTCCGAGAAGCCAAACCTTAAAGAAGACTTAGAACATATTGGAAGCGATTTTATCAATGGAAAGTATCTTTATGACAAAGTTAGGGACTTTAGAAAGGGAAAACCGGTCATAAAAATCAACCAATATTACAAATCCGTTCTACTTTTATACTTAGGTTATGATTCCGTTGATAGTTTTCTTGATGAAAACCGGCTAGAAGAATCAAAGGAAAAAAAACAGCTTGCCCTATTGTATGATGAGCAGGCAAACAAAACTTTTTATTACATAAACTATTACTATGGGGAGGATGATGTTATCCTAAAAGGAGAAACAATTATATCCAACAACTGGAAAAAGATAAAGCATACCTATGTATACCCTCAAGAAGATGGAACGAAAAAAGAGCATTACAATTTTGGAAATATAGTCCGGAGAGAAGACACCTTGCACATTAATTCCAAAACCTTGTTAGACGGCAAATTGGTGGAGGGAGCCAGTGAAATCTATTACATAGGGCATACCGATCCCTCTAACGTAAGGTATTTAATAGGTACCTACTGTACTTTTGACATCTACACAAATACCGTGGCAGGGCAAACAATTCTTGAAAGATGTGACTCCAAGGAAGATATGGAGGAGCGGTCTAAAAATCCTAATATCCCCCCGTATATTGCCATGGAAATCAGGAGCAAAAGAATTGTAAACAAAAGCATAGTACCCAAGCACTTTCTTGAAATTTCCGAAGCTAGCCCATATGCATCAATATATGAAAGCCTTACTGGCTCCTATATGTTGACTTTCTATTTTCCTAACGGATTTGAGGAAAAACTCTATTTTAAAATTTTGTCTACCAATTATAAAATGATTGTTCAAACAGAGAATGTCTATTTTGAAGAAGATAATCTGGATTTACTCAACAAAGGTTCCGTAGTACATTTTAGTTTTAATTTTGCAGGTATTATAGCCTTTGACCATGTAGATATTTACTTTAAAACCTACTTCTTAAAAGACGACAGCGAAAGACATGATGGTGTTTTTAGCGGGATTGATAATGAAAATAGATTGGTTAGTGGTTCCGTATCCATAGCGTTTAGTAAATCATAGGTTAGGAAAGTAGAATCAACAGCTTCCTAAAGAACCTATATTTTCATAATGATAGCTTGATATTAAGTTAACTCTTTTACCACCTCTTTGACCGAATTTTGCGGTGTGATTATTTGAGTTAATCTAGTTTGAGTTAGTTTAGTAAAACCGATGTACGTCTCATGCATCGGTTTTTTCTTGTTTAAAATACAGTTCTTCTATTCAAATCACTGTTTACGGATAACTCTCATTGTACCCTAAAAAAAGAGACAACACCTCCACAGAACAAATCCTAAAATGTAAAGATTAACTAACGAATTGTTAATCTATAGTTTACGGTAGACCAAACTAAAAGAACAACCTTTATATAAACTTGTTTTCTCAGATGAAAATAGTTTCAATGTACTTGTCGGCCCTATTGACAAACCTTCTAATCTTACAATTTAGAGGCTACGTTTCGCCTCTAAAATTCAAAAAAACAAGAAAGTATAGCAACCCCTCTTTACCATGAAAAAAAGACCAGTAGATATTGTTGTCATTTCAGACATACACCTTGGCACATACGGTTGTCACGCAAAAGAACTTATTCAGTATTTAAAGTCCATCAACCCTAAGCAAATAGTACTCAACGGCGATATTGTAGACATATGGCAGTTTAATAAACGGTATTGGCCAAAATCCCATATGAAAGTTGTAAAACTGCTTATGGAGTGGATTACCAAAGGAGTAAAAGTGCACTACATTACTGGTAATCATGATGAAATGATGCGTAAGTTTTCAGGTTTTAACCTAGGTTCTTTCAGTATAGTTAATAAACTAGTCTTACCTGTTCATGGCAAAAAAGCTTGGATTTTTCATGGCGATGTTTTTGACGTTACCATGCAACACTCTAAATGGCTAGCAAAACTGGGTGCTATTGGGTACGACACCCTCATACTCATAAATAGCGCGGTAAACTTCTGTTATAAAAAATTGGGAAAAGGTCCTGTTTCCATGTCCAAAAAAATAAAGAACAGCGTAAAATCTGCTGTGAAGTTTATTAATAATTTTGAGCAAACTGCGGCCGACATTGCCATAGAGAATGAATTTGACTATGTCATCTGTGGACATATTCACCAGCCGGAAATTAAATCTATTAAAACCGATAACGGTTCCGTAATGTATCTAAATTCCGGTGATTGGATTGAAAACCTCACCGCGTTAGAATACGTTAAAGGCGAATGGACATTATACAGATATGAAGATGACAAGCACATTCAAGCAAATAATTCAGATAGTAATGACCACGTTGAAATGTTGGAAAAAAAAGAGCTTTTCCAAAGTTTAATGGCGGAGTTCAATGCCATGGTAACATCAAAAGTGAGCAAAGATCAACCTCAAAACACACATTAGATGAAAGTACTCTATGCTATACAAGGCACGGGAAATGGACATCTAAGTAGGGCCCGTGATATCATTCCCGCTTTACAGAGCAGAAATATTGAACTAGATATATTGGTCAGCGGCACCCAAGCAGACATTAAGTTACCCTACCCCATAAAATATCAACTCAATGGTTGGAGTTTCATTTTTGGAAAAAAAGGCGGTGTTGATATGTGGCGCACCTATTTAAAAACAAATGCCGCCAGAATAAAAAAAGAAATCAAAAGTATTCCCGTGGCGGAATATGATTTAGTGATAAACGATTTTGAACCTATATCTGCTTGGGCCTGCAAAGCCAAGAACCTACCATGTGTGGCTCTTAGTCATCAATCGGCTGTTTTATCTCGCTATGCTCCCAAACCGAAACAAAAAGACCATCTGGGCAAAATTATACTTGAAAAGTATGCGCCTTCTACCTCACAATACGGATTTCATTTTAAGAATTATGACGATAACATATTCACACCCATTATTAGGCAAGATGTAAGGTCTACCAAAACTACCCTGGGAGAACATTACACAGTTTACCTTCCTTCCTATAGCGATGAAAAAATTCTAAAAATGCTCTCGCAAATTAAGGATGTAAAATGGCAAATATTCTCAAAACATAACCAGAAAGAGTTTCTCTCAAAGAACATTACCATTAGACCCATCACCAACGAAGCTTTCGTTAACAGTATGGCAAGTAGTAGGGGTATACTTTGTGGTGCAGGATTTGAAACCCCCGCCGAAGCTTTATACATGCAAAAGAAATTATTAGTTATTCCTATGAAAGGCCAATATGAGCAACAATGTAATGCGGCAGCATTAAAAGATATGGGTGTTCCGGTAATTAAATCGTTAAAAATGAAGCAGCTGGACAAAATTAAAACTTGGATTAACACGGAGGCCAAGATAGATGTGAACTACCCTGACCTAACAGATGAAATAATTAAATCCGTTTTAGAAGAATCATTAACGTTTGAAAAAGACAAACAATTTTAAATGACGCATACAAGTGAGCAATCATCATTTAATTTGGATTCTAAGGATTTTGGTGAAGATTTTGTTTGGGGGGTTTCTACCGCTGCTTATCAAATTGAAGGCGCACATGATGCGCATGGAAAAGGAGCTTCTATTTGGGATGAATTTGTTACTAAAAAAGGAACCATTTTTGAAAATCAGCACGGACAGATAGCCTGTGATTTCTACAACAAGTACAGAGATGATATCCTTTTAATGCAATCGATGAATATTAATCACTTTCGGTTTTCATTGTCCTGGTCCAGAATACTACCAGAAGGAACGGGAAGAGTAAATCAAAAAGGAATAGAATTCTATAATGATGTTATTAATTTTTGTTTGGAATGTGGTGTTACGCCATGGATAACACTTTATCATTGGGATTTACCCCAAGCTCTAGAAAAATTGGGCGGTTGGACAAATCGGAAAATTTTAGATTGGTTTGAAGATTATGTAAAAATATGTGCAGACACCTTTGGTGACCGCGTAAAGCATTGGATGGTGCTAAACGAACCTATGGTATTTACCGGAGCTGGTTATTTTTTGGGTGTGCATGCTCCAGGAAAGAAAGGGCTTAGAAATTTTATACCCTCCATACATCATGCGGTTTTATGCCAAGCTTTAGGAGGACGATTACTACGTAAAATAGTGCCGGGCGCAATTATAGGAACTACTTTCTCATGTTCTCAAATTACGCCGCGATCAAATAGTAAAAAAGACCTTAAAGCAGCTGATAAGGCAGATGCTCTTTTAAACCGTCTTTTTATTGAACCTAGTTTAGGTCTCGGTTATCCTGACCAAAGTATTCCCGTGCTACGGAAAATTAAAAAGTACGAAAGACCGGAAGATGCGCAAAACAGTATTTTTGAGTTTGACTTTATCGGTATTCAAAATTATACCCGAGAGGTGGTTAGGCATAGTTATACCGTACCTTATCTAAGAGCCAAAATTGTAAAAGCACCTGTACGAAACGTTCAGACTACACTAATGGACTGGGAGGTTTACCCACCTAGCATTTATGAGATGTTGAAAAAATTCAACACTTACAAAGGTGTTAAAAAGATATTGATTACCGAAAATGGAGCTGCTTTTGAAGACACTTTAAAGGATGGAGCAGTTACCGATTTAGAACGAACCTCCTATCTTCAAAATTATTTAAAACAAGTACACAAAGCCAGCTCAGAAGGACTTAAAGTCTCAGGTTACTTTGTGTGGACTTTTACGGATAACTTCGAATGGGCCGAAGGGTATTACCCTAGATTCGGTTTGGTACACATCGACTTTAAAACTTTAAAACGGACTATTAAGACCTCTGGAAAATGGTATCGTGATTTTTTAGGAAAGAAAGAACAAAAAGAAGTCTTTAAAACCAAAAAAACCGATGTCCCCATCGGCTAAATAGTATTCAAGCTAATTCAAATAAGAACGTATGCCAGATAGCGCAAGGCAAAGATGCCTCTTATCCATGCCCTTGTCGTAATGTTAAGATTAGGGCTTTATTACGCTTGTGTTAAGTCCTTACAATTCCTCTCTTCTTGACTTATGTCCAATAAAAAAACTAACAATTATAGAGTGTCTCTCTAAACACCTCATACAATCGTTAGTTTTCTCAAAATTAAATTATCGTTCTATATTCTACAAATCAAACAAACTAGGCAACCAAAGGCTTAGTGCAGGAATGTAGGTTACTAGTAACAGTGCTATTACCATAGCTATAAACAGCGGCAACAGCGGTTTTATCACTTTTTCTATGGTTGTGTTGGCAATACCAACCCCCACAAAGAGTACAGAGCCTACAGGCGGCGTACACAGACCAATACAAAGATTCAGAACCATGATGATTCCAAAATGTACTGGATCCAATCCTAATTTTGTTACAACCGGTAAAAAGATTGGTGTAAAAATCAATACTGCTGGAGTCATATCCATAAAAATACCCACGAACAACAATAGTAAGTTGATGATAAGAAGTATGACAATTTTATTATCGCTTATACCAAGAAGACCTGAACTAATTTCTTGCGGAATGTTCTCGTATGATAAGGCCCAAGACATACTCATAGAAGCCCCAATCAGTAACATTACAATAGCTGTAGTAGAAGCGGAATCCAATAGAATTTTTGGAAGCCTAGGAAGTGATATCTCCTTGTAGAAAAATCCTAACAACATACTGTATAATACCGCGATGGCCGATGCTTCTGTCGCTGTAAAAATACCAGCCACGATACCACCGATAACTACTACCAGCATAAAAAGACTAGGCAATGCATCAACAAAAGTTTTAAAAACCTCTTTTAACGTGCTTCGTTTTCCAACTTTATAGCCCTTTTTCTTAGCCCAAAATGAAGCAATGATCATCAGAAAAAGTCCTGTTAATATACCCGGAATATATCCTGCTAAGAACAGAGCTGCAATAGAAGCCCCACCACTTGCCAAAGAATACACGATAAGTACATTACTAGGAGGAATAATAAGACCTGTAGTAGCTGCAGTGATGTTCACGGCCGCACCAAATTCACGAGAATACCCTTCCTTTTCCATTTCGGGACCTAAAATACTTCCCATAGCGGAAGCAGCTGCCATGGCTGAACCAGCAATTGCTCCCATGAGCATGGCGGAAACAATATTAATTAGTGCCAAACCACCTGGTAAGGAACCCACCAATGTTTTTGCAAAAGCAATTAACCGGTGTGCGATTCCCCCTTTGTTCATTAGTTCACCCGAGAGAATAAATAAGGGTATGGCTAAAAGGGCAAAACTATCTAGACCTGTGCCTATTCGTTGAGAAACTGTCGTAAATGCCGGTAACACAGGAATGCTTACCAACATGGTAAGAACAGATGATATGGCAATACTCCATGCAACGGGAGTTCCTATGGCCAATAGAACTACAAAACTCAGGACCAAAACTATAATTGGTAAATACTCCATAATACTTAGTCTTTAAGAAGGTCAGAAATTTTATAATAGATAATTAGCACTCCGCTAATAGGAATCACAAGGTAAACAAGAGATAATGGCACTTGTAAAGCTGGCGAATGTTGGTCCAAAACGTGAGTAATGTAAACCAATCTAGAACCACCAATAACCAAAGCTCCAAGACTAAACAGAATGACCAACCAATGCACTATTAATTGTAATTTCTTTTGTGTTCCCTCACTGAAACGCTTTGGCAACACATCAATTGCAACGTGAAGATTTTTACCTGATACGTATGCGGCACCTAAAATTCCAACCCAAATCATTAGGTATCTGGCTAGCTCATCTGTAAATGAACTTGGTGAACCCAATAAAAACCGACTGAATACCTGCCACAGTACGTTTAAGACCATTATTCCCATTATCGTGACGAGAAAATAGGCCAACACTTTATCAATGTTTTTCCTTAATTCCATATTATTTGGTTGCTTGAATTTCTTGAATCAATTTGTAGATAACTTCGTCATCCTTGTATTTGTCAAACGAGTCTTTTATTTTTTCCGAAAAGAGCGTTTTATCTGGTCTAATAATTTCAACACCAGCTTTTTCCACCTCAGCTAGGGCTTCATCTTCCGCCTCTCCCCATAATTTTCTTTGGTAACCCACTGAACCATCAACAGCTTTCTTTAACCATCCTTGCTCTTCCTCAGAAAGGCTATCCCATAAATGAGTACCTGCTAATAAGACATCTGGTAGTACGGTATGTTCATCTAAAGTGTAAAATTTACAAACCTCGTAGTGTCTGGAAAGATAGAAACTAGGCGGATTATTTTCTGCTCCATCTACCACGCCCTGTTGTAATGCCGTGTACAATTCACCCCAAGAAATAGGTGTTGGCGAACCTCCAAGGTCCTTAACCATATCCATGGCCGTGACACTCTCCATAACCCTGATTTTTAATCCCGCAAGATCATCCGGATTATTTATAGGTCTGTCTTTCGTGTAAAAACTACGGCTTCCCGCATCATAATACCCCAATCCTTTAAGCCAGTACTGTTCTCCGTCATTCAATAACTCTTGGCCAATAGGACCGTCAAGCACATCAAACGAATGTTGTCTATCTCTAAATAAGAAAGGTAAACCCAACACTCTCATTTTAGGTGCAAAATTTTCAAGGGTTCCCACAGACACCTTGGTCATATCTAAACTTCCTATTTGAAGCAATTCAAGACATTGGCGCTCGGTGCCCAATTGTTGGTTTGGATAAATTTCCAATAGCATTTTACCACCAGAAAGTTCCTTTAAGTCCTCACCCATTTTAACCATGGCCTTATGTACAGAATGGTTAACGTCTAACCCGTGGGCCAAACGAATAGTGCGGTTTCCACCAAGTTCGCCACAGCCGCTAATCAAAAACATACCCAGACAGAAAAAAACAAATTTTACATTCAATTTCATATAATAATCAAATTAGAGATCAAAGTACTCCTTAGCATTATTGTAGCAGATATTCTGTATCATTTTACCAATCCACTCCATATCGTTAGGCAATTCTCCTTTGGCCATTTCATTGCCAAAAAGATTACAGAGAATACGACGGAAATATTCATGTCTCGGAAAGGAAAGGAAACTTCTAGAATCCGTCAACATTCCCACAAAACTACTTATTAGGCCCATGTTAGAAAGGGTATTGATTTGCTCTATCATACCATCCTTTTGGTCTAAGAACCACCAACCGGAACCCCATTGAACTTTTCCTTTAACGCTACCATCATTAAAGTTGCCCGCCATTGTTGCCATTAAAGCATTATCACGCGGATTCAAATTATAAAGTATGGTTTTGGTAAGCTTATTTCTACGATCTAGGGTGTCCAGAAATTTAGAAAGACTTTCGCCTTGCGTATAATCACCAATAGAATCCCAACCGGTATCAGGACCTAGTTCGGCTAACATTCTTGTATTATTATTACGAAGCGCTCCTAAATGAAACTGTTGCACCCAACCAAACTCGTGATAGGTTTCTGAGAGATACAACAAAATAGCACTTTGGAACTTTGCGGCCTCTTCTTGGGTTACCTGGTGTCCCTCTCTCCTTTTCTTGAAAATTGCTTTCACTTCTACTTCCCTAAAATCTTCTGCATAGAGGTGAGACAAACCGTGGTCGCACACGAAACAACCGTTAGCATTAAAAAATTCGATACGATTACGCAATGCATCACAAAGCTGGTCATACGTGTTGATAGCAGAGTTAGAAACCTTCTCTAAGCTCTCAATATATTCATTGTAAGTTTCGCTACCAATCAAAATGGCTTTATCTGGTCTAAAGGCTGTGCTCACTTTGGTTGTAAAGTCGCTTTTGGCCAACTGCCTGTGATATTTTAAAGTATCCGTTGGATCTTCAGTAGTACAAAGCATATTTACATTCATCTTACTAATCAACCCTCTAGAAGTAAATTCTGAAGATTGTAACATTTCTGTAGTAGCATCGTAAACTGCAGAAGCATTTTTTCCGCTTAAGGTATCGGTTATACCAAAGTATCTTGAAAGTTCCAGATGTGTCCAATGATACAAAGGGTTTCGCATGGTATGTGGAACGGCTTCTGCCCATTTCACGAACTTTTCCTTATCCGTTGCATCTCCTGTGATATACTTTTCGTTAATACCAAGAGTTCTCATTGCCCTCCATTTATAATGATCCCCATCAATCCAAGCTTTTGTAATATTTGTAAAAACCCGATTCTCTGCTAAGTCTTTTGGCGGGAGATGATTATGGTAATCTATTATAGGCATTTGAACAGCATACTCATGATAGAGCGACTGTGCCTGCTTACTCTCTAGTAAGAAATTATCGTCTAAAAATTTCGTCACTTGTTATAATTTTTACTTCGGTTATATTATTCTTTGAAATACTATTTTGCATTATATTTCAAACAACCTTAAGCCTCTAAAATAGGTTTCTATTCTGGTATTGACAAGAAAAATTACAGAATCAACACTCAGGTGTCTAAGTCAGTGCAAATATTAACAATTTTGGTTGTTAAAATTGCATAAATAGTATCGATAGAATGATTTTACCCCCTTTTTAGAACGGACAACTTCTTATTTAAGAAAAGAATAACGTCCAAGACTTCTTCTTCAATCTTTATAGATTTAATTTTATAAAAAAGAACGATATGAATTTAAATGATAAAGTAGTTTATATAACAGGAGGTTCAAAAGGAATAGGGTACGGTGTTGCTGTTAAATTATTAGAAGCAGGAGCTAAAGTGGCCATAAGCGGAAGAACCCTTAAGACAGTTGAGGAAGCTGCAAAACAGCTAAATGCCCAAGACCACGTTCTTGCTTTGGCTTCAGATGTTTCAAAACACGGCGATGAAAAGGCTGCTGTTAAAAAAATATTGGATAAATGGGGCCAGTTAGATGTTGTTGTAGCAAACGCAGGTGTAGGTCATTTTGCACCCGTAGACGAGCTTACGGAAGACGCGTGGCATCAAATGATAGATACTAACCTTAGCGGTGTTTTCCATACGTTAAAAGCTTCGGTTGAAGCTTTAAAAAAATCAAAGGGATATTATATTACTCTGGCAAGTTTGGCCGGCACAAATTTTTTCGCATCCGGAGCAGGCTATAACGCTACTAAATTTGGTGTAGTTGGTTTTACGCAAGCAGTCATGTTAGACCTACGCAAGTATGATATTAAAGTTTCTACAATTATGCCAGGTTCTGTTTCATCCCATTTTGCAGGTAATGAACCAGATGAAAAAGATGCTTGGAAAATACAGCCTGAGGATATTGGCGAACTTGTACTGGACTTATTGAAAATGAATCCGCGTACCTTGCCCAGTAAAATAGAAGTGCGACCTACTAGACCGGATAAAAAATAGAATTTCTACTGGGTTGGGAGTTATACTTCTTTCTCCTCGAACGGAACTTTAATATTACAAATTTCAGTAATTAAAGCTGTGAGCTCAGTATAAAATAGGGAAAGAGTTTCTTTCCCTATTTTTGTTTCTTTTTTTGCGCCATTGCCCGCCTTATCCTTTGTCGCGAACTTCATTACGCCAGAACTCAGCTTTTTAAAGGATATAATTCCTGCTTCCATAAGTACTTCCGGATGTTCAGAAGCGTACATTGTGGCATAACAAAGGAGCTGAAAAGCTTTACTGAATTTATAATCTGATGTTATGGATATACCATCTACAATTTCCAATTGATTCCGTTCAACTCTTCCCGTTTTATAATCTATGATTCTTAACGTTCCATCTATTTCATCAATCCTATCTAATTTACCTTTCAGATTAATTGGAAAGTCTACCGAAGGAATATCTAGCGATATCTTAAGATTAGCTTCTAAGCCTACTATTTTAATCTGATGTTTTTTGACATCGTCAATTTCCAAATTAATAAAGTTCTCCATGTAACGAAGAACCACGTTAAAGGCAATGAGATTTTTACCTCTAGAGATATCACCATCTAAATAGGTCTTAGCAAAGTGTTTTTTTACTAATTCTGCTACTTTAGTTTTAGCATCCACTAGTTTTTCTTCAGTCAAAATACTTCCGATGAAAGGAGTATAGAGGTCCTCTAAAGTATCATGAACAATAGTACCAAAAGTATTGGCTGCTATAGTTTCTTCAACCTCAAGCACATCATCAATACCAAGTAAATTCCTTTTATAAAAATCAATAGGATTTCTAACGTAGTTGCTAAGCGATGTAGGCGAAAACCCCTTTAAAGCGTGCGCCTTAATGAGTTCTAGCAAGCAACTGTCTTTCTCAATAGACTCTAAAACATGTTGCTTAGGTGATATGATTGGCGATGCTACGCTCTCATTAATAATAGAACTTCTGTTCTCATCAGTCAGCAATTGGTTTATAAGTCTACTACGCTCTCCTCCTTCTAATACGTCTGGTTCTGTGTTATACAGGACATAGATATTTTTAGCACGCTGCAATAACCTGTAAAAGTGATAGGTATATACAGCATCCTTTTCCTTAAAGGTTGGAAGCCCTAATTGTACTTTTAAGTCGAATGGAATAAATGAATTATTTGATTTTCCTGAAGGAAGTATTCCTTCGTTTACGGAAGTAATAATAACCGTTTCAAAATCCAGGTTACGACTTTCTAGCATTCCCATTACTTGTAATCCTTCTAATGGTTCCCCTTGAAAATCAAGTGTTTCAGAAGATAATAGCTCGCGATAAAGGCCCAATAAGGATTTAAGGTCCGTTATAAAATCATACTTCTCCACCAAATCAGACAACTGGTTGAATAAATTAAAATATCTATAAAGATACTCTAGAGACAAAGCATCTTTGGTATCATGAAGTTTGTCTTTAAGCGCTGCTATTATACGCAAACAGTGTTCTAGAATTTCTTTTGGAGTAGGTGTTTTTTCATGAAATAGCAATGTGGAGGCCATAGTGCCATTTTTTTCCACTTGTTTAATATGATCTGTATTGATATACACCCAATTCTTATTTTTTATAACTTCTTCAATAGACTCTACGTTGTGACCTTCGTTATCATTTCCTAAAAGTATATGCACATAAGGGTGCGCCAAAAATGATAGTATATTCTGATAGAACCAACCTTGTTCGTTCCTATTGATATACAGGTTTAAAAACTGATCAAATAAACTAGCCAATGGAATCTTATTTAAAGGGTAACCCATGGTTACGTTGACCCTTTCAATACATTCAGGTATAGAATTTAAAATTGGGTTTAAAAGAGATTCATCACCTAGTACAACAGCGGTTCGTTTTAAATCAGAAGCTTTCTGGCCATGAATACTCTCAAGTAAATGGGCAGTATACTTTGCTTGTGAGACATTCTTGGGCACTCCGATCACGTTAATCGCTTTATCTCCTAGATAGTATGAGCTTACACCTTTAAGTGCATTTTCTTTTAGATAAGGCCACGTTTTAAGGTGTTGTCTCAAAAAGAAACCCGCGTCATGAACCTTATCCTCTAAAAAGTAAGAATCTATATCCCAATAAATATCAGAATTGGCATGATCAAGAATATGTTGTATTATTTTAGTTTCTGCCGTATTCAAAGCATTGAACCCTATGAATACAAAAAACTTCTTTGGGTTCTTTTCTAAGTAAGTTTCCAACTCAGAATGGGCTTTGCGGTACACCAAACCTTGATGTCCAAGACCCACGCTCAATAAAGCCGTATTAAAATTACCGTATAATGATTCCAGGTTATTCCAAAACCGAAGGTAATCCTCCATCATTTTGGTCTTTTCCTTCTGTAGGGACCAATGGGTTAATTCCTGTATTGCAGCTAAATTAGAAAAGAGTTTTTTGGCATCAACCAGATAACGGTCAATCTCATTAAAGTCTTGTAAAAGGGTTTGTGCCCAATTAGAAAAACTATAAAAGCTGTCTCTATCTTGTGAAGTTTCTTTTAGGTAAGTATTGTAGAGAATAAAAAGCTGCTGAGTATTACTAGCGTAGGATAAACCAGATATCTGCTCAATAAAGGTTTCAATACTATATATATCAGGAGCAAAAAAAGTGCTGTCCGCAGATTTTGCTATGGCATTTTTGAGGAAAGTACCGGCCCGCTTACTTGGAAGCACAAAAACGATATGCTCGTGCGAACTGTATTTTTCCCATACTTCTTTGACTACTTCTTCTAGAAAACTCTGCATAGTCAAAAATAAAAAAAGCCCTGACAAATGTCAGGGCTTTTAAACTTATTTAGTTAAGAGAATTACTTTACTAAGTTAATCTCAACTCTTCTGTTTTCTTTTCTTCCACTTCTTGTGTTGTTAGAAGCGATAGGCTTGTCTTCACCGTAACCGATAGCAGACAATCTAAATTCTTCAATACCTTTTTCTACTAAGAACTCTTTTACAGAAAGTGCTCTTGACTCAGAAAGGCTTTGGTTCAATTTCTGGCTACCAACGCTATCAGTGTGACCTTCTACTGTAAATTTAGCATTAGGATACTCTTTTAAGATAGTGATGATGTCAACCATTACAGAAGTAGACTCAGCTTTGATAGAAGACTTACCTGTGTCAAACAAGATAGTTCTAGCATAGTCATTCAATTGCTTCTGTACTTCTTCAGTTACTTCAGGACAACCAGCGTTAGCTACTGTACCTGCAACCTCAGGACATTTATCATCTTTGTCTAATACACCGTCGCCATCACCGTCAGCCCAAGGACAACCCTTGTTCTCAGCAGGACCTGCTTCGTTAGGACACTCATCGTCACCATCAGCAACTCCGTCACCGTCAGCATCAGGACAACCTGCTAGGTTAGCCAATCCAGCTTCGTTAGGACATTTGTCATCTTTATCAGCAACTCCATCACCATCAGCATCAGGACAACCGTTCATTTCTTTAGAACCAGCTTCGTTAGGACAAGCATCTTTGCTATCTTCGATTCCATCGCCATCAGCATCAGGACAACCGTTGAAAGCTTCAAGACCAGCAACCTCTGGACAAGCATCATCTTTGTCATATACACCATCACCGTCAGTATCAGTACCACCAAACTTAACAGAGATACCTGCTAAATGTTGCCAGTGCTTACGACCGTAATCTTCAAAAGCGTGCTTGTAAGTAGTCTGTACAGTAAGACCGATGTTTTCAGTAAACCAGAAGTTTACACCAACACCACCATTAACAGTACCAGCACCAATTTCATCAACCCAAGTGTAACCACCACCTACTTCAACGAATGGATCTACAACTTTTTCCTTAAGGAAGTTATATTTAATTGTACCATCTAAAGCGTAGTGAGAAAGATCGTCTACACCAATATCGCCTAATTTGCTGATTTTGTTTAAAGATCCTCTTACACCAACGGAGATACCGTCACCTACAGATCTAGATACACCAACATAGGAAATAGAAGGAAGAATATTCCAGTGATCCGTAGCGTTGAAAAGCTCATTACCGAAAGAACTAGTCTGTGTCGGGAAATTGTCATCGCTAGTCGGGTACACATCTATGGCATTAACTCCGAATTGTACTTGCCATGGATTATTCTCGTCTTGCGCTTGCATGTTGTTGATGCCTACAATAAGGACAGCAACAACGAATAATTTGCTAAGATGTTTCATGTATTAATTTTTAAGTTTAAGTGTTTATTAGCTGCAAATGTAAGTTGTTAAATATTATTAACAAAATCAATTTCTTATTTTTTTTAACGCATTTAATACCGTAAATAATGCAGTTAAACGATTTTTAACTCCTTTCCAACGGCAATAAAAGCCTCTATTGCAAGGTCTAAGTGCTTGATATCATGGGCGGCAGACAACTGAACACGTATTCTTGCTTTGCCTTTTGGCACCACTGGGAAGAAAAATCCTATTACATAAATTCCTTTTTCCAACAAACGACTTGCCATTTGTTGCGCTAATTTAGCGTCATATAACATTACAGGTACAATAGCCGATTCACCATCTATAATATCAAAGCCTGCTTTCTTCATTCCGACCTTAAAATAAGCGGCATTTTCCTGGACCTTATCACGCAAGGAAGTATCATCTTCTAAAAGTTCAAACACCTTAATAGATGCACCCACGATAGCAGGGGCCAAAGAGTTAGAGAATAAATACGGTCTTGAACGTTGGCGTAGAATCTCAATAATTTCTTTTTTCCCTGTAGTATAACCACCCATGGCCCCACCAAGTGCTTTACCTAACGTTCCCGTAATGATGTCAATACGGCCCATAACGTCTTTTTCTTCTAACGTACCTTTTCCCGTAGGACCTATAAAGCCTGTGGCATGACATTCATCTATCATTACCATGGCATCGTACTTATCTGCCAAATCGCAAATTTTATCTAAAGGAGCCACAAGGCCGTCCATAGAGAAAACACCGTCAGTTACTATTATTTTAAATCGTGCTTGATCTTCATTGGCTTGTATCAGTTGCTTTTCTAGATCCTGCATATCACTGTTCGCATAACGGTAACGCTTCGCCTTACATAATCTAACCCCATCTATTATTGAGGCGTGATTAAGTGAATCTGATATAATAGCATCTTCTGCAGATAGTAATGGTTCAAAAACTCCACCATTGGCATCAAAGGCCGCTGCATATAATATGGTATCTTCCGTACCATAGAAATCAGCAATTTTCTTTTCCAGTTCCTTATGAATATCTTGAGTACCACAAATAAAGCGTACTGAAGACATACCAAAACCATGACTGTCCAATGTGTCTTTTGCCGCTTGAATAACTTCTGGGTGCGACGAAAGACCCAAATAGTTGTTCGCACAAAAGTTTATAACCTCTTCTCCTGTAGAAATTTTAATAACAGCACCTTGAGGCGTTGTTATTATTCTTTCACTTTTATAAAGGCCGTCTTCCTTAATACCGGTAAGTTCTTTCTCTAGGTGTTCTTTGATTTTTCCGTACATATTATTATATGAATTCTGGTGCTACTTTTTCGTTTATATAAACTATAACCTTATTCTCTACAACATACCCCATATCCTCTAAAGCATCCGCATAGGAATATAATTGTTCTTTATATTTAGGATTTGATTTACCCGTTTTATAATCTATTAGTGTTGCGCGTTTTTCTCTAATTACTATTCTATCTGGCCTTAACATCTTGCCGGCAGCAGTAATAATATCTTTTTCATTCTTTATAATACTTCCTTTACTATAATAGACGTTGAGTTCAGGATGTTTTACCACACGTTGCAGCTTGCTCCTAATCTCATCTACTTCCTGGCTTTCTATTTCGCCCTGTTGCACTGCTTTCTGTAGCGCTGGTTCAATATCATCTTCCGTTTCTATGAAACCTAATATATAATGTATAAGATTACCTTTTGAAAGCGCAGCCTCGCGGTCCGTATCCCAAAGCATTCCGGAACGTGTCAATATTTTAAAGCTAGACCTGTCCTTATGCGTATAACTGTAATCTATTTTCTGTTGTTCATTTGGTTCGTGAATGACTGGAGCTTCCTCCAAATCACCAAAGCCATAAACTAATTGGTCATCCGACCATAGGTTCTTGCCTTTTAAGTAATCAATAAATAAGCCCGAATAATAATCGGTTTTATGTTCTCCTCTTGCCAAGTCTTTTTCTGAAATGACATAAAGGGCTTTCTCCGCACGTGTTAATGCTACATATAATAGGTTAAGTGCATCAAGCTCCATTTTATGTTCTTCTTCAGAATAGATTCGGGCAGCTTCTTCACCATAATTCTCAACTTCCTTTTTCTCGGTTATAAGAATTTCTTCAAATCCGTCAAAAGCATCGGCATTAAAAGGAAGCCATATTTTTTTATCCATCCGCTTATAAATATGCTCATTGGCGAAAGGAAATATCACAATGGGAAATTCAAGTCCTTTAGACTTATGCACCGTCATAATGCGTACTGCATCTATATTATCAGGAGCCGAAATACTAAGTTTCTCTTTCTTCTTTTCCCAAAGGTTCAAAAAAGCCTGAACGCCTGTTCCTTCCTTTTGTTCGGTTTCAAGGACAAAATCCATAAAAAAGGTAATATAGGCATCAGAACCTTCTACTAAATTACATTGACGTATAGCCCGCTCCAAACCATCATAGACTGAGAGTTGTTTTAGTTCATTAACGTCAAGACTATATTCCTTTAATAAAAGGTATTCTAAGTTTTTTAGATTTTTATAGATATATTGATGTCTGTTCTTTCCGTTTTTTGAAAGAAAGGCCAGTATATCATAGACTATCTCCAGATTACTGGGATTGCCAATGTACGTTATAAGGTTTGCCAGAAAACGTACTTTTTCACTGCTATTTAGCAGTAGGCTTTCAGACGAAATAGTTGGGATTTGTTGTTGTGTAAGAAAATCTGCTAATAATACACCTTGCCGGTTACCCCTTACTAGAATACAAATGTCTTCATATCCATATTTTTTTTCAATTACAGCTGCTATGGTGTTCAATACCTCATCGCAATACTGCTCATCCCTTGTTTTATCTTCGTCCTTATCAATAAAATTAAGCTGTACCGTTCCGCCTTTTTTAGAATTATAGCCTTGTTGGTTTCCATCAACAAACATGGTATTATACATGGCGTTATTCAAAAATGGACTGGTAGCTGTAAAAAAATCGTTATTAAACTTGATAACCTCATCATAACTCCGCCAGTTTGTTGGTAGAGATTCTGTTTGGGCCGGTATTGCGAAAGGACTCGCCGTCTGATTCACCAAATCCAAAAATTGTTCGGCACGGCCACCACGCCAGCGATATATTGCCTGCTTGGCATCTCCCACTAAAAACAATGAGCCTTTGTCCCCCTGCAGATCCTCTCCTTCTAAGGCGTGACCGATAAGAGGGATTAGGTTATTCCATTGTAATGTTGATGTATCTTGAAACTCATCAACAAAATAATGACGGTATTTTTCACCCAAACGCTCATAGATAAATGGCGCAGGCTGATTTTTTATTTCTTTTGATATAATGGTATTGAACTCTGCTATAGAAAGTTGGTCACGTTCATTCTGTAAGTTTTTAACTTCCTTTTGTATGGCATTCAAAACCGTTAAGGGCACCAGATTAGAATAGGCATTCTTTAAAAAGGAAAGTTCATAAAAAGTATGCTTTATCTTGTTGAAAATTTCAGAAAACTGAGGATGCAAATCATCTAATGTAGCTTTAGTGCCATCTGGAGTAGACTTGTTGTACAAAACAGCATCAACAAAATTTTGTTTCCAAGCTGCATTAAAATCCATTGTCAAATCTCCAGCAGCAATCTTGTCCATAAACTTTGGAAAATATGCTCCCTTAAAATCTTTGTATTCCAACCCGTTTTCCTCCATTAGCTGCAACGCTAGAGAAGCAAAATCCACGAGACTTTCCTGAGCAGCCTTTATTCGTGAGCGTAAAGTTTTTTTCAACTCTACAAAATCTTTAATATCCTTATCTTTTAAGTTTTGAAGGTGCTCCGCATGATTTTCCCTAAAAAGTAACTTACCAATATTCCCAAGATCATAAGCAATATCCCAGCTTTTATCATCATCAATCTTTTCTAAGGCAAACTCCAGCAAAACCTTTGTCAGTTGCTTATCTGTTCCCGCTTTATGAACCAATTTGGCAACTGCCTCATCCAACAATAAATCCGTATCCAATACCACCTCAAAATTTTGGGGCAGTTTCAAGTCTTTTGCAAAAGTTCTAATTAATCTATGCGTAAACTTATCTATAGTAGAAATATCAAAAAAAGCATAGTTGTGCAGAATCTCCTTTAAGGTCTGCTTGGAGCGTTTGCGTAGTGTTTCTGCATCTACGTTCAGTTCTTGCATCAGATCCAAGAAAAGCGGGGGAGCCCCAACTTCATCAGTTACTTTGCCAAATTTGAACAAACTGTCCAGAATTCGGTGTTTCATTTCGTTCACAGCTTTATTCGTAAACGTAATTGCCAAAATTTTACTGAAACGATCACCCGTAGAAAGAACAATTTTAAGGTACTCCTTGGTTAACGTATGCGTCTTTCCTGAGCCCGCGGAAGCGTTATATATTTTAAAAGTGCTGTGTTCCAAGTGCTTTTTTACGCAAATTACTAATTCTAAAAAGGTTCTTAACAAATTATTTAGTGAATTTGTATGTTAAAAAATGTAAATTTGGCTTCACTAAATTTTGAACTAAAAACATATATAACATGGCTTTTGAACTACCAAAATTACCATATGCATACGATGCATTGGAACCACATATTGATGCTAGAACAATGGAGATTCACCATACAAAACACCATAATGGTTACACGACCAAATTAAATGGTGCTATTGCAGGTACTCCACTAGAAGGGAAATCAATAGAAGATATATTAGAGAACTTAGACATGTCTAATGCGGCAGTTAGAAACAACGGTGGCGGTTTTTACAATCACTCTCTTTTCTGGGAAATTATGTCTCCTAATGGCGGCGGAAACCCATCTGGCGAACTTGCTTCTGCCATAGACAGCGCTTTTGGTTCTTTTGAAGGCTTTAAAGAAAAATTTAGCGGTGCCGCAGGTACTCGTTTTGGTTCTGGCTGGGCTTGGCTTTGTGTACACAAAGGAGGTAAATTAGAAATATGTTCTACGCCTAACCAAGATAACCCATTAATGCCGGAAACCGGTTGTAGTGGTTTTCCTATTTTAGGTATTGATGTTTGGGAACATGCATACTACCTAAACTATCAAAATAAGAGACCAGATTACATCAATGCTTTTTTCAATGTTATCAATTGGGATAAAGTAGCTGAATTATACGCTGCCAACAAATAAGAGCAGAGTAAGCATTTTCTTGAGATAAAGAAGAATTAAAAAAACCCATCCTGATTTGCTTCAGGATGGGTTTTTTTGTCTTTTAAAAATAGAAAAGGGCGGAGTAAACTCCACCCTTTTCGTCCCAAATCTTACCATAAACTTAACCTACTTATGCTATGGCGATACTAAAATACTGGTATTGTGGGAAATAAAAAAGAAATATTTAGGGTTTTTTTTTAAGCGAATTGTTGATAAGAAAATCTGAACATGCCTTAAGGCCGCATGTTTGCGAGGATTTTGTCAATAAAAAAGGCGGAGCATAGCTCCACCTTTTTCCCCAAATCTTACCATGAACTTAACCTACTTATGCTATGGTCCTACAAAAGTACTACTACAAAAGCCTTTAAAAAAAGGTTTTGGACAAACGATCAAAACTCTAGGTGAAATACATTTATGTCCAAAATCACTCATTTTTTTGAATTAAAAATGAAAGTTGAAAAAGTAATATATATAGTGTGAAGAAATCTTGAATGTGGAAAGTATAGAAAATAAAAAAGGCGGAGTATAAACTCCGCCTTTTCCCCAAATCTTACCATGAACTTAACCTACTTATGCTATGGTCCTCCAAAAGTACTGCTACAAAAGTCTTTAAAAAAAGGTTTTGGACAAACGATCAAAACTCTAGGTGAAATACATTTATGACTAAAATAAAACCCTTTTTAAATTGAAAAATGAAAGTTGAAAAAAGAGGAATATAGAGTGTGGAGAAATCTTGATTGTGGAAAGTATAGAAAATAAAAAGGCGGAGTATAAACTCCGCCTTTTTCCCCAAATCTTACCATGAACTTAACCTACTTATGCTATGGTTCTCCAAAGATATAGTGGCATTGATCTTTATGAAAACATCTTTGCCAAACTGTACGAAAATCGGTTAAAGGGTTCATGAATGAACGACGAGAGACCAACACGGTGAAAAAACAAATAAATAAAGAGGAATCTAGATTTTTTGGAGGGGTCGTAAAGAAAAAGAGAAAACAACTTTACAAAATAGTGGAAAATAAAAAGGTGGAGAAATCTCCACCTTTTTGCCCCAAATCTTACCATGAACTTAACCTACTTATGCTATGGCAAGACCAAATGTAATCTGACCTCCGCCCAAGCGGCTAAAAAAACGCCAAATAGCCAATATTATCGATGAAATACCTTTATTAGTGTATTTCATCGATAATGTTAATTAGTACGCACGTTCGCTCTTGCCTTCATAAAAATTAATAAAGGCCCTATTCACTACTCGGTTACCACCCGGGGTTGGATAGTGTCCGGTAAAATACCAATCTCCTAAATTATCTGGACAAGCTTCGTGAAGTGCTTCTACGGTTTGGTAGATAATCTCAACTTCTGCATTAATATCTTCTGGACTTAAAAGCTCCCCTATTTTTGCCGATATTTCTTCTGCAGTAAACGGTGCATAGAATTCCCTAACGTAATTAATAACATCTGTATCCTTATTATTAACCTGTTTTAGACACTTATCATAAATGTCATCTACTATATTCATAGTGAGTCGCTCTTCATGTAAAGCTAAAGCCGCTTTAAAAGCAATAAAATCTTCCAACTTAGCCATGTCGATACCGTAACAATCTGGATATCTAATCTGTGGAGCAGATGATACGACGATTATTTTTTTCGGAGACAATCGGTCTAAAATCCGAAGTATACTTTTCTTTAAAGTCGTTCCCCTAACAATACTATCATCTATAATAACCAGATTATCACCTTTCTTTACTGAACCGTAAGAAATGTCATATACATGTGCAACAAGATCATCCCTGCTACTATCTTGTGTAATGAATGTACGCAGCTTCGCATCTTTAATAGCTACTTTTTCTATTCGCGGACGAACTTCTAAAATTTCGTGAAGCTCCTCACTTGTAATTTTTGAACCTATAGCAAGTATTTGTTCTTCCTTTCTTTTATTCATATAATTCTGCGCTTCCCTTACCATTCCAAAGAAGGAGGTTTCAGCAGTATTAGGAATGTACGAAAAGACAGAATTCTTAATATCGTGATCAATAGACTTCAATATTTGCGGAAAGAGAAGTCTTCCTAATTTTTTTCGTTCTTCGTAGATTTCCTTATCACTTCCCCTAGAAAAATAGATACGTTCAAATGAACATGCCTTACGCTCCACAGGCTCTAAGATTTCGGTAACAGCAGAAGATCCATCCTTTTTAATAATAATGGCATGACCTGGATCAAGTTCCTTAACTTCTTCAAAAGGTACATTAAATACAGTTTGTATAGCAGGACGTTCAGAGGCTACAACTACCACCTCATCATCTTGGTAATAATAGGCTGGTCTAATACCAGCGGGATCTCTAAGAACAAAAGCATCGCCGTGACCTAAAAGGCCGGCCATGGCATAACCACCATCCCAATTTTTAGCAGCTCTTCTTAATATTTTATGAAGTTTAAGACGCTCTGCAATAATAGGCGAAGCTTCTTGTTTTGTATATCCTTCTTTTTTGATTTGCTTATACAGCTTAGCAACAGCATCATCCAAAAAATGACCTATTTTCTCCATCACCGTTACCGTATCGGCCATTTCCTTAGGGTGCTGTCCTATTTGAATCAAATTATCAAATAGCTCATGAACGTTGGTCATGTTAAAGTTACCCGCCACAATAATGTTACGGTGCATCCAATTGTTCTGTCTTAAAAATGGATGAACACTTTCAATACTGTTCTTTCCAAAAGTACCATAACGCACATGCCCTAAAAGTACCTCTCCTATATAAGGAATGTTCCTTTTCTGTGCAGCAACATCATCAACATACTCTGGGTGCTCCTGAAGTGTTGTGTTTATACGATCATTAATCTGCGCAAAGATGTCCTGTATAGGTTGTTGGGCAATTGACCGTACTCTACTCATGTACCGTTCGCCTGGAGCAACATCTAATTTAATACTAGCAAAACCTGCACCATCTTGACCACGATTGTGCTGCTTTTCCATCATTAGGTACATTTTATTAACCCCGTAAAAGGCAGTACCGTATTTCTTTTTGTAATACTCTAACGGTTTAAGTAACCGTATTACCGAAATACCACATTCATGTTTGATCGCGTCACTCATAGTAAATCTATGTATTAAAAAAGCCCCTAATATAGGGGCGTGTCATTATTTTAATTCTATATCAAACTGGGTCAAGGCCTTAAACTGATGCAGCCTTTTATTGACCTCTTCCTTTTTTAAGCCCTCCATACGTTCAGTTCCAAATTGTTCCACAGAGAACGATGCTAAATTTGAACCGTGTATGACGGCATTCTTCATATTATTAAACGAAATATTCCCGGTAGCAGCTAAATATCCTGTAAACCCTCCTGCAAATGTGTCTCCAGCACCAGTTGGATCAAAAACTTCTTCTAAAGGTAAAGCGGGTGCAAAGAAAATTTCCTCTTCATGAAACAAAAGCGCCCCGTGCTCTCCTTTTTTGATTACCAAATATTTAGGACCCATTTTCTGAATAGCTTTGGCCGCCTTTACCAAAGAGTACTCATTGGTTAATTGTCTAGCCTCTTCATCATTTATGGTAAGAACATCTATATGTTTTATAACCTCCATTAACTCAGGCAAAGCATTGTCCATCCAAAAATTCATAGTATCTAATACTATTAGTTTTGGTTGTTTTTTCATCTGATTAATAACACTTAACTGAGTGCTTGGGTGAAGATTACCTAACATTACCACATCTGCATCCTTAAAATCTTCCGATACTACAGGATTAAAGTCCGCTAATGTATTTAGTTCTGTTACTAACGTATCCCTAGAGTTAAGATCGTTATGATACTTTCCTTTCCAATAAAAAGTTTTTCCACCTTTTACAACCTCCAAGGAACTGAGGTCAATATTCTTGTTCTTTAAAACATCTATATAGCTCTGCGGAAAATCTTCGCCTACAACAGAAACAATTCCAGATTCTACGTTATATTGAGAGGCCGCCAAACCAATAAAGGTAGCTGCACCGCCCAAAATCTTATCGGTTTTGCCGAAAGGAGTTTCAATTTCGTCAAAGGCAACAGTGCCTACGATTAGAAGTTTACCCATGTAATTTTAAGTTTAAGCTGCAAATATACGCTTTTGTAATGCTATTTCATGCAAATAT
Source organism: Zobellia nedashkovskayae (assembly GCF_015330125.1). Taxonomy (NCBI): domain Bacteria; kingdom Pseudomonadati; phylum Bacteroidota; class Flavobacteriia; order Flavobacteriales; family Flavobacteriaceae; genus Zobellia; species Zobellia nedashkovskayae. Next base: position 1,535,151 of record NZ_JADDXR010000002.1, on the reverse strand, counting down.
ACCCTTACAAAAAAAGCCTAGGAGTATTACCTTTTTAGATTTTACACCCTTATACAAAACAGTTATTTATCCTCTAAAAAAATCGTAAAATATATTTTATATTAAAAAATGCTGTGGGTCTGTTTACGACTACTTTCGTCCGAAATCTGCTGGTATTTCACCCCATACTTTTGTTTCCCATTTTACCACTGGAGTACTATATGAATTGTTCTTAAGCCAATCTAAAGCCCTACGGATCAAATCAAAAACTTCTTTGTTCTTTGGAGTCTCCGGTAATTTGGTGTTACAGGTTTTCTTGCGCACCCAACTCATGGCGGTACGGGAATCCGTATAGATTATCCTATCACTTTTATTGTTCTTTAAAAAAGCAAGGCCGTGTACGATAGCCAAAAACTCGCCTATATTATTAGTACCCTGTGCAAAAGGTCCTTGTCTAAAAAGTTTCTTTCCCGTTTTGGTATCTACGCCTTGGTATTCCATAATTCCAGGGTTACCACTAGAGGCAGCATCTACCGAGATAGAATGGTAATTGGGTGTTCCAAACCGTTGTAGTTGCTCTGGCGTTATAGCTGGCTTGCCTTTTTTCTTTACTGTAAAGTCCGCATAATTTCCATTGAAAGCTTTTTTTGCTTTATCAAAAGTTTCGAAGGATTTGTATTGAGCTCCTTTAAAACCGCTAATTGCTGCTTTACAATCTGACCAAGAATCATAAATTCCGGGTTTTTTACCCTTCCATACCGTATAGAATTTCCCTTTTTTCGCCATTATTCCACCTCTAATATTTGGGCTATTACCTTAGGAAAATATTCGTATTCAAGTTGATGAACTTTATGTGCGATAGTTTCTGGAGTATCATCTGCAGAAACGGACGTTTTTACCTGCCGAATTATCGCTCCCTCGTCATAATTTTCGTTTACATAGTGAATAGTAATGCCAGTTTCGGTCTCATTATTGGCTCGTACGGCTTTATGTACATTATCCCCGTACATTCCCTTACCTCCGTATTTTGGCAAAAGTGCCGGGTGTATATTTACAATTTTATTTGGGAAATTAGCTATCAGATTTTCAGGCACTTTCCAGAGAAAACCCGCCAATACAATTAAGTCCGGTTTAAAGGTTTTTAGAATATCCAGCACACAATCGGTTTCATAAAAAGAGTTTCTGTTGAAATATAAACCATTAATATTTAGACGATTACACCTGTCCAAAACTTTTGCCTGCGTTTTATTAGTTAACACTGCAGAAATGTTGACTTCAGAATTTTCTTGAAAATATTCAACAATATTTTCAACGTTAGAACCTGAACCGGAAGCAAATAATACAATATTTTTCATGTGCCCTTTGACGTTACTGGTAGCAAAATATTTCGGTCAAAAATACCGCTCTTATCCTGAAATTTTATAAATTACAAGACATTTTAACGACAAATAGTGGTTTTAGTCCAAAGTTTTTTATTTTTGCAACCAATTTAATTTTTTAAAAACAATATTATTATGTCAGACATTGCATCAAGAGTAAAAGCTATCATCGTTGATAAATTAGGTGTGGATGAGAACGAAGTAGTAACGGAAGCTAGCTTTACTAACGACTTAGGCGCAGATTCATTAGATACCGTGGAATTAATCATGGAATTCGAAAAAGAATTTGACATCCAGATTCCAGACGATCAAGCTGAGAACATCGCAACAGTTGGCCAAGCCATTAGCTATATAGAAGAAGCGAAGTAATCTTTATGATTTCTTGAACAAGATTCAAAATTATCCATGTGGTAACTATTATCGCATGGATAATTTTTTTAATTTACGCTTGACTTATACTAAGTAAATCAAAAATTAGGTTCAATGCAATTAAAGCGAGTTGTAGTTACCGGGTTGGGTGCGTTGACGCCCATCGGGAATAATATTGATGAATATTGGGAAGGTCTTAAAAACGGAAAGAGCGGTTCTGCTCCCGTGACCTATTACGATACTGAAAAATTTAAGGTAAAATTTGCTTGCGAGCTGAAAAATTTTGACCCTCTTGAGCATTTTGATCGCAAAGAGGCAAGAAAACTAGATAAATTTGCGCAATATGCCTTGGTCTCTTCTGATGAGGCTATACTAGATTCTGGGCTTAACCTAGATGTAGTAGACAAATTTCGTGTTGGAGTTATTTGGGGTGCCGGTATTGGCGGTCTAGAAACTTTCCAAAACGAAGTAATGAACTTCGCCGAAGGCGATGGTACACCAAGATTCAACCCATTTTTTATACCTAAAATGATAGCAGATATTGCTCCTGGGCATATTTCTATTAAACATGGTTTTATGGGGCCAAACTATACGACTGTTTCAGCCTGTGCCTCTTCTGCGAATGCGATGATAGATGCCTTAAACTATATTCGTTTAGGTCATTGTGATGTAGTAGTTACGGGAGGTAGCGAAGCTGCAGTCACCATAGCTGGTATGGGCGGTTTTGGAGCTATGCACGCTCTATCTACCAGAAATGATAGTTATGAAACAGCATCCAGACCATTTGATGCTACCCGAGACGGATTCGTTCTTGGTGAAGGAGCTGGTGCTTTAATTTTAGAAGAATACGAACACGCCAAAGCGCGTGGCGCAAAAATATATGCCGAGGTTGCCGGTGGCGGCCTTTCGAGCGATGCATACCATATGACTGCTCCGCATCCTGACGGAATAGGAGTGGTACAAGTAATGAAAAACTGCCTAAGGGATGCCGGTCTAAAACCGGAAGATGTAGACGCCATAAATACCCATGGTACTTCTACACCCCTTGGAGATGTGGCAGAACTAAAGGCTATTAGTGAAGTCTTTGGCGATCATGCCCCTAACATCAATATCAACTCTACAAAATCGATGACCGGTCACCTATTGGGTGCTGCCGGAGCTATTGAAGCTATTGCATCAATTTTAGCTATGCAACATAGTTTGGTTCCACCAACTATAAACCATACTACTGTAGATGAAAATATAGATCCTAAACTAAACCTGACCCTAAACAAGGCTCAAAAACGTGACGTAAATGTCGCTTTAAGCAATACTTTCGGTTTTGGTGGTCATAATGCCTGCGTTATTTTCAAAAAATTTAGCGAGTAATACATTATGGGTTTTCCTTCCAATATATTCAATTCCCATCCTAAAGAGGATGGGGATTTTTTTGGAGGAATCTCTTCTATTTTGGGTTTTAAACCCAAGAATCTAGCCATATACAAAAAAGCCTTTGTACACCGTTCAGCTAATGAAAAGGACAAAGAAGGGAATCCTCTAAACTATGAGCGTCTTGAGTTTTTAGGCGACTCCATGTTGGGCACTATAATTTCCAAACATTTATACGACGAAGTTCCTGAAGGAGATGAAGGCTACCTTACTAAGATGCGTTCAAAAATAGTAAGCCGGAAACATCTTAACGAACTCGGTAAAGATTTGGGTCTTATTGATCATGTCAAAAGCCGTATTCCAAAATCTCACTTTGGAGAAAACATACACGGTAATGTTTTTGAAGCACTGGTTGGTGCAATTTATCTAGATCGAGGCTATAAGTATTGCGAAAAATTTATCAGCCAAAAGGTAATAGAGCCTTATGTAGATATTGAGCAATTAGAAGGAAAAGTCATAAGCTACAAGAGCCTTGTTATAGAATGGTGCCAAAAGCAGAAAAAAACGTTCGATTATGACGTTTATGATGATACCGGTAATGACAGCCTAAAACACTTTGCGGTAAAACTCAGTATTGCAGACACGGTTGTAGCAAAAGCTAGAGCTACCTCTAAAAAAAAGGCAGAAGAAAGAGCATCAAAAAGAGCATATTATGCGTTGCAAGACAAGATGGATAAGTCTTGAATCGTAGTTTTATGTAACCAAAATGTTATAGTTTGTTCAAAATTAGCATTAGCGCTGCCTAATCTAGGCGTTGTACGGTATTAATATTATCTTTACCACTTTGTGCCCATATGGTAGCAGTACATAAAATTACGAACGACTTTTACGAAGACTCATTCGATTTAGTTGCATTGCATAGTAGCCTTGAAGATTATTCCATAGCCTATGCTCTTAATCTTCATTTAAAATCGAGCTTTAAGAGGTCTAATGAAGATCTTGACCTTTCCGGTCATATTACAGTTCCAATTTTTGAATGGAAAGATGATATCAACGATAGGTATTGGACGTTGTTTACCAATAACGGTTTGGTAGAAGACACAGCAAACCAAAAAGGGTTATTTAAGGATGAACCGTCATTCACAGCGTTCCACATGGTACCCGAACACCGAGATGTAGACTATTTTTTAAAAATAGAACAAGATGGGTTCATTAATATGGAAAACCTTGTAAGAACACTGCAAAATATACCCAACATTATAACGGCTTACGCAATAGAAACTGACAAACTCAAATCTAAGAACAATTTAATTTTTTGATCAATGCCAATTAACAAAAAGACAAAAATTGTAGCTACCCTAGGGCCAGCTACAAGTAAAAAAGAAGTACTAAGGGATATGATGGAAGCTGGTGTGGACGTTTTTCGCATCAACTTTTCACATGCCGATTATGAAGACGTTACCGAACGCGTAAAAATGATTCGTGAGCTAAACGAAGAAACTGGTCGCAACACCTCTATTCTTGGAGATTTACAAGGACCTAAGTTAAGGGTAGGTGTTATGGCAAGCGAAGTTGTAGTTGCTCCTGGTGATGAAATTACGTTTGTAACCGGTGAGCCTTTTGAAGGTACCGCCGAAAGGGTATATATGAACTATGCCGCCTTTCCTCAAGATGTTAAGCCTGGTGAGCGCATCTTACTTGATGATGGAAAGCTAATGTTTGAAGTTGTTACTACAGATGGTAAATCTGAAGTAAAAACTAAAGTAATACAAGGTGGTCCGTTACGCTCTAAAAAAGGCGTTAATCTACCCAATACAAATATTTCTTTGCCTGCCTTGACAGAAAAAGATGTTAAAGATGCCATTTTTGCCATTTCACTTAAGGTGGATTGGATAGCACTTTCATTTGTCCGTTTTAGTCAAGATCTTATTGATCTACAAGCTATAATTAAGGAACATGCAGACGAAAAAATTCCGATTATCGCTAAAATTGAGAAGCCGGAAGCTGTTGAAAATATAGATAAGATTGTTGCGTATTGTGACGGATTAATGGTTGCCCGTGGCGATTTAGGTGTTGAAGTCCCAGCCCAGGAAGTTCCTTTAATTCAAAAACAATTAGTTCTTAGAGCTAAGAAAGCTCGTATACCAGTAATAATCGCTACCCAAATGATGGAAACGATGATTACTAGCCTTACACCAACACGTGCAGAGGTAAATGATGTTGCCAACTCTGTAATGGATGGTGCTGATGCCGTTATGTTATCTGGTGAAACATCTGTAGGAAACTATCCTGTTCAGGTTATTGAAAAAATGGCCAGTATTCTACAAAGTGTAGAAAATTCTGAACTTATTAAGGTTCCTCATGATCCACCACACATTCGCACAAAAAGATACATTACAAAATCTATTTGTTACCATGCTGCCATTATGGCCAATGAGATTAAAGCAAAAGCAATATCTACATTAACCAATAGTGGGTATACAGCATTTCAGATTTCTGCATGGAGACCAAGTGCACATATTTTAGTGTTCACTTCAAACAAACGTATACTTACACAATTAAACCTTTTATGGGGTGTTCGTGCTTTCTATTATGACAAATATGTTTCTACTGATGAGACCATAGATGACGTAAATGAAATGGCGTGCAAGAAAGGCCTTTTAGAAACGGGAGATATGCTAATTAGTTTAGCAGCAATGCCTATGAAAGACAAAGGAATGGTTAACACTTTACGTGTTACCGAGATATAAAAGAAGTAATTTATTGTAGATAGAACATGAGAGAAGTGGTTTTTAGGCTACTTCTCTTTCAAATGCAATATAGTTTACGAGCTGCCCACGGTTATTGAATATAGGCTCTGCCTTTATTTGGCAATTATAGGTGCTTCCGTCTTTTTTATAGTTTAAAATAACGGCCTCGAAAGGTGATTTACTTTCGATGGCCGTTTTTATTTTAGCCAAAGTTTCTTGGCTTGTTTCTTTGCCTTGAAATAATTTAGGGGTCTTTCCTATAATTTCTTCTGCCTTATATCCTGACATTGAGACCATATTACTGGTAGCATGTACAATGGTTAGTTTACTATTTGTAATAACAACCACTTCTCCTCTTTGTAAAGACAAACTATCTATTTTACGATAAGACCATCTGTTACTTTCAGCTATATTCTGTATAAAAATTGCATCTTTTCCGTTTTCACATAGCTCATGAAAGTTAAAACTATGAATATCCCATGAAGCCAGAGGCACAGGACTAATACTTATTTTACTATAAAACTTATCCGCTGCTGCATCGTACGCCTTCATTATGTTGGTAGTTAAGTTAACTAACTATGCTCATTTACTTCGCCAATAGTACAAAAAGCCTTTTTGTTTAACAAATACTTATAATTGTTTAACATATAAGTTTGATACTTATCATAATTTCACAGGTAAGGTTTTTATGTAAACGAGACTAATTTAGCCAAACAATCTAACCTATTCCAAATGAAATTTGAGTTCAATGATACCAAGCTAGGCTCTCATTTAGGGTTCACCAATGATATTAAAAAGTACCAGAGTCAATTTTCAGTAAGTTCAGGAAACATTTATATGTTATGGAACAGAAACCAACAACCCCTTGCTTTATATATTGATGGGATGGCAATAGAATTATTGCCAGACCAGTTGGTTACTACCACTTATTTGCAACATGTTTCATATGAAAAAACGGAGTTGCCATTAACTGCTTTTCATTTTAACAGAGAATTTTATTGCATTAATGATCATGATCACGAAGTTTCTTGTAACGGCATCCTATTTTTCGGAACCCAAGATCTTCCTATTATATCTATCCCCCAAGAACAAAAACGCAAGTTTGACACCCTTTATGAGGTATTTCAGGACGAGTTTTCCACTCCCGATGGCATTCAAGGAGATATGCTTCAAATGCTATTAAAACGATTAATTATCATTTGCACTCGTTTAGCCAAGGAACAACTCATTGTTAAAAAATTGGATAATGATCAAGTTGAAATCATCCGGAAATTTAATGTCCTTGTGGACACACACTATAAGACCAAAAGAAAAGTAAGCGATTATGCCAAGCTATTATTCAAAAGCCCAAAAACACTATCGAACCTTTTTTCTATTTACAACCAACAATCACCTCAGCAAATAATATTGACTCGCCTAGCTCTTGAAGCAAAGAGACTAATCAATTTTACAGATAAGCAAAATCAAGAAATTGCATATGACCTTGGTTTTAATGACCCAGCTCATTTTAGTCGGTTTTTTAAAAAAATGACAGGTGTTTCCCCCTCTCAATATAGAGAAACAGCCCCAATTTCCTAGTTACGGGAAATTTCTACAAGCGGTCGGGCAATCCCGCCTAACAAACAACTTCACTTACTTCTCATCTTTGCAGTGTAATTAAAAACAAAGCAAGATGAAACTAAAACATATATCACTTTTTAACCTTATTGAGATTTTCTCACGCCCTACTAGACAACTACAAACTGTAGATGTGCAAACACATTGTGAGCAAAAACATCACCATGATTTTTATTGTGATGCCGAACAATCTCACCAAAAATTTTAAAATAATAATAGTCATTGACCGAAGCGATAAAGCACCGCTCCAAGAGTATGACACAATATCATAAAGATTATGAGCAAATTTAATGTACCCACAAGAGAAGAAGTAAGCAAAACCAATCAAACAATTTTTGACAACTTAGAAAAAGGTGTTGGATTTGTACCCAATCTTTTTGCTACTTACGCTTATTCAGAAAATGCGTTAGCTAATTATTTGGCACTTAGTAATGCCAAAACATCTTTGAACGCTAAACAAAAAGAAGTTGTAAACCTAGCAGTAAGCCAAGTGAACGAATGTAGCTACTGTCTTGCAGCGCACACAGCCATTGGTAAAATGAATGGTTTTAGCGATTCGGAAATTCTTGAGCTTAGAGCTGGGAAAGCATCTTTTGATAACAAACTAAACGCCCTGGCCAGTTTTGCTAAAAACGTAACAGAAAACCGTGGTGCAGCAGATAGTTCAGTGGTTGAAAACTTTTTAAATGCAGGATGGACAAAAGAAAACCTAGTAGATACTATTGTATTAGTAGGTGATAAGACTATCTCTAACTATTTACACAAAACTACTGATGTACCTGTAGATTTTCCAGAAGCAGCCCCATTACAGGCAATTATAGCATAAAATACATCCTGTGCAATTTATAATTGCACAGGGTAACTAATCAAATTTTAAAATTCAATTCCTTTTAACAATCCGTCTTTTTAAAATAAAAGACAAAAACTAAAAATTATGAAAAATATAATAGCAGCAGTATTATTAGTATTTACGGTAGCATTTTCAGCAAATGCCCAAAACGAAATGAGCAAAAAAGATGTGAAAACAATTGCCTTAGAGCAGACTCCTGGTGAGTTTACTAAGAAGCAACTTACCGTTACTCCAGGTACTTATGTTTTTGAAATTGCGAACAAAGGTGTTGGTCATGATGTTGGTTTTGTTCTTGTAAAGAAAGGTGAAGATATTAGCAAGCCTGAAAACCACATTCAGACTGCCTATGTGACAGAAGTTGTTGCAACAGGTAAAACGCAATTATCTAAACCCACTGTATTGGAAGCTGGAGAGTATGTATATTTCTGTCCTATGAACCCAACTGCTACTGACAATACTATTCTTGTACAGTAATTGGCATACAGCCAAATTCTGAAAACTTTAGAGCATAAAAAAAGGGAACCTTTTCAGGTTCCCTTTTTACTATTTGTGTTGCAACAAACTTATTTGTTATCTTCCAATTTGATCACTTCAGTTCGTGCATCGTTGTTTTCCTCTTCTAGCTCATCGGCAATGTCTTCCAATTCAGATTTTACACTACATGAAAAGGCAGTCATTGATACAAAAGCAAGTAAAAATAATTTAGCGAATAAAGGTTTCATAGGTCAAAAGGTTTGGGTTATTAAATATATCTATAGTCTAAAACACAGATAGATAGGGAATATTGTACCACTCATCGAAAAGTTAAAAACTGTTAAAACAGGTTGTCTACTTTTGAACGGCACAATTTTTGAATTTATTTGTGAGTTAAAATGGTGCTTCAGACCCGTTGTATTAGTACTTTTGCCCGTTCAAAAAAATAGTTGTGATTATAGATTTTGTTATTGCCATATTATGGAGTATTTCTCCTTTCGGAGAAGCCAAGGTAGGCATACCTTATGGTCTGCTCAATGGCCTTAATATCTATTTGGTGTTTGTTTTTTGTTTTGCAGCTAACGTACTTGTCTTTCCTTTAATGATGTTCTTTCTTGAGAAGATAAATCGTTATTTCTTGAAATGGGATTTTTATAAAAAATCTGCCATATATGTTGCTCGAAAAGCAAAAGTAGGTTCGGGCGATAAAATAAAACGTTACGGATTTTGGGGTCTTATCTTTTTTGTGATGATTCCTTTTCCTGGCACAGGAGTATATGCAGGCAGCATAGCTTCCTATCTCTTCAAAATTGAAAAAACAAAGGCTTTTTGGGCCAACACTATTGGTATTTTCCTTTCTTCGGTAATTGTTTGGTCAGCTACTTTGGCCTCTATGAAAGGTATGGGCTAAAAGAACTCTTTCTTATTATTTTATTGCTATAATTTTTATCTCTTGACCGTTGAAGATTACGGTATCCCCTATTTGCTTCCCAAAAAGTATTTTAGCAATTGGGGTAGCGGCAGAAATACAATACATAGTTTTATCGTGTGCCTTATACTCACCTGCAGAAATTGCCAGAAAATAATCCGTTTTCGAAGTAACCACCCAACTACCCAGACCAACCACGGCAGTATTACTCTCCTTGGGTACTTTAGATAATACTTGTTTCATCTTTTCCGCTTCGGCCAATTGCTGACCTAATTTTTCACGCTCCAACTGTAACATAGCACGTCCCGTCTCATGTTTGTCTCCTGCGCTACTTTTAGTTTCTGAGGTCAAAGACGTTTGGATATCCGCTATGTTTTTTTGAATTCTGGCAATTCGTTCGGCAACGAAAGTGGCACAAAATTGATGTAATTGCTCTTTTTCTATCATATTCAATTAATACAAAACCTGTTTTATCTTTTCCAGTAAACCACTCGTCATTTCTTGTGTCTCATAAACTAATAGGAAACTAGACCTGGAACTACTTAAATTAAATGTAATAGTTCCGTAGACAAAACAAAAAAGCCATTTACTCAGTTCTAAGCATATTTCTTCTATTTCACAGCCTACTCGTTATATTTGCCAAATCTTTACCTATAGCGCTTCCTATGGCGATACCCATGCCTCCTAAGCGCACTCCGCAATACACATGGTTAGAGATTTGTTTAACAATAGGTTTCTTCTGCTGACCGACGCCCATTATGCCACTCCATCTCAAATCTATTTGATGAGGAGTGTTTGGTAGAATGACTTCTTTGAGTAATTTCTTTAAATTATCTTGAATTTGTTTAGAAGATCCAAACTGGCTAGTTTCCTCTCCTTTAAAGTCTAGGTTTCTTCCTCCTCCAAACAAAATACGATTGCCTACATTCCTAAAATAATAATACCCTTCATCAAAATGAAAAGTGCCTTTTATAGCTAAGTTTTGAATAGGTTCTGTAATCAACACTTGTGCTCTTGCCGGTTTGACTTCTTCATTTAGTAAACTAGCTGCGAACCCATTGGTGGCAATCAGTAATTTTTTGGTTTTGAATTCAAATAGATTGGTTTTGACATCCACTCCCGCTACACCTTCGGAAAAACTTTCAACTGTAATTGAATTCAATATTTTTATACCTGCCCGATGAACCAATTGCAATAACGAGTTCATCATTTTACCCGTGTCCAATTGTCCTTCAAAAACATTGGTGATGTACTTTTCTTTCACCTTATTAAAACCGAAGGTATTAGGCCCCAAATGAAATGCATCTGCACCATAAACCGGTCTTAAAAGCCTGTTGATTTCGACAAGCCTATTTTCGCATTTCTGAAAGAGTTCATCCGCTGAATTTAGAAATAATTCATGACCACCATGAACCTGAAAATCCATGGTATCATCACCCACGTTCTTACGAAGAAATTGAACGCCCTTCCAGCGCTGCTCCACCAACGCGACTACTTCTTTCTCTCTATGACACTCTAAGTCTGACAAAACCTCAGAAATACTACCAAAACAAGCAAAACCAGCATTTTTAGTACTTGCCCCTTGCGGTAGAAAGCCTTTTTCTAAAATCAGAATTTTAGCCTTAGGAAAACGCTTATAAAGCTGTAAAGCACAGTTAAGTCCTACGATACCACTACCAACGATAGTAAAATCGATATCTGACAACCAAGTCTTATATTCCCAATAGCTTAAATTCATTTTTATGCATAAAAAAACCCCAATGCATATTGGGGTTTTATTCTTAATCCGCTGGCTGAGGATCCATTTTAAAGTCATCCATAAATGCAGTGGTATAATTTCCTGCCAAATAATCTGGATGATCCATTAACTGCCTGTGAAACGGAATAGTTGTTTTGATACCTTCTATCACGAATTCATCTAATGCTCTTTTCATTTTATTGATAGCCTCTTCACGTGTCTGCGCAGTGGTTATCAATTTTGCTATCATAGAATCATAGTTAGGAGGAATACTGTAACCGCTGTATACGTGAGTATCCATACGAACACCGTGCCCACCTGGTATGTGCAAAGTCGTTATTTTACCTGGAGAAGGCCTAAAGTTATTATAAGGATCTTCCGCATTAATTCTGCACTCTATAGAATGTAGTTTTGGTAAATAATTTTTACCTGAAATAGGCACACCGGCAGCAACTAGAATTTGTTCACGAATTAAATCGTAATCAATTACTTGTTCTGTAATAGGGTGCTCTACTTGAATACGGGTGTTCATTTCCATGAAATAGAAATTTCGGTGTTTATCTACCAAAAATTCAATTGTACCCGCACCTTCGTACTTTATAAATTCTGCAGCTTTTACCGCTGCTATACCCATTGCATCACGAAGTTTATCTGTCATGAATGGTGATGGAGTTTCTTCCGTTAATTTTTGATGCCTACGTTGTATAGAACAATCTCTTTCTGAAAGGTGACAGGCTTTACCGTATTGATCTCCAACAATTTGAATTTCAATATGTCTTGGCTCTTCAATCAATTTCTCCATATACATGCCACCATTACCAAACGCAGCGGTAGCTTCTTGAACAGCACTTTCAAAGAGGTCTTGCATATCCTCTTCTTTAAAAACAGCACGCATACCTTTACCTCCACCACCTGCAGTTGCTTTGACCATAACGGGATAACCCATTTTCTTAGCAACCTTTATAGCATCGGCAACATCTTTTAACAAGCCATCGGAACCTGGAACCGTAGGTACGCCAGCCTCTTTCATCGTCTTCTTAGCAGAAGACTTATCTCCCATACGATCTATGTGTTCGCCAGAAGCCCCAATAAACTTAATATCGTGCTCCGCACAAATCTTAGAAAATTTAGAATTTTCTGAAAGAAATCCGTAGCCTGGGTGAATAGCGTCAGCATTCGTAATTTCTGCCGCTGCAATTATATTAGGTATTTTTAGGTACGACTCGCTACTTGCCGCCGGACCAATACAGACAGCTTCGTCAGCAAAACGAACATGCAAACTTTCCTCATCTGCTTTAGAATAGACCGCAACGGTTTTGATACCCATTTCCTTACAGGTCCGTATAACACGAAGCGCAATCTCTCCCCTATTTGCAATTAATATTTTCTTGAACATACTTTTTCAATTTAAATTCCAAAATCTAAGTACCAACAATTCATTCCCGACAGGGAAAACTCATTTGGGATTCAGAATTTATATTTATGATGGATCTACCAAAAATAAAGGCTGATCAAACTCTACTGGAGAAGAATCTTCTACCAAAACCTTTACGATTTTACCAGAAACTTCAGATTCAATATCGTTAAAAAGTTTCATCGCTTCAATAACACAAAGCACATCTCCTTTTCCGATAGTACTACCCACCTCAACGAAAACGCTCTTATCCGGTGATGGCTTTCTATAAAAAGTACCGATTATAGGTGATTTGATAGTAATATACTTGGAATCTTCTTCTTTATCAGATTTTGCCGCGTCTCCTGAAGCTGCTTCAATATTTTGAACGGGAGCTTGTTGAGAGGGCATCATTTGAGCTTGCGGCATAGGGATTTGCTGCACGTAGGTTGTTTCGTTTCCAGAATCTGCAGTACCTGTTTTAATGGTGATTTTTAAATCCTCCATTTCCAACTTTACTTCACTGGCACCTGATTTTGCTACAAACTTGATCAGGCTTTGAATTTCTTTAATATCCATGGAATGTTATTTATTTTAGTGATCGGTATTTATTTAATAAGCCCATTTTAGGTAAATGGAACCCCAGGTGAAACCTCCGCCAAAAGCGGCAAAGACAAGGTTATCCCCTTTTTTAAATTTACTCTCAAAGTCGGCCAATAACAACGGTAAGGTGGCCGATGTAGTGTTACCGTATCTTTCTATGTTCATTAGAACCTTAGAATTGTCGAGTCCCATTCTATTGGCTGTCGCATCTATGATCCTTTTATTAGCTTGATGCGGAACCAACCAAGAGACATCTGTATGTTCTAAATTGTTACGCTTCATTATTCTTTCGGCTACATCTGCCATGTTAGAAACTGCAAATTTGAACACTGTTTTACCTTCTTGGTAAATAAAGTGTTTTCTATTTTTGACTGTTTCTTCTGTTGCTGGCATTAATGAACCTCCAGCATCCATACCTAAGAATTGTCTTCCTGTGCCATCTGATCTTAGATATTCATCTTGCAATCCTAAACCTTCTTCATTTGGCTCAAACAATGCCGCACCAGCACCATCACCAAATATAATACATGTAGTACGATCTGTATAATCTATTATTGAAGACATCTTATCTGCCCCGATCAATAAAACTTTTTTATACCTGCCAGATTCTATATAACTCGCAGCAGTAGACATACCGAACAAAAAGCTGGAACACGCTGCCAAAAGATCATAGGCAAATGCATTTACCGCTCCAATTTCTGATGCTACAAAAGCAGCAGTAGACGCAACCATGCTATCTGGAGTTGCAGTGGCAATGATTACCAAATCAATTTCCTTTGGATCAATATCTTTCTTTTGAATAAGGTCTTCCGCAGCCTTGATAGCCAGATATGAAGTACCTTCTCCTTCTTCGGGTTTCAATACCCTTCTTTCTTTAATTCCTGTTCTAGAAACAATCCATTCATCATTGGTATCCACCATCTCTTCCAACATATTGTTGGTCATGACAAATTTTGGAACATATCCTCCTACAGCCGTAATTGCTGCTGTTGTTTTACTCATCTTAAAGTCGATTTGATATCAGAAACCCTCAAAAATGCATCAAAATTGGTGAAAAATAATCAATTTTAACCAATTTTTGGTTTAAAACTATACGTTTTTGAGATTTGAGTACTAGAAATAAAAAACTCCCGTCATTAAATACGGGAGTAGTTTATTCATTAATAAGATAACCGTAACGTTTATGCTTCGGCTTCTTCAGTCTTATCGATCAAAATTTGACCTTTATAATACAATTTTCCTTCATGCCAATGTGCTCTGTGGAACAAATGGATTTCACCAGTAGTTGGGTCAGTAGCTAAAGTTGGTGCTACCGCTTTGTAATGTGTTCTTCTTTTGTCCCTTCTGGTTCTCGATATTTTTCTCTTAGGATGTGCCATTTAAAACTTATTTATCCGTTAACAGTTTCTTTAATTCGTCCCATCTGGGATCACTTTCTTTTTTCTTTTCCTTAGGTTGCAATTCTTCAAGCTTTTTTAATGCTTCCGATTGCAATGTACCATCTAATACCCCTGGGTGAATTCTTTTTTGCGGTACGGCCAACACTAACATTTCGTATACGTATTGTGCAATATTGACCTGATGTTCTCTATGGGGTATAATCAGAATCTCATCATCATCATCATTAAACTCATCCCCAAACTTGACTACGAGCTCCAAATCTGCCTCAATAGGCTGATCAAATGGTTCGTTGGTCAGGTCGCAATTTACATTAACCGTGCCTTGGGCTTTCATCTCTAACTCGAGCATTGTGCTCGTTTTATTCAAAACTACATACAACTTAATGTCTGCTGCATTGAACTCATCATACCCAAAAGATTCAAAGAACGGGTTATCAATCGTATACTCAAATTCGTGTTTTCCTTGTCCTAATCCAGAGAAAGGAATGTTAAACTCCTTTTGCTTCATCATTTCAACACTATTTTTATACACCGCCAGATTAAAGGCGGGTGCAAAGATACTATTATTTAATAAACTTACAACCCTTTTTTAATTGGAATTCAATAAGTTCGCCTATCTTATAGACCTTTTCTTGAAATTAAAGGGGCTCGCTAATAAAAAAACATGCCTTTAGCGTCTAATTCGCTGCTTCTGTAAAGGGTTTTCAGTAAGTTCCATATACTCTTTTCGATTCTTAAAAATATGCAATGCCATAAAGACTGCTTCTTTAAAAGAACTAGGGTCTGCCTTACCTTTTCCTGCAATTTCATAAGCTGTTCCATGATCAGGAGAGGTTCTCACTTTAGATAAACCTGCCGTAAAATTCACTCCTTTACCAAATGACAATGTTTTGAACGGTATAAGGCCTTGGTCATGATAGGCCGCTAAAATGGCATCAAAATTTTTGTAAGCATCAGAACCAAAGAAACTATCTGCGGAATAAGGGCCGAAAACCAAATGTCCTGCATCTGACATTTCTTTAATCACAGGTTTCAAAACCTCATCATCTTCTTTGCCAATTATACCGTTGTCTCCGCTATGCGGATTAATACCCAACATAGCCACTTTTGGAGCGCGTATACCAAAATCCATCTGTAAAGACTTCTCTATGGTACGGACTTTATTTCTAATCAATATTGCGTTTATAGTTGCCGGAGCATCTTTTACTGCAACGTGATCGGTTAGTAAACCTACTTTAAGGTCATCCGTTACCATGAACATCAAACTTTCGCCTTCTAGTTCTTGAGCTAAAAAATCTGTATGGCCTGGGAATTTAAAATCTTCGGCTTGAATATTATTCTTATTTATAGGCGCTGTAACCAAGGCATCTATAGTGCCATTCTTTAGCGCTTCAACAGCTGCACGTAAAGACTTAATGGCAAATTTTCCACCTTCTTCCGTAGCTTCTCCAAAATTTATTCTAGGAACTTCCTTCCAAACATTTACCACATTTATCTTACCATCTACCGCTTTAGAAGCATCAGTAATACCGTGATAATTAATGTCTAGGCCCAACTCTTTTTTCTGAAATGAAATAGTTTTGTTGGATGCGAATATGACGGGCGTGCAAAAATCCAGCATGCGGGCATCTTCAAAGGTCTTGAGGACTACCTCACAACCTATTCCGTTCAAATCGCCTATTGAAATACCCAATTTAATTTTTCCTTCTTCCTGCATCTTATTCTTTACCTTTGCCTAATAATATAGGGTACAAAACTACTTAAATTTAACGGAACATGTTTACGGGCATTATTGAAACTTTGGGCGAAATACAACAATTGGATAAAGATGGTAGCAACCTTCATATTACGGTGAAGTCTCCGTTGACGTCAGAACTTAAAATTGATCAGAGCGTTGCGCACAATGGCGTCTGCCTTACCGTGGTTTCTTTGGATGAAAACACCTATACCGTAACTGCTATTGACGAAACTTTGCAAAAAACCAATCTAGATGAATTAAAAGTGGGTGAAAAAGTAAACTTGGAACGCGCCATGATTCTTGGTTCTCGCTTAGACGGCCATATCGTTCAGGGCCATGTAGATCAAACCGGAACCTGCAAGGCCGTTGAAGAAAAAGACGGTAGCTGGTTCTTTACTTTTGAATATGATGCCGGAACAGGGAACCCTACTATTGAGAAGGGCTCTATTACAATTGACGGTACAAGCCTTACTGTAGTGAATTCAGCAAAGAACAGTTTTAGCGTTGCCATTATTCCTTACACTTACGAACACACACGCTTTAACTCATACAAGGTAGGTACAGTTGTAAACCTTGAGTTTGATGTTATTGGCAAGTATGTAGCAAAGTTGATGTCTTATCAGAACAACGCTTAGATTATTTTTTACCTGAAAAACTAACCTTGGTTTCCTTTTTGTTTTTCTTAAAACCAATGAGTTGTTGCTTAGCATCTAAAGCCGCTTTTACGTAGGCCTTAAAGTCTTTGTAATCACTTGCGGCAATACGCTCTTTTGAGGTTTTAGCTTCTATAGTAATGTGTAGCTCGCTTTCTTTTGCCAACTCATAATCTATTTTAAAATGGTGTTTTTGAAAACTGTAATCCGCACTTTCTGGGATTTCAACAAAACGCTCATCATCTTTTAATTTGATTACGTAGCTAGATTTATAAACATCTGCATTTTCGTAAAGCAAATAGTCAATTGGGAAAGCACGCTCATCATCTTGAATAATTGAAGTATTGTAAGCATTATTCACAGCTGGAATGCGAAACACCTTCATACTCCCAATTTCATCTAACTTTTCGTTTACCGTTAAATTTGATGTGTATTTTAGAACGGGCGAACGAAGTTCATATTTAATATTATGTATGCTGTCAAAAGTAAAATCTTCTGTAATTCTACTTTTGAAATCATCCGTAATACTCTTTTTTACTACCTCATAATTGTCCTCTTTAAAAATAGCCGCATAGTGAGAATTAATACTTCCTCTTAAAGCAGATTCTATTTTTAACTGATGAGAACCATCACCTATTACATACTCCATATTACTCTCCAGCACCGTGGTCGTATGATCAATGTCCTTTAATTTGTAAATCCCTTTTTTAACGTCTTTCAACCATTTATTAGGGATATCCAAAGCCGTGGCACTCTCTAAACTAGTGGGTACTGACTTATAGGGCATGTTATTATCCGTAAGCTCTAAATACTGAGGTTTGCCATCAATAAAGACTTTGGCAATACAGTGATTAAAATCTTGACTAGGCAATACCATTGTACTTTCTCCATAATCTGAAGTAAGCACCAAAACCAAATGCGATTTTAAACCGGCCATTTGAGCCAGCGTGACATACAACGTTGAGAAATCCTTACAGTCGCCCAACTTAGATTTTATAGTTTTTGAAGGTCTTTGCGGAACAAAACCACTTTGTCTAAAACCAACATGGCTGTAGCTAAAGTTCTCCATAATATAATAGTAGATCTTAGATGCCTTTTCGTCTTCTGAGAATCCATCACTTCCTGAAGGGAAAATTGTTTTAAACGCTTCTTGAACATCAGAATTCATGACAATCTGGGGGCGCACCAAATCTGAATACCAATTGGCAATCTCATCCCAAGAACTTATTGTACTTACATGTACATAGCTAGCTACATCACTAAGACTTGGCATATAATTTTCCTCAGGTGTTAATTCTTTCTGGTCAATGGTTTCCCACTCATGATAAACATAATCATCTATATTTCGTTTTTGGTAAGTTACTTCCCCATTAAGGGTTTTAGCAGTAAACTTTTTACCCTTTGGCACCAAAATCTTTAACGTATTTTTATGGATAGGGTGAAAAGAATCAAACTGAAAATAATCTACATGATCTTTATAAAACCTTCCGCTATTGGCGTAGCTACTTTCATAATCTACATAAATGATATCCCCTATCTCTAGATTATTAAAAACAATACTAGAACCATTTTTTGAGGCCGGAACTATCTTTTTGTTGGGCTTAATGATTTCAGATTTGGTAATGTGATAGTTACCACTAAGACCTAGGTTTACTTCTTTTAAAGATTCTATACCACTATCACTAGTAATTTCAACGACGTAACGTGTCTGAGATTTTCCGCCACCTTCTGGATACAGCTGAAGCAAACTTTCATCTAACAAATAATTATAACCATAATTACCTATTACACCTTTGTCTCTATTTTTGGCCATGAACTCATATATGTCCGGCGTCGCTACTTCTTCAAAATAATTTTTGCCATTAGAGAGATCATCTATTTTCTTTCGTAAAGAAGTATTTGCCCCGTTATGTTTCAATGATTTTTTATACCAACCCAAAGCTTCTTTTTTCTTCCCAGATTGCTCAAGAGCAGTTCCTTTTAATTCCATCGCAACAAAAGAATACGGGAAATTTTTGAGCATTTGGTCTATGTAGGTCAGAGACTCTTCATAATTCTTGTATTCATGTTGATAGGCTATGTAATCCGATAAGTAGATGTTATCATGATCCACCAAATTGTATCGTTTTTCAAAAAGAGCCAAAGCTTCTTTTTTTCTATCTTGTTTATTGTAGAATCCGGCAAGCGACTTTAATGCGCCGTAATCAAAATAAGTATCATCAATCTCTTCCAGTATTTTTATGGCCTTGTCATCTTCATTCAAATAAGCCGAATAAATATTGAGATAAACCTTTAAAACACTAAGTTGATCTTTATAGTCTTCAGTAATTGTCTTTAACGTTTCTTTTACTGCAGACTTGTCTTCTTGCCTGATATTAAGTAATAATTGAGCCGATTTTTTCAAGATATCCATATCTGTCGAAGCTGCAAATTCTTCTACAAATTCTTCAAATTCTGGTAAAGGCAGTTTAAACAGTTCCCGCGAATCTTCAAAGCGATAGATGTACGATAAATAATATTTCTCGTCATCGCTTTCTATATTCTTCTGTAACTCTTTTGCAGAGGTATAATCCTTTTCTTTTGTGTAACATTCTATAAGATATTTCCTTAAGAACGAGCTTTCAGGATATGCATCTACCCAAGGTTGCAATGTTTCCTTGGCCTCATTAAATTTTGAATTCCTTAAATAGGCACTTACCAAACATACCGTATTGAAAAAATTGTTAGGATTTTGCTTTAACTTGTTCTGGAAAAAATCTTCTACCGAATGCGGAAGTTCTTTAGGAGCAATAGCTTCTATTGAACTTTTTTTATAGGCACTTGGAGCTGCATTATATTTTAGATCGTTGAAAACATTACCTTCTTCGTCCGTAATTCTAACAATGAAATAAGAAATTCCACTTTGATCGGCACTTTTAACCAAGAGACGGTTGTTGCCAGAAGGAAGGTTTACTAAAACATTATAGGCATCCATATCTGTTATACCATCATTAGTGTTCTCGTAAATCAAAACATCATTTAACCACACTCTGGCAAAAGATGAACTTCCTAAGCGCACCACAGCTTTTTTAGCCGTTGGGTTTGTAATAAAAGTCTGAGCATAATTTACACCGCCACCATACTCCGAGTGGTTAGAATAATATTGGTATGCATCTTTCTCGCGACCTCTTTGGTCATACCAATTAACGAATCCGTTACTGTTGGCATTAAAATCTGTTGTAGACGTCACATTCTTTTCAGGAGCATATTCCGTAGCCAAACCACTACCGTTTAAATTTTCGAAACTTCCGCAAAATTGCCATGCTTTAATAGCTGGTATAGCATTATTCAGTTGGTCATACGTTCCCCAATCATCTGAATGCTGGGCTACGGCAGATTTCAAATACCGAAGCGATTCCTTTACACTCGCATTTTTAATCCGGTCTAATGGTATATCATTTATATTACTAATATTTTTTCTATTAAAACCCGTGCTGAGATAAGAATCAAAAAAGAAACTCTGGTTCCACAAGGCATACAAATAGTACTCAAAATCTGGCTGAGAAATTACATTCTCAATAAACCCATCTGCAGCGGTAAATTTACCGTTCTCGTTGGCTATGATTTCATTAGTTAATATATCTGGTAAACTACCCTTGTTCTTTTTTTGGAATTTAACTTGGGCTTCTTGACGTTGATTCTTTAGGAGAAGCTGCCAATAAGAGTCAATTTTCTTATTTTCTTGTGCTTGGGAACAAGTTGCAGAAAAGACAAAGGCCACTAGTAGAAGACGGTAAAATCTCATGCGCAGGTAGGTTAATTAAGGTTTGGATAATTAATAACGCAAGTTTTCTCTAAATGGTATGCCTGGTTTCATGCCACATAAAAAATCCAGTATATCCAATACTTTCCTTTGTTGAAATTAAAGACCACACAACGAATTTATACAATAAGCCAAAGTAACAGGCGTTGATTCATAAGGTGTTAGAGAGTAGCACCTTCCCAAATCAGGAGACCCCAAATCCTCCTAAAAAAAATAGAATTATGAAAAAGCGCATTGTATACCTACTTTGCAGTGTTGTTCTGGTAATATCAGCAAGCTGTTCAAAAGACAAAGAAGAAGTTAGTCTTGTAAACGGAGAAGCCAAAATTTCTAATGATACTGGAATCTCCTTTGCAAATTCCACAGGGTTTTCAGCAGACTACGTGACTTTTAAACTTAGACATGGTACTGGAGCAGAAAAAGAATATGGTCAAAGCCTAAAAACCTATAGCTTAACAACATTGGAACAAGGACCTCGCACCATTTATCAAGTAGAAGCATTTAACGATGGTGAACAAGTTTCATTCAAATCGTTTACTTATAATGATGATGGTAGCAAAAATGAGGTTAAATCAACTTCAATTATCGAAATAAAAGCGAATGAAGTTCTACAGATTGTTTTAGAAGATGCAGAATAATTGACCTCTTCTTTGCACACCGTACTATAAAATATTTTCTTTCATTTTGTTCCATGCCCGTATTAGCAGAAAGGCAGCTATTACGGCTATTCCCGTAAGTAATAGTGCTGCTTCTGTTCTACCGTATATCCAATAACCTGTTGCGAACATAATGGTGTAGATAAGAATACACCCAAGAAGCATTGCGGTGATACCTTGCGGCACACTCCATTTTTCGTTGTCTTTAGTTATTTTTTGTCCGTCTGCATTGGCATCCATCACCACTTTTGCCCAACCTGGACCACCAGGTTGAATTCGCGTATAAAAAGAGCGAAGGGTCTCTTTAGATTCTGGTTGTGTCATAAATGTCGCCGACAACCATATGGCAGTTGTAACCAATACTACAAAAGGATACTCCATCCAATCTGGAAAAACTCCCGTTGTTTCAGCAAAAAGAAATGCACCCAAAGAAGTAGTTTTTAATAATATCGATATAATTCCTGAAGCGAACATAGCGGTAATTTCACTCCATGCGTTAATTCGCCACCAAAACCATCTCAATATAAAAATGAGTCCGGTACCCGCTCCAAAGGTCAATAGTATATCAAATATCTGAAGCGCATTTTCAAGCGCTAAGGCCAGTCCCGCACTTAAGATCATAAGCACTACCGTAGAAATTCTACCTACGGCTACCATTTGCTTTTCTGTAGCATTAGGGTTTACCTGTTGCTTGTAAAAATCAAATACAATATAAGATGAGCCCCAATTTAACTGGGTTGAAATGGTACTCATGTAAGCAGCAATTAAAGAAGCAAGAACCACACCTAAAAGCCCACTTGGTAATTTGGTCAACATGGCAGAATATGCCAAATCATGACCTAATTTATCCTCTGCAATATGCGGAAAAGCTTCATGAATACTTGCAACATCTGGATATACTACCAATGAAGCCAAAGCCACTAAAATCCATGGCCAAGGTCTAAGTGCGTAGTGCATAATATTAAAGAAGAAAGTGGCACCAATAGCATGGTTTTCATCTTTTGCAGCCAACATTCTTTGTGCAATATAACCTCCACCACCTGGTTCTGCCCCTGGATACCAAGAACTCCACCATTGTACCGCTAGCGGAATAATAAAGAGGGTAATCAGTGCTTTCTTATTGCTAAAATCAGGTAGAATATTCAGTTTGTCCGTTACATTTTCATTTGCCATCAACGCCTCTATACCACCTACTTCTGGAATATTCACCAAATAATATGCAGCTCCAATAGCACCTGCCATAGCAACAAAGAACAAAACAAAATCAGTATAAACAACACCCTTAAAACCTCCAAGCGCACTAAACGTAACAGTTATTAGACCAGCGCCAACAACAGTTTCCCACGGCTCAAGACCTAACATGATACCACCAATCTTTATAGCTGCCAAGGTTACGGAAGCCATCGTAATAATATTGAATAATGCTCCTAAATAAATGGCACGAAATTTTCTCAAAAAACTAGCAGGCGCACCTCCGTAACGCATTTCATAAAACTCTAAATCCGTATTTACGTTAGATTTACGCCAAAGTTTAGCATATACAAAAACGGTCAAAAGACCAGTAATTAAAAAGGCCCACCAAACCCAGTTACCGGATACACCGTTTGTTCTAACAATATCAGTAACTAAATTGGGCGTATCGGTAGAAAACGTTGTCGCTACCATTGAAAGTCCAAGCAACCACCAAGGCATGGTTCTACCAGAAAGAAAAAACTCAGATGAATTCTTTCCAGATTTTTTGGAGACATAAAACCCAATACCTAAAACAATAGAGAAAAAAACAATGATAAAACTGTAGTCTAAAGTAGATAACTCCATTAATAATAAAGGGTTTTAGGTGAATCGCTAAAGATATTGTTTTTTTAGGATACTTTTGCCCTTTATAAACCAAACCTATTCTCGTGTTTTTAACTACCACTTTTGATATTACACTTACCGCTTGGGCCCTTGCATTTACAGCCGCAACCGTTATCGGACTCTCAAAGGCTGGTATTAAAGGAATTGCGATTGTTAATGTGACACTTATGGCCCTTGCCTTTACGGCAAAAGCATCTACTGGCATAGTAGTTCCACTACTGGTTGTAGGCGATATTTTTGCTGTAATTTATTATAATAGGCACGCCAATTGGGCACATATTTTGAAATTTTTACCTTGGATTCTGGTGGGCATTGTCTGTGGTGTCTTTATTGGAAACGATTTGGATGAAGGTCTTTTTAAGATTGCCATGGCCATGATAATCTTGGTAAGTGTGGTCATGATGTACTGGTGGGACAGAAGAAAATCACAAGCCGTGCCCACGCATTGGCTCTTTGCAGGCCTAGTAGGAACTATTGCAGGTATTACTACCATGATAGGTAATTTAGGTGGTGCATTCAGTAACATTTACTTCTTAGCCATGCGCGTCCCAAAAAACGAATTTATAGGTACTGCCGCTTGGTTATTCCTTATAATCAATGTACTTAAATTACCCTTACACATTTTTGTTTGGGAGACCATAACCGTTGAAACCCTTTTATTTGATTTGAAGTTGGTACCCGGTATTATTTTAGGGGTTTTCTTAGGTATACGTCTAGTGAAAATTATTAAAGAGGATTTTTATCGAAAAATGATTTTGGTATTAACAGCCTTGGGTGCCGTAATGATTCTAATACGATAGAAGATTTAAAGATTGCCGTTTCATCCAGTCACCAAAACAGTTCTCTTTGTTGTTTTTCAATTTTAAAATTGACATCCACCTAACAGAATTGTATATTAAACTCGTCTTTTTTATTGAGATTGCCGTATATAACTAGGGTTGTAGCCGCAGGCTTGTTAAAGCCAATGCAATTTTCTGTTAAAAGCGAATAAGACTCAACCACAACCATACTAAAGTAAGAACTGACACGTTCGCTACTTATACGAAGACCCATCACGGGCACATTTTAAGGGGCGAATACCGACTACTACCTGTAATCCCAAATTATAGGAGCGGTAAATTTTTATATCAATGAAACAACTTTTTACATACATAGGGTTGCTACTGTTGGCTGTATCTTGCAGCACCATTGGCGTGGCTAGAAAATCAAACAAAAAAGGTAAAGTAGAAAGCCTAGCGGCAACAGGTGCTAAAGCTTACGACCGTTTAATTACTAGTGAGGCCATATCTAAAACAGGGCTCTTTGATGTTCATAAAGTAGGAGATAAGTATTATTTTGAAATACCTGATAGTCTTTTCAACCGAGAGATGCTTGTGGTGACAAGATTTATAAAAACACCGTCTGGAGGCGGAAACTATGGTGGAGAAAAAATTTCAGAAAATACTATAACCTTCGAAAAAGGCCCTTCAAATAATATTTTCCTTCGTATTGCCACATTAGTAAGTGCAGCGAGCGAAGACGATGCCATTTCAAAAGCGGTAAATAATTCTAACATCACTCCTATTCTTGAAGCTTTTACTATTAAAGCTACCAATGATGACAAGCAATCTCATGTAATAGATGTAACGGATTTCATAAATGGTGAAAATCCTCTATTAGCACTTAACGGAGACAAAAAAGACGACTACAAACTGACTTCCCTTGAAAAAGATAAGTCCTATATAAAGGAAATAAATTCGTTTCCATTAAATACCGAAATAAAGACCGTTAAAACCTATAAGGCCAAATCTGGATTAGACAAAAGAAAAGAGCTTCCAGCAGCGATTCTTGCAGGAGTAGTTACTTTAGAAATCAACAATTCCTTTATTCTACTTCCAAAAGTTCCTATGAGAAAAAGGCTGTACGATGACCGTGTAGGTTATTTTGCAAGCTCATATTTAGAATATGGTGATGATCAACAACAAGTAGATCGCAACACGTATATTCACAGATGGCGATTAGAACCTAAAGCTGAAGATTCCTTAAAATGGAAACAAGGCGAGTTGGTAGAACCAAAAAACCCTATTGTCTATTATATTGATCCTGCTACACCTAAAAAGTGGAGACCTTTTCTTATACAAGGAATAAACGATTGGCAAGTGGCTTTTGAACAGGCCGGATTTAAAAATGCCATTATAGGTAAGCCTTGGCCAGAAAATGATAAAAGCATGAGTCTTGAAGATTCGCGTTTTTCAGTTCTGCGCTATTTTGCTTCACCTTCAAAAAATGCTTACGGACCCAATATTGTAGACCCCAGGAGTGGCGAAATATTAGAAAGTCATATTGGATGGTATCATAATCTTATGAGCTTATTACACAGCTGGTATATGGTTCAGGCCGGTGCTGTTGACGAACGTGCTAGAAAAATGGAGTACGATACGGAACTTATGGGAAACCTCATCCGTTTTGTGGCCTCTCATGAAGTTGGTCATACGTTAGGACTCAGACATAATATGGGAGCTAGTTCTGCAACTCCTGTAGAAAAATTACGTGATGCAGCATTTCTAAAAAAGAACGGACATACAAGTTCAATCATGGACTATGCTCGTTTTAATTATGTGGCACAACCAGAAGACAGTATTCCTGTAGAAGATTTAATGCCGCGCATAGGCGATTACGACAAATGGGCTATTCAATGGGGGTATTCTAGATTTGCAGATGATTTGTCTATTAAGGACGAAAAAGACCTTTTAAGCCAAATGGTAGTAGACAGTGTTTCATCCAATCCAAGGCTTTGGTTTGGTGGTGAGGGCCGTGATTTTGACCCTAGGTCTCAGACCGAAGATTTAGGTGATGATGCCATGCAGGCTAGTATGTACGGCATTCTAAACTTACAACGAATTGCGCCGTTCTTGAAAAAATGGACACAAGAGAAAAGTAGCGATAATTATGCTAATCTGGATCAAATTTACAAGGATCTTGTTGGGCAGTATAGTGATTACATTTTTCACGTCTCCAAAAATATTGCAGGTATTTATGTTACTCCAAAAACCATGGGAGAAGAAGGTGAAGTGTACCGCCCTGTGGAAAAACAAAAGCAAAAGCAGGCATTGGTCTTCTTGAATAATTATATCTTCAAAGAGCCTAAATGGTTGTTACGAAACGATATACTAAATGCCATACAATCTCCGCAATCAAAAGAATCCGTTACGAAGACTATGGAAAGTATTATGCTCAATCTTTTAGGCGGAAGTCGTTTAAGTAGAATGACATTTATTGCCGAACGTTACGAAGACGAAGACCCTTATCTTCCTCAAGATTATATGGATGATTTGAACCAGTTGGTTTGGGGTGATATGAATGTTTTCTACCAAACGAACGCCTATCGAAGAAAATTACAGAAATCATATGTCTCTAACCTAATTACCCTCTACAAACCCGACGAAGCAGAAGGGATGGTAGAAGGTATTTTAGCTAAACTTTCTGAAGGCTATACGTCCAATACAGATGTTCGTTCTTTAGCATTAGATAACCTTATAAACCTTCAAGGTAAAATTAAGAGAACAATTCCCGTAATGACGGACAGGCTAACTATTGCCCATTTAAATTACCTGAAAAGAGAAATAGAATCGGTAGTTGGTGAGACAAAAGATGTTGATCCTCTGTTTATTCCTTTCCGAAGAGATATCTCTATTCAAGAGAGTGAAGAAAACTAGTTTATTACAAACTTATTTTTCCTAATCCGGGAGCATCCGATGGGTATAGTACACCCTTTTCTAAATTGAACAAACCTTTAAAAGGGTCATCCACAACATCTAAATGCCCATCTAAATCAGCATACCGGATGTTGGGTCTGGAGAGTGCAAAATGCAGTCCTGCAGAAATACCCAAAGCACATTCATCATTGCAACCCACCATAGTTTCAATACCTGCTGATTTCGCTACGGAGTTGATATGCATCCCTTCAAAAATACCACCAACTTTCATCAGCTTAATATTCACCATATCTACCCGTTCATTTTGGGCAAGTCTAAAAACATCAGTAAGAGTTTTTAAACTTTCATCAGCCATTAACGGTATGTCTATCTGATCCATAATTTGACCCAAGCGTTCTTCCTTTTCCTGTTTCGTAGGCTGCTCAAAAATTTCAATTCCAATTTGGCTTGTTGCCTTTACAAACGCAACAGAATCAACTACTGAGTATCCTTGGTTTCCATCGAATCGAAAAGTAACTTCAGGAAATTTTTCATGGAGCAACGTCATTTTTTCGATATCATCAGCTAAGCTATGTCCGCCTTTAACTTTAAGGATAGAAAAACCCTGCTGAACAAAATCTTTTGCTTGCGCCAATGTTTCATCCAACGATAAAATACCAATCGTTATACTTGTGGCAATGCTCTTACGATAACCACCTAAGAACTTATAAAGCGGCACATCTGCCTTTTTGGACATTAAATCGTAAAGCGCCATATCTACCATGGCCAAGGAAGACGATTTTCTGCCTAAAAGCTTTTTAAGTTCCATTAAGATAAAGGCATATGTAAAAGGATCCTTACCTTTTAGGTAGGGAATGATAAGTGCTTTTAGAGCCATCTCTACCTCTTTAGGGTGTTCTCCCGTAACTATCTTGTCCGGAGCTGAACACCCGTAACCTACAATGGTGCTATCTGTCTCAATTTTAAGTATAAAATTTACCGTATTATCTATCGTTTCATAAGCGATAGTGTAAGGCTCTGAGAGTTTTAAATCTAGCCTTTCATAAGACACATTGGTTATTTTCATTGAATTTTTTCCTTTAATAATGCCACTAGTTCTTTTGCTCCATACTTTAAAACATCAAAAGCAGGGAGTTTTGTTTCTAGGGTAATTTGTTTGCACGCCTCTAGAATCTCATCTTCTTCCATATCTTCATGGTTTACAGTAATGGCTATTACCTTTTTACCAGAAATAACTTCAATAGCATTTATCTGCTCTGCTAGAGAATGCATTTTATAGCCTGGAAATCCATCATATTCCAATCGTTTTGGGGCATGTTGCAATATGACATAATCAGGTCTTCCGGCTGCCAAAATCTCAAAACCACCTGGGTAAGCAGGGTTCATAAGACTGCCCTGACCTTCAATAACGATAACATCAGGGTCTTCATTTTTATATGCACTTACAACGGCATGTTCAATCTCACCCGAAACAAAATCGTTGATGCAACTATCCATAACCATACTATATTTTGCACCTTGCATCCAAGCAGTTTGCCCGGTACCTATCATCTCCGCTTTTTGACCTGCATCTCTTAAACCATGAACTAAAAGCCATGCTGTTGTACGTTTGCCAAGTGCAGAATCTGTACCCAAAACAGCCAATTTAAGACAATCTACTTTTTCTATTTCTCCTGTAAAAAAATGGAGTTTATCCCTGTCCGGTGTTTTACGTACATCACGAATGCGACAGTTATTTTTGGTAGCTATTGCCATCAATGCAGTATCGTTGGTCAAAAAGTCATGTAGTCCGCTATCAACATTCCAACCCATTTCCAAAGCTTTGGAAATAGTAGCTTTTGCTTCTTGTGGCAATCGACCACCATCAGGTGCTAAACCAATAACAAGTGATTCAGGAGTGTTACCCGAAGCTTTTAAGGTTTCAACACCCTGATCTATAGTTGCAAAAACCGGAATTCCACTAGGTTTCCCATCAAGTACTTCACCTGCATCCCTACCGGCATAATTAGCATCTATCACTCCTACAATATCGTAACGTTCCGTAAAACGAACCAAGCCGTGTGCGGTTTTCCCATTAGGTGTATTGAAAGCTCCATCGCAATAAACTAGAGCCTTTCCATCAATTGATTTTTTCATTCTCTTAAATATTAATTTTTTGCTGTCAGTACCGCTACAAAACGGTCTGGTTCAAAATTCATTTTTTCATCAAGTTCTAGCAACGCAATAAGTCCTGCAGTAGATGCCGGCAAAATGCGAAAGCCTTCTTTCTTTGCTAATAAGGCCGTCATGTCTTTCAGCTTTTTATCACTGATATTATATGCCTCACCACCAGACTCTTTTAAAGCGTACAAAGCCTCTTCGCCATCAAAACTATGCCAGTTAATTAGAGGTTCATTGTACTTGGTTTCTTTGATTACATCCGGATTCAAATCTTTACAATGGTCTAAACCTTGCAAGAACGATTGAATAATAGGATTTTTTCTAGAGGAAGACGCTGCAATCATTTTTGGTATTCTAGAGGTTTTCCCTCTCTTGTACAGACTAACAAACCCACGATAAATTCCCGCGAAAAGCGTACCATTGGAAACCGGAACTGCGCAATACTTAGGTGCATCTCCTAAATCTTCGAAAATCTCTGTTGCAATCTGGGAGTACGCACTAATCTGTAAAGGGGTGTTCGCTCCTCCAGGATTAGCATCATACCAATCGTTATTTTTTGCGAGTTCGCTACTTTCCTTTACAACATCTTCATAACTACCGGACATACGAATAATCTCTGCGCCCAGCAGTTGCATCTCAACAACACGGTCTGTATGGAAGCTTTCAGGAATATATATTTTACAGGCTATTCCCGCCAAATTTGCTGCCAAGGCAACAGCAACCCCATAATTGCCGCAAGTAGCCAAAGAAACCACTTGAAACTCTCTTCGGAGTGCATCGTAGATTTGTGCAAAAGCAATACGATCCTTTTGCGTACCAGTAGGGTTATCACCTTCATACTTTATATAAAGCTGGCGAATATCAAATTCGCGCTCCATGGTTTTGGCACGGTGTAGTCCCGTATCTCCCACCTCAAGATTTATAATATCTTCATACGACTCCAAGCGGTCCACCAAGGATTTACTTTTGTCCTTGACAAATTCGCTTAATTTTTTAGTCTCGGAAGACACCTTGTTTTCTGCGGTTTTAACACCGTCTCTTAAATCCATTTGTATAATTTGATATGGGGAAATTCCCTATCAAATGTAATATGTTTTTCATCACGATTTAAAAAATAATTTTAAAATTATTGGTCTGAAAATCAATCTTCTACACCAAATTTTTCCATAGTAGTCAGTTCAGGTGAACCTCCTCTACTTCCACATCCAGAAGCTATATACAAATCATCTTCAAAAAGCACCAGACCACTACCGTGTCTGCCCTCTACCATAGTAGGAAGCGTATGCCATTTATGTGTGTTTAAATCCAAAACCTCAACTTCAGCATGTGCTTTTTCCTGCGTTGTAGATTCACCCCCAACAACTATCAATTCATTATTATAAAGTGCAGCCGCATTACCTGCTCTTGGAGTTGGAATATTTTCTGGTAAAGTCTCCCAAGTATTACTTTTTATATCATACACATCAACCTCTCCTATGGTTCCCCCAAAAACAGAATCAGGATCAAGACCCGAATTTCTACCCGCTGGGGCGTAAATTTTACCATCTGCTAAAACCGCTTGAAAATGGTCTCTTGCACGAGGGGCATCTGCCAAAATTTCCCACTCGCCCGTACTTGGATCGTAACTATCCATCCATTTTTTATGGTCTCCTATATGACCATTTTTTATTCCGCAAGAAATGTAGATTTTACCCTCGTAAAGCACATTCCCTGTAGAACCACGTCTTCTCTCTTTTGGGATTTCATCTCCTTGCGACCATTCATCATTGGCAGGGTCATAAATAAAGATATGTTCCGTTGGAGTTTCAGCAGGGTATTTACCCGTCAATGCCGAAATAAGGTATATTTTATTCTGATAAGTTACAGGTTGAAAATGATGCAATTCAATAGGCGGCTTAGCACCTTCTGACCAAACTTTAGTATTGGTATCATAAATACTAACAGGGCGAATGTCCCTTCCTCCCAATAAATAGAATTTATCATCTACGCGAACAAATGCAGCTTCATGACGAGCCACAGGTTTACTATCATCTGCGGACGCAACTTGCTCCCATTTCAATGTTGGTTTTTGAATGGTTATCTCGTCTACCGGATTTTCAACTTTCGTTTTTTTGTCAGGATTGTTCTTGCAAGCCGTGAATAGTAAAATACAACTTAACAGGCCAATATACTTTTTGTTCATTTGGAATAATATTTAAGTACTATCCAAATTTAGCAAAAATCAGCTCGAAAATTTTAGTTCGGCTTTTTCAAATTGAGATTTAGGAGCTTCACAGACCGAGCAAACATACATATCGGGCAAATCTTCAAAAGCAGTATCTTTTGGAATACCAGCTATTGAATCGCCATATAAAGGGTCATAAACGGTAAAACATGATTGACATTGATGAATAGTCTTTGTCTCTTGCTCAATTGCCTTTTTAGGCGCTTCAGTTTTTTCTACCTCTCTCCCTAGTTGGTCAAAATACTTTTTACTGAGTTCCATTAACAAACCTGGCAACTCAATCTTATCCACATCTTGTGCGTATGCTAAATATTTTTGGGTGTTAGGGTCGAAGTTTACAAAGTGAAGTACGTTATACGTAGGGCGGACATCAAAATCTTTTACAATTGTAGGCGAACTATTCTTCTCTATAATTACCGATGCAAAATGAGATCGCTTGCCCACATCATTACTTATACCAAATGTAAGGCCGTAGGTACTAATATCATTCTGATCAAAACTACGTACCAAGAACTTTTTTAGTTCTAAAGCCTCATTATCATCTACCGGCAGGTGCCAGTTCATTTCTAATTGCGAATGTCTAACGTTAATTCCCCATTGCCCTAAAAAGCGCTCCAATGCTGGCCTACTCTGCTTTTGAATACCTTTTACAACAAATGATTTCCAAGGTGTAATACAGATTTTACCTATACTGTTATCTAAACAAAAACCACAGAATTCTTTTAAGAACGACAAATCATATCTATTGTTTCTCCAATACAGACCTAGCCAGTATTGATCTAATCCCATACGGTTCATACCTTCGTAATAAGGGAAAGTTAAATAAGGTACTTTTAGCTCCTTTTCTATGGTCTTGTTGTTGGTATCAAGATTCTTGTTCAAGATAAAAAACAGTTCTTCTACATCTTGAATTTCCTCATAAATTTCTTCAATGGCCTTAGAAACAGTAGTAATATCCCAACTGTAAATCAGTACAGGATAATACGCGGCTTTATCCCAATGTGGTAACTTAATGTTCAAGTACCAATAATCTTCATTTTCAGAAGCTATAAAATTAAGGTTGCCACTAAATAGCGGAACCAACCTTTGTTTAGGGTCTGTGATATTTACCTTTAATTCTGGCAGAAAATCAAATCCCTCCAAAATATAGAGATATGTAGAACCTTTAAGCCAGTGGGTCATATCAAAAATATCAGCAGCAACATAGGAGCTTACAATATTCTGATACTGCCTTTCGGTAATGATATTAGTGTTGAATTTTGAAATATGCTCAAGCTGACCTTCTTCAACCCCTTTTAAAGGGAAAAGCAGATCTTGTCTGGAACCAAAGTAGACTTCATTCAATCCCGCGGCCTCCAACAAGCCTATAATATCCTTGAGTTCCCCTGGTGAGGTAACTCCTCCTTTTATCAATATACGGTGCAGATCATCGTTCATAATCCCGATTTTTTAATTTGCTAATTGTAGTTGTTTGTTCATTATGGCCTTTACTTCTGGTTTACAGCTACCACAGCCTAATCCTGCTCCTGTTTCCGAACATAATGCGTTAAATTCAGAACAACCACCGGCTATAGCATCAATAATGTTGCCTTCACCCACTTGGCTGCAAGAACAGACCATTTTTCCTTTTAAAGGAACAGTGGTTGATGCCCCTCTAAGCAACTCGTTGCGCTTTTCTGATAATTCTATTTCTTCTTCTATCAGGCGTTTGAACTCGGCGAACTCATTCTTATCGCCCATCAATATCGCTCCTTTTAAAGTATCATCTTTAACGATACATTTTTTATAGAAGCGTTTGCTAACATCCATTAAAATAATCTCTTCATAACTACTATCTCCTGAAGGTGCATTCACCATACCGATACTACACAAGTCAAGATTTTCGAATTTTAGAATATTCATAAGTACAGAACCGTTATAAATACTACTATAATCTCCTAAAATATAATTTGCGGCAATATCTGCCTGTTGTTCCGCAGCCGATGTAATTCCGAAAAGCGAGTTGTTGAATTCTGCAATTTCACCCAAGGCGAAAACAGATGGATCATTGGTCTGTAAATATGAATTGACAATTACACCTCGTCTTGTATTTAAATCGGCTTTTTTTGCCAACTCAATATTTGGCCTTGTACCTATAGCGTAAACAATTGCATTACATTGAATGGTTCTTCCTGTTTTTAGGTTAACCAGTAATCTAAAAGGATTCTCTTTTTCCTCAAAAACAGTACTTACCTCACTATCAAAATAAAGGTTAATGTTTCTTTCGAAAACATCTTCTGCCAAAAGACGACTAGCAACACTATCTAACTGACGCTCCATAAGGCGCGGTGCCCTTTGTACAATACTAATATTGATATCTATCTTTTTAAGCGCTGCGGCTA
This sequence comes from Zobellia nedashkovskayae, assembly GCF_015330125.1. Classification (NCBI taxonomy): domain Bacteria; kingdom Pseudomonadati; phylum Bacteroidota; class Flavobacteriia; order Flavobacteriales; family Flavobacteriaceae; genus Zobellia; species Zobellia nedashkovskayae. The sequence goes on along the minus strand of NZ_JADDXR010000002.1, from coordinate 1,501,137 downwards.
ACTCCAACCCTAACAAACCACCACCAACAATAACTACATGTTGTTCGTTTGCTGGTAGTCCTGTTTTTTGCAGGTATTGCTTTAATTTATCGGCATCTCCTCGTTCTCGCATCGTAAAACGACCTGGCAGGTCTATCTGCACTTCACTAGGAACAAAAGCACGGCTACCCGTAGCCATGATAAGCAAATCATATGAATGAATCAATCCTGCACTATCCGTTACTTGTTTCATGGAAGTATTTACATCTGAAATACCTATACCGGAATGCAACGTAACATTCATTTTTTGCAGTTCCCCCTTTTTTAGTTTCTCCAAGGCCTCCCATGAAAGCTCATCACTTACATATTCTGGTAACAAAACACGGTTGTAAAAAGGGTCTTTTTCTTTAGAGAAAACATGTAACTCGTCTTTTTTATTTTTTTCCCGATAAGATTGTATAAAACGATACGCAGCGGCACCCGCTCCTATAACTATAATTTTTTGAGCTGGTTTTACAAACTTCTCTACCTGAACAGCACAGTATTTGAAATCCGGTTCTTTAGAAATAGGATCAATCAAATCACTGGTAAGGTTGTTTGCCCTACCAAAATCATTATTCAATACTTTACCCCAATGCATAGGAAGAAAAACTACACGCTCACGAATATCAAAATTAATTTTCACCTTAACCTGTACTTCACCCCTTCTGCTCTTAATAACCGCAATATCCCCTTCTTTTAACTTCCGTAGAAAAGCATCTACTTTGTTCATTTCTAGGTACGGTTGCGGAACATGGGTAAGCAAACGCTTTACTTTTCCTGTTTTTGTTCTGGTATGCCATTGATCTCTTACCCTTCCTGTATTCAATATTAAAGGAAAATCAATATCTGTTTCTTCTGATTTGTTGTAAAGACTCTTTGGCGCATTAAAATGTGCCTTATTATCATTAGTAGGAAAGTTGAGATCCGTAAACAAACGTGGTGTACCCGGATGCGTTTTATGAGGAACCGGCCATTGGAAACTCCCCTCATTTTTAAGGCGTTCGTGCGATAGACCTGTAATATCTATATTGGTACCCTTTGTTAAAAGGCAATGTTCATCATAAACTTCAGCGGCATTTTTATAATCAAAACCTTCATAGCCCATAGCTTGAGCAAAACGCCAAAGAATTTCTACATCTGGCAAAGCCTCTCCTGGGGCATCAATAACCTTAGGTAAATAACTAATTCTTCTTTCAGAATTGGTCATGGTGCCATCTTTCTCTAACCACCCTGCAGCTGGCAATACTAAATCGGCAAACTTAGTAGTTTCGGAATTATGGCTAATATCTTGAACTACAACAAATGCAGCATTCTTTAAAGCTTTTTCGATCTTATTGGCATTTGGCATACTCACCACGGGATTCGTACAAATAACCCATATAGCTTTCATTTTTCCACTTTCCAGAGCATTGAACATTTCTGTTGCGGTATAGCCCGGTTCGGAATTAATTTCTTTTCCTCCCCAAAAATCGGAGACTTCTTTTCTATGTTGCGGATTACCCAAATCTTTATGCGCTGCCAAAAGGTTTGCCATACCACCCACTTCACGACCACCCATAGCATTAGGCTGACCGGTTAATGAAAACGGGCCACAACCAGGTTTACCTATTTGCCCGGTTAATAAAGAAATATTTAATAAGGCTACGTTTTTAGAAACCCCTATCACACTTTGGTTGAGGCCCATTGTCCACATGCTAATAAACTTATTAGCATCGCCAATATACTGTGCTGCCTTACGGATATCTGCAACTGGCACTCCACATTTTTCGGCTGCTTGGCGTAGAGAAAGTGTAAAAGCGCTTTCTTTACAAGCATTAAAATTAGAAGTATGTTTTTTAATAAAACTCTTATCTATCTTTTTCTTTTCAATGAGCCATCTAGCTATGGCATTGAAAAGAATAACATCCGTTCCCGGAAGGATTTGTAAATGCAAATCTGCAGACGCACAAGTCTGCGTTATTCTTGGATCTACTACTATTATTTTTACATTAGGATTATCTTCTTTATGTTGTTCTAGACGTCTGTAAAGAATAGGATGACACCAAGCAGGATTTGCTCCTGCAATCAAAAAACAATCGGCCAATTCAATATCTTCATATGAAATGGGAACTGAATCTTCACCCAGTGTTTTTTTATAACCCACCACAGCAGAACTCATGCATAGACGACTATTCGTATCCACATTATTAGTTCCAATGAAACCCTTGGTTATTTTGTTCACCAGATAATATTCCTCCGTAAGGCATTGTCCAGATACGTAGAAACCAACACTGTCCGGTCCATGCTTGGCAATGATACTTTTAAAAACGGCAGCAGCACGTTCAAAAGCCGTATCCCAAGTTACTTTTTCCAACGGATGGTTTCTACTCCATCTCATTTGTGGATGCATGATGCGGTCGCTGGTGTCTTGCGCTACGTAATTAAGATTTCTTCCTTTAGAGCATAACATACCTTTATTGGAAGGGTAGTCCGGATCACCATCTACCTCAATCTTACCTTTGCTGTCTACATCCACCAGTATACCACAGCCTACGCCACAGTATGAACAAACAGTCTTATGTGTTTTCTTTTTCAACATTGCTTTTCCTTTTTGATGCAAAACATCAAAATTAGATACAGCAAGTTATAAAATTACGTATATATACGTAGTGTTTTTTTCGTAATAGTTTGAGGTTATAATCCCACATCAACAAAAAAAGTGCCTTTTCACTACTTTTCGATCAATGGCTCAAGATACGTCCCCAGCATGGCGGAACTTCTATAGAAAGAGCTGTTTTATTGGATATTGAGGTATATCCGGCGTTCAGAAGGTCCGTATAAACTCCTAAGGGCAGTCCTTTCAAATCAATATTTACCTTAGCTACTTTTGTTGATGCATTTACTATTACAACAATGGTCTTATACGTATTTTTTCTAAAGAAGGCCAATTGTTCATTGGTAACCAACAACGTCTCATAAGATCCATTTACAAGGACTTTACAATTCTTTTGAACTTCTATGAATTGTTTTATGGCATCTAACAGCTTTGGATGCTTTGCCTGCCTCCCTAAGTCATTAAGCTTTACCCGTGGACGTAACAAATCATCGCTATGGGCTGTTTTCTTTCCTTCAAATCCCCACTCACCTCCGTAGTAAATAGCTGGTATTCCTGGCAACGTAAATAGTAGAAGGTATAATGGAAATAAATGCTCTGGTTTCTTCAAAGTACTGGCGGCACGGTTAACATCATGATTGTCCACAAAAGAATAGAGCGCTAGGTTCTTATAAACTCCTTTGGGACCGAACTCCCGTTCCACCGTTTCGGAAATTTTACCGAAATCCTTCAAATTAAAACTTTCATAAATAGGAGTGTGGTAATCATAATTGGTAACGGAATCTAACATGGTGGAATTTACCCACCGATTATAATCGCCATGAACTACTTCTCCCATTAACCAAAACTCCGGGTTTTCCTTTTTACAAAAGAGTGCAAGTTCTTTCATAAAATCAAAATCTAACACATCTGCAGTGTCCAAACGTAGCCCATCTATTTTATAAATAGCTATCCACTTTTTAACCGCACCGAAAAGATAATCACAGACCTCCTTATTTCTAAGGTTAAGTTTTACCAGTTGATAATAGCCTGCCCATGTATCATAAGTAAATGAATCCTTCAGCGGGCTTTTCTTCTTAAAATTTACATTTGAAAACCAATCAATATATTTTGAGTTCTTTCCGAATTTCTGAAGATCTCTAAAAGCGAAGAAATCCCTGCCCACATGATTAAAAACACCATCCAGAACCACTTTTACACCCATTCTGTGAGCTTTATCAACCAAAGCGATTAACGAAGTGTCGTCACCCAATCTACGGTCTATTTTATAATAATCTACAGTGTCGTACCCGTGGGTTGATGATTCAAACACCGGGCCTACATAAAGCGCGTTGCACCCTAAGTCTACCATGTGCTCTAACCAACCATTAAGTTCTGACAACCTATCAACCGGAGTAGAAACTAAATCATTGGTTTTTTCAGCACCCAAAAGTCCTAAAGGATAGATATGGTAAAAAATAGCGTGTTTCATGTACAGAAATAGTACCGACTTAGTTAATCATAAAGTAAAGATGAAATACTAAACCAAATTAAACTGCTGCGCCTTTTTTGAAAGATCTATTAAATTCTTGACCTCCATTTTACGCATAAGGTTAAACCGGTGTGTTTCTACGGTGCGCTTGCTATTCTGGAGTTTTTCGGAAATTTGTTTATTCGTTAAACCGGATAAAACCAATTCCAACACCTGAAGTTCCTTATTGGTCAAATCAAACTGATTGCTGGTAGAGGTAACATTTTTAGGAGTTTCATCGATTTTAGTGGTAGAACCCAATAAATTATTCACCAGAACATTAGAAATATCACCGCTGTAATACTTACCTCCGTCTCGAACGGTATGAATTGCCTTAATAAATTCCGTTTTCCCAGTATCTTTTAAAAGGTAACCGAGCGCTCCGGCCTTGACCGATTTTAAAATATACTCCTCCGAATCATGCATGGAAAGGATAATACATTTTACAGGCGAATTTTGGGCACTTAACTTTTCTACTGCTTCTATACCAGTCATTCGCGGCATTCTGATATCTATAATCAATAAATCAGGTGTGTTTTTATTCACCATTTCAATCGCCTCAATACCGTCAGAAGCCTCTGCAATAACTTTTAAGTCAGATTCGCTCTCTAATAAAGCTCTGATGCCGTCGCGAACCAAAGAATGGTCGTCCGCTAAAATGATACTTGTTGTTTGATTCAAAATATGCGTATTTATACGTACAAATATACTAGATTTTTACAAAGGTAGATTTTCAATAACCTATGACTATTCTTAGGCTAAGAATAAAAACCTAATTATTATGCCTGTATGTATACTCCGTGCAATCTATTATTATGAAATACACACCATTCAAGTAGAATTATAAAAAAGAACCGCTACAACAAAAAGGTTGTAACGGCCCTATCGAAGCATCTTTATAAATATGAACTATTTTTTTGCAGTGTTTAAAAACTTAGGTTTCATGGTCAATTGTACCCATGCCCAGTTTTGAACACTACCGGCAGCATCTTCAGTAATTCCCTTTAATTCGTACATGCCATCACTAGCAAACATTTGCGAATACCCTATGGCCAATCCGTATCCTTTGAAGTTTTTAGCAAAAACCAAGTCAACTTCGGTACCAAGTGATTTTTCACCACTTCCCAATTCTTGTTCTCCACTAAAATTCAAAACTTTCACCAATAAGCTAGAAGTTTCACTTAGTGCAAATTTGGCACTAGCATGAATATCTGTAAGTCCTATTGAGTTGGCATGATTACCTACGTAGAAATAATCCATAAACCCATTGAATTTATGATTGGTTCCGTATAATGGAAAGAAAGCTTCTGTCTTATCTGTGGTGCTTGCATCGTTTCCGCTAATAATCTCAGCTCCAAGCCCTAAAGAAACACCTTTTGATACTTTGTAGCTTAGGTCTAATCCTAAAAGATATGCCCCGCTAACATCTACACTATTTTGGCGCTCCCCGGTTTGCAAATACCCATTAAATGCAGCTCCAAAGCTTCCTTTTTTATAGTCTAAGTGCGTACCTAAAGTAATTAAATTGCTAACACCATCCGCTACAAGTGCATCTGCTTCGCCTGTAAAATTCTGGAAACCGTTGTTCAATATGAGACCGCTAATAGAAAAGGCTTCTCCTTTATGTTTTAAGTATAAGTACTGCATACTTTTATACGAGAAGAATCCCGTGGTATTATAAGCCGTGCCTGCAGACTGAAATCCTCCCGGATTTGCAGTGGTAGCTGTAAAATCTTGATTAAAAGCCAGACCAAGATCTATCATTAACTTTCCTTTGCTATACTTTAATAAAGCTGCATCATGATTACGTGCTTGCATAGCCCAGTCAACTCCACCAAGAATTCTTTGGTCATCATATACAAGCATTTGGCGACCTATTTTTGTAGAGAACCCTTCACTTAATTTGATATCTGCCCATGCTTGAAAAACAGAAAACGAATTATTACTGTCCTCAGGTTTTAATTGTCTGTTTTCTCCCCAAACCATAACGTCTTGAAGACTCATATAAAATTTAAACGCTTCCGTTTGGTAGCCCGCGTTCAAACGTAATCGCGTAGCGATTGCAAAGCCCGCATCTGCAGCATCTGGAATAATACTACCGAAACCGTTACGGTATTCGGTACGGGGCTTAAACTCCCCATCGAGTTCAAATTGTGCAGTAGCAAACTGAATCGATAGGACTAGTAGGGTTATTAATGTGTACTGTCTTTTCATAATCTAGGTATATTAAAAAAGTTTGTTGTTATGGTTTAATGTTCTAAAAAGTCAATCAAATGTTTTCTATAGGTGTAGTAGTCGTCATGTTCTAGTACCGACTTTCGAGTACGCGGTCTTTCAAATTCGATATCAAGAATATCCCCGATTTTTGCACTTGGCCCACTGGTCATCATTACTACCCGATCGGCCAAGAAAATAGCCTCGTCCACATCATGGGTAATCATCACCGCAGTAATTTTCTCTTTGTTCCAGATTTCAATTAATATATCTTGCAATTCTCCTCGGGTTAAAGAATCAAGCATTCCAAAAGGCTCATCCAACAACAGCACTTTAGGCTTAATTGCAAAAGCTCTTGCAATACCAACACGTTGCTGCATACCTTGTGACAATTCAATAGCTTTTTTATCAAAAGCGCCATCAAGACCTACCTTATGTAAGTAGTATTTGGCAATATCTTTGCGTTGTGCTTTGGTAGCATGAGGAAATACCTGGTTCACGCCTAAAAGCACATTTTCCAAAGCGGTCATCCAAGGCATTAAACTGGGAGATTGAAAAATAACGCCACGATCTGGTCCCGGCCCTTTAACAGGGTTTCCTAGAACGGCAATGTTTCCACCAGAAATAGGATTCAAGCCTGCAATCATAGAAAGCATAGTAGTTTTTCCACAGCCCGAATGCCCGATGATGGTCACAAATTCTTCCTTCATAATCTGAAGGTTTAAATTTTCCAGTACCACATAGTCACCTTTAGGTGTAGGGTACACTTTCTTTAGGTTAGATAAATCAAGCATCACTTTTGAAGGGAATACAATTCCGTTCTGCGTTGTGCCTTTGTTAAGTATGGTTTCTGTGCTCATAGGTTATTTTTTTATTAGGCCACAAAACTTTTAGGTGCTATATCAGGAAGCTCATAGGTTTCGTTAGAAACCGATTTACGTGCCTCACCAATATCCATTAAATATTCTATGATGGCATTTCTAGTCTTTTTGAAATTAGGATTGTCATTCATTGCGGTTTTATCACGAGGCCGTTCAATATCAATTTTAAATTCTGGACCTAAAGTAGCATTGGGACCCGGTTTTAAAGGGATAATTCTATCTGCCATATAAATACCCTCATCCACATCATTAGTAATCAATAAAGCCGTACGCTTGTCTTGGCTCCAGATATTCAATATTTCATCTTGTAAATTTCCTCGAGTCAAGGCATCTAAAGCGCCTAAAGGCTCGTCCATGATTATCATTTCCGGATTCATCGCTAAGGCCCTTGCAACCGCAACACGTTGGCGCATTCCCCCAGATAATTCTTTGGGTCTTTTATTAATGGCCGGTGTTAAGCTTACCATCCCAACATAGTCCTTTACTCTTTTCATTAGAAAAGCCTTGTTCTCTTTTGGAAAAGCCTCTTTTACCGCCATATATACGTTCTGTCCAACGGTTAACCACGGTAACAAAGAGTAGTTCTGAAAAATAACCCCTCTTTCATGACTGGTATCAACTACCGGTTCTCCTTTAAATAAAACCTCGCCACTTGTGGGTTTTAATAGGCCGTTAATTAAGTTTACCAAGGTTGTTTTACCGCTGCCTGTAAAACCTACAATGGCTACAAACTCCCCTTCTTCTATAGAAAGGTTAATGTTGGATAGTACATCCGTTCGGTTATCTCCTTCTCCGTAGGATTTGTAGACGTTATTTAATTCTAAGTATGCCATCTTCTATTGTTTTAGGTGAGGTTATACTCCTTCGTTTTTATTAAAAGACACCATGTTCTGAACACTTAACATAATTCTGTCTAATAGAAAACCGATAATACCAATAACAAACATGGCGACGATAATCTTGGCGTTGGAATCGTTAGCTCCGTTTTGGAATTCCTCCCAAACGAATAAGCCTAAACCTTGACTTTGTGCTAATAGTTCTATAGCAATCAATACCATCCAAGCCACCGAAAGGGTGATTCGTAACCCGGTAAATATTAACGGTAATGATGAAGGTAAAATCACTTTAAAGATTTTTTGAAAAGTTCCTAGTTTTAAAACCTTTGCTACATTGATATAATCTTTATCTACGGAGGAGACACCCATTGCTGTGTTAACCAAAGTGGCCCACATGGCACACAGGCCTACACTTATAAATGAAATCACAAAAGCATTATCAGAGCTATCACCGATGTACAAAGTTTTTACGATCATGAACACAAGCAAGTACCAAACTACAGGAGAAACCGGTTTAAAGATTTGTATGAACCAATTAAAAGCACTCCGTAATGATGGACTCAAACCTATTACAACACCAATGGGTACCGCAATTAAAAGGGCCAATAAGAAACCTGCAAAAACCGTTTTTATACTTGTAAGCACAATATCAACAAACGAGGCACGACCGGTATAAACAATAGCATTTTTACCTTGTGCTACTAATTTGGCGTTTGTTGCGGCCATCTTTTCATTAAAAGCGGCTTTATCTGCATTAATTACCTTATGATCTGCAATTAAAGTTTGCAACGACGCCCAAACCTGAGTAGGAGACGGCAAAGTATTAGGCTGGCAACTACTATCGCCGGAAGCGATACAATCACGTTCTGCATCAGCAGCTGCCTGACCTTGTTCTGTCAATGCTTTTTCGATTTTGTAATTCGCCTCTTTATTATATAATGCTTTAGAACCCATGTGCCAGAGCCCTAAAAATAACAGGATAGATAGTAAGGTAATGCCCGATTTTTTAAGCCATGGTAATAAATCTCCCTTTTGAAACTTAGGAGTAAATTTGGCTACCAAAGTTTTTAAAAACGCTAGGCCTTGTCCTTCTTTTTTTAATGTGATGTCTTGTTCCATGATAGTATGCTTTTGCTTCGATAAATTGTACTGTAAACCTTAATCTTTGTTTCCGATTGAGAAACTATTGATGTAACCAATTGGGTCTTTTGCATCATAAGAGGTACCGTCAATGAAATCTGTTGTTGCTGCTTTATAGCCATCCGTTTCAGGAACATCCGCTGCAGGAATTTGTCCTTCGGCAACTAGTAAATCTGCTGCTTTTTTCCAGATGTCAGGACGATAAATATCTTTGATCGTTTCGCTATACCATTCTGTAGTTTTTGTTTCAGGAATTTGTCCCCATCTGCGCATTTGTGTCAAGAACCAAATACCATCTGAGTAGAAAGGATAGGTAGCATTGTACTTGTAGAACACATTGAAATCTGGCATATCTCTTTTATCCCCTTTTTCAAATTCAAAAGTACCCGTCATAGAATTGGCTAATACCTCTTCTGGTGCACCAACGTACTGAGACATGGAAAGAATTTTTACTGCTTCTGCTCTATTTGATGGTTCATCTAACCATTTTCCTGCACGAATCATTGCTTTGGTAACTGCAATTGCAGTATTTGGGTTATCCGTTACGAATTTCTTCGTCATTACAAATACCTTTTCAGGGTTGTTTTTCCAGATATCATAGTTGGTTACTACAGGTACACCAATACCTTTAAAAACCGCTTGCTGATTCCAAGGCTCACCTACACAGTAGCCGTAAATAGTACCAGACTCTAAAGTGGCCGGCATTTGTGGCGGAGGTGTAACAGATAGTAAAACCTCAGCATCTATTTGACCTTGAACATTATCCGCAGTATACATACCTGGGTGAATTCCGGCAGCAGCTAACCAATAACGTATTTCATAATTGTGTGTTGAAACAGGAAATACCATTCCCATTTTAAAAGGCTTACCGCTATTTTTGTATTCCGTAATTACAGGCTTTAAGGCATCTGCTTTAATAGGATGCACTGGTTTACCATCTGCCCCAACAGGTACATTAGGCTTCATTTTAGACCAAACATCATTAGAAACGGTAATTCCATTTCCATTTAAATCCATTGAAAAAGGAGTCACCAATTCAGCTTGTCTTCCAAAACCTGCACCAGCGGCAATAGGCTGACCTGCTAACATATGCGAGCCATCTAATTGACCATCAATAACACGGTCTAAAACATTTTTCCAGTTGGATTGTGCTTCAACGGAAACAAAGAGGCCTTCATCTTCAAAGAATCCTTTTTCCTTTGCAATGGCTAGAGGTGCCATATCTGTTAGTTTGATAAAACCGAACGTAAGTTGTGGTTTTTCAATATCTAGTTGTTTTGTTTTTGAAGCGACTGCTTCTTCCGTAGCGGCTGCATCTGTCTTTTTTGTTTCTTTTCCTCCACAAGCCATAACTACTGCAGCTATAGTTGCTAGTAATGATGCTTTTGTAAAAATGGTTTTCATAATAGTATGGTTTTTAATTTAACTACGTATTAGTACTTACTTTTGACAAATGTATACGTAATTAACTTCTCATATAATGCAATAGGACATAAACATTTATCTTTTTATAACATATAAATAACTGCATAAAAACAGGTTTAACAGATAAAACCCTGATTTACAGAATACAAAAACTGCGTATCACCACTTTCTGAAGAAAGTATAAATACGTAGTATTAAAATTTAAGCGTTTGTAGAAACAATATTGAGAAAGCTACACCCCTCAGGTAGTGGATATTTTGTTATTTCTTTTGAAGCGTTTTAATCCATTCAGGTTCAGACAGCCCTAAGTATTTTTTGTCCGTTCCATACGGATCTTTGCCACCATCAAGATAATTCTGTATGATTTTTAGTGGTATTGTATCCTGAAGCTTAGTGGGCACATTATACCTATGGTTACCATGAAAATCATGACATTGAATACATGTAAACCATTGTTCGTTGGCTATTAGTTCTACATGGGATATATCTATAGGGTCATTCTCCATTTCTAAATCCTGGTGGCAATTCATACAGTAATTAATTGCAGCAACACTAACCCGCTCCCCATTGTGTTCCGTATGGCAGGTAATACAGGTAGTAGCATCAATTTTCTTTATTACCTTTCTGAATCTAGGTTCGGAAAATCTATACGTAGGATGGCGGTCATTGGGACGGTCATGGCATTCCAAACAATTTTTTACGGTTACGTCTTTGGTGCCAAAATCCACTCCATTTTCTCTCATTCCAAAGGCATGCGCCATATTGGATTGTATTTGCTGAGACAAATTGCCATTAGCATCTGTGTGACAAGCGGCACATGATATCTCATTATGACCATTATTCATCGGACCCAAGGAAATATATTCTTCTGATGTTTTTAGAGATAAAAACAAAATGATTCCTGCTCCTAAAACGAGGCCTGATAGACCTCCCAAAATTTGTCTCTTTCGTAAAGGTGATACTTTAAATATACCCATGTTTATATTGAGATTACGATATTTTCGCTTGCAGGATAGCTTATGCAAGTCAGAATTTTACCGGCATCAACTTCTTTCTGCCCCAAAAAATGACCGTCGGTCATATTAACTTTTCCAGATACACAGGAAGCCAAACATGTAGAGCACATACCGGACCTACATGAATAAGGCATATCAATGTTTTGTGCCATAGCAGCTTGTAGAATAGACTTGTTATTGGCAATATTCAACTCATGGCTGGTTCCGTTTAGCTGTATTTGCACCTTGCTCATCATACCATCGCTCTGTATAACAGTGTCCGGTCTTTTAAAAAGTTCTTCCTTTATTCTCGAAGGAGAAACACCATTTACATTCAGAATACTTTTTACCGCCTCCATAAACCCAAAAGGACCACAAATCATGTATTCACCATTTTTAAAGGATAGCTTATATTTATCTAGAATTCCCACAACCAAAGCATCAGTTATTAGTCCTTTATGATAGTGTGGTTTTGCAGGTGCGTTTTTGGAAATAAGATATTCTATTTTAAACCTATCTCCATATTGCTTTTGAAGTTCAACGAGTTCTTCATGAAAGATTATAGACTCAAAAAAACGGTTGGCATAAACCAATACAATACTAGATTTAATCTCTTTTTGTAAAACTGAATTTATGATTGAAAAAATGGGCGTAATCCCGCTTCCTGCGGCAAAAAAAACATAACTTTTTTGCTGTTTTTTTTCTGGTTCTATGAAAAAGCTTCCGTTAGGTTTATCAATTAGTAACTTATCGCCCACTTTTAAATAGTCATGAATGTAATTAGAAACCAATCCGTTCTCTACACGTTTAATTGTAATTTTCAAATCTTTGTCCGTAAAAGGATTACTACTAAAAGAATACGCCCTTTTGTGAATTTGATCAGCTATGGGAAAGTGCAGGGTAATGAACTGCCCTGGCTTATACTTTACCTTGCTGAAAAAGCCCCCATTGGTAAAACCAACGCTTATGACATCTTCTGTTTCCTTGATGATATTTTTTACTATTAGTTTCATGCTTTTTTATTTGTAGTAGAAGACCATGGTAATATGGAAAAACATCAGAATAGTAATAATGAGAGAAAAGGCTACGTGCAATATCATCCATCCCTTAAAAAGCAACTCACTATTATTTTTTATGACATCTAAATTGATGTATCCTAAAAGCGCATTTGCCAAAAATATATAAGACAACAAAGCAAGATATCCATAACCCATACCCATACTGTGCATATAAAAAAAGATTGGGCTTAAGGCTCCTGCCCACTTATGTAGTCCAGCCATATACATGGAGTGCTTTCTAAATTTTACAATCACCCTACTAAAGGTTAGCGCCCATTGGAATGTTATGAAAAGTGCTAAAAATAGCCCAGACCATCTCTTGTACATTTCTTCTTGCTGCAGTTCTTTTAACCACTGCCATTCTAGTTTAAAAAAAAACTGTACGAAGAAAAGTATCAAAAACAACAAGCCAACAAACGATGTCAAGTTTTTGTTTTTCAAAAAATAAATTTTATGGTTATTTACTTGCAATCAAGCTTTTCAGGGTTTCATATGAAGATAGTTTTCTAACGCTATCCAAGAAAACTTCCGGTGTTGGAAGGTAATTCCCATCCTCCGGCCATTTATCTCCAATTGTTGGTTTTTCCGAAGATTTAAATGCAGCGATTTCATCCAAATATTCTACATAGACATCTACTGTACCCTTGGCGTATGCATTAAGAACATCAAGCGCACCGGTATACGACAAGGAATCCTTTGGGTATTGCCAAGTAGTAGCCCCCATAACATCTCCCAACTTCCAGTCAGTTTTAGCGGTTTGAGGATGATCATTATGACAAGTAACGCATGCTTGGGCACTAGCAAGGTCCACAAACATTGCTGTATGTAATTTTTGAGATTCATCATAAAAGAATTTAGGGTCTTGAGTTTCTTTGATTTCTTCAAAAAGTTTCTCCTGCTCTCCTTCAAATTTGTTCGCATTGTTAATTGGAAAATCCGACCCTAAATACAGACCTAACGGTATAGGTCCTTTACGAATACTAGTAGCAACGCCACGAAGAAATAGGGCGGGTAGCGGACCGGCCTCAACATCGTCTTTACGCCAATCTTCGTCAAACTTCATACCCTGTAGTTTTCCTTTTCCGACTATTGCCTTTGTGTACAATGTTCTGGTTACATCATTTTCTTTTGACACCATTTCTAAAACTTCATCAACGGAAAAAACATTCCCTTCAGAAGCAGCACTCGTACTATTTTCTTCAGGAACACCTCCACAGGAATTCAATAAAACAAAACTTAAAATAAGCACTATCAATACAAGAAATGGTGAGGATTCTGGTTTTTTCATAATAAGGTGGTTTAAAAGATTAGTTAGTAGGACGCATTTATCATTACCGAAGACATAGTACCATATACTGATGCCCATGCTTCTTTTACTTCAGATGTAAAATCATCGCCAAGACCTGCTTCAAGTGTTCCCAATAATGCCGTGCCCACCGTCTCGTAATGTGAAGGTTCTACTTTGTATTCTATATGTCTTTTTCCTAGATTTTCTAAAACAGGTACCAACATCTCTAAATTGTTCAATCCGGCAACTGCACTAGAAAGCATGCTCATAAGTTTGTTTCCCTGAGCGGCAATCGCTTCCTCTCCCTTTGGGAATATTGCCCTTAAAGAAGGGTCCAAATCAAAGAGTTTATCATAAAATATTTTACCGGCTGCATTAGAAATTGGTTTTACTTTTTCGAAAGATTCCTGTACGAGGTCAATAGTAGTTTGTTCCATAGTTTTCTATATGATTTGATTAGTACTTAGACAAAAAGTAAGTATTAATACTTATTGTTTGAAGCAAATATAAAACCTAGACTACGTATGTACTATGTTGAAAAACAGGAAGAAAAATTCTTTTTAGCAGAAAAATATCTGCCTTATCATAGTTTTATCATTTTGTATAAAAAAAGCTTCTGCCCATCTATATTGAAATAGTGGGCAGAAGCTAACAGAGCCAGCACAAAAAGTACTAGCTATCTAAATAAAAGTTGTGTTCTGAAATTTCTTTTTGAAGTGATTCTAATTGCACTATACCAATACGCTTGCCACGGGCTACAATTAGATTTTCTTTTTTTAATGCGGAAAAAGCACGTATGACCTGCTCCTCGGTAGTACCTGCATAATCGGCATATTCCCGTCTACTTAATATGATGGAAATAAAGTCATTATCCTGTCCAAACTTTCTGTATACGTAGAGCAACGTATCTATAACTCTTTCGCGTACCGTCATTTGAGAAAGAGATTTTACTTTTACCTCGCTTTTACTCAACTCATTAGCGTAGAAAAGCATTAAATCGTAGGTAAATAATGGATCTGTTTTCAAGACTTCTTGCAATCTATCTTTTGCAAAATAACAAAGCGTGCAATCTTCCAAGGCTATCGCACTAATAGGGTATGATTCTTCTGTAGTAAAACCCCTATGGCCAATAATCTCACCTTCTTTGGCAAAGCGAACAATTTGCTCTTTTCCATGGAGACCTGTTCGTAATACCTTTACACTTCCTTTAAGAACAAAGAAGAGTCCGGTAACCGGCGCGCCCTCCATTATAAATTGTTGTCCTTTTTTACACCTGATCTCTTTTCTGTGTTCCGTAAAAGTTGATACGACTGGCGACTGATAGTTTTTCTTTATTAAACAATCCATATTAGAGCAGGTCCCACAAGCAGTGTCAACCATGCCTTTATTCATATGAATTTTATTTGTCAAAGTAGAAATCACGCTATCTTTTTTACTTGTCTCCTAAAACATATTTAGGTGTATTAGATTTATTCATTTCCAAAGCAGTAGCCTTCTCGTCTTCCGTAGAAAATTTTATTGCCAAGGATAGCCCGGCTGCAAGAACCACACAAATACCAATTACAAAATAGCCCGCAGAAACGGCCGTAGATGCAGCGGAAGCTTGAGCAATTCTAACCGCTTCTTCTCCTAAAGTACTATTCAAAGAAATGGCCTGTGTCTCTGCCATTGCCGATTTGGACTTAAGAAACATGGCAGCAATAAACGCTCCTACGTTACCACCGGCCCCCACAATACCTGAGATGGAACCAATTGCTTTTTTATTAATAAACGGTACTACTGAAAAGGTAGCTCCCTCCGCCATTTGAACAGATAAACTAAAGGCTATCAAAAAGAAGATACCCAAACCTATACTTGTTGTAGTTGAAAAAACAGTAAGCATAAAACCTTCTACAGCAAGAATCAAAGCAAGGAACATAACTCTTCCTCTTAGTCCTCTTAACCTTCCAAATCTATCTCCGAAAAATCCGCCAAGAGTCCTTGCAAAAATATTCATCAAGGCAAACGACAATACCAAATTACCAGCTGTGGAGCGCGTTAATCCAAAAGTATTTTGTAGATAATCATCCATCGTACCGTATACGGTAAGTTCCATTCCAAAAGAAGCAGCATATATAACGAACAAAATCCAAACTCTATAATCCTTTAATACACTTACAAAACTTTCTTCGTCTTTCTTAAGGGTAGGCATTTTACCTTCTTTCTTAAGTTGAGCGAAATTACCCTCGGGAGTATCTTGTGTGAAAAAATAATACACAACGCCCATAAGCATGGCAATAACACCAGCAATCATCATAGAATAACGCCAAGCAACCTCATCTGCAACACCAAAACTAACAACAGCAGCAGCTATCAAAGGCATCCCTAAACGATTGGCTCCACCACCTAAATTTCCCCAACCTGCAGATGTGGCATTAGCCGTACCAACAATATTAGGTGCAAACATTATAGAAGTATGAAACTGAGTGATAACAAAGGATGCTCCAATAAAGCCAATGAACAAACGGCAAACTAAAAATTGCGTTGGGGTTTGTACAAACCCTAAAAGAATAACTGGTATAGCGCCAATAACCAATAAATAGGTATAACATAGCCTAGGACCGTACTTATCACATAATTTACCTACTAACAGTCTAGCAAATACAGTTCCTGTTACCGCTAATATAATAGAGTTCCACTTCTGCTCTGGAGTAAGACCTAGATCTTTAACCACGTCGGGCATGAAAGGTACAATACCGAACCAAGCAAAAAAGCAAATGAAGAATGCTATTGAAGTAATCCAAAACGTACGGATAGGCATACTTTTTAGATCGGTCAGTTTTAAGGTAGTCGCTTTTTTAGATTGTGTTTCCATAATACTAATGTTTTAGGTTTAAGGATATCCAAAACTACGTATTAATATACGTAATAGTACGTATATTTAGAAAAACTACTCGTTTTCTAAGTATTTTTATGAAAACAGAAGATATAAGGAAGAAAAAATAAGGGATTACAAAAAAATCCAGGAAGATTTTAATTAAATGAAATTTTACCAAAGCAAATCGCTCTATATACTACTTAATATAAGTAGTATATAGAGCGATAATATAAAAAAATACGTACCTATTTAGGTAAATAATTAGAAACTAGAATGTAGTACACGTTGCACCTCTTCCTCAAAAAAGGAAGGGTGTTCAGCAACCACATCTCCTATTACAATAATGCCAGGTTTAGAAATATCTATATCTAAAATACCAGATTTAATACCTCCTAAAGTACTCAATACACATGATTCATTTTGAATTGTGCCATTTTGAATTACAGCCATTGGTGTTAAAGAACCCCTATATTTGCTAACTTCTGCAGATATTTCAGATAATTTTCTAACTCCCATTAGTATAACCATCGTGGCAGAAGATTGTGAGGCGAATTTTAAATCTTCGGAAAATGAGCCATCTCTTTTCGTAGCGGTCATCACCCAAAAACTACTACTTACTCCTCTACGGGTCATTGGTATGCCTTGACTAGACGGTACGGCAATAGCACTAGAAACACCAGGAACTACTGTAACAGGAATACCAAAAGATTCTACATAAGCTATTTCTTCATGAGCCCTACCAAAAACAAAAGGATCACCTCCTTTTAAACGAACTACATGTCCATGTTCAAATGCTTTTTCCACTATCAACATATTAATATCATCCTGATTAAACGAATGCACTCCACAACGTTTTCCTACGTATATTTTTGGAATACTTGCATCAATCTGCATTAATAAATCTTCGTCTATCAAAGCATCATATAACACTACATCTGCAGCCTTTAAAGCCTTTAAACCCCTAATTGTTATAAGGTCTGAGCTTCCCGGACCTGCTCCTATTAATGTAACCTTTGGCTCCTTCATTGATTTCATAACTAGTGATTTTATAGGGTTGTATTGGTAATTCCTCAACAAAACTACGTAATTATTTCGATAAAAACAGATGACTTATACGTATTTATACGTAATATTGCTAAGTAGTTTAAAATCGAAGCCTATGAAAACTATTATTGTTGTCGGAAACGGCATGGTCGGATACAAGTTCTGTGAAAAGCTCGCAGCTAAAGAAGAATCTAAAAACTTTAAAATCATCGTTTTCGGTGAAGAGCCAAGGCCAGCGTATGACCGTGTTCATTTAAGTGAGTTTTTTGAAAATCAAGATGCAAAAGCCTTAGAAATGGCTCCTGCAGAATGGTATGCTGAAAATAATATTGATTTAGTTGTTGGTGAACGTGTTTCTGACATTAATAGAACAGATAAAACAATAACCACAGCCAAAGATCGCGAGTTTTCATATGACTATTTGGTTTTAGCTACTGGTTCTTCCGCCTTTGTTCCTCCTATTAAGGGGGTTGAAAAAGAAGGTGTTTTTGTTTACCGTACGATTGAAGATTTAGAAGGTATGCTTGCGTATGCTGCTAAAATAAAAGAAAACAACCCTAATGCTAAGGCAGCAGTTCTTGGTGGTGGTTTATTGGGGCTAGAAGCAGGTAAGGCTGTTATGGATATGGGCTTAGAACCTCATATTGTAGAATTTGCCCCAAAACTTATGCCAAGACAATTAGATTCTAGAAGTAGTCAAGTACTACAGCTTAAATTAGAATCTATTGGTTTAAATATTCATTTAAGTAAAGCTACAAATCAAATATTAGGTGATAAGGCCATAACAGGAATGGAATTTGGCGAAGATGATGTTTTGGATGTTGAAATGTTGGTTGTTTCTGCCGGTATTCGTCCTAGAGATGAATTAGGGAAGTATTCTGGTTTGGAAATGGGTACTCGTGGCGGTATTGTTGTAGATAACAAAATGCAAACTTCAGACCCAAATATATATGCCATAGGAGAAATTGCTCTTTATAACCAAATGATATATGGTTTAGTTGCCCCTGGTTATGATATGGCAGGAGTTGCTGTAGATCAAATCTTGGGATATACAGAAACCCTTATGCCAGACGAAATAGATATGTCTACCAAATTAAAGTTAATTGGTGTTGATGTTGCTAGTTTTGGCGAACCTTTTATGCCTGCATCAAAAGGACATTCTATAATTTTTGAAAACAAGACACAACACTTATATAAAAGGATTAATGTAAGCCTTGACGGCAAATCATTATTAGGTGGTATTCTAGTTGGTGATGCATCAGATTATAGTATGTTACATCAAATATTTTTAAATGGAATGGCTATTCCTGAAGACCCGGCCCAATTGATTCTACCAACAACCGAAGGTGGAGCATCATTTGGTGATGTAATGGACTTACCGGAAGAAGCCCAAATATGTTCTTGTGAAAATGTAACAAAAGGGCAAATTTGTGGTACTATAGAAAGTGGAGAATCTAAGGAATTAGCAGATGTTGTTAGTTGTACTAAAGCAGGTACTGGTTGTGGTGGCTGTAAACCAATGGTAAAAGACCTCACTGAGGCAACTTTAAAATCTCTAGGTATTGAAGTTAAAGACTCTATTTGTGAACACTTCGATTTTAATAGACAAGACTTATATAAAATAATTCAAGTAAAAGGATATAAGACATTTAATGAAGTATTAGATAACCATGGAAATGATGGTCATGGTTGCGAATTGTGTAAACCTGTAGTTGCCTCATTAATGGCAAGTATTAATGCAGACACAGCTAACAAAGAATATGCTATTCAAGACTCAAATGATAGGTTTTTAGCCAACATTCAGCGTAATGGCACATATTCTGTGGTTCCTCGTGTTCCTGGTGGCGAAATTACTCCAGATAAGCTAATCGCTCTTGGAGAAATTGCTAAAAAATATGATTTGTACACCAAAGTTACTGGTGGTGTTCGTATAGATTTATTTGGTGCAACCTTAAACCAATTACCATTAATCTGGAAAGATTTAATAGATCATGGATTTGAAAGCGGACATGCGTATGGTAAATCATTACGTACCGTAAAAACCTGTGTAGGATCAACATGGTGTCGTTATGGAATGGCAGAAAGTGTAAGTTTTGGTATTGAACTAGAAAATAGATACAGAGGTATACGCGCACCGCATAAAATTAAAGGTGGAGTTTCCGGTTGTATTCGTGAATGTGCAGAAGCAAGAGGTAAAGATTTTGGTTTAATCGCTGTTGAAGGTGGTTGGAACTTATACCTTGGTGGAAATGGTGGTGCAACACCACGACACGCAGAATTATTTGCAGAACAAATTGATAATGAAACTGTCATTAAATATATAGATCGTTATTTAATGTTGTACATGCGTACTGCAAAACCTTTGCAGAGAACGGCTGCGTGGCAAGAACGTTTAGAGGGTGGCCTAGATTATTTAAAAGAAGTAATTATTGAGGACAAATTAGGTATTGCTGAAGACTTAGATCATGAAATGCAAACATTGGTCAATAAGTTTGAATGTGAATGGACTCAAGCTATTAATGATCCTGAAATGATGAAACGTTTCAATCACTTCGTAAATAGTGAAGAAGACGATGATAATTTAGTGTTCGTTCCTTTAAGAGAACAGAAAATGCCTGAAAAGTGGGTCTAATTAAGTTTTAAAATAACCTATTTCTAAATTAGAATTAAAATGATAAATATAGTTTCCGATAAATATAAAACAGTAAAACCCGAAGATGTAAAATTCTGGTTTAAAGCCGCTAGCACAAATTTATTTCCTAAAAATGGTGGTGCATGTGTTAAGTATAAAGATTTACAAATTGCAGTATTTAATTTTGAAAGATTAAACAAATGGTATGCATGCCAAAACCTATCTCCTGAAAAGCAAGAGATGGTTCTAAGTAGAGGAATGATAGGTGACCATAAAGGAATTCCTATGGTTGCTTGCCCATTACATAAAAAAACTTTTTCATTAGAAAATGGAGAAAATTTAAACGGTGATTTAGATGCCATTGCCACATACCCAGTTAAAGTAGAAGACGGATTTGTATTTCTTGGATTTTCGGAATAGGTTTTTTGGTTAAACTTTGAGAAAAAGATACGAATAGGTATTGAATAGATTCCGTACAGGTCTGAAGGTATTTGTATCTTAGGCCAAAATTAGACCTATGTCAACTTCTGATAAATTACAGCAAGCCTTTACATTGTTCGATAAGGCAAATGAGCAAGATCCTCATACAGAAACAGCTCCTTCAGGAAAAACATATCCAAAAGAGCTACTTTATGCTCTTCGTATGACGGAGAAGCTTAACGATTTTGCACCTAAAGCACCTGAAGCTTTAAAGTTAACAGCCAGGTGTCAGCATATTTGCCGATGGGAGATTCCCCGAGAATCCTATGAAATGAATCGTGCAGGATATTTAAAATGGCGCCAAGACCTAAAAAAATTCCATGCAGAAAAAGCCACTTCTATTTTAGAAGAAGTTGGTTATGATCAAGCTACCATTGAAAAAGTAGCATTTTTACTTGAGAAAAAACAATTAAAGAAAAACGAGGACACGCAGACATTGGAAGATGTTATCTGTTTAGTATTCTTAGAGCATTATTTTGAGCCTTTTGCTTCTGAACATGAAGATGCCAAGGTTATTGATATACTTCAAAAAACATGGCGAAAAATGTCTGAAGAAGGACACAAGGCTGCATTGAAATTACCCCTTTCAAAAAATTCACTTGAGTTGGTCACAAAGGCCATAACAAGTTAATTTACAGGTAGTAAATTGATATTTGTAACATGCAGAAAGACAAGACCCAATTACCGCTTGACTCTGAAACTTTTTTAAGTATAAGAAAGTGGTACCTATGGGCTTTGGCCGGTATAGCCGTAACCATAATTGTCTCTCAAATTTTGATTCAATTGCATCTAAGTTCGCAATTGAGCGATTCCCGTGTTATTAATGTCGCGGGATTCCAAAGGGCTTACAGTCAAAAGTTGACAAAGGAATTATTGCTTATTAAAAGTGACTTTTCCAAAGGTGAGATCGATCCAAAAATAAAGGAACTTTCTAAGACCATTGCCATTTGGAAACACTCTCATATTGCCTTGCAAAATGGTGATATAGACAAAGGACTTCCCAATGAGGATGATACTGAGATTTTAGGGCTGTTCAATAAGTTAGAGCCACATCATTCGGCTATGGTACAAGCCGCAGAAACCATAATTACTTCCTATCATAACAACAGCCTCTCTGAAGCTAGTTTAGAACAAAATGTAACTATTGTTCTACAAAATGAAGACCGTTTTCTACAACTGATGGATGACATCGTAAATCAATATGATGAGCGTAGCAAGGCCAAACTAAAAAACTTAAAGCAAAAAGAATATTTACTTCTTTGCATTTCACTCCTCATCTTAATACTTGAAATTGTATTTATCTTTAAACCCCTTTCATTACAAATTCGTAAGACTATAGGGGATTTAATGCAAAACCAGGTGAATTCAGATGCGCGTGCCAAAGAGGTGCAGCAACTTTATTCCGAAAAAGAAAAATCACTCCAAGAATTACAGGAATTAAACTTTGTAATAGATAATGCCTCCTTATTTGCAAGTGCAAGAAAAGATGGTAGCATCGTTTTTATCAGTAAAAAATTTCAGGGTTTATTGGGTATTACTGAAAACCAATTGAATAAGCCCTTAGCGGAAATTCTTACGACAGACTCTGGCCAACAAGAATATCTTAGAGAGGTCCTGAAGAGTAATAGAAAAAATGTAATCCGTACAGAGGAAATCAAAATCACCACTTTAGAAGGAAAGGATTTTTGGCTAGATATGTCTATCGTACCCATGCACCAATCCAGCAGACAACAAAGTATTCTTATCCTGTGTTCGGATATTACGGAGCGTAAGGAAAACAGCATTAAGGTAGAGCAACTTACCAAACAGAATTTTGAAGAGCGAATGCTTCAGAAAAAAGTACAGGCAAGCCAAATCGTGGAAGGGCAAGAAGAAGAACGCAAGCGTATTGCTAAAGATATTCACGATGGTATAGGGCAAATGCTGACGGCATTAAAATTTAATATTGAATCTATCGATCCCGAGAATAAAGATAAGACAATAGAAAAAATTGCCTATTTAAAGACCTTAGCTTCGGATCTTATTAAAGGTGTGCGTACGGCTACATTCAACCTTACGCCCCCAGAACTTAGTGACCATGGCATTTTTCCTGCACTTCAAAAAATGACTGTTGAACTTTCAAAACTGACAGGGAAAACCATTCTTTTCGACAACAAGACCGATGAACACATTAGATTTGATTCTTTGGCCGAAACAAATGTCTATAGGGTAGTACAAGAGGCGGTCAATAATGCTATTAAATACGCAGAAGCAAGTTATATTTTGGTGACCATTAATTTCAAAGATGATATCTTAAGTGTTGTTATTGATGATGATGGAAAGGGTTTTGACGATTCTATTTTAGGACAAGTACCAAAGAATAATAGTGAAGGTGGAATGGGGCTCTTTTTCATGAAAGAGCGAATAGATTATATAAACGGAAGACTATTTATTAATTCTATTCCAGGAGAAGGAACTCGTATCACCATCAATTATAAAACAGAAAAAGAAGAAGAACATGGAGCGGAATGAACTGTACCCGGTATTTCTTAAAGTATCGAATTTAAATATTTTAATTGTAGGCGGCGGAAATGTAGCTTTAGAAAAATTGACTTTTTTATTGAAGTCAAGCCCTAATGCTCAAGTAGAAATGGTATCACCCATGTTTAGGGAAGAAACAATTGCATTGGCCAATAAATTTGGCATTACTATGCATTCTAACAACTATAACAAAACCTTCCTTGGAGGTAAGCATATGGTGGTAGCCACTACGGACAAAGTAGAAATAAACGAGCAGGTGTACCATGATTGTAGAGCACAGAGCATCTTGGTAAATGTAGCGGACAACCCTCCTTTTTGCGATTTTTACATGGGTGGTATCGTCACCAAAGGAAACGTAAAAGTGGCTATTTCTACGAACGGAAAATCGCCCACTACGGCAAAACGTTTACGTCAATTTTTTGAGGATGTTATTCCAGAAAATATAGATGATTTAGTGAAAAACCTCAACGAATATAGAAAAACTATAAAGGGAGATTTTGAGGAAAAGGTAGAAACCCTAAATGAATTTACAAAAGGGTTAGTCAACAAAAAAGATTAAAATTAGGCTACGATTTACGCAGCCTATACTCAATCGTTTTTACATTTCTTTCATCGCTTCAGAAAAAAGTCGGAATGAATTGATTCTGTCTTCTTGATTGTAAATATGCGAAACCGCAATAATTTCGTTTACACCAGTCTGTTTGATGAATTCCTCTGTTTTTTGCTTAACGGTAGCTTTGCTCCCCACAAAAGAATACTTCAACATCCGCTGAAATGCAGGGTCTACCGAAATCTGTTTTAGTTCTGGTGTCATTTTTACGGGTGGCTGCATATAATCAATCTTACCGGTCATTACCCCCAACAACAAACGCAACATAGAAGTAGATACCGTTTCTGCCTCCTCATCGGTTTCTGCGGCTATCACATTTACAGCTGCTATAGAATAAGGTTCCTGTAAATATTTTGAAGGCTGAAAATTATTATAATAAATATTCAAGGCCTCCATAAGTTGGGTGGGTGCAAAGTGACTGGCAAACACATAAGGAAGCCCCTCTTTTGCTGCTAAATAAGCACTATCTGTACTTGAGCCCAGAATATAGATGGGTACATCCACACCCTCTGCTATAGGCGCCCTAACTTTTGCATCCTGGTTATCTTTTGAAAAGTACTTCTGAATATTATGCATTTCTTCCGGAAAGCGATAAACGGCCTGCATTCTATCTGGCCGAATGGCGTTTGCCGTAGTCTGGTCTGTTCCTGGGGCCCTTCCTAAGCCTAAATCTATACGGCCTGGGTATAATGACGCCAAGGTTCCAAACTGTTCTGCTATAAGCAAAGAAGAGTGGTTGGGTAGCATAATACCGCCTGAACCTACGCGTATTTTTTTGGTACCCCCGGCTATATAACCCATGAGTACAGAAGTGGCTGAACTAGCAATACTTAACATATTATGGTGTTCTGCCAGCCAAAAACGATTGTATCCAAACTCTTCGGCCTTTTGTGCCAATTCAAGACTATTATCAAAAACTTCTTTTGGTTTAAAACCAGCTCCAACAGTTGCCAATTCTAATATGGAATACGGTACTTTATTTGTTTTCATTTCTTTCATAATCAATCTATCATCAAAATTACAGAATACCCTCTTTTTGAACTAAATTAATGTAGCTCAGTGCGTTGCAAAAAATTCATTTTAAAAGGGAAATATAAGTCGTTCTAAAAGCCAAAACCTTACAACCAAAAGGACCATAAGAATACAAGCAAAATTAGAAATTAAGACTTAATTGGTAGGGGATAAATTTAAACCTTTAAAGGCATTTTTTTAGCGCTGGATTCGTAGATTTTTTCCAATACTAAAATATTCGGAATGTAACTGGCAACGTCAGTTTCAAAGGGAGTTCCTGCAATAAGGTTAGAGACAAAATGTTGCTGCGTGGCAAAAACACAGTCTCCTGCAAAATTTTGTTTTTTAAAGCTATACTTGTGTTCTTGCTCTTCTTTACCCAAAAGTTGAATGGTAATCTTTCCGTCATCATAAAGACGTAGACTACCCCTGTCTCCTTCAACAAGTACGGTACCAAAGGTTAACCTTGGGTCTTCGGAAGTGTTTTCATTATATCTATTTGCATCTAAAAAACCAAGACCGCCATTGGCAAAATCAAAGTTGACCCAAGCAAAATCTTCACCTTTAATATTTGTATTGAGCGTTCTAAGTTTAGCGTATACCTCCGTGATTTCTCCTCCCAAATATCTAAATACATCTATAAAATGAATTCCAGTTTCGTAGATAAGCAACCGCTCCATTTCCCTGAAATAAGGTTGTCTGTTCATATATGCATCGGTCTGCCAACCGTCGCCCATTCGCATACGCAAATTGATGGTGTGTAATTTGGAACCAATTACCTGAGTATCCAAAAGCTTTTTAAGCTCCCGGTGCCAGGGTTGAAATCGGAAATTTTCATGCACCATCATCCTAACATCTGAATTAGAAATAAGCGATCCAATCTCTTTGGCCTCTTCTAAAGTTGGCGCCAACGGTTTTTGACAGATGATATGAATATTATGCGTAACGGCTAATTTACAAAGCTCCAAATGGCTTTCAGGAGGAGTTACGATATCTACAAAATCGGGTTTCTCTTTAAGAAACATTTCCTCAACATTAGTGTAAGCCTTCTTAAAACCATAGTTTTTGACAATGTCTTCCGCCCGCTCTTTAACCGAGTCACAAACACCTACAATGTCCACAGTATCCGTTCTTTTCCATGCCTCAAAATGAAACTGACTAAAATAACCTGCTCCTATACAAACTCCTTTTAATTTTGCCATACTGCCTTTGTTAATAGGTAGAAAAATGCCTTTGTGGCTTCATATTAAACCACATTACGATTGCAATAGTATTCAATACTGCACCCACCACAAAGAACGGAGTGGTAGATTCTGTCCAAGACTGCAAGTATGGAAATGCCAGTGCGGTTAAAAATGCCCCAATGTTTCCGGCCATATTCATTGTCCCCGATACTGCTCCGGAATGCTCTTTACCAATATCTACGCAAAAAGCCCAAGACGATGGTAAGGTCATATCCGCTCCAAAAATTGCAAGGCTCAAAAATAAAATAGCACCTTCAACAGTAACCATATAAATACTGCCTATAAGCCCAACAGCTGCTAGAAAAAACCCGATTGAAGCGGGAAGAATACGAGATCTGTCCCAATTACCTTTTTTATAGATTCGGTCACTAAGCGCTCCTGATGTCCAGTTTCCAAAAGCACCAAAAATTAAGGGAATTGCCGTATATAAACCGGCCTCCATGGTGTTTAGACCATACTCGCTTTTTACATGTGGAAAAAGCCATGTAAGCGCAAAGAAGAAAGTAAAGTTACTGCAGAAGTATTGCCCCATAGCCAACCAAATGTTTTTTGACTTCAACAAGTCGCCTACATTTATTTTTTTGGTTTTTACCCCTGTATCTTGTGGCTGCCTTGTGGCTAAAATGAATTCTTTTTCTACGTTTGAAATATTAGGATGTTCTTCTGGCATATCTCTGAAAAACAGAAACCAAGCAACTGCCCAAGCTACACCAACGACCCCTAAAATCATAAAAGAAGACCGCCATCCAAAATCATCTATCATCCAAGCTACCATAGGAAGAGCGAATGCCGCCCCCAATCTAGACCCGGAAAAATTAATACCCGTAACAAGACCCCTTTCTTGCAAGGGAATCCACGTATAAATAGCTCTTGACATTCCTGGAAAAGCACCAGCTTCTCCTGCCCCAAAAAGAAACCGAACTACCAAGAGGGACATAAAATTAAATGCAGCCCCAGTTAATGCGGTAAAAACTGACCAAACAGCTACAATAGCCGCAAGTACTTTACGCGGGCCTAAAGAATCGGAAAGCATGCCGGCCGGAGTTTGAAAAAGAGCATACCCCAAGGAAAAGGCAGCCAAAACCCATCCCATTTGTTTATCGCTCAAGTCCAAAGCTGCAGAAATTGGCTCTTTGGCCACTGAAATACAAACACGGTCTACGTACAACAACAAGGCCAATAGAAATGTCCCTAAAACCATAAAATACCGCTTCGGAAAATAGCCCTGTGTTTTCATGTTTTTTTATTTCAATAAGGAAATCAGTTCATATAGTGCAGTATCATCTCCAACATTGCCAGGAAATACAATATAGGGCATATCAGGAAATTTTGCATCGCTGTCCAATTGCCAAACAGGTATGCCTTTTAGCACCTGTCCTAAAACATTTGCGCGGCGTACATTCAGACCTTTTGTAGCAACATCACTAGAAGTAATACCACCTTTTGCAAGAATATATTTTGGTCGTACCCTTATCTTTTTAACTATGGATATCAATGCATTAGAAACCCTATTTACAATTTCAAGACTCTCGCTTTTTGAGGTTCCTTTTTTGACTTCTCTACTGGTGAAAACTACAACGTCTTTACCCACTTTAAGATGGTTTTCTACTTTCTCCACCAGTAAGACCAATTCTTTACAGAAAACTCCAATATCGAACATATTGGTCACATTTAATTCAAGAAAAACTGCATTACTTCGCTCTTTTAAATACACCAGTTGAGCAGTAGTTTTGGGAACGTAAGAGCCAATTACTACAAGTGCACCATTTGACGACGGTTTTTTTAGAATTTCATCTTTTGTTAAACATGGTTTTATGGCAATACCAGAAATTGCATTAATAAAAGATGCCGCAGTTCTAAAAATAAAAGAACTTTCACTCTTTAAAATTGCAAGCGCCATGGCCTGCAAATCGGGATATGATGTGGCGTTCGCTATAATATGCGTTATCTCCGGTTGTTCTATTATCGATTTTATTTCTTCGGATGATGTATTTCTAAGCGCGTGAACCGAAACACTTGCAATATTTTTTCTGTTTACTTTTTCTTCCGATTTTTCTATTATCCAGTCTTTTAAATTGGATGCTGAATAACCAAAAGTGTTGTCTTGTGCAAAAGGAGTTTTTGCCGCAGGAATGAACTCATCTCCTTCTTTCACATAATGAATATCCTCATACGTGTAACGTCCACCTTCAAAAAAGGCGGGAGCTAATATGTGCTTTGTTTTTTTTAAGCCCATGCCTTTTTCCAAGGCATCAACTTCGTTGGGGTAATGCCCCCTTAAAGTAGAATCGCTTCGACTAATGACAATCAATTTTTTTTGATGTTTTTCGGCTACTTTCTGCAGTCGTTCTCCCAATAACTCACTTAAAGCATCTGCTTCATCTGCCTGTAAACTTCTAGAATTAGTGAGTATAAAAAAAACAGGGCTTACTAAAAGTTCGTTCTCCAATATTTCCTCGGTCCATTCTGTAATAACCGGAACATCGTGCACGGTTTGAGTGCCCGTTGGGTCATCATCTAAAACAACTATGGATTTTGGATTTTTGGCTAGTTCTGCACGAATTTCTTTCTCTAGGCCCAAAAGCCCCGCTCCCTCTTCAATTGATTTTAAAAGTGCTGAGTGCGACATGAAATTCAATTTTCTATTGCAATGATACGCGCGGGAGCGCCATCGCCATTTTCGACTTTCAACGGTAGTGCTACAAGCGTAACTTTTAATTGTGAAAGTGCTTCTAAGTTGGTAAGTCCCTCAACTATAATGATGTCGTTTTTCATTAAAATGGTATGTACCTCCGTAACTTCCTCGATATTGTTTACATCTGCTACAGAAGGAGGTTCAACGCCAAGAATATTTACCTTTTTCTCACCCAACCAATGGGCCAGTTCAGGGCTAATTCTTGGCAATGCATCGCGATACTCATCCGTACCCAACTTTTTACTCCAACCTGTGTGCAAAAGCAAACTTTGTCCTTCTTTTACTTCTTCAGCAGTCGCGCCCAAATGTGCCACCGTAATGGATTCTTTAGGTTTAATATCCGTGAGATTAACCACCCAAGCTTCGGAGACAAAACGTGCAACCGGAAGTTGGTCTATAGTCTGATCATTGACCTCAAAATGTACCGGAGCATCCATATGGGTGCCACTATGCGAATACAGATGCAAGGTTGTGGCGTTCCAACCATCGTTAGCCAAAGTTCTGGCCTGGTCTATAGCTACTCCCTTAACACCCGATTTGATGGGTAATGTGAGGTCAATGATTTTTCTATTTACCATTATACTTATATAGTTGATAATTTAGTTGCGTTGATAAATTGCACCACGCTTTCCGCAACTTCAGATGTTGAGGCCGTACCACGAAGGTCTTTTGTTAAATTGCCTTTTGCGGTCGTTGCTTCTATACCCGCCATAATTTCTTTTGCAGCTTCTGTTTCTCCCAAATGATCCAACATAATTGCTGCAGACCATATTTGCCCAATAGGGTTGGCTATATTCTGTCCTGCAATATCAGGTGCGGAACCATGAATTGGCTCAAACATAGAAGGAAAATCTTTCTCAGGATTAATATTTCCACTACCACCAAGACCTAAACTTCCCATGATAGCACCACCAAGGTCGGATAAAATATCTCCAAAAAGGTTAGTTGTTAGAATAACATCAAAAACTTCTGGACGCAATACAAAACTTGCCGAAGCATTATCTATATACATTTTGCTGTATTCTACATCTGGGTATTCTTGCGCTACTTCTGCAATTACCCTGTCCCAATACGCTAAGCTATTGATAAGCGTATTAGATTTGGTTACGTTAGTGACTTTATGGTTTCGTTTACGCGCCAATTTAAAAGAATAATGAGCGATGCGTTCAATGCCGAATCTAGTAAAAATACTAGTATCCATAGCCATACCACCGGGTTTATCAGGATGCATAATTTTTCCACTCTGAACGAACTCCCCTTCATTATTTTCCCGAACTACCACAAAATCTATGTCTTTTTCCGTCTTATAGCGCAACGGACTTTCTACACCTGGAAATAATTTTACCGGACGATAATTTACATACTGTTGAAAAGAGGTTCTTACCCGAAAAGTATAATCTCTTGCCGGCAACGTATCGTCTACCTCTGGCAAGCCTACCGCTCCGAAAAAGATAGCATCAAATTTCTTGAGGGTTTCTAAAGCATCATCTGACATAAATTTGCCATGCTTTTTAAAATATCCCGCTCCAAAGGGGAATTCTTGCTTATCTAGTGTAAATCCATATTTATTGGCTACCGCATCTAGTACGGAAACCCCGGCAGGAACAATTTCAGCCCCAATTCCGTCGCCATTAACTACAGCGATTTTGTACGTTTTTCCCATTTTAATTCTTTCTAATTGTAGTTATACTATATTTTGTGCAATATTTGTGCAAAAAAATATTAAATTGATAATATCAACGAATATAGTATAAATATCTATAAAAAGTATTACAAAATATAACCGAACATATATTTAAAACTACAAATGCGCAATATTTTGCATAAAATAAAATAGATTTACTATATCCTGATAACTGAAAAAAATACGTTTGAATACCTAGAGATAAGGTTGAGCACTCAGTGCTTCTCGAGAAGGATTGCCAAATTGAAAAACCATATTTAAACATAGTTTTTCCGTTTATGTGAAAGAAATTTTTACTGACTCTAGGACTTATTCTTGTTGGTAGAATTACGAATAACCAATTCTGATTTTAAGACCATACGTGATACGTCTTTATCGTAATTTTCAATCCGATCTATAATCAACTTTGCCGATTCTACACCCATTTCATAGCTGGGCTGATCAATACTGGTAAGTGAAGGCTCTAAAAGCTCATCAATAGGCTCATTATTAAAGCCGATAATTGCTAAGTCTTCTGCCATTTTCAGGCCGCGTTCTTTGGCTGCTAGCATTACTCCTATGGCTACTTGATCACTAAAGGCCAAAACACCGTCCGGGTGTTCAGGTGAATACAACAATTTTCTTGCGGTACTTAAATTTCCTTCCCGCGTAAAATTGGTGCTTTCAATAAGTTTCTCCTCCACTGGTAAGTTGGCGTCCACTAGGGCTTTCTTATAACCCAAAAGTCGTGTTGAGCTAATTTGTAAAATCTTTGGTCCGCCTATATATGCAATGCGCTTACATCCCACAGAAATTAAATGCTGCGTGGCATCGTAAGCTGCTTTAAAATTGTCAATGATAACTTTATCGGACTCAACCTCATCACAAAGGCGATTGAAAAACACTAATGGAATCTTCCTTTTCTTAGCTTCTAAAAAATGGTCGAATTCCTTGGTTTCACTTGCTAAAGACACAATCAGTCCTGATACACCAATATCCAAAAGCTCTTTCACCAATATTTTCTCCCTCTCATAGGACTCGTTGGATTGGCAAATAATGATTTGCATTTGGTGTTTCTCCAAGATTTCTTCTATACCGGAAATGGCCATAGCGTACAGGTGGTACTTTATGCTAGGTACAATAACACCCACCGCCTGTATTTTCTTTTTAGCAAAAGGATTTATGTGTTTGGTCTGGAAATAATTGTACTCTTTTGCCAACTCAAGTACTTTTTCCCTCGTTTGAATGCTAATGCGGGGGTTACCTTGTAATGCTCTGGAAACAGTAGAAATAGAAACATTAAGTTTCGAGGCAATATCCTTTAAGGTCGTTTGTTTTTTGTCCAAATCACTAATAATGAGAGCGACAAATATAACTTAAATTTACCATCGTATAGCTCCTGAGCTAAATTCTGTTTTTCCAAACCACTATTTATTTAGCACAAAATAGGGTGCTCATAGACAGTTTAGTATCATTTTCATATAAACACTCCTTTAATTATACCACCTTGTGTTACTCAATTTTAACCGTTCGTAGCCTTAGTGCATTCGCAATTACCGATAGCGAACTAAAACTCATGGCCAATGCGGCAATCATTGGAGATAATAAAAGTCCAAAAACGGGATATAGAATTCCCGCCGCAATGGGTATTCCAATAGTATTATATATGAGTGCGAAAAACAAATTTTGCTTGATGTTCTTCATTACGGCTTCACTTAAGTTTCTTGCTTTTACAATACCGTGCAAATCACCTTTTACCAAGGTTATCATGGCGCTTTCTATGGCTACATCCGTTCCGGTTCCCATGGCAATACCTACATCACTTTTGGCTAATGCAGGTGCGTCATTAATACCATCTCCTGCCATTGCTACTACATGTCCTTGTTCCTGCAGTTTTTTAACCTCTGCTAATTTATCTTCAGGCAGCATTCCCGCTTTAAAGTCGGCAAGACCGAGTTCTTTGGCGACTGCTTGAGCTGTATCGTGATTATCCCCAGTAAGCATAACGACCGCTACACCTTTATCTTGAAGTGCTTTAATAGCTTTGGCACTTGTTTCTTTTATTTTATCGCCAATAACAACAAAGCCAACAACCGCTTCATCAATAGCTAAATAGGATACTGTTTTGCCTTTCTTTTGGTGTTCATTGGCCTCGTTTTGAAAGTCGGTACTTATAGTCGCATTAACATGTTCCATCATTTTGATGTTACCCAATGCCACTTTTTTGCCATTAATCTTTCCCTCTACTCCTTTTCCTGTTACAGCATTAAAGTTTTCTGTTTTCAATACTTCAACATCTTGTTCTTTTCCGTATTTAACCGTTGCTTCCGCAAGTGGGTGCTCACTAGAACTATTTAAGGAGGCTATGTATTGTAATACTTCGTTTTCGGAATAATCTTTTCTTGAGGTGCCAATAGCTTCCACTGTTGGTTTTCCTTCGGTGATAGTTCCTGTTTTATCTACAATTAACGTATCTACCTTATACATTTTCTCTAGGGCTTCGGCATTTTTCACCAATACACCATTTTGAGCTCCTTTACCAACCCCAACCATAATAGACATAGGTGTAGCAAGACCTAAAGCACAGGGACACGCAATTATTAAAACAGCAATGGCATTAACTAATGCAAATACATACGCAGGTTCTGGACCATAAATGGCCCAAACCGTAAATGTGATTACTGAAACAACGACCACAACAGGCACAAAATAACTAGAAACCGTATCTGCCAACTTTTGAATAGGAGCACGACTGCGACTGGCGTCGTTCACCATTTGTACAATTTGGGACAATAAGGTTTCATTACCTACTTTTTCCGCCTTCATTAAAAAAGACTGGTTTCCGTTTATGGTACCACTACTTACTTGGTCATCTTCTGCTTTATTAACCGGAATAGGTTCTCCCGAAATCATAGATTCATCAACGGTGGTCTGCCCTTCCGTAATAACGCCATCTACAGGAATTTTTTCGCCTGGTTTCACACGTAGCGTATCCCCTTTTTGTATTTTATCAATGGAAACCTCTTCTTCATTACCGTCTACAACACGTACCGCTTTGTTGGGAGCGAGTTTCAATAATTCTTTTACCGCAGAATTTGTCTTGCTGTGTGCTCGTGCTTCCAGCACTTGCCCCATTAATACCAACGTAAGAATGACGGTTGCCGCCTCAAAATAGACATGTACTGCGCCAGAGTCTGTTTTAAACTGTGGAGGAAAGAAGTCTGGAAACAACATTCCAAAAACACTGAACAACCAAGCCACACCGGCACCAATACCAATGAGGGTGAACATATTTAGGTTCCAAGTTTTTATACTACGGTAGGCACGTTCAAAAAACATCCATGTAGCATAGAAAACAACTGGAATAGAAAGTGTAAACTGAATCCAGTTCCACCATTTCTGCTCCATAATATCGTACAGCGGATTGTTAGGAATCATCTCGCTCATGGCCATGAGAAAGATGGGCAAGGTAAAAGCAAGCGCTATCCAGAATTTTTTTGAAAGTTTTTTATACGTTTTCTCTTCCGCGGAAAGACTTGGCTTCATAGGCACTAAATCCATTCCGCAAATAGGGCAACTTCCCGGTTCATCGTGAATCACTTCGGGGTGCATTGGGCAGGTCCATTGCTCGGAAGAAGTGGGCGTTAAGTTTTGCTCTTCCACCAAATCCATTCCACAAACGGGGCAATCACCAGCCTCATCATAGGTTTTATCATCCTCACAATGCATTGGACAATAGAAAACACCGGTTCCCTTACCTTTTGGGCTTTGGGCTTTCTCTACTGGATGATGTTGATGTTCTCCTGCATTATGAATACTGTATGAACCCCCATCATCTAACAGCGCTTTTTGAAAAGTTTCAATAGGGATATGAGATCCCATCTCAATAGTAGCCTCAGCCTTCTCTAAATTTACCGAAGCATTGGTTACACCAGCAACCTTAGAAAGCGTCTGTTCTACATGACTGCGACATCCGTTGCAAGTCATTCCGTGTATATGATAGGTATGTGTCATTTCCTCATAATTTTAGAGTGTAAAATTACTAAGAGGTAATGCAAATCGTTTATATAATTACGATTCTTATTTATACAATTTTGTCCAGCGTTTTTCTATTCCAGCTTTTTAGATTTTTATACTCGGTCATAGACATGCCCGTACTGGTTTTGAACTGCCGCGCTAAGTGACTGCTGTTTTTATAATTTAAGGAATATGCAATTTCGGAGAAGTTAAGCTGCCCTAATTGTATATATTCTTTTACTTTTTCAATTTTTAGATTGATGGTGTATTTCTCTAGAGTCATTCCTTCCGATTTACTGAACAACTTGCTCAGCGCTGTTTCGGTCTTACCAAATTCTTCCGCTAACGATTGAAAAAGGTGTTCCGTTTCACCTGATTTGATCTTGCTTATCAATTTCACTTTTATTTGCTCTACCAGTGTTTCGGTTTCGTTGTCTATAAGTTCAAATCCTATTTCTTTTAATTTACTGGCTAAGGCAGACTTATTGGTTTTTTTACCTGCCGTCGCACTTACTTTACCTAGTTCTACAGACTCTACAGTATAATCTTCCTTGCCAAAAATATCTAGAACCGAGGCGATACAACGGTTACAGACCATGTTTTTTATGTAGAATGTTTCACCCATCTTCTTTCTTTTCTGTTACTTAATACAACTATGTACCAAGGTTTTTACAAGGTAGATTTTGTTGTCTAGTTTGTCGGGGTTTGAGGTGAAAAATTTCAATTTAAACACGTGATAAAGAAGTGAAATCACTCAAAAATTTTTGATGCTCAATTAATATCAATCCCCACCGAAAGTCCCACATTTTCAAAATTATAGGTATCATACAACCTTTGTGAGTTGTCAAAAGATTGCTCTAAATTCTGATAGGTATAAATTATTGAAACATCAGAAAATACAGTCTTATAAACCCGAAACCGATACCCCAGTAAAAACCTATGAAAACCGCCTCTTTTACTACTATTTGTAAAGTGCCCTCCTATTTGGAGCTCCGTATGAAAACTACTTCTTTCTACACCTCCGTTCAGAGCTATTCTTGTATATAATGGTACATAGTTAAAATTGGGTTGCGTAAATTTTTCGATGCCACTTCCGACACCTACCGAAAGACCATTTATAATATTGTAGTTGACTGAAATATTTAACCCGGTAAGCTTGGTATTGTCTGTAAAATCATAAGGATTGTCTACCTCTAATTCTGATTTTTCTCCATAATTGCTAATAAATGCTAGAAAACGTGTCCCTATAGTAATACGCTTAAATTTAAAGTTTTGCTCTTCCTCCTCAGGTTGCTGAGAATACCCGTAAGCCATAAAGAACAGTAATATAATGGCTAAGGATTTTCTAAAAAATGATTCTATTACCATATGCTTTTTGATTAATTATTCAGATGGTGTTTTTTACTTGCTATTCTGTTCTATACCCAATTTCAATATTTGGGTTTTCTTTTCTCCACGCTTCTATTTCGTTATTATCAATATGATTTCCGGAAAGGTATACATACTGAAGTTTCTTTAATCTTTTTAGTTTAGGGAGTTCATTGGAAATAGTCAGTTTATTATTAGATAAATCTAGATGTTCCAAGTTTTCTAATTTATCAAAATCTTCCGGGAGTGTTTTAATATCGAGGCCAATTAATGTTAGTTTTTGGAGTTTCTTAAGGTTTAATAATTCAGATGGAATAGTTCTGAACGGTGGCATATCTACCCATTGATCAGCAGCACTAAGGGGCGGATAAACTGTCCAATCATCGGTTCGGATAATTTCTAACTCTTTGACATTTTTAAGGGTTCCTATTTCTTTGGGTACACTGTCTAGCCCATACAAATTCAGTACAATAAATACCTTTTCTTTATCAACAAGACTTTTAAATTTATGATCAGATTCACAGGAAACCGTAAATATTAAAAGTGTAAGAAAACTAAAGCTCTTCATTTAATGATTTTGGGGATACCATCATAAATATCGGTATTTGTAGTAAAATACTGCCATATTCTCATACATTTTCTACATTAGTTTAACTGTTATTTGCGGAATCCTATGAAATTATAGAAGAAGGAATCTTAGCCCCAGACCAAAGGTTAACAATAGAAGAGCCTATAATTACCACCCTGAAATGAAAAAACCTCTCAAGAACAGATGTTCTGAGAGGTTTTTTGTGGTCCCACCTGGACTCGAACCAGGGACCACCTGATTATGAGTCAGGTGCTCTAACCAGCTGAGCTATAGGACCGGTTACAATTCAAAATTTAGCTTAGTAAATCCTTTTTTCGATTAAAATCGATAAAGACTGGTGCTCAAACCAGCTATTACATAACTCGCGAATTGCGGATGCAATATTACTACTTATTTTTAACTGACACAAGATTTTTATGCATAGTTG
Source organism: Zobellia nedashkovskayae (assembly GCF_015330125.1). Lineage (NCBI taxonomy): Bacteria > Pseudomonadati > Bacteroidota > Flavobacteriia > Flavobacteriales > Flavobacteriaceae > Zobellia > Zobellia nedashkovskayae. Next base: position 1,464,019 of record NZ_JADDXR010000002.1, on the reverse strand, counting down.
TGGAATACATTGGGTCATACCCAAAAGAAACTTATTAACCTATAGCGGCCTTAAACTACGCTAAGTATTACACTAGCTTTAAAAACAGCATATCTACTCCGCAATTTCTTGACACAACTCTATCAATACCCCATTACTACTCTTGGGGTGAAGAAAAGCAACTAGCTTATTATCAGCTCCTTTTTTAGGTTTTTCGTTGATCAAAATAAAACCTTCGGCCTTTAATCTTTTCATTTCTTTTTCAATATCATCTACGGCAAAAGCGATATGATGCATACCCTCTCCGTTTTTGCTCAAAAACTTGGCAATTGGCCCATCAACATCAGTAGCTTCTAAAAGTTCAATCTTGCTTTCTCCCGTTTTGAAAAACGAAGTGCGGACACCCTCAGACGGCACTTCTTCAATCTTATAATGTGGTTGCCCTAAAAGTTTACCAAAGCGTTCGTTTGCTGCCTCTAAATCGTTTACGGCAATGCCTATGTGCTCTATTTTTTCCAATTGAAGGGTGAATTTTGTCCGTATCGGTGTTTATCCCCCTAAATTACGCTATTTCTACGTATTTTTGCGGTATGGAAACACAACGACAGAAAAAGATTTCGGGGGTCATACAAGGAGATATCGTAGATATTCTACAACGTGCCGCCATTGAAGGTGGGTTGAAGGGTACGTTGATTTCGGTTTCGAAAGTTTCGGTAACTACCGATCTCTCTATTGCCAAGGTATATCTTAGTATTTTTCCTAACAAAGACGCCAAAGAGCTGATGGAAGGAATTAAATCTAACCAACCGCTTATAAAGCACGAACTATCTCAGCGTACAAAAAACCAATTGCGGAGAGTACCTGAATTGTTGTTCTTTTTAGATGATTCATTAGATTACATCGAAAATATTGAAAAGTCGCTTAAAGGCGAAGACAACCCTATTGAGAACAGAGACCTTTTGGACAAAAGAAAAAAGATATAAGGTTGAATTTTCCGTTCTACATTGCCAAACGCTATGTCCGTTCTAAAAGCAGCCAAAATGCAGTGAACGTCATCAACTTTATTACCTTTTTGGTGACGGTTATAGGCTCTGCGGCATTATTTGTAGTGCTTTCCGGTTTTGCAGGACTAAAAACCTTTAGTCTTTCCTTTAGTAATACTTTTGATCCTGATTTAAAAGCTTTGCCTGCTTCTGGCAAATTCTTTTCCATTTCGCCCAACCAAGAAGAACAACTTGCCCAAATTGAAGACCTTGCTTTTTACTCTAAAGAGCTTGAAGAAAAAGTATATCTAAAACATCGTGAAAAAGGGCATATTGCTTTTATAAAGGGCATAGATACCAATTACACCCATGTCATGGGTATGGATAGTATGCTGTTGTACGGTACCTGGCGAATAAATAGCCAAGAAGCCGTAGCTGGTATTGGAATTACGAACATTCTTGGCCTTACCGTTAACCAATACCAAAATCCTTTGGTGGTTCTTGCTCTAAAACCAGGAAAGGGTTCGCTTACCCAAAAATCGCTTAAAACAAAATCCCTTGTCCTTAGTGGTGTTTATTCCGTGGAAGAGAACCTGGATAAAAAATACGTTTTTGCTGAGCTGCCCTCTGTTCAACAGCTATTAGAAAAGCTGCCCAACCAAGTATCTGGTGTAAATTTTAAGGTGAAGAATAAGACGCAATTGGCAGATGTTAAAAGTAAAATTGCTGCCGTTCTCGGGAATGAAGTAATCATAAAAGACCGGCAAGAGCTTAATAGTACATTACACCGTATGCTTAACACGGAAAATTTAGCCACTTACCTTGTCTTTACCTTAGTTTTGATTATTGCTCTTTTTAATGTAGTTGGTGCGATTATCATGATGATTTTGGACAAGCTCCAAAACCTAAAAACCCTCTATAGTTTAGGTACTACACTAAAAGAATTGCGAAGTATTTATTTTGTTCAAGGTATATTGGTTACAGGCCTAGGCGGACTTATTGGTGTGGGATTGGCATCGCTTTTAATATGGTCTCAAATAGCTTTTGGTTGGTTGAAAATTATTCCAAGCCTACCCTATCCTGTAGAATATCAATTTATAAATGTCCTGATTGTTTTTGGTACGATATTCATTCTGGGAGTAATTGCTTCTAAAATTGCAAGTAGTAGAATTACCAAAAAAATGATTTCGATTTAAAGACTAGTCGATAGAAGATGCGAAGTCGTAATCGCCAAATTTCTCAAGAACCTCATCAAAAGCTGAAAATACGTCCACAGAATCATCACTAGTGACCATTTTCATGCGATACTCCTTAAAATTTGGTATGCCTTTAAAGTAATTGGTATAATGCCTTCTGGTTTCAAAAACACCTAATTTTTCACCTTTCCAGTCAATTGACATTTGTAAATGGCGTCTAGCAGCATCTACACGTTCTTGCATTGTTGGTGGTGCTTTATGTGTTCCTGTTTTAAAATAATGCTTTACCTCATTAAAAAACCATGGGTAACCAATACTGGCACGGCCGATCATAGCGCCGTCCAACCCATATTCATCACGCATTTTTATGGCGGCTTCCGGTGTATTTACATCTCCATTACCAAAAACGGGTATATGCATGCGCTGGTTGTTCTTTACGTCGACAATAGGTTTCCAATCTGCATCGCCCTTATACATTTGTGCACGGGTTCTACCGTGAATAGCAATAGCCTTACAGCCTACATCTTGCAAACGTTCCGCTACCTCAACAATTTTAATAGAATCATGGTCCCAACCCAAACGGGTCTTTACCGTAATTGGTAAGTTGGTGTGCTCCACCATAGCTTTGGTAAGCGATACCATTAAATCGATATCTTTTAATATTCCCGCACCGGCACCTTTACTAACCACCTTTTTAACAGGGCAACCAAAATTAATATCGATGATATCCGGTCTTGATTTCTCAACAATTTCTACAGATCGCAACATGGATTCTAAGTTGGCACCAAAAATCTGAATGCCTACAGGTCTTTCTTTTTCATAGATATCTAACTTCATAACGCTTTTTGCAGCATCGCGAATTAATCCTTCCGAAGAAATAAACTCAGTATACACCACATCTGCACCTTGCTCTTTACAGAGGGCGCGAAATGGTGGGTCGCTTACATCTTCCATTGGTGCAAGAAGCAACGGAAAATCAGGCAGTAGAATGTCTCCTATTTTTGGCATGGCCGCAAATTTACAACTTATCTACAAGCCGTTAAAATGCCCAACATAACTATCGTGTCTGAATTCTATGGATATTACCCTATATTCTAAATTCATACTCTTTGGTATAAAATAGAACATGCACCCAATTACAGTGTATTTGTCATCTTTAATTACCCGAATATTTTAATGAAATTTAGATACGGTTACGCTCATCAACTCTTTTAGACTTCTTGTTATCGCGCATTTTAGAGTTACCAAACTTATAGCGAAGGCTGGCAACAAACAATCGGTTCTCTCCTTTTTTTAAGGAGGTTCCGTTTTGGTCTTGGTAATTTCTGGTATTGAACTGGTTTCCTTGATTGAAGATGTCTTCAATACCCATAGACACGCTCAATTGTTTATTGTAAAACGTTTTTCTCATCATTAAGTTCACTGCCCCAAATGCATCAAATATGGCATTCTCCGATATTAATGCAGATGAATAAAAGAAATTAATATCTGCCGAGAGAGATTGATCGTTCAAAAATAAAAAACTGTTACTGTTTCTTATAAACCAACTAAACTGTTGTTGGTTTACCTCTATGTTAGTAGTGCGGTTCTTAAAATTAGAAGTCTCGTTATAAAAACTAGCTAAGAAGTAGCAATTGTAAAATTTGGAAAAGCTTTTATTAATGGTGAAATCAATCCCGTAAGCTACATTTTCATCCAAATTAGAAGAAATAAATTGCAATAAATTATTGTCGTTATTCTGAAAGATTAAGTTTGCGAGTCCATTTTTGGCCTTTTTATAAAATAATTCTGCCGTATACATTTTGTTAAATGTATACCCACCGGCAATGTAATATCTGGTAGCCGGCAGTAATTTTGGGTCACCTTCAATAGTTGAGAAGGTACTTTGAAAAGTCTGAAAAGGATTAACACTATTGTACCTTGGTCTACTGACCTTTCTAAAAGAATATACTTTAAAATCATGTTTTTTACTCGGAGAATATTGAAGCGAAGCAGAAGGGAACAGTCCAAAATTATGGTTTTCGTTTCTTTGCAATCCACCGTCCCAAGTTCCGGCAGTTTCTGCATATTCTGCTCGTACTCCAGATTTTAATTTCCAATGATCCCATTTGCCCGAATATGAGATATAAGCTGCATAAATAGATTCGTCATAATCAAAAGTGCCCGAATCAGTAGGTGCAACTCCTGGTTGGTCTCTATCAAAACCCCGTTGAATAATGGTGTTTCGAGATGAAATTCCCGCATAACGCAGACCGGTTTCTATTCTTCCTGCCTCACCTAAAGGCGATTCATAATCTCCTTGAACACTATATAGATTAATCTTTTGTTCCGTATCCGTAGTAAAATCGTTCATACCAAAGACACTATTATCCGTATTAAAAAAAGTAGAGTTTAAATCCTGTTCATTTTTATCGTCAAAAAAAGTATAGTGCCCGTTGAAGGATAATTGAGCTCCCTTGTCATTTAAGTCCTGTATATAATCTATGTAATATGAAGTATTCAACTTCCGTTGTTCTGAATTATTAATCGTGTGAAAATCTGACCATGAACTTGGATTAGACACATCTGTGTCCGTATCATAAATACGAGACCCATTTGGCTGCCAAAGATTAATAGTTGTAAAGCTCAGTCGTCTCTTTTTATCAATATCGTAATCAAAAAACAGAGAAATATTATGCTGTTGCTGGTTTTTAAGATATTCCTGCTCTGCCGTCCAAGTTGAAACCGTACCGTTATCTTGAGAAAAGTTTGTAATGTCCGTATAATACGTAACACCCCTATCTTGGCGAAAACTATAGTTTACTGACAACTGTGTTTTCTTACCCTTAAAAAAATGATCTGTACCAACAGTGTGTTTGGGCAGAATACCCTGAGTGTATTTATTATAGATTGCGCCATTATAACCCGCAACTATATTCTTTTTCATTACAATATTAATCAAGGCATTATCTTCTGCTCCATACTTTGACGGAGGGTTGTTTATAATCTCAATAGACAATACATTGGCGGCAGATGTTCCAGACAAAAGATTGACAATATCTTCATAAGGTATATTGATTTTCCGTCCATTAATTAAAACGCCTATGGCAGAACTTCCCTGCACCGTTAACCTGTTATTTAAAACCATAACACTAGGTGTTATTTTAAGTAAGTCCCAAACATCGCCATCAGCATAGGCGGTATTTTCTACATTAAAAACCAATCGGTCAATTTTTCTTTCTAATCTAGGTTTTTGTGAAGTAACCACCACCTCATCAAGCCTCTGATCTGATTCATCTAGTAGTATTGGTTCTAGCTCTTTATCCGCATCAATTTTAAAAGCTGTTATAGCACTTTCATTACCAATAAAACTAGCCTTGATCAAATAATTGCCTGCAGGTATTTTTATAATTTTAAAAGTTCCGTCTTCGCCAGTAGAAGTTCCTGAAATTAAGGTAGAATCGGCAGCGTTTAATAAGAGTACATTCGCATAAGAAATCGCATTATCCTCTTGACTCTTTACAACGCCAGTAACGGTAAGTTCTTGGGAATAAAGTAGGCAATTGAGGGATAATAGGAAAAATAAGGGGCAAATAAAATTCTTCACTAAATGCTAGGTTCTGTTTCAAATCTAACACTTTTTAAGGATAAAATCTTACAATAAATGTAATTTAAGATTCAGCACTCTATATAACTACCTTACAAATGAGTAAGGACAATACATTCTATAGCATCTTTAAAAAAGTCCCTAATTACAATTTCGGCTTATACAGTTTTGTTTATTTCAAATCAGCCAGCCCTCAAACATACTATTAAATGTCCCGCCTACATACGCTTTGATGATACAGGATTAAAATAACGTATCTTTGCCCACTTATACGCAATAGAATTCGCTTGCCTAAATCAGTTTATCATCAATGAAGAATATTAGAAACTTTTGTATTATAGCCCATATTGACCACGGTAAAAGCACCTTGGCAGATCGTTTATTAGATTTTACGGGAGCTGTTACCGATCGAGAGAAGAAAGAACAGCTACTTGACAGTATGGATTTGGAACGTGAACGTGGTATAACCATAAAGAGTCACGCTATTCAAATGGAGTACACTTATAAAGGTGAGGAATATATTCTTAATTTAATAGACACTCCTGGCCATGTTGACTTCTCTTATGAAGTGTCTAGATCAATTGCTGCCTGTGAAGGCGCTCTTTTAGTTGTAGATGCTGCCCAAAGTATTCAAGCACAGACCATTTCTAATTTATATTTAGCATTAGAGAATGATTTAGAAATCATTCCTGTTTTGAACAAGGTAGATTTACCAAGTGCCAATCCAGAAGAAGTTACTGATGATATCGTAGATCTATTAGGCTGTAAAGCGGAAGAAGTAATTCCTGCAAGTGCTAAAACAGGGATTGGTATTGAAGAAATTCTTTCGGCTATTATAGAGCGTATTCCTGCGCCTACGGGTAATGTAGATGAGTCTTTACAAGCACTTGTTTTTGATTCTGTATACAATCCGTTTCGTGGCGTTGAAACCTATTTTAGGGTTATTAATGGCGAAATAAAAAAGGGACAAAAAATAAAATTTGTTGCTACTGATAAAGATTACTACGCTGATGAAGTAGGAACTTTAAAGTTGACACAAGAAATAAAGAAAAGTGTAAAAGCCGGTGATGTAGGGTATTTGATTACAGGTATTAAAGATGCACGTGAAGTAAAAGTTGGTGATACTATTACAGACGCGGCGAACCCTACAAAAAATGCAATAGCAGGTTTTGAGGATGTTAAGCCTATGGTTTTTGCTGGTATTTACCCTGTAGATACGGATGAGTTTGAAGAATTACGTTCTTCTATGGAAAAGTTGCAATTAAATGACGCCTCATTGGTGTTTGCTCCTGAAAGCAGTGCTGCCCTTGGTTTTGGATTCAGATGTGGTTTTTTAGGAATGCTTCACATGGAGATTATTCAAGAGCGCTTAGAGCGTGAGTTTAATATGACCGTAATTACTACGGTACCAAACGTTAGTTACCATGCATTTACGCGTAAAAATCCTGATATACCAATTGTTGTAAACAACCCTACTGATTTACCAGATCCGTCAAGTATTGATCATGTAGAGGAGCCTTATATAAAAGCTACGATTATTACGAAAGCCGATTTTGTAGGTAACGTAATGTCTTTATGTATTGAAAAAAGAGGAGTGATAACAAATCAAACCTATTTGACCACGGAACGTGTTGAGCTTACTTTTGACATGCCTTTGGCCGAGATTGTTTTTGATTTCTATGATCGCTTAAAAACTGTTTCAAAAGGGTATGCCTCTTTTGATTACGCTCCTATAGGAATGCGTCCTTCTAAACTAGTACGTGTAGATATTTTACTAAATGCACAGCCCGTAGATGCCCTTTCGGCTTTACTACATGCAGACAATGCAGTGAACATTGGTAAGAAGATTTGCTCAAAATTAAAAGAACTTATACCACGGCAACAGTTTGATATTCCGATTCAAGCGGCTATTGGTGCAAAAATAATATCTAGAGAAACTACCAAAGCCTTACGAAAAGATGTAACGGCCAAATGTTATGGTGGTGATATTTCTCGTAAACGTAAACTTTTGGAGAAACAAAAGAAAGGTAAAAAACGTATGCGCCAAGTAGGTAATGTAGAAGTTCCTCAAGAAGCCTTTATGGCAGTGTTAAAGTTAAACGATTAAAAATAATCCCTTGCTCGAAAGAACAAGGGATTTTTTCATATAATAGTTTTTAATGCTACTCCTTTATAGCTAAAATATTCTCACCTTCCATAAGTGTGGTGTTACCTAATAATTCTCCTACAGTAAATGTATCCGTCCCTTCATCATCAGCATATATAACAATATAGGAATCTTCTGATTTCATCCAAGTAAATGTAGTTTCAAAATCTAATTCACCATTATAGCTCTCTGAATAATCACCAGATAAATCTGATTTAAACACCCACTTATCTTCATAATTTGTGGTTGATTGTCCATCAAAAGTGGTACTTGATTCCATTAACCAAGTACCGATAATTACATCAGTGTCATCTTCATCTTTAGAACAACTAGTAAAGGCTACGGTACTCGCTAAAGCGAAAAATAAAAATAGTTTCTTCATAATAGATTTGGTTAAAATAGTATAGATTAAGTGATAATAAAACGGCTCATACTTTAGAATATTGCCGTAATACAATTAACAAAAAAAATCTATGTCATACCCTTTACGAAATGGTGTTCAATGTAAATTATTCTAAATCAAATACTTCTGTTATTCCTACGTATAAATATTCTTTTTCTTACAAATATTTCAAATTTTGGGCAATTTTTAATGTTAGTATCTGTTTTAATAGTGTAAAACTATTTCGCAAAAAATGACCACGTATATAGCCCATTTTAACGCAAAGCACAGAACGATTCCTTCGGAACAGAATTCCATATTTATCTGGCAACAAGAAAGTGGTGAGATAGATATTAATCTACTGGAAGATAAAATTAAAAGGGAATCATCTATACATTTTTATAGCCTTGCAGGAGATGAATACATAGACGTGAAGCAAGATGATATAGATATATTTGTTTACAAGACCATGCCTTTTTCAGGCTAGTCTTAGAGTATTACTTCCTCCAAATCATTATTCAAGAAGAATCATAAAACGTATTTAAGTATGGATATGCCTAATTATCTTGGTCTATTCTTCTTCTTTTTGGTCAATTTCAACTTCGTCCTTTGTTTCATCAACATCAAATACTTTTCCTAAGTAAACCAATCGGTATTTATCTGTGATGTCCTCAAAGTCAGTGCTAAAACTAGAAATGATCTGTAAATCACCTTTTGGCGTTTTCAAGAAGATAGGTACAATATTTTCATCTGCTTTGGTAATTTCTATTAGTGCCTCGTAATGTTCCTTATCCTTTAATTCTATCTCATGCACTGCAGGAAATTTTCTTGCGGTTTCCGTTAATTTGATAAAGTCATCGGTATGTGAAAACAGTCCTTCTTTAGGATTATTTTCTGGATTATTCATCTCATCGGCATTTACCAACCTAAAAGAACCATTAGCTCCAAAATCTTTACTAAAATTATTAACCGCATACTTATTAATCTCAGAGTTCCCTGTCAATGCCATAAGATAGCCTACATCATTAAGTTCTATATTGTCTGTCAGTGTATCAGAATAAATATTTGCGGTAAAAGCCTCAAGGCCTAATTTCTTGGCTTTGTTTATGTTTGTTTGATTATTATCAATTAAAACTACATGACGGTTGTTCTTATTAAGATAATCCGCAATAAGACGAGATGCTTTTGATGCTCCTATAATTAGTATACCTTCCGATTTGGTCAAAAACACACCTACAGATTTCGCAAATAAACGTGCTGTAGTGGCGTTCAAGAGAACCGTTCCCAATACAATCATGAATACCAAAGGTGTAATAAATTCAGCACCAGGCTCTCCTTTAGCGAGAAGCTTAGAACCAAACAGTGAGGCAATACCGGCAGCAACGATACCTCTTGGCCCAACCCATCCTATAAAAAGTTTTTCATTGAATTTCAGGTTTGAACCGGATGAACTTAGAAAGACACCTAGCGGTCTAATCACAAAAACAATAATAGCAAACAGAGCTGCAGTTCTCCAATTAAAAATCAATTCAAGGTCAGAGATATTAATATTCGCGGCCAATAAAATAAACAAGATAGAAATCAATAAAATACTTAATGATTCTTTGAAGTATAAGAGTTCTTTAATGTTTGGAAGATCCGTATTACCCATAACCATACCCATAACAACGACTGCTAAAAGACCAGATTCATGTGCAAAGGAATCGGACATTACAAAAACAAGAAGCACTGTAGAAAGCGATGCCACGTTCAATAAATAATGCGGAATAAAATTCTTTTTAATAGCAAAGGTTAGCGCATGTGCGAATGTAAAACCAAACGTGAAACCAAAAAGTAAAATCTTACCGAACTCTATTAAAGCGGTTATTGTATAGGCTTTCCCCTCTCCTACACTTATGAATTCAAAAACCAATACGGCTGCCAAAGCTCCAATGGGATCAATTAATATTCCCTCCCATTTCAATACTGCCGAAACATCTTTCTTTAAAGGGATATTTCTTAAGATGGGTGTTATTACCGTAGGTCCCGTAACAATAATTAAAGCCGAAAACAAGAAAGAAACCTGCCAGCTCAACCCAAAAATATAGTGCGCGGCAATCCCTGCACAAACAAATGTGACCAATGACCCTAACGTAATTAGTTTCGTTATAACTGGACCTACATTTCTAATTTCCGAACGTTTTAGAGTTAACCCGCCTTCAAAAAGAATAATACTTATGGCAAGCGAAACAAAATAGTAGAGTGAATCGCCAGGGAAGAGTCCTATTTCTCCATTCCAGATAGGCTCTATGAGTTTTTGTCCATCAATAGTATACAAAGAGGCGATTGGCCCCACTAACAGCCCAATTAGGATTAAAGGAAGAATTGCAGGTAACTTTAGACGCCATGCAAACCACTGCGCTAATATTCCTAAAATGATGATTCCTGCAAGTTCTACCATAGCTTTTTCATTAAGATTGAAAAATAACTATTTTATCTGAAAAAATAGAATTGAATAAGTCAAGATATTCCTTTTTTATTATTATGCTATATTGGGCTCCCGTTATCTAATCATGGCATCAGAACTACAACCGTTTAAAACTATTTTATTTGGCTTTGCTTTCTCTCCTTCTTTGAGGGCTAATGTTATTGAAACTGCGCGTATCGCAAATTTCTTTGGTGCGAAGCTGATATTATTACATGTAGGAGAAAAGTCATCGGAGAAATCGAATCAAATTAATCAGATTCTTGAGCAAACGGCGCATAAAAATTTAGAAGTAGAAATTCAATGGGAAAGTGGTGATCCATATGATGTGATTTCAAATACTTGCAAAACATCAAAAATTGATTTATTGATTCTTGGTGCCATGCAACATGAAAACATGTTTAAGTTTTATGTGGGTTCCATAGCAAGAAAACTAACCCGTAAAGTGTGTTGTTCTGTTTTGCTTCTCATAAAACCATCTGCCGAACGCGTACCTTGTAAGCATATTGTTGTAAATGGCCTTGATGCACCTGAAACCCATTTTGCCATAACCAATGCTTTTTATGCCGCTAATGCCCTTGGTGCGCAGCAGTTGACCATCGTAGAAGAGATATTACAAAAAGAAATACATGTAACGGTAGAAGATGATCGCTCGCTTAAAAAAGCGAACCTAATGAAGGAACGCTTAAAGCATCGCGAAGAATCTAGAGTACGTAAGATAATTAATAACCTACCTCCATATCTAACAGATAACATTACCGTAAAAACACAAAGTATTTTTGGTAAAAGAGGGTATTCTATTGGACATTATGCAGAAGTGGTTAGGGCTGATCTATTGATTATGAACGCCCCTTCTAAAACCGGTTTTTTAGACCGTTTGTTTCCTCATGATATTGAATACATACTTTCAGACCTACCAACCGACCTTTTAATCATAAGAAAAACTAATTGACTCAAAAAACCAGTCACTCCAAGACTTTTACAAAAGCACTTCCTAAAAATTTATTTTCTGGTTTTGTAGTATCTCTAATAGCCCTACCATTAGGTTTGGGTCTGGCTTTAGCAAGCGAGGCTCCGCCTATATCAGGTATTATTGCGGCGGTAGTTGGTGGTCTGGTGGTCTCTATCCTGGGTGGTTCCAACGTCACAATTACTGGTCCGGGTAATGGATTGGTTATTGTACTCTTGGGTGCTATTACAACTCTTGGTGGTGGTAATATGTACCAGGGCTACCTATTTACCCTTGCGGCCATTGTTATATCCGGTATTTTGATGTTACTCTTAGGATTTCTTAAACTGGGAAGGTTGGCCGACTTTTTTCCTGCTTCCGCCATTGAGGGAATGCTTGCTGCAATAGGACTCGGAATCTTATCAAAGCAATTTCATATCATGGTCGGAAACAATGAGGCCTCTGGAAGTATTGTTGCCCTTTTAGGAAAAATACCAGTGGCTATCGTTGCGTTATTTCAGAATCCTGATAGCAGTATGCTTATTGCGGCGGCAATAGGTATTATCAGTCTACTAATTATGATTTTTTATTCCAAAATAAGGAATCCTTTCTTCCATCTAGTACCTGCCCCAATGTGGATTTTAATTCTATCCATTGGATTTAGTTACTTTTTTGTGTGGACGGATGCTCCCTACCCAATGAATGATGAATATTTGGTAAACATACCTGATGATGCCATTAGAAACATGGCTTTTCCTGATTTCTCCAAGATTTTAGAAACAGATTTTATTCTTGCTGTTTTAGCTATAACCCTAATTGCCAGTATTGAATCCTTATTAAGTATTAAAGCGGTAGATAAGCTTGATCCTCTTAGCAGACGTTCAAATGTTAACAAAGACCTTAAAGCTCTTGGGCTAGCAACAACACTAAGTGGTTTAGTAGGCGGTTTAAATGTAGTAACCGTTATTGCCAGAAGTTCTGTAAACGTAAATAACGGCGCTACAAATCGCTCGGCAAATTTATTTCATGCGCTCTTTTTGGTCATCTTTATTTTGCTGTTTCAAGACCAATTAAGACGAATTCCCCTCGCAGCATTAGCTGCAATTTTAGTCTATACGGGTTATAAATTAGCAACCCCAAAAACTCTTCAAAAAATTGCTAAAATCGGTAAAGAACAAATTCTCATATTCTTGGCCACGCTATTAACTACATTGTTCACCAATTTAATTACAGGAATAAGCGTTGGTATTTTGGTGACATTTATTGTTCATGTGCTGATGAACAAAAGCATGTCCTTGTTTCTTAGCCATATTTCAAAACCAAACGTGCTTCTTTTTAAGGAAAACGAAGGCGGAAATTTTTATGTGAGTATTAAATACTTCTGTAACTTTTTGAATTTCTATAAGTTGAAAAATAAATTAGATGTTATTCCAGAAACCGAGAACGTCATTTTAGATTTTTCACTCTGCACTTTCGTAGATCATACTGCTATGGAAGGTTTGGAAAACTACGCCGAAACTTTTTCCAAAAAAGGAGGTAGTTTAGAAATTATTGGCCTTGACAAGCACGGAGCTGATTCAACACATCCTTTTGCTATACGAAAAGTGCTTCCAATTCATAAACTAAAACAAATTGGTCGGTACTTTACCAAAAGACAAGGCCTATTAGAAAGTACTGCAAAAGAGCTTAAATGGACCTATAACGCTAAGAAAAACAAAAAAACTAAGTTCTTAAGTAGCTTTGTTTTCTTTAGAAGACGTCAAATTCCATATATCTACAATACCCTGTCTGATAAACAAGGTAAATACAATCTGTTTGACGTAGAGTTTACAGAAGGTGCCTTTATAGCCTACGAGGTGGTAAAAACCACTGTAATGCATATGCAACTAGAAGATGAAATTCCTGTTTTCACTTTAGATAAAGAAGGCCTTTTAGACTTTAAATACAGCTTAGCTGGTTTCAAAGATATTGACCTTGATGACCACCCTGATTTTAATAAAAGATTCTACCTAAGCGGAGAAAATCCAGAAAATATTAAAGCATTGTTCACTGATGAGTTAATTTTGTTTTTAGAAAGTAACCTTTACTATCATATAGAATCTAATGGCTCATCCCTTTTAATTCTAAAGAAAGAAAGGCTACTTAGTGTTACTGAAATAAAAGCAATGCTCTATTTCAGCAAGCAACTTTGTGAGTTGGTTAGCAGTACAGTCGTCGTCAGCGCATAATTACAATACCGTTTAAACTAGCTTCGCATTATTAAATTTCAGCATATAAAATGAAAGTCTGTATAGCCGAAAAACCATCTGTAGCAAGAGAAATTGCTTCCGTTCTTGGGTGCAACACCAAGCGTGATGGGTATTATGAAGGTAATGGTTATGCTGTAACATATACGTTTGGGCACCTTTGCACGCTTAAGGAACCAAACGATTACAAACCGCATTGGAAAAGCTGGGATTTAAACAATTTACCCATGCTTCCAGAACGCTTTGAAACTAAAGTTTCTAAAGATTCTGGTATTACAAAACAGTTTAAAATTATAAAACAGTTATTTGATAAAGCAGATGTTGTTATAAATTGTGGGGATGCCGGCCAAGAAGGAGAGCTAATACAACGTTGGGTTTTAAATCAAGCAAATTATAAGGGTAAGGTGGAAAGACTTTGGATTTCTTCGCTTACAACCGAAGCCATAAAAGAAGGTTTTACTAACCTAAAGCCATCTGAAGATTACGATAATTTATATTACGCAGGTTTTTCCCGAGCCATCGGAGATTGGCTTTTAGGCATGAATGCCACTCGTTTATACACTTTAAAACATGGTGGTTACAAGCAAGTATTATCTGTTGGCCGTGTGCAAACACCAACATTAGCTATGTTAGTTAACCGGTTTAAGGAAATAGAAAATTTTAAACCACAACCGTATTGGGAATTGCAAACTCTCTATCGCGATACTTTATTTAGCTACGAAGAAGGGCGTTTTCTTAAGGTTGAAGACGGAGAAAAACTAGCAAATATTGTAAAAGAACACGATTTTGAAATTGTATCTATCACTAAAAAGGCAGGAAATGAATACGCTCCAAAGCTGTTTGACTTAACCGGCTTACAAGTATATTGTAATACGAAATTTGGCTTTTCTGCAGATGAAACTTTAAAGATTGTCCAAAAACTATACGAACAAAAAGTAGTTACTTATCCTAGAGTTGACACCACGTTTTTACCAAACGATGTATACCCAAAAGTACCCGGAATACTTCAAAAATTAACGAATTACGCAGCTTTAACAGCGCCATTGCATGGAAAAAAATTAAAGAAAACGAAAAAGGTTTTCGATGATAGTAAAGTAACGGATCACCACGCAATAATACCAACTGGGCAGCAAATGAATTTGCAATACAACCAGCAACAGGTTTATAATATCATTGTACGCCGTTTTATTGCCGTGTTTTATCCAGATTGTAAAGTCTCAAACACTACAGTAATTGGTAAAGCCGAAAAAGTAAAGTTTAAAACTACAGGAAAAGAGATTTTAGAAAAAGGTTGGCGTGTTGTTTTTGAAACTCCAGATTCTCCGTCTAAAGAATCAGGAATACTACCAACTTTCGTAAAAGGCGAAAAAGGACCACATGAGCCCTCGTTTTTAGAAAAACAGACCAAGCCACCAAATCAATTTACTGAGGCCTCCCTCCTACGCGCTATGGAAACCGCAGGAAAGCAGGTTGATGATGACGAGCTTCGCGAGATTATGAAAGAAAACGGTATTGGCCGTCCTTCTACTCGCGCCAATATTATTGAAACATTATTTCGAAGAAAGTATATAAAACGAAATAAGAAGCAAGTCATCCCAACAGTTATTGGCATACAACTAATAGACACCATTCAAAATGAACTATTAAAATCTGCTGAGCTCACTGGTAAATGGGAAAAGCAATTAAAAGACATTGAAAAAGGAACGTTTAGTGCTGGAAGCTTCATTAAACAGATGAAACAAATGGTAGACCGTTTGGTGTACGAAGTACGAAGTGAAACCAAGAAAGCCAATATCTCGTCCGTAAATAATAAACCTGCTGGCGCAAAGAAAAGAGTAACCAAGAAAACCTCGGGAATAACGGCAGAAAAATGTCCAAAATGTAAGAATGGATCACTTCTTAAAGGGAAAACAGCCTATGGTTGTTCCGAATTTAAAAAGACTTGCGACTTTGTTATTCCATTTATATTTGAGGGTAAAACCATTTCAGAAAAACAATACGTAAGATTATTACAAAAAGGGTCTACCGTAAATCTAAAGGGCTTTAAAGTGAATGATGCCACTGTTGAAGGACTTGTTAGATTTGATGATGATTTTAAACTAAAGTTAGAGCCTAAAAAACATTTACCTCCTAAAAATGTTAAGGTTTCAACAACCACTTCAGAAGAAAATATTTGTCCAAAATGTAACAAAGGCACTATTTTAAAAGGGAAAACGGCTTATGGTTGCAGTGAATATAAAACTGGTTGTGATTTTAGATTCAGTTATGATGAGATTCGTAAAAAAGCTAATGGGCACCAACTAACAAAGGATTTGGTTTATAAAATACTTCAAGAAAACTAACCGTATTGGTATTCCTTATGGGTAAATAATTATTCTACTATAAGAGTTGAAGTATCCTTCTATTTTTTTTGGAATATTATCTAATGCCCCTATATGAGAAACGCTTCCTTTACGGGCAGAAACAAGAATAAAAAGGTCATTAACCTGAATTTCTTTGGAAATTATTAAAAAGTCATCCCAATTGGTCAGGTTATTAAACGTAAGGGATAATTTAATCTTCCTGCTTGTTAAATACTCTTTTATATACTTTTCGGTATCATCGTTACAATACAGCACTATAGGCACACTTATTTCAGAAGCTAGTAATACAATTTTGTCTACCCACTGTTTAAAACCTTTCTCCCTTTCAGCCAATTTTGGAACTGCTAATAGTATACGTCTATGGTTGGTTAAAGGCACATGAAAGTGGCAAATAAATAAAAGTTTATCTGTTTGGTTCAATACGCTATCCATCTTTTCGCCAACTAATTTTTCTATGAACCCGGTGTTTTCCGGCCAACCCATAATAATAGTATCTACCATAGTTTCACGAGCTGTACGCACAATTCCCGCAGCGGGGTTTAGGTCTATTGTTGCCGCTAAATTGGCTACCGTTTCTGAGGCTGTTGCTTCTTTTACCAAAAGCTCTAAACGCTCCTTGGATTTCATAATATTCCTTTCAGCCTGAATGTTGTTTGGTACTACGGTTAGAATGGTAATGGGGTGCGTAGATTTTTTGTCCTTTATTAAAATAGCGAACTCTAAGGCTTTATCCATATTAGCAGGATTCGCAATAGGCATTAGTATGTGCTCGTTTTTAAATACAGTAGTCATTGATTCTTCGTCAAATTCTTCAGCCTCTGAATCAACAACAATTCGTTTTGCCGCTTTTTCTGTAACAAAAGAGGCTATGATGCAGGTAAAAAGTATAAGAATTACGGTTCCGTTTAAGATATTACTATCTAATATTTTCGCTTTATAACCCACCAAGATTACCGCTAATGTTGCCGCGGCATGGGCGCTACTTAGTCCAAAAATCAAATTGCGTTGGTTAACAGAGTATTTATACACCACTTGCGTTACAAAAGCAGCTAGCCATTTCCCAAAAATTGAAACTACCGTTAATGTTGCAGCAATAATAAGTGCCATGGGACCGCTAAGAATCACCTTTATATCTACTAACATGCCAACGCTAATCAGGAAAAAAGGGATAAAAAGTGAGTTGCCAATAAACTCTATGCGATTCATAAGTGCGGATGAGTGCGGTATAAGCCTATTTAATGCTAAACCTGATACGAATGCACCTATTATGGGTTCAAAACCTGCAACTTCGGCTAGAAAAGCAGCAAAGAAAATAATAGCTAACACAAAAATGTAATGCGAGTGTTTTTCGGTCTGCATTTTCTGAAAGAACCAAGCGGCTACTTTTGGTACCACCTTGAACATTATCAATGAAAAGACAATGAGGGAAACAATCATCTTAACCCAGAAACCTAAACCTAAGTTACCTTCATGAGACCCCATAATAACCGCTAAGATTAGCAGAACGGCAGTGTCTGTCAATATCGTCCCGCCTACTGTTATGGCCACAGCCTGATTCTTAGAAACCCCAATCCTACTCACTATAGGGTAAGTCACCAAGGTATGTGTGGAAAACATACTCGCGGTTAAAAAACTGGCATCCACACCATACCCTAAAATATAATGGCAAACCGGAAAACCTACAATCAAAGGAATACTAAAGGTTAGAAGGCCAAAAAGTAAACTTTTGTTTCTGTACGCCCTGAATTCGTTAATATCTAATTCAAGTCCTGCTATGAACATAATATATAAAAGACCAATAGTAGAAAAGACTTGTACAAAGAGTCCTTCTTCCAATAACTGTAACCCGTGAGGTCCTATAATAATGCCCGATAGAATGAGGCCAATAATTCCGGGTACACGAATTTTGCTCAGCAAAATGGGCGCCAGAAGTATGATAAAAAGAATTAGGGAAAATATTAAAACGGGATTGTCCAGTGGTAACCTGAAGTGTTCACCCAAATGATTTAAAAATTCTTCCATAGATTTCCAAATTAAAAATCACATAAACTCAAAGTCAGTTTTTTCGTAAAAACTCAACTTATTCTCGCTACAAAAGTGAATCAAGAGCAATGGCTAAAAAACAACAAAAATCGATCTGTACTTGTTAAATAAAACCCAATAAAATGCCAATGGTTCAAATATCTATAGCGCTTTTAATACTTTGTTATTCTCAATATATCTAGATGGAACTATACCCCATAGAAACAGGAAATTTTAAACTAGATGGTGGTGCTATGTTCGGCGTAGTACCAAAAGCCATTTGGCAACATACGAACCCCGCAGATGCCAACAATCAAATAGATATTGCTGCTCGCAGCTTACTTATTGAAGATGGTAATAGACTAATTTTGATTGACACAGGAATGGGCAACAAACAGTCCGATAAATTTTTTGGCTATTACAACCTTTGGGGAAACCATTCTATTGATAGCTCTCTAAAGAAATTGGGTTTTCATCGGGATGATATTACCGATGTCTTCTTAACACATCTGCATTTTGACCATTGCGGAGGATGCATTCAATGGAACAAAGACAGAACGGGCTATGAGCCCGCTTTTAAAAATGCTGTGTTCTGGACAAACGAAGACCATTGGAAATGGGCTACGGAACCCAATGCACGTGAAAAAGCTTCCTTTTTAAAGGAAAATCTTCTACCGATGCAAGAAAGCGGACAGCTGAAATTCATTGAAAGAACATCTGACAAGTTCCAGAGTGAATCAGAATTAGGTTTTGGCTTTCACTTTGTAGATGGCCATACGGACAAGCAGATGCTACCCCAGATTTCGTATAAAGGAAAACAATTGGTGTTTATGGCTGATTTATTACCTACCGTAGGACATATTCCTTTACCGTATGTGATGGGTTATGATACCAGGCCACTTTTAACCCTTGCAGAAAAAGAATTGTTTCTAAATAAAGCTGTTCAAGAAGAATACCTTTTGTTTTTTGAGCATGATGCACACAATCAGCTAGGTACTCTTAAGCAAACCGAAAAAGGAGTGAGATTAGATGACATCTACACCTTTGACCAAATTTTTAATTAAGGTCGTTAGTTCGTTCAACTAAAAAAGGACTTAATCACGAAAAATAATTTCGTATACGAAACTGTATTTTTACCAGTGTTTTATGGTACTAAGGTTAATAACCTATTTTTTTATAGCCGATTTTTAAAAAAGCATTTGAAACTAAAAATAAGTAGTTGAAATAGTAAAATGAAGGTTGTCATTTTGTTCCGGGTTCAAAATTATTCAACCTTTTTCAGATAAAAAAATCATAAAAACATTATGATTTGGTTAAAAAATTGTGCCAAATCTTACCTTTGCAGCCATTTATGTTAAACTACTGAGTTGGTTCATGGGCAGATAAAGCCTTTTTTTAACCATTCACTCACTATAATTTTAAAACTAAAACAAACACTAAACTCAATTCAATAATATGACTTCATTTTTTTCGAAACCTTTATTAGGTTTATCTGCTGCCCTTGTTCTTATGGGTTGTGGCTCTACAGCGTTAGTATCTACTCCAATTGAAAGTATTGATACTACTCCATTAAAAATATCCGATTTATCAGATGCCCAGAAAAAAAACTGGGGACATTTAGACCTTGTTTCCGATACCATTCCAGGTATGAGCGTTGATAAGGCCTATGCAGAAATTATAAAGAACAAAAAAGGTGAAACGGTTATCGTTGCCGTTCTTGATTCTGGTATGGATTTAAAGCATGAAGATTTAGATGATGTGCTCTGGACCAACAAAGGAGAAAAAGCTGGTGATGGTATTGACAACGATAAGAACGGTTATGTTGATGATATTCATGGATACAATTTTTTAGGCGAATCATACAATGAGCAACTAGAAGCTACGCGTATAGTGAGGTTAAAATTGGGCGATGCTTCACTACAGGCCAAAGCCAAAACAAAAGTTGATACCGAATATGCTAAAGCATTGCAACAAAAACAACAGTACGAGCAAATTTTTCAAACTGTTAAGAATGCCGATGATGCCGTTAAAAAGGAATTAGGCAAAGACCTTTACACCGCAAAAGACTTAGCGGGCATTGAAACAACAGATGAAGGCATGCTGCAAAATATTGCCATTTTAACTCAAATGTTGAGCTACGAAGATTCTATTCCTGAGGTTCTAGAGCAAGTTGAAGCAGGAGTAAAACACTTCTCCGATCAGTTGAACTATAACTACAATGTAGATTTCAATGGCCGTAAAGATGTAGGTGATGATCCTTATGACATTAATGATCTTGGTTATGGTAACGGAAACCCACAGAATCGCCAAGAAGATGAAAGCCACGGTACACACGTTGCCGGTATTATTGGAGCGGAGCGTAATAATGGCAAAGGAGCTAACGGTGTTGCAAACAATGTTGCAATAATGAGTATCCGTGCCGTTCCAAACGGTGATGAATATGACAAAGATATTGCTTTAGGTATTCGCTATGCAGTAGATAATGGAGCAAAAGTGATTAACGGTAGTTTCGGAAAATCTTTTTCTCCTGAAGCTAAATGGGTTTATGATGCTATTAAATATGCAGCAGAAAAAGACGTTCTTTTTGTACATGCAGCAGGTAATGAAGGTGCGGATTTAGATGATCCTGCCAACCCTAACTTTCCAAATGATCAAGTAGACAACGGTCCCGAAATTGCAGACAATGTTCTTACGGTAGGTGCATTATCGTCTAAATACGGTTCTGAAATGGTTGCTTCTTTCTCTAACTACGGTGATGTAAACGTTGATGTTTTTGCCCCAGGCGATGAAATTTATTCGTCAATGCCAGGTAATGACTATGAATTTCAAGGAGGTACTTCAATGGCATCCCCTGCCGTTGCCGGTGTTGCTGCCCTAATTCGTTCTTACTATCCAAAATTGACTGCTTCTCAGGTAAAGCATATAATTATGGAATCTGGTCTTGCGCCAACAACAAAAGTAATTTTGAGCGGTGATGCTTCTAAAACGGCTACCTTGGATGAAGTTTCTACTTCAGGTAAAATCGTAAATACTTACAATGCACTTATCATGGCCGATAACGTATCTACCGGTAAAATAAAACTATAATATACCATGAAGTATTTTTTTAAAGGGATTGCTGCCGTAATGCTCTTATTGAGCCAAGCGGCTATTGCACAAAACGGTTCGTACTGGCAACAGCATGTGGATTACAACATGGAAGTGGACATGAACGTAGAGAACTTTCTGTATACTGGTACCCAAAAACTGGTCTATACGAACAATTCTCCAGACGAGCTTACTCGCGTGTACTACCACTTATTTTTCAATGCCTTTCAACCTGGAAGTGAAATGGATATGCGTTTACAAAGCATTCCTGATCCAGATGGTAGAATGACCGATGAAGAAAAGAATAGCCGTATTGCTGCATTGAAGGAAAATGAAATCGGTTATCTCCATGCTACGTCACTAACTCAAGATGGCGTTAAAGTAGATTTTGTTGAAGAGGAAACCATATTGGTAGTTGAACTGGCAAAACCACTTCCTCCTGGTGGCAAAACCACTTTTGAAATGGAATTTAAAGGACAAGTTCCTGTTCAAGTACGTCGCTCAGGAAGAAATAGTGCGGAAGGTGTTGCGCTATCTATGAGCCAATGGTATCCAAAACTGGCCGAATATGATTTTGAAGGCTGGCATGCTGATCCATACATTGCACGTGAATTTCAAGGCGTTTGGGGCGATTTTGATGTAAAGTTGACTATTGATAAGAATTATGTAGTTGGAGGTACTGGTTACCTTCAAAACCCTCAAGAGATTGGTCATGGGTACGAAGCACCGGGCACCAAAGTGAAAAAACAAAAAGGAAAAACCCTTACTTGGCACTTTAAAGCACCAATGGTACATGATTTCATGTGGGCTGCCGATCCTGAATACATACATGATACTTTACAAGTTGAGAATGGGCCTATGCTTCACTTCTTGTACAAAGACAATAAGGATATTTTAGATAACTGGAAGAAACTTCAACCTAAGACTGCTGAGTTTATGAAGTTCTTCAGCAAGAATATTGGCGAGTATCCTTATGAGCAATATTCAGTTATTCAAGGAGGCGATGGTGGTATGGAGTATGCCATGGCAACTTTAATTACAGGAGAACGCAAATTTGGAAGCTTGGCTGGTGTTACTGCACACGAATTAGCGCATTCTTGGTTTCAGCATATTTTAGCTACCAATGAATCCAAACACGAATGGATGGATGAAGGCTTTACCACTTTTATCTCTACATTGGCTATGAACGAAGTAATGGAAGAGAACAAGGAAAACCCTTTCGAAGGCTCTTACAAAGGATATTATAGTTTGGTAAATTCTGGTAAGGAACAACCACAAACTACGCATGCAGACCGTTATGACCTTAATTTTGCCTACGGTATTGCTGCCTATAGCAAAGGTTCCATTTTCTTGTCTCAACTCGGTTACGTCATTGGACAGGATAAATTAATGGAGACTATTCATAAATATTATGAAGACTTCAAATTCAAACACCCTGTTCCGAATGACATTAAGCGTACTGCCGAAAAAGTATCCGGTATGGAACTAGATTGGTATTTAACAGATTGGACCCAAACTACGAACACTATAGATTACGGTATTACCGAGGTTAAGGATAATGCTGGTAAAACCGAGGTTTCTATGGTCCGTACAGGAAATATGCCAATGCCTCTAGATATTTTGGTCATCTATGAAGACGATACAAAAGAGACGTTCTATGCGCCATTGCGCATGATGCGTGGCGAAAAAGAAAATCCATTTCCACAAATAGACCGAACGGTATTAGAAGATTGGCCTTGGGCACAATCTAACTACAGTTTTACAATTAATAAGCCAATTGCTAGTATTAAGGCAGTTGTAATAGATCCTTCTCAACTTATGGCCGATATTAACCAAGAGGATAATGTTTGGCAGAATATAAAGTAATTGACAACGAAAAGTCGTTATCCTTTATTCAATGATTAGATTTGCAATTGCCCCCGTTAACGGGGGCAATTTTTTAAAATACCTTTATGGCCGACTTCACTTTCCCGAAAAAAGAAAAGCTGAAAAGCAAAAAGCTTATCGAGCAATTGTTTGCTGAGGGGAAGCCTGTTTCTGCATTTCCTATAAAACTTATTTATCTTCCTACTGACTTTATAGAAGACACCCGCATAAAAATCGGTGTGGCGGTTCCTAAAAAGAATTTTAAAAGTGCTGTAAAAAGAAATCGCATCAAGCGTCTTATGCGAGAAAGTTATAGACTTAACAAACACCTAGTTTTTAACAATAGTGAAGGCTCTTTTGCGTTTCTATTTTTATACCTTGGTAGAGAGATGCCGTCTCAAAGCAATGTTGAAAAAGCCATGAAAGACGTAATGAAACGTTTTTTGAGCAAAAACATTCCAGATTCAGGCAGCTAGATTTAGAAACATAAAAATGGTCCACGACCAAAAACTCATCAAATTAGAGAACAAATGAAAAAGATGCTAGGCAAAAAAATATTAATTCCAGCCTTTGCAATAGTCATTTTGGTGGCAGGTAGTAGTTTCGTGAAAAGCGATTTTTTCGAAATTGCCAAGCAAATAGAAATCTTTACTACCCTGTTCAAGGAATTGAACATGAACTACGTAGATGAAACCAATCCGGCAGAACTAATGGATACCGCCATAAAGAATATGCTAGATGACCTTGATCCTTATACCAAGTTTTTAAACGAACAAGACGTAGAAACCTATCGTATTAACAATGCTGGGGAATATTCCGGTATTGGCGCTTTGGTGCGTTCATTTGAGGACAAGTTGTTGATTATTGAGCCTTACAAAGATTATCCTGCAGATAAGGCTGGACTAAAAGCTGGCGATGAGATTATTAAAATAGGCGCTATTAGTGTTTCGGACTTTGACAATAACGCTAGTGAACTCCTAAAAGGAGCTAATAATACTGCTGTTGAAGTTACGTACAACAGACAGGGCGAAACAAAAATAGCAACCATTACCCGTGCAGCTGTAGAAGTAGATGCCGTACCATTTTATAAGATGATAGATGACAAGACAGGGTATATTGTTCTGTCTAGATTTAACGCAAAAGCCTCTGCCCAAACAAAAGAAGCCCTTATTGACCTTAAAACTAAGGGCGCTGAAAAGATTGTATTGGATTTAAGGGACAATCCTGGTGGCCTACTTTCGGAAGCTATAAATGTTACCAACCTTTTTATTGAAAAAGGGGAGCTGATCGTAACGACCAAATCAAAGGTCAAAAAATTCAATTCAGAGTACAAGACCAAAAACAAACCAGTGGATACAGAGATTCCGCTAGTGGTTTTGGTGAACGGCAGCAGTGCATCGGCAAGTGAAATTGTATCCGGGGGATTACAGGATTTAGACCGCGCTGTAATTATGGGTGCACGTAGCTTCGGGAAAGGGTTAGTACAGCGTCCGTTGAAGCTAACTTATGGTACGCAGTTAAAAGTTACTATAAGTCGCTATTACACGCCTTCTGGGAGATGTATACAATCATTGGACTATTGGAACCGGGATGAGGACAATAATGCGGTTAAAAAGAGCGCTTTTAAGGACTTTACTACCCGTAACGGTCGTAAGGTGCAAGATGGTGGTGGTGTTTTACCGGATATTGAAGTTGCGGCAACCAAAGCAAATGAACTCACTACCGCCCTACTGAACAACAATGTTATTTTTGATTACGCTACAAACTACTTCTACAAGCACCAAATGGATGACGTGGCTAACTTTAAATTTTCCGATAAGGATTATGCGGATTTTAAAACCTTCGTTTCCAAAAGCGACTTCTCATACGAGACCAAAACCGAAAAAACTTTAAGAGCGGCCATGACCAACCGTGAAGAGGTTATTTTTAACGATGCTATAGAAAATGACTTTAAAACGTTATTGTTAGATATCGAGAAAAGTAAAATTGTTGCTTTAGATGATTATCAACGTGAAATTAAAAGTAAGCTTCAAGATGAAATCGTTAAGCGTTATTTCTATCGTGAAGGGTTGTATGATTATTACTTAAAAAATGATGATGCCATTTTAGCGGCCACCGAACTTCTAAGTAACGAAACCAAATATTGGGGTATCTTAAAATAAGAACTATCACCATTAGCTATGGCCTTCAACAAAGTACATCATATTGCTATTATATGCTCTGACTATAAAAAGTCCAAACATTTTTATGTTGACATTTTAGGTCTAGATATTATGACAGAAGTGTTCAGAGAAGAACGACAATCTTATAAACTAGACCTTGCCCTTAATGGAGAATACATAATAGAGTTATTCTCGTTTCCTAATCCACCTCAGCGCCCTTCTAGACCCGAAGCGCAAGGTCTCCGTCATCTAGCTTTTGAAGTAGATGATGTAATAAGCGAAAGGCAAAGGCTTATGGGTAAAGGTATAGCCGTAGAACCCATCAGAACCGATGAGTTCACGGGCCGCAAATTTACTTTCTTTGCAGACCCGGATGACCTTCCTCTTGAACTGTATGAAAAATAGCTTTTTGAATTAAGGCTTTAAGTTTTTGATTTTTACATTCCTAAAATCTATAGGCTGCCCTTCACTCTGCAAAGCAATCATGCCTTCTTTTAATAGTTTTCCGTCTTGTTTAACCTTCGGGTCAAAACCAACTACCGTACCACCACCAATTTGTGGTTTGGTGTATTCTAAAACTACTTCTCCGTTTATAATCTGCGTTACCAAAGAATCTCCTCTTACAATTAATTCCGCTTTTACCCATTGGTCTCCATAGTAGGTTTTAGATGAAGAGCTTAAACAGTGACTTGGGTATATTTTTCCATCATAAACAATCTCAGTTCCCGGAGAACACATGTTACCCGTTGGTCTTGCCTCACCTTCATTAATACCTCCTAAAAATTGCATCTCTACGGATATAGGCCAGTTCTGTTCTTTCAACATCGTTCTTGGGTCTTGCGAATGGTACATAACCCCACTATTCATTTCAGTAAAAACAGGGGCTCCAGGGTGCAAATTCCCAACAAATCTATATTCCATTGAAAGGTGAAAACTTGAGTAAGGTTTATCAAAATAAAGATGTCCAAACCTGTCATTAAAGTCCCCCTCATATTTATCATAGCGAACTTTGATCATACCATCTTCCGCACGAAACGTATCTCCAAAATTATCACCGGTTTCATAATGATGGATTTTAGTGGTCCATCCATCTAAGTTATTACCATTAAACATGTCCTCCCAGCCGGCTTCGGCAACGGTTGGCTTGGTAGAATTACAAGCCATAAGGGCAATAGAAGAGATAAAGAGAGTAATTTTAATGCGATTCATAGTATGCGTATTGAGTAAAAATATAATTGAGATATGAGTTTTATACTTTAAAGTACACCTTGTGCTTGTCCAAAAAGTAAGTAATGTACCAGAAGATGTACAGTACAAAAAAAGCATTGATGACCATGATTACTTTTTCGGAAATACCAATGGGAGCCAGCAAGCCCTCTGTCCAGATAAGACCAAATCCTTGAAACCATTGAACACCTACTGTTTCGGCAAATAGATAGATAAAAATTGAATTCGTACCTACTACAGAGAAAATCTTAAGCCAGTTCTTTTGATATCCTTTTATATCAATAAGCCAATAGAAAAGTGTTAATGTAAGAATAGCGAAACCTCCTGATGCCAAGGTAAAAGAGCTTGTTGCAATACGCTTAACTATTGGTGTGATGCCTGAAAAATCCATGGCAAAACCAAGAACTACCAAAGCCGTTCCCCAAATAAGAAATGGTTTTATTTTTTCAGCCGAAGACATATGTGATAATAAAACCTTTCCACAGACTACGCCCCAAATCGTATGGGCGGCAGTAGGAATAAAGTTTACGAACACCCAATATCCGTCATTTACCTGTCCCATGACCAACATATCGACATAAGCACCAAAGCTGTCATGTCCTTGCACATAGGGCGCTTCAGGATTATAGGCACGGTAAAGTATCTCTGTTAAAACCAATAAACCTAAAGATATACCAATCTGTATTTTATTAGGGAGGCTCATTACCGCATAGGCGATTAAAATGGTAAAGCCCAATTGTACCAGTACATTCCAAAGTTCCCAAACCAGCGCGTGACTGTACACACAATGCAATAAAACACCAAAAGCAAACAGTAAAAAGCATCTACGTAAAATATGCTTGGTTACACCTTTTCTATCTCCGGAAGCCAGTCGCTTGCGTAGGGAAAATGGCATGGCCACACCCACAATAAACATGAAAAAAGGTTGAATCAGATCCCAAAACCGGAGACCGTTCCAAGGGTGATGATGCAACTGATGTGCAAGACCTGAAAACGCCGTTCCTTCCGTTAGTTCTGAAAAGTTATGGTGAAAACCTGCCGCCTCGGCAATAAGTAAGAACATGGTTAGTCCTCTAAAAACATCTAAGGAAAAGAGACGCTTTGAGACATTATCGGCTAGTTGAGACATATTAAACATTAAGTTGGTTGATTCTTCTAAAATAGGGAAAATATTAGAGTTAGAGGCTCTTCATAATTTTCAGTCATTATACTTATCTTGGTTAAATGGATAACGACCTGAAGAAACATATTGAATATTTGCTTTGTATAAAGATTCAAACAATGCAATCTGTTTCTGGGGGTGATATTTCCGTAGCCTACTTACTGGAGACCGAAACGGAACGTTTCTTTTGCAAAGTCAATCATGGGGAAAACGGCTATGACCTGTTCAAGACCGAAAAAATGGGTTTGCAAACCATTGCCCAATCCAAAACCATAGGTGTACCGAATATTTTACTGTGTGAGCCCTTAGAAAAGGGCGGGTTTTTGGTGATGAATTATATCGAACCCAAACGACCCACAGAAACCGACTATGAACTTTTAGGTCATCAATTGGCTGCATTGCACCATAATGCTACACAAGATAAATTTGGGTTTTCTTCCGACAACTATATTGGCAATCTTGAGCAGTCCAATTCAAATCACACACAATGGGCTGAATTTTATGTTCAAGAACGACTTGTTCCCCAATTGCAACTAGCAAAAGATACTGGCAGGCTGAATGATAGCGAAATTCCTTCCGAAAACCAGCTTTTAACAACTTGTAAAAATCTATTTCCCAACACAAAACCATCTTTATTGCATGGCGATTTATGGAGCGGCAATTACCTTATATCAAAAAACGGTACCCCTTATTTAATAGACCCAGCGGTGTATTACGGCCATCATGAAGTAGATTTGGCCATGACCCGTCTTTTTGGAGGTTTTGGCAATTCTTTCTACAATGCTTATCAAGAACATTTTGCACCAATTGGTAATGAAAAAGAAAGAACGGATATCTACCAACTTTACTATCTCTTGGTACACCTCAACCTTTTTGGAAACTCGTACAAAGCCTCAGTTACGGAAATACTGCTGCGTTATTTTTAAGTTTTTAATTTCATTTCCCTAATAACTATAGCCTAATCCTTAAAAACAGGGTTTTTAACCAAACTGATCAAGGCTTCGTCATTTTCTTTTAAGATGCGTTTTGAGCGTAGATAACGGTTGTGATTATGCTCGTCATAATTATCTGCATTGGGATCCATACTGTTTATGCGTACCATCTCTGAGGCATGAATAAACTCATTATTACCAATCCACATACCTACATGTACCACTTTTTCTGTGGTAGAATCCGTTGCTTCTCTTCCAAAAAACAATAAATCGCCTTTTTGTAGCTTATCAAAGTTTTTGACGGAATCAATGGCTTTACCCGTATGTACTTGCTGTGAGGCATCTCTGGGAATGACCATTCCGTTAAGGAAAAATATAGTTTTAGTAAATCCGCTACAGTCCATTCCTTTAGTTGAGGTTCCTCCCCATAAATAAGGAACACCCATTAAAGTTTTTGAAGTAGCCACAAGACTTTCTTGGGTTGGTTCCAATTTCTCTAACCAAATATCATAGGGTTCTGATTCTTCCTTTCTAACCACCGCTTTACGGCCATCTGGGTACTGCACTTCAAAAAAATCATCGGTCTCGCCCGTCATTTCAATAATATCTCCTGCAACCAAGTCAGAAACACGTTGGGTTGCCTCCGTATCTTGATATGAATATCCAGCGGTTTGGGTATAAATTAGCTTTGCTGTGCTTTTGTATTGTTTTGCTTCCTCTTCATCCATCAGAACAATTCCACCTACATTAACCCATGACAGATATTTATCAGGCGTTTGAATGTAATACCAATTTTCTTCTTTTTTATACACTCTTACCGGTGTACCTAATGTAGCCTGTGTTGCCAGTTCTGCCGAGTGTTTTGGATTACTCCTAAGATTTGCCACTGAAATATTGATAACGGCCTGGGTTTTACCTTCAAGTTGTTTTGAGGGTAGTATTTCTATTTCACTGGTGTACTTAATATCTTGTTTATCCAAGTTAGCTTTTAATGCCTCAACAGCCTCAGCCATATTAGTCTCCCCTCTTAAAATATACTTTTCGGTATCTATATAAGTGTGCACATCAAAAAGAGCTGTTCTTTTATCCGGAGCATATTCTTTTCTTATTTGAGTAATAGTTTCTAAAAGCTTTGCTTCCTTCTTACTTTTTTCAGTACAGGAACCTAAAAACAACACCAAAAAACCAGTGAGCAAAACTGCTATCTTATATCTCTTCATTCTTAAATCTATTATCATGTTTACTTTGCTTTAGTGAAATTATGTAATTTTATCGCAAATGAGCAAACTCAAGGCAATAGAACTTTTTGCAGGGGTCGGAGGATTTCGCCTCGGACTAGAAAAAACCGGACAATATGAGGTAGTCTGGAGTAACCAATGGGAACCTTCTACAAAAGCGCAACATGCTTCTATCGTTTACGAAGAGCGTTTTGGTAAAGAAAACCATTGTAACCAAAACATATCCGAAGTTTCTACAGGTGTTATTCCTGATGGGGATGTACTCGTGGGCGGATTTCCTTGCCAAGATTACTCCGTGGCGACCACTTTACAGAACTCCAAAGGATTAATTGGTAAAAAAGGGGTGTTATGGTGGAGTATTCACCGCATATTATCTGAAAAGAAAAATCCTCCTAAGTACTTGTTTCTTGAAAACGTAGATCGTTTGCTAAAATCGCCATCTGCCCAGCGCGGACGAGATTTTGCCATTATGTTGAAAAGTCTTGATGACTTGGGTTATGCTGTTGAATGGCGCGTTATTAATGCCGCCGAATATGGTATGCCCCAAAGACGTAGGCGCATCTTTTTCTTAGGCTATCACAAATCTACATCACTTTATAGAGCACTTAAAAAGTCCAGTCCAGCAGATTGGGTACTTTCTGAGGGAACAATTGCTTCGGCTTTTCCTGTGCAACAAACCACTCAAAAACCAATTTCTTTTGAAATTAAGGACGATTTAGTACATATCTCAGAAAACTTTAATCTAGGCGAAAAGCTTTCTCCTTTTCAAAATTCAGGGGTTTTCATAAATGGTAAGGTGTTTACGGTAAAAACGCAGGCCAATTATGATGGTAAACGTACCGTTTTAGGAGATGTGCTTCAAAATGGAGAAGTAACATCAGAATTTTTTATTCCAGAAGAGGATTTCCATAAGTGGGAATATCTAAAAGGGGCTAAAAAAGAAGTGCGAACGGCTAAAACCGGATTTACTTATAATTATAGTGAAGGCGGAATGATTTTTCCAGATGCATTGGATAATGCTTCAAGAACTATTATTACTGGTGAGGGCGGAAAGTCCCCGTCTCGATTTAAGCATGTGGTACAGACTAAAAAGGGATTGAGGCGTTTAACACCTGTTGAATTAGAGCGTTTAAATATGTTTCCTGATAATCATACGTTATTAGAAGGTGTAAGCGATACCAAACGGGCCTTTTTTATGGGTAATGCCTTAGTTGTTGGTGTTGTTGAAAGAATTGGCAAGGCACTGGCCGATAAAATTGAAGTTTAGTTCTTTAAATTTCATACTAACAAATGTAATATGCCCCTTAAAAGTAATTTTAAGTCAGATTTAGAAAGGGAGCAGGAGCTTTGCATTTTATTGGACCGTTATTACAAACAGTATCTGAAGCATTATACCTTTGAGCGAGTATCCGATATGCCAAAGCAATTGGCCGGTATAGATTTGATTTTTATTCATAAAACGAATGGAAAAAAATTCTATATAGATGAAAAAGCACAACTGGATTATATAAACGAAAACCTACCCACTTTTGCCTTTGAATTGAGTTATGAAAAAAAGGGTATTCTAAAAGAAGGTTGGCTTTTTGATACCTCAAAAAAAACAGAATTCTATGCGTTAATAACTTCCATCTATGCAGATGACCCCAACACATTTACTTCTTGTAAAATCACCTTGGTAAATCGTCAAAAATTACTTGATCTTTTAATGGAACGCTCCATTACATTATCGGCTTTAAAAAAGTACATATTGCCAGAACAACGTACACATGGTAAAATAAAAATTGATGAACTGCACCACAGAAGTGAGGGATATCTCTTTGCTTCGACAAAAAATAAAGCTGAAAAACCTTTGAACCTTATTTTGAAACTAGATTTTCTAGAGGAATCAGGAGTTGCCAAAAGGTTGGCTTAATAAATTTTACAAACCAATTGGTTTGTAAAATTGATATTATTCTAAGATTCTTGACTAGTATGCACTTACAGCGATTTAAACCAGTATTTTATCGCCCAAAAAGCATACAATTTATCAAACCCATACATAGCCAACAAACCGATTGGTCTGTTTCTTGTGTCTAATAGAATTTAATGAATGGAACGTTTTTCAGTTCTTAAAATGCTGTTAATCAACACTCAAAACTTTTTTATTGCACTTTGTTTTACTATCTTCTCCGTTATGGTAACAACAGAAAAGTCAGAAAACAAGGAATTTTTAGAGAAGTCAATTCACCATCTAGAAGCCACCGGCTTCGAAGAAATTAAAGCGGATATTGACGGGTATGCAACTCCAAAATCGTACGTTAGAAAAGGTACTGATTTTAAGATTACACCAGATATTGTTGCGCTTAAAAATGGAAGAAAATATTACTTTGAAATAAGCCTTAAATCTTCTAAGCCTAGACTTCTAAAAACCAAGTGGCTTTTCTTGGATACTTTAAGTAGAATGAACTCTAACCGGTTTCGTATTATAACAACTAAAGGTCATTATAAGTTTACCGATAATATGTTGGAAGATATTAACCTTACGAACAAAGAACCTATTCGTATTTAATTTCACATAGTCATATAAAAAATAAGGTCCGCAATTGCGGACCTTATTTTTTTCTTCTAACCATACCAATATGTGGTATGCCATCTTCTAAATAACCATCTCCTACTTGATCAAAACCAAGTGTATGATAAAAGCGTTCTAAATATAACTGAGCAGATAATTTAATAACATCTTCTTTAAAATGCTTTTCTATAGCTGTAATCGAGGCTCTCATAATTTCTTTTCCGTAGCCGTATTTTCTTTCGGTAGGATTTACCACTACCCTTCCTATACTCGCTTCTTCAAAATAATCTCCTGGTTTAAATATTCGGGTATAAGCAACTAACTCACCTTTTCTAGTTCCTATTACGTGTAATGCTTTTTGGTCCTTACCATCTACATCTTGGTAAACACATTCTTGTTCTACTACAAAAACTTCTGATCTAATTCTTAGTATGTCGTACAGCTCTTCTGTAGTGAGCGCTCCAAATGATTTTACCGTTATTTTCATAATATCAATCTTGTACAATTATTTGCTTACTGTCGCTTTTCCCGTGTTCCGGTTGTATAGTAACGTGATTGATACCGAATTTGTGATAAACGACTTCCTCTATTACTTGAAGAATGTTGTCAAACTGCGAAAGCCTGATGTCTTCATTGAAATCTACGTGCGCCTCTAAGTGTACTTCATCTTCATTTAATTGCCAAATATGTATATGATGAATATTCTTTACACCGTCTATTAAACCTACTTCTTCCACAATTTGCTGTACTTGTATCGTATTTGGCGTAAAAAGCATAAGCACACGTGTAGCTTCTTTTAATAAATCATAACCTACAAAAATAAGATAGATGGCAATGGCAAAGGTTAAGGCTGCATCTATCCAATACACTTCATAGAACTTCATTAACAAGCCTCCAATAAGTACAGCTACAGATGCTAACATATCTGTTAATAAGTGCAGATAAGCAGATCTCATGTTCATATTGCTCTTTGAATCTTTTTTGAGCAAGAGTACACTAAAACCATTGGCAGCAATGCCCAATAAGGAAAGCCAAATAACCACATCAGATTCTATTTTCTGCGGTTCAAGAAATCGTACTGAGGCTTCTTTTATTAATATAATAGCTACAACTATTAACGTAGCAGCATTTACAAAAGCTGCTATGATTTCAGCTCGTTTATAGCCGAAGGTCTTATTGGTAGAAGCCTGTCTCTTAGCTAATAAGGTAGCTATATAACTAACAATAAGCGAAAGTACATCGCTAAAATTATGAAGCGCATCCGAAAGCAATGAAAGACTTCCCGAAACAACTCCACCAATTACCTGAGCTACTGTAATAAGTATATTTAATAGGATAGATATAATTAAATTCCTTCCCCTTAAATTAGAATGGTTGTGACTGTGCCCATGAGAATGGTCTTCGCGAGAATGCCCCATTTAATATGGAAAATAATTAATACGTTAATAAATATGTAATGGTACCTAAAATGCCTTCTTAACAAGGAATACCCAAGTTATGAACAACTAGTGTTACGTATGATGAAGTGGTTGGTTTGGCAAGACTTTATAAGAGTCTACTATATTTAAAAGTAAAGCTTTGAATGTTTACTTACAAGGAATTTTTTCTATTCTTCTTTCATGCCTACCACCCTCAAAATCTGTATCTAAGAAAGTCTTAACCATTTCTAGCGCCTGAGGTAGAGAAATAAACCTAGCGGGTAGGCTTAAGATGTTAGCATCATTATGTTCTCTACTTAATTGAACAATCTCTTTGGTCCAACAAAGGGCACAACGCACTTGTTGATGTTTATTAGCGGTCATTGAGGCTCCATTACCGCTTCCACAAATAATAATACCAAAATCAACAACACCTTTATCTATATCTGAAGCTACGGGATGAACAAAATCTGCATAATCAACACTATCCGCTCCATCGGTACCATAATTATTAACCTCTATGTTCATAGATTTAAGTAAACCTACTATGGCTAATTTGTAATCCGTACCTGCGTGATCATTTCCAATAGCTATTTTCATTATGCGTAATCTTGTTTAAACCTTTTTTTGAATACGGTTTTACTGTTATATAAAACCTTCTAATTGTTCACAAAGGTACGAATACTAGTACTTCACCACAATAAACATGGTGGTCACAACATTAGTTTTCTTCAAACAGGTATTCATTGTTAATTTGTTATTGTTAAAATGTGTTTATAATGTTAATAACCTTACGACAGAAAGTAGATCTTAAATTTTGATTTCTCACTAGAATAGTACTCTACAAAACTAATCTCTAATTGAGAAATTTACTTTTACTCTTTTTATAATGGGCTATTAAAATGTTATTGCCAGTAATTAACATTAAATTTACGTTTACTTATTAAATAATTTATGTTGATATCGTTTATCAACGAATATTGATAATTACGTTACTACCCTGATTCTGTGCTATATTATAATTGTAAAGATTGTCAACAACTTCTTTAAGTCGTTCAGAGCAACTATTTCCACATAATTTTATAAGCCTTATTAACACGCTATCATAATCACCATTTTAATTTTTAAAATTTAAAAGAAAAAGAAATATATAATATAGTTGTTGATAACCTTGTTTTCAGGTCAAGGTTCGTCAATAACAGGGTAATGAATTATAATTCGTAATTTACCCTATAAATTAAAAATAGTTAATGTCAAATAACAAGAAGAAAGCTCGTAACCATAAAGCGAACGAGATAACAAAAGGAATCTTTACCGTATTGGAAAAAGACCCTAAAAAGAGTTTCAATTATAAACAAATAGCCGCTAAATTAGGCTTAGATAATACCCAAGACCGTAATCAATTGATTAAAAGGTTAGGGCAACTTAAGGAAAAAAATAGAATACAAGAAGAAGGTAGAGGTAATTATATGGCACTGGAATCAACTAAAAAATACCAAACAGGTAAGGTTGATCTTACAGGACGTGGTAATGCATACGTTGTTATAGAAGGTATGGATGATGATGTCTTTGTACAAGCTAATAAAGTGAACAAAGCTTTTCATGGTGATATCGTAGAGGTATATATATTCCCAAGAAGAAAAGGGAAAAAGCTAGAAGGTGAGATTGCCAATATTATTGAACGTAAAAAGACTGAATTTGTTGGGATTGTAGATATACAAAAGACTTTTGCTTTTGTTCGTCCTACAGATTTTAGAATGTATACAGATTTCTTTATTCCAAAAGATGGAATAAAAGGAGCAAATGATGGCGATAAAGTAATTGTTAGATTAGATAGTTGGGATAGTAAAGATGATTCTCCTACTGGAACCATCATAGAAGTTTTAGGAAAACCAGGAGAACATAATACCGAAATTCACGCCATTTTGGCGGAGTACGGTCTACCCTATGATTTTCCTACCGAAGTAGAACGTTTTGCAGATACCCTTGATACTTCTATTAAAGAAGAAGAGATTGCAAAAAGAAGGGATATGCGAGATGTATTGACCTTTACTATTGACCCAAAAGATGCCAAAGATTTTGATGATGCACTTTCTTTTGTGGTTCTTGAGAACGGTAATTATGAGATTGGTATTCACATTGCCGATGTTTCTCATTACTTGGTTCCGGATACTATTTTAGATGATGAAGCTTATGAAAGAGCTACTTCCGTTTATTTAGTAGATCGTGTGGTTCCTATGCTTCCTGAAGTATTGTCCAATAATGCGTGTTCATTAAGACCAAACGAAGAGAAATACACCTTTTCTGCAATTTTTGAGATGGATAAGGATGCTAATATCAAAGATCAATGGTTTGGTAGAACGGCTATAAATTCTAATGAGCGTTTTGCTTATGAAGAAGCACAGCATATTATAGAAACCAAAGAAGGCAGTATACCAAAAGAAATATCTATCCGCGAAGATGCTTATACCGTTCAAGAAGATGTGGTAGAAGCAACTTTAGAAATGGATCGTATGGCTAAAATCATGCGTGGTAGACGTATGCAAGAAGGTGCACTTTCTTTTGATAAGGTAGAAGTACGTTTTAATTTAAACGAAGAAAGTGAGCCGGTTGGTGTTTACTTTAAAGAATCTAAAGATGCCAATAAGTTAGTTGAAGAGTTTATGTTGTTGGCTAACAGAAAAGTTGCTGAATTCATAGGAAAACAAAAACCGAAAAAGACTTTTGTATATCGTATTCACGATGATCCTAATGAAGATAAACTAATAGCCCTTAATAGCATTGTTTCTAGGTTCGGGCATAAGTTGGACTTTAAAGATAAAAAATCCATTAGCGCGTCTTTAAATCAGCTTTTGAGTGACGTTAAAGGTAAAAAAGAACAGAATTTAGTAGATACGCTTACTATACGTAGTATGAGTAAGGCCATCTATACTACCCAGAATATTGGTCACTACGGTTTGGCGTTCGATTATTATACACATTTTACATCGCCTATTAGAAGATATCCAGATGTAATGGTACATCGTTTATTACAACATTATTTAGATGGTGGTGCCTCTGTTAAAGAAGAAGTTTACGAACAGAAATGTAAGCATTCCTCAGATATGGAATATTTAGCTTCTAGTGCAGAACGTGATTCTATTAAATACATGCAGATTAAGTTCATGCAAGATCACCAAAATCAAGAATTTGTTGGTGTTATTAGTGGTGTTACCGAATGGGGTATTTATGTAGAGATCATTGAGAACAAGTGCGAGGGCATGGTTAGGATCAGCGATATAAAGGATGATTATTATACCTTTGACGAAAAGGAGTACGCAATTGTAGGAGAAAAGACAAAGAAAACCTACCAATTGGGTGATGAAGTTGTAGTTATGGTAAAGAATTCCGATTTAATAAAACGTCATTTGGATTTCTCTTTAATAGGGAAGCATGAGTAGTTATTAGTTTTTTGGAACGGATTTTGTCTTTGACTATCAAAATAACCTAAAAAGGTACATTATGAAAAAGTTCGTTTTGCTTGTCATTTGTATTCTTGGGCTGCAATTTAGTTTTGCCCAAGACGCAAGTATGACACAAGACCTAACTAAATTCTCGGAGGTTAAAGCTTTTGACGGTCTTTCTGTTAAGCTTATAAAATCTGATGTGAACAAAGTGGTCATATCTGGTGAGAATATAGATAAAGTTGCCATTGTTAATAACGATGGTGTACTTAAAATACGAATGCAACTAGGTAAGATTTTTAGTGGATATCGCACATTTGTGGATTTATATTATACTGAAGATCTTGTTGTAATAGACGTTAATGAAGATGCGCGTATTGCCTCTGAAGAAATTATAAAACAGGAAATTCTTGAATTAAAAGCACAAGAAGGTGGAGAATTGGTAATTAATGCCGAGGTAGAACAGATGCTGATTAAAACCGTAACTGGTGGAAGTATATCTACTATTGGTTCCTCTAATTTACAGGATATTGTTATAAACACAGGTGGTATTTATGAGGGTAAGGAGTTCAAAACTAAATTTTCTACCATAAATGTAAATGCAGGATCTCGTGCAGAAATTTATGCATCAGATTACGTAAAGGCTAGTGTAAAAGCTGGTGGCGAAGTATTGGTATATGGTGATCCAAAGAAGATGGATGAGAAAACCGTATTTGGCGGTACTGTAACGCGTATGTAATCGGTTTCATTTCCAATTTTAATCACTTAGCTTTGCATAGCAGCTAATACTAACTTGTACAAGAGTCATAGTAGCTGCTATTCCTTAGCTAGATTAGTAATGTAAAACACCCAGAATAATACATGTGGGAAGATATTCAGGCAGCAGTTCCATTAGGCTTTTTATTAAGTTTTATGATTGGGCCGGTTTTCTTTGTCCTTTTAGAAACAAGCGCAATTAAAGGTTTTAGAGCTGCTATTGTTTTTGATTTTGGAGTTATTCTTGCCGATGGTGTTTTTCTTGTTATCGCTTATTTTAGTAGTTATCAGCTTTTAGAGAATTTAAGTAACCAGCCAGGACTATATGTTTTTGGTGGCGTAATTCTTTTGGTATATGGTATTACCACTATTTTTAAAAAGCCTCCTAAGCATATAGATAGTGATATAAGGGTTAGTAAAAGTGATTATTTAGGTCTCTTTGTAAAAGGTTTTCTGCTCAATTTCATTAACATTGGTGTTCTTGTTTTTTGGCTGGGTATTATCATTGTTGTTGGACCAAGTTTAAATAATGATCCTAATCGTATAGTAGTATTCTTTTCAACCATGGTGGGAGCCTATTTTGTAACCGATATCTTTAAGATTCTATTAGCGAAGCAATTGAAGAAAAAGCTAACAGGAAATAGAATTTATTTGATAAAGAAAGGACTTGGTGTTATTCTAATTATATGTGGTATTGTACTTATTATAAAAGGATTTCTACCTAAAGATCAGTTCAATATAGAGAATGGTATTGAGCGCATGGAAAAGTTATAGTTCAGTATATAAATAATCTGATCATGTTTTCATTTTAAGGGATACCAGAAGTTATAAAACAAAAAAACCTTCGTATAATCACGAAGGTTTTTTGTTGAGGCATCGAGCAGATTCGAACTGCTGTACAAGCTTTTGCAGAGCTCTGCCTAGCCACTCGGCCACGATGCCATTTGCAGGTGCAAAGATAGTTTTTTTGATGGAAATGCTATTTTTACTTTACTTTTTTTTCACAATGAATATTTTCAAGGTGTAAGAAAATAGGTAAGTGTAAAGATTTGCAGTTATTTAGGATGCGAAATTAAGATGTTTGGATAGTTATTTTTTTCGCTTTTGCTTCAAAACTATGGTCACTTTTTCAACATCACCACCTATAGGAGGGTTAATTTTTGAAACCTCAACCTCAGCTTTTTTTACAATTTTTATTTCTAAGAAGATACGATCTAAGATACGCTTGCCAACATGTTCCAATAGTTTAGAAGGGATTTTCATTTCCTCCTTTACAATATGGTTAATATGAACATAATCTACCGTGTCAGATAATTTATCGGAAATTGAAGCTTTGGTTAAATCAGCATCAACAGATACGTTTACCAAATATTCACTTCCTATAGCGGTTTCTTCTTTTAAGCAACCGTGGTGGGCATATACCCTTATATTACTAACTTTAACCTTATCCAAAATCAAATATATTTTTGCAAACTTAATTCAAACGGTTCAAATAAAGGATAGAAAGCTAAGATGTAATTTTTATAAGTACAGAGATATTCAAAATAGTTCTTTTTTTAGTATGTACAACGACAGTTACTAAGCCCTTGGAACAAGTCTACACCTATGGTTACAACATGGGTACCTGTACTGTAGGTAAGTAGTTCATTAAGAATTATTTGATATGAATATCCAAAATAGAAGTTATTTTTCTTTAGACCGGCAAAAGGAGCTATAAAGAGTGGGCTACCAATTTGATCATTCAAAAAACGATAGTTTACACCAGCGTAGAAATAATCATCAAAATTATACCATCTAAATTTTAAGTTTAAATCTGTTTCAGAACGGCCATCACTTTCAAACATTTTAAACAATATAGAAGGCTCTATTTCTAAATCACTGTTCTTATTTTTTCTGTAACGGTAACCGGTATACACGTAATAGTTTCTTAACTCATTAGGCTCATCGGCATTAAAAGTAAAATTACTTGGATCTTTGCCTAAAAGGTTAGATGCATTACCACTTATATAAAATTTACCATATCGGTATAAAACACCCACATCAAAGTTATGGTTACTAGTTTGGCGGTTGTTTATAACTCCTGGATCAAGATTAGCATCCACAAATTCATCAATGTCTATTCTAAATTGGTTAAAGTTATAAGAAAGACCAAACGATAGAAACTCATCATCATATCTATCAAGAGTCAAGTGATGGGCAAAAGAAACCCTAGCACCTTGTTGTTTTGTATAACCGTTCTTATCATTATATAAAAACAGACCTATACCAGATTGTTCACCGAGTCGCATATCCGCTGCCAAAGACTGTGTTTGCGGAGCATCTTTAATGCCCACCCATTGGGTTAGACCGTTAAGTCTAATTTTTACATGGTCTCCTATACCAGCATAAACTGGTGATAGAACAAACGGGTTATCTGCCAAATATTGAGTAAGTTGGGGCGAATTGAGCTCCTGACCTCTAGCGGTTATAATGCCGGATAGGAGCAGCAAGGTCCATATGAATTTGCGCATGGTACTGTAGGTTGTAGGTTAAGTATTTTATTTAGCGATATAGGGTAAAGTGTCCAACGAATTCTCTGTCGTCATTCTCTCCGTTGAGTTTGATAACGTACCAGTAATCTCCTGAAGGAAGTTCTTTATTTAAATAAAGACCATCCCATCCTGAATCTCCGGCACCCATTCGGTACACCTCTCTACCATAACGATCAAATATGATGGTTAGTATCTCTGGGAAGCCATCTTCATTTTTAGGTTTCCAAGTCTGATTTTCCGCATCTCCATTTGGGGTAAAGAAGTTTGGAATATCAAGGTCAATAAACTCCATAAAGATGCTAGCTACTACTTCGCAACCATTTTCATCTGTTACGGTAACCACATAAGTATCAGTATGATTAATATAGAATGTGTTGTCAGAACCGTTATTTTTATCACCAAATGTGATGTTATAAGTACCTCTACCTCCGGTAACATTTGCAGTTATCTCGTTAATATTAGTTTGTTCTAACACAATGGTCAAAGGTTGGTAATCTTCTATCTCTATATCATAAGTTATGATACATCCATTTTCATGAGATATTGATATATAATGTGTACCAGGTGTCAGGTCTCTAAAGAACGGATTCAGTTGCATTTCTGCTGGATCTGTAGTATCCACTCCAAAAAGAACTTGGTCCGCAATACTAGTATCTTCCATCACAATATTAATGTAGTTATTTGGTGTGTTTCCATTACAACCATATACCGGTTCTACCGACGCATTCAGATTAACACCTGCATCTACCGTTATGGTTATATTTTCTTCACAACCTTGAGCATCACGAACAAATATGATGTAGTTTCCTTCGGCCAAATCAGTAAATGTTGTTCTGTCTTCTACAAAATCAGCTTCTGTATGCATTCTAGTACTGTAAACTGGTGTACCACCAGTAATAGTAAGCTCTATGGTTCCGTTTTCTTCACCTACACATATTTCTGGTGTGGATGTTCCTAAAACCTCAATTATAGCAGGCTCATCAATAGTATATTCCAATTCTATGAAACAACCATTCTGATCTTGTGCAATTACTCTGTAGTCTCCAGGAGCAAGGTCTTCAAAAGTATTATCATCATCAAACTTATTAAGGTTTGGTGATATCGCATATTGATAACCACCTGAACCACCGGATAGAGTAACGGTTATACTACCGTCTTCTTCACCATTACAAGTTACATTTATAACGTCATCTGTATAATCTAAAGCTGTAGGCTCAGAAATATCAATACGTTCTGGTGCAGCAATCGTACAATCTTGACTTGTAACATCTACATAATATGTGCCTGCTGTTAAGCTACTGAATGTTCCATTACTTTGCGGACCTGCTATACGAGAAGCAACGTTTAAAGAAACATCTGTATATAAAGCATATTGATAGTTTCCTAAACCACCATCTGCGGTTGCATAAATGGTAGCTGTATTATCTCCATTACAATTAATAAAAGCTGCAGTGGTATCTATTGTCAAAATAAGTGGATCAATAGGATCTTCTTCAATAGAATTAGATTGAACAGCTGTACATGAGTTAGCCTCATCTCTTACGTAGTAACGGTAGACACCGGCACTTAACATACCGCTTAGAGGCAAACTAACGCTGTTTCCGACCATCGTTGTCCAACTTACATTGTCTGTACTATACTCATAAGATCCGCTTCCGCCAGTGGCACTTAATTCGAATTCTACGCCTGTTGTACATGTCAACGGGCTAGTTCTAATTAGTGATGCTTCTACTTC
The DNA here is from genome assembly GCF_015330125.1 of Zobellia nedashkovskayae. Classification (NCBI taxonomy): domain Bacteria; kingdom Pseudomonadati; phylum Bacteroidota; class Flavobacteriia; order Flavobacteriales; family Flavobacteriaceae; genus Zobellia; species Zobellia nedashkovskayae. The sequence goes on along the minus strand of NZ_JADDXR010000002.1, from coordinate 1,421,595 downwards.
CGTAGGATTAACGATTTCAATAATACGTGTTTCTTCAGAACACCCTACTTTATCACTAACGGTAACACTATAGAAACCAGCAGCCAAATTATCAAAGTCACCTGTAGCCTGCCCTACCGAAGTAGTCAACAAGATGCTTCCGGCTATATCTTCATACACATTTAATTTGTATTGATATGTAGGTGTAATATTTCTTGGATCAACAGTAGTAGATATACTAGCAGTATTTCCGTTAAAACATGATAAGGTCGTAGCTGTTATATCAGCTACAATATCATCAGGTCTAGTTAAAGTAATGTTATCAGAGAATACACATGAGAATACATCCGTAACAGTCACATGGAAATCGCCAGCAGATAAGTTTTTGAAAATAAATGCCTCAACATTTGTTTCAGTATATGTAGTAGAAGTAGTTGTATTTTCTAAAACAATAGTATATGGACCTTCACCACCTGTTGGATCAACAAATATCTCTCCTTGGTCATTGCTACATGAAACATTAGCTTCTTCTCTAAACGTTGCTGTAATTGGAGCACTTGGAGCCAATACTGTTATTACATTAGAATCATCATCACACAATGGTGCGGTAGTTTCTGTAATACGTATGTAATAGCTTCCTCCAACAAGATTTGAAATAGTCAAAGGCGTACTAGTGTTTCCAGTTCCACTAAATCCAGCTACAGGAATATCATTTAAATCATAAACTTGGTAACTGTAAGGACCAGTATAGTTGTTGATAACAACACTGAAACTTCCGTCATCTACGCCATCGTTCAAACATTGTTCGTCTGTTAATTTGGTTGCAATAACTTCTATAACATCTGGGTCGGCAATTGCATGAACCTTTTCAATAATACAACCTGTATCTACATTGGTGATGCTTATACTATAGTTGCCAACTTCTAATCCTGTAAATGTCTCAGGATTATTGGTAGAAGTAATTGTCTGTGTTGGGTAGGCTACATTAATACCAGTAACCGAATATTCTAAAGTAGGTGTTGCACCAGAAGGACTAACCGTTACGCCAACTTCTATTTCACCGTTGTTCAATGGAGAACAAGCGGCTTCTTCAGTAGTAGTAACTGTAGCATCACTGATTTCTACAAAAGGTACGACAGTTTCAGTAGCTGAAAGTGCGGAACATCCTGCATCGTCATATACTTGTAATTCGTATGAACCGCCTAGACCATCAGTTTCAAAATAGGTAGTGTTAGAACCATCCTGAACAACACTTCCATTTCGGATGAATACATATCTATTAAAAGTATTCGTACCACCAGATGCAGTAGTAAAAGAAACACTGGCATTATCGCCATTGTTTCCAACTGCACAACCATATTCAAGCACACTAATCGCATCTACAGTAATAACATTTAATTCAGTAATAGTAACATCTGTAGTTATGGTACAGTTGTTAGCACCTCTGGCTTCAATAGTATAGGTTATTCCAGCAATAGAACCTTCTAGTCCATCAAAGAAAGCTGAGGTTGCTGTTGAAGATGTCCCTGCTATTGGGAAGGTAGCCGAACTACCAGTACCCGTAATTATACTGAACGTATAAGGACCAACACCATTGTCGGTTACACTTACGGAGATTGTTCCGTCATCTAAGCCATTACATGTTACATTAGTAGAAGAATTTACACTCATAATAGGAATCACTGCTGTTTCTAATCGTTGTGTAATAGTTGAAATACAACCGTGGTTAGGGTCTAAATCGGTAATTGTAAATATATAATCACCTACTTGCGTAAGACCTGTAAAAATACCTGTATTGTTGGTATCATCTACGGTAGCTGGAGCTGATAATGGGTATTGTACATCATATCTGAAGCTTCCAGAACCACCTGTTTGTGAAATGGTAATCTGTCCACCAGGATCTGTAGTAGAACAATCAATTGTTTTAACTACGGATGCCAATGGTGAAATAGGTTCGTGTAAGTCAATGCTTGTATTTGTAGTACCTACACAACCCCATTGATCGCTAACAACTACTTGATATTCGCCTGCACCTAAGCCGCTAAATATAGCTGAGGTTTGTATAGGTCTCATATCTTCAAAAGTAGAAGTACCTGTATTGAATAGCTGTAACTGGTAACTATAGTTGCTACCTTGACCGTTTAGCACGTTGAAAACTTCAATTTCACCTTCTAAGTCGGTACAGTTAGGCTGATTTATTCTTAAATCTGCCGTAATTGGTGTTGGATCAGCCAGAACGACATCTGCTAATTGCTCAGCACATCCTCTAGAATCCATAACCCAAACTTCGTAGGTAGCTGCGGTTAGGTTTTCTTCTTTCTGGTTTGAAATATAACTTGCAGGGTCAGTAGTGTCAATAACTGGACCGGCCGCATCAAAGATGAGATACGAATAACCGCCCCATCCGCCAGTAATATCGGTAATGGTAATGGTTCCGTTGTTGCCAGGTACGCAAGTAATATCGGTAAATATCCTATTTGCGCTAATTGGGTCACTAGGACCTGCAATGGTAAATAATTCAGAAGCTACACAAGAAGGGTTACTGTCTTGGGTAACCTCAACACGGTACTCGCCCGCGCCAATGGCATATGGTGTAGTGGGACCTACGTTGGCCGAGGTTCCGGTTGCTGCAACAATGATAGTATCATCACCTATAGCGGCCGTTCCTTGTGAATTATATATTTGCCAAGTGAAACCGTCAGTGTATGGATTGGTAGCATCGCTTATAGTAAAGCTTACAGAACCATTATTTCCATTACATACTACATCTACAGTAGTAGCATCGATTTCAAATGTATTTGGATCTTCAATTTCAAAAGTAGTTTTTACGAAACATCCGGTATCCGAATTGGTTATGGTTACTTCGTAGTTTCCTACGCCTATTCCAGTAAATGAATTAGTAGGTTGATTTAAGTTGCTATATGCATTATCGGTTCCAATAACAGAATATTCTAGTGTTGGTGTTCCTGAAGGAGGAGTTAAATCAACTCCTATTGAAATTACAGCATCATCACCAGGATCACAGCTTACATCGGTATCAATGGTAACCGTAGGATTACTAATTTCAACAAAAGGAGCAATTGTTTCTGTAGTAGTACCAGAACAACCATTATCGTCATAAACGTTTATGGTATATGCACCACCTAATACATCGGTTTCAATATAGGTGTCATTAGAACCATTTTGAACCACAATATCTGCTTCAACAGCTACTGTAGCTGGATTATCATTTTTAATGAATTCATAACGAACAAAGGTATTTGAACCTCCTGCTACACTTGCTACCGTGATACTTGCATCATTTTGATTGTTAGCAGTTGTACAACTAAATTCAACCACCGGATCCATTGTTACAACAATAGCTGTTGGTTCTGCAATGGTAATAGCAGCACTATCTGTCGTACAATTGTTAGTAGTAGAATTACCTGTAAGGGTTACTACATATCCAGCAACGGTAGTTGTTGGTGCAAGACCAGTAAATGTGGCCGTAGTATTAGTAAAGCTTGTTGGGTTGATACTTGTTACAGCACCATCCATAGAAGTAATCTCAAAAGTATATGGTCCTGTTGCATTGTCTATTGCTGAAATAGTAATAGTACCGTCAGAATCACCTAAACAAGTAACGTCGGTAAATGCAATTGTATTCACAACAGGCTCTACTCTAGTTGGAACGTTTACAACAAACTCTCTATTACAAATTACACTACTAGGTGTATTGGTATCATAGATAGTAATTGTATAATCTCCTGCAGCAGGCGCTTGGTAATTGAATGGGTTACCCGGAATAACTGTTTGCATAACCGCTGGAGCTCCGGCAGTATTTGTAATTGAGTACTCATAACTACCTGAACCATCTAATACTTCAATTGCTATTATGGCATCTGGCGAAGCAGTACAATCCAATATTTTGGTGAGCTCTGCTTTTGCAGAAAGAACAGGGTTTACTGTGTAATTAGATTGGGAGTTAGTACAACCGTTTCCATCAATAATATAGACATCATAAGAACCAGCGGTTACATTTTCAAATAAACCGGCATTATCAAGATACGTTGTAGGTACAGGGTCACCTGCAAGTACAATAGCATAACGGATATTCCCAGCGGCTGAACTTCCAACAACAGTAAGGTCAATTGGTGCACTACAGTTATCCTGAGTAATTGACGTGAAAGTTGGATTTGCCGATAAACTTAAATTAACCGGTAACATGGTAAACGAACATCCGTATTGATCATTAATTGTAACCGTGTAAGCTCCTGCTGGTGAGTTTACAGGAATTTGAACCGGGTTAGTATTTAGGTCTGTTAAAGCTGTAAAACCTAGAGGTCCGGTTACATCATAGGTATAAGGAGCTCCACCACCGCCAGTGATATTGTCAACAGTAATTAAACCTGGCAAGTTACATGAGATGTCTCTTGTTGCAGTTGCTGTAGCATCTAATACCCTTAATTCTGGTACATAGGTGTTTTCACTACCTCCTGTACATGAATCTGTTGTTCCGTCAGACTGTACTATTTCTATATAATAATTGCCTTCGGGTAGGCCGGTAACATTTATAGTATTGTTATAAAGGATGTTTCCTCCACTGGTCTGAAGAGCAGTAGAATTGCCTACTTCAAAGAATTCCCAACGCATATGTGAGTATGCTGTAGTTGGGGTTATTGTATATTCTATTTCACCAGTTGAAGAACCAAAACAAGTAGGAGTAATTTCCGTAGTGATGGTAATGGGTTCAACAATTAGGTCATTTACGTTTACAAGACTTTGACGAACACATCCGGTATTATCTCTAACATAGAATACATAAGTTCTACCTGGTGTTAATCCTGTCCAAGTATAAGAACCTTCACCTGCAGGAACGGTAGCACCACTAGAATTTACTGTTCCACCTGGCTGCCAAGTGGTGGTAGCTGGATCAAAATTAGCCGGATCTTCTGAAAAAGCATATTCGTAGGGGGCAATACCAGCTGTTCCCTGAACACGTACTTGTAAATCATTACAGTCTACGACTATTGCACTAATACTGATATCTAAATTATCTAATGGATAAGGAATGATGTATCTATCAAAATCCATTTGGCAAATAGTGCCACTAGGTAAAGTAACTCTGATAGAAGGGAAAACTTCTGTACCAGAAATAGTACCTCTCAATTCGTTAGACAGTTGCCAAGATGTACCACCATCGTTACTATATTCAATAATACCACCGGATGGAGATGTTACATTATCAAACCTAAATCCGTATTCATTCGTATCAGGATCATTACAAGCCGCAGGTAAAATCGGAACGATATCTGCTGTTATTTCCGTGGCATTGTTAATGGTAATTGTAGCCGAAGTAATAGAACAACTGTTGGTGTCAGTAACCGTAATTTCGTAGTCACCAACTCCAATACCATTGAACGTCAATGTTGTTGTGGCTATGTTGGTATTTGTTATTCCGTAATCAATTCCATCAGCAGGACTCAAATCTACCAATTGATAAGTAAACGGACCTGTTCCTCCACCAGCTGTGGCATCAATAGAACCCAGACCATCAAAACACTCAGGGTCGGTTGCTGTTCCGCTTGCGGTTAATGTGGCAACAGGAGTTAAAATAATATCTTCTTGAACGAACGAACATGATGGCGATGCACCATTATTATCCAATACATGCACATCATAACCTGCTGGGTTGGCCGTTGCCATAGCACTAGTTATAGTCAATGAGTTTGTTGTCGTATAAAGACCAGAAGGGTCTGTGTTGGCAGGTACAATGGCATATACCAATGTTCCATTTCCACCCGCAGCATTAACGGTTATTGAACCGTCACTACATGCGCTAATATCAACAACAGCTACGGAGACTACTAATTGTGGGTCTATTGTAATCGTTTGTTGAACGGCTGTACACCCAAAGGTATCTCTAACGTCTATGGTATATGTACCATTTGCCAAGTTGTTAAAAGTATGAGTTGTTCCAGTAGCTGGAGTTGCCGCTACAAAAGGACCGCCATCAATACTGAAACTGTATCCTCCATTACCAGCAGTAACATCAACCAGTATAGAACCGTCATTGGTACCGGAATAACAGGCCGTGGTAGTGGTGTCAAAAGTTGGTACAATAGGAGCAGAAACGGTTATTGCCGTATTAATTTGATCACTACAGGTATTTGTATCTCTTGCTCTTACGATATAATCTCCTGCAGTTACTCCGGTAAATGTTGTTTCGGTTTGATAAGCAGTTAAAATTCCACCTGAATTATCTTCTAACTGATATTCATAAGTTGGAGTTCCTCCTATTGCGCTAGCGGTAATAGTAGCACCTGTATTGTTACAAGTAAACTGTTCTGTAATGCTTGCCGAAGCAACAATTGCATCCGGTTCGGTTAAAGGTTGATTTAATAGAACAGTGCAACCAGGAAGGCTTGCAACAGCATTGTCAACATCCCGTACTTCAATTGAATGTGCTTGTGCGTCAAGACCCGTAATTTGTTCTGCAGCTGTAAACGGACCAACAAATACAGCTCCGTTTAGGCTATATTCAAATCCTCCTGTTCCGTAGTTATCTGCGTTAATCGTAATGGTTCCAGAATTATCTGCATTACAATCTAGATTTTCAAAAGCAGTAATAGAAGCTTCAAAAGCATGTCCGTCTTCTACAATTTCAGTAATATCAACAGTACAATCACTACCGTAATTTACAACAATGGTATGGCTGCCTAACGCTACATTACTAAATACATTTGGTGCTTGAGCTATTGCTCCATCTATGCTATACGTATAAGTAGCATCATTTGGTAACACCGTAATATTTCCTGTTCCGTCACAATTGTATGTTACAGAAGTTGAAAGCGTTGGTTCTGTAGGTAATGGTAAAATTATAACATCAGACAAAGTAATCTCGCAAGAAGTGGCATTGGCATCTCTAACACGGATACTATATGTATTATCTGTTAGGTCCGTAAATGTATGTACTCCCGTTGAAGAAGAAGCTGTCCAAGCACCTCCGTTAATACTGTATTGATAGTTTGTTGAACCACCTGTTGTTGGAGTAACGTTACCAACAGTGATTTCTCCATCAATAAGACAGGTATAATTTTGTGTAATGGTAGCTTCTGCAGCCAATTGTGCTGGCTCCGTTACGATTACGTCTTCCGCAATAGTTTCACAATCATTAGAATCTTTAATACGCACAGGGTATGTACCAGCGGCAAGATTCGGGAAATTATTTTCTGTAACGTATGTAACTCCATTATCAATACTGTAAGTAAATGGTGCGTTTCCACCAGAATCTACGATTATAGAAATAGCTCCGTTTGATTCTCCGAAACATGTTACTGCTGTTAGTGTTGGAGTGATGTCAATAGGGTCATCTTTATCAACGGTTATGGTATAAACTGCAGAGCAATAATCCGTTCCTCCGCTGTTATCACGTACATGGACATCATAATCTCCAGCAGCCGAAACTGTAACAGGATTTGTTGTGTTAAAATTTCCGTCAAGAACTGCAGTACCATTAGTTACAACAGCAAATACATAGTTGTTGTCTCCACCTGAAGCTGCAATAGTAATATCAGTATCAGTTGCACAGGCTGTAATTGTTGGAGCCGAAGCACTGACCGTTAGTTGAGGGTCAATTGTAATATTTTGCAAAACACCAGTACATCCAAATCCATCTTGAACATTGATGGTATAGGTACCGTTTGAAAGACCGCTAAATGTATGAGTTACAGCATTGGTAGGAGTTGGAATTACCCAAGGGTTTCCGTTTAAACTAAAAGTGTAATCTCCATTTCCGTCTGTAACATCTACTTGAATCGTAGCGGTATTTCCACCAGGATAACAGGCGGTAGGCGTAACATTAAAAGTAATCGGGTTGGCAGCAGCAACTGTCAATGCAGTATTAATTGCATCTTCACAAGTGTTAGCATCTCGTACTTTAACAATATAATCACCGGCCGCTAAACCAGAGAAAACTGTATTTGCTCCGTTGGTTGCATAATCGAACAATCCAACAATAGCGCCTGCATTATCTTCTAATTGATATTCGTATGCTGCAGTACCACCAGTAACGCTAGCCGTTATAGTAGCACCACCATTTGTACAACTTAATTCTGTTGTGACAGAGGCCGAAGCTACAAGCGCATCAGGAGCGTTTATTGTTTGTGTCAGCGTTCTAGAACAGGTGTTTTCATCCGCTTTTCTTACCACCAATGTATGAGAACCAGCACCAAGGTTGGCTGGAGATGTTACAGGTGATAAAGTAGAGGCTACGAAAGCACTTCCATCTATAGAATATTCAAATCCGGCAGCATTAAAATTCTCTACTTCAAAGGTTATTGAACCATCTGATAGACCGTTACAACTTGCATCTGTAGAACCAGTTATAGCTGCTGTAAACACATTACCGGCAACAACGGTTACAGCCGTTTCTACAGTTTGCTCACAGACTTCAGGTACTTGAAAAACACTAATATCATCAATAGCAACATCATTACCTCCGTTACCTACTTTTTCTGTTCTGATAACAAAATCTAAAGAAGTATTGCTACCAGGATTTAAGTTAGCTGCAAATTCTATCCAGTTGCTAGCTCCCGTATTTTTGGCAATATCTCCTGTTCGTATAGATGCTACTACAGCATCTGTACTTGGGTTGCGAACTTCAATAGTTAAATCAGGATCCAAACCACTAGCACCATTTTTTAAAAGGTTGATTAACCAAAGGGAAATGCTTAAAGGTTGGTTGGGAATAATATCGTTTATAGCCTTTCTGTATATGATTTGGCCAGGGCTTGGCGTACCTACGTTTATAACTAAATAACGACCTTGAGATGCTTTTGTACCTGATGTATGGTCAATTGGGTTTATCCAAGAACCAAAAGGTCTTTCTATATTGCTTGTTACGGCATATTCATAGTCGTTTACGAAGGCTCCGTTGTCTATTGGAGCACCACTTGGAGTTGTATTATCAAGCTGATTTTCATAAAAATACCCAGATGTATTTGGGTTAGGTATTGTAGAGCCGCTTCCAAAGTCTTCGGTCAATAATAAACTTGGCGTTGGTGGTGTCTGAGATACATAGTTAGTACTTACCGTATATGTACCAGGCCCTACGTTTTCAAAAATATTGCTTGCTGGATCTGGTGAATTTACTACACCATCTAAGGCAAAAGTATAATTGTATGTTGAAATATTTGGCGTAGCAGTTACTGTGGCCAATCCATCACAATCATAGCTTACTTCTGGTGTAAGCGTTACTTCTGGCTCGTCTGGTACGTCTTCAACAGTAACGGTCATAGGAAATTCACAAGCAGCATCTTTTACGATAACCGTATAATCTCCAGGTGGAAGCGTTGCCGTACTAGAAGCACCATAACTGGCACCACCGTCAAAACTATATTGGTATGGAGCTGTACCGCCGGTAACATTCGTTACTCTTACTTCAGCACCATTAGGATCACAGGTAGCATCTCTTGAAACGCCAGCAGAGGCGCTTAACGGAAACGGCTCAGTTAAATCTACTGTTTCTGAAAACGTACAACCGGATGAATCCGTTACAAAAACTTCATAAGTACCAGCAATAAGGTTTACGAAATTTGGTGTTCCTTGCGTAGTTGTTCCACCATCAATACTGAATTGATATGGTGCAACACCACCGGTTGTATTAATTATTATTGCTCCGTCTGAATCACCACTACAGGAAGGTGCGGTTTCATCAATAGAGTCTAGGGTCATTGCCCCGTTATCATTTATTGTTACTTCGTTAGAGAAGGCAAAACAGTTATTAGAATCTACGATTACAAAAACATAATCTCCGTCTTCACCTGCAAAATATTCATCAACATCATCAGCATCTGTATCTCTCCACCCAAAAGTAAATATAGGATCGGTATCATAAGCATCACCTGGAATAGAGGCTACATCGGCATATAAATTGGTTCCGTTTTTACTCCAAATGGCATACGAATAATCAGGATTAGGAAGTCCACCAGCACCTGTAAGAGTTATAGTTCCAGCAGTACAACCAATATTTCTTGTGGTTAATGCCGTTATAGTTGGGTCTGGTGTTCTGGTAACTGTTACATCTTCAGAATAGGCACAACCATCTGCGGTAGAAACTTCTATGATGTAGTCTCCTGCATTTACATTAAAAGAGTGTGTGTTATCCGGATCTGCAGTTTCGTCATCAATTAAGGTTCCATCACTTCTTTTTAGGATATACGCATAGTTGGGCTCTACATTAAGAACGTCAATCTTTATAATTCCTTGAGCATTACAATTAGCTGGTGTGGTAGTTACGTTTACTTGAAAGTCTCTATCTAGTATACCAATGTCTGGAGTACTAAATATACAGGCATCTTCAATAGGGCTTCCAGAAGCATCTAATTGAGTAACGTCAACTCTGTAAGCTCCATTAGTAGAAATATCAAAACTAGGTCCGTTGTTAGCACTAAATGGAACTACAATGGAGTTGTTGGCTACATCTACAAGTTGGTAACCGTAATTGCTACCTAAATTGGTTATGGTGATATTACCATCTGTAGAACAGATAATGTCTCTATCATTATATAGAATATCTAAATTGTTCTGAAAAACATCGAAGTAAAAACGACTAAAACACCCATTGGTATAATTAATAACCAAACGGTATTTTCCTGCTGTATCTGCGTTATAATCGCTTCCTGTAGCCACTTGATTCCACGTACACCCTAAATTCTTATTCGCACAATCATCAGGTGCAGCTGTACAACTTCCTTCATCTAATTTCTCCCAAGCAATACTTTGAGCGTCTAGAATATCTAATGTAATAGCTTGTGTATCTGCCGTACCACAAAGAAATATTTTGGGTAAAAAATCACCATCAATACTACATTCAACAATTTCACCTTGAATATCATTGGTAGGATCCGCATCACTATTTGTGTCGTTAAAAAAGTCTACTAATGGATTAGTTTGAGTAGCGCCAAAACGCTCTACAATCATAATTTCTCTAAAGCCTTTACATGGAGCAGGTATAATCTTATCTACAATATAGGTTCCCGGTTCTGTTACAACAAGTGTGTTGGAAGTGCTATTTTGTAATACGGTATCTGTAGAATCAAAACTACCGTTGCCGTTATCATCACTTACCCATATATAAGAATCAAAATTTTCTCCTGCGTTTAGGGTTACACTATCACCACAAAGTTGAACGTTTCGGGTAAAATTACAATCTGATAAATCATCCAATAAGAAATTGGTCGCGCCAGGTGTAACGAATCCACAATTATCAAAATCAGATACACTAGGATCATCAGTAATACGGTTATCGTTTATTGCGCCTTGATAGGTAGAGTAGGCCAAGTTTTGTATGAGGTCTGTACAGGCATCTATAAAGTCAAAACAGTTTTCCGCAACTTTAACTCGCATACGAATCTGTGCCGGAGTATCACCCTCTTCCACGAATGTATCGGGAATGAAAAAATCAACTTCCCTTGTTGCTGGGTTATAGGTGTATGTTGTTCCAGCAGGCATATCTATATTTGCCTCATCCAATGTTACATTTATGGGTAAAATGTCACGAATGGTATAATTTACGGCATCATCATTACCTGTGTTTGTAAATGTGAGTACGTAATCTAAAATTTGACCGAGGTTTACACCTTGCCCGGTAATGTCATTACCTGCAATATCTTCTACCTTTTTTTCTAGAACAATATCTGGTTCGATAATTTCAATATTGAACGAGTTGAAAAACGGATAATACTGATCACCATTGGTCTGAAAGCTAAAGGTTGCAGCAGTCTCACTATTAGGTATAACGGAATTGGTTGGGTTGTTTAAATTAAAGATATCACTGTCAAAACCTAAGGTGTTTAGGCTAAATGGATCTCTATCATTAGCATGAACACCATTTCGTGTAATATTACTATTAAAGAAGTTGTTCGAAGGGTTGGTACCATTGCTTAACGTGGTAAAATTTGTTCTGCTCGCAGCTCTAATTCTTAATCTATCTCCTGTAATTCTAAAGTCGCCTTCAAGCGTAGCAGCACCAATATTTGCGGTCACAGGACCTACTGGAATGGTATTGAAACCTGTATAATTTATATCTACATTACTGGTGCCGGTAACCCTAGCAAAACCATCAAAAGTGGTAATAAGTTTACCACTAGAATTGGGGTTTTCATAAACAATAACAAGAGTCCAACCTCCGGCTGCACCACCTGTCATGCGAGAGGTTCCATTAAAGACACCATAACCTTGGGCACTAGGTACGTTAGCAATAGTATAATCCCCTTGAGGATTAGCTAAAGGGGTTATTAAACTGGTTACATCTGCGTAACATGCGTATGGGGCGTTAGCGCTAAGAGCTGGATTCGTTAGACCGTCATGGAGTATTTCATCTGCTGTAATATCTACATAGGTGCCATTAGGGACTTTAAATTTTATTTGGTCTATTTGGCGTGTTCTGGCTGTACCTACTGGGTCTGCAGTATCATCTCTTGGATACGTTGCAGACCAATATAGACCTGCATATCTTATAAGATTACAGTCGGCATTTGGAAATGAAAATGTCGCCGTACTAGAACTAAATGTAGAGGTATCACTATCTACATCTATGTACTGCATGTTTTTATAATCATTGTAGTTATAATAACCACCTGTTTCTGCGTTACGATTACTAGAAGGCCAATAATTGCCACTCGTGTTGAGGTTATTGTAAGGGTCTTCAGGTTCGGTAGCAGTAGTGCCTCCGTCCCTATTTACAATAGTGTTCGAAATAAATGTTAGATCCCCCTTAATGTTGTTCTGATAGCGAACTTCAAAGGAGTTGTATTCTTGTGAAAATCCTGCAAATGCCAATAAAAATAGAGCGCCCGCAAATATTTTTTTAAAGGATTTTGGTTTCATTAAGCTAGTAGGTTAGGTTTGACGCGCATAATCCACATTTTGTCATTGTACGCATCATTTAGGTTGGTATAGTAGGACAAGAGGGCGTTGTTCCAAGATTGGTGTCTTTTTAGATAAACATATCTCCAGTTATTATCTGGGTTTATGAAGTAACTGGCACTAAGCCCGTAAGAATTTAAAAGTTTTACAAAACGATTTGCATTTTTAGGATTTGCAAATACATTGGCGATGATATAATAGCCGGAGCCAATACCATCTATTTTATGAGTTTTAGGATCTAGCTCATTAGATACCATTTGGTCTTTTACTACTGCATTTGTGCGTAGTACGTCAGTATCATATTTAGCAGATTTTTCTTTTAGTTTATCTACGTTAGAAGCGTAAGCTTCGTTGGAGTAGCGGTTGTCAACATCCATAATCCACATTGCGCCATCATAGGCACCGTTCATGCCACTGTTGTGTGCGGCTACCGCTTCCTCCCAAGTATCATAACGTTCTAAATACACGTATTTTAAACCGTTACTAGGATTGTCTATATAGTCCGAAGAAAAACCATCGTTATTAAGTTTGTTCATAAACTTGTCCATATACTGGCCGCCTTTATAAACATTGGCTACTACATAGTAACCGTCTTTTACACCTTCTAAATTTTTGAATTTTCTACTTTTTACATCACTTCTATCAGCAACTGCTGAAGTTGTTCCAGAGGTTGTTCTACTATTGGCAGTTGAATTGTTTTGAACCTTATCTTTTACAATAGCAGGCCTAGACTGAGTAGTATTATTTGAAGCTAGGGTAGTTGTTGGAGTACTATTATTAGAAGAGTTGCTATTTATATTGTTGCTAGGTGTTTTGCTTGTGGACCCACCGTTGTTAGATGTGCTCGCGGATAATGTACTATTTGGTATACTATTGCTGTTTTGCGTATCATTGCTAGCAATAGCAGGGCGATCGTTATTACCCATAAATAAATTCTGGGCGCGGTCTTCAAGATCAGGACGCTCACCATTGGTCTCGTTGCGTACCATGCTCATCACCATATTAAAGCGATTCTCTAAATCCTTTTGACGATTAGATTCCAAGGAATCTTGACGGAACATTAGCTCTTGAATGATGGCATCGTTTTCTGCTAATTTCCGTTTTAGCTCTTCTATCTCTTCATTATCTACAAGATCGTTTTTATCAACTTCTTCGTTGTCAACTAAAGAGTCTTCATAATCATCTTCTAACATTACACGGTCTTCGGTAAGGTTAGGAGTAAATGAGAATGCGAATGAAATTTCATGAGTAACACCAAAATTATCAAAGTTGGTTCCAAAGCCTTTTTCCATGGTATATCCTAAGGAAAGTCTTTTGTTGATGTTGAAACCTGCACCTGCAGATGCACCGTAAAAACTGTCATAGCCACCTTGTAGCCAACCTAGTTTAGGTAAGTCCAAAATAACCGCACCTCCATAAGTCATATCTTGGGATTCTTCGCTTGCTGCCGCTAATCGGTTTTGCCCGTTCATACGTACTCTTGCAATTGGCATTAACCTGCTGCCCTCCATAATACCCTCATTATTATCAAAATGATGGGTATATTGAAGGTGACTAGAATATGTTTTATCGCCAAACTCTGTTAACGACTTGCTTGTCTTTAGATTATAATCGAATAAGTTTTCGGCAAAAACACCAAAATCTATGTTGCCATAAGAGATGTTGAAACCTGGTTGAAATGAAAGGACATTACTATCTTCAGTACCGGTTAAGCTATAGTCATTAAGATCAATAACATCAATGCTGTTCTGATCAAGCCCCGTACTGTAGTAGGCCAAATTACCACCAAATGTAAAATTACTTTTGTCGCTCAACTTTATCCCGTAGGCATAGTTGGCCAACACACCAATATTAGATACAGCTCCAACACTTTGCGTATAAAGACTGAGTCCTAAACCACTTTTATCTCCTATTCTACCACTGTAGCTTAAGAAGTAGGTCTGGTCATTATCCTTAAATTGTACCGATTGGTTTCGATGTAATAGGTTAATGTACGACTTGTCTTCCTGTACGGTAGAAAAGGTTGGGTTAATCAAGAATCTATTAAATTTCAATAAATTCTGTGACGCCGGACTATACAATAGAACTGGGTCATCTTCCTGCGCCTGAACGCTTCCAAACGTCAGGGCAGCCAGCAAAGTAAGTGCTATGTATTTTACAAATTTCATGGTGGGGTGGTTATCTAATAACTGTTATGGTACCTTGTTTCAATGTCTCGCTGTCATTTTTAACTACATAGTAGAAAACCATGTTTTGCTTAGCGAAGCTAATTGAAGACTCAGGCCAGTTATTTTGGTAGTTGGTTGAATTAAGTACTTCTTCTCCTTGGGCGTTATATATGATTACACGCACATCAGATTTATTAGAATACGAATTCGGTAGTATCCATTGATCGTTGGCGCCGTCACCATTAGGGGTTATAACGTTAGGTATATTAAATAGGTCTAAATAGGTTACGGTAATTGGTTTACTGATTTCACAGTTATCGATATTTGCAATCAATAAGTAGTTGCCCTCTGTAGTAAAAGTTGCTGAAGAAGAACTGCTTATTTCAATATTGTTGGCATCTAACCATCTATAGGCGGTACCACCATTTGCATTTACAGTTTTAGAACTTCCTTCTGGAAAAATAACATCTCCATCAACATCCAATGTAATAAGCTCAGGGTCTAAAGGAATGATGCTAATTTCATTTGATACTTGAGAACACGTACCTTTTCTGATTACCAAACGGTATGTTCCTTGTTGAGTAACTGACAAAGAACTATCTGTGGAATTAATAGCTTCACCATCACGTTCCCAATCAAAAGTTTCAGAAGTTAAGTCTGTAGTAGTTGATATAGTAATTACATCTGAAGAACTACAATAAACGGTACTAGTACTACTAATTGTTAGAGCTTCGCTTGCTAGTTGTACCGGCAAGTTGTTCGATGTTGTAGCCATTCCACTTAAATCAGTATTCACTGTGTAGTCTCCATTTTCATCGCTATTCGTCAAACTGATGGATTGTGAAGTTTCGCCCACTACGTTAGTTCCGTCCTTCTGCCATTGATAAGTAAAAGATGAAGCAACGTCTGCAGTAACATCAATTTCACTCGAATCAGTTAACACAGCATATATTTTGTCAACAGTTAAAGCAATGCTCGTACTAGTACATGACTCATAAGAAGTAGCATACGCTATTTCTGTTTTGAAAGCTGTAGGAGCCACAATTTCTGTCTCTTCAGAATTTACTGTAGTAGATGAACAAGTTCCTCCTGTTTGGGTGATGGCGGCGTGGTAAGTTCCAGCTTGGCTAACGGTTAAAGAAGAATTGTTAGAGCTAGGTATTGGAGTACCATTTCTAAACCACTCATATGTTGGTGAATTGGCGCTTGTTGTAATACTTAAGGTTTGAGACTGAGAAGGAAGCACTACAAGGTTAGCATTATTGTTTCTGGTAACCGTAAATGCTCCTGAATTTGTAATTGTAACTGCAGCAGATGTTTCCGTACAGATACCTGTTCCTTTTACTTCTACCGTATAGTCTCCTACAAAAGCGGGATCGGTTGTGTCAATGGTATAAGTAAAACCACCTACTTGAGAAGCTTGTATTTCAGTACCATCTTTATACCATGTATATATATAGGTAGCATCTTGTACGTTTGCTTCTAAAGGGGCAACAGTATCTCCTGCACACAAGGCAGTGGTTGTAGGCGTGTTAATTGCAATGCCTGTACTTGTACCAGAATTAATAATGATATGATTAGACTCTGTATTAGCAGAACCTGTACAATCACCGTAATCTATAAAAACAAAATATTCCCCCGTTCCATCTGTTACTATAGATGGCCCGTTATCAGAAAGTTTTGTACCGCTTCTGTACCAAGAATACTGATAGGTATTTAAATCTGCAGCCGGTATGTTATCTACGGTTAAAGTAATTTGTGTGCTACCGCAAGCTTGTAAACTTCCAGGGGTAGTTCCATCACCATCCGGACTCATGTGTAAGTTGGTATCAAAACCTAAATAGTACATGGAGTATCCAGCGGATGCCATTCCTGTTGATGCAGGACTAGTACTTCGTACGCGCATCATATAATTAGCACCTCTGGTATTATCAGGAAGGATAAAACTAGTAGTAAACTCGTTATTACTATTTTGATCGCTTACAGTTGAAAGTTCTAAAGGACTACCGAACGAACCATTAGGATCGGATAGCTCTAGTATAAATGAATTATCGGAATTTGCGGCTCCAGCCCATTCTATGGTAACAAAGAACTCGTTAAAGTCAGTATCTGCACATGCTCTTGGCCAAGTGTTCGTTCCCGATAGATTGGGGTTATCAGCAGGCACTGGTGCTTGCAATGCAATTTGCGCAGAGATTTGTGTGGTGAGCAGCACTAATAATGCTGTCAAAATTGTTCGCGGAATGTTAATTCTTTTCTGTCTCATAAGTAGGCGTAGTTTTGGGTTTACTACAGGTTTCAATGTCAGATTTGGGTTATGACATGAAGAATACACTAACAAATATGAGCTATAATACACGCGTAGAGAATTTAATGTTGTATCAAGGGATATAATTGTTGTGAAATGCAGGTATTTGTATGAATGAAGATTGAAAGCTGCCCGATTACTGCATTTTACGTACCTTTGTGGCACTAAAAATTAACCCTATGAGCGAGGCAGTTGAGTCGTTAAATTTCATTGAACATATTGTTGAAGAGGACTTAAAAAACGGTTATTCGGAAAAGGATTTGCGCTTTCGTTTTCCACCGGAACCAAACGGCTATTTACACATTGGCCATGCAAGCTCTATCTGTTTAAATTTTGGACTAGGATTACGGTATAATGCACCTGTTAATTTAAGGTTCGATGATACCAATCCGGCAAAAGAAGAACAAGAGTATGTAGATGCTATAAAAAAAGATGTGGAATGGTTGGGTTTTAAATGGGATACTGAACGGTATGCATCTGATTATTTTCAGCAATTATATGATTGGGCCATTGAACTTATTAAACAAGGAAAGGCGTATGTAGACGAGCAGTCTTCTGAAGACATGGCTATCCAAAAAGGGACACCAACACAAGAAGGAACTAACAGTCCATTTAGAGATCGTTCTGTAGAAGAGAATCTCACTATCTTTCAGCAAATGAAAGATGGAAAATTCGCTGAGGGAACACATGTACTTCGTGCAAAAATTGATATGGCATCTTCTAACATGTTGATGCGTGACCCTATTATGTACAGAGTACTTCATAAAGCGCATCATCGCACAAATACCGATTGGTGTATTTATCCAATGTATGACTGGACACACGGGGAGAGTGATTATATAGAACAAGTTTCGCATTCATTTTGTACGTTAGAGTTTGCCATGCACCGTGAGCTTTATGATTGGTTTTTGGACCAAGTTACAGACACTAAAAAGTTACGTCCTAAACAACGTGAATTTGCACGTAGGAATCTTAGTCATACAGTTGTTAGTAAACGAAAGTTGCTACAATTGGTAGAAAATAATGTGGTAACTGGTTGGGATGACCCTAGAATGAGTACTATTTCTGGTTTACGTAGACGGGGTTATACACCAGAGTCTATCCGTAATTTTGTTGATACAATAGGTATTGCCAAACGGGATAACCTTATAGATGTTTCTCTTTTAGAATTCCATTTACGTGATCATTTGAATAAAATTTCACCTAGAGTTATGGGTGTTTTAGATCCAGTAAAGGTGGTAATTACAAATTATCCAGAAGGAGAAGTGGAGTGGTTAGATACAGAAAACAATCCTGAAGATGCTTCAGCGGGCACGCGCCAAATACCTTTTACCAGAGAAATTTATATTGAAAAGGAGGATTTTAGGGAAGAAGCAAATCGTAAGTTTTTCCGCTTAAAACTAGGAGGTGAGGTTAGATTAAAATCTGGATATATTATAAAGGCGGAAAGTTGCACGAAAGATACCGATGGGAATATTACTGAAATTCAATGTACATATGACCCTAAGAGTAAAAGTGGTAGTGGTACGGAAGAGAGCCTTCGTAAAGTAAAAGGTACTTTACATTGGGTATCTGTTGCTCATGCTTTAAAAGCCGAGGTTAGACTATATGACCGATTATTTACAGATGAAAGTCCGGATACACATAAGGACAAGGACTTTATGGAATTCATAAACCCAGATTCATTAAAAGTGATTACTGGATTTTTAGAACCTAGTCTTTCACAAGCAAAATCTGGAGATCGTTTTCAATTTCAACGTTTGGGTTATTTTTGTGTTGACCCAGATTCAACTAACGATAAATTGGTTTTTAATAAAACGGTTGGCCTAAGAGACACTTGGGCCAAAATTCAGAATAAATAGATTTTTGTTTTTTTAAAAATTCTGGACTCCTTAAAGACATTTTGTTTTTTAAGGAGTTTTTTTTCGAATTACAACCAAAATATTGACTATAACTTTTATCTATGATAAACTGACTTTGTATTGATAACTTAAATTTAATATCACTAATTGTAATGCGATTTGCAAGGAATACAGATTTAAGCTTATTAATGTATCCAGTAATCAGGTTTTTGGCTATTAAAACGCTTTAAAACCGTTAAATGTCAGTTAAAATGATGTAAACGTTAATTTTCAAATTGATTGAGGTAATATCGCTGGAATGTTTGGTGTAAATTGCATTGTATATAGGAGATTGAATTGTTTAGCCACTTTAAAACGGAAAAATAATCACCTTATATTTTTAGTAGAATATTAATTTTAAAAAATACAGATTATGTCAAACGATAGTGGAAATGTTTTATTGGCCGTTATAACGGGAGCAATTTTAGGAGTAGGGGCTGGAATTTTATATGCACCGGCTAAAGGCGAAAAGACAAGAAAGAAGATTAAGAAGAACGCTCTGAAAACTAAAGACGATATCTCACACAGAATTTCTCAAGCAACAGATGAGTTAACCAAAACTGCTGAAGAAAAAAAGGTAGATTTTGAACTTAAGTTAGAAGATACTATTTCTAACATGAGCTACAAAGCAGACGATATTATCATGAGCTTAGAGAATAAGTTGGCCGAGTTAAAGAAAAAGAACGCTCAATTACAGAAATAGCATATGGCTTTTGAAGAACTAAAAGAGAGCATATCAGAAGCTGAAGCAAGTGCTAAGTCGTATATAGACAGTAGCACTGAGTTTTATAAGTTAAAGGCTTTTAAACTGCTTATGAAGGGTGTTACAGGGTTTGCCCAAGCAGCTTTTATAGGAATAGCTGTGGTTTTATCGCTTTTATTCTTATCCGTAGCCGCAGGTTTTTGGATTGGTGCCGAATTGGAGAATACGGCCTTAGGTTTTCTATGCGTAGGAGGGTTTTATATACTTCTAGGTATATTGGTTTTTGTTTTCCGTCGTTCTCTGGTAAAACCACTTATGGCTCGTTTTTCCGAACTTTATTTTGAAGAGATATGATACCAAAAAAATATACTTCTTTTAAGCAGATAAATCAAGATTTAAAAATCTTGAAACTACAGCAAGATATAGAACGCGAAAACCTAAAAATGCAGGTTCAGATAACAAAGAATAGTTTGTACCCAACGCATTTATTAGGTGGTTTTAGTGGCATTATTCAAAAACTAACTATTTCGATGGTAGCTAAAAAGCTATTGAAAAAGTTCAATTAAACCAAATATACAATACAAAACGGCCCTCAAGAATTTGTTCTTGAGGGCCGTTTTTTTGTTTTAGAAAAGTTTTATATTATTCTTTTTTCTTCTCTTTTTGCGTCTTTTTCATAGATTCACCAATCATATTGCTTGCGGTAAAGGACGCGACCATGTTATTTAGCATGTCACTACCAGCTTGTGGAGAGTTAGGTAAAAGAATTAAGTTCGTATTAGTTTCTTCCCCTATAGATTGTAACGTATCATAGTGTTGTGTAACTACGATTAGGGCAGAGGCCTCTTGAGAGTTTATACCCACCTTGTTTAAAACTTCAACGGATTCTTCTAATCCACGCGCTATTTCACGACGTTGATCAGCAATACCCATACCTTGAAGTCGCTTACTTTCTGCTTCAGCTTTAGCTTTTTCTACAATCAAGATACGTGCAGCATCACCCTCAAATTGTGCGGCTATTTTTTCACGCTCAGAGGCGTTTATACGATTCATAGCTTCCTTAACCTGTGCATCTGGGTCTATGTCCGTTACCAAGGTCTTAATGATGTCATAGCCATAATCTAACATAGCTTCCTGCAATTCGGACTTTACGGCAATGGCAATATCATCTTTCTTTACAAAAACGTCATCTAACTTCATTTTAGGCACTTCGGCACGTACTACATCAAATACATAAGAAGTAATCTGCTCATGCGGATACTCTAACTTATAAAAGGCATCATATACTTTCTCTTTAATTACTACATACTGAACGGAAACCTTAAGTTTCACGAATACGTCATCCAAAGTTTTGGTTTCAATAATTACATCTAGTTGTTGAATTTTAAGGCCCATTCTTGCTGAAATACGCTGTACAAAAGGTATTTTAAATTGAATTCCAGATTGTCGGACACTCGTAAATCTCCCAAATGTTTCTATTAAAACGGCCGTTTGCTGTTTAACAATAAAGACTCCGGAAAGCACCGTTGCAATGACGAAAAATATGATTGGTATCCAGATAAGATTTCCCATAATTTAGATTTTTTAGTTATTGATTGAATTTACGAAACGCTTCGTATATATGTAGTACTTTTCTTGAGTTTGTTACACTTGACTTCAATAAACGAAAAAGGAGCAGAGATTAGGGTTAACCAATTTCTGCTCCTTTTTAAAAAATATAAATCGATTTTAAGCTAAATCTGCAATCGCTTTTTGAATACGGGCAATGCTATCTTCTTTACCAATCATAGCCATAATATCAAATAAATGCGGGCCTTTCATATCACCAACAATTACCAAACGTAGTGGTGGCATTACTTTTCCAAAAGATAATTCTTGTTCTCCAATCCAAGCCTTTACAGTGGTTTCGACGTTTTCGGACGTGTAATCGGTAATTCCTTCTAATACAATTACCAAACGGTTTAAGATATCTGGGGTATCTTCTTTCCATTGTTTTTTGGCAGCCTTTTCATTGTATGAAGTAGGGGCTTCAAAAAAGTAGTCAGATAAGTTCCAAAAGTCAGAAACAAATACGGCACGCTCCTTAATCAGTCCAACAACTCTTTCAAGATAATCCTCCGACTTGTCATCAATTGAAACTGATTTAGACACTAGAATTTCAGCATAAAGGTCGGCCAATTCTTTGTTGTCCTTGCTTTGTAAATATTGTTGATTGTACCATTTGGTCTTATCAGGGTCAAAACGAGCACCAGACTTGTTTACACGTTGTAAACTAAAGGTTTCAACCAATTCATCAAGACTAAAAATTTCTTGTTCTGTGCCTGGATTCCATCCTAAAAGGGCTAAGAAGTTAACAACAGCTTCTGAAAAATAGCCTTCTTCTTTGTAGCCTTTAGACTCGTTCCAAGTCAGCGGAAATACAGGGAAACCCATTTTTTCGCCATCACGTTTGCTTAGTTTCCCTTTTCCTACCGGTTTCATAATCAATGGTAGATGAGCAAATTCAGGAGCTTTCCAGCCAAAGGCATCATATAACTGTTGGTGTAGCGCCAAAGATGGTAACCATTCTTCACCACGTATAACATGGGTAATTTCCATTAAATGGTCATCAACAATGTTAGCAAGGTGGTAAGTAGGCATTCCATCACCTTTAAATAGAACTTTATCGTCGAGAACGTTGGTATCTATATCAATGGTTCCGCGAACTATGTCTCTAAGATGTAATTTTTCATCTGGAGCCGTTAAAAAACGAACCACATAATCTTCACCCGCATCTAAGCGTTTTTGAACTTCTTCAGGTGTTAAGGAAAGAGAGTTATCTAATTTTAAACGGTTGTGCCAGTTATAAATAAAAGTCTTACCATTGGCCTCATGGTCTTTACGGTGAAAATCAAGCTTCTCTGCTTTATCAAAGGCATAGTAGGCCTTTCCGTTGGCTATTAGCTCTTCTGCATATTGCTTATATAAATGCTTACGCTCACTTTGTCTGTATGGGCCATAGTCTCCTTTTAAACCTGGGCCTTCGTCAAAAGTTAGTCCACACCAGTTTAGTGCGTTTATAATGTACTGTTCAGCACCTTCAACATAACGGTTTTGATCAGTATCTTCTATTCTCAGAATAAAATCACCACCGTGTTTTTTGGCGAAAAGATAGTTGAATAGGGCGGTGCGGACACCACCAATATGCAATGGCCCTGTTGGGCTGGGTGCAAAACGTACGCGTACTCTTTGGCTCATGGCTAAAAATTTATGGCGCAAAGGTATAAAAAGCACCCTAGCTCCCAAAGGTATACTTCTTAAACCGCGGTTATATGGGATAGATTGGTTGCTATATGCTCAGGTGCTTTTTTCCTTATCTTTACGTTATATGGAAGGTTACCAGAATATACTTCAGAAACTTAATGTTTTCGTTAGAAAGTACTATACCAAAATGCTCATAAAGGGCATGTTGCTTTTTATAGCGTTTGGTTTGCTGTTCTTTTTTGCTGTTTTGGGGGTTGAATTCCTCCTTTGGCTTAATTCTACAGGCCGTTTGGTGCTTTTATTGACATTCGTAGCCATAGAGCTGTGGTTGTTGTTTAAATACATTCTAACTCCCTTATTTTACCTTTTTAGATTAAAACAAGGTATTAACAACAGGCAAGCGTCCGTTTTAATTGGTAAGCATTTTCCAGAAGTAGGAGATAAGCTGTATAACTTAATAGACCTTGGTGAGGACAAAAACCAATCGGAATTATTACTTGCCAGTATTGATCAGCGAAGTATACGAATGAGCTTAATCCCTTTTACTAAAGCAGTAGATTTTCGGGATAACTTTAAATACCTAAAATACCTAGCTGTACCGGCTGTGATTCTATTGTTTATTTGGATAAGTGGAAACCTCACATCTTTTTTTGGTTCTGCGGACCGAGTTGTTAACTATAACTTGGCTTATGAGCCACCGGCTCCTTTTTCATTTTTATTGATGTCCAATGATATGAGTGTATTAGACTCAAAAGAGTATACTCTGGAAGTTACAACTGAAGGCAGTATTAAGCCAGAAACAGTATCTATTGTTATTGATGGCAAGCAATCCGTTCTACAGGAAAATAACGGTCGGTACCGATATACATTTACTCCGCCATTAAAAAGCGTGGAATTTTACTTCTTGGCTAACGGAATTCGCTCAAGAGCTTATGATTTAAAGGTGCTTAAGACCCCAGTTATAGGAGATTTTCAAATGAAATTGGATTACCCTAGTTATACAGGTAGACCATCTGAAACCTTAAAGAGTACGGGGAATGCACTATTTCCAGAGGGCACTAAGGTTACTTGGAGAATAGCCGGGGAGAATACAAAAACCATTCATTTAGTTACTAAGGATTCTGTTCAGGATTTTTCAAACGATAAAGGTATATTTTCTTTAGATAAACGGGTATATACAGACCTTGAATATGAGGTTACAACTTCTAATGAGAATGTAGTTGATTATGAGAAACTGGGGTATCAGTTCACAGTAATTAGAGATGCTTACCCAGCTATAAAAGTTAAACAAGTCTTAGACTCACTTAACCCTAATGTTGCGTATTACGCTGGTGAGGCTTCAGATGATTATAAACTGAAGAGTATAAAATTAGTTTGTTATGCTGATGATAATCCTGAAAACAAGCAAACTATATCATTAAGCAGCCCTAATAGTAATTTTAATCAGTTCTATTACACCTTTCCTTCTGGGCTTGAATTACAAAAAGACAAGAAATATAGCTTCTATTTTGAAGCAGTAGATAATGATGCTATCCACAAGGGAAAATCAACTAAAACACAAGTCTTCTCTCTGTCTTTATTGGATGAAGATCAATTACGTAACAAGGAACTAGAATCGCAACAGTCGTTAATTAACAATCTTGATAAATCTTTGGAAAAGTTCAAAGAACAGCAGGAAAACCTAAAGGATATTAATAAAGAACAGAAAGAGAAGAGCCAGTTAGATTTTACGGATCAGAATCAGGTTAAGGATTTTTTGAAGAAGCAGCAACAGCAGGAGAGTCAAATGGAAAAATTCAGTAAGCAGCTGAAGGAAAATCTAAATAAGTTAGATAGTGACGATAAGTTGAATAAACTACTCCAAGAACGTCTGGAACGACAGGAAATACAGGCAAAGAAGAATGAGAAGTTATTGGAGGAACTAAATAAGATCGCTGATAAAATTAATAAAGAAGAGCTTTCAAAACGGTTGGAAGAGTTGGGTAAGAAGCAGCAAAGTAGCAAGCGTAATCTTGAGCAGTTGTTGGAATTGACCAAACGGTATTATATTACAGAGAAAGTAGATCAGTTGGCTCGAGATTTAGAAAAATTAGCGGAGAAACAGGAAAAAGCTGCTTCCAATAAGGATGAGGAAAATAAAAAAGAGGAGCAAGGGAAACTTAATAAATCCTTTGAAAACCTAATGAAGGAGTTGGATGAACTTCAGAAAGATAACGAGGACCTAAAGAAGCCGCTTGATTTAGACCGCGACGAAGATAAGGAGGGTGATGTCAAGAAAGAGCAAGGAGAGGCTTTAAAAGAGTTCGAAAAGCAAGAATCAGAAGAATCTAAAGCACAGGAAAAGGAGGAATCCTCTAAGAAAGCAGAACAAAAGCAGAAGTCTGCTGCCCAAAAAATGAAGGAAATGGGCGAGCAGTTAAGTAAGTCTTCTGCCGGAGGTGGTAGCGAGTCTACCATGACTGAAGACGCGGAAATGCTTCGACAAATACTGGATAATCTAATCACTTTCTCTTTTAAACAAGAGTTGTTGTACGATAGTTTAGAGGATGTTGATTCTGACAGTCCACAGTTTTCTAACGCTATTCATAAACAACAAGAACTTCGTGAACTTTTTGAACATGTAGATGATAGTCTTTTTGCATTGTCCTTAAGACGTGCAGAACTTTCTGAGTTTGTTAATGAGCAAATTACCGAAGTGTATTATAATGTTGATAAGACCTTGGAGAGCGTAGCTGAGAATCAAATATACCAAGGTGTATCATATCAAAAATATGTGTTGAGTGCATCTAATAGTTTAGCAGATTTTCTTGCTAATATTTTGGATAATATGGAACAGAGTATGATGTCTGGAGAAGGGCAAGGAGAGGGCGAAGGTTTTCAGTTGCCGGACATAATTAAGGGACAACAAGAGTTAAAAGAGAAGATGGACGGTATGGGTAAACCTGGTGAAGGAAAACCCGGAGAAGGTAAGGCTGGAAAAGGTGAAGGTAAAGGTGAAAAAGGAAAGGGAACGGAAGAAGGTGAGGGTGAAGGAGATTCCAAAAAAGGTGAAGGCGAAAAAGCAGGAGAAGGACAAGGTGGAAGTAAGGGTGAAGGAGGCGAAGGTAAAAATGGCCGAGGTAAAGGAGGTCAAGAACAAGGTGGAGAATCTGGACAGGGGGGTAACGGACCGTCCGAAGCTGAATTGCAGGAGATTTATGAAATTTACAAAGAGCAGCAAATGTTACGTGGCCAATTGGAACAGCAGCTTAAGGACATGATGCATGCTGAAGATAAGCAACTAGCTCAAAAGCTCATTAAGCAGATGGAAGATTTTGAGAATGACTTACTTGAAAATGGGGTTACTCAGCGTAGCCAATCTAAAATTAATAACATTCAGTATCAAATGCTGAAACTTGAGAATGCAGCCTTAAAACAGGGCAAGAAACCAGAAAGGGAGAGTAATACAAATACCAATCAGTTTCAAAACCCCATTACTACTAAACCCTCATTATTAGAGAATTATCGGAATGAAATTGAGATTTTAAATCGACAAAGCTTACCTTTGCACCAAAATTTTCAAAACAAGGTTAAAGAATACTTTAAAAGCAATGATTGAGTTTCATTATAATACCAATTTTTCCTTAGAGAACGAACAAAAGTTTACTGATTGGCTTTCAACAGTCATAGATTCAGAAGGGGGTGTACTAAATCGGATTGATTATGTTTTTTGCGGTGATGAAGAGGTTTTGGAAATGAATAAAAAATACCTAGATCACGATACGTATACAGACATTTTGACGTTTGATTATACAGAGGATAAACTCATTGCTGGCGATATTTTTATATCTATAGATAGGGTTAAGGATAATGCCCATGAATTTAATATAATTTTTGAGGAAGAAATCCTTAGAGTTATGGCACATGGTGTGTTACATCTTTTTGGTTTTAAAGACAAATCAGAAGATGAAGTTGCTTTAATGCGGAGTAAAGAGAATGAGAAAATCAAATTGTTCCACGTGGAACAATAGAATATACCATTTGCTTTTTACTTAGTTTAGTATTTATAGTTTAGAGAGTAGTCACATTTTATATAGGAGAAGAGATGTTTGGAGAGGAGTATGATGTTATAGTTGTTGGTGGTGGTCATGCGGGAGCAGAGGCTGCAGCTGCAGCTGGAAATATGGGTTCAAAAACCCTTTTGGTTACCATGAATTTACAGACCATCGGTCAGATGTCCTGTAATCCCGCTATGGGAGGAATTGCTAAAGGACAGATAGTTCGTGAGATAGATGCATTGGGTGGAATGAGTGGAATTATCACGGATAAGTCTGCTATTCAATTTAAAATGTTGAACAAATCAAAAGGACCTGCAATGTGGAGTCCACGTGCTCAGAGTGATCGTATGCGGTTTGCTGAAGAGTGGCGTTTGGCTTTAGAGAATATACCAGGTGTAGATTTCTATCAAGAAATGGTTAGCGGTTTGCTAATTGAGAATGGAAAAGCAGTAGGTGTAAAGAGTTCTCTTGGTATAGATATTAGAGCTAAATCTGTTATCCTAACGAATGGTACTTTTCTAAATGGACTCATTCATATTGGAGAAAAACAGTTTGGTGGAGGTAGAGCAGGAGAGAAAGCTGCGACCGGAATCACAGAGCAATTATTACAATTAGGGTTTGAAAGTGGTCGTATGAAAACCGGAACGCCGCCAAGAGTTGATGGGCGTTCTTTGGATTATTCTGTTATGACTCCTCAGCCTGGGGATGCTATTCCTGAAAAATTCTCTTATTTAAAGACGCCAGTTTTAACTACACAGCGGGACTGTTTTTTGACGCACACAAGTGAATTAGTTCACGATGTATTGCGTGAAGGATTCGATCGTTCACCTATGTTCAACGGTAGAATAAAAAGTGTTGGACCACGTTATTGTCCTTCTATAGAAGACAAAATTAATCGTTTTGCTGATAAGAATAGTCACCAGATTTTTGTTGAACCAGAAGGTTGGGATACGGTAGAAGTTTATGTAAATGGCTTTTCTACTTCTTTGCCAGAGGATGTTCAATTTAAAGCTTTGCGTACTGTAAAGGGGTTTGAAAAGGTTAAGTTTTTTAGACCTGGTTATGCAATAGAATATGATTATTTTCCGCCTACACAGTTGAAGCATACGCTAGAAACTAAGCTGGTTGAAAATTTGTATTTCGCTGGTCAGATTAATGGAACTACAGGTTATGAGGAAGCAGCTTCACAAGGTTTAATGGCGGGTATAAATGCCCATCTTAAGGTTAATGAGAAAGAGGATTTTATATTAAAAAGAGATGAAGCGTACATAGGTGTTCTTATAGATGATTTGATTACGAAGGGCACGGAAGAGCCTTATCGCATGTTTACTTCTAGGGCAGAATATAGAACTTTGTTACGTCAGGATAACGCGGATTTAAGACTTACGCCTAAAGGTTATGAAATAGGTTTAGCTAAAAAAGAACGCTTAATTAGAATGGAGGAGAAGGAGTTAAAGTCTGATTCTTTCGTTAACTTTTTTAGAGAGACTAGTGTTAAGCCGGAAGAGGTAAATCCAATTTTGGATAGCGTTGATTCTGCTTTAGTTAAACAATCTGATAAGATGTTCAAAGTCTTTTCTAGGCCAAAAGTAACCATGAATCACATGCTTCAATTAGAGGCGGTTTCTGGTTTCGTAGAAGAGAATAATCTGGATAGGGAAGTGCTAGAACAGACGGAAATTCAAGTTAAATATTCCGGTTATATAGCAAAAGAAAAGAACAATGCAGACAAGTTATTGCGTCTTGAAAATGTAAAGATACCTGCTAATTTTGATTACTCGAATCTTAAATCTTTGTCTTATGAAGCACGAGAAAAACTGAATGCTATTCGACCAGTAACGATAGCTCAGGCGGCTAGAGTAAGTGGCGTGAATCCTTCAGATATTAGTGTGCTTTTAGTTTACTTAGGAAGATAAATTCAGCAACGTTCCACGTGGAACATGTGTATCTTCCATGCTATTTTCTTAATAAAAATAACACGGTGCTATAATAGCGATATATGCTCCATGGCCAATAAGAGGCGTGCTGGAGATTTGTATGTTGCGGTTAAGAAGTATTTAAAATAAAAGGGTTTCTCGTTTTGTCCTATTGTCAGGATTAACAAGAAATCCTTTTTCTTTTCCCTTAATATAGAACGAATGCAATGTCTTAAAATTGCTTTAGGCTCAGTTTTTATTGCAGTATAATTTTAAACAAAAACGGACTCGGAAATGAAACCTACTCTTCTTGTTTGTGCTTCGCCTTAATAGTTCATTCTTGTATTCCCGCCAGAATTGCACCGACGATAAAAGACAATAAATTAACCAAGGGAAAGAAATTTAAAAGAAGTCTTTCTAAACGGACCATGTTCATATTTGAGGCCCCGAAAGATGCGGGACATTTTTACAATTATGTGAACACAAAGTTTATGTTGAATGATGAAAATGTCTACGATGATATCCCGTTTCTTATTGAAGGTGAAAACTACATTTTTGCTTTTTATGAGATTGACATTCTATCTAAGGTTTTAAATTTAGCACCTGCAATTTTTAGAGCAACTTTGAATGCTGCATTAGATAATGAAGGAGATGATAATAATGTTGATAGTGAAGATATGTCGCGAACCGATAATTGGTATATTGCTATTGAAGTGTACAGTGATAAAGAAAAAGATTGCCTTCATCAAGATTCGTTTTCTAGAGAGCCAGTTTTAAATTATCTTCGGACTCTCAAAAAGGAATATCTTACCACGCACAACTATAATGAAACCGTTTTTAAAAATTAAGGACTTCTCAATTTCTGGTGAAAACTTTGAATTACTTTTAGATGAAGAACTAGAAATGTTGGTGACCAAACCCCAACCAAAAAATCTTCATAAGTATTACGAAAGTGATGCCTATATTTCACATACAGACGCTTCTAAATCTCTTCTTGATAAAATGTATCAAGCGGTCAAGAAATTTAGTTTGGCTCAGAAAGTGGCTTTGATAAATAAGTATGCAAACAAGAATAAAACCTTGTTGGATTTTGGTGCTGGAACTGGAGACTTTTTGTTGGAAGCCAAAAACAGAGAATGGTCAGTTCAAGGAATAGAGCCAAGTGAAGATGCAAGGGCTCGCTCACTTCAAAAAAAAATGGAGTTGCTTTCTAATATAGAGGAATTGCCCAACTCCAAATTTCAGGTTATTACGCTTTGGCATGTTCTGGAGCACTTGCCAAATTTAGATAAGCAAATTATAAATATCCTGAATCGGTTAGAAGATGATGGTACGCTCATTATTGCCGTTCCTAATTTTAAATCTTACGACGCAAAACATTATAAAGAATTTTGGGCAGCCTATGATGTGCCAAGACACCTTTGGCATTTTTCGAAAGATGCAATAAAAAGAGTATTTGCCAAACACGATATGGAATTAGTAAAAACAAAACCCATGTGGTTTGATGCTTTTTATGTTTCCATACTTTCTGAGAAATACAAAACAGGCAAACAAAATTTCATCAAAGCTTTTTTTGTTGGCCTATGGTCAAATAGTGTTGCTGTTTTCAATGGGCAACCTTCTTCAGTAATCTATATTCTTAAAAAGCAGTCATAAGCTTTCATTTTGGCTTAAAACTTATTTTAAGGGTTTTTAACGCTAGTTGAGAGGATGTAGCCTGTAACAGGGTGATTTGTTTGAAATCTCTCATGAGCGTCGTTTTTATGATGCCGTTTTTAATCATTTTCATTTATGGATACGTGTTTTTGCTATAAGTAATCCTTATGAGGTGTTTTTTAACCTTTTTGGGAGAAATAGAAATTACTTTTTTAATAATTGTTTCTTAAGTCACATTTATGAATAAGATGACAACAATTAGAAAAGCTTTTCTATTTTTGCGCAACTCGAAAATTAAATTCTTCTGAATTTAAGTAGGACAGATTTTAATATTAATTAGCGAAGAGTAAAAAGAAGATTAAAATAAATTGAATTATGAAAAACGTAGTAGTGGTATTTTTAATGTTGGTAGCAGTTTCTTGTCAACAAGAAAAAATTGGATTTGTAGATAATGTAAAGTTGATGGAAGAATATCAAGAGAAGATTGATGTTGAAGCTGCTTTTAAAGTAAAGGCTGATGCTCTTACAAAAAAGAGAGACAGTATTACGCAAGCTTTTCAAATGGAAGCACAAGCTTTTCAAGCGCAAGCTCAGAAGTTGCCTCAGCAAAAAGCTCAGGAACAATATGCAGCTATGCAACAGAGAGGTCAAATGATCGGTCAGCAATTACAACAAGAAGACCAACAACTTCAATTGATAGGCCAAACAGAAATGGATAGCATTATCGGTAAAGTAAAAAAAGAAGTAAAAGCATACGGTAAGTCTAAAGGCTATTCTTATATCCTTGGTGGTGGTGATGGCGGTAGTGTCTTATATGGTGCAGAAGCCAATGACTTAACTGCTGAAATCGTAAAACTTTTGAACGATAGTTACAAGAAGTAATTACCAATTACACTTATTAAAAAAGCGTCTACAGATTTTATCTGTAGACGCTTTTTTTATGTCTGAAGAATATAGACCAAAAGTATAGCCGGAATAAAATAGACAGCAATGGTTTTTGCTCCTTCATAGTCTTTGGCCATACGTTGGCCAAACATAAGCATTAACAAAGAAATACAAGATAGTATACTTCCATAAAGCGCAATGCTACTCTCTCCCAGGATTATTATTTGGTATAGTCCTATAGCGCATAAAATTCCAGATGCAGTTTCAATTAGGAGTAATGTAGCCAATAGTAGCGGAACTAAATTTTCTAAAGGAGTTTCTGAAAAATGTTCTTTGAGCCAGGAAAGGTTTTCTTTCCAATTGAATACTTTATCAATACCACTTTGCATAAAGACAATAATCAAAAATATTAAGATCAATAGCTCGGTAGCAGAGTGGAGAAAAGCATCCATAGTCGTTTGGTTTAGTGGTTGGGCACCATTAAGTTACCAAAAAAAAATGGTAGTATAGTGTAGACTAGGCAGATTTTCTGTGCAAAAGACGTGTTAACTTTATAGATAAATCGGTAAGTATAATCTTAGAATTGCCATTTCGTTCCACGTGGTAAATAGCATCCTCAAGTTCCTTTACAATAGTCACAATATTATTTTCATGAACAAAAGGCGCAAATTTATCCAAGCTAAAACCATCGGCATGTATGCGCATAAAAGCAAGCTCTCTTGCATTAAAATTAATGAGCATTGCTTGGCGCATTACTGCTATACAATAATGTAGAAATTTCTTTTGTGTTTCACGACCGGTCTTTGCTACTTCGTCACTCCACATAATAAGATCTTGAATGGCACTTTTGTTGCCCTTTGCCTTAAAAGCACTTCGGACCCATTGTACGAACCATTTTTCAAAGATCAGATCTTCAGAATCCTCGTTCATTAAATCTAACGCCTTGTTAAAGTTTCCGTTTGCTTCGTGAGCAATTCGCAGCGCTTCTTCCCTTAAAGCACCTTTTTCTACAAGGGCATTGGCCATGGCTTCTTCCGCAAGAGGCGGGAAGTGTAAAACTTGACAACGAGAACGAATGGTCTGAATAATTTGTTCCTCGTCTTCTGTTATGAGAATAAAGACTGTTTTGTTAGGTGGCTCCTCTATGAGTTTTAAAAGTTTATTGGCGGCAGCGGTATTCATTTTTTCCGCCATCCAAATCAGCATCACCTTGTAACCACCTTCGTATGATTTTAAGACTAGTTTTCTAACTACGTCCTGGGCTTCATCAACACCTATTTGGCCCTGTTTCTTTTCAATACCAATTAAACGGTACCAATCAAAAAGGTTGCCGTATGGTTGCTCTTTTACAAATTGTCGCCATTCTTCCATATAATGGTTGCTAACAGCGTGGCTTTTTATCTTGTCGGAATTGGCAACAGGAAAAGCAAAATGCATATCAGGATGTGAAAGAGAATCGAACTTTAAATTACAGCTTTGGTTCTCTCCATTGTTTTCCCCATTATTATTTTGGCAAATAAGATATTGGGCGTAAGCAATTGCCATAGGAAGGGTGCCTGAACCTTCAGGCCCTACAAATAATTGGGCATGAGGAACTCTGCCAGCATTAGCACTGGTGGCCAAATGGTTCTTGATATGGGATAGCCCTAAAATGTCATTGAACAGCATGGTCCAAAGATAACTTTTTTAATATATAAGATCTTCTGGGGGCAACTTCTTAAATATGGTTAATATCTATAGTCTAATGATTTTGGACTTCCAGTCTAACATCCTTTTTATTACATTTGCCACTCGCTAAAACCGCATAACATGAAAACTGTAAACGACTTTAATTTTGAAAATAAGAAAGCTCTCATTCGCGTTGATTTCAACGTTCCGTTAGATGAGAATTTCAAAGTAGTTGATGCTAACCGTATAGAAGCGGCCAAGCCAACAATTATAAAAGTACTTGAAGATGGCGGCAGTGCTGTTTTGATGAGCCACTTGGGAAGACCAAAAGGACAGGTAAATCCAGATTTATCTTTGCAACATATTTGCAGCAAAGTTTCAGATGTTATTGGTGTTACCGTAAAATTTGTTTCTAATTGTGTTGGTGAGGCTGCTGAAAAAGCGGTTGCTGAACTTCAGCCAGGTGAAATACTTTTATTAGAAAACCTTAGGTTCCACGCTGAAGAAGAAAAGGGTGATGAAGCCTTTGCGGAACAACTTTCAAAACTAGGTGATATTTATGTTAATGATGCTTTTGGTACAGCACATAGAGCTCATGCTTCAACAACTATTATAGCCAAGTTCTTTCCAGAAGCAAGATGTTTTGGTCTGCTTATGGCTAAAGAAATTGAAGCTATAGATAAGGTGATGCAAACGGGAGAGAAACCAGTTTTGGCAATTTTAGGAGGAGCTAAAGTTTCTTCAAAAATCACCATTATAGAAAATATACTAGATAAGGTAGATCACTTAATTATTGGTGGTGGTATGACCTATACCTTTATTAAAGCACAAGGAGGTAAAGTAGGTGACTCTATCTGTGAGGATGACAAGATGGATTTGGCTATGGATATTTTGAAAAAAGCCAAAGAGAAGAATGTTCAAGTACATATTCCCGTGGATGTTTTAGCGGCAAATGATTTTTCTAATGACGCCAATACACAAATTGTAGATGTAGATAAAATTCCTGACGGATGGCAAGGTTTGGATGCAGGTCCAAAAACGTTGGCAATTTTTAAAGAGGTTATCTTAAAATCAAAAACTATCCTATGGAACGGTCCTATTGGTGTTTTTGAAATGGAAAGTTTTGCAAAAGGAACTATTGCTTTGGGTAATTATATTGATGAAGCTACGCAAGGTGGAGCATTTTCGCTTGTTGGTGGTGGTGATTCGGTTGCAGCTGTTAAACAATTCGGTTTTGCAGACAAGGTAAGTTATGTTTCTACAGGCGGAGGTGCTATGTTAGAAAGTTTAGAGGGTAAAACCTTACCGGGTATCGCTGCAATAATCGGCTAACAAAGGCGTTATCGATAAACGGCGCGTAACGTTTAATTGAATAAAAATTTTATTTTTCAGAAAAAAAGTACGATTTTAGTAGGGTTACAGTTCGCTGTAACCCTATATTTATAAGAACTACCCGCATCGCTACATAAGCACTTTAGATGATAAAAAATAGAAAACGTTTCCTTACGGTATTTTCAAGTCTTGTTTTGTCCCTGCCTTTGGTGGCCCAAGAACAAGAAAAAGATTCTGTTGTAATTTCTCAGAACCCAACAGATGAAATTGTCGCGGATACCTTGGCAATGGATTTAAAGGGTATTGATCAGATGGAGAAAATGGCTCTGGACAGTACGCATATTAATGACAGCCCCATTGCCCTTAAAAAAGATAGCCTGGACTTAACAGTCCGGCTTAAAGATTTACCTGAAGCTGCCAAATATGATAGTCTTTGGATGAAGGAGCTTTACGCGAATGCATCGCTATCTGATGAAATGTTTCGTGAGATTGAGAAATTAGATTACGATAAGACCTACCCTACTTCCCTCCCTACGGACACCCTTAAGGCCCGTTTGGAGAGGTTGAATCAAAAAACACCTTTCAACATAGCTTACAACCCTTCTTTGGAGAACGTTATTAAGTCGTTCCTTTTTAGAAAGAGAGATCTTATGGAGCGTATGTTGACAACGAGCCAATTCTATTTTCCAATGTTTGAGCAAGAATTGGACAACTATGATATTCCTTTAGAAATGAAATATCTTTCTATTGTAGAATCGGCATTGAACCCTCGCGCCCGATCTCAAGTGGGAGCTACCGGTCTTTGGCAGTTCATGTATCCTACGGGTAAGCAATACAAGCTAGATGTAAGCAGTTATGTAGATGAACGTAGTGACCCTTTAAAATCGACTGTTGCCGCTTGTCAGTTCTTGGCTAAGCTTTATGATATTTATGGCGATTGGGATTTGGCACTTGCTGCCTATAATTCTGGCCCAGGTAATGTAAACAAGGCTATTAGAAGATCAGGGGGTTATAAAAACTATTGGAATATTCGCCGCTATTTACCTAGAGAAACTGCAGGTTATGTTCCCGCATTTTTGGCTACAATGTATCTTTTTGAATATGCCGAGGAGCATGGCTTAAGAGGAAAAAAAATAGAAAGACCTTATTTTGAAACAGATACCGTGCACGTTAAAGGTCTTATTACCTTTGACCAGGTTTCTGAGCTTACAGGTGTTGGTAAAGAGGAATTAAAAGTTCTAAACCCGTCATACAAGCTTTATGTGATTCCTTATATAGACGGAAAGAACAATGCCTTACGTTTACCAAAACACGCCGTTGGAAGCTTTGTTCATAATGAAGGGGCAATCTATGACCATGTTAAGAAAGAAATAGAAAGTAAGGAAGGTCCTTTACCGCAATTGGTAAAACAATCTGAGCAGAATAGAATTAGGTACAAAGTACGCAATGGGGATTTTCTTGGTAAAATTGCCGAACGTTATGGAGTTAGGGTAAGTCAAATAAAACAATGGAACGGTTTGCGTAGTAACAATTTAAGAATTGGACAGCGTCTTACTATTTTTCCTAGAAAAACTTCTGGAGCGGCAGTTGCTTCATCAAGTTCATCAACTTCTTCCAAAAATTTTGCGCCGGGTACGAAGACCCATACAGTACGCAGTGGAGACTCTCTTTGGACGATTTCAAGAAAATATCCTGGAATTTCTGTAGATAATTTACGAAAATGGAACGGTATTAGCGGTAAGAATCTGAAACCGGGCACAAAATTGAAATTGTGCGAATGCTCATCGTAAATCAAAACCAAAATGAAACAAGCTGGAACACTAATTTTACTATTTTCCCTAGCACTTTTATCCTGTAAAGACTCTAAGAAGACTAACTACCTCCCCTCTTCTATTGGAGCTATTAATTCGGTAGTTGTGATTATGGATAACGAACTTTGGAACAGTAGTGTGGGCGATAGTCTCAGAAGTCATTTTGCAGCCCCTGTAGTAGGCATGCCTATGGATGAGCCTTTGTTCACCATGGAACAATTAGCACCTAAGTTTTTTACGGGTACCATCAGAAATACGAGGTCTATTCTCTATGTTGAGCAAGATTCTTTAAATCTAGCACACATTAAGAGCGATATGTACGCTACACCGCAACGTGTTGGTGTTATTAAAGGGACTACAAAAGAGGAACTTATTGAAAATATTGATGCAAAAGCAGACGAGATCATAGCTTCTTTTAAAGACATGGAAATTGAAGCGGTCCAAATACGTTTTAATCGTTCATTGAATAAAGAAACTGTCTTACAGGAGAAGTTTGGTATTTCTTTAAAAGTGCCTTCTATATACAATGTAAGTAAGCAAGAAGACAATTTTGTTTGGATTGACCGTGAAATTCAGAAAGGCACCGCCAATATAATCGTTTATCAGATGCCTGAGGACAGTTTTAAAAATGATTCTACCTTGGTAAAGGATATTGTAGCTATGCGCGATTCTATAGGTGCTAAATACATTCCTGGTCCGGATGTTACTGGAAAGATAACCCATATGCACACAGAACCTGCATTTGCGCCGTATGTTTATCCTGTAGAAATTGCCGGTTTAAAAGGAGTTGAGGTTAGAGGCCTTTGGGATATTAAGAACTATCCAATGGCAGGTCCTTTCCTTACCTACATATTGAATGATAAGGAACATAATAGAAAGTTAGTACTGGAAGGCTTTGTGTTTGCACCAGCAACCCAAAAGAGAGACGATTTGTTTCAATTAGAGGCAATAATGAAGACATTGCGATTCGAAGAACCTGCAGCTAAGAAATAAAATACCTTAATTCTATAATAAAGACGCCCATCTCATAGAGATGGGCGTCTTTAGTTTTAACTACTTCTCATAAGTTATGCGAATGTGAGACATGTAACAGTTCTTTAAGTTATTACTGCTAAAATAGCCCTACAAAGTAGGACGAGTTCAAGAGAAGCGTTTAAAATACTCCTTACACTGGGTAAAATGGTCTATATCTAGAAGCAATTAAATGAAATCACTGAGGATATAGGAATTCTCTTGTATAATTATTTTAGAACTTGCGATACGACTTTAGGCTAATAGACTGTTCAATAACCATTTTATACCAACTGTAATATTCTCTTCCCTAGGTTAGAAATGAATTTGGGCAATAGTACTCTAGGCTGTTTCTGGTAATTCATCACTACCCTGGTTATTAAACCTGAGCATATTAATAAGAATCGAATGGCGAGGTACTTGCCTATAGTTTAGACACAAAAAAACCGCTGCGATTAAGGCAGCGGTTTTTAGATATGGGGTTTATATATTTTACATGTTTAGTATAATAAATTCTGACCTTCTGTTTAGCAAGTGATCTGCCTCTGAACAAGGTAATGAGCCATTACAATCATTAAGTAATCTATTTTCTCCGTAACCGGTAGCACTTTCTATACGGTTAGCATCAATTCCTTGAGATATAATATAGTCTCTTGTAGATTTAGCCCTCTTGTCTGACAAGTACTCGTTATAGGACTTGGTTCCACGCGAATCCGTATGCGATTCTACTTTAATAACAATAGTCGGGAATTCTTTCATCACACTAACTAACTTATCCAATTCTTTGGCCGCATCCGGTCTAATGGATGATTTGTCAAAGTTGAAGTAAATCATTTCAGTCTTGATTTTCTTAATCCCATCTTCAATGGCAATCATCTCTTCAAGACGCTTCATAGCTATATCAACTTTTACGGTATCGTTTACCGTGGTTGTTACTAGCCTTTCATTATCTATAAATTTAGGTTCAACTGTTTTTAAAGTATATTGAGTTGAATCGTTTAAGTCTTCAAAAATAAAGCTTCCGTCATCTTCGGTGGTCATTTCTTTAAGCTTGATTCCGTTTTCATCTAAAAGCTGTACTAGTGCTTGTGGCATTATATCGCCCGTCACCATTTCGGTTACTACACCAGCAATAGCATTGTTGTTTTCAGGAACTTCTTCCAACATCAATCGTTTGAAAGAGTAGATATCATCATCACCCTTACCACCTTCTCTATTAGAAGCAAAATATCCTTGTTGGTTTTCTTCATTTATAATATATGAAAAATCGTCCTTATTACTGTTAACAGGCTGACCTAAATTCTTAACCTCTGCAAACCCTTCTTCTGCATCATAGGCGCTTTCATAAACATCAAGACCACCTAAGCCGGTAAATCCGTCAGAAGAAAAATACATTTTAGTTCCGTTAAAGAATGGGAACATTTCTCGCTGTTCCGTATTTATTGTTGGACCTAAATTTCTAGGTTCTGTAAAACTACCGTCTTCTGTAACATCAACAACAAAAATATCTGTCTTACCTAAACTACCTGGCATATCAGAAACAAAATAAAGTTGTTTTCCATCAGGACTTAATGCTGGGTGGCCGGTAGAATAATCATCGCTATTAAAGGATACTTCTACAGCTTCGGTCCACTCGTTATCTACTTTGGTAGATTTATAAATTTTAAGGTGGTTTATACCTTTATCATCTCTCTTTAATTTTTTACCGTAATTATTACGTGTAAAATACATGGTGCTATTGTCCGGAGAAAAAGTTACCGAAGCTTCATGATATTTTGTGTTTATCTTTTTAGAAAATTTAAGTGCGTTTTTAAGATCGTTAGATTCTTCGTTTACTTTTGCTACATATAAATCTAAGTAAGGTTGATCATTCCATTTATACCGTCTGGTATTAAAAAATGATGAATCCTTAGCAGATGAAAATACCACTTGATTAGAATCTAAGAACATTGGAGAGAAATCTGAATATTCTGTATTGACCGCTAAGTTTTTAATTTCAAAATCTTTTTTGGAATTCAAGATGTTGTCTAAGGCAGTTTCATTCTCTTGGACATTATTGGCCAATTCGATAGCGGGCACATCTTTCATTT
This sequence comes from Zobellia nedashkovskayae, assembly GCF_015330125.1. Taxonomy (NCBI): domain Bacteria; kingdom Pseudomonadati; phylum Bacteroidota; class Flavobacteriia; order Flavobacteriales; family Flavobacteriaceae; genus Zobellia; species Zobellia nedashkovskayae. The sequence continues at coordinate 1,381,978 of NZ_JADDXR010000002.1, read as the reverse complement.
TTTTGTTGTAAAGACGCATAAGGCGTTTTGATCTTGCATATTTTCCTGTTCCTTTTAAAGAGTGTGCGTACTTAAATATGTTCTCAGATGACATTTCCTTGCCATAGTTTTCATAAAGCACGTTGTACCATTCGTACGCTTTCTCCATATTGGTGTTGAAGTAATACGAGTCTGCCGTCTTTTGAATAACGTCTTTTGAACGATTCTTTCCACCTTTCTCTAAAGCCTGCTCATAAAGATCAGCAGCCTCAGTGTACCACATTTTATCAAAGTAGTGATCTGCTCGTTGTAAAAGCTTGGTCTTGTCAGCTGTTTCTGCAATGTTAGTTATAGGTGCTTTTGTCTCTAATTCTATTTCTTCTTCTATTTCTGTTTCTAAAATTGTTTCTGTTTCAGGAACAACATTGGTAACAGTAGCAGTAGTAACTTCCGTTTGTATTTCTTCGAATTCCATTGCTTCCTCTACTGCTCCGATTTTCTCTAGTTCTGATAAATCAGAAGTTTCAGTAACAGCTTCTAATGGTGCAATTCCGTTTTCAATAGACTCAGCCTCTTCGTTTAAATCAACTTCCTCTCCTCCTATGGCAACACTATCTTCTATTTCTAATATCCATTTGTCATCTGTATAAGTGTCATCCAAATTAGAAGCCCAAGCATCTACTGCTTCTAGGCCAAAAGGATAGTAAGCTAAATAAACATAGTTAAGATCATTTTCTGGATTTACAATATAGCCAGCTGAATCAAAACCTTTCTTGCGTAGTTTCTTGAGTGTTTTGTTCAGTGTTTTTTCTTTACTAAAAACTCCTGATATAATATAATAACCATTCTCAGTACCAGAAATACCACTAAAAGTCCTGTGTGGAATTTCATGCCTGTTAGCAGCTTCTTCAAATGTTTCGGTAATTGAGAAGGTTTCAGTAGCTACAGGTGTAAAGCTTACCGTTTCAGTTTCCGTCTCGGCAGTAGTTACAATTTCTTCTGAATCCATATTTTCAAAATCCTGGGCGAAACTACCAAGGGATAGAAGAAAAATAAAAGCGGTTATTAGTTTTTTCATGATTGGGTTTTTAAAAAAATCAACGGATTTTTAAAATTTGGCTTGTGGTTTTTTATAGAAAATAGAGGTGTAAGAAGGACTGATAGCTATATATCTTACCTTAATACTATCTTTTGATAACGTAAATTTCGGGTGAAGGTTACGTATGTCCTGCTTTTTGTTGTGAAACCCTAATTTATAGAAGTGAATGCCTGTTAGGGTGTTGTTTGAATAACGGACTAAAGAATTATCTAATCCTTATCAAAGAATGAACTGTGTGATAAATCTGACAAATAAAATATACCATAAGGTATTAATGTAGAAAACAAAAAACCCCTTGACGTAAATCAAGAGGTTGTAATTTATAAAAATCAGGTATAAACCTATTCTTTTTTCTCTTCTAGTGCATCATCTTCCTTAGATGCATCTTTAAATTCTTTGATACCACTACCTAGTCCACGCATCAATTCCGGAATCTTTTTTCCTCCGAACAATAAAAGAACCACTAAAACAACGATTCCTATTTGCCATGGGCCTATCGCTAAAAATATTTGTAAACTTGTCATATTTTCATTTTTTGAACAGATTCAAAGATACTAAAAAAGTAACTTGATTAACCTTAAATGTAAAGTCATGCTGATTATTTTAACAGAATTTGGCTGGTTTTCTTAAATGTGATGAATGGATTGCCTTCGTATTTGGAAGAATCATTAATTTAGAGCAACGGTATAAGAATCCGATTCCATCCTTTATATTTGCTCCATGGCGAAAAAAGTCAAAAAGAGAAAAGAAATTAAACGCAAACTGCTACACAAGTATCGTTTGGTTATTCTCAATGAATCTACTTTTGAAGAGAAAATCTCTTTTAAATTAAGTCGTCTTAACGTCTTCGTTACAGGCTCACTTTGTATTATTGGACTAATTGCCTTAACAACTTTACTTATTGCCTTTACCCCATTACGGGAGTATATTCCTGGATACTCAAGTACCAAGCTTAAAAAACAGGCAACAGACCTTACTTATAAGACGGACTCCTTAGTTGCCTCATTAAATAATACCAATAGGTATTTAGAAAGCATTCGTATGGTGTTGCGAGGTGATGTTGCTTCTCAAGAAATCAATCTTGATTCGTTAAGAGAACAATTTAAGATAGACCCGTCTAGTGTAGATTTAACTCCCATTAAAGAAGATTCACTTTTAAGGGCTGAAGTTGCTTTAGAGGATAAATACAATCTTTTTGAGCGTAGTGCAACAGCATCTGAAATTGAATTATTTCCTCCTTTGAGCGGGGAAATATCCAATAATTATGATGCTGAAAAACGTCATTATGCAGTAGATGTTACCGCGCCTAAGGATACGCCTATTAAAGCAGTTGCAAATGGCACGGTCATTTTTTCCGAATGGACGGCAGATACAGGCTATGTTATTATTCTAGAACATAAAGATGGACTTTTGAGCGTTTACAAACACAATGGTTCGTTGAACAAAAAACAGGGTGAAGTTGTTAGGGCGGGTGAAGTAATTGCATCTGTAGGTAATACCGGTGAGTATACAACTGGACCTCACCTTCACTTTGAATTATGGAGTAATGGTAATGCCGTTAACCCTTTAGATTACATAGATTTTTAATTGGCGCACTTTTAAACCAATTAACTTTCAAAAGAAAAAAAGCGCACTTGCACTTTAACTGATACCTGATTTTTCTATGTCAATAAAATCACTAGGAGCCAAAATATTCGCGAAACGTATTGCTAAGCAAACGGCAAAATGGCGAGATAATCCAGTAGTTACACAGGAGAAAGTGTTTCGTGAATTACTTAAAAAGGCGAGCGCCACAAAGTTTGGTGTTGACCATGGTTTTGACAAAATAAAATCGCACGAGGACTTTGTAAATAAGGTTCCCATACGTGATTACGAGGCCTTAAAACCCTATGTAGAAGAAGTTGTGGCTGGTAAGGAAGACATTCTTTGGCCAGGAAAACCAGTGTATTTTGCTAAAACTTCAGGAACTACTTCTGGTGCAAAGTATATTCCAATTACGGATACCTCTATAAAGCACCAAGTAAATGCTTCAAGGAATGCCATTCTTAATTATATTGATGAAACCGGCAATGCGGATTTTGTTACCGGAAGAATGATTTTTCTTCAAGGAAGTCCTGAACTAACTGAAAAGAACGGTGTGAAATTAGGACGACTTTCAGGCATATCCGCTCATTATGTACCCAACTATTTACAAAAAAATCGATTACCAAGCTGGGAAACCAATTGTATTGAAGATTGGGAAACCAAGGTTAACACCATCGTTGATGAGACAATGAATGAGGACATGACCGTTATCGCGGGCATACCTTCTTGGGTACAAATGTATTTTGAAAAATTAGAAAATAAGTCAAGTAAGAAGGTTGGGGACCTATTCAAAAATTTTCAGCTTTTTATCTACGGAGGTGTCAATTATGAGCCTTACCGAGCCAAATTTGAAGGGTTAATTGGTAGGAAGGTAGACAGTATAGAGTTGTTCCCGGCAAGTGAAGGCTTCTTTGCGTATCAAGATTCCCAGACAGATAAGGGAATGCTTCTTTTGTTGAATTCTGGTATATTTTATGAATTTGTGAAGGCGGATGAGTTTTTTGAAGAGAATCCAAAGCGCTTAACAATTAAGGATGTAGAGCTTAACGTAAACTATGTAATGATTATCTCTACAGATGCGGGTTTATGGGCATATAATTTAGGAGATACCATTCAGTTTATTTCTTTAAAACCCTATAAAGTCATCGTTTCCGGGCGTATTAAACACTTTATCTCTGCTTTTGGAGAGCATGTAATTGCTAAGGAAGTAGAAGAGGCAATGCAATTGGCCGTAAAAGAAACTGGTGCGAGTATAAATGAGTTTACCGTTGCTCCACAGATTACACCAGAAAGTAATCAACTACCCTATCATGAGTGGTTGGTAGAGTTTGAAAGGGAACCGTCAGATATGGATAGATTCATAGAGCTTCTAGATAACTCACTACAAAAGCAAAACAGTTATTATTTTGATTTGATTGACGGAAAAGTTCTTCAGAAATTAAAAGTGACTAGTATTGCAGAAGGAGGCTTTAACGCATATATGAAATCTATAGGCAAATTGGGAGGACAAAATAAAGTTCAAAGGTTGGCTAACGATCGTAAAGTAGCCGACGGCTTATCTTCTTTTAAAAAATAGTTTATACTTATTGGTATTTATTATGGTCCTTTCAAAGTTCCAGTTTATTGTAATTTTGAAAACAAATAATGTAGGCGCTTAAAAATAACACACTAAAGCTTTTCAATATGTCTTCCGATAATTTTTTTGCTCATAAAACCGCGATTATAGATGATGGTTGTAACATAGGCGAAGATTCCAAAATATGGCATTTTTCACATATAATGTCTAATTGTATTATTGGAAACAACTGCAACATTGGTCAAAATGTAGTAGTATCACCAGAAGTTGTGCTAGGCAACAATGTCAAGGTCCAGAATAATGTTTCTATTTATACAGGTGTTATCTGTGAGGATGATGTTTTTCTTGGTCCTTCAATGGTTTTTACAAATATTGTCAACCCTAGAAGTGCAATTATTCGCCGTGATAGCTATCAAAAAACACTTGTAAAAAAAGGCGCTTCAGTTGGGGCTAATGCTACTATTATTTGTGGTAACACGTTGGGTAAATTTTGTTTAGTAGGCGCAGGAACTGTTGTTACTAAAGAAGTTCCGGATTATGCATTAATTGTAGGGAACCCTGGTAGACAAATAGGTTGGGTTGGTGAGTATGGACATCGTTTGGAGTTCAATAAAAAAAATTACGCGTTATGTCCAGAAAGTGGTCAAGAGTATGAGCTGAAGGATGATATTGTTGTGCGTTTAAAATAGTGCTTCCTTCTTTTAACCGGATTAAAGATAAATTACGATTTACAACACTTTTCTACCTTAGAAATAAACTTCCTAAATCTTAAAAAGATATTGTATTTCTGAATAATATATTAGAAGATTCTCTGTCCAAAAAGACGTCTTACCTATTTTATCAGGGGGATCGACGAAATACATGTGATAAAAATGAAAAGAATATATAGTTTCGAAAACTATAAACAGTTTAGATGAAAAATTTCGCACTTATTGGAGCAGCAGGTTATATTGCGCCCAGACATATGAAGGCTATCAAGGCCACCGGCAACCATTTAATAGCCGCTTTTGATAAAGGGGATAGTGTTGGTATAATTGATTCTTATTTTCCCAACACGGACTTTTTCGTGGAATTTGAACGTTTTGACCGTCATATTGAAAAACTAAAATACGAGACAGAAACTTACCTTGATTTCGTTAGTATTTGCTCGCCAAATTATCTACATGATGCGCATATTAGATTTGCATTACGAAGTGGTGCGGACGCCATTTGCGAAAAACCATTGGTGCTCAATCCGTGGAACGTAGACAAGTTACAACATGTTGAAGAAAAGACAGGTAAAAGAATATATAATGTTCTGCAATTAAGAGTGCACCCTAGTATAATAGCCCTTCGTGAAAAAGTAAAGCAAGCAAAGAAAGATACTAAGTTTGAAGTAGACCTTACATATTTGACCTCAAGAGGGCATTGGTATCAAACCTCATGGAAGGGTGATGCGGAAAAGTCTGGGGGAATAGCTACCAATATTGGAGTTCATTTTTATGATATGCTATCATGGATTTTTGGGGATGTTCAGGAAAATGTAGTGCATGTTCATGAAAGTGACCATGCTGCGGGCTATTTAGAGTTTGAGCATGCAAGGGTTAAATGGTTTCTCTCAATCAATTCTAAGTACTTACCTAAAGAAATCAAGGACGCAGGGCAGACTACTTTTAGGTCTATTAAAATTAATGATGAAGAGTTAGAATTTAGCGGAGGCTTTTCAGACTTACATACTATGGTATATAAGGATATTCTTGCAGGAAAGGGTTATGGACTTGATGCGGCCAGAACAGCAATTGAAATTGTCCATGATATTAGAAATTCAAAACCTATTGGGCTTAAGGGTAATTACCACCCTCTTCTAAAATAGAAAAACTATCACATGAAAATAGTAGCTATAATTGGGGCTAGACCACAATTTATTAAGCATTTTCCCTTTGAATTAGCAAGTAAGGGTAAAGTAGAGCTTATAACCGTGCATACTGGGCAGCATTATGATGAGAATATGAGTGATATATTTTTCACTCAGCTCAATATGAGTCCGCCAAGTTTTACGCTTCATGTTGGAAGTGGACCTCATGGGGAACAAACAGGTAAAATGATGATCGAAATAGAGAAAATCATAGAAGAGACAAAACCTGACGGTGTTGTGGTTTATGGCGATACTAATTCAACTCTGGCTGGCGCGTTGGTTGCATCAAAATTACATATACCCTTATTTCATATTGAAGCAGGCTTACGAAGTTTCAATAAAAAAATGCCGGAAGAGGTAAATCGTGTACTTACCGATCATATTTCTGACCTATTATTTGTTCCTAGTGGTATTGCTGTGCAAAACCTTAAAGACGAGGGTGTGGAGCAAGGCGTATATGAGGTAGGTGATATAATGAAGGATTTAGTTCAATACGTTACAAAAAACGACTTATTGAGAGACCACGCCCCAAAAGAAAAAAACTTTTACTATGCAACAATACACAGACCATATAATACTGATGATAAAGAGAGGTTAACGTACGTTTTAGAAACCCTTGAGCAACTTGATAAAAAGGTCATCTTCTCGCTTCACCCTAGGACAAAAAACCTGGCTTCTTATTATGGTTTGAATCTTGAAGATTATATCAACATTAGTTTTATAGAACCACAATCTTACTTTTCTAATTTGGCTTATCTTCAAAATTCCGAAGGTCTTATAACGGATAGTGGCGGTATGCAGAAAGAAGCATACTGGCTTAAAAGGAAGTGTATAACAATACGCAAAGAAACAGAGTGGAAAGAGACGCTTGAGGACAATGCAAATATTCTCCTTTTTCAAGATTTATCGAAGATCAATGATGAATTAGAGAAGAAGCCTCTTAGTTACAACATCAACTTATATGGTCAAGGCAGTAGTGCTTCAAAGATGGTAGATAAGATTATTCAGTTTATAAACTAAATAAGATTTTTTAAAACATTCTTTTAGGGATCATAAAACAGTTCTAATAATATATTCACATAAAGAGGCCTCTGTAGAGGTCTTTTTTGTTTCTGCCTGTTAATGTAGTATAATATAAAAAAGGCAAGAAAAATCTCATTCGCTACTACTGAAAAATTTATCGTAATTTTGGTTGAAATTTGTTTATGAGCAATACAACTACAACTACTCGCGCTCAAGAATCTACTAGTGCTATTGAGCGACTTTATATAACAATGAGACATTTGTTCAACCGTGGTTTTTATAAACCAACGGGTGTATCTGGTGAATCTTTAAAAAACGCATTATTACAACTAAGACCTGAGATTTACGGTTCTATCGCTGAAGAAAAGGCAGAGCTTAGTGGGCTTATTTATGTTTTAGAGCGTCTTCCTAAAGGGATTGAACAATGCCGTTTTATTAACTTGACTTCAGATGAGGGCTATAGTAAATCTCATTTTAAGCCAATTGTACCGCCAAAACGTCGTAGAAACTGTTATCGGATAGATGATGAGCAGATGAACATCGAAATTACTCGAGGTCGTTCGGATATCTATGATATTCTTACACACTTAACGTTCCTGTTTATTGAATCTGAAAAAATCTGTAAAAGAGTTTTAATTGAAGATACCGATAGGACTATTCGAGACTGGGCTAAATTGGAAAATGCTGTCCAAAAAGATGAATTAACTTTAGCAGAGAGAGAGGTAGCCGTTATTCATACAGCTAATATTTTGGGTCGTTCTTTTATCGAAATTATGGCCGTTCACAAGAATTTTGCAACTAAGGAACAGCCTGACCGTTTTTTAGAAATAATATATTGGTTGGGTAAATTGGCTATTGAGGAGGAAATAACAGGTGAAAAAAGGGCAATTACTTTTAGTGCTTTGCTGAGAGAACGTCTTGGTCACCACATTCATGGAGAGCGTTGGGCGGACATCGTAAAGGAAACTTTACAGAAAAATGGTCTAATACACCGTCCAATACACATTATTAGTGCAAATATGCACAGTGTGATGAACACCCTTTTTGCCAAGAATGCACTGAAGAAAGAGTTTTCCAATAAAGAATCCTTAAAAATATATGAGGCTTTAAGCTCGTCTTCGAATGAAGAATTACGTTCAAAAGTAACCAAGGTTGCCACAAAGAATGGAATGATTGCTATAGATGATCTTTCAGGAACGAATATTGACGTACAATTGTTTGATACTGCCAAAATGGGTTCAGATGTTTGTTGTTATCAATTGCCTAAAGGCTTAGCAGATAAAGATAAGCCTGTAATTTTTGTTATGGATTACGCTTTTGGTGAACAAGCTTATGAAACAATAGATGAATTATTGAAACCATATAAAGGAGCGGGAGATGAACCTATTTTCCTAGATGTAGCCTCCATTTCTATTATGGGAAAAGCTGGTATACTTGAAGGTGGTAAAGGTGATTTGATGATTCCATCCGCACACATTTTTGAAGGTACTGCAGATAATTACCCTTTTAAGAACGAATTGTGTGCAGAAGATTTTAAAGGTCATGGATTAAAAGTGTTTGAAGGCACTATGGTGACCGTTTTAGGAACATCTTTGCAAAACAAAGATGTATTGAAGTTCTTTCACCAATCTACTTGGAACGTTGTAGGTCTGGAAATGGAGGGAGTTCACTATCAAAAAGCAGTACAATCTGCTTCTAAGATACGCAAGAGTGTTCGAGAAGATATTAAGGTGCGATATGCATATTATGCCTCTGATAATCCATTAGAAACGGGCAGCACGTTGGCTTCTGGTGGTCTAGGTACAACAGGAGTAAAGCCAACATATTTGATTACTGAGAAAATATTAGAACAAATTTTTAATTCATAATTTAATGTCTGACAATAAGCCAACTAACGCCAATACCTCAGATGAAATTGATTTGGGGCAGTTGTTTAAAATTTTAAGGAAGGCTTCCAATCGTTTTTTTTATGGCGTACTTAAGATTTTTTTGTATTTAAAAAAGAACTTATGGAAATTGGTTGTTCTCATTGTAATTGGAGTTGGAATAGGTCTTTTCTTAAATACTATAATAGACAAGCGCCTCAAAAACGAAATTATTGTTAAACCAAACTTTGAAAGCAATGATTATTTATATAGTGTAATAGAGGAAATTCAAGCGAACATTCGGGCTAAGGACACCTTGTTTTTTAAAAACATAGGGATAGACCTAAAAGATTTAAGTAGTTTTTCTATAAGTGTTCAACCGATTGATAATAATGAACTTGATATAGAAAAGAGAAAGGAGAACAATAAATATCTTGAAACCTTACAAAATTATAAAGACAATGATTTTGTCATCGATGTAGTCAAATCTGAAATATTGAAAAAAAGTGTATTGACTTATCGAATTATATTCTCACACAAAAAACATAAGAAAGGGGAGAAAATTGCTTCACAATTAATGAAATATATTAATTCTAATCCCTATTTTAATGAGTTAAAAGAGGTTTACTTTAAAAATGCGAAGACACGTATAATTAAAAACCAACTGCTGATTGATCAGATTGACGGATTAGTCCAAAGTTATTCGATTAAACTATCACAAGATAGGCTAACTAATCAAAACAGTACCTTGGTCATAGAGGGGGAAAAAGGATTGGATATTACGGGGTTATTATCCCTAAAGAGCAGGCTTATTAAGGAGATAGAGAAAAAAGAAATAGAGTTGTCTGAACAGCAAGAACCAATTAAAATCATAAGTTTTGGTAAAACACAGATGATAGCCACACAATTTTTTAGTAATGGTGTTGTAATCATTCCCGCGACCTTTCTCTTCTTTTTTTGTTTGTTAGGAGTATTTTCTTATTTAAATAGAAAATCTAAAGAACTCCTATAGATTGGATTTAAGAGGTAGGCTTAATTTGAAAATTGTAGATATGAATGTTTTAATAACCGGAGGAGCAGGATTTATAGGGTCACATGTGGTGCGTAGATTTGTAAATAGTTATAAAGAATATTCTATATATAACTTAGATGCACTGACGTATGCTGGGAATTTAGAAAACCTAAGAGATATAGAGAATGAATCAAACTACAATTTTATCAAAGGAGATATTGTGGATGCAGATTTTGTCGATTCTATGTTCAAAAAGTATCGTTTTGATGCCGTTATTCATCTAGCAGCTGAATCACATGTTGACCGGTCAATTACAGATCCTCTGGCTTTTATTAGAACAAATGTATTAGGTACAGCAAATTTGTTGAATGCATCTAAAGCACTATGGGGTAAGAAAGCAAAGGATAAACGTTTTTATCATGTAAGTACTGATGAGGTTTATGGTTCTTTGTCAGAAGAAGGACTATTCACCGAGACAACTTCTTATGATCCAAATTCGCCTTATTCCGCATCTAAGGCAAGTTCAGACCATTTTGTTAGGGCTTATGGAGAAACTTTTGGGATGCCTTATGTAATAACCAATTGCTCCAATAATTATGGACCAAATCATTTTCCAGAAAAACTCATTCCTTTATTTATAAATAATATTATAGAAAACAAGGCATTACCGGTTTATGGGGATGGTAAATACACAAGAGATTGGCTTTTTGTTGAAGACCACGCTCTTGCAATAGATTTAGTATTCCATAAGGGAAGAAACCATGAAACATATAATATTGGAGGTTTTAACGAATGGCAGAATATTGATTTGATTAAGCTTCTATGTTCTATTATGGATAAGAAGTTAAATCGGCCCGTGGGAACATCAAAAAAACTAATTTCATACGTAAAAGATAGACCAGGGCATGACTTAAGGTATGCAATTGATGCTAGTAAAATCAATAAAGAATTGGGGTGGAAACCTTCTGTAACTTTTGAAGAAGGGCTAGAACGAACAATTGATTGGTATTTGAACAATAAAACATGGTTAAAAAATGTAACCTCAGGGAAATATAAATCATACTATAAAGAAATGTACCCTTCGGTATAGTCAAATTGTAAAAATTACGCAACACAATGAAAGGAATAATATTAGCAGGTGGATCAGGAACCCGTTTACATCCACTTACCTTAACCGTAAGTAAACAGCTAATGCCGATTTATGATAAACCCATGATTTATTATCCACTTTCTACATTAATGTATGCAGGGATAAGGGAAATATTGATTATTTCAACACCTAAAGACCTTCCATTGTTCGAAACCCTTTTAGGAGATGGTAAAAAGTTCGGTTGTGAGTTTTCTTATGCAGTGCAAGATGACCCAAACGGTCTTGCAGAATCATTTATTATTGGAGCTGATTTCGTGGGAAAGGATAAAGTAGCTTTAGTTTTAGGAGATAATATATTTTATGGCTCAGGATTAGCCAAATTATTACAGTCAAACAATGACCCGGACGGAGGGATTATCTATGCTTATCGTGTAAACGATCCAGAGAGATATGGAGTAGTCGAATTTGACAGTACCGGAAAAGCTATCAGTATTGAAGAAAAACCTTTAGAACCAAAATCTAATTATGCGGTACCTGGTATATACTTTTATGATAATGACGTTATTGAAATTGCTAGAAACATAACCCCAAGCCATAGAGGTGAACTTGAAATAACCGATATAAATAAAGTCTACCTTGAGAAGGGAAAACTAAGTGTAAGTATTTTAGATCGTGGAACAGCATGGCTTGATACCGGAACATTTCAATCGCTCATGCAGGCATCTCAATTCGTAGAGGTTATTGAGGAACGACAAGGGCTTAAAATAGGCGCTATTGAGGCCGCAGCGTATGAGATGGGATTTATAAATAAAGAACAGTTTAAAGAACTTGCTGCACCCCTTATGAAAAGCGGTTATGGAACTAATCTTTTAGGAATTTTAGATAAAGATTAATGAGAGTAACAAAAACTGAATTAGAAGGGTGTTTTATTTTGGAACCTAAGGTCTTTGAAGATGATCGGGGATATTTTATGGAGTCGTATAATTCTGAAATGTTTAATGATATCATAGGGAGAAAAGTAACTTTTGTACAAGATAACCAAGCTTTTTCTACCATAGGTGTTGCTAGAGGTTTGCATTATCAGATAGGGGAATATGCTCAAGCAAAACTGGTTCGAGTAATTCAGGGCAAAGTTTTAGATGTTGCTGTTGATGTTAGAAAGGATTCCGTAACTTTTGGTAAACACATAGCTGTAGAGCTAAGTGCCGAAAACAAAAAACAGCTTTTTGTACCAAGAGGGTTTGCTCATGGTTATGTTGTTCTAAGTAAAACCGCAGAGTTTTTTTATAAATGTGATAATCTTTATAATAAAAACGCTGAAGGTGGAATTATTTACAACGATAGATCGCTTAATATAGACTGGATTTTACCTCACGATGATTTAATTATTTCAGAGAAAGACCTTGTACTACCTTCTTTAGAAAATGCTTCATTATGAAAAGCATATTGGTTACTGGTGGTTCAGGTCAACTAGCTACTTGCGTTAAAGAGCTTTCGGAAGGTTATAATAACCTAGAGTTTGTTTTTATGGATTCGGCGGGATTAGACATTTCCCAAAAAGAGCAAATAGCCGAATATTTTGAAACTAATACTGTAGACTATTGCGTAAATTGCGCGGCTTATACTGCCGTTGATAAAGCTGAATCTGAAGAAAAATTAGCGAAAGCAATTAATACTAATGGGGCCAAAAACCTGGCAGAAGCTTGTAAAGAAAACAATTCGGTACTTATTCAGATTTCTACGGATTTTGTTTTTGACGGGAAAAAGACCGAACCATATAATGAAAAAGACGGCACTGCACCACTTAATATATATGGAAGCACAAAACGCGATGGGGAAATTGCAATTAGTTCTACCATGAAAGAATATTTTATTTTAAGAACAGCATGGCTTTATTCTGAATATGGGAATAATTTTTTGAAAACTATGTTGCGTTTAGGAAGTGAAAGAAAAGAATTGAACGTTGTATGTGATCAAATTGGAACACCAACTTATGCTAAAGATTTGGCGAAAGTTATAATGAAAATTATTTCTGAAGACATTAAAGAGTTTGGTTTGTATCATTTCAGCAATGAAGGCCAAGCAAGTTGGTCCGATTTCGCAAAAGCAATTTTTGAAGAGAGTGATAAAAATGTAAAAGTTAAACCTATTCCGACAAGTGAATATCCAACAGCAGCCGAACGCCCTATGTATAGTGTTTTAGATAAGTCAAAAATTAAAAATAAGTTGGGGGTTCAAACATCTCATTGGACTAAAAGTCTGAATGATTTTTTTAAACGCACCACAGAATAAGTGAACCTTTGGAATCAAAAAAAATAGTATCTGGTATTAAGTGGGCCGGTATTCAGGTCATTCTAGATACTTTTCTTCGGTTTTCTGTCAGACTTATTTTGGCCAAATTACTACTCCCTCAGGAATTTGGTCTTGTCGCTATGTGTACAGTTTTTATTGCCGTAGCGGAAGCTACTTCGGAATTGGGTATGGGTGCTGCTCTTATTCAAAGAAAGTCAACTGAAGAAAGTGTTGCCTTATATAATACTGCATTTTGGAGCGGTATTGTTTGGGGGTTAATGGTATTTCTTATTATGGCCTTTATAGTGGGGCCTTTTACCGCATATTTTTATGAGCAACCCAAGTTAGTACAAATTGTACCTCTCCTAAGTTTAGGCATTCTTGTAAAGCCCTTAGGCTTGATTCATGTGGTAAAATTGACTCGGGCTATGGATTTCAAAAAAATTGCCAAATCGTACAATATATCTGCACTAATTGCGGGTACGGCAGGAATAGTTCTGGCATATTATGATTTTGGGGTATGGGCACTTGTCGTGCATCAAGTCTTATCCTCGATTTTACCAATACCATTACTTTATTTTAGTACGAAATGGAAACCAGTAATGGAGTGGAACAGGCAACATTTTAATGAAATTTTTGGCTTTGGTGCTTATTCAACGGGAACGAGTGTCTTTAGTACCATAACGTATAACATAGATAATTTATTGATTGGCAAAATATTGGGAGCCAGTTTATTAGGGTCTTATTCGCTTTCATTTTCCTTAACGGAAAACCTTAGACAGATAATAAGTAACGTTCTAAACCGCGTTATGTATCCGGTATTTTCTCAAAGCCAAGACGATAAGCAGAAATTGAGAAATTATTTTTTAAAGATAATTAATATCAACGCACTTATAATTTATCCAATGATGACCGCTCTAATCCTTTTCGGGGACGAAATTATAAACGGTTTTTTTGGTGAACGATGGCTAAATAGTATCATGCCGCTAAAAATTCTTGCGTTTGCAATGATGGTACATTTACTGGTAAATTCATTTACTTCTCTTCTTAGAGGAATTGGCAAGCCAAAATTAGAAATGAAAATCATCATGGGTCTTACCATATTTGTACTTTTACCCTGTTTGTATATTGGAATAACATATTATGGCCTAATTGGTGCGGCTATAGCGATACTAATAAATAAAATAGCACTTGTATCTATTGGCCTTATCGTTTTAAAAAGAGAAATAAATCTATCCGTAGTAGCAGTGCTGAGCGCCATTAAAAATATTATCCTAGCGATTTGTATTTCGGCACTTGTTGTTGTTTTGGCTAGGAATTATCTTGGTTTTGAAAACAATATCATTCTGTTTGTGATATATATCCTAGTATATTTGGGCTTTATTTTTAAGCTAGAAAAACAAAATCTAATGGAACTAACGAAAAAAATTGGTTAAACCCTTGTTTAATGAAGAAAATTCTTGGCAAAATATATAGAAATCTGCTTGATTTCAAGAATGAAACTTTACCTAGGTATTTTATGGGCTCACCATTCATGGCAACAGTATATTACCTATTTTTTTCATCTAAGTTTCGAAGAGAGCAACATGCGGTCATTCAGGGAAAAGTTGCGCATATAAGGCAACTTAAGGTTGATAAGGAAAATATATACACACTTATAAGAAATACCCACAGGCTTGAAAAAGGACTGCTCATGCGTCCAAGGCGGAAAGTGTATGCCTTGGATTACATAGGCGAAACTGTAGATGCTTTTGTAAATATTTGGAAACCGGAAATGATGCTGGAAGATGCGCAATACAAATGGTTTCATGATGTGCTCTCGGAATACTTCTTAACTTCCGGGGATAATGAATTAGTTCATAATTTATCCTTGAAGTTTAGTTCCCACATAGAGAGTTACCCCTCATTAGAATTTAATCCTAAAAAAAATACAGATAAAAAAATTCCGTATTTACGAATACAGGAAATGAAACCCAAAATTTCTTTCGAAGACTTTTATAAGTTGAACAGATATAGAAGATCAGTGCGTTGGTTTTTGGATAAAAAAGTTCCTCGTGAATTGGTAGACAAAGCTATCCTTGCTGCTAATCAGGCACCTAGCGCGTGCAATAGACAACCTTACCAATACAGGGTTATAGATGACCCAGAATTGTTAGCAAAAGTGGCTGCGTTGCCAGGTGGAGTTAGGGGGTATGAGAAGGGAATCCCAATGATGGTGGTGGTTATTGGGAATTTGGACGCGTATTTTGATGAAAGAGATCGTCATGTAATTTATATTGATGCTTCGTTGGCCAATATGACTTTTATGTTGGCATTGGAAACGTTGGACCTGAGTAGTTGCAGTATAAATTGGCCTGATGTAGAGTATTTGGAAAGGCAAATGGAAAAAACATTGAAACTAAAGAAGCATCAGCGTACTATTATGTGTATGGCCGTAGGATATGCAGACCCAGAAGGAAAAGTAGCCTTTTCAGAAAAAAGAGACCTAGACTATATTAGAACCTATAATTAATTTATACTAATGAAAATTCAGATTGATGGTACTAATACACTGAATAAGGGGGCCGAGTTAATGTTGGTCGCTATTTATCAGCAAATAATCAAGAAAATACCTGCTGCAGAGATATTATATATTCCAAATGAGATAGAAGTAGGTTTGCCTATTTTTCTCCAGAATAAAAATGTAAAGAGAAGACGGGCTGTTGAGAAGGGTAGGATACCTTCCGCAATTTTACGAAGGTTACGTTTACCATACGCTTATTTTACTTCGAAATACGCATCTAAAAATATAGATTTGGTACTTGATGGGGCTGGCTTTCAGTTTTCCGATCAATGGGGTTATACTAAAGAAAGATTAGATATTTTAGAACGCTATTATAAAAATCTTAAAAACCAAGGTACAAAGATTGTATTATTGCCTCAGGCTTTTGGTCCATTCGAAACAAAGCAAGGGAAGCGAATGGTGAAAATCATCAATGACTATGTAGATATAATAATAGCCAGGGAAAAAATTTCCTATAAATTTATTGCCGATGCTGGGGCGAACAAAGAAAAGCTCTGGCTTTATCCTGATTTTACTCTTCTAGTAAAGGGAACCTTTCCTGAAAGATATGAGTCCATAAGGAATAAAGTATGTGTTATTCCTAACAAGAAGATGATTACCCACACCAAAAATGCGGCTAAGCATTATGGTGATTTTATTAAAGAAATTATCGTACATCTAGAAAATAGTGGTGAAGAGGTGTTTTTGCTTAACCATGAAGGAGCCGGCGATTTAGAAATATGTAAGCAAATAAACGAGAGTCATGGCAATACTCTAACTGTAGTCAACAATCTTACGGCTACTGAGGTAAAAGGGGTAATAGGAGCTTCTAGAATGGTCGTCTCTTCTAGGTTTCATGGTGTTGCTAGTGCTCTTAATCAAGGAGTTCCTTGTTTATCTACCAGCTGGAATCATAAATACCAGATGCTTTTTGAAGATTTTGGCCAACATAATACCGTTTTGGCAGTAGATGGGGAGTGGAATGAAGAATTAAAAAAAATTGACGACATTCGAACCAATCTCAATGCGGTTAAATCAGTGCTGGTGGAAAGAAAAATGGTATTAACAATTGAGGCCGAAACCATGTGGAATAGGATTTGGCAGGAAGTGGAAATTTAAAAGTGAACAGGGAATATCTTTTAATATGAAAGTTCTTTATATAACTCATTATGCAGGATTTTATGGGGCTAACCGGTCTTTATTAAAACTTATTTGTGAGTTGCGGGAGCTACATGATGTAGAACCATTGGTCATTATACCAATGCATGGAACCGTTGTTAAGGAATTGGTTAAAAATAAAATACCTTATAAAATATATAAGTTCTATAACTGGCAGGATATTAATAGTACTTGGTTTAAGGCAGCAATAAAGCATTTTCTGAATTGTTGCCAATTCCCGCTCATTGCTTTAAATTTAAGAAAAAACCATTTTGATATTATTCATACCAACACAAGTATTTGCAATCTGGGAGGATATTTATCAAAGAAAATGAACAGGCCCCATATTTGGCATATTCGTGAATTTGGAAAGCCAGATTTTAATGCGGAGTATTTTCAAGGTATTGTTAAAGCGGGTAAGTTTTTTACTCGCAACGCAACAGTGGTAATTGCTATTTCAAAAGCTATAAAAGAGTATTATAAAGATTATATAAACCCTGATAAAATCGAAGTTATTTACAACGGAGTAGAAGTTGAGCCGGATTTAGTAAAGAAAAACAACGAAAACAGACCGTTACAATTGTGCTTTACCGGAGTTATAACTGAAAACAAGAATCAAATGGAGGCGATTTTGGCTTGCTTATATCTGTTAAAAGAAAAAAAGGAATCCAACTTCATGTTAAATTTTATTGGTGATGGCCCGGACGATTATTATCCGTCGTTAGTTGATTTTGTTGAAAAAAACGGATTGAGCAATCATGTTAAGTTCTTTGGTTATGTAAATAATATAGATAATTTGTTGAAAGGTTTCGACCTTGGAATTGTATGTTCTAAAAGAGAAGCTTTTGGAAGGGTTACTGTAGAGTATATGGCTAGAAAAATTCCGGTTATCGCTTCCAATTCGGGGGCTAACCCTGAGATTATAAAGAATGGGGTTACAGGTTATTTGTATTCTCCCGGAAATCATGAAGAACTAGCTAATTACATTTACGAGGTTATCAATGAAAGATCAATACTGAAGGATATGGGTAGTGCAGCTTATAAAGATACAATTGGCAGGTTTTTGTCTACAACAAATACAAGTAACATTATAGAGCTCTACAATAGAGTTTGTAACAAATAAAACTCCAAATATTTGTATGATAAGCTTATCCGTAATAATAGCAACTTTTAATAGCGAAAAAACGTTACGGCGCACATTAGACTCACTTTTGGACCAACAAATTAGTACGTTTGAGTGTGTCGTTGTAGATGGCGGCTCAAATGATGAAACAATACATATAATAAAGGAGTATGAGCCGAAATTTAAAACAGGAAAGATTTCCTTTGAATGGCTTTCAGAACCCGATGGCGGTATTTACGATGCTTGGAACAAGGGTCTGAAACTAGTAACTGGCGATTGGATTTCTTTTTTAGGATCGGATGATATATACCTACCGGATGCATTAACACAATATCAAGAATCAATTATTTCTTTACCGAAAGAGAATGCACCTCATCTTCTGTATTCAAATGTTGATTATGTAAAAGGTAAGGTAAAGATTATGACAATTGATGGGGTTTGGTCATGGAAAAAATTTCAGCGTTATATGTGCATAGCGCATGTTGGATCTTTTCATAACAGACTGTATTTTGCTGAGTATGGACATTTTGATACCAATTATAAAATTTGTGGCGATTACGAATTGCTGCTTAGGGCAAAAAGTGAATTAAGAACTCTAAAAATATATAAGACAACTGTTCATATGGAAGCTGGGGGGATAAGTAATAATTTAGTAGTAAAAGCTTTTAAGGAAACATATAAAGCAAAAACTACTTCAGGGGGTTTATCTAAAACAATTGCAACACTAGATTATTATATGGCTCATTTAAAACATGGTGTTAAAAGAGTTTTGAGTTATCAATGAGTCAATATATGCGAGATTTTATCAACAAATTGGCTTTTTTTTTCGTTTTTCTGGATAACCTTTACCTACCGCTCAATTTAGGTTTTGATTTTCGGCTTAATTACCTGATTTACTTTGCTTTTATTATTTATTATATCTTTTCCTACCGCAAGTTAAGAATTACAGTAAGTGTGATTGTAACTACTAGTATAGTTGTGGTCGCACTCTTTTTAGTGCCCTTGATAAATGGAGGGGGTATTTCAGGTTACATAAAACAAATAGTCTTGTTAGGCTTAAACGTTCTCTTTTCTTATCTGTTATTAAATGCATATAGCTTTAACCTTGAAAAGATTTTAAAAGATTATTTTTCAATAATAAATATTCTTGTTTTAGTTGTTTTCGTGCAATTTGCCTCCTTAATGATAGGGTTTCACTATGGAGCAGATTTCTCATATCTAGGTTTTGAAATGGGAAATTTTTCATTCATTCAAAATCGGGCTCAAGCTTGGTTTCAAGAGCCTTCTTTTTTGGTTTATGCCATGATGCCAGCTTTATTTGTAGCATTAGCTAGATTTTTCAATATACATAAAACCATAAGCAGATTTCAAGCACTATTAATTTTGATCGCTTTTTTACTTTCGGTGTCGTCCGTTGGTTTCATAGGCTTGTTAATATCGTTATTAATCATCGTGTTTGGTAAGTTCCCAATACTAAAAAAGCCGCACTATCTAGCTGTTTTGATACTATTGGTGCCAATTACAAGCTTTTTTCTCTATCAAATGCCTGATGTAAAAGAACGAGTAGACGATTCTATTGAACTTTTCTTTAAAGAGTACCCTACTACTGCCGATATTAATAAGACAAACTTAAGTACATATGCGCTTTATAGTAATTTTAGAGTTACTCAAAAGACATTTTATACAAACCCATTTTGGGGTACTGGTTTAGGTTCTTATGAATATGATTATGATAAATATATAACTCAAGTAATTCCAGAATCTCCTGTTAGAGAACGTTATCAATTGAATAAAAAAGATGCGAACAGTCTGCTCTTTCGCCTATTGGCGGAAACAGGTTTAATCGGACTTTTCTTTTTTTGTCTTTACCTTTACAATAAAAGGGTGCGATTTAATGTAGTTGCTAATGGATCTGGTTTTTTGTGGGCAGTAAGTAATGGTATTTTTGTATTAGTACTTATACGCCTTTTAAGACAAGGGCATTATACATCGTTGGGGTTTGTTTTATTTTTACTGTTATATTATTATTTGAAAAATGCTATTGTAGAGAATGAAAGAGATTATAAGACTTTTTAAAAATTATTATTTTCTTGACGTATGTCGTTTGATAAGAGATATGGTTTTCAGCAAGCTTTTATTTCCCTCAGCAGTTCGACTTATAAGGCAACCTGCGTACATTGTCGGAAAAAAGCATATCTCTTTTGGCGAGAATTTTAGATCAGGGCCTAATCTAAGACTAGAGGTTTTAGATGAAAGTTTTGTGAGATCAGAAATTCACTCTAAAATGGGCACTCCAGAACTCATTATAGGGAATAATGTAAGTTTGAATTTTAACGTTCACATAGGTGTAATAGCTAAGGTACAATTAGGTGATAATGTTCTAATAGCTAGTAATGTTCTAATTATTGACCATAATCATGGCAATTACAAGGGAGAGGTACAGGATAGTCCCTTATTGGCACCAAAAGACCGGAAATGTATAGCAGAACCTATTTTTATTGGAGATAACACTTGGTTGGGTGAAAATGTTTCTATTCTTCCGGGAACTAAAATTGGTGAAGGATGTATTGTTGGAGCAAATTCAGTTGTTTCTGGAGTTTTTGAAAAGAACCAAATAATTGCAGGTGCTCCTGCAAGACCTATAAAAAGGTATGATTCGGAAACCTCTAAATGGGTTCTAATTAAAAAATAATAGAATCTTATTATACAAGAGTTGATTAAAATTTAGATGAAGAAGACAATTGTAGTATCGGCAATTAATTTTACTTCTGGTGGCCCCTTGTCCATTTTAAAAGAAAGTTTGGCTGAGTTGTCTCAGAATTTTGCTGCGAATTATAGAGTTATTGCACTTGTTAATAGTAAAGAATTGCTGTCGTTTGACAATATTGAATTGATCGCATTTCCTTATTCTAAAAAGTCTTGGTTAATACGCATGTATTATGAGTACATCTATTTTTACTTTTTATCCATTAAACTAAAACCAGATTTTTGGGTTTCATTACACGACATGTCCCCTAATGTAAAATGTAAGAATAGGTTCGTCTATTGTCATAACCCTTCTCCTTTTTACGAATCAAAAAAAACAGATTGGTATAAAAATACGAAAGCCTACCTTTTTTCTAAGTTTTATAAATATTTATACGGTATTAATATTAAAAAGAATACTTATGTTATTGTTCAACAAAGTTGGCTTAGAGACTATTTTATTAGTAATTGGAGCTTAAGCAATGTAATTGTTGCCTATCCACATGTGGTCATTAATAGTTTGGATAAAGATCAATATCAAATAGGTGTAGATACGTCAAATAAACCATTGGAGTTCTTTTATCCAAGCTTTCCTAGACCTTTCAAAAATTTTGAAATTATTTGTGAAGCGTACTCATTAATGTCCGAAGGTTATCGTAATCAGATAAAGGTTTATCTAACGCTGAACTTAGAACTCAATAGCTATGCAACTGAAATTGTAAATAAGTATAAGCATCTGCCTGGCATTGTTTTTTTAGGTCTTTTATCTAGAGATGAGGTTGAGAATTACTATACTAAAGCAGATTGTTTGATATTTTCATCAAAACTTGAAACTTGGGGACTACCGATTACCGAGTTTAAATCTACAGGAAAGCCAATTTTACTCGCTAATTTGCCGTACGCTAAAGAAACTCTAGGTAATTACGATAAAGTAAGTTTTTTTGATATTAATAATCCAGAAGAGTTAAAATCAAAAATGATTGGCATTCTTGAAAACCAGCCTATTTTTGTAAAAAATCGAAAGGTAGATGTTAGGCAACCTTTTACCGAAGGTTGGCCTGAATTGTTTAATTTGATTTTAGAGAATGAGAATCGGTAATTTAAAATTAAGCTATTGGGCCCTTTGCCTAGTAGTTCTTTTTCCTTTGTACCAAGTTCATTGGAATTCGTATGCAATTATTATTCTAGCTCTAGCATCATTTTATGAAAGTTTAAAAGACACTGATAGTAGAATCTCTTTTCGCTCTAGGTTATCTGCTAATAAAACTGTTTTTTTTAAAGCTACGTTATTGTTTTTTCCTTTTGTCATGAGTTTAGTATATACTGATAATATTTCATTTGGTGTAAAGGGTTTGCAGCATATTCTACCCATGATTATTTTTCCCTTACTACTGTTCTTTTTTATGAATGGTCTTTCAAAAAGGGAAATGTTCAATCTCTGTAAATTTTTTTTTGTGGGGTGTTTGTTACATGTAATATATCTCCAATACAATTTTATTCAACTAGAGCTTTTCAATAGTCTTGATCAAATAAGCTTCTACAATATGCCATTTCGTGAGGCGGTTTTATTACTAAAATTCGAAGCATTGCATCCAACATATATTTCGTTATGGTATTGCTTTGCTATATGCATTGCTTTTTACCATTTCAAAATCAGTAACTCAATAATATACAGGGTAATAATTGTTTTAGCAATTACTTTATTTCTCTTTACAATTGTACTGCTATCTTCAAGAATCGCAATTTTGTCGCTAGGTTTTCTTTCTTTTTTTTGGCTAATAAGGATGAAAAAAACCAATCAAAAATTAATTTTTAGTATTGCTCTTATGGGCGTAATTGCCTTCGGCCTAACCAAAGTTAAATTCATTTCATCTAGACTCATAGATGAATTCAAGCAGACCGAATTAGCTCCACCAATTGGTAAACGCCATAATTCAATAAATATACGAGTGGGCATATACCAATGTGCTGCAGATTTAATTAGAATGAACTCAATATGGGGTGTTGGTATAGGTGATGTTCAAGACCAATTAAACAGGTGTTATTCACGGTATGATACAAATGTATACCAACTAGATGAATACAACTCTCACAGCTACTTTTTACACGTTTACTTAGTGGGTGGTCTAATTGCTTTTTTTGCTCTACTTTATATGTTTTATGTTTTTATTGGAATTGCAATAAGTAGTAAGAATATATTGTACGGCTCCTTCTTAATTATTGTAATTTCGAGTATGCTTTTTGAAAATGTTTTAAGCCGCAACCACGGTATATTGTTCTTTGCAATTTTTAACAGTATCTTTATTTCCCATCTTTACTTAAACCGAATACATGCTAACGGCGGCGATAGTTCTCTATAATAATAACGAAAAAGTGCTTAGGCAGGCAGTCGATAGTTTTTTGTCCGTACCGCTCGAGAAAAGGCTATATTTAGTAGATAATAGTGAAACAGATGCGTTTAGAACGTGTTTTGTCTCCGATGAAATAACATATATTCATACGGGTAAAAATATTGGATTCGGTAAAGGACACAACTGGATTTTGGAGGAGTTGGAGGCAAAATCTAAATTTCATTTAATTTTGAATCCAGACGCATATTTTGAGCCCAACACCATTCCTCAGTTAATAAAGGAAATAGTGAATAGAGATAAAGTAGGAATTATTGCTCCCAAAATACTTTATCCTGATGGTAGTTTTCAATTATCTATTCGTAGATTCCCCAAAATCTATGATTTTTTTTTAAGAAGGATTCCTGGAATTAAAAATATATTCAAAGACACGTTCAAGAAAGGAAATTACCTTAACGGGCCGCTGGATAAACCAATGAATGTAGAGGCTGTTTCTGGATGTTTTCAGGTTTTTGATACCAATGTTTTTACTAAGATTAAAGGGTTTGACGAACGATATTTTATGTATATGGAGGATTTGGACATATGCAGAAAGGTTCATGAAGCAGGATATAATGTTTTGTATTACCCCTTAGTAACTGTTTATCATCATTCGGCCTATGATTCTAAGAAAAAACCTAAGCTGCTCTTGATACATTTAAGCTCAATTGTAAAGTACTTTATTAAATGGAATACTTAAAATTTTAAGATTTGTTTTTTCTAGAAACTGCCATATCATTATTTATAGGAGCTTTTCTTCTCACTTATTTAACAATACCAAAAATTATAGGTGTAGTTGAACATAAGCGGTTAATGGATGACCCTGACCACCGTAGTTCCCACTCTTCTAGAACTCCGACTTTAGGAGGGGTTGCATTTTTTTACGTACTCGTGTTAGCTCTTTTCGTTATAAGGGATCGTGATTTATTCGATGAGGCAATGTACATAATACCCGCACTTACGATACTCTTTATAATTGGACTAAAAGATGATTTAGTAGTGATTTCCCCTGGCGCCAAACTTTTGGCTCAAGTGTTTGCTATAATTTTTATTCTTATTAACCCTAGTTTTACCATACACTCCCTTAACGGATTTTTGAATATAAATGAAATACCATACTATTTATACTTGATTATTGCTGGGTTTATGATGCTCACTATTATAAACTCTTATAATCTTATTGATGGTATAGATGGCTTAGCATCCGTTGTGGGTATTGTAATAATGGTAATTTACACCACCATATTTTATATGACTGGAGAGTATTTTTTTGCACTGATTAGTATCACTATGAATGCTAGCCTTATGGCATTTTTGGGCTTCAATTTGTCTTCGGATAAAAAGATTTTCATGGGAGATACGGGGTCGCTAATGGTTGGTTTGATTATTAGCATTCTGACTTTGAAATTCTTGGCCTTAAGGCCAACATCATATACAGAGTTACCTTTTCTTCTTGAAAATGCTCCGTTGATTGCTATTAGTATCTTGATTGTTCCACTTTTTGATACGGCTAGAGTATTTACTATTCGAATAGCAAACAAAAAAGGTCCGTTTTCACCTGATCGTAATCATACGCATCATGTCCTAATTGACTATTGGGGCCTTTCTCATAAGCAAGCTAGTTTTATTATTGGTTGTTTTAATTTGCTCTTTGTAATGCTGTTTATTGTATTAGGTAGCACGGCAAAGAACATGGGTATGGTAATCATGTTGGTTTCTGTGGTTATTGTTTTAGGTTATATCTTCTTTAAGTACAATTATAATTTTGCGACCCTAAAGCAAAAGATACTTATAAAGAGAAAGGTTGATCGAATAAAATCTAAAGTAGAAGAGTCTAATCTTTCTAAAAGAAAAAAAGACCGCCAAAAACCCGAGGATAAAGAAGAAAATATTGAAGAATAAGATTTGTTAATTCAAGTTTTTTAAATGCTGTTCTCTACAGTTTATAGTAGTTAAGTTTTTATCTATTACGAGGTCTTTGAGAACTTTTCCGTCAATAATATATTTTCAATACCTAAAATTCCACTTCAAAACGTATTTTTGCGCAAACCTTAGAACATGAATATTCTTATTTTAGGTGCTGGCGGTCGCGAGCACACTCTTGCTTGGAAGCTTAGCCAAAGTCCAAAACTAAAGAACCTTTACGTTGCACCTGGTAATGCGGGTACTTCAAAAATCGCTACTAATATACCAGTTGGTGTAAATGATTTTGAAGGTATAAAGAATGCTATTCTAGAGAATGACGTAAATATTGTCATAGTTGGTCCTGAAGACCCATTAGTAAATGGTGTTCATGATTTCTTCCTCAATGATTCGAAATTAAAGAATATACCCGTAATAGGGCCGCAAAAGGCAGGAGCAGAACTTGAAGGAAGTAAGGAGTTTGCCAAAAAGTTCATGATTAGGCACAATATACCTACCGCAGCTTATGAAAGTTTTACTGCGGAGACACTTCAAGAAGGATTTGATTTTCTTGAAACCTTACAACCTCCATACGTATTAAAAGCAGACGGACTAGCAGCAGGTAAAGGAGTTGTTATCCTTGAAGATATAGCAGAGGCCAAAGAAGAGTTGAAAACCATGTTGGTAGATGCCAAATTTGGTGATGCCAGTACTACTGTGGTTATAGAAGAGTTTTTAGCCGGTATTGAATTAAGTGTTTTTGTTTTGACAGATGGTAGTGGTTATAAGGTTTTACCAACTGCAAAAGACTATAAACGTATTGGTGAAGGCGATGCTGGACTAAATACAGGGGGAATGGGCGCTATTTCGCCGGTTCCTTTCGCTGATGAGGTTTTAATGGACAAGATACACCAGCGTATTGTTAAGCCTACCGTAGAGGGTCTTAAAAAAGACAATCTACCCTATAAAGGTTTTATATTCATCGGTTTGATTAAGGTTGGCGATGAACCTAAGGTTATAGAATATAATGTACGTTTAGGTGATCCAGAGACGGAAGTGGTTATCCCTAGAATAAAAAATGATTTGGTTGAGGTTTTTGAGGCTGTTGCCAATGGAACTTTAGATGATATAAACTTAGAGCTAGATCCAAGAACGGCATCTACCGTTATGTTGGTTTCGGGAGGTTATCCTGAGGCTTATGAAAAGGGTAAAGAAATTACCGGATTTGATTCAGTAGAAGATTCATTGGTATTTCACGCTGGTACTCAATTAAAAGAAGGTAAAGTTGTAACTAGCGGCGGTAGGGTAATGGCAGTGACTTCCTTTGGAGATAATTTTAAAGAAGCATTGGCTACATCTTACAAGAACATAGAAAATATCAAGTTCCAGGACATGAACTATAGAAAAGACATTGGATTCGATCTATAAAAGAAGGAATCCAATGTCTTTAACGTAAGTTATCAATAAACTTGAAAAGGTTTATAGGTAAGAGTGAGAAGAGACAGACTTATCTTCTTCGTCATTGTCGCTAAATTTTTTAAGTTGCAGCATCCAATAAACAAAAGCGGCAAAACCAATTGCAGCAAGAGTCCAGTTTATAAAATTGGCGCCCCACCAGCTGTGCATATGACGCAACTGATCTAATGGCCAAAATAAATGGTTAACGAACAAATCTCCTATTCCTTCAAAAAATGATGTCATCTTAGCTATATTTACACTTGCAAAAGTATAAAAAGCTTAGGAACTTTCTAAATTTTAATTTTGATGAATTAGTTTGTTAATTTGAATGTGCTATCAAAATAGGATTAAGGATAAAAGCTATAGGTTCTTTTGTTAAATTTGGTTTCCGGCTTTGAAGTGATTAAAATGTAATACCGACCGGTGAAAATTTAGATAATTTTTCAAATGATATCAATCATTTTTGGCAAGACAAAGCCAATTAACTACATAATAATTCTTTCGTTTCTCTTTGTTTTCTATTGGTTCGTACACTTTTCTATGTTCGATAGAATCTATAGCATGAGCCAAACATTTTGGCAGATGTCTATATTGGCAGTTCTATTTTTTAGCATTTTCATAGTAAATTTTATAGTGAAGCGTAATAAGGTTACGGGCGCTAACTCTTTTTCTATTCTTTTTTATGGACTGTTAATGGTTGTCTTTCCGGAAACACTTCTAGATTCTAATGCCATTTTTTGCAGTTTTTTCCTATTGTTGGCCACTAGAAGACTCATTAGTATTAGGTCGTTAAAAGAGATTAAGTTCAAAATTTTTGATGCTACCATTTGGGTTTTGGTTTCAAGTCTCTTTTATGATTGGGCCTTGTTGTTTTTAATTTTAGTATTGGCCGCCATATATTTTTATGAACCAAAGAATATTAGAAACTGGTTGGTGCCGTTTGCCGCCATTTTTACCGTGCTTATGATTACAGAATGTGTTTTGGTTCTATCTGGCACCCAAGGTTTTTTCGCCGATCATTATAAGTTTACGGTCTCACTTAATATCACATACTTCTCGTATTGGGGGCATAGCACAAAACTTGTTTTATTCGCATTGACCACTTTTGTAGCTGGTCTTTTGGCTTTTTTGAAATTGGGAAAAGCCGGGTTCGGAAGAGTAATTACCATGCGCTTAATAGCCCTTTCTTTTATCATAGGTCTAGTTTTAAATATACTGCTGCTTTCAGACAATGTGTATCCGATTATGATAACTTTCTTTCCTGCCGTTGTTTTTATGACCAAGTATATTGAGTCGTTAAGGAGAGCCAATATTCGCGAGATTATACTCATGGCCGCAGTAATTATTCCATTTTTGGTACTGATGACTGCCATTGCGATAAAATAATTATGAATAACTTTGCGCTAAAGCAATAAAAGATGTTCAGCAAGTTCGCCTATACTATTTTTACGGAAAGTATTCAGAAATATCATGTTAAGGATGATGTTTATCAGTCTTTTACAAACCCCTACCCTAAAGATGATATTGCTCATTTGCTCTATCGTAAAAACTGGATAGATACGGTTCAATGGCATTATGAAGATATTATTCGTGATCCTGCAATTGTACCTACTGACGCGCTGGTTTTAAAAAGAAAAATCGACGCAAGTAATCAAGACAGAACCGATTTAGTAGAGTTTATCGATGGTTATTTTTTCGATAAATATAAAGACGTTAAGGTTAAGGAAGGTGCTACCATAAATACAGAAAGCCCTGCTTGGGCTATAGATAGGCTTTCAATTTTATCATTGAAAATCTATCATATGCAAGAAGAGGTTGGCAGAACGGATGCCTCTGTTGTGCATATTGAAAAATGTACTCAGAAACTGAATGTACTGCTTGAGCAACTTAAAGACCTATCTTCTGCAATAGACCAATTGTTAGCGGATATTGAGGCTGGCGACAAGTATATGAAAGTATACAAGCAGATGAAGATGTATAATGACGATGAGATGAACCCTGTTCTCCGTGGACAAAAATAAACCACATCACGTATTAGTCATTAGGCTTTCGGCCATGGGCGATGTTGCAATGACCGTACCTGTGCTTATTGCTTTAACAAAACAGTATCCCGAACTGAAAATTACCGTACTTACGCGGAAATTTTTCAGTCCAATGTTCAATACACTGCCAAATGTTACGGTTTATGAAGCTGATGTAAAAGGAAGGCATAAGGGTGCCTTTGGATTGTGGAAGCTATATAGAGAGCTCAGAAAATTAAAAATTGATGCTGTAGTCGATTTGCATAATGTACTGCGAAGCAAAGTTTTGAAGCGGTATTTTAAATATGGTAAAATTCCGGTTCAGCAGATTGATAAAGGTAGAGCTGAAAAAAAGGCGCTGACCAAAAGTACTTCTAAAGTTTTCCAACTTTTAAAAACAACCCACCAACGTTATATAGATGTATTTCAGGAATTAGGTTTTTCTATAGATTTATCAAAAGATTCGGTGTTACCTAAAGAAACCCTGTCGGAAGATGCTCTTAAAATTATTGGTTCAGATTCAAAAAAATGGATCGGGATAGCCCCTTTTGCAGCGTTTGAAGGGAAGACGTACCCTTTAGAATTAATGGAAGAGGTTATTACATCGCTTAATGATACCGGAAAGTATAAAATATTTCTTTTTGGTGGCGGTCCTATTCAAGAGGAAAAGTTAGAAGCTTTTGATAGAAAGTTTAATAACTGTTTAAGTATGGTTGGTAAACTTTCGTTTAGTGACGAACTTGCCCTAATTTCAAACCTAGACACCATGTTGTCTATGGATAGTGGCAATGCACACTTGGCTGCTATGTACGGTATTCCCGTAATTACAATTTGGGGAGTTACCCATCCGTATGCTGGGTTTTATCCGTTTGGTCAGGATATGGATAATGCTCTTTGTTCCGACCGGGAAAAATTCCCTCTCATTCCAACATCGGTATATGGTAATAAAATGCCAGAGGGTTATGAAATGGCAATGCGTACTATTCTACCAGAAACCATTGTAAACAAACTGCAACTCGTTTTAGATAAAGTATAAGTCGGTTTTATACTGTTGCTGTCTTAGGCTCTAAAGATTTGAAATATTGACGCAATTGAGACATAAATCTGTACTTACGTGCACTAGGAGCTGTTTCTACCATTAAGGTTCTAACACCTATGTAAGAGCTCATAAGATAAACGGCAACACCTTCACTATCTACATGTCTATCAATATGACCATTAAATTTGCCACGTTGTACGGCAGATACTAAATTCACCTCCCAAATACGAAGAATATCGTTCAGGTGCTTCATTATAGTTTCGTTCTTACCGTTAAACTCGTTGATAAAGTTACTCAGCACAAAACCAAAGTCGAATTCATTATGAACCGCAGTCTCTAAAGCCTCTTCAAAACATTGCGTAATAAGATCTAATGTATTGTCATGACCTTCAATAGGCTCAATAAGCTGACTGTACATTTTTCTTACCAATAGATTTTCAATAATCTGAAC
The DNA here is from genome assembly GCF_015330125.1 of Zobellia nedashkovskayae. Classification (NCBI taxonomy): domain Bacteria; kingdom Pseudomonadati; phylum Bacteroidota; class Flavobacteriia; order Flavobacteriales; family Flavobacteriaceae; genus Zobellia; species Zobellia nedashkovskayae. The sequence goes on along the minus strand of NZ_JADDXR010000002.1, from coordinate 1,351,738 downwards.
GAAGAAATCCTCCTTTGAATCAAAGTGATAATAGAAGGCACCCTTAGATAAGGACAACTCTTTTAATATATCATCAATACTTGTGTTATAGTATCCGTTTTTGTAAAAATATTCTAATCCTGTTACTTGCATTCTTTGCATGGTAGCCATACGTTTTAAGCTCTTGGTCATAATTTCAAATTTGGGTTAAACAGACCGTTGGGTCTCATACAAATAACCCCTGCAATGAATGCTATGTTCGAGAAGAGGGGTCATGCGACCAAATTTTTCGATAAAAGGACCAAATTGGCTAATATGTGGTCATTCAACGAGTGACGTACAAACCACATAGTCGGTAAATAGTGTCGATTACCGAGCTTAAATTGGTTGTATGTCATTAGAAGAATCGGCTTTTATGCAATAAACACACCACAGAGATGTAAGAAAATATACACAGGGACATGAATTGAATATCACTTCTTTAGTATCTTGCACCCAAAAGTGAAGTAAGGTTAAAAAACTATTACGACGAAAGTTGTTAGATGGGGCAAAAAAATAAGGATACTGCGATATTGATATTCTCGCTTTCGGCAAAGCTGGAGTCAGAACGGAAGTCGCTTTTTGGCAAACGCAACAAAAAATCCTCTAAAGGGTTTTTTGAAATCCTTATCAACCGTACCCACGAAATTGCCACCTCTACAAAGGCCGATGTTTTTGTAATAGACGAAAGCCTACAGAAAGGAACCTCATTTGGAGAACGGTATGCGAATGCTTTTCAAGAGCTTTTTGACCTAGGGTACACTAAAGTGCTGTCCATAGGTAATGATACCCCAGATTTAACTGCTAAAGTACTTGAGCAGGCTATTGACCGCATACAACATAATGACTTGGTCATTGGTCCTTCAACAGATGGAGGGGTGTATTTATTGGGAATGCGTCGCGAATTCTTCAATCTAAAGGAATTTAAGGCTTTGCCTTGGTTGCAATCTAGTTTGTTCAATACGCTGGTTAAGGGTGATTTCTGGATAAAAGCGAAGGCACATTATTTTGGTAAACTTTCTGATATTGATAGCGCTCATAGCTTACATCAATTTTTATATAGTTCCGATGATGTTACTTTAGTAGACTTCATCTTAAATCATTTAACGGTCTTTACAAACCGTGCTTTTCACTCAAAAATATTCTTCTTTTCAGATAATTATTCATCTTCTTCTCAATTAAGAGGTCCGCCTGCAGTTCTTTTAGCAGCATAGTTTAAGCCTTACATAGGTTAGAAGAGGATTGTTATAATATTATGGCATTTTCCTTTTCGCAAAACAAATAACAACCCTTTATTGAATTTTGATGAAAATAGCTATAATAGCGCTTATGCAGCTATGTACAGTATTGGCATACTGCCAAACCAATTCGTACACTGCAAAATTAATGGATACCGATAGCCAACCTGTGCCTTATGCCACGGTGAACGAGTTAGGTTCTAATAATTATGTAGTATCGGATGAATTAGGATTTTTTACGATACAGACCGAAGCAACAAATTTTACGATCAGTATTGCATCCATAGGATATATAACAAAAGAGATTACAACGGTTAACAGAAGCTTACCTGAGGTAATTACACTAGAACTTTCTTCCGAGCAACTAGATGAAATTGTGGTTACTGCATTAGGAATTGAACGAGAAAAGCAATCGTTAGTCTCTGCAGTAACCACTGTGAAAGCAGAACAACTCACAGAAGTGCCACTTACGAATATGGTGAACAGTCTTGCTGGTCGCGTAGCTGGAGTTCAGATCACGAACGGCTCATCTGGTATAGGTTCTTCATCTCGAATTGTTATTAGAGGTGAGAATTCCTTGGGCGGTAGCAACCAGCCTTTATTTGTGGTTGATGGTGTCCCCATCAGCAATGAGCAGATAACCAGTAACCTAGTAAATGATGGAGCTCTACAAGAAGTAGATTTTGGTAATGGCGGTGCGGATATAAGTCCAGATGATATAGCCTCTATCTCTATACTAAAGGGAGCCGGTTCAGCGGCTTTATATGGCGCGCGCGCAGCAAATGGTGTAGTTGTTATTACTACTAAAAGAGGCCGAAAGAAAAAGGGACTTGGTATAAGCATCAATAGCACGTTAACGGTGGAAAGCTTATTGACCTTGCCTGATTATCAGAATGAGTATGGTGGTGGTTCTAATGGTGAGTATGCTTTTCAGAATGGAATAGGTGCAGGTGTAAACGATGGCGGAATTAGTAGTTATGGTCCACGTCTAGATCAAGGACAACTTATTGCTCAGTTTGACAGTCCTTCGGTAGATATTGATGGAAATCCAGTGCGTGCAGGTGATGTCATTTCTCGTACCAGACCTGACGGTTCGTTTACAGATATAACGGGTACTCCTTGGGAATCAAGACCAGACAATGTTCGGAATTTCTTTGAAACGGGGGTAACCTACCAGAACAATATTTCTATTAGTACAGGTGGAGAAAAAGGAAGTGCACGATTATCATATACGAATTTAAAGAACGACGGTATTGTACCCAATACCGATTTAAAAAGAAACGGGTTGGCTTTTAGTATAGACCAAAATGTACATGAAAAGTTTAAAGTAAAAGCTTTTTTAAACTATATCAATACTCGAAGTGGTAATCGGCCCAATTTGGGATATGGCTACGAAAACCCGCTTTATGGATTTAACTGGACAGGTAGAAACACCAACGTTGAGTCGTTAAAAAATTATTGGCAAGCAGGCCAAGAAGGCATTCAACATTATGATTTTAACTATTTATGGTTAACAAACCCCTATTTAACCGTTTTTGAAAATACCAACAGTTTCAATAAAAACCGAATTCTAGGAAATGCCTCTGCTACCTATGATATAACAGATAAATTAAGCCTTAGCGTTCGTGCTGGTATAGATACCTATGATGATAAAAGGGAATTCCGTAGAGCGGTCAGTACCAACCAAAATCCATTGGGTACCTATCGTGAAGATGATGTTCGTTTTAGGGAACTGAATACGGATGTTTTATTTTCCTATTCGGATAAGATTAATGAGGATTGGAAATACAACATATCTGCAGGTGCCAACCGTTTTGATCAGGACATTCAATATAAATTCTCGGAAGCCTCTCAATTGGCAATTCCTGGTATTTACACTTTGGCCAATTCAAGAACACCGTTAAAAGGCGATAGTCAGAAATTTAATAAGCGTATTAATAGTGTATACGCAAGTGGGAACCTTTCCTATAAAAATTCACTTTATTTTGATGCTACATATAGAAATGACTGGAGTAGTACACTGCCCAGTGATAGTAATTCTTTTGGTTATTACTCTGCAGGCCTTAGCTATGTGGTAAGCAATATGTTTATGTTGCCCGAAGCTATTTCTTACCTGAATCTAAGGTTTAGTGCAGCTAGTGTTGGTAACGATACGGACCCATATCAAAACGTACAGAACTTTGTTTTCAATCAAAATTACGGGTCCAGTTTTCGGGTAACCAATGAAACGGTTTTAAAGAATGCCAATCTAAGACCAGAACGTTTGAATGCGCTTGAAGCTGGTTTGGAAGCATGGTTTTTTAATGGAAGATTTCAATTCGATCTTGCGGGTTATCAGAATACCAGTATTGACCAGATTATTTCAAGGCCTATATCGCAGACTAGCGGTTTTTCAAACTTTAATGTTAACGGAGGTGAGGTACGAACAAGGGGTTTTGAAGCCTTAGTAAGTGCAGAAGTGGTTCGTTCAGAAGATTTCAGTTGGGAATCTTCCGTAAACTATTCTACATATAGAAGTGAAGTAACCAAATTGCCAGATGGTGTAGATCAGTTTGTAACGGGTACTGCCGATATTTTTTCGGGTGGAGGTGGTTCTAATACCGTTTTTTACATCGCCAGGGAAAATGGTCGCGTTGGCGATATGTACGGTACTGGTTTTCTAGAAGTAGATGGTCAAACGGTCTTTGGAGCAAATGGTCTGCCTGTGCAAGACGGAAACCTACGACTTCTAGGGAATTACAACCCAGATTTTACGATAGGTTTTAATAACAAGTTTTCCTATAAAAATATTGATATGACCATCCTTTTTGATTGGCGAAAAGGCGGAACTATTGTTTCACGAATAAAAGCATTGGGAAGTACTTCCGGTGTTTTACAAGAAACCTTGGTGGGTCGCGAAGACGGAGTCATTGGTGATGGTGTAGTGAATGTTGGTACGGTGGATAGCCCGCAATATGTTGCTAATACCACCTCGGTACCTGCAAGTCAATTTTATAACAATTATTTTGACCGAGGTAATGAAGATAGCGCACTTTATAGCGCGTCGTATGTTAAGCTGCGTCAAGTAGGCCTGTATTATAACTTTCCAAAAAAATTATCAAAGTCTATCGGTTTTCAGAATATAAAATTGGGCTTGATAGGCAGCAATTTATTATTGTTCACCGAAAACCCCCATTTTGACCCAGAGCTAAATGCTTTACAAGGGCAGCGAATCGTTTACGGTGTGGAAGACTTTTCATATCCTTCGACCCGAAGTTTCGGATTCAACATCAAAACCGATTTTTAAGACGAGGGAATCATGATAGGAACTCAAAAAATAAATATAATGAACAAACTATATATACTAAGTTTCATTGGTTTTACTGTTTTATTAGGTAGTTGTACTGATGAGTTTGATGAGCTCAATGAAAACCCAAATTCACCAGAAACCGTGGATCCACAGTTTTTGTTGTCAAACATTATTTCGGTAGAAGCAGACCAAAATGCCTTTTCTCAAGGGTTTCGTCTAGCAAACTATATCCAACAATTTGCTGCTAGTGTAGAATTTGAACGAATTGACCGTTATGAGATGGGTACGAATAGCGAGTACTGGAATACGATTTTTCAGTTGTTGAGCGATATTAAATCCATGCGAGAGTTGCAAGGTTCTAATGATGCTTACAATGCTGTGGGTGATGTTATGCAAAGTTTTCTATTCTCTCAACTTACGGATATGTGGGGAGATGTTCCTTATTCAGATGCCGTAAATGCACTAGAGGGTCAGTTTACACCTACCTATGACACCCAAGAGCGTATTTATACAAACCCTGATACTGGTATTTTGGCAGTGTTGGAACAGGCTTCTATTACTTTAGAAAATTCTAATGCCACTATCAATGGCGATGTACTTTTTAACGGAGACTTGAACAAATGGATGCGTTTTGCCAATTCTTTACGTTTGCGTTACCTCATGCGTATCAGTAAGCGATTAACTGATTATTCAGAGATTCAGGCGTTGGCCTCTTCAGGTAAACTGATGCAATCAAATGCAGATAATGCAGTATTGCCATATTTGACATCAGCACCCAATCAATACCCAATGACATTATCAGCCTTGGGCTTATATCAAGAACACCGTATGACCACCACGGTAGATTCGGTATTAACATTGTGGAACGACCCAAGGGTTAATGTACTATACAAGCCTACTCAGGCCAGTGTTAATAATGGTGTTCCGGAATTTAAGGGGTTACAGAATGGCCAAGGTCGCGAAACAATTGCCGCGAGGGGAATTGATTTAAATGACGTTTCTTTGTTCGGTGCTATTTTTAGGGATGTACCCGATGGTGTAGATGCACAGTTTATGCAATATTCCGAAGTGCAGTTCGCTTTGGCCGAAGCTGCAGAAAGAGGTTTTATTTCAGGTGATGTACAGGCATATTATGAGGCGGGCATTGTGGCAAGTTTTGAGTATTATACTGTTGAGTTACCGGTTACGTATTTGTCACAAGAAACAGTTGCACTAAACGGTACAGATAATCTCAATAAAATTTTGACGCAAAAGTGGTTTAGTTTAATTGCAAATGGACATGAAGCTTGGTTCAATGTTCGCAGAACAGGCATTCCCAGTTTAAAACCAGGTCCGGACAACTTAAATAATAATAAATATCCCGTTCGGTATTTGTATCCTGAATCTGAGCAAGCAACTAATAGTGTTAATTATAAGACTGCTGCAGAACGAATTGGAGGGGATAACATCAATAGTCAAAATTGGTGGGAAAAAGAATAAGTTGGAAATAAACATTTTTTTTAAAGTTATATCCAGTTTTAACGACTAATAAATCTGTAAAATAAATAGAAGTAATCTTAATGAAAAGGATTAAATATATACTGTTCGGTTTTTTATTAGGTGTCACAGTCCTTTCTTGTAAAGAGAAAGTAAGGCAAGATGACGATAAACTCAAAAACGCATCTTGGGAAGAGATTGAGGATTATGCTGATGGCACAACCGTTAATTTTATGATGTGGCAAGGCAGTACTGCGATAAACGACTACATCAATAATTACGTGGTGCCCAGTGTTAAGCGAAAATATAATATTGATTTGCAGATTAGTGGAGGTCAAGGGCCAGAAATCGTACAGTTGGTTATGGGCGAGAAGCAGGCAGATATAGAACAAGGGCAAGTAGATATGGCTTGGATTAACGGAGAGACCTTTTTTCAGCTAAGAAAAGTGAAAGGTCTATGGGGTCCGTTTGTAGGATTACTCCCGAATGCATCTTTGATTAATTTTAAAGATTCATTTATCAGTACAGATTTTCAGCAACCTGTAAATGGCATGGAAGCACCGTGGAGCATTAATCAATTTGCAATCGTATACGATTTTGAGAAATTACCAAATCCTCCAAAAAATATTCCGGAGCTTAAAAAATTTGTTAAAGAGCACCCAGGTACGTTTACCATATCTAACGACTTTACCGGCATGACGCTTTTAAAGAGTTTTATGGCAGAATTGGGAGGCGGGCCTAACTCTTTGGACGGTAAGTTTGATGAAGACAGATACACTGAAATTTCTGAAAAACTTTGGAGTTTTATTAATGAAAACAAACGGTATTTTTGGAAGGAAGGGAGCACTTTTCCAAAAGAACAATCTAAAATGAATCAGCTTTTTGCTAATGGCGAATTGCTTATTACGTATGGGTTTAACGAAGGTGGTATTGAGGATAAAGTACTGAACGGTCTTTATACCCAATCTACTAAAGGTTACGCTTGGTCTAATGGTACAATAAGGAATTCTAATTACTTGGGTATTCTTTATAACTCACCTGAAAAGGCGGGAGCAATGCAAGTCATTAATTTCTTGCTTTCCCCTGAGGCCCAATTGAAGAAGGCAGATGCCAAAGGAATGGATTCCAATACCGTTCTAGCGATGGATAAGCTGGAGTCCGAATGGAAAGATAAATTTCTAGATGCGCGAAAACGCGAATACGGCCCTACCTTAAAAGAGTTAGAAGTTAACGCCATTGCCGAACCGGCACCGGAATATATGATACGCCTGTATGAGGACTTTAGAAAAAAGGTAATTGAAAATTAAGAAACTAAACATAGGTATTCTTTTGTTTGTATTGGTGGGTGTATTGCCTTTTGCCGCTGCATTCATTTATGCGCTATTGTATAGTTTTGGAATAATTGGTGTGGCCAATAATGGATTTACATTGCAATTCTGGAAGTCAGTTATAACTTCTGGGACATTTTTTAAATCTTTTGGGTACAGTTTTTTGATAGCGCTAGTAGCTGTGGTTATTTCTGTTGGAAGTGCGCTTTGGATTACATCAAAATTTAGACAGCAACTAGAAAAACGTTTCATGTCTTTTATAATCTATTTACCACTGGCAATACCGGGTATTGTTACCGGGTTTTTTACGTTTCAATTGTTTTCTAAGGGAGGCTTTTTTGCTCGTATCAGTCATAAATTAGGTTTCATTACAGAGGCTTCACAATTCCCTGATTTGGTAAACGATGGTTTAGCAATCGGGATTATATTTTCTTTCATCACCATGATTACGCCATTTTTTGTGCTGCTTTTTTTGAATGTTTACAAAAATGAGCGAGTAGAAGAACTTTCTTTATTGGCGCAGTCCCTTGGTGCAAATGCCAATCAGATTACACAGCGGGTTTTTCTACCTATTCTTATAAAAAAGACATGGGTGCTTATCATGCTTTATTTTATCTTTTTATTAGGCGCTTATGAGGTGCCGTTAATTTTAGGTCAAGAATCACCACAAATGCTATCGGTACTGATTATTCAAGAAATTAAACAATACGATTTAGATAAAATTTCAGAGGGATACGTGGTTGCCGTGCTATACACGCTAATTGTCTCAGTTGCCGCTATTTTATTGTTTCTCCCCAAAAGAAAAAGACCTTATGCAAATTAACTGGAAACCCTTTGTATTGAGTTTAGTGGTGCTGTTGATTCTGTTTCCATTCGTCTATCTCGTGTTCCTATCATTGGCCTCGGAATGGCGTTTTCCGGATGTTTGGCCTTCATATATTGGTTTCAGAAACTGGGTAACGGTTTTTAGTTCTGAAGTTGGATTATTAAAGAGTTTTTTCTCATCTCTGCTCATATCTCTGTTGGTGGCGGTGTTTTCTACGACTTCGGGCTTTTTAATCAGTAAAGCTGTTTTCTATCACCCTAAAAAAAGAATATTAACGCTGTTGGCTTATTTCCCTTATATATTGGCGCCTGTTGTTTTCGCCGCTTGCCTAAGTTTTTTCTTTTTGAAAATGGGTCTTTTCGGAAATACTACTGGAGTTGTAGTTGCACAATTTATTATCGCTTTTCCTTATGCTCTTCTGTTTTTTAGTAGTTTTTGGAACGAAAAGGTAAAAAGCTATGAAGACTTGGTTGCTACCTTAGGTGGTAATAAATGGCAGACCTACATAAAGGTATTGCTGCCTTTGGCAAAAGGACTTATACTCATCTGCTTTTTTCAAACGTTTCTTATTTCTTGGTTCGAATATGGATTAACCTCTATAATAGGCATCGGAAAAGTACAGACACTAACAATAAAAGTATTTTTGTTTATTAAGGAAGCTAACTATTATTATGGAGCTTTAAGTTGTTGTTTATTGATTTTTCCGCCTGTAGTTTTATTATATTTTAACAAGCGTTATGTGTTTAAAAAATTTGTCTAATGTTTCTTGAGGTTCAACATATCGTAAAGAGTTTTGGTGATGAAAAGGTGGTCAAAGACCTTAATTTTTCACTGAAAGCTAAACATACTTTAAGTATTTTGGGTAAATCTGGTTGCGGCAAGACTACTATGCTAAAGACTATTGGAGGACTCGTATCACCTGATTCAGGTAAAATTCTATTGAACGGAGAGGATATTACGGAGACCAAGCCGGAAAAGAGAAGCATTGTTTACTTGTATCAAGAAGACCTACTGTTTCCTCATTTAAATGCTTTTGAGAACATTGCCTTTGGTCTTAGGCTAAAGAAAATACCAGAAGGTTTAATTAAGGAGAAAGTGGAGCATATGCTCCATAGCCTAGAACTTAAGGGGCAGGCAGATAAAATGCCCACCCAGCTTTCTGGAGGACAGAGACAACGAGTTTCGTTTGGTCGTGCTATTAGTACCAATCCGTCACTTTTGTTATTGGATGAACCTTTTGGAAGTTTGGACACAGGTACCCGGCAACGTATGCAGGAACTTTTTAAGAAGTTGACTGCAGAATTTGATATTACATCACTTTTTGTGACCCACGATTTAAAGGAAGCAGTTCTGATGGGTAATCAAATTGGTTTTATGGCGGATGGAATTTTAAAAGTATACGAGGATAAGAAGGATTTCATTCAAGATCCACAAACCGGTGTACAGAGTGAAATAGAGTTTTGGGGTGGATTGATATAGCTTCAATCAATTTTAATAATAGTAATAAAAAGGATAGTAAAAATAATAGAGATGACGAAGAAGAAAGTATGGATAGACACAGATCTTTCCGTAGGTATGACCAGAGATAAACGTGACGGCTATTGTGATGTAGATGATGGTTTTGCTGTTTTACAATTGATGAAAGCCGAGAATGTTGAGATATGTGGAATAAGTGCTGTCTTTGGGAATACTAGTATTAAAAATTCATATCCGCTCAGTCAAGAAATGAGCAAGGAGTTCGCTATGGGTGAAATACCTGTTTTTAGAGGAGCAGGCGAAGCTATAAATTTGAAAGATGCAAATAGCAATGAAGCGGTTGAAGCTTTGGCTGAAGCTCTCCGAAAGCAACCTATGATCATTATGGCCATTGGTCCGGCAACTAACGTTGGACTGTTACTCTTAAAATATCCCGAGTTAAAGAATAAAATACAAGAAGTGGTTCTTGTTGCAGGACGTAGAACTGCGCAGGATTACTTTAAAATCGGTAATAAAGGAAACCACGCACAGGATTTGAATTTCGACTTGGATAATGATGCTTTCAGGCTAATGTTCGAAAATGGTGTTCCTGTAACTTTATGTCCATTTGAGATATCAAATAAGGTTTGGATTAAGGCAGCTGATTTAGATGCTTTGGCAAACGGAGATAAAGGCAACAAGTGGTTGGCCGAGGCTTCACAAGCATGGTTGCAACAATGGGTAGATCAAGGAGCAGATGGTTTTAATCCGTTTGACGTTTTGGCGAGTCATTACATTATTTCTCCTGAAGATATTGTATCTGAAGAATTGAATGCACGGCTAGAAATTCACCAAGACGATACGGTTAAAGAGAATAATAAACAGGTGTTTAAATCCTACTTATTATGTGATAAAGAAGCAGGTTCCCCTGTTAAGTACTGTTATGATGTTGTTCCCAATTATCATAAGAAGTTAATGGATAGTCTATTGAAATAGATACCTTCGTAGCATAAAATGCGTACAATCTAGGTACTATTATGAAAGACATACAATCAACATCTATTGGGCTTGTGCTTTCTGGCGGTGGCGTACGCGGTATGGCGCATATTGGAGTAATACAGGCAATGAATGAGTTTGGTCTATCGGCAGACGTGGTTGGCGGCAGTAGCGTAGGAGCCTTGGTTGGCGCGTTGTATGCTAACGGTAATTCTGTTTTGGATATGATGGAGTTCTTTAAGGAAACACCGTTATTTAAGTATAATTTCCTGACTATTGTAAAACCTGGATTTTTAGATACCGATAGGTATTTTGAAGTTTTTAAGGCGTATTTTCCTGAGAATACTTTTCATTCACTTCAAAAGAACTTACATGTAGCGGCTACGAATCTTCAAAAAGGTGATCTTGAATATTTTTCAGAGGGCGAACTCATTCGTCCTTTATTGGCATCTGCTGCGATACCTCCTGTTTTTAGTCCGGTTGAGATGAACGGCGAGCTTTATGCTGATGGTGGGATTATGAACAATTTTCCCTTAGAACCCGTAATGGGCAAGGCCGATTTTATTATTGGTAGCAATGTATCCGTTGTAGGTGAACTCAACAAAAATGCCCTTAAAAATTCATTACAACTTGCCGGAAGAGTAACGGGTCTCATGATTTACGCCATTAACCGAACAAAACTTGATGCTTGTGATCTGTTAATGGAGTTTAAGGAACTGGAAAAGATTGGTGTTTTAGACCGAAAAGGTATTGAAAAAGCATACCTCGTGGGATATGAAAACACATCGCGTAGGCTAGAGGAACTATTAAAAAAGCCACTACTGTAAGTTACAATCGTGGCTTTCTCTATTTTCCTAATCGATGTATTAATTAAACATCGTCATAATCAATTTTTAGTGTCGGAGTTGTTGGGTGTGCCTGACAAGTAAGTATCAAACCTTCCGCAATTTCACCATCGGTAAGAATCTGGTTTTTCACCATTTCCGCTTTACCTTCTTTTATTCTGGCGATACAACTACTACAAACACCACCTTGGCAAGAGTAAGGAGCATCAATATTTTGTTTTAAAACAGCATCAAGAACAATTTCCTTTTTGTCCATTGTTAAAGTAAACTCCTCATCGTCTACCACTATAGAAACCACGGTTTTGCCTTCTGGCTGTTCCGGCATTTCGTCTAAAATTTCAGTAGTTGTAAAAAGTTCAAAATGTATTTTATCCTTTGGGACATCGTTTTCTATCAAAGTATCGGAAACCAAATGTATCATGGCCTCTGGTCCGCAAAGGTAATAGCCATCAAAATCTACATCTTTATGCTTGTTCTTAAGCGCATAATTAACGGTAGAAACATCTATACGTCCAAAAAGTGAATCATCTTCTTGGGCTTGGCTAGTTACGAAGTAGGCTTTGAATCGCCCTGCGTAATCCAATTCCAATTTTGCCAAATCTGTATAGAACATCGTTTCCTTATGCGACTTGTTTCCGTAGACAAGAACAAATTTACTTTTAGGATTATCTGCTAAAACCGACTTAGCAATACTCATTATAGGCGTAATACCACTACCTGCGGCAAAAGCAGCTATGTTTTTGACTTTTCCAGTTGGTTGAAATGTAAACCTACCTTCAGGAGGCATAACTTCTAGTACATCACCAGCTTTTAGCGTGGTGTGCGCGTAATCTGAAAATCCGCCTTTATCAACTTTTTTTACGCCAATGGTAAAGCAGTCGCTTTTTGGTGAAGAACAGATAGAGTAAGCTCTTCTGATTTCTTTTCCTTTAAGCTCCATTTTAATAGTAATGTATTGCCCAGGAACAAAATCAAAAGTTTGTATAAGGTCTTTAGGTATGGTAAAAGTTATAGCAACCGAACTAGGTGTAAGCGGTTTAATATGTTTTACGGTCAAGGAATGAAAATGTACCATTGTATCTTTTTTAGTCAAATGTGACGGTAAAAATAAGCATTGATAGAGCCATTTGAAACGGAAACTGTAAAAAAAGGACTTAAATTTTATTTTTAATCGATGACGTTTTTGGATTGGAGGCTACTTGTAATATAGTTGAAGTTTACGTTCTTAAAAACGATTATAATTCTTCACTAAAATGAATTTGAAATAAAAAATGTAGAGTTTTATTGTAACAAATCTTACCTTCCCAAACACTAACTTACTGCACTAGTAATCTATTTCTTATGTTTAAAAGCTTTAGTAAGCTGCAATGGAAATCTTTCTTTCGTTCTTCATCAATGGGTAAAAGCCTTGGTATAAAGATAGTAATGGGCTTCTTTGCATTATATTTTTTGGGAATGTTGGCCTTTGTTGGCTCATCGTTATTCTTTGTTTTAGAAAAAGCAATCCCTAATACGGATCCGTTAGCTACCCTAAGTCAGTATTTATTATATTGGGTACTTGCAGAACTGTTTATAAGATATTTTATGCAGAAACTTCCAGTAATGGACATCAAGCCGTTTTTGACCCTTCCTATTAAAAAAAGCAGTATTGCCCATTATATTTTAGGGCGTTCAGCAGTTTCTTTTTTTAATTTCTTGGCATTATTTTTCTTTATACCCTTTGCTATTGTATTACTTGTAAAAGGATATGCTTTTATAAATGTGTCATTTTGGTTATTGGCAATGATAGGCATCGTATTGAGTATTAATTATATCAATTTTATAGTAAACAAGAGCGATAAAGCTTTAATCAGTATTGCTAGTCTTTTGGTAGCCTGTTATGGCTTAGAATATTTTAAGATTCTTCCTATAAAGGAATATGCGGGCAAGGTTTTTTATGCCCTTTATGAAAACCCGCTTTATGCCATCATACCCTTGGCAATAGCTGGGTTATCATATTACTTTAATTATTCATTTATACGAAATAGGATTTTTTTAGATGCCTCCCTAAAGAAGAAAGCCACAGAAGCCACTTCTTCAGATTTATCTTGGACAAACCGTTTTGGAGCGATTGCACCATTTTTACAATTAGATTTAAAGCTTATTTGGCGTAATAAGCGGACTAAAACACAAGTTTTTATGTCATTGGCTTTTGCTTTCTATGGGTTGTTTTTTTACGGTATGGATGACATGGGAATGGGTTCTGGAATGCTTGTGTTTGTTGGTATATTTATGACAGGCGTTTTCTTAATGAACTTTGGGCAGTTTATCCCTGCTTGGGATAGTTTTTATTATAGCATGATGATGTCGCAGAATATTCCCTTAAAGAAATACCTTGAAGCCAAGGCAGCACTTATTTATGTTAGTATAGCAGTAATGTTCTTACTTTCCGTACCCTATGTGTATTTTGGTTGGGATGCACTTGCAATTAATTTTAGCTGTGCACTTTATAATTTAGGCGTAAACGTTCCAATTATTCTTTTCTTCGGCTCAAAAAATAAAAAGCGAATAGATTTAAACAAAAGTGCAATGGGAAATATGCAAGGTATGAGTGCCACCCAGTTTATAGTAGGCATTCCTTTGTTTGGACTACCAATGCTTATTTACGGCCTTTTGGCCATTTTTGTTTCCTTTGAAGCCGCGCTTATTACATTAAGTTTTTTAGGGTTGGTTGGCTTTGTCTTTAGAAATGTGGTGTTAGATAGCATAACTAAGATATATCGAAAGAAAAAATATGGTATGATTGCAGGTTTTAAAGAGCAGAACAGTTAGCAATGTCTTTGTTTTAGAGTTATAAATTGAAACGCGAACTTTATTGAAAATTATGATAACAGTACAAAACCTTACTAAAAAATACGTTGGCAAAACTGTTTTGAACATAGAGCAGTTAGAAATATCAAAAGGACAAAGTTTTGGTCTTGTTGGAAACAACGGAGCAGGTAAAACTACTTTTTTTAGTCTTCTATTAGATTTGATTCAGCCTACCACGGGACATATTAATAATAACGAAGTGCAAGTAGATCAAAGTGAAGCCTGGAAGACAAATACCTCTTCTTTTATTGATGAAACTTTCCTGATTGGTTATTTGACACCAGAGGAGTACTTCTATTTTATTGGAGAGTTGCGTAACCAAAATAAGGCCGATGTAGATGCATTACTCGCAAATTTTGAGGATTTCTTTCATGGCGAGATATTGAATCAGAAAAAATACTTGCGTGACCTTTCTAAAGGGAACCAAAAGAAAGCAGGTATTGTAGCTTCATTTATCGGCAACCCAGAAGTAGTTATTTTAGATGAGCCTTTTGCCAATTTAGACCCTACAACTCAAATACGGTTAAAGAGCATTATTAAAGATTTGGCATCCAAACAGGGAGTCACGGTATTGGTCTCCAGTCACGATTTAATTCATGTAACCGAGGTTTGTGAACGTATTGTAGTATTGAACAAGGGTGAAGTTGTGAAAGACATTGAAACTTCAGAAGCTACTTTAAAAGAATTAGAACTGTTTTTCAGCGGAAAAGAAGAGTCTCAGGAAGATGTATCGGTGCAGTAATCCATTTTATTAAAACCGACTACCTGGTCTATATTTCTTTCTTCAACTTTTACCACGCTTAGAATTTTTATCGATAACCTGCCATTATCATCTATTTATGGGTAATAAAACCCTTTGTTAATCGGTGAACGGGGCAAACACAAACCGGTTAGTCGGTGAAAATTGAAATCTTCTATTTCTACTTTATGTAAACTTCACGTACTTTGTGATAAAGGAAAGTTGGTATAAATAAAAATTCTATTCCCCATTAGGAGGTAACAGGAGTATGAGGTTTGTCTAAGAGTTGGCATAAAATAAAAACAAAATTGTCTTAATAATCATACTTTCGGTTACGTTTGTAAACCCCGAACCTTAAACTTTTTATCGACCAACTGCATAATAATACCGTTCTTTTTTAGTTAATGTAAAGTACGTAGATATACAATTTTGAAGTCGCACTATAAACTTATCTTATTTTCAATTCTTGGGGGCATCGTTTTAAACGCATGTTCAACCAAAAAAGACGCATTTGTCAATCGTAATTGGCATGCGCTCAATACCAAGTACAACACCTTGTATAATGGTAATATAGCTTTTGAAGAGGGTCGCGAAGAACTTAATTTAAATTATAAAGATGACTATTGGGAAGTTCTTCCCATAGAGCGTTTGGAAGTTACGGAAGATATAAAGTTAGATTCAGAAGATAACAACCCCAACTTTATTATTGCCGAAGAAAAAGCTACAAAGGCCATACAAAAGCATAGTATGGAAATAAAAGATGAAGAGCGTAATCCACAGACGGACGAAGCCTTTTTGCTTTTGGGTAAGGCTCGTTATTTTGATCAGCGTTATATGCCTGCTCTGGAAGCTTTTAATTATATCATAAAAAAATACGATTATAGTGACAAGCTGAACGAAGCTCACATTTGGCGAGAGAAAGTGAATATTAGATTAGAAAATGATGAGTTGGCTATTAAGAATCTGAAAAGGCTTTTAAAATTTGAACGCCTAACAGACCAAGAATATGCAGATGCCCGTGCTATGATAGCGCAAGCTTACATTAACGAAAAGGTGATTGATACTGCAGTACAACATCTTAAAGTGGCATCTCATTACACCAAGAAAAATGCAGAAAAAGGACGCTATCTATACATTATTGGGCAGTTGTATAACCAAATGAATCAAAAGGATAGTGCCAACTATGCTTTTACTAAGGTAATTGATCTAAACAGGAGGTCACCCAGAGTATATATGATTAATGCGGAAATTCAGAAAATCCGGAATACTAAAATTAATTCTGAGAACAGTGAAGAAATGTTGGAGTTCCTTACGGAGTTAGAAGAGAATCGTGAGAACCGCCCATTTCTAGATAAAATTTATCGCCAAGTTGCAGAATATCATTTGGAGCAAGAGAATGACAGTATGGCTTTGGTATATTTCAACAAATCTCTTCGAGCTACACAGAACGAACCTAAGTTAAATGCACTTAATTATGAGAATTTGGCGGTCTATAATTTTGATCGTAACGAGTACAAACTTTCGGGAGCTTATTATGATAGTGTTCTGCCAAACCTAGAAGAGAATACGAAGAAGTTCAGGTCTACCAAGAAGAAACTAGATAACCTTGAAGATGTCGTTAAATATGAAGATATCGCCCATCAAACAGATAGTGTTATTACCCTGTACAATCTTCCGTTAGCGGAACGCACAGTTTATTTTGAGGAGTATATAGCCGATTTAAAAGCAGCAAAAGAAGCTGCAGCAAAGAAAGAAGAAAGAAGAATCACTTCTGGTTTTGCAGAATTTGCAAAAAGCAAGGGTGGTAAAGAGAATAAAGGTAAATTCTATTTTTATAACCTTACGAGTTTAGGCTATGGTAAGAATGATTTTGTCCAAAGGTGGGGTAAAAGACAGTTGGAGGATGATTGGAGATGGAGCAATAAAAAAAGAGCCTTGCCACAGGAGAATACAGATGATGCCCTTGCTACAAACGACACTATTCCAAGTGAAGTTGGTGAAGAAGAAAAGTTTTCTGTTGATTATTATCTAAATCGAGTTCCTACGGATGTAGCCGTTATAGATAGTTTGAAGGACGAGAGAAATTTTGCCAATTACCAATTAGGATTAATCTATAAAGAGAAGTTTAAAGAGAACCTCTTGGCAGCAGGTAAATTGGAACATGTTTTGGATTCCGATCCAGAAGAACGTTTGATTCTTCCATCTAAATACAACCTGTACAAGATTTACGAAGAAGAGGGCAGTCCGCTTTTAGCCTCCATGAAAGACAATATTCTTTCGAATCATGCTGATTCCCGTTATGCGGAAATCATATTGAATCCTAGAGCCGTTCTTGAAGATGATGCCGATAGTCCAGATGCACGTTACGCTACCCTATATCGTAAGTACAAGCAGCAAGAATTTTTAGAGACTATTACAGGTGCCGAAGAGAATATAGAAAAATACACAGGCGATCCTATTGTGCCTAAATTTGAAATGTTGAAGGCAAATGCCATTGGAAGACTAAATGGCTTTATACCTTTTGAGGAAGCTTTGAATTACGTTGCATTAACCTACCCCAACAATCCGGAAGGTAAGAAGGCAGAGCAAATGGTTGCCGAGCAACTTCCTAAACTAGCGGTCAAAGAATTTTCTACGGAACTTGGTTCATCAGGTACTGGCAATTGGAAAGTTGTTTTTCCCTTTAGAAGAAGCAATGATGAAATTGCTAAAAGGGTAAAGAAAGCATTAGAAGATGCTATTGTAGACTTAAGATATAAGAATATAGTTTCAAAAGATATCTATACCTTAGAAGACCAATTTGTGGTAGTACATGGCTTTAAGTCTAAGGACTATGCACTTGGCTTTGCAGAGCTTATAAAGTTTAACAAGGATTACCGCATTGAGAATGAGAATTTTGTTATTTTATCTACCAATTATAAAATTATTCAGGTACATAAAAACTTACAATCTTATAAAAATCAAATTTTAACCCCAAAACCTTAAACAATGTTTTCTGACAACAAAAAACCACGAACTATGAACGAAATTGGCGCACAACCTAACAGGATTTCTAAGCACACAAAAATTAAAGGCGATATCGAGTCTGAAGCTGATTTTAGAATCGACGGAAAATTAGACGGTAACGTAAAGACTACTGGTAAAGTAGTTATTGGTAAAGACGGCTATATACATGGCAAAGTAGAATGTGTAAATGCAGATATTGAAGGTAGCTTCAATGGAGAGCTACTAGTATCAGACCTACTTTCCCTTAAATCTTCGGCTGTAATAGAAGGTACGGTTTCTGTAACTAAACTGGCAGTAGAGCCAGGTGCTACATTCAATGCCTCATGTACCATGAAAGGAAAGGGCGGTTCACTGAACAGTGCTCCAAACAGCTTCAAATCCTCATTAAGCAGTTCTAATAGAAGTAATGAGCAAGCAAAAGCCTCGTGATAATTCTAATTTAGTACGCACTGCGGCTAGTTTTTCAGGTATTGCTTTGCAAATGGGTGCTACTATCTATTTGGGCAATCTTTTGGGGGCTTGGTTAGATGTAAAATTTGAAAAAACATTTTTAGAGGATACAATTACTTTACTTGCCGTATTTTTGTCAATGTATATCGTTATCAAAAAAGTGATGACCTTAAATAAATAGCATTGATCAAACAAATAGTACAATATATAGTCGTGTTCATTTTGGTGGGCACGACTTCTTTTTTTCTTCATCAATTTCTCCTGCCAGATGATAATTTAAGCTTCAATAGACTACTTCAAGAAGCTTATATTTTTCATTTCATTTTCTCTTTATCGGTAATTGTTACTTTTAAACTGTTCTCAAAAAACGAAAAGTTTTTTGCTCAATTGGGTTTCATTTATATGGGGACTTTAGTTTTTAAAATTGCAGCTTATACAGCCATGTGTTATCCGCAACTTATGGGAGACCAGTATTTACCGAGATTTTACAGGGCTTCACTTCTTATTCCTGTGTTTGTTTTTTTAGGCTTGGAAGTATTTTTTGTTTCAAAAATTTTAGAACGTAGATAGTTTCAAAATTTTATAGAATAAAAATGCTTTGTATTACAGCAAGATTACCTATTTTTGCGCAAAATTTCAGGAGCATAATTTTTTGATAAAAAATAATGAAGGAAGTTTCAAAAATGATCAGAACACTAGTATTACTTTGTACACTTTGCATTTCTCTTCAAGGTTTTGCGATCTCTGAGGGAGGCGATCAAGGGGCAGTTGACACAAAAGATGAGGTGGACGCGTATATTCAGCACCACATTAAAGATGCTCATGATTTTCATTTGTTTTCTTATACCGGAGACAATGGCGAACGCAAGCACGTAGGTTTTCCATTGCCGGTTATACTCTGGTCAAGCAATGGGTTGGCAACTTTTATGTCTTCTGAATTTCATCATGATGATGCAGGAAAGGTTATCGTAGAAAAAGGCGGATCAAAGTTCGTAAAGCTTCACAGTAAAATATACGAATTGAATGCAGGTGCTTCCGAAGTTCAATTTGATGATCATCACCATGCAGAAAATGCAGCTAAAGTTTTAGACTTTTCAATTACCAAAAGTGTTTTTGGAGTATTGCTTGTAGGTCTTCTTATGCTTTGGGCTTTTTCTTCATTAGCTAAACAATATGCTAGTAAAAAAATACCTACTGGTTTTGGTAGAGTATTAGAGCCTTTAGTAATCTATGTAAGGGATGAAATTGCTAAGCCAAATATTGGTGAGAAAAAATACCGTCAATTTACGGGATACTTATTAACTGTGTTTTTCTTTATATGGATTTTGAACCTTCTAGGATTAACTCCATTTGGGTTTAATGTAACAGGCCAATTAGCTGTAACCGCAGCTTTGGCAATTTTCACTTTGGTTATTTATACATTTAGTGGAAACAAAGATTACTGGATGCACATGTTGTGGATGCCGGGTGTGCCTTTTTTGATTAGACCTATTTTGGCTATTATTGAATTGGCGGGTGCATTTGTAATCAAGCCATTTTCATTATTGGTGCGGTTGTTCGCTAACATATCTGCAGGCCACATTGTGGTAATGAGTTTAATTGCCATCATGTTTACACTTAAGAAAAGCTTGGGTGTAGTTGGTGCAACAGGCCTATCATTGGTATTATCATTTTTTATTACGCTTATTGAAGTATTGGTTGCCTTTTTACAGGCTTATATCTTCACTATGCTATCAGCATTGTTTATTGGTATGGCCGTTGCAGAGCACGACCATGATCATGAGCAAGATGCAAAAGGACATGAAGTTCCAGACGCGGAAGACGTTAGAGGGGATTTTATCTAAAAGAGAGTTTTTTAATTTAATTATATAAATCAATTACTATGTACAACTTAATTGGAGCTGGTTTAATCGTAATCGGAGCAGGTATCGGTCTTGGTCAAATTGGTGGTAAAGCAATGGAAGGTATTGCTCGTCAGCCAGAAGCAACAGGAAAAATCCAAACTGCGATGATTATCATTGCTGCACTTTTAGAAGGTTTGGCATTTGGTGCCTTGTTCTTAGGAAAAGCTTAAGAACTTAAAACCTAAAGGCATTTTCCTGCAACGGTTGGTTGCAGGAAATGTTTTTAATCAAGTTTAGAATTTTAAAGTAATATTATATATGGAAACTTTATTAAACGATTTTTCACCAGGCCTTTTCGTAGTTCAGACGATATTGTTATTAGGTTTGATTTTTCTATTGGTGAAATTTGCATGGAAACCAATATTGACTTCATTAAACGAACGTGAGTCAGGTATTCATGATGCATTGGAAGCAGCGGAGAAAGCCCGTGCAGAAATGCAGAACCTTCAAGCTGATAACGAGAAATTGTTAAAAGATGCTCGTGCTGAGCGTGAAGCTATGTTAAAAGAAGCTCGTGAAATCAAGGATAAGATGATCACGGATTCTAAAGAGCAAGCTAAAGTTGAAGGCGATAAAATGTTGAAGCAAGCTCAAGCTGCTATAGAAAGTGAAAAGAAAGCCGCTGTTGCTGATATTAAAAATCAAGTAGCCGAACTTTCTGTTGAGATTGCAGAGAAAGTTTTAAAAGAGCAACTATCCAACAAAGACCAACAATTAAAGTTGGTTGAAAGTATGTTGGGTGATGTTAAATTGAATTAAGTAGCTATATTGCTTTTTGTTATGCCGGTTAGTTTCGGATAGCAGGACAATAAAACAAGATAAAAAATGAGCGATTCTAGAGCAGCAATACGTTACGCAAAAGCAGTTTTGGACCTAGCGGTGCAAAACAAGGCTACGGGTGCAGTCGAAAAAGACATGCGTTCTATTGTGGCAACTATTGCCGATAGTAAGGAGTTGAGAGCAATGTTGGCTAGTCCTGTAGTAACTGGGGAAACCAAGAAGAAAGCTTTAGCTGCTGTGTTTGAAGGTAGCGACCAGATTACCTTAGGTTTAATCAAAACACTTGTTGCTAACAAAAGAATATCTATTTTAAACGAGGTTGCTTTAAAATATATCATTCTTAATGAAGATTTAAAAGGAGAGGGTGTAGCTTATGTTACTACCGCGGTACCTTTAAGTGCTGATCTTGAGAAAAAAGTTCTTAAGCAAATAGCACAGATTACCGGTAATGCGGTGACCATCAAAAACAAAATTGATGAAAGCATTATTGGCGGATTTATTTTACGTGTTGGTGATTTACAATATGATTCCAGCATTTCAAATAAATTGAATACTATTAAAAGAGAATTTACAAGTAGTTTATAATAATAACTAGGGCTTAAGGTATATTTCTTAAGTTCGATGTCTTATATCTATCAAAATGGCAGGAGTAAAAGCCGCTGAGGTATCAGCAATTTTAAAGAAACAATTATCAGGATTTGAAGCCACCGCTACATTAGATGAGGTGGGAACAGTACTGCAGGTTGGTGATGGTATCGCCAGAGTCTACGGTCTATCTAATGTCCAGTACGGAGAATTGGTAGAATTCGATGGCGGCCTTGAAGGTATCGTTCTTAACCTTGAAGACGATAACGTTGGTGTGGTTCTTTTAGGACATTCCAAGACTATCGTAGAAGGTTCTACAGTAAAACGTACCGAACGAATTGCTTCCGTCAAAGTAGGTGAAGGCATTGTTGGTCGTGTGGTAGATACTTTAGGTAACCCTATTGATGGTAAAGGACCTATTGCTGGTGAAACTTATGAGATGCCATTGGAGCGTAAAGCGCCTGGTGTTATCTTTAGAGAGCCGGTAACTGAGCCAATGCAATCTGGTATTAAGGCAATTGATGCAATGATTCCTGTTGGCCGTGGGCAAAGGGAACTTGTAATTGGTGATCGTCAGACTGGTAAGACTACTGTTTGTATCGATACCATTTTGAATCAAAAAGAATTTTACGATGCTGGTAAGCCAGTATATTGTATATATGTTGCTATTGGCCAAAAAGCTTCTACCGTAGCTGCAATTGCGCAGACTTTAGAAGATAAAGGTGCTATGGCATATACGACTATTGTAGCTGCAAATGCTTCTGATCCTGCAGCAATGCAGGTTTATGCTCCTTTTACAGGTGCATCTATCGGAGAGTATTTCCGTGATACAGGTCGTCCAGCTTTGATTATCTATGATGATTTATCAAAACAAGCTGTAGCTTATCGTGAGGTATCTCTTCTTTTAAGAAGACCACCGGGACGTGAGGCTTACCCGGGGGATGTTTTCTTTTTGCACTCTAGATTATTGGAACGTGCTGCAAAGGTTATCAACGATGATAAGATTGCACAGAACATGAACGATTTGCCAGATGTATTGAAGCCAATGGTAAAAGGTGGTGGTTCTTTAACTGCACTTCCTATTATTGAAACGCAAGCAGGTGACGTTTCTGCATATATTCCTACAAATGTAATTTCTATTACAGACGGACAGATTTTCTTGGAGCAAGATTTATTTAACCAAGGTGTAAGACCAGCTATTAACGTAGGTATTTCTGTATCTCGTGTGGGTGGTAACGCTCAGATTAAATCCATGAAAAAAGTAGCAGGTACTTTGAAGCTGGATCAAGCACAGTTCCGTGAATTGGAAGCTTTTGCTAAGTTCGGTTCTGATTTGGATGCTGCTACGTTAAACGTTATTGAAAAAGGACGTCGTAACGTAGAGATTTTAAAGCAGGCTCAAAATGACCCTTACACTGTTGAAGATCAGGTAGCGATTATCTATGCAGGTTCTAAGAACTTGTTACGTGATGTTCCTGTTGAAAAGGTTAAGGAATTTGAGAGAGATTATTTAGAGTTCTTGAACGCTAAGCACAGAGATGTATTGGATACCTTAAAATCAGGTAAACTTACAGATGGGGTAACAGACGTTTTAACTGCTGTGGCAAAAGACCTTTCAGGTAAATATAGAAGCTAATAAAAGTATTGCATACCAGGTTTGGGGCACAACACAGAAACAAGTTAATTGTACTGTTTTGTGCTCGAAACTTATAACTTGAACAAATGGCGAACTTAAAGGAAATACGAAACAGAATAGCATCGGTATCATCAACCATGCAGATTACCAGTGCCATGAAAATGGTATCTGCTGCAAAGTTGAAGAAAGCGCAAGATGCCATTACTGCAATGCGACCTTATGCCGATAAGCTTACTGAGTTGTTGCAGGGCCTAAGTGCAAGCCTGGATTCTGATTCCGGGAGTGTATATGCTGATAACAGAGAGGTGAATAGAGTTTTGGTTGTTGCTATAACTTCAAACAGAGGTTTAGCGGGTGCCTTCAACTCTAACATCTTAAAGCAGTGTACGATTTTAATTAATGAAAAATACGCTGGTAAGCAGGTAGACTTTGTTGCGGTTGGTAAAAAAGCTAATGATTTCTTGGCAAAAAAATCTAATGTAATTGCGAATCATAGTAGTGTTTATGATGATTTGACTTTTGATAATGTATCGGCAATAGCTGAGGATTTAATGGAGCAATTTACTTTAGGAAATTATGACCGTATTGATATTGTTTATAACAAGTTCAAGAACGCTGCTACTCAGATTATAATGACCGAGCAGTTTTTACCTATTGTTCCTGTTGAAGGAGCGGAAAACTTGAGCAGTGATTATGTTTTTGAACCATCAAAAATAGAAATCATAGAGCACTTAATTCCTAAGTCTTTGAAAACACAATTATACAAAGGTATTCGTGATTCTTTTGCTAGTGAGCACGGAGCACGGATGACTGCAATGCATAAAGCAACGGATAACGCAACAGATTTAAGAGACCAATTGAAGTTGTCTTATAACCAAGCAAGACAGGCTGCTATTACTAACGAAATTCTTGAGATTGTTGGTGGAGCAGAAGCATTGAACAATTAAATAAATTACACACTTTGACAATGTCAGAGTATGTTAATTATAGAATATGTAACTCCACAGTAATGTGGGGTTTCTTTTTTGGTGGTAGTCTTACGACCTTCTTTACTCGTATGTATACCCAAATACATTGAAGAGACTAGTATGAAAAAATACATTTATATTTTAGGCTTAAGCTTATTTATGATTGTGGGATGTGCATCAAAAATGAAACTTGAAATGATTGCGCCATTCAGTTTGGGAGATGCATATGCTCAAAAATGGTCGGTAGAAACTCCTAAAGGTAGAGATGGGTACGAAGTAGTTGTTACTATTTTAAGTTTAAAAAACGATAAGGCCAAGCTTAAAAATATGTATTTCAAAGGTAAGAAGGCTCCAGTTTCAATCCTAATGACTGAGAAAGGCATCGTGGGTGTCGCAGAGTTTGGCGATGCGGCTGATAGTATTGAAGATTTTCCTTTTAATCTAACCGAAACGCAAGCCATTATTACATATATGCAAAAGGGTAAATTAAAATATTATAAAATAAATGGAATTAGTCAAAAGCTCCCTATTTCTTATCCGAACTTGAGGAAAAAAAATAGTCGATAGAAAAAAGAAAACTACGGCGGTTTAACTTCACTTTGCTACATCCCTTTAAATAGGTACTTTTGGATTAAAATGCAGCACTATTGAATCCGCTTAAAAAATTGTTCAAACAAACGGCTATCTACGGTCTCGCCACTGTATTGCCTAGAATGATTTCTTTCTTTTTGGTGAGGGTGCATACAGATGCTATGCCTCCGGAGATATACGGTGAACTAGCCGTAATTTTCGCTTATTTCGCTATGTTTAACGTGGTGTTGGCCTATGGTATGGAAACTGCTTTTTTTCGGTTTTACACCAAATCTGATGATAAGGAAACGGTTATTTCCACTTCGTTGACTTCTATTCTGGCGTCAACAATGCTGTTTCTGGTATTCTCGTTGATTTTTCAAAACGGAATGGCAAGTTTGTTGAACATTGACCCAAAGTACATAAAGTACGTTATTTTCATTCTTACGTTAGATGCTTTGGTAATCATACCTTTTGCGTGGTTGCGGGCTAATGAAAGACCGCTACGGTATGCAGTGGTGAAGATTTTGAATGTGGTAATTAATTTTGGTCTCACGCTATTTTTCCTTTTGTTATTGCCTAGTATTTCGGGAAGTAGTCCTGAAAGCTTCTTAGCGACCCTATACAAACCCAATTTCCAGATTACATATATAATCATAGCCAACTTGGTTGCTAGTGGTGTAACGCTCTTATTAATGTTAAAGCCATATTTGATTAGCAAGTATACTTTTGATAAGAAACTTTGGGAAGAAATGATGAAATATGCCATTCCTGTTCTGATTGCTGGAATAGCATTTTCCATAAATGAAGTTTTTGATAGGGTAATGTTAGAAGCCCTATTACCTGAAGATATAGCTAACAAAGAAGTAGGTATGTACAATGCCTGCGTAAAACTAGCATTATTCATGACGTTATTTTCTACGGCGTTCCGTATGGGTATTGAACCCTTCTTTTTTAGCCATGCGGGTACGGAGAATCCTCAGAAGGCCTATGCCCAAATCACCAACTATTTTGTAGTTCTGGGTAGCGTTATTCTTTTAGGAGTTGTCGTATTTGCGGATGTACTGAAGGTACTTTTTGTTAAAAATCCTGCATATTGGGAAGCCATGTCCGTGGTACCAATAATTCTATTAGCTAGTTTCTTTTTGGGTATCTATCACAATCTTTCAGTTTGGTATAAAGTGACTGATAAAACGCGTTATGGCGCCTTTATATCAGTGTTTGGGGCATTTATAACTATCGGTATAAATTATTTTTTTATTCCACATATTGGGTATATGGCAAGTGCTATAGCAACGGTTATGGCTTATGGCAGTATGATGGTGCTTTCGTACTATCTGGGAAAATCACGCTACCCGGTTCCATATAATTTTAGAAAAATTCTTTTCTACCTGGGCGTTTCTATTCTATTTTCCGCTCTCTCCTTTTATGTTTTTGATAGGAATTTAATTATTGGCAGTGTCTTACTTTTGTGTTACCTAGGTTTGGTGTATAAACTAGAAAATGATAAGTTGAAACAGATATTTCTAAGGCAGAAAAGTTAAGTCCGTTTTAGCTAAAGCATCCCAAAATAGTACTCGAATATAAAATCAAATTGATATTTTACAATTCAAAAAATAATATGAAAATTAAAATCATTAATAAATCGGAACATATCCTTCCACATTACGAAACCGAAACATCGGCAGGAATGGATATCAGAGCCAATATAACAGAAACGGTAACGTTACAGCCTTTGGAGCGTGCCATCATTAAAACAGGCTTGTTCATAGAGCTTCCAGTAGGTTTTGAGGCTCAGGTGAGACCAAGAAGTGGCCTTGCGGCCAAAAAAGGAATTACAGTTCTTAATGCACCTGGTACGATAGATGCAGATTACCGAGGTGAGATTGGCGTGATTTTAGTCAACCTATCTAACGAAAGTTTCGCAGTAGAAAACGGTGAGCGTATTGCCCAATTGGTAATTGCCAAGCATGAACGTGCCGAATGGAAAGAGGTTAATGAATTGTCCGAAACCTCAAGAGGTGAAGGTGGTTTTGGGAGTACGGGTGTAAAGTAACTAGCTCTTAGTTTTCAATAATAATAAGGCAGGTATTGTAGCATGAATATAAGTTCAATTATATCGACTTTTTTCTGGGGAATGTTATTCGTCTCCATAACTATCAATGCCCAAGAAACACCAGAAGTTGCAGAAAACCAAAGTGCGGAAGTTTTTCTAGATGACTATTCAGATGATTTTCAGGAGAAATTCTTTGAGGCTCTGAAACAGAAGGGCATTGAAAATTATGACAGGGCTATTAACCTCATGTTAGTATGCAAACAGTTGGATGACAAAAATTATGTGGTAGACCATGAGCTTGCCCAATTGTATTTGAAAGAGAAGCAATATGCTGTTGCAGAGCCGTATGCTTTAACTGCATTATTGGCCGAGCCCGAGAATTTGTGGTACACAAATACTTATGTAGAGATATTGCAAAAGCAGCAAAAATCCGTTGAAGGATATAAAGCACAATTACCTTTTGATAATGCTAAATTCAAGGAAAATCTTGCACTGGTCTATTACAGAAAAGGACGAGCAAAAGCTGCACAGTCTATTTTAAAGGAAACACCAGAATCTAGTTTCACTCAACAGCTGTCCGTAAAAGTAGAAGATTTGATAGCGGCTCAAGAAGCTGCAATCAAGAGCAGTTCATTTACAGTTACAAATGAAAGCAGAGCAGAATCTGGCTCTTTTGAACAATATAAAGCTCGCATTCAAGGTATGCTAAGGACCAATAACTTTCTAGCTTTGGACCAAGTTGCAGGAGAGGCTTTGGAAAGTTACCCGTCCCAACCTTATTTTTATTATGCCCAGGGGTATGCGTTCAATAAAAAAGCTAAACCACGTGATGCTATTGAGGCATTGGAAACAGGGTTGGATTATCTGGTTGGTGATATTGCTTTGGCCAACAAAATTTATCAAGAACTGGCAGATGCTTATAATTCCGTTAACAATTCAGTCAAGGCAAATATGTATCTTCGTAAGATAAAACCTGGGTTTTAAACTTTACAAAGACTATGGCGTTACCCTTACGAATTGCTTTGCGCTTAATGGCGCTGGTTTCACTTTCCTTTTTTCTTTCCTGTAAATCAACAAAAGTATTGGCTGACGGAAAGGTTGATGACAATCTTTCTGCGAAAACCATTGTGAGAAATCACTATGCAAATACAACCAATTTTAATACGTTAACCGGTAAAATGCGGATTGATTATTCCGATGGAGAATCGTCGCAAGGTGTTTCCGTGAGCTTGCGAATGGAAAAAGATAAAGCTATTTGGATGAGTGCTCCGTTAGGTATGGTCAAAGCCTATATTACGCCTGGTAGAGTTACTTTTTATAATAAATTGCAGAATGAATATTTTGATGGCAATTTTGAGTACCTCAGTAATTTTTTGGGTACCGAACTGGATTTTAAGCAAGTACAAAATATGCTAATGGGCCAAGCACTTTTTAATCTTAGAGATGCCAAGTATGATGCATCGGTAGTAAATGGAGATTATCAGCTGAAGCCAAAAAAAGCAATGGACCTTTTTAAGGTGATGTTTCAAATAGAACCCAAGAACTTTAAAATGGCCTCCCAGCAGCTTTCTCAACCTTTAAAGAAAAGATTGTTACAAGTAAATTATACGGATTATCAGAAGATTGGAAAGTATGTTCTTCCGCAACGTATTGCTGTTGCCGCTATTGAGGGAGAAGAACGAAAGACTGTTGATATAGAATATAAGAACATTGAATTTGACCAGCCAATAAATTTTCCGTATAAAATACCGAAAGGTTTTAAAGAAATCTCATTAACTGACGATGCGCGGTAACAAGCACTATATCGTTGTTTTTCTTTTTGTCTGTTTGTTTGGATTGAGCTTTGTTTGTGCTCAAAATGCCGATCAGGAAGCTCTTGAAGCGAAGCGTGAGAAATTGCAAAAAGAGATTGAACAGATTAATTACTTGCTTTTTGATCAAAAGAAAAAGAAAGGTAATGTAATTGATCAGATGGAGGCCTTGGATAATAAAATCAAGGTGAGGCAAGAGCTTATAGATGTCACCAACAAGCAATCTAATCTTCTCAACCGTAGAATTAATGCCAACATCAAGGTCATTTCCGGTTTAAGAAATGAGTTAGATAAGCTCAAGGATGATTATGCAATGATGATCCAAAAGGGATATCAAAGTAAAATTCAACAAAGTAAATTAATGTTTTTGTTGTCTTCTGATGATTTCTATCAAGCATTTAAACGTATACAATATATTAAGCAATACACAGAATTTAGACGAAAGCAAGGGGAACAGATAGTTGTTAAGACGGAAGAACTAAGTAAATTGAATATGGACCTTAGTGTCCAGCAAAAAGAAAAAGACCGCTTAATTGCAGAAAACTTAAAGGCAAAAAAAGCGATGACGCAGGAGAAGGAAGATCATCAAGCACTTTTGGGAACTATTCGTAAGAGCGAAACAAAATTTGCGGCACAGATTAGGGATAAGCAGAACCAAGCCAAAGAGATTGATCGGCAGATTGAACGATTGATTCGTGAAGCCATTGCTGCATCAAACAAAGAGGCTGGAAAGAAAAGTGATGACCCTAGCAAATTTTTATTGACACCAGAGGCTGCTATCGTAGCCAACAGTTTTACCGCTAACAAGGGTAGATTAATATGGCCGGTTGAAAAAGGTTTTAAAAGCCAAGGGTTTGGGGTGTACGCAGATGCTATCTATCCAGGTATAAAACACCAAAGTAATGGTGTGGTTATTACTACGGATCAAGGTGCTAAAGCTCGTGCTATATTTAGGGGTGAGGTAATTGCTATTCTCTCTATTCCTGGCGGTAATAAAGCTGTGCAGTTAAAGCATGGTAACTTTATAAGTACTTACTATAACCTCTCTATTTTATATGTAAAGAAGGGAGATAATGTTGAAGCTAAGACGGAATTGGGTGAGATTTATACCAATCGGTCTAACGGACAGACAAAACTGAAGTTTTACTTACACCAGAACACTTCTAAATTAAACCCTGAGGAGTGGGTGTACCAATTATAAGAACACTATGAAAAAGATAACAGACTTGCAAGGCTCGTTTAGGTTAAACAACGGTGTAGAAATGCCTTATTTTGGATTGGGAACCTATTTGGCAGACAATGACCAAGAAGTTATTGACGCCGTTAAAAATGCTTTGAACACTGGTTATAGACATATTGATACGGCTGCCGCTTATAAGAATGAAGAAGGAGTAGGTAAAGGTATTAGGGAAAGCAATGTAGCTCGTGAAGAGGTGTTTCTAGTTTCAAAACTATGGAATGCAGACCAAGGTTACGAAAGTACTTTAAAAGCCTTTGAGGAGAGTTTGGAGCGTTTAGGAGTTGATTACCTAGACCTGTATTTAATTCATTGGCCCGTGGCAGGAAAATACAAGGATACTTGGCGAGCTATAGAGAAATTGTATCGTGAAAAGAAAATTAGAGCTATTGGGGTAAGTAATTTTTTACAGCACCATTTAGAGGATTTATTGGAAACCGCTGAAGTTGTACCGATGGTCAATCAAATGGAGTTTCATCCATATTTGGTTCAACAAGATTTAATCGACTTTTGCAATTCTAAAGGGATTCAGTACGAATCTTGGTCGCCTTTTATGCACGGTAGACTTTTTGATGGAAAATCAGAGGTGTTTTCTGAACTAACAAACAAATATAACAAGTCAATAGCACAGATTGTTTTACGTTACAATTTGCAGAAAGGAATTGTGGTTATTCCAAAAACGGTACATGAAAATAGGATCAAGTCAAACGCCGATATTTTCGACTTTGAGCTTTCTGAAGCCGATATATCTTGTTTAGATAGTCTGGACAAAGGGGAGCGAACGGGACCTGATCCTGATAATTTTGATTTCTAACAAAGTATTAGTCCATAAATAGGGCTTTTAGTTCTGTGGCATCATGAGGGTCCATTTTACCTGCTAAAACCAGACTTAGTTGCTTTCTGCGTAAAGCACCTTCATAGCGTTCTTGTTCAAGTGCGGTTTCAGGTTGTAAAGGTGGTACTACTGTAGGTCTTCCAGTATCATCTACAGCTACAAAGGTATAAATAGCCTCATTGGCTTTAGATTTTTCACCAGTAAAACGATCTTCCATCCAAACATCAATATAAACTTCCATAGAAGTTCTAAAAGCACGTGAAACGGCTGCGTCTACCGTAAGGACACTTCCTACAGGTACCGATTGATTAAAGGCAACATGGTTTACCGAAGCGGTAACGGTAATACGTCTACTATGACGACGTGCAGCAATACTTGCGGCGCGATCCATTCGGGCCAAAAGCTCACCGCCAAATAGATTATTAAGGGGGTTGGTCTCACTTGGGAGTACCATATCGGTCAATATAGTTCTAGAATCACGGGGATTTTTAGCCTGCATATATCAATTTTTGGGCAAAGATACCTATTTTATTGGGCATAATGATGTAACAGTAAACTACGGTTTAGGGGTTAAATCGAAAAGCTTGAAATTAGCTTTTTATGAAGAAAATTATAAGATAAATGGATTACTAGTGACCTGATTTCAACCAAGCATCTTTCTGCGTAAGTTTAATTTGACGAAGTGCCTCTAAAGCTTTATTCGAATCAGTAAAACTATCATAAGCAACCAAATATAGACCAAAAGGATTTGTGCCAATATAAGAAGGGTTAAAGCCTTTGAGCTTAAGTTGCTCTATCTTCTTATCAGCATTGGTCCGGTATCTGAATGCACCTGCAATAATATGATGCATGCGTGCTTCAGCTATATTTGTAACTGCTTTTTTTGAAGTTTTAAGCGTAATGGTTGGTAACTCTAGTGGTTGTGCATCAAAAAAGGTAGCTTCTTGAATGCGTTGTGACACTTGTTGTTCAGCATCTTGGCGAGCCAATTGTTGGTTATTCTCGTTAGATTTATAAAATTGGAAACCTGTTACACCCAGCGTCAAAGCAATAAGGGCAACTGCCGCATATTTCAAATAAGGACGAAGTGTGAGTGCTTCACGTTTTTCTGGTGTAAAGGCAAACGGAACTTTTTCTTCTAGTTTTGCTACTTCTTCTTTTAGGACTTCGCGGGTTACCGGTGCCGAAACAAAAGAAGACATTCCAAAAGAAGCTGTTAGGTAATTAACATTACCTGAAGGTTGAAATTGGATTTTATCTTCTGAACTGTACCAAAGTGTTCCGATATCGGATAACTGTAATTGTCCGCCTTTTTTGAGGTCAGCTTTCCATTCAGCTACTATATCACTTACTTCCTTCAACATTTCTTCAAAAGAAATATTTTGGGCCTCAGCGGCATATGAAACCAATAGTCCGTCATTTGACAACAATTGTTGGTTGAATGAAACGGTCTTTACCGGTGGATAAAAAGTGTTAGTACTTTCATGTATAACAGCCGATTTTTGTTCCGTTAAAAAAGCTCCAAAACCTGGTACAACTACACAGTTATAGCGGTACATTAATTCGGAGATATAGCGTTCTAGTCCCATAGAACACAAATATGGAAAAAATTATAGGGTCAGACCAGTGGCAACATAACTTTTTATTAACATTATAATTTGTGTATTTTGTGGATAACTTTGATGCTTCTATAAATGACTACAGATGAATTGCTTGCGATTTTACGATTACAAGGTGCTCCAAAAATTGGAGATGTAACAATTAAGAAACTTATTGGGCATTGTGGAAGTGCCAGTGCTGTCTTTAAAGAAAAAAGACAAAACCTTTTAAAAATTGACGGTATAGGAACGCATGCTTTAAGAGGTTTGTATGATGGAGAACATCAGGAATCTGCCGAACAGGAATATGAATACATAAAAAAGAACGGTATTGGTTTTTCTTATTTTATGGATGACGATTATCCGGCTTACTTAAAACATTGTATTGATAGTCCGGTGTTACTTTATAAAAGGGGTAACATTGATTTAGAAGGGCGTAAAGTTATCAGTATTGTAGGAACACGTAATATAACCAGTTATGGTACGGCGTTTTGCGAGAAGTTCATAGAAGACATAGCCCCATTAAACCCTATTATAATAAGTGGTTTTGCCTATGGTGTTGATATTACTGCTCAAAAGGCAGCCGTTAAGCATGATTTGCAAACTATAGGTTGTTTGGCGCATGGACTCAATCAGATATATCCTAAGGTGCACAACAAGTATGTTCAGGATGTAGAAAAAAATGGTGGATTTTATACGGAGTTTAGAAGTACCAGTAATCCAGATCGTGCTAATTTTTTAAAACGGAACAGGATTATTGCCGGTATGAGCGAAGCTACGGTGGTTATAGAGTCTGCCGAAAAAGGAGGTAGCTTGGTTACCGCTGATATCGCGAATAGTTATAACCGAGATGTGTTTGCCGTACCGGGAAGAGCACAAGATAAATATAGTTCTGGTTGTAATAATCTTATAAAACAGCAAAAGGCACATATGATGACGTCCGCTGCAGATTTGGTGTATTTGTTAGGATGGGACATTGCCGAGAAAGAAACTAAAACAATTCAAAAACAACTCTTTGTAGAGCTTGAACCTGCAGAGCAATCCATTTATGATTATTTACAGAAAAATGGGAAGCAATTGTTGGATAGTGTGGCCTTGGAATGTAAGCTACCTGTATTCAAAGTATCTTCTACACTTTTGAATATGGAAATGAAAGGTGTCATACGTCCCCTACCCGGAAAACTCTTCGAAGCTATTTAACATAAACAAAAAATAAAACTTTAAAACTACCGACTGACTGGTTTGTAAAATTACTCCCAAAGCTCAAAGAATAGCTTTATTGGGGCTTTATCGGTAAAAAACCTCCTGAAAACCGAGCGATTCTAGTTTATTTTAAAGCATTATAAAAACAAAACCGACCAAGTGGTCGGTTTTGTTAAATTTTAATATCCCAGTTTTGCGCGTACTCTTTGGAGTACACCATCCGCAACTTTATGTGCTTTTTCAGCACCTATTGCTAGGGCATCATCAATTTCTTTAGTGTTGTTCATGTAGTAATCATACTTCTCCCGAGCATCACCAAATTTGTTAACAATGACTTCGTAAAGTGCTTGTTTGGCATGACCATAGCCATAATTACCAGCAAGGTAATTGGCGCTCATTTCTTCAATCTGTTCTTGAGCGGCCAGTATTTTATAAAGTGCAAAAACGTTATCGTTAGTTGGGTCTTTTGGTTCTTCCATTGGCGTACTATCTGTCTGTATGCCCATGATTTGTTTTCTCAATTTTTTATCGGTCTGAAAAAGGTTGATGAGGTTGCCTCTACTCTTGCTCATTTTCTCACCATCTGTTCCAGGAATGTACATTGTATTTTCTTGAACCTTTACTTCTGGAATGACAAAGGTTTCACCCATTTGATTATGAAAACGAGAAGCTACATCCCTAGTCATCTCTAAGTGCTGCATCTGATCTTTTCCTACCGGAACAATATTGGCATCATATAAAAGAATATCTGCGGCCATCAACATAGGGTATGTAAATAATCCTGCGTTCACATCATCAAGACGGTCCGCTTTATCTTTGAACCCGTGAGCTAATGTTAATCTCTGAAAAGGAAAGAAACAACTTAAGTACCAAGAAAGTTCAGTGGCCTGGGGAACATCGCTTTGACGATAAAAAACAGTCTTTTCAATGTCCAATCCAAAAGCAAGCCAAGTGGCAGCAATGGAGTAGGTGTTTCTGCGTAATTCTTCCGCATTTTTAATCTGTGTGAGGGAATGCATATCCGCAATGAACAAAAACGATTCGTTCTTTGGGTCTTGCGCCATTTCTATTGCTGGCATGATTGCACCTAAAATATTTCCTAAATGTGGTGTGCCTGTACTTTGTATTCCTGTTAATATTCTTGCCATTTGCTTGTTTTCAAAGAAGCCCAAAGATAAAAGAAATGTATTATACCTCGTAAAATTGTTACTTTTGATTTTATGCCCAGACTACTTAAAAAAATAGGCTACACCTTGTACCGTATTTGGTTCTATATTTTGGTTGCCTTGCCCATCCTATTATTTTTTCCGTTTTTATTGATTAGTACTTTGTCCGAAAAGTGGTATCCCCAATTTTTTTGGATGGCTAGAAACCTCTGGGCTACACCTATTTTATATGGTATGGGCTGCCCGCCAAAAGTATTTTGGGAGCAAAATATAGAAAAGAGAAAAAGCTACATGCTTGTGGCGAATCACACTAGTATGTTAGATATTATGCTGATGCTCTACATTAGCAAAAACCCTTTTGTTTTTGTGGGGAAGAAAGAATTGGCTAAAATCCCTCTTTTTGGATTTTTCTTTAAACGGGTCTGTATTATGGTGGATCGTAGTGATGCCAAAAGCAGAACGGCAGTTTATAGACGAGCCCAAAAACGGTTGGCTCAAGGTTTAAGTATCTGTATTTTTCCTGAAGGGGGCGTTCCTGATGATGAAAGTATTGTTTTGGATTCTTTTAAAGATGGTGCTTTTAGAATGGCCATAGCTCATAAAATACCGGTCGTTCCAATTACGTTCTATGATAATAAAAAGCGATTCTCTTTTTCTTTTTTTAGCGGTGGCCCGGGCCGAATTCGAGCTAAGGTGCATAAGTTTTTCAAAACTGAAAGTCTTTCCGAACCCGATAAGGTTAACCTGAGAGAAAACGTTAGAGCTGTTATTCTGAAAGAACTTCAAACAAGATAACCAGTGTATACTAAAACTAATATAGAATATACGTTAAGGAAAGGACGGATATAAAAACCCAAAGTAAAACCGCCAGAACCATGGGCTTTACACCTGTTTGTTTTAAGTCTCGTAAGGAGATGGTAGAACCCACAAGAAACAAAGTAAGTATTAGCAAGTGCTTAGAGCTAGATACTAAAAAACTAGTTGCTGGGGCTGGTATGAGATGATAGCTGTTTATGATGATGGCCCCTATAAAAAGAAGAATGAAATAAGGCATTTTTACTTTTTCGCTTTTCGTTTTAAAAACAAACATAGAAAGTAAGGATAAAGGTATTATCCAAAGCATTCTAGATAATTTTACGGTTGTTGCAATCCGCAAAGCTTCATCGCCATAACCAATTGCCGCACCAACTACAGAACTTGTATCATGAATAGCAACCGCACACCAAAGACCAAATTGATGTTGGGTTAAGTTGAGGTAATGCCCAACTGCCGGAAAAACAAACAAGGCTACGGAGTTTAGAAGAAAAACAACGGCCAACGCAATGCTAATGACCCTACTCTTAGCATTTATTACAGGCGAAATAGCTGCAATAGCACTACCACCACAAACCGAAGTTCCGGAAGTAATAAGATGCCCTAACTTAGTGTCTAATTTTAAAAATCTAGTTAGTAAAAACCCAAGGCTTACAGTTAATATAATAGAGAGAAAAGTTAAGGTAAATCCTTCTTTGCTGGTTTCCAACGTTTCTTTTAGGAACATACCAAAACCAAGACCCACTACTGCTATTTTAAGAAATGAATGAATAGCTTTATGACAATGGTCTTTAAAAGGATTGTCAAAGAATAAAGTAAATCCAAAACCAAGTAGCAAGGCAGTAGGGCTATTGACCCATCCGCTAAAAACGAAAAGAGCAATACCTAAAAACACCACTTTTGCTATTCTATCTTTCATATTACCCTGATTTGATAATACAAAAGTAAGCGAGTTAAATTACTTTTAAGCAATTTAAAATGCTATATGAAATAACTAAAAGTTATAGTTGTTTCTGGCGAATTTTTCAAAGTAGTCCATTACATTGGACTGGTAACCAGTTCTTGATACAAAATAAAACCAGCGTTCAATGGTCACATTCTTAATGTCTATAATTTTAAGTTTGTTGGCAACGAGGTCTTCATTAATGGCGTGAATTGAGAGCAACGCAAAAGTATCTGAATGGTTAAGGTAGTTTTTAATGGCCTCCGTGCTGTTCAGGGTTACTATATTGTTCAGTTTTTTAATCTGATATTCTTTTATAAACTCATATATGATTTCTCTGGTTCCCGAACCCATTTCTCTCTCGATCATGGGTAGTTTTTGAAGCGTTTCTGTGCTTATGGTACTTTGTTTGAACGCATGGTTCTTGACACTGGTAACCAATACAATTTCGTCTTTTATAAACTTTTTATAATGCAGTTTGCGGTTGGTATTGCTTCCTTCGGTAATACCAAAGTCTAATTGTTGGTTCAGTATAGACTCTTCTATTTCTTCTGAATTACCACTTTTAATATCAAAATTGGTATGCGGATGTTGCGTTCTAAACTTGGCAATAATCTTTGGAACGATATGATTGACTAATGTGGTACTGGCCCCAAAATGGATTGAATCTGGAATATGTTCTTTTTGATGTAGAAATTGATTCTCTATTTCGGCATGGATTTCTAATATTCTATTGGTATATACTAAGAACGCTTTGCCATCTTCTGTAAGTTCAATAGAATTACGTTTCCGAAGAAAAAATGTAGTTTTATATTCATCTTCAATACTACGGATGGCTTTAGAAACGGCAGGTTGCGAAATAAATAACTGTTCAGCTGCCTTTGTAAAGCTAGAGTGCAATGCTACCGCCTTAAAAATTTGAAGTTTCTGTTTCATCAACTTAAATAATCAGATAATTATTTGGTAAACCTATGCATAATTAAGGAAAATCAATAAATTCAGGTAATTCGAAATGCTTGGATGAAATTTTAGAATTTGAAATTAAGACCGCTATACACCCCAATTGAAAACGGTCTAAAATCGCCCGATACATCTGAAAAGGTATTTAGTTGATATTTAAAAACGGGTTCTACGTTGAAGCGAATCTTGGGTGTAAATTTATAATTAACCCCAAAACCAATGTTCGTACTAAAGTTAACAGAGTTCA
The DNA here is from genome assembly GCF_015330125.1 of Zobellia nedashkovskayae. Lineage (NCBI taxonomy): Bacteria > Pseudomonadati > Bacteroidota > Flavobacteriia > Flavobacteriales > Flavobacteriaceae > Zobellia > Zobellia nedashkovskayae. Next base: position 1,313,910 of record NZ_JADDXR010000002.1, on the reverse strand, counting down.
CGTTGTTTGCCTCACCTATTTCCGTAGTTAATTCACCAGAAGTGAGAGTTACAGAATTGTCAATTAAGAAGAGCGAACTAATTCCGCCAAGGATATTTAATCCAAACTTACGGTCTATTAAAGCATAATCTAGCTCTAATGGCACTTCTAGATAGTCAAATTGCTGTGCCATAGTTCCGTCTCTCTGCGAGCTACTAGCATTAGATATCTCAAAAGCGAACATAGAATCAGAAGTTGGTGAACTACTAAAATTACCGCTTTGGCTGGTAACCACTATGTTTTTGGCGGTACTAGTATAGTCTATATTTTGTATTTTTTCGGTAGAAGCTTCTTGTAGGGTAGATGAAAAACCCACGCCATTAGTATCATACCCGTAATCTACTTTATTCAGCCCTGATCGGATGCTTAATTTTTTATTTATTGCATAGGCAACAGTAAGCCCGTAGCTGAGGTTGGTATTACCGGACTTTGAGTTTTCGTTAAAGATGGAATTAACCGGTGATCCTTCACCAAGGGCATTGTAGTAAACCGGAGCAATATTGGGTCCTGCAGACCAACGCCCACTTTTATCTGCGTTTATAATTTCTTCCTCAGTTTCATTTTCATCAAAAATAGATTTCTTTTCTGTCTCCTTTTTTTCTTCTGGTTCTAAGGTGTTTTCCGTAACCACAGATTCACTTATTATATCAGGGTTATCGACTATATTCCTTTTGCTAGTCGAATTTTCAAAATCATCTGTATTAGCTTTTTGGTTGTTAGAACTGTTCTCTTTTGATGCAATACTTGCCGCTTCAGCTGGATTATTTTTAGATGAATTAAAATCATCATTTGACCGAGAATCGTCTGATGAGATAAGGGCTTTTTGATTTTTTTCAGACCCAAAAGCATAATCGACTTTATCTGAATTTTTGGTGTCGGTTTTTGCGTTTACCGCATCTTCTATTTTGTCGACTTGAGCAAGCTCAGTGTCTTGAGCCGTTTTAAAAGCTGGAGTATGGCCACTCTTATTTTTAGCATCTTTTTTGGCTGCCTCCGCACTTAAGGCATTAGAATTCCTATCTTCTTTTTTCTCTTGATAAGAGTTAGTAGTCGTATTAGCAACATTGTCTGCTTTGGAACTAATTACAACTGCTTCATCTATATTTTCAGCTGGCTTTATAATAGACTCATTGGTATTTTTTAACGAGTCATCCTTAGTGGTATTAACCTTTTCGGTGTTAGATATAATATTTGGAGCTACGTCATTTTTTGAAAAAGGGTAGAATGCAACAAGAGCAATAACCAAAGCTGCCGCTGCGCCACCTAATGTCCACCAGATAGGAATGACCCTTTTCTTTTTCTTTTTATCCAAAGAGGCCTCAATGCCGTTCCAGACCTTTTCGTCCGGAATTTCCTCGAAGTCGCGAAACTTCTCTTGGAACAAATTATCTATATTTTTCTTACTCATCCTTCAATGCTTAGGTACTCGGTATTTTGTTTTTTTGATGTACTATTTTCCAAAGGCTAAACGCAAAATCCTAATAAAAAGAAGATGAGTAGACCAATGATGGCTTTATTCTTTGTAATTTCTATTTTTTCTCTTAAAAGTTTTCGGGCACGGGCCAGGTTACTTTTTGATGTGCCTTGTGTGGTGCCTAAAAGCTCACTGATTTCTTTATGGGTATATCCGTCAAGAACATAAAGATTGAATGTTAGGCGATACTTATCCGGCAGTTCTTGAATGTGCTTCAGTAAAGTGTCTAAATTTACGTGTTCATAATCTCCGTCTACCTCCGGTTCTGCCTCTTCCGTATTTTCTGTCACCAAACTAAGTGGCTCCTCTTTGCGATACTTTTGAAGAACCGTATTCACGGTAATACGTTTAAGCCATCCTTCAAAAGAACCTTTAAACTTAAATTGATCAACTTTTTTATAGATGACCATAAAACTGTCATGTAGGTTGTCTTCGGCCTCTGTTTTGTTGCGCGAATACTTCAGGCAGATACCAAACAATATTCGGGAATAATCCCGGTACAATTGTTCTTGTGCCTGTCTGTTGCCCTTCTTACAGTTATTTATGAGTTCTTCTAGACCCAAAGCGGTATGGTGTTTTTAAAAACTTGTGGTTTACAGGCTTTGAAAGAATGTATTAGAAATTTTTAATGGCTTAGGTTAAAGATAATTATTCTTTTACCGGCACTTCTATTTCTAAAAATTCGGGTTCACTTTCCGTATTATCACCGGTATAAAATCTAAAAATATACGGTTTGGTATAGAGTACCTCAAATTGAAATCCGTCTTGTAATTCGTCATTAACTTCAATACAGTTTTCTTTATCCAGCGTAATACCTACTGCAGATACGGTTCTAATTTGTGTACTATCCGTAAACGAACGTCGTACATCAAACTGGTCTAGTAGGGTGCAATCGTCCGGTCTAAGAATATTCACATCTACAGTATACACTCGACCTAATTCAAATGTATCAGGTAAACTGGCATTGGTTATGTGAAGTGGTGTGTATTGAAAGTTTACGCGATCGTCATCTAAGCTACAAGATGCGATAATTAGCAAGGATGCTAAGCCTAAAATCTTAAGGTATGATTTCCTCATAGTACTTCAATTTTTCTTAGTAGATGAAAAATAGATGCAAGGGTTGCGTGAAGTAGCTTTAAGCTATAATAAAAAGTTGCGCCGATAAGAAACAACGATGTTTGTTGTTTCTTATCGGCGCAAATATATAAGAAGAAGTATTTATGCGTCTTTAAGGGCTTTTATAGCAGCTCTTATTTTCCCATCTAATTCTTCAAAAAGTTCTGGATTATCTAGTAACAAAGATTTAACTGCATCACGACCTTGTCCTAATTTAGTATCGCCATAACTGAACCATGAACCACTTTTCTTGATTATTTCATACTCTACACCAAGATCAATGATCTCACCAACTTTAGAAATTCCTTCGCCGTACATGATATCAAACTCAGTAGTTCTAAATGGCGGAGCTACTTTGTTCTTTACCACTTTTACACGTGTTTTGTTACCTTGAACATTACCGTCTGTATCCTTAATTTGTGTAGATCTACGAATATCAAGTCGTACTGATGCGTAAAATTTTAATGCGTTTCCACCAGTAGTAGTTTCAGGGTTTCCGAACATTACACCAATTTTCTCACGTAATTGGTTAATGAAAATAACCGTACAGTTGGTTTTGCTAATAGACCCAGTAAGTTTACGAAGTGCTTGCGACATCAACCTTGCGTGAAGTCCCATTTTAGAGTCTCCCATTTCGCCTTCAATCTCACTCTTTGGAGTTAAAGCAGCAACGGAGTCAATCACAACAATATCAATAGCTCCTGAACGGATAAGGTTATCGGCTATTTCTAATGCTTGTTCACCATTATCTGGTTGAGAAATAATAAGGTTGTCTATATCTACACCAAGCTTTTGCGCATAAAAACGGTCAAAAGCATGCTCTGCATCAATAAACGCAGCAATACCCCCATTTTTTTGAGCTTCCGCCATGGCATGTAGCGTTAAAGTGGTCTTACCAGATGATTCTGGACCATATATTTCAATGACTCTGCCACGTGGGTAGCCGCCAACTCCTAAGGCTATATCTAGGCCTAATGAACCGGAAGGAATGACTTCAACATCTTGAACCACACTATCTCCCATTTTCATTACGGCACCTTTTCCGTAAGTCTTGTCCAATTTATCCAAGGTCAACTTAAGGGCCTTGAGTTTTGCATCTTTTTCCGAGCTCATATTTTCTTTTTTTTAAGGGTTGCTAAATTACCATTTCTTTTATCATAATGCCAGTTCTATGCTTCATTTTCTAAAAAAGGGCAACTAGTTTTTAACTTATTCTCAATACGTTAAAATTTTCAAAATTGATATTTAAGCCTGTAAGGCATAAGATTATTAACCGTCTAAAGATATGTGTTTATTAAAAGTTGTTTCTCTGACGCAACCCTTAGAATGGCGTCGTATCTTATTTAAAATATTGTTTTGATTTAATAATCGGAAACTAACTCAAATAAGCTTCCCTTTTTAGTGTTAGGGAGCAATGGAGACCAGTTCCTTTTTTATGTGTTTTTGAAAGATGCTATGAAAAAGAAAAATAGGAACGGTCAATTAGAGCCTTGGTATTTTACCAGGGCTCTTTTTATTTTTACTGTGGATGTTGGTCTGGGAGACTTAATTCTATACATAGAAAAGAATTATCAATATTTCTTATCTTTGCGGCCTTAGAAAACTCTTTATAAACTTAAAACATTGGTATAGCATGCAACTGTACAATAACTTAAGTGCAAAAGAAAGAGCGGCTCTTATTGAAGAAGCCGGGCAAGAACGTTTGACCATCTCTTTCTACAAATATGCACAGATTGGCAATCCTGAACTATTAAGAAATCACCTTTTCATTAATTGGAACGAACTAGACGTTCTTGGGCGTATCTATGTGGCTAATGAAGGTATAAACGCCCAATTATCTATTCCTGCGGAGAATTTTGAACTGTTTAAGGCTCATTTGGACAGCATCACCTTTTTAGAAAATGTACGATTGAATATAGCCATAGAGCAGGATAATCTTTCCTTTTTGAAACTGAAGGTTAAGGTTAGAAAAAAGATTGTTGCAGATGGCCTGGTAGATGAAACTTTTGATGTTACAAACAAAGGAATTCACGTTGGTGCTGAAAAATTTAATGAACTAATTGATGACCCAGATACCATTTTGGTAGATATGCGTAATCATTACGAGAGTGAAATTGGTCATTTTAAGAATGCCATAACTCCGGATGTAGATACGTTTAGAGATTCGCTAGATATTATAGAAAAAGACCTCGCAGACCATAAGGAAGATAAAAAACTGGTAATGTACTGCACCGGTGGAATACGTTGCGAAAAAGCAAGTGCCTATTACAAGCACAAAGGTTTTAAACAAGTCTATCAATTAGAGGGCGGAATAATTGATTATACCCGCCAAGTAGAGAACAAAAAACTGGAAAATAAATTTCTAGGTAAAAACTTTGTCTTTGACCACCGCCGTAGTGAGCGGATTACAGATGACGTTATTGCGAATTGTCACCAATGTGGGAATCCTTGCGATAACCACGTAAACTGCGCCAATGAAGCTTGTCATCTTTTGTTTATTCAATGTGAGGAATGTGCTGAAAAAATGAATGACTGCTGTTCGGACTCATGTAAAGAAGTGCATGAATTGCCTTTTGAAGAGCAGAAAAAATTACGCAAGGGTAAAGGGGCCAGTAACAAAATCTTCAAAAAGGGGAGGTCAGAAGTACTTAAGTTTAAAAACTAAGTTTTACATATTCTTATCGCCGTATATTAAATGGGCTACTAGGGTTGTGACCGAAAGGATAAGCCCTAAAATGGAGACACCTACCCATTGGTAATGTTGCCATGCGAAGGCACCTAAAATTGTTCCCAGAGCTCCTCCTAGGAAAAAGATAACCATGTACACGGTGTTTATCCGGTTGCGGGCATTTTCGTTTCTAGAGAATATAATATTCTGGTTGGCAATATGAAGCGATTGTTGCCCAAGGTCTACCAAGATAACCCCAATGACAATGCCCATGATAGAATGATGAGAAAACAAAAATACAGACCAAGAAAGAATTAGAATAAGGGTTGATGAAATAATGATTCGGTTTTTACTCATTCGATCACTTAGCTTCCCTACTACGGTAGCCGCCAAAGCCCCTACAATACCAATGAGGCCAAAAGTTCCGGTAATGCCGCTACCATAACCAAAATTATCTTCCATAAGAAAAACCAAGGTGGTCCAAAAAGCACTTAAACCAGCAAATGAAAGTCCACCTCGTATTGCGGCAAGGCGCAAAGGCTGCTCGGTTCTGAAGAAATGAATTAATGATTTCATTAAATCCATATACTTGCCTTTGTAGACCGGCTCAACCTTTGGCAGTTTAAATTTCAGAACTATGAATAAAACAAACATCATAGCCGTCGCTACAAAATACATGGTGCGCCACCCAAACTGTTCGCCAACAAAACCACTAATTGCTCGGCTCCCCAGAATACCGATAAGCAAACCGCTCATAACTATTCCTATGGCACGGCCTCTATTTTCAGCGTTAGACAATTGTGCGGCCATGGGAACGAACAACTGTGGCAAGGCAGATGTACACCCTATAAAAAAGCTAGAAACAACAAGAAGCCATAAGGAGGTAGAGAAAGCAGCGGCCAGTAATGAGAGAAGCATGAATAGAAAATCAATTTTCAATATTTTTTGATTGGAAACCATATCACCTAGCGGAATTACAAACAATAAACCAAACGCATAACCCAATTGTGTGGCCAAAGCAACATTGCTTACTGCAGATTCGGTAACACCAAAACTCACAGAAATCATGTGTAGTAAAGGCTGGTTGTAGTAGAGATTTGCCGCGACCAAGCCTGCTGAGAGGCTCATGAGGTAGAGAACGGTATTACTAAGTGTTTTTTGTTTTTCCATGTAATGCAGCATCAATTTTTTAAAACAGAGCCAAATTTGGCGCAAAGGAACGAAGAACCTGTGTAAGTTGAGATAACTTTCTATCACATTAAAAATTTAGTACCTTTACATATAAAATTAGTAAGAACCCTATTTGGCCCAAAACCCCCGTTTAGGCCAAACCAAGATATAATATATGGGCTGTAGCAGTTGTTCGACCGGTAAGGACGGACAACCTTCTGGTTGCAAGAATAATGGAACTTGTGGTACCGATGGTTGTAATAAATTAACCGTCTTTGATTGGCTTTCCAACATGTCGCTTCCTAACGGTGAAAAACCGTTTGATTGCGTTGAAGTTCGATTTAAGAATAGTAGAAAAGAATTCTTCAGAAATAGTGAAAATCTGTCTATTTCAATAGGTGATATTGTGGCAACACAAGCACAATCCGGTCATGACATTGGTATGGTTACCCTTGTAGGTGAGTTGGTGAAAGTGCAAATGAAGCGCAAAAAAGTTGATTATAAAGACGAAAATCTTCCTAAAGTTCACCGTAAGGCGTCTCAAAATGATATCGATAAATGGCAGAAATGCCGTGACCGAGAAGAAGAGATCAAAAAGCGAGCAAGAGAAATAGCGATTATCTTGAAACTTCAAATGAAGATTTCTGATGTTGAGTTTCAAGGTGATGGTTCAAAAGCCACATTTTATTACACAGCGGAAGACCGAGTTGACTTTAGACAGTTGATAAAGGATATGGCTAAAGCTTTTGGTATCCGTATTGAAATGCGACAAATTGGTTATCGGCAAGAAGCCCAACGTTTAGGCGGTATTGGTTCTTGTGGACGTGAATTATGCTGCTCTACTTGGTTAACTGATTTTAGGTCTGTAAGTACGTCTGCCGCCCGTTACCAGCAATTATCTTTAAATCCACAAAAATTAGCTGGGCAATGCGGGAAGCTTAAATGTTGTTTGAACTATGAGCTAGATATGTACTTGGATGCCTTAAAAGACTTTCCTTCTCAAGATACCAAACTGTTTACTGAAAAAGGACTTGCCTTCTGCCAAAAGACCGATATTTTTAAGGGTATGCTTTGGTTTTCATATAGGGACGACCCAGCAAATTGGCATACGCTTACTAAAGAGCAGGTTCAGGAAATTTTAGAAAAAAATAAAAAGAAAGAAAAAGTTGCCAGCCTAGAGGAATATACGGTAGATAATTTCGTTAAGGAAGAAAAGGTGTTTGAGAATGTTGTTGGGCAAGATAGCCTTACGCGTTTTGATAGACCTAAGCAATCTAGAAACAGAAATAACCGTAAGAAGAATAAAGCCAAAAGGACTAGAGGTAACGCTAATAACAATAATAAGAGTACCAGTAACAACAACAATAATAACAATAACAGGAATAAAACGGGTAATGCAAATACTTCTAAAAATAAAAGAAGGAGAAACAACCCTAAAAAACAGCAAGATAATGGCTAGGATTTTACTGGTTTTTGCTGTGGCGGTATTGTGCTTTGCGTGCAACGATAATTTGGTGAAATCTGAATTTCAGGCTACAAAAGGTGGAGTGTGGAACAAGACGGATAATATTCTTTTCTCGTTCTCAGAAATAGACACTACAAAAAGGCACAATATGTTTATTACTGTTCGTAATGATGCTACTTTTCCGTATAATAACTTGTTTCTGATTGCAGAATTGGAATATCCTTCGGGGGAAACCGTAAAAGATACCCTAGAGTATGAAATGGCATTGCCAGATGGTACTTGGTTGGGGAAAGGATACGGCAGTATTAAAGAAAATAAATTATGGTTTAAGGAAAACATCGTTTTTCCTTCTTCGGGCGTATATAATTTACGTGTTTGGCATGCCATGCGTAAAAATGGTAGTGTAAACGGTGTTGAAAATTTAAAAGGCATAACCGACGTCGGTTTTGAAATAGAAAAAAGTAACGAGTAACGTATGGCCAAGGTTGTTAAAGAGAAAAAAACCAATGGGTATTTTAAATACATCAAGTGGTTTTGGATCCTGTTTATTTCAGGAATTCTATTAGTTGTATTGTTGTTTTTGTCCGCGTCTTGGGGACTATTGGGCGATATGCCAGAATATGAGTATCTGGAGAATCCGCAGACTAACTTAGCTACCGAGATTATTTCTTCGGATGCAAAAACATTGGGTAAGTTCTATTTAGATGATAACCGAACTCCTGTACCTTATGATAGTCTTCCACAAAATTTAGTGAATGCACTTATTGCCACAGAAGATGTTCGTTTTTATGATCACTCAGGAATTGATGGATTCGGTGTTTTAAGAGCTGTTGCAAAATTGGGGAAAAATGGTGGTGCCAGTACTATAACACAACAGTTGGCACGACAACTTTTTGTTGGGGTGCGGTCTAAAAATAAACTTGAGACCATCAAACAAAAAGCAATGGAATGGGTACTCGCTACCCGATTGGAAACTCAATATACAAAGCAAGAGATAATTGCTATGTATTTCAATCAATATGACTTTCTTAATAACGCAGATGGTATACGTTCTGCTTCAAAAATTTATTTTGGTAAAGAACCGCAACAACTAAAGACAGAGGAGTCTGCGGTATTAGTGGGTATGCTTAAGAACTCTTCTTATTTCAATCCAATTAGAAGACCGGAATTAGTGACCAATCGTAGAAATACGGTATTGGGACAGATGGCCAAATATGATTTTATTACCGAGCAGGAGAAAGATTCATTACAGGCTATGGAGATGGATATTAATTTTAATCCAGAATCTCATAAAGAAGGTTTGGCTACCTATTTTAGGATGTACCTACAAGGGTTCATGAACGATTGGATATCTAAAAACCCCAAGCCAGCTTTGGAAGGTGGTAGAGATAAATGGAATCTGTACTTAGATGGATTAAAAATTTACACGACTATAGATTCACGAATGCAGGCCAATGCAGAGGATGCTGTGCGTAAACATATGGCAAATCTTCAAAACGAATTCTTTCATCAAAATACGCCAAAGAGAAATCCTACGGCTCCATTTTTAGATTTGGAGAAATCTGAAATAAATAAAATTTTAGAGCGAGAAATGAAAAACTCTTCTAGATGGCGAGGCATGGCGGATGAAGGTAAATCTGAAAAGGTGATCCGTGAATCGTTCACCAAAAAAAGAGAGATGACCGTTTTTGATTGGAATAGTGAAGGACATGAACGCGATACTATCATGACTCCAATGGATTCAATCAGATATTATAAAACGTTTTTAAGAGCTGCAATGATGTCTATGGAGCCACAGACGGGCCACGTAAAGGCTTGGGTTGGTGGTATTGATTATAGACACTTCCAATATGACAATGTTATTCAAGGCTCACGCCAGGCAGGATCAACGTTTAAGCCTTTTGTATATGCTGCGGCTATCGATCAATTAAGACTATCACCTTGTGACTCTTTGCCGGATACGCAATATTGTATAGAGGCTGGAAAGCATGGCAACACAGAGGCTTGGTGTCCTAAGAATGCTGTAGGTCAATATTCGGGTAAAATGTATTCGCTTAAAGATGCGCTAGCAAACTCGGTAAATACGGTAACGGCACAGTTGATTGATAAGGTTGGCCCAGGCTCGGTAGTTTCTATTGCTAAAAACTTGGGTATTACTGGAAATATTCCTGAAGTGCCTTCTATTGCACTGGGTACCCATGATACTAATGTCTACGAAATGGTTGGTGCTTATGGAACATTTGCAAACCAAGGAGTCTATGTTAAACCAGTAATGGTAACGCGTATAGAGGATAAAAACGGAACGGTTTTATATGAATACGTGCCAGAGACTAAAGATGTACTGAGCAAAGATGTTTCTTACGCTATGTTAAATTTAATGGAAGGTGTTACACATGGTGGTTCTGGTACAAGACTTAGACATAGGGGTATGCAGAATACTACAGTTTACAAAGAAATTATTACTGGTTATCCATATGGATTCAAAAACGCTATTGCGGGTAAAACAGGTACAACACAAAACAATAGTGACGGGTGGTTTATGGGCATCGTTCCTAACCTTGTAACCGGTGTTTGGGTTGGTGGTGATGATAGATCTATTCACTTTGAATCTATAAAATATGGTCAGGGTGCATCTATGGCACTACCTATTTGGGGGCTCTATATGAAAAAGAACTATGAGAATGAAAATTTAGGAATTTCTGATAGTGAGTTTGAAAAACCTTCAAATCTGTCAATTAATATAGATTGTGACAGAGTCGTAGAGAATAATGACGAAGAAGATGGTTTGGATGATGATATAGATGATCTAAATTTCTAATACATAAAAGCAGATTACAGCTTGTTAAATTGCCCGTGACTTTCATTGAAAGTCACGGGCAATTTCGTTTAAAAATTGTAACTTGACTGCAACAGAAATCTTTTATTCCTTTATAGTATGATCTCTAAGAAAGTAGCTGATGTAAAAGAAGCCATGCAAGGCATTCAAGACGGAATGACCTTCATGTTAGGTGGTTTTGGCCTTTGCGGAATACCGGAAAATGCCATCACGGAACTGGTTTCTTCCAATATTAAAGATATTACCTGTATTTCTAATAATGCTGGGGTAGATGATTTTGGTCTGGGACTTTTACTTCACAAACATCAGATAAAAAAAATGATATCTTCTTACGTGGGTGAGAACGAAGAGTTTGAACGGCAGATGCTCAGTGGTGAGCTTGAGGTTGAATTGACGCCTCAGGGTACTTTAGCCGAAAAATGTCGTGCTGCGCAAGCAGGTTTCCCTGCGTTTTATACGCCTGCAGGTTACGGAACCGAAGTTGCAGAAGGTAAGGAAACTAGAGAGTTCAACGGAAAAATGTATGTGTTGGAAGAGGCTTTCAAAGCCGATTTTGCTTTCGTAAAAGCATGGAAAGGAGATGAAGCGGGGAACCTAATTTTTAAGGGTACCGCAAGAAATTTTAATCCTTGTATGTGTGGAGCAGCTACGATTACCGTTGCTGAGGTAGAAGAACTTGTGCCCGCTGGTGAGCTAGACCCAAATCAAATTCATATTCCTGGAATATTTGTGCAGCGTATTTTTCAAGGAGAGAACTATGAAAAACGTATTGAACAACGAACGGTTAGACCACAACAATAAAACAATTTGAAAATTATTCAATTTGAAAATGAGGAATGATAAAGAGAATTTAATTGTAAAATTAACTTTTGATTTAGCCCTTGAAGTTGTTAAGTTTTCTGAGGAAATAAGAGCTGATAATCGATTTGAAATGGCTTCGCAAATATTCAGAAGTGGTACTTCTATAGGGGCAAACATTAGAGAGGCGCAGAATGCAGAAAGTAAGAGAGATTTCATTCATAAGTTTAAAATTTCGGCAAAAGAGGCTGATGAACTTAAGTATTGGCTTCAGATATGTATGTCTTCGGAATTTTATCCAAACCCAGATGAAAGTTTAATGAAGAATTTAAATTCTGTCATTTTAATTATCTCGAAAATTATCTCAACTAGTAAAAAATCATAATTACCTAATCTTCAAATCAACTCATTTTCAAATCAATCATTATGTTAGATAAAAATGGAATCGCAAAGCGAATTGCAAAAGAGGTCAAAGACGGTTATTATGTTAACCTAGGCATTGGTATTCCCACCTTGGTTGCCAACTTTGTAAGAGATGATATAAATGTAGAATTTCAGAGCGAAAACGGAGTTTTGGGCATGGGTCCATTTCCGTATGAAGGAGAAGAAGATGCTGATATTATAAATGCGGGAAAGCAAACTATAACAACACTTAATGGAGCTTCTTTCTTTGATTCGGCTACGAGTTTTGGAATGATCCGTGGGAAACACGTAGACCTCACTATTTTGGGAGCTATGGAAGTTTCTGAGACCGGCGATATCGCTAATTGGAAAATTCCGGGCAAAATGGTTAAAGGAATGGGCGGTGCAATGGATTTAGTTGCTTCTGCCGAAAATATAATTGTGGCCATGATGCATACCAATCGCGCTGGTGAATCCAAGCTTTTAAAAAAGTGTAGTTTACCACTTACTGGAGTAGGTTGTGTAACCAAAATAGTTACTAATCTAGCAGTAATAGAAGTAACTCCAAAAGGCTTTAAGCTTCTTGAACGTGCTCCGGGAGTTTCTGTAGATGAAATTAAGGAAGCTACGGAGGGCACTTTGATTGTTGATGGTGATGTACCCGAAATGAATTTGTAAGTAAAATCCACCTATTTTTTTAGCGTAATTTTTGTGAGAAAATCACCAATTTGATTCTTCACAACAGATTAATGCTGCTTCACAACAAGATTTTTTTTAGTTGACGGTTAGGTACTATTTTTATAGTATTATTAATTGAAAGTCGCGTCCCAAATTCGATTTTGTCCAAAACTAAAACCTATGGAAGCCCAAATTAACCAATCATCAGAAGAGATTCAAGTGTACAAAAATGATTTTTTCAGCGGAATAGTAATGCTGGCTAGAAAGTTATTTATGCTTTAAAATTCTTTGAAAAAGAAATTAAAAGAAAGTGGCTCACCCAAAGGCCGCTTTTTTTGTGCCTTTATTTTTAAGTTTTTTTAGTAAAGAATTAAAGTGATTTTAGGATTTTTAAAGCTTGTTCTAAAGTTTCATTTTTCTTTGCAAAACAAAACCGTAAAACACCATCTTGCCTATTGTGCTCATTAAAGGAAGATATAGGTATACTTGCCAACTTGTAATCAACAATCAAGCGTTTTGCAAAATCTTCATCATTTTCTTTTGTGATTTCAGTATAGTCCAAAAGCTGAAAATAGGTTCCTTCTGAAGGTTTAAATTTAAATCTAGAATCTTTTAACCCCTCCAAGAACAAATCTCTTTTTTCTTGATAGAATGAAGGTAAGCTTAAATAGTTTTCCTCATTCTTAAGATAGGCTGCCATGGCTCGTTGTACAGGATGGTCTACACAGAATACCGCAAACTGGTGTGTTTTTCTAAACTCATTCATTAACTCTGCGGGTGCTACGCAATAGCCTATTTTCCATCCGGTAACATGAAAGGTTTTTCCAAAAGAAGCACACACAAAACTACGTTGTGCTAGATCTTCAAATCGCGATGCACTTTGGTGCTCGTTTCCTTCAAAAATAATATGTTCGTATACTTCATCACTTAGAACGATACAATTCGTGGGTTTTAGAATTTCTTGTAACTGAAGCATATCTTCTTTGGAAAAAACACGGCCGCTTGGGTTATGAGGTGTGTTTATGATAACCATTCGGGTCTTCTCCGAAATTTTGCTTTTGAAAATTTCCCAATCCACTTGGTAACCATCGGCATCTAACTGTACATATATAGGAATTCCTCCGTTGAGCGCAATGGCCGGTTCGTAGCAGTCATAGGCAGGTTTCAGTACAATAACTTCGTCACCTTTGTTCACGAATGCGGTAATGGCTGTAAAAATAGCCTGTGTTGCACCTACGGTAACTGTAATTTCAGTTTCAGGATTATAAGCTCTATTATGGAGTTTTTCAATTTTTTGTGAAATTATTTCCCGTAAGCCATAATAACCCTGCATGGCAGCATATTGGTTATGTCCGTTTTTCATGGCATGCGTAACAAGGCTTTTGAGTTTTTGGTCTACCTTAAAATTAGGAAAGCCCTGAGATAGATCTACAGCATTGTGCTTGCGAGCTAAATTGCCTACCGTTGTAAAAATTGTAGTTTTTGCATTTGGAAGTTTGGAAGCAAATTTTATGTTAGAAGATGCCATTTGTTGCTATTCGGTTAAGGTTTCAATTTACAACTTTATAGAGTGTATACTTTTTCTTTTTGTAGAATCTTAACTACAATCCCTTATATTTATACATCCAAAATATTTGATATGCGTAATTTCCGAACTTTAATTTTATTGCTTACGATGACTTTTGTCACAAATGCTCTTTTCTCTCAAACCTCTCCATCTAAAAAAATAAAAACACTTATTGTTGATGGTCAAAATAATCATGATGAGTGGCCGAAGATTACGTATATGTTGAAAACAGATATGGAGAACACGGGTTTGTTTACCGTTGAGGTGGCGCGTTCTGCATTTACGTGGAAAGGTGATAAGTTCATTTCTGAATTTCCAATAGCCAATCTTCCAAAAACCGAAGCTAAGGAAGAACCACAGGCAGATCCAAAGTATAGTCCGGATTTTTCAAAATACGATTTGGTGATTTGTAATTTTGGATGGAATGCTGCACCATGGCCGGAAGAAACGCAGAAGAAATTTGAAAAGTATATCAAAACGGGAGGTGGGTTAGTTGTTTTTCATGCAGCCGATAATTCGTTCCCTGAATGGGGAGCTTATAACCAAATGATTGGTTTGGGTGGTTGGGGAGACCGTACCGAAAAAGATGGCCCATATGTATATTATAATGATGCCGGTGAGTTAATCAGGGATGATTCTGCTGGAAGCGCAGGTGCTCATGGTCCACAAAGCGAATATCAAATTCAAATTAGAGAAGATCACCCAATTACCAAGGGAATGCCAGAAGTGTGGTTGCATACCAAAGATGAACTTTATAATAGCCTTCGTGGTCCCGCAGAAAATATGGTGGTTTTAGCAACTGCATATTCAGACCCTGAAAATAAAGGTACCGGCAGACATGAGCCAGCACTTATGGCTTTAGAGTATGGAAAAGGCCGTATTTTTCACAACATTATGGGTCATGTAGATTATTCGGTTGAGTGTGTTGGCTTTATGACCAGTATGCTTAGAGGAGCGGAATGGGCTGCTACCGGGAAGGTAACTCAAGCGATACCAGAAGATTTTCCAACTGCTGATGAAACAAGCTCAAGAAAGTTTAAAAAATAGATGGAACTGACCTTAAGTATACCTGCGCTACTTTTTCCGGCTATTTCATTGACCATGTTAGCCTATAATGCAAGATACTTGGCTATTGCAGCATTAATTAGGCAACTTCACCAGAAATATGAAGAAACATCATCGCCCGCCATTGCTTTGCAGGTAAAAAAGTTGCGAAAGCGGCTAACTATTATCAAGAACATGCAGGCATCGGCTATTTTCAGTTTTTTGTTAGCGGTGATTACGATGACTTTAATTTATGTTGAATTCAGCTTTTGGGCCAATCTGGTTTTTGGTGTCAGTCTTTTGGCACTAATGGTTTCTTTAATGTTGTCATTAGTAGAGGTTCAATTGTCTACTAAGGCACTTGAAATTCAGCTAGAGGATATGGAAAACTAATTTTTTAGGCTAAAGCACTGAAATTTAGAAAACAGACTATGCAGTTGGTTGAGGTCATATATCAGTTAAATGACCTCTTGGTAAGACTCCGTTTTCCGTATGTCAATCGTCGATGAACTACATTATTATATGATGTTCACCCAATAATAAAAGAATTTACAAACCACTTAGTCGGTTAAGTGAAACCTCTTTTTGAAAGTCTAAGATTAAGTCCTTTATTTTTACTCGATAAAACTTAACGGATATCAGATGAAATCAATCTTATCTATCCGCTTGTATCACACCTTCGTTAGTAGGCACGCCAATATGAAAAAGCGCATCGCCTCTATTTACTACAGCTTGGTGATTAATACAAAAGACCAACCCGTCCATAGGAGCTTTAACGATTTTACTTCGTTTAGCATAGGGGCCGGATACGATACCTAGGATTTGCCCTTTTTTAATTTTACTACCATTTTCTGTTTTAGGAATGAACATACCGGCAGTAGGTGCACGCAACCATTTTCGGTCATCAAGATGTACCGTTTTGTTTCGTTCAATGTATTTTGGCTCTATTGTTTCGATCATACCAAAGTGCTTCATTACATTTAACACGCCTTGCATGCCTTCTATAATGGAGTAATCATCAAACCGCATACTTTCGCCTGCCTCAAACACCACAGTAGGTATTTTTAGTTGATGCGCAGCATTTCTAAAAGACCCTTTTATTAATTTTGATGAAAAGGAAATTGGCGCATTAAATACTTTGGCCAGTTGTTCACTGCGTTCGTCATTATCGGTATATCTAATTTGAGGAAAGTTGTGTCGTTGTCCTCCGCCGGTGTGCAAGTCTATTCCAAAATCTACTTGAGAAAGAATTGCTGAGGTATAATGATAGGCAATACGTCCTGCCATGGAACCTGTTTTTGAACCAGGAAAACTCCGGTTAACGTCTTTTCCGTCAGGAACATCTCTGGAATAATGAATAAACCCAAAGATATTTAGAATGGGAACTGCAATCACAGCACCACTGGTAACGTTAAAGCGTTTTTCGGTCATCATACGCCGTACGATTTCTATTCCGTTTATTTCGTCACCATGCAAACCAGCTTGTATTAAAAGTGTTGGTCCTGGTTTTTTGGAGTTAAAAACATATACGGGAATGTCAATTAGTGTTCCCGTAGGAAGTCTGTCAATGCTAATATTTAAAAGCTTAGACTCACCTGGTTTTACATTTTCACCTTCTATGGTGATGGTTTTGTTGGTTTCCATATACTATTTGGATGTTCTCTTTTCCCTATTTATTAGGGGTTGTTTTATTTTTCCCTACAGTTTTGTTCTACAAACTGTATTATCTCCTTAGCAACGTTTATACCAGTAGCCGCTTCAATACCTTGAAGCCCTGGAGACGCATTCACCTCTATCAACAAAGGGCCTTTTTTTGAACGGATCAAATCTACGCCAGCTACTCCTAATCTTATGTATTTAGCAGCATTAATTGCCATTAATTCTTCATTGGGAGTTAATTTTACTGCAGAAGTTTTCCCTCCGCGATGTAAATTGGAGCGAAACTCGTCGTTCCCGCTGGTACGTTTCATACTCGCTACCACCTTATCACCAATTACAAATACACGAATATCTTCGCCATTGCTTTCCTCAATGAACTCTTGCATAAGAATATTAGTATCCATCTTATAAAAAGTATCGATTATAGATTTAGCCGATTTCTTGGTTTCGGCAAGAATAACACCTAGTCCATGGGTCCCTTCCTGTATTTTAATAATCATTGGTGTGCCCCCTAATAAGTCTATTTGTTGCTCAATATTATCTGGGTCTATAGAAAATAAGGTTTCTGGGATTGGAATTCCGCAATTTGACATAAGCTGTAGCGTCTTTGCTTTGTTTCTGGCTTTGGAAATACTAGCGGAGTTGGCAGTGCTAAAAACCTTGTTCATTTCAAATTGATTGACGACAGATGCACCATGACGTGTGACATTAGCGCCAATACGGGGTATGATGGCATCAAAAGAATCTAGAATATTTTCTTGTCTAAAGAGAACTTGAGGTTTGATGCCGCCTATTTTTATGGAACATTTGGTATGGTCTACCCATTCTATATGGTGGCCTAGTTTTTTGGCTTCATCAGCTATCCTTTGGGTTGAATAGACATTCATGCTTACGGAAAGAAGTCCAATGTTCATAATAAGAATATAGGTTTGGTGTTGTTAATTACTTGAATATCGGTCAAAAAATGCAGATGTCGAAACTAGATGTTAAATAAAACACTTTGATTCACTTTGTGTTTCAAAACCTCTATTTAAACGCTAATTAGTCTAATTTTTTACAGGCTTGCTTAAAACGTTTCTAAATACTTTACTAAACCGTCACAAAGTTTGTTAAAGCCAAGCTTATGCCCTAATTTCGTAGAAGTTTTTTAATTAACTCCAACGTATTATAAAATGAGCGGATTGATAAAATCTTCGATTGCCCGAAAAGTGGTCATGGCCCTATCGGGTCTTTTTTTGGTCTTTTTCCTTGGGCAGCACTTTGTGATTAACATTACATCTGTAATTGCACCCGATACTTTTAACGAGTGGTCGCATTTTATGGGCTATAACGTTTTGGTGCAATATCTCTTGCAGCCTGTACTTATAGCTGGTGTAATCGTTCACTTTGCTATGGGTATTGCACTTGAGCTAAAGAACAATAAAGCACGAGCAGTAAAGTACAAACAGTATAACGGAGGTGCCAATGCTTCTTGGATGTCTAGGAACATGATTATTACCGGTTTGGTAGTTCTTGCTTTCCTAGGTTTGCACATGTATGACTTTTGGATACAAGAAATATCCTATAAGTACATTGCAATGAACCCAGAAGATCCAACGCGTTACCTTGAGGAAACAGTTCATAAATTTGAGCCTTTCTGGCGTACAATTATTTATGTGATTTCTTTTGTTTTGCTAGCATTGCATTTATGGCATGGTTTCGCTTCGTCTTTTCAGACGGTAGGTTTGAACAACAAGTATTCTGCGGGCATTCAAACGTTCACAAAAATATATTCTATAGCCATTCCTTTAGGATTTATATTTATCGCTCTTTACCATCATTTTAACCCACTAACACATTAATTATGGGCATAATGGATTCAAAAGTTCCAAAAGGCCCGTTGGCCGCTAAATGGACTCAACATAAAAATGATATTAATCTTGTAAACCCTGCTAACAAACGTAATATTGATATTATAGTTGTTGGAACTGGACTTGCAGGTGGTTCTGCCGCTGCTACTCTAGCAGAATTAGGTTATAACGTAAAAACTTTTTGTTACCAAGATTCACCACGTAGAGCGCACTCTATTGCAGCTCAAGGTGGAATTAACGCAGCAAAAAACTATCAAGGGGATGGTGATAGTGCCTACCGCCTTTTTTATGATACTATAAAAGGGGGCGATTATCGTTCTCGTGAAGCTAACGTATATAGGTTAGCAGAAGAATCTACTAATATTATTGACCAATGTGTTGCACAAGGGGTTCCTTTTGCAAGAGAATACGGTGGGCTGTTAGATAACCGTTCTTTTGGAGGTGTATTGGTGTCACGTACTTTTTATGCTAAAGGACAAACAGGACAGCAACTTTTATTAGGTGCTTATTCTGCAATGAACAGGCAAATTAATCGTGGAAAAATCCAATCGTTCAACCGTCATGAAATGATGGATATGGTTCTTGTTGATGGAAAAGCAAGAGGAATCATTGCACGTGACTTGGTTACGGGTAAAATTGAACGTCACTCTGCTCACGCAGTTGTTTTGGCAACAGGAGGTTACGGAAACGTATTTTTCTTGTCTACTAACGCAATGGGTAGTAATGTAATGGCAGCTTGGAGAGCACACCGTAGAGGAGCTTTCTTTGCTAATCCATGTTTTACACAAATTCACCCTACTTGTATTCCGGTCTCTGGTGATCATCAATCTAAACTGACTTTAATGTCAGAGTCGCTTCGTAATGACGGACGTATTTGGGTTCCAAAACGTATGGATGATGCAATCGCAATTAGGGAAGGTAAGTTGAAACCTATTCAGCTTAAAGAAGAAGATCGTGATTATTACTTAGAAAGAAGATATCCTGCCTTTGGAAACTTGGTTCCTCGTGATGTTGCATCACGTGCCGCTAAGGAACGTTGTGATGCTGGTTTTGGCGTTAATAAAACTGGTGAGGCCGTTTATTTGGATTTTGCTGCTGCAATTCAGCGTTACGGTACCGAAGAAGCGCTTACACAAGGTATCAAGAATGCAGATGATAAGGAAATTACACGTTTAGGTAAAGCTGTTATTGAAGCTAAATACGGAAACCTTTTTCAGATGTACGAGAAAATCGTTGACGAAAACCCGTATGAAACTCCAATGATGATATACCCTGCAGTTCACTATACAATGGGTGGTCTTTGGGTTGATTATAACTTACAGACAACTATAGAGGGATGTTATTGTGCAGGTGAAGCTAACTTTAGTGATCACGGTGCTAACCGTTTGGGTGCTTCGGCATTGATGCAAGGTTTGGCCGATGGTTATTTTGTTTTACCTTACACTATAGGTGATTACCTTTCTAAAGATATTAGAACTGGTGCTATCCCAACAGATTCTCCAGAATTTGATGATGCTGAGAAATCTGTTCAAGATAGATTAGATAAATTAATGGCTGGTAGCGGTCAGAATTCAGTTGATTTTTATCACAAGAAATTGGGTAAAATCATGTGGGATAAATGTGGTATGGCAAGGAATGCGAAAGATTTGCAAGATGCAATCGATGAGATTTCTGCTTTACGAACTGATTTCTGGGCGAATGTGAAAATTCCAGGGAAAGCAGAAGGCATGAACCAAGAATTGGAAAAAGCAGGTCGTGTGGCCGATTTTCTAGAGCTTGGCGAACTGTTCGCTAAAGATGCACTTACAAGAAACGAATCTTGTGGAGGTCATTTCCGGGAAGAGTATCAGACTCCTGAAGGTGAGGCTTTACGTGATGATGAGAACTTTAAGTTTGTTTCCGCTTGGGAATATAAAGGTGAGCCTAAAGATGCAGTTTTGCATAAGGAGGAGTTGAAGTACGAGAATATTGAGTTGAAGACAAGAAGTTATAAATAAGTAACTATGAAGCTTAATTTAAAAATATGGCGTCAAAAAGATGCTAAGTCCCAAGGTCAGATAGTAGACTACCCTATTAAGGGTATTGAAGGCGATATGTCTTTTCTTGAAATGATGGACGTTCTTAACGAAGAGTTGATCAACAAAGGAGAAGAGCCAGTACAATTTGATCACGATTGCCGTGAAGGTATTTGTGGTGCTTGTTCATTGCAGATCAATGGTGAACCTCATGGGCCTGACCGTTTAGTAACCACGTGTCAATTGCACATGCGTAAGTTTAACGATGGTGATACTATCGTTATTGAACCGTTCCGTGCTACGGCGTTTCCGGTAATAACAGATTTGATTGTAGATAGAAGCTCTTTTGATAGAATTCAGCAGGCAGGTGGTTATATTTCTGTAAACACTTCTGGTAATACGGTAGACGCGAATGCTATTCCTATTAACAAACACGCTGCAGATGAAGCTATGGATGCCGCTACCTGTATTGGTTGTGGAGCATGTGTAGCTGCTTGTAAAAACGCAAGTGCTATGTTGTTTACTTCTGCAAAAGTATCGCAGTTCGCTTTATTGCCTCAAGGGCAAGTAGAAGCAGTAGATCGTGTTCAAAATATGGTACGCCAAATGGATTTGGAAGGATTCGGAAACTGTACGAATACAGGCGCATGCGAAGTGGAATGTCCTAAAGGAATTTCTCTAGAGAACATTGCCCGTTTGAACCGCGAATATATGAGCGCGACTACAAAAGGATAAAATGCATACGAGTGCTAACGGCACTTTTACAATTATTAAAAATCCCAAACTCCTCTTTATGGAGTTTGGGATTTTTTGTTATTTTATGGTATGTCCAAAGACTATTCCATAGAACGTATTAAAGTACCTCGGTTCAATGAAGAATCGGGTTTCTACACCACACCCCAGCGCTCTAAGATTATGAGTAAGATTAAGGGGAAGAATACGAAGCCAGAACTTGCTTTTAGAAAAGCGCTCTATGCAGCGGGTTACCGGTATCGCATAGACTACAAAAAACTTATTGGTAGACCTGATATTGTCTTAAAAAAATACAAGACGGTCATATTTGTAGATGGCGAATATTGGCACGGTTACAATTGGGAAGAACGAAAACCCAAAGTAAAGACCAACCGCGAATTTTGGATTGCTAAAATAGAACGGAACATACAACGTGATCAAGAAGTGAACGAAGAACTGGATCGTTTGGGTTATAAGGTATTCCGATTTTGGGAGACCGAAGTAAAGAAGGAGCTGGATAGATGCTTAGACGAAGTAACCCAATATTTAGAATAGTATCAATAGAGCAAATATCTATTTGTTTTCCGTTAATCTGAACTGTCTATTGCTGTTATCTTGCAGTATAATAAATTAATAATCATTAAAATTATACATATGAAGAGGATAGCAATTTTAGCTACAAATGGATTTGAAGAAAGCGAATTAAAATCTCCAAAAGAGGCCATGGAAAAAGAAGGTTTTAATGTAGATATCGTAAGTCTGGAATCAGGAGAGATAAAAGGATGGGCCGATGGTAATTGGTCTAACTCGTACAAAGTGGATAAAACCATAGATCAAGTAACTGCGGAAGATTATAATGCATTAATGTTACCTGGTGGAGTTATCAATCCTGATAAACTAAGAAGAGAAGAGAAAGTATTAACCTTTGTAAGAGATTTTTTTAAGCAAGAGAAGCCTGTAGCGGCAATATGTCATGCATCATGGACGCTTATTAGTGCAGATGTTGTAAAAGGCCGTAAAATGACTAGTTTTAATTCTATTAAGGATGATTTGGTAAATGCCGGAGCAAACTGGGTAGATGAAGAAGTGGTAGTAGACCAAGGTTTTGTAACAAGTAGGAACCCGGATGATTTACCGGCCTTTAATTCTAAATTGATTGAAGAAATCAAAGAAGGTAAGCACGAAGAGCAGCACGCATAAGACACATTGCGAAATACATAGAGATTAATTTGAAGCCCTTGCAGTTTGCGAGGGCTTTTTTATTTTAAAAACATCGCATTTTATCGATGAAATTAACCGCTCGTATTTTTCACAACAGAGTTGAGCAGGTTCACAACAATATTTTAGATAGGAGCGTAAACGGCCGTAAGTTTACAGTGTAATTAAGTAATAGTCTTGACCCCAAATCTACTCTAGAACTTAACCGAAACAAGTAACGAATCCCAAGTCCGCTACTTAACCTACTGAAGCTTACAAAAACACACCGGTCCCCACCGGAAAATCAAAAAAACCTACTTAAAAAGAAAAGCCCCAATTAGGGGCTTTCTTTTTGTTTACTATTGTCTTAATTATTCAATAGTGAAAGATACTTCAGATTGGTTTCCTTTCCCTTTTAAGTGAACTGTATAAGTGCCTTTTGTTAAATAAGTCTTTCCGTCTTCTGCTGATTTTAAATCAATTTTATTCTTTTTTTCATAAGCTGCTTTTCCACTATCTGTAAAGGACAAATCGTATGAAAGTACGTTTAATCCTTTGTCAGCTTTGAGCTCGGTTTCACTTACTATAATACCTTCATCCGATTTAATTACAGCCTCATAAGAATTTGGTTGGGCACTATAAAAAGTGATATCAAGACCGGGTGTATTGGCTTTTGCCCAAGAACCCGGTGGGTTACCCCAATTTTTGGAATGTTTAATATCATCTAGCTCAAAAACAACCAATTCCTTTTTGAGAAGTTCAGGAGTCATCTTTTGCAAAGCGGAAATATCTGCTTTGTAGATACTTCGCCCATGTGTGCCAATTAAGAGGTGTTTGGCCTCAGATTGAATAACCAAATCATGCACTGCCACATTGGGCATTCCGTTTTGCAAGCTTTCCCAGGAAAATCCTTGATTAAAAGAGGTATAAAGACCATTATCCGTTCCAACAAAAAGAAGGTTTTCGTTTTCAGGGTCTTCAATAATTACATTAACAGGCGAATTAGGAATGCCTGTTGAAATGGTTATCCAGGTTTTGCCATAGTCATCGCTCTTAAAAATATAAGGTGTAAAATCATCCCAACGGTAACCGTTTAGAGCAAGATAAACCCGTTCTTTTTTGTGTTTGGAAGCGACAACTCTGCTCACCCAAAGATTCGCCTCTTTTTGAACCTTTTTAAGGGCTGCAAATTGAGACAAGTCAATATTCTTAATAATATTTTCCCAATGAGCCCCGCCATCCTTGGAAACATTTACGAGACCATCATCACTTCCTGTATACAATACCCCAAAGGTGAATGGAGATTCTGATAAAGTTGTAAGCGTGCCATAAGCTACGTTCCCTTTCTTTCCGCCATGTGTCAAATCAGGAGAAATGACTTCCCAATCATCACCTTGGTTCATAGACCGGTGTAATTTATTGCCACCTAAATACAGAATATCTTGATTATGCGGAGACAGCAGAATGGGTGTTTGCCAATTGAATCTATACGGGTTTTCACCCAATTCATGTTTGGGCTGAATGTAATGTCGCTTCTCTGTATTTTTGTCAATGCGATAATAGTTTCCGAATTGATATCCCGTATAGACTGTATTATGGTTCCGACTATCAATTTGAATCTGCATACCGTCACCGCCCATAAGTGATTTCCATGGGTAATGGCCAGTTTGATGCCATTTGCTATTTTCTTCGGCATTATGAGGTCCTTCCCAAACGCCATTATCCTGTAAGCCACCATATACATGATACGGTTCTTGGTTATCTACATTTATGGCATAAAACTGACCAACGGAAGGCGAGTTGTTTTTTATCCAGTTTGCACCATCGTCATAAGAGATGTTGATTCCACCGTCATTTCCATTTATTAAATGACCAGGCATTTTCGGATTTACCCATAACGCATGGTGATCCGCATGAACATTGTCTCCATTTATAGACGTATAGGTTTTACCGGCATCTGCTGATTTAATAATAGGTACGCCACCCAAGTATATTTTATTTACGTCATTGGGGTCTACTCGTATTTCTCCAAAATAGTAACCATAACTATAGAGCAAACCATCAATAAAATCTTCGTTCTGTTTTTTCCATGTTTTTCCGCCATCGGTGCTTTTATAAACCTCGGCACCTATTACTGGAGTATCAAATAGTACAGTATTTGCATTTTCTAGGTATTTGGTGATGTCATAGGGTTTGGCCACACCACTGCGTATCATTTGCTTTATATTTTCGGCACGATACTTTTCTTGAAAATTATTGGTTTTGAGAAAAGCATTGAGCTTCTTGTCATCAAGTTTAAGAAAATCAGCTTCTGACATCGCTTTAAAATCTTCTTTTGATAATTCATTGGATTTCTCTTCGGACTCTTCAGTTTTCTCACGATGATTTTGGTTATCCAGAAGAGCATAAATGGTATTCTCATCAAAGACAGCTAAACCAATTCTGCCTACACCATGTCCAGTAGGGAAACCACTTCCGTCATTAGATATTTTCTTCCAAGAATTTCCTCCATCCGTACTCTTATAGATACTAGAGTCATTACCGCTGCCTAGAAAATCCCATGCTTTTCTATCCTTTTCCCATGCTGCGGCATATAGAACATTAAAGCTTTCGGGAGCTTGAGCAACATCTATTATTCCCGCAGTATCGCTAATAAACAAGGTTTTTTGCCAAGTTTTGCCTCCGTCAATAGTTTTGTAGATACCCCGTGCTGTATTCTTAGAATAGAGATGCCCTATAACACCTATTACCACTTCATTAGGATTATCATTATTTATAAGGATACGACCAATATGGTGTGAATCTTGTAATCCCATATTCTGCCAAGTTTTGCCTTGGTCTGTAGATTTTAAAATACCGATACCTGCATAAGAAGATCTAGAGGCATTATTTTCACCTGTCCCCACCCAAATAGTGCCCGTTTTCCAATGTACAGCTATGTCACCGATGTTCTGGGTTTGTGAGGAGTCCATTACAGGAGAAAAGGATGTGCCATTGTTATTGGTATACCACAACCCTCCACTGGCGTAGGCTGCGTAAAATTCAATTGGGTTGTTTGGGTTTACATCTAAATCTACTATCCTCCCGCTCATTACCGATGGGCCAATGTTTTTCAATTTTAGATGCTGCACCAATGATTTGGCGGCCATCTGTTCTTTAAGTTGAAGCGCCTTTTGAATACTATCTTTGGACGTGGATTCTATTTGACCAAAGGCCATTAAATAAAAAAGCATAAGGCAAGGAAGGATAGAAGATTTCATGAAAATCGTTTTCTTTGTAAATGAAAGTTAGCAAAACTGAATTGTAATGGTAACATAGTATGCAGAAATTACCAATTATACTTACGGTTTGTAGTTGATATGTCATCAGTTGACGTGAAAAAAGTGAATAATGGCGGATTATATTGTGCCTTAACTTAAATTTTTGTTAATTTATTCATATGAAAAACTGTAAAGCATCTTTATAAATCAAGATGTTGTACTAAATAAGACATTGTTCGTTCGCAATTTTAAAAAGGGGCGAACACTTTACAAGTAACATAACCAACTTTAATTAGGGACCCCAAAGGTTTTAACAAACCTTTGGGGTCTTACCATTTGTGGGTTGTCGTAAATCATTAATTTTGATGAAATTCAAGATTGATATGAAGTACGAGCAAATCAAGAACAGTCTATTTATAAAAAATAGAAAGAAATTTATGGCAGCGATGCAGCCAAAAAGCATTGCAGTCTTCAATTCTAATGATATTTACCCGATAGGGGCAGACAGTACGTTGCCTTTTGAACAACATAGAGACTTGTTCTATTTAAGTGGTGCCGATCAAGAAGAAACTATTCTGGTATTGTTTCCGGATGCGTTAGCAAAAAAGCATCGCGAAGTATTATTCGTAAGGGAGACCAATGACCATATTGCGGTTTGGGAAGGAGAAAAACTAACCAAAGAGAAAGCAACTGAAGTTTCAGGTATTGAGACCATCTACTGGTTACAGGATTTTAATAAGGTTTTTTTCGATTTGATGACAGAGGCCGAAACTATCTATTTCAACACAAATGAACATTACAGACAATCTGTCGAAACACAAACACGTGAAGACCGTTTTATAATAGATTGTAAGCATAAATTCCCTGCTCATAAAGTAGCTAAGAGCAATCCGATTTTACAAAAGATTCGCGGTGTAAAAGAGCCCGAAGAGATAGACTTGATGCAAACGGCTTGTGACATTACGGATAAGGGATTCCGTCGTGTGCTGAGTTTTACAAAACCGGGTGTTTGGGAGTATGAAATAGAGGCAGAATTATTGCACGAGTTCATTCGCAATCGGTCAAAAGGTTTTGCGTATTCGCCTATTATCGCGTCCGGTAACAACGCCAATGTACTGCATTATGTTGAAAACAATCAGCAGTGTAAAAGCGGTGATTTAATTTTGATGGATACCGCCGCGGAATATGCGAACTACTCGTCTGACTTAACACGGACTATTCCCGTAAACGGGAAATTCACACCACGACAAAAAGAAGTTTACGATGCTGTTCTTCGTGTGAAAAACGAAGCTACTAAAATGCTAGTACCCGGAACAATTTGGGCAGACTATCATGTAGAATGTGGAAAGCTAATGACCTCGGAACTTTTAGGTTTGGGTCTATTGGATAAAGCTGATGTTCAAAACGAAAGAAAAGATTGGCCAGCCTATAAGAAATATTTCATGCATGGTACGAGTCACCATATAGGATTGAACACCCACGATTATGGAGAATTGAAGAAACCAATGGAGGCTAATATGGTTTTTACCGTAGAACCGGGAATCTATATTCCGGAAGAAAAAATGGGAATTCGTATAGAGGATGATGTGGTTATTCAGAAGAATGGTGAGCCCTTTAATTTGATGGCCAATATCCCAATTGAAGTTGAAGAAATAGAAGACCTAATGAACAAGTAAGTATTTACTTGCAAATTAAATCTTAAAATTTTGCTACCTTATGGATGTATTTTTTTATAACCATTAACTAAATATTTCAAAATGAAGAAATTAGTAGCAGAATTTATTGGAACCCTTTGGCTAGTTCTAGGGGGTTGTGGAAGCGCGGTATTAGCTGCAGGCTTCCCAGAATTAGGAATTGGCTTCGTAGGTGTGGCCCTCGCATTTGGTCTAACAGTTATTACTATGGCTTATGCCATTGGTCATATATCTGGTTGCCATTTAAACCCCGCGGTATCTATTGGCCTTTGGGTTGGTGGCCGTTTTGATGGCAAGGAATTGGTTCCTTATATTATTGCTCAAGTATTAGGCGGTATAGCCGGCGCAGGTATTTTGTATGTCATTGCTTCTGGGCAACCAGGATTTGAGCTAGGAGGCTTCGCGGCTAACGGTTATGGAGAACACTCTCCAGGCGGCTATAGTATGATGGCGGCATTGGTTTGCGAATTAGTTATGACCTTTATCTTTTTGTTTGTAATTCTTGGGTCTACATACACTAAGGCACCAGGAGGTTTTGCCGGTGTGGCCATTGGTCTTTGTTTAACTTTGATACATTTAATTAGTATTCCAGTAACAAATACTTCTGTTAACCCAGCTCGTAGTACTAGTCAGGCTTTATTTGTTGGCGATTGGGCATTAGGAGAACTATGGTTGTTTTGGGCAGCACCAATTGCAGGAGCTGTTTTGGCAGGATTTGTATACAAAGCATTATCCCCGGAAATAGTAGAATAATATTTTAAATGGAATAGCTGGCAGAGGTAGTTTTAGGATTTCTTTTTATTGAGCAAATTCGTGATTATAAAAACCACCACTGCTGGCAATACCCATCCTAGGCTATAAGGACTTAATGGAATAAAAAATTGAACATTAGATAGCGTCTCGGTAAAACCGATGCTGCCTAAGAAATCGGGAATGCTAAAAATAATGGTGGTAATGACCACTGCTTTAAACACTTTTTCAGAAGCAAACTTATCCGGTACTATGTTCAAAATAATAAGTACTATAGTTATAGGATAGATAAACATTAAGGCAGGTAAGGCTACTGCAATAATGTATCCCACATTAAATTGACCCATTATTACCCCTAGAACACAACCCAAAATAGCTGTGGTTAAATATACAGGCTGGGAATCGTGAAATCTATATTTTATAAAATCTGCCGTTCCGGTAACTATACCCACAGCAGTAGTAAAGCAAGCTAGACTTACTAATATACTTAAGAACAGATTGGCCGTTCCTCCCAAGGTTTTTGTGCTAATACCACTAAGTAATGCTGTTCTTGAAATGTCCGCACTAAATTCACCGTGCATAATTGCGCCGGTAACTATAAGTCCTGCATAAATAAGAAATAGGCTTAAGCCTGCCAACCAACCTGCACGTCTTATCAAAATCTTTTTTTCTTTGTAGGTAGCTTCCTTTTTCTTCAGGTTAATCGAAATAATAATTACTCCACCTACTACAACAGCACCTATGGCATCAAAAGTCTGATAGCCTTCAAGGATACCTTCGGACAATGGATTATGAAATACGGTTTCGCTAAAAGTAAAATCATAAGAAAATAGTGCCGTACCTATTATAAGGAACAAAATAAGAATAATTGCGGGCGTCAAAAGTTTTCCGAGAATATTTAGAATCTGTGAACGGTTGATGACGAATACAAAAACCAGAGAAAAATATAAAATGCTAGTTAGTAGAGGAGGTGTGTCAAAAAATGGTTGGATTGCCATTTCGTGTGTAACTGCTGCCGTCCTTGGAGATGGTAGGCTAATAGAGATAGCATAAATAAGTAAAGAATAGACAAGGCTAAAAGTGGGCGAAACCTTTTTTCCAAAATCGAATATGGTACCCTGGAGTTTGGCGTGGGCCATAATACCCATAATAGGTATAAGTACAGCCGATGCGCAGAAGCCCAATGTAACGAGCCACCACATGTCACCAGACTTGTTACCTAGCAAAGGAGGCAGTATAAGGTTGCCTGCTCCAAAGAATAAGGAGAACAGGGCAAAAGCAGTAACTAAGACTTCTCTGGTTTCCTTTTTTAGGATAAACATGGATTAATAATATTAATGGAAATTAGTTCTACCTATCTATATTGTTTCTGTACTTTATCGAAAAAACGGGAGGTTATTCATCCAGATCGATGAACGGCAACCCAAAACTTCGCATGTTATTCTTATTGGGAGAAAACCGCAGCAAGATACCGTAAATTCAATTGATAACAAATGATAGAAAAGACCGATTTAAAGGTGTTGTTCATCGAATAAAATGTATTTCATCGAAAAAACGGTACAATGATAGAAAGGCATCCAATAAACAAAGATACGATGGCGTTCAAGTAAAAGAGTGCCTAAAAACATTCTAAAGTTCAGACCCAAATTTTTGCAGTAAGCGGTTTCCCAAAGACCGATTATGCGTTTTAAACCTACAACCATGAAGAAATTTTTTTGCAGTTTATTCGGACATCACTACACAGTATCAAAAAAAGTTACACTCCACATCAAAGAGTATAAATGTATTCATTGTCAAAAGCAAGTGACAACAGATGTAAGTGGAAACCTTTCAACTTTGACTCCGGAACTGCAGGATATAAATAAAACACTAGAAAATATATTTCAGAAGAGACATAGGGCAGCAGAGCATGCCGCCTAACTATGCTTTGGCACCGAAATTCTGAGCCGTTAAAGGTCTTGGAATTTTAAACTTTTTCCCGGAAATTTTGGAAACAGCCTCGTTCTCCACTGTCGTTCGCCCCACAACAGTATTAGTTAGGTATGCCCTTTGTTTTCGGGAATTTTTTGTTTTTCTACTTACGAAAAACTAATGTAAGTATCAGTTATTCAGTTTATTGAATATTTTTATCTTCTATTGTTTCCAAGATTTTAGCACTAATAAGGTCTATTTCTGCATCGGGTAAATCATGCCCCATATTGTCTACCCATAAACTATTTGCATTCGGAATAACCAATGCCATTTTTTTACCGTGTTCAAAAGGTATAACAGGATCTTGTTTTCCATGAATCACCAATACCGGTATTTTAAGTTTGGACAGTGCTTCATACCTAGGTTTGGCCGTTTCCATTGCTTTTTGATGTTGC
Source organism: Zobellia nedashkovskayae (assembly GCF_015330125.1). Taxonomy (NCBI): domain Bacteria; kingdom Pseudomonadati; phylum Bacteroidota; class Flavobacteriia; order Flavobacteriales; family Flavobacteriaceae; genus Zobellia; species Zobellia nedashkovskayae. Next base: position 1,283,130 of record NZ_JADDXR010000002.1, on the reverse strand, counting down.
CTACCAGCTATAAAATGATATCCATCTCGTTTCTTTAAATTGTATAAGGCTGCTTCTGCAAGAGGTTTACTTGCAATATCTCCTGTGGCTTTACCCATCAAAATTCTCTTGTGAACGAACTGTAGTTTTATTTGACTTTTCTTACCTCCAAAAATCCCATATTTTATTACCGCACTTATCATTTGTGGTAAGACTTCTGAAGAAGGAGCTGGAAGCGTGGAATCAAAAATATCTGCCGATGACATAATGGAAGTAAGGCTTTCAAATCGATCTTCATGTTCAATTGTCGCAAGCTGTGAAATCATGCCTCCCATGGAAACCCCAATAATATGGGCTTTCTCAATATTTAAACTGTCTAGAATCGTAATAGGATCATTTGCCATATTGGCAAGCGTATACGCTTTATCCGTCTTTTTAAGACGTTGAGTCAAACCCGTGCCTCTATGATCGTATCGTATTACTTCGTAACCGGCATCCGTAAATTTTGAAATGAAATTTGGCGGCCAACTCAGGGCATCATTGGCTGCGCCCATTACTAAAACAACAGTACCTTTTTTAGATGTTTTAGGTGGAATACGCTCATACCAAACTTTCCAACCATTGGAAATGGCAAACCCGGTTTTGCCCGTTACCATTTCGGGTATGGGCTCGTGCATTACCGTTTTGATCAGTAATTCCGTTTTATCGGATAGTTTTGGTACCGATGCACAGGCATAAAAGAGAAGAGAAATTATAGCAAAAACGGTCAATCGTATAGCTACTTTTTTTCCTCTTTTATGCTTTTTCATATTAAAAACTAGTTGTCCGAATTGAAAGAGTTCCAGCCTTGAGCGGTTAGTTCTATTTTGGTATTACCTCTTGTAACCAAATAGGCACCTTCTCTTTCGTCAGTCATGTGACCAATTACGGTTAAGCTAGGGTTTCCTTTTATTTTATCAAAATCGTTTTGTGAAATGGTAAAAAGAAGCTCATAATCCTCACCACCGCTAAGGGCTACCATAGTACTGTCTACATTGAACTCCTCGCAAGCAGAAATTACAGTTGGATCCAAAGGAATTTTCTCCTCAAATAAATTGCACCCTACCTTACTGCTTTTACATAAGTGAAGAATTTCCGAAGAAAGTCCGTCACTAATATCTATCATAGAAGTAGGCAGGACTTCCATCTCTTTCAAAAGTTCAACAATATCTTTTCTTGCCTCCGGCTTCAACTGTCTTTCAACAATATAAGAATATGGCGAAAGATCGGGCTGGTTGTTGGGGTTCACCTTAAAAACTTCTTTTTCTCGGTCTAAAACCTGTAAGCCCATATACGCCGCACCCAAATCACCACTTACTACAAGCAGGTCGTTTGGCTTAGCACCACTACGATACGTAATTTCTTCTTCTTTTGCCTCGCCAATTGCTGTAATACTAATAAGCATTCCAGAAGTAGATGAGGTGGTATCTCCACCAATAAGATCTACATTAAAAACCTTTGCTGCTAGGGCAATACCTGCATAAAGTTCTTCTAGCGCTTCTAATGGAAAGCGGTTAGAAACAGCCAATGAAACCGTAATTGAAGTTGCGGTTGCATTCATGGCATATACATCAGAAAGATTTACCATTACTGCCTTGTAACCCAAATGCTTTAGGGGCATATAGCTGAGGTCAAAGTGCACACCTTCTATTAGTAAATCTGTGGTTAGTACCGTCTTTTCTGTATGATCAAAAACAGCGGCGTCATCGCCAATACCCTTTACAGTAGATTTGTGATTTAGCTTAAAATTTTTGGTCAAATGGTCTATGAGTCCAAACTCGCCCAATTTTTCCAGAGACGTACGTTCTTGGTTTTTATCTTCTAGCATTTTGCAAAAGTAAGAAGTATAAATTTATACCGATTCATTTGAAGCGTCCAATAACAGTATTAAAATCGCAAAGCATCTTTTTGACCTGTTATTTCAGTATATCTTTCTAATACCTTTAAACACAATAAGTCTTCCAATTGTTTATTTTGAAATCGTTTTACGTGTTTGTGGGCGTTTTTTATAATATTCTCGGCTTGAGAGGTGTGTAATGTGTAGTATTGTATTTTTTCTTCTAAATCCGAATAATCATCCTTTACTTCAACATAATGTACTCCAGAAATTAATGTGCCTTCCATAAACCAAGTTTCATATTTTGGTTTGGGCATTAAGCATAATGAGTTTGATGACATAGCCCATTTTAAATTTGTAGCAACATCATTACCCTCAGGACAAAAGATGAATTTATATTTTAAGTGTTCTTTTTTAGATAAGAACTTTTTCATCCACGGTTCATCGTTATGTTGTTTTTTAATTTGTCCAATATTACAAAGTGGATGATTCCAGAATTTTTTAACAAAATTTGTGCGTAAAGGGTGTTTAGCTTTACCCCTCCAAACTAGGATGTCTTTTTTGTCTGAGAATTGAAGATCATCATTTACCCACTGGAAATGACGTCTTTTGTTTAGTTTGAATAATACTGAATTTTCATTGTCTCCGTGAATTGGTCTTGCTTTAAATAGTGTTGGGTATGTATTTATATGAGTTTCATCCCCAAAATGATAAGCAAACGAAGTGTTAGGTTTAAAATAATGTAGGAACTCTTTTAAATCTAAATAGTAAAAAGTACCCTTTGTTTTTTTGAAATTTCTAACTGAAATTGCCTCTTTAGGAACTTCGAAAGAGTCTTTTGTTTTAATGTAATACGCCAGTCTTTGGTCTAGCTCATTAATGTCACATAGCGCTTCATAAGCTCTTATTTTTTTGTATAAAAATTTAAAATAAATATTAGGAAATGCATTGCGGCCAAATCCTTTTATATAGCATATTACATTAATGTCATCTAGTTTCATGACAAACGAATATGGAGAAGTAGTTCACCTACCTGTTTATAATTTTTATACTTCAGCTTCATGTTTTTAAGAAAGAAAAACCTCGTAATTTTCATTAGAAATGAACATAGTTTGTCCAAAACTATTAAAATTAGTTTTAATACTACTACTTGGATTTTTGTTCTTTAATATTCTTCTCTTTTATGGAAGAGTTTTATATACCGTTTGGTCATAGAAAAAGCTTATTGGAATATACGTTATAATAATGTTAGTTCTTATTGTAAAACCCTACTAATGCCATATATTTGTGAACTATTTAGAATAAATCCAAATGCTTATGATTCAAGTATCTGAAACTGCGAAAAAGAAAGTCATAGACTTAATGACCGAAGGGGGTTTTGATTCCTCTACGGACTATGTTCGCGTAGGTGTTGAGAGTGGTGGGTGTAGCGGCTTATCGTACAAACTCGATTTTGACAATAAAAAAGATGAAGCCGATAAGGTTTTTGAGGATAATGATGTGCGTATTATTGTAGATAAAAAGAGTTTTCTCTACTTAGTAGGTACAACCCTGGAATATTCTGGTGGACTGAACGGAAAGGGATTTGTATTCAATAATCCTAATGCGCAACGCACCTGTGGGTGTGGGGAAAGTTTTTCGTTATAAACGAAGAATAGTAAAAGAACTAATTATTCAATTACCCTAGTGTAATTGGTATAAAAGGAAAAAATGGCATACACAGAAGAAGAACTAAAAAAGGAACTCGAAACTAAAGAGTACGAGTACGGTTTCTATACAGATATTGAATCTGATACTTTTCCAATTGGCTTGAATGAGGAAATCGTCATCGCCATTTCTAAAAAGAAGGAGGAACCAGAGTGGATGACGCTTTGGCGTTTGGAAGCTTTTAAAATTTGGAAAGAGATGGAAGAGCCTACATGGGCAAATGTGCATTATGAAAAACCAGATTTTCAGAAAATCAGTTATTATTCTGCGCCTAAATCTGCTGACCCTAATAAAACATTAGATGATGTAGATCCAGATTTGTTAGAAATGTATCGTAAGCTTGGTATTTCTGTTGATGAACAAAAGAAATTACAAAATGTAGCTGTTGATATTGTTGTCGATTCTGTTTCTGTAGCAACAACTTTCAAAAAGACACTTGCTGAAAAGGGTATTATTTTTATGCCTATTTCAGAAGCAATAAAAGAGCATCCGGAATTAGTGAAAAAGTATATGGGTACAGTAGTGCCAAAAACTGATAATTTTTATGCTGCATTAAATTCGGCTGTTTTTACTGATGGTTCTTTTTGTTATATCCCAAAAGGCGTAAGATGCCCAATGGAGCTCTCTACGTATTTTAGAATCAATCAAGCGGGTACGGGTCAATTTGAGCGTACGTTGCTTATTGCAGATGAAGATAGTTATGTAAGTTACCTTGAAGGCTGTACTGCTCCATCAAGAGATGAAAATCAATTACACGCTGCCGTAGTAGAGCTAATTGCCTTAGATGGTGCTGAGATAAAATATTCTACTGTTCAAAACTGGTTTCCTGGTAATAGTGAGGGTAAAGGTGGTGTTTTTAACTTCGTTACGAAAAGAGCTATATGTGAGAAAGACGCTAAAGTATCTTGGACACAGGTAGAAACAGGTTCTGCAGTAACTTGGAAATATCCTTCTTGTATTTTAAAAGGAGATAATTCGATCGGTGAATTTTATTCTATTGCCGTAACGAACAATTACCAACAAGCAGATACAGGTACAAAAATGATTCATCTTGGTAAAAACACCAAGAGTACTATTATATCTAAAGGTATTTCTGCAGGTAAATCTCAAAACAGTTATAGAGGTTTGGTACAGGTTAATAGCCGTGCCGATGGAGCTCGTAACTTCTCTCAATGCGATTCTTTGTTAATGGGTAACGAATGTGGTGCACATACCTTCCCATATATCGAAGCGAAGAATAAAACAGCAATGATAGAGCATGAGGCTACGACTAGTAAAATTGGTGAAGATCAAATTTTCTATTGTAACCAAAGAGGTATACCAACAGAGAAAGCGATTGCATTAATTGTAAACGGTTTCAGTAAAGAAGTATTAAATAAATTACCAATGGAATTTGCTGTTGAGGCACAAAAATTATTGGAAATTAGTTTAGAAGGTTCTGTAGGATAAAAAAGTAATTAAGATTTTAGTAAAACGCCATTGGCGCCACAATATTTAAAGTAACACATTATGTTGAAAATTAAAGATCTACATGCTAGCGTAGATGATAAGGAGATATTAAGAGGAATAAACCTAGAGGTTAAAGCAGGTGAAGTACATGCTATTATGGGCCCTAACGGTTCTGGTAAAAGTACATTAGCTTCTGTAATTGCCGGAAACGAGCGTTTTGAGGTTACTCAAGGTTCTATTGAATTAAGTGGTGAAGATTTAGAAGAAGTTTCTCCAGAAGAAAGAGCACACAAGGGTGTTTTTCTTTCTTTTCAATACCCAGTTGAGATTCCAGGTGTTTCTGTAACCAACTTTATGAAAACTGCTATTAACGAATCTCGTAAGGCTAAAGGTCTTGAAGATATGCCTGCAAAGGATATGTTGAAGTTGATTCGTGAAAAATCTGAGTTATTAGAAATTGACCGTAAATTTTTGTCTAGATCATTGAACGAAGGTTTTTCTGGTGGTGAGAAAAAGAGAAACGAGATTTTTCAAATGGCAATGCTAGAGCCAAAGGTTGCAATTTTAGATGAAACCGATTCTGGATTGGATATAGATGCTTTACGTATTGTTGCTAGCGGAGTTAACAAATTAAAAAGTAAGGATAACGCTGTAATATTAATTACACACTACCAACGTTTATTGGAGTATATCGTACCTGATTTTGTTCACGTTTTACACAATGGTAAAATTGTAAAATCTGGTGGTAAAGAACTTGCTCTAGAGCTTGAAGAAAAAGGATACGACTGGTTAAAGCAAGAAACAGCGGTTTAAAAATAGTACAGAGTACGTAGTTGTTAGTAAAGAGTACTTAATACTTTGTACTAACTACTTAATACTAAAAATATATGGATTTAAAAGATAAATTGATTTCCTCTTTTATGGCGTTTGAGAACAACGTGGATGTTGAACATCCGGTACACGACGTTCGTATGGAAGCTATAAAAAACTTTGAGGAAAAAGGATTTCCTTCTAAAAAAGAAGAAGCTTGGAAATATACTTCCTTGAATAGCCTTCAGAAAATAGATTTCAGCATTTTTCCTAGGGAAGAAAATACCCTTGAGTATAAAGATGTCAAGAAATATTTTTTACACGAGATAGATTCCTATAAAATTGTTTTTGTAGACGGTATTTATAGCTCATACCTTTCGGAAACTACCCATGATGGTGTTGATATATGCTTGATGAGCGCAGCGCTTACAAAACCTATGTATAAGCCTGTTATTGATGTCTATTTCAATAAAATAGCTTCAAAAGATGAGTCGCTTACTACGTTGAATACGGCATTCAGTAGAGAAGGAGCGTATATTTACATTCCTAAAAACAAAATGCCTAAAAAGCCTATCGAAATTATACATTTCGCTACGGGTAATGAGGCATCAATCTTGTTGCAGCCAAGAAGTTTGGTTGTTGTAGAAGAAAATGCTGAGGTTCAAATTATTGAGCGTCACCAGAGTTTAACATCAAACGACACACTTACTAATGCAGTAACCGAAATATTCGCTGCAAAAAGTGCTATTGTTGATTTTTATAAAATTCAGAACGATGCGGCTACAGCTTCATTAATTGATAACACATACGTTGACCAAAAAGATAAAAGTGTTGTTAACGTTCATACTTTCTCTTTTGGAGGGAAATTGACACGTAACAATCTTAACTTTTATCAAAACGGAGAGTATATAGACTCTACTATGAATGGTGTTACTATTCTAGGGGAAAAACAGCATGTGGATCATTACACATTAGTGCATCATATGCAACCGAATTGTGAAAGTCATCAAGATTATAAGGGAATTTATGGCGATAGCTCTATAGGTGTTTTTAATGGCAAAATTATCGTAGATAAAATTGCTCAAAAGACAAATGCTTTCCAAAAGAATAATAATATTCTAATTAGTGATAAAGCAAGCATCAACTCAAAACCTCAGTTAGAGATTTTTGCAGATGATGTAAAATGTTCTCACGGTTGTACTATTGGTCAGTTAGATGAAGATGCTTTATTTTACCTACAATCTCGTGGGATTCCTAAAAAAGAAGCTCGTGCTTTGTTAATGTACGCTTTTGCTAATAACGTTTTAGAAAGTGTACGTATACCTGAATTAAAAACACGTATTAACAAATTGATTGCTAAGAAATTAGGGGTTAATCTTGGGTTTGATTTATAAGCGATTGTAAGCTCTTTTTTAACAAGAGATTATCTTAAAATATAGAATTTATTTAACGGCACTTTAATAGTGCCGTTATTTTTTTGCCCGAATTTTCCTATAGATTTACGGACTAATTTAAACCACTAATTATTAGTTCGTATGAAAAAAATCTACTTTTTATCAGTTTTAGTATTCTTCTTAAGTGTAGGCTTGTTCGCCCAAGACCAGAAATGGAGTGTGGAAGCAAATTACCCGATTTCCGTTGGAGATGAACTGGGAAATGATACACCAGCAATTTTAGACATAGGATTAAAATACAGGTTTTTAAATTTGAATAAAGTAAAAATAGGAGCAAGTATAAATACAGGATATTTTCGACAAAATCATAATTACTCTGTTAATGAGGAATCGTTTGATTTCACGGAAACCCATTGGTTAATTCAGCCAAAGTTATTTGCTGAGTTCACTATTCCATCAATTCAAAAACTTCACCCTAGCGTAGGATTGGGATATACTTTTACAGAATCTAAAAACAAGGGAATTGCTTTTAATGAACCTTCTGAGTTGACACGTTCACCAGGAGGGTTAAGTTTTAATCTAGGGCTTTCTTATGATGTAACTAAGCGATTTTTTTTACAAGTGCAATGTGATTATACCAGAAGTACTGGTACGGTAGAGGGTGAAGGATACACCGAAAATATTAAAGATAATTTAGGTTTTGTAAAAGTGGGAGTCGGTTTTAGGTTCTAAATCAAACTATTAAGCCTAAAAAACCTCCAAGAAAACTTCTTGGAGGTTTTTCCTTTATAAGAATACTTCTAAATTAGAAAGCTTCTTGTTTTCTCTATAATTTAAGGCATAGTCGGTATCTTTGTGCTCAATTTAATTACTATGATAGACGTTACTAAAATTCGCAAAGATTTCCCTATTCTTAAAAGAGAGGTTAACGGGAAACCTTTGGTATACTTGGACAATGCCGCTACATCGCAAACACCACAACAGGTCATAGATGTTATAGTAGATTATTACCAAAATTACAATGCCAATATACATCGTGGTGTGCATGCGCTTTCGCAAGAAGCAACTGACCATTATGAAGTAGCGCGGCAGAAAATCCAGAAGCACTTTAATGCGAAAAACTCGTATGAGATTATATTTACTTCGGGAACAACCCACAGTATAAATATTGTAGCAAACGGATTTTCAACGCTTCTTGAAAAAGGCGATGAGATTTTGGTTTCCGCTATGGAGCACCATTCCAATATTGTGCCTTGGCAAATGTTGGCCGAAAGAACAGGTGCCGTTCTTAAGGTTATTCCAATGAACCTTGCCGGTGAGTTGCTGATGGATGTCTACGATGATTTACTTTCCGATAAAACCAAACTGGTATTCTGTAATCATATTTCAAATGCATTGGGAACTATAAATCCTATTAAGGAAATTATAGATAAAGCACATGAGGTTGGCGCTGCTGTCTTGATTGATGGTGCACAAGCTGCCCCACACATTAAAGCAGATATGCAAAAACTAGATGTAGATTTTTACACTGCTTCTGCACATAAAATATGTGGACCAACAGGAGTTGGTATGTTGTACGGAAAAGAAGAGTGGCTCAATAAATTACCTCCTTATCAAGGAGGTGGCGAAATGATTGCAGAGGTTACTTTCGAAAAAACTACTTATGCCGATCTTCCGCATAAATTTGAAGCAGGTACACCAAACATTTGTGGAGGTATTGCCTTTGGTGCTGCCTTAGACTACATGAATGCTATAGGTTTTGACGCCATTGCTGCATACGAGCACGAATTGCTTGAATATGCTACGCAAGAACTACAAAAAATAGAAGGGCTTAAGATTTATGGAACTGCAAAGAACAAAACCTCGGTTATTTCTTTCAATATAGAAGGGTTACATCCCTATGATATTGGTTCTATTTTAGACAAGCTTGGGGTAGCCGTACGAACTGGTCACCATTGTGCGCAGCCAATTATGGATTTCTACAAAATTCCTGGAACGGTAAGAGCTAGTTTTAGCTTTTATAATACTATGGATGAGGTAGATGTGCTAGTTAAGGCTGTTCTTAGAGCTAAGGGCATGCTAGAATAGCCATAAGCGTTATGATTCTCTTAAAGAATTGAAATCCATAGATACTTATTGTATTTTTACCCAAAACAGCAACAATGCAGATAAAGGAAATACAGAACGAAATAGTAGATGAATTCTCCATGTTTGATGATTGGATGCAGCGTTATGAATATATGATTGATTTAGGCAAGAGTCTTCCGCTTATCAATGAAAAATATAAGACTGCTGATAATATTATTAAAGGTTGCCAAAGTAAAGTGTGGGTTCATGCTGAGTTAGAAGAAGATAAGTTGGTTTTTACTGCAGATAGCGACGCTATTATAACGAAAGGTATAATTGCTATTTTAATACGCGCTTTTAGCAATCAGAAACCACAAGATATTATTGATGCAGACACCGATTTTATTGATGAAATTGGTTTGAAAGAGCATCTTTCTCCTACACGTGCAAATGGTTTGGTAAGCATGATCAAGCAATTGAAACTATATGCAGTAGCATACCAAACCCAATTAAATTAGGACACTGTTCGTAATTGAAATAGCCCTAAATTTTTAAAGAATTAATTCCAAGAAGATGAGCGAAGAAACAGCAGTAGATACCCAAGAATTGGGCGAAAAAATAGTAATAGTACTCAAGACGATTTACGATCCGGAAATCCCTGTTGATATTTACGAATTAGGTTTGATTTACGATGTCTTCGTGAATGAAGATAATGAGGTCAAAATTTTAATGACACTTACATCTCCAAACTGCCCTGTGGCGGAATCTCTTCCTGCCGAAGTAGAAGAAAAGGTGAAGTCTTTGGATTTAGTGAAAGATGCCGAGGTTGAAATTACTTTTGATCCACCTTGGACGCAGGATCTTATGAGTGAAGAAGCCAAATTAGAATTAGGGTTGCTTTAAAACAAAATATGTCAGAAGAAATCGTTAATAAAGTAGCTCAGAGCAAACTCATTACATTTAACCTGGAGGATTACTATCTCCCAGGAAAGCGTGTGCTTTTTGATATTTCAGAATGGTTGCTGGAAGGCTTTTTGCTAAAAGAGAAGGATTTTAGAGCGAAAGCTGCAGAACATGACTGGTCTCAATATCAAGATGCTTATGTAGCCTTACATTGTTCCACAGGCGCCATAGTGCCAAGTTGGGCCTATATGTTATTGGCAACTAAACTACAACCTTTTGCAAAGAGGTTTATTCAAGGCTCTTTAGAGGAATTAGAGACCCTTTTATACACAGAAACCCTAAAAGATTTAGATGTTTCAGGATTAAAAGATAAACTGGTTATTGTTAAAGGATGCAGCAATAAACCAGTGCCTCCCAATGCTTACGTATTGATAATAGGAAAGTTACAACCTGTTGTAAAATCTCTCATGTATGGTGAGGCATGTTCTTCTGTACCTCTCTATAAAAGAAAGTAGACTTTTATTCTCAAAATAAGTGACAATTAGTACTTTTGTGGTTCTAATTAATAAACACACATAACCATGAGAAAATTACTGCTTACATCTTTGGCGTTACTTACCTTTTCGGTGAGTTTTGCACAAACAATAGATGATTTAAAAACTGAACAGGCTACTAAAAAGGATTCTATTGCTGCCATTCAAGGTAGAGTAGATGCGCTACAAGGGCAAATTGATGCTTTTCCAGGTTGGAAAATAAATGCTTTTGGTACTATTGGTGCTAATCTTTCAAAATTCAACAATTGGTATTCACAAGGAACGCCAGATAACTCTGCAGGAAATATTGGAGTTACAATTAACGCTATTGCTAATTTAGATAGAGAGAAGTTCTTCTGGAGAAACTCTGCTAATGTTAATTTGCAATGGGTTAAACTAGATGACAAAAATAACCCAGCAGACGAAGAAGGATTTGGTAACACTACAGATGTTTTCACTATCAACTCTCTTTACGGTTACAAGTTGAACAAGAATTTTGCTATCTCTGCTTTGGGAGAATACAGAACGTCTATTGCTAATAACTTTAATGATCCAGGTTATTTGGATTTTGGTATTGGTGCTACTTGGACTCCTATTCCTGATATGGTAGTTGTTATTCACCCATTGAACTATAACTTTGTATTTGCAGATAACGATGCAGCTTACGAATCTTCTTTAGGTGCTAAAATTGTAGTTGATTATACTAAGCAATTAGGCGCTATTAACTTTAAGACTAACTTTTCTACTTTTCAGAGTTATAAAACCAGCGATTTATCTAACTGGACGTGGACCAACTCTTTTGGTTACACACTTTGGAAAGGTATTGGTGTAGGTTTTGAATTTGGATTAAGAAATAACAACCAAGAAACTTTGGCTAATGCAATTGATGTAGCTAAAGCATTGGATGCAGCTAATGGTACAACAACTCCATCTCCAACTTTTGACAGTATTGACAATAGCTTACAGAGTTTTTACCTTTTTGGTCTGAACTACGCTTTCTAAGAAAAAAATTAAGTTATATATAATGGAAAACGCCCCGATCTATATCGGGGCGTTTTTTAGTTAAGTAGGATACGTTAAGCTTGGTTATACAGTCAAATAATAAATCAAACCTTGGATTAAGTAATTTTTTGGGACATACACTAAAATTTCAAATACAAGACGAATGTAGATGGCAACTCCATAATTGTTAAACTTTTGTTGTGAACATGTCTTAATTTGTGGTGTAACTCGTTAAAATAAACATATCTCCGATGAACTACACTGTAAATAACAGGATTCGGAGCGATTGAGATTTCTAAAAAACAAAAAAGCCCGTGTGAACGGGCTTTTTTGTTAAGTAGGTTTACTAGTAAAATTTTGATTGCAATTTGGGGTCGCAATTTTAAGCTTTTCGTAGGTCAAGTTCGGATTTGGGATTCGTACTTGTTTCGGTTAAGTTCAAGATTCGATTTGGGGTCATTACTATCACTTAATTACACTGTAAACTTACGCTCGTTTACTGCTCTATCTAAATTATTGTTGTGAATCTAGCCAAGTCTGTTGTGAAAAATACCAGTGGTGCGGTATCTCCGATGAACGGTTTATGAGAGCTAGTAAAAAGTATGTTTCAGAAAATACAGAGCATAAAAAAACCCTCTGGTAAGAGGGTTTTTTTATCAAGTAGGTTTGGTCAATTTGGTATTATTTTTTTAGTCAAGCAATGGGTTTGGGTTCATTACTTGTTTCGGTTAAGTTCAAGATTCGATTTGGGGTCATTGCTATCACTTAATTACACTGTAAACTTACGTTGGTTTACTTGCCTGTCTAAATTATTGTTGTGAATCTAGCCAAGTCTGTTGTGAAAAATACAAGTCGTCCGGTATCTCCGATGAACGGTAAGTTCAAATCAAAAAATTAGCTAGTACTCGTCTAAATTTTCTGGGTATAGAAAATTATTGTACGGAAAGCGAGTTACATGAATATCCCTAACTTCGTCATAAACCCTTTTTCTAAATTCATCTAAGTTTTCTTTATTCAATGCCGATATAAAGAGTGCTCTGTCTCCCACACGTTGCATCCAAGTCTGTTTCCAATCTGCAATGGTAAAATGCCTTCCGGTTCTTTCGGTTGTCAAATCATCATCGTCTATTTCAGCATGTTCGTATTTGTCAATTTTATTGAATACCATAATAGTGTTCTTATCGGCACTATCTATTTCACCTAAAATCTTATTTACAGATTCTATATGCTCTTCAAACTGAGGGTGCGAAATATCAACTACATGAAGCAACAAATCTGCTTCGCGGACTTCATCCAAAGTACTTTTAAAGCTTTCTACTAGCTGAGTAGGCAGTTTACGGATAAATCCAACAGTGTCACTTAATAGAAAAGGTAAATTCCCTATTACAACTTTACGCACCGTTGTGTCTAGTGTTGCAAACAACTTGTTCTCGGCAAATACCTCACTTTTACTAATCACGTTCATTAAAGTAGACTTGCCCACATTGGTATATCCTACCAAAGCTACACGTACCAAAGCACCACGGTTACCACGTTGGGTCTCCATTTGCCTATCTATTTTAAGTAATTTCTTTTTTAATAGAGAAATACGGTCACGTACAATTCGCCTATCCGTTTCAATTTCTGTTTCCCCTGGTCCGCGCATACCAATACCACCACGTTGGCGTTCAAGGTGAGTCCAAAGTCCGGTTAGGCGAGGCAGTAAATATTCATATTGAGCCAATTCTACTTGCGTTCTAGCGTAGCTCGTCTGCGCGCGTTGGGCAAAAATGTCCAAAATAAGGCTAGTACGGTCAACGATTTTGCAACGTAAGATCTTTTCTATATTTCGTTGTTGAGCGGGCGTCAGTTCATCATCAAAAATTACGGATCCTATGTCGTTAGCTCTAACGAATGTTTCCACTTCTTCCATCTTACCGGAACCAATAAGTGTCTTTGGGTTGGGAACATCCATTCTTTGCACAAAACGCTTCAAAACCTCTCCACCTGCGGTGTAGGTCAAAAACTCAAGCTCATCAAGATACTCGGTAACTTTGTTCTCGTTCTGTTCACGGTTTATAATACCTATTAATACGGCCTTTTCGTGGTCTATGGTCTTCTTTTCTAACATATCTAAACTAAATTGCAAATTTAAGCAATACTGACCGAGCTATTTTCGTAATTTTAAGATCGCAATCGAGAAATTTATGATTTTTTCATTTTTCAGAAAAAAAAAGGGAAGCCGTTTAAATACAATTAGCTTCTATAACCTAGAAAATCTATTCGATACTATAGACGACCCTAATACTCTGGACGATGATTTTACCCCTAAAGGACGTAAAAAGTGGTCTTTAAGAAGGTACAAAAAAAAGTTGTATAAACTGGGTAAGACTATAGCCGAAATCGGGAATTCGGAAACGCAAAATCCACCCGTACTTGTGGGTGTGGCAGAGATTGAGAACCAGCAGGTTATGGAGGATCTTCTTGCTACGGAACATCTTGCAAACATTAAATATGATTATGTACACTATGATTCTCCAGATGAAAGAGGTATTGATTGTGGCCTAATTTATCATAAAGATCATTTTGAGGTTTTACATTCAGAGCCTATTGCGTTATTACTTTATGAAGAGAATGGAAGAAGGGATACTACACGAGATATTCTATACGTAAAGGGAAAGCTCAATAAAGAGGAGATACATATTTTTGTAAATCATTGGCCGTCCCGAAGAAGCGGCAATTCTACAACCGAGCATAAGCGTATGGTTGCAGCAGAGACTATAATTAAGTTTATGGGCAAGATTGAAGAGGAGGAGGCCAACCCCAATTATATTATAATGGGTGATTTTAATGACGGACCAAAATCTAAAAGTGTACGGTCCTTAATTGAAACCAAGACGTTGTACAATCCCATGGAAAAATTACTTACACCCAACCGCGGTAGTGCAAACTATAAAAGATCATGGATGCTTTTTGATCAAATTATGGTCTCACACAGTTTTCTTAATTTTGAAAAGGGTACCCATAGTTTTGCCCACGCCAATATTTTTGACGAACATTTTTTGACTGAATTTGAAGGCAAACACAGGGGTTCACCATTCAGAACTTATGTTGGTAACAAGTATATAGGTGGATACAGTGATCATTTCCCGGTGTATATTCAATTGAAGTATAACACTTAAATTCTGCTAGATACTTTTTATGTTGTTATCATCCAACAACTCATCTCCGCGCAAGCGTAAAAACACTTGTGCCGTTGTAACTACATCAAGCTCACAATACGTTACGATTCTATCTAGGTCATTTTCTTTGTAATAAACCTCGCGTACCATACTACCATCAATATCTTGTTTGGGGGAAGGAATACCTAAAATATTCGCTAATAATTTAAGCGAAGTAAAATTCTTGTAGTCACCAAATTTCCAGAGTTCCATGGTATCTAAATGCGTAATTTCCCATGGTTTTTTACCAAAAAGATTAAGTTTGTACGGTAGTTGAATTCCATTAATGATCATTCTACGTGCAATGTAAGGAAAGTCAAATTCTTTTGCATTATGCCCACAAAGTAAATGTTTCGGTGAGCCAAAATGGCCATCTAACAGGTTTTTAAACTCTTTTAAAAGTTTTGCTTCGTCACCATGAAAGGAAGTGGTTCTGAAGGTTTTGGTTTCTCCGCTTATACGAAAGTAACCGACAGAAATACAGACAATTTTACCAAATTCTGCCCAAATACCCGCACGCTCATAAAACTCTTCAGCAGTAAATTCATCTTTTCGCTGGTATCGAGTTTTCTGTTCCCACAGTTCTTTCTTCTCATCGTTCAATGTCTCAAAATCCGCTTCTTCTGGAACGGTTTCAATGTCTAAAAAAAGAATATGTTCAAGGTTAATTTTGTATAACACAGTGTAATGTAGTTTAATAGCTACTGAAATATACAAACTTATCCTATTGGTAGGCGTACTTGATACAAATACCTCGTTCACCTGTCTCATAGTCTCGGTAACCCGAAGGAGACGGTTCAACTAAGCAATGAAAAATGGTTTTGTTTCTAACAACATTTAATTGTAATGTGTATATATATGTTCTTTTCAATACTGCAAATACCCAAGCAGACGGAATTTTGGAAGATACTGGTGCAAGTAGAACTACCTACAACTAACAGAAAATCTATTTGATCCTATTTTATCAGAACCGACTGTTGAGTTGGTTGCTTTTAAGAGAGAATGAAATGGAGTGTAATAGAAAACAATTAAAAGAAATATTTTCATCGATGAACCGCAGGAAAATGAGGGTTTCGGTCAACTTTAATCCAAGGAACAAACTAGGTAGTCTTTAATCTTTAAAAGAGCGATTGTTGTTTTACTGGATTTTCATGGTCTAGTAGCCACTTCTTACGATGTAGACCACCTGCATACCCCGTTAAAGAACCGTCGCTGCCAATAACACGGTGACAAGGAACCACAATCCATAATGGATTTTTTCCGTTTGCTGCTGCCACGGCACGAATGGCCTTTACATCGCCCATGGTTTTGGAAAGGTCCAAATAAGAGACGGTCTTGCCATAAGGTATTTTTAATAATGTTTGCCAAACCCGTTTTTGAAAATCAGTGCCTTGCGGGTTTAAGTCAAAGTCAAAATTGTCTCGGGTACCAGCAAAGTATTGATGCAATTGTTTCGCAGCAATTTTAAGGTTTGGTGGAATATTGGTAGTTACCGCTTCTTCGGCATCGGTTACCTTAATTTCAGATAAACCATTACCGTCGCCTATAAGTTTGGCTACGCCAAGAGGTGTATGAATAAATGCCGTTTCCATAGGTAATGCGTTTAATAGGTGATTCGGAAACAAACCGTTTCGTCAAAATCTATTTATCAAGTATTCCGGAGCGCTTTGCGCGTGTTTCCCAATTTTTCCTAGCTAGGTCTTGTAAATCGGCTACGTTGTCGCTCTCATCCATTATTTCTAACCCTAGAAGGGTTTCTATAACATCTTCCATGGTCACTAACCCACTTACGGATCCGTATTCATCCACAACAAGGGCAATATGTATCCTTTTGGAAATAAATGTATCAAAAAGTCGGGGTATGGGCGTATTTCTTTCGGTAATTAAAATCTCCCGCTTTATTTGAGAAAGCGGAATATTTCCGTTATTGTTCACCATTTCTTCCAGAATAGTATCCTTCAATACAAAACCATCTATATGGTCCATCTTATCCCCATAAACAGGAATACGTGAAAAACGCATTTTTGGGTTGGCTTCAAAAAATTCGGCAATAGTTTTACCTTCAGAAGCAATTTTCATAACCGCTCTTGGTGTCATTACGTCTTTTACCAAAACTTGGTCAAAACGTAATAGATTCTTTATAATAGTAGATTCTGATTTTTCAAAAACGCCTTCTTCGCGAGCAATATCTGTCATAGCAGTAAAATCTTCACGACTTAGAACGCTACCATGATGACCTTTGCCACCTACCAGCTTTGTGAAAAGCTGTAAAATCCATAACAAGCCTGTATATTTTAAAGCAATAACCATAATTTTTAAGGCTTTTGCCGTAAAATTGGCCAATTGTCTCCAATAGGTTGCACCGATTGTTTTAGGAATAATTTCTGAAGCGACTAAAATTAGGATGGTCATTATAGTAGATACTACGCCAACCATTAAATCTGCTGTGAAAGGGATTCCAAAAATACTACTAGTTGTAGACCCATACATTTCTGCATAGGCAGCTTTAGCTTGTACCCCTACCAAAATAGCCCCTACCGTATGGGCAATGGTGTTTAATGTTAAAATAGCGATGAGGGGTTTGTCCACATCATTCTTCAATTCTTCAAGGGTTAAAGCGTACGGCTTTCCTTCCTTCTTCTTCAGATTCACGAAAGTTGGGCTAATACTTAGCAGAACCGCTTCTAAGATAGAGCAGAGAAATGAAATGAAAATTGATATTAAAGCGTAAAAAATTAATAAGCCCATGTAGGAGTTTTAGTAAAACGAAGATACCAATTAAAGTGTAATCTTAATATCTTATTTGCTTGGTAATGTGGCTTTATAAAATACTTGCTGCAATGCAGGTCGTATATTTAGGTTGTAGAGATTTCTATTTTCCCTAGTAGGATTCACTCGGTTTGAAAGAAAAATATATACCATTTGGTTTTCGGGGTCTGCCCAAACGAAAGTGCCAGTAAACCCGCTATGTCCAAAGCTATCCGCACCCACTTCTGGTGCGGGGTACGCCTTAGGTAAAGGCTGCTTTGCATTATCTAAATAGGGTTTATCAAATCCTAGGCCTCTGCGGTTATCGTTCTCTGGAAACTGTACGCGTGTAAATTCTTTTAGCGTAGCTTCGGAAATATAGCGTTTGCCGTCGTAAACACCGTATTGCATGTACATTTGCATCAGTTTTGCTAAATCTGTTGCGGTAGCAAAGAGACCGGCATTACCGGATACACCACCTAAAAGTGCTGCATTTTCGTCATGAACCCAACCTTGGGTCAAGGTGTGGCGAAACAGTGTGTCTACTTCTGTGGGTACGATTGTATTGGAAAAACCTTTTGTTTTGGGTTTGAAACCCATAGTGGGAGCATTCAACGGTAAATAGAAATTTTTCTCCAAATAAAACTCATAAGAATCACCGGTGAGTTGTTCAATGAGTTCAGGAAAAATCAAAAAAGCGAGACCTGAATATTTATATTTTTTTTCAGCCGATACTTCTGAACGGTCAATCAGACGGTACATTTTTCGATTGAACTTGTTTTTAACGAACAACTGGTCGTACGCCTGATGTTGAAATCGGCCATTTGGTAAAGTTCTAACAAACCTTTTTTTCAGTTTTTTGTTCTTTTTAAAAACCTCATTTAGAAAAACGATGTATGGTTCAAGTCCGGCTTGATGCGCCAGAATTTCACGAAGGGTAATATCTCGTTTGTCTTTTTCCCTTTTCCAAGGTTTCCAGTAGGTACTAAAAGGAACATCTAAACTAAGTTTTCCTTCGTCAACAAGTTTCATTATTGCGGGAAGGGCCGCCGTAACTTTGGTTACTGAAGCTAAGTCATAAATATCGTCTAAAGCTACGGGTTGAATACTGTCGTAGGTGTGATATCCATAGGCTTTGTGAAATATTATTTTACCGCTTTTGGCAACTAAAACCTGTGCTCCAGGAAAAGCATTATTTTTTATACCGTTTGTTATTATGTCTTCAATATTAGTATTGATGTAAACCGAATCTAAGCCAACTTCAAACGGATTGCCATAAACTAACGCATCACTAACTTCAATATTTAATGGTATTGGAGTTCCTTCCTGAGCTTGTGTAAGCTGGATTGTAAATAATAGAATTAACAGTTGAATTATCTTCACAAGCAAGCTTTTAAATTTTTATTTAGCCTAACAACCTCACCGCGTCTTTGGCAAAATAACTAGCGATTATATTGGCACCAGCACGTTTCATTGCAGTGAGTTGTTCCATTACTACAGCATCATGGTCTAACCACCCTTTTTCAGCAGCGGCTTTTACCATTGCGTATTCTCCACTAACTTGGTAAACGGCAACGGGCACATCTACTTCATTACGAATTTCACGTACGATGTCTAAATAGCAAAGTCCGGGTTTTACCATAACAATATCTGCGCCTTCATCAATGTCCATTTCGGTCTCTTTTAATGCTTCAAAACGGTTGGCATAATCCATTTGATAGGTCTTTTTATCCTTCGGTACATTTTTAACGTCCACAGGGGCGGAATCCAACGCATCTCTAAAAGGACCATAAAAAGCACTGGCGTATTTAGCACTATAACTCATGATGCCTGTGTTTATAAGATTTTCATCTTCTAAAGCTTCACGAATGGAAAGAATACGTCCGTCCATCATATCGCTAGGCGCAACAAAATCTGCTCCGGCTAGAGCATGAGAAACGCTCATTTCTGATAAGAATTCCGAAGTTTCATCATTAAGTATTTGTCCGTTTTCCACAATACCATCATGACCAAAAGATGAATAAGGGTCCATGGCAACATCGGTCATAACCAACATTCCAGGACAGGCATCTTTAACCGTCTTAATGGCGCGTTGCATTAATCCATCATCGTTTAAAGCTTCTGTACCCTTGTTGTCTTTTAAGTTCTCAGGAACTTTTACAAAAAGAAGTACGGCATGTAATCCCATATTCCAAAGCTCCTTAACTTCGGCCCCAAGATAATCAAGGCTCAACCTATAGTAATCAGGCATAGACGCAATTTCTTCTTTAATGCCCTTGCCTTCTGTTACGAAAAGAGGCACCAGAAAATCCTTAGGGGATATAATGGTTTCGCGCACTAAATCTCTGATAGAGTCGTTTGTTCTTAATCTGCGGTTTCTTTTAAGTGGGTACATGTTTTGCCTATTTTTGAATAGACAAAGTTACTTATTATCCTCCTAAAAAACAGAAAACAGACCAACTCTTGATTCAACTAATGTATAACCTGAAATTTAAGCTTGACTGGCGCAGTTATCAGCAGAACTTTCTCGATAATTTTGAGGATTATCAGCGTATTAATAACGTGGTGGAAGAAGTATTAGAAAAAATCACTTGGAAGTAATACGTTCGGTATTTTCTCTACAGCGTATCATTTGATTGAACTGTTTGCGATAACCATATGCCGACCATAAGGTGGAGTCTTCCTTGATTTCTACAGGATTTTCATCGGCATCTATAAATCGTTTAGTCGCGCCAACCAGAGGATGGTCTAAACTCTTTATTTTTATAATAGAACTGTTTCCAGGTATGGTCAATCCTCCTTCATAATCATAGCAGAAGACCAAAACTTTATTTCCCACATTAATATCCATATTACTGAAACAATCGGTAGAAAAATACTTCTGATTTGCATAACTGTTGTTACCCATATCTTTTATTTTATAAACCTCGTCAACGGCTATCGTTCCTTTTTGCGAGATGTACAAGGGGGCGGCATCGTGGTTGGCTTTATCTAAGTTTACGACGGTACCCGAAAACACAAGGGCATATTCTTTACCACAATACCCAATAAATGGACCAGATTCTTCCCACCAATAGGTATATCCTACATCTAGCGTATCTTGGACGAAAGTAATATCTATATCACTTTTTGCACGTTTGGAGTCGCAGGAAGTTCCTAACGCCAGAATCGCAAGCGCGAAAACCAACTTATAAATAAGGTGGTTTTTAATATTCATGGCAAAAGAGATTCTAATCATTTTCACGGGGTAAGTCCGGGGTTTTATGGCTTTGTTTTATAATTTCTTTCAAGCGCAATTTGCGCATTTCTTGTTCTGACTTTAATTTGGCCTTCTTTCGATTTAAAAGCTTGGTATGTTTGGCTTTATTGACCGTATTCTTTGCTTTTCCTTTTTTAGGCATAATTTGACTATTGTGGCTAAACCCAAATCTTAGGTTTCTTTAAAATTTCTACCAATCGGTATTCTTCGGTGTCTTTTTTAGGGTGATGGTCGTAATGCCACTGTACATGGGGCGGTAGGCTCATTAAGATACTCTCAATTCTACCGTTTGTTTTCAGGCCGAATAAAGTGCCTTTATCATGAACAAGATTAAACTCAACATAGCGCCCTCTTCGGACTTCCTGCCAATCCCGTTGTTCTTTTGTGTATTCTAAGTTTTTTCTTTTTAAAACAATCGGTACATAACTTTCTAGGAAGCTGTTTCCTACCTCGGTTACAAAGTCATACCAGTTTTGCATAGTCATCTCTTCCGTAGCCTTGCAATAGTCAAAGAAGAGTCCGCCTATACCGCGAGCTTCATCTCTATGGGTATTCCAAAAGTAATCATCGCATCTCTTCTTGTAAGTAGAATAGAATTCTGAATTATGTGCGTCACAGGCTGCTTTGCAAATGGTATGAAAATGAGTAGCATCTTCATCAAATAAATAATAAGGCGTTAAATCTTGGCCACCGCCAAACCATTGGTCTACAATGTTTCCTTCTTTATCGTACATTTCAAAATAGCGCCAATTGGCATGAACTGTAGGTACCATTGGATTTTTAGGATGAAGAACCAAACTTAGGCCGCAGGCATAAAAATCTGCATCTTCAACACCAAAATAGGTTTGCATACTTTTTGGTAGAGCTCCATGTACACCAGATATATTTACACCTCCTTTTTCAAAAACAGCACCGTTTTCTATTACTCTGGTGCGGCCGCCGCCACCTTCAGGTCTTTTCCATAAATCTTCGTGAAATTTAGCTTCACCGTCTATCTCCTGAAGCTTAGAAGTAATGGTATCTTGAAGATTTTCTATGTAACTAAAGAATTTGTCTTTCATTAAAAGAAATGGTTTTGTGCAAATCGTCTGTAAATTTACGATATACAAAGGAAGGTATGAAGAGATAAGGACTACAAAAACCTTTTTGCCGGATTTTATTTAGGGATATAGTTATTTGTTAAGCGTAAAGCTCATATAACTCCATGTCTAAAGGAACTTCATTTGGTGGAGTATGTTCTTTTGGGAGGGTTTTTTGCCAGGTGTATCCAGATTTTTCAGCTATTCTTACACTTCCAATATTAGTTTTATGAACAATAATTTGAAGGGTTTGAAGTCCTAAATCACTAACAGCATATTTGGATAGCGCATCTATTGCCAATGAAGTGATACCTTTACCTTCATATTGATAACCGATACAATAGGCGAGTTCTGCCTGTTTTTTGTTCCAATCTAGCTCTTTAATATAGGCTAGGCCAATAACGGTGCGGCTTTCATAATCCTTTAGGACAAAAAGAAACTCCTCTTCTTTCCGATATTCGCGGACTTTCTGTTCAACGAAAATTTCAGAAAGGGTTGGTGTTAGGTTCTTGGCTAACGTTTTGGGAAAATAGCGCTGTAAACGTTCAGAGTTTACGGTAACAAAGTCGCAAATCCGCCAAGCGTATTTTTCGTGTATGGGTTCTATGGAAAAGTCTTCGAAATGGGCAATTGAGCTATTTTCGTTCTCCATATCCAACCTATTTTAGCTTATTGGCTTCCACTCTTTTACCGCATCTATAAAAGCTTTCGCATTTTCAACGGGAACGTTCGGTAAAATACCATGACCTAGGTTTACAATGTAACTATCCTTCCCGAATTCATTAATCATTTGGGTAGCCATCTTCTTTATTTCGGATGGAGGAGATAATAATCTAGCAGGATCAAAATTGCCTTGTAGCGTAATTTTTCCTCCGGTCAGGTAACGTGCATTTCTTGCTGAACACGTCCAATCTACACCAAGAGCCGAAGCACCTGATTTGGCCATGTCTCCTAATGCAAACCAACACCCTTTGCCGAATACGATAACGGGAGTTTCATCTTTAAGAGCATCTATAATCTGTTGGATATACTGCCAAGAAAACTCGTTATAATCAGTTGGGGAAAGCATGCCTCCCCAAGAATCAAAGACTTGCACTGCGTTTACACCTGATTTCACTTTCGCTTTTAAATAAGCAATAGTAGTATCCGTAATCTTCTGTAAAAGTTCGTGAGCAACAACCGGTTGAGTAAAGCAAAGTTCTTTAGCCTTATCAAAGGTTTTACTGCCTTGCCCTTGTACACAGTAGCACAAAATAGTCCATGGAGAACCGGCAAAACCTATAAGCGGGACTTCATCGTTCAGCTTTTCTTTGGTAGCTTTTATAGCTTCCATAACATAACCTAAAGCGTCATCCACATCAGGAACAATAACACTATCAAGGTCTTTCTGCGAACGGATGGGATTTGGCAAATATGGACCGAAATCAGGCTTCATCTGTACCTCAATATTCATGGCTTGAGGTATAACAAGTATATCACTAAAAAGGATTGCGGCATCCATACCGTATCTGCGGATGGGTTGAACCGTAATCTCAGAAGCCAATTCCGGGGTCTGACAACGCGTAAAGAAATCATATTTCTTTTTGATTTCCATAAACTCAGGAAGGTATCTTCCGGCTTGGCGCATCATCCAAACGGGTGGACGATCAACGGTTTCGCCCTTTAGGGCTCTAAGAAAAAGGTCGTTCTTTAGTGACATAGGTATAATTTGATTCCCATGAAGCGGGAAGTCCGTTCATTATTCTATCGTAAAAATAATTAATTCTTACTGTAGGTTTGGTTAACAAGTTCAATGACGCTCTCTACTGTTGGCATTTTAGCTACATGAACCGTTTCAAAATGTTTCTTTGCTTCCGTTGCAGTGGTTTCGCCAATGCAGTAAGCTACTTTGTTCGGTGTGTTTTTTAACAAATAGCTGGTAACCGTTGATGGGCTAAAAAATAGAACACCCTCAACACTATCTTCAACTTCTGCAGGTGCGAGTTTTGTTGTATAAGCCTCAATCTCGTTAACTTTAATTTTGTTCTCTTCCAAGATGTTCGGGAGGTCATCAAGTCTAAGGTTGCTACAGAAATAAGTAACCTCGGCACCTTCCATATACTCAACCAAATAATTAGCTAGTTTTTTAGCATCTTTTTCTTGGTGTTTCACAGGGCCGATATACTTTTTTATCATGCGTTTGGTCTTCCCTCCAACACAATAGATATTGGTAAATTTTAATTCTTCCGGTGATATACTTTTAATAAGCGACTCCACAGCATTTTGGCTGGTTAGGATTGCGTTTTGAATTTCTTTCTTCAAGATAATAGTAGAAATTCGGTTAGAGCTTATTTTAATAAAGTCTTCCGATTTCACCTTAATTTCCGCATCAAAAAGTTCTTCTTGAGCTGGGGTCAAGTTCTTAGTAGAAAATATTTTGGTATTTTCTAAAGTACCTTCTTTGTAGGTCATAAGAAGCTTACCACCACGGCTAAGAATACTGTTTGCACAGTCTTTTGCCAAATAGGTGTGTTTGCCTAGCGGAGCAGTAAATTCTGCTTCTAATTTTTTCTTGCCATCTACAGTTAAAAGAACTCCTTTAAGAGTTACTTCATTTTCTTTGTCTATAGTAGCTATAGCTCCTATAGGTGCTGAACAACCCCCTTCTAGAATACGAAGAAATTCTCTTTCTAGTTTAGTACATATATCCGTTGGTTCGTGGTTTAGCTCTGCGCAAGCTTCACGAATAAATTCATCATCTTCCTTGGCTACAACCATAATAGCGCCTTGCGCAGGTGCAGGTACCATCCAAGTTAGCCCAACAGTTTCTTCTGGTTCAAGTTCTATACGTTCAAGACCAGCAGCGGCAAAAATGGCTCCGTTCCAATCGTTGTCCAATAATTTCTGATAGCGGCTATTAATATTACCACGAAGGTCTACTACTGTATGTGTTGGGTAGCGATTAAGCCATTGTGCTTTTCTTCTAAGGCTTCCGGTAGCTATAACAGCGTCCTTTTCACCCATGAATTCTTCATTCTTCTTAAAAGCCAAAATATCAAGAAAATTGGCACGCTCAAGTACTGCTGCTTGAACTATACCTTGCGGTAATGCGGTAGGTACATCTTTCATGCTATGCACGGCAATATCAATATCGTCGTTTAGCATAGCCACGTCTAGGGTTTTGGTAAAAATACCGGTAATACCCATTTCGTATAGTGGTTTGTCAAGAATAAGGTCTCCCGTAGATTTTACAGAGATTACTTTTACTTTATGACCTAAAGCTTTTAGCTTATTTTTGACGGTATTCGCCTGCCATAGCGCTAATTCGCTATCGCGTGTACCAATTCGTATGACCTTGCTCATGGAGTGTCGAGTTCGAGTTGAAAGACTTTTTGAATGAGTTCTAGACTAGTGTCAGAATCGACATTATCGTCTTTAAGATGATTTGCGAACTGCTTCGTTATTTTTTGAATGATTCTATTAGATATTACATCTGCCTGCTCTTCGTTGAAGTCCGATAGTTTTTTAGATTGATAATCTATCTCTTCGTCCTTCATCGTTTTTAGCTTCTTTTTCAAAGCTTTAATAACAGGTGCAAATTTACGTGTTTCAAGCCATTGGATGAAATCACCTTTTACTTCATCTATTATTACTTCGGCTTCAGGAATATATTGTTTTCTTCGCTCTAATGTGTCATCGGTAATTCTGGAAAGCTGATCTAAATGCACTAAAGTAACATTGTCAAGTTCCTCTACCGTTTCCGAAACATTTTTTGGAATAGAAAGGTCTAAGATTAAAAGTGGCTTTTTAGTATGGATAAGCTCTTTTGAAATGGTAGGTGATTGCGCGCCCGTAGCCACGATCAAAACATCTGTAGAACGAATTTCTGTTTGGAGGTCTCCGTAATCTTTTACCACCAAATGAAACTTGCCAGCAATTTTTTCTGCCTTATTCTTCGTACGGTTGATAAGGGTTATATGTGTGTTCTTGGTATGCTTAATAAGGTTTTCGCAAGTGTTTCTGCCAATCTTTCCAGTACCGAACAACAAAATGTTCTTGTCAGAAATATTAGCAACATTTTCCATAATGTAACGTACGGAAGCAAAAGATACCGATGTAGCACCTGATGAAATTTCCGTTTCGTTCTTGATACGCTTGCTTGCCTGTATTACAGAATTACAAAGACGCTCAATAAATGGATTGGCAATACCGTGTCTTTTAGAGCGGTTAAAACTTGCTCTTAACTGACTGATGATTTCAAAATCTCCTAGAATCTGACTATCCAATCCTGTACCTACGCGAAAAAGATGACTAATAGCATCGTTGTTCTTATATACGTAAGCAACTTCCTGAAACTCCTCTACAGAGCCCGATGTATTATCGCAAAGTAATTTTATAAGTTGAAAAGGATGTTGTGCAAAACCATTCAGTTCGGTACGGTTGCAAGTTGAGGTCACTAATAGACCGTCAATTCCCAATTCTACGGATTTAACCATTATGCGTTCCATGGCGGCATCATCTAAACTAAATTTGCCACGTACTTCGGCATCAGCTTTTAAGTAGCTAAGACCAATGGTGTAGAATGAGTTGTTTTTTGAAATGTGGTAATCTTTCATGAAAGCTTTTCAAGCGCAGGCAAAAATAAGAGGCCTGAAGCAATAAAAATAACGCTAGAGGAACAATAAGTATCGATGAGGGGTTTTTTGGATACTTATGAATGTAAATCCATTGAAAACCAGTATTTTTGTAGGAAATACTACGCTTTACAGCATATCTATTTAGAACGTTTCTAAATAAAAACAAACCAATTCGTGTTTTATATGGAAGGTAAAAATATCGCTCAAGGTTCATTTCAAGAAGTACTTATAGAAGACGGCTTTTATGTGCTCAAAATTCAAAATGACACGTTAGAAACCCAACATGTGGTGCGCGATATTGATAGTAGTTACATACAATTCCACTTTTGTTTAAAGGGGCAAGCTAAATTTATCTTTAACGAGGGGCGTTATAACCTTGAAGTTTCAGAAGAAAATTCTTTGTTGCTTTACAATACACAAATAGATTTACCAATGAATTTGGAATTAGAGCCCAATTCATGGTTGGTCTCTGTAGTAATGACTATTCGCAAGTTTCACTCGCTCTTTTCTCGCGAGGCAGACTACATTCCTTTTTTAAGTGCCGATAATAAAGATAAGAAGTACTATGCTCAAGAAGGAGTAAATCCGGGAATTGCAGTTGTTCTAAGTCAGATGATGAATTACAATCTTCATCCATCTATAAAAGAACTATATATAAAAGGTAAAGTGTATGAACTTATCTCTTTGTACTTTAATAAAAGTGATGATGCGGACGTAGAACAATGTCCTTTCTTGGTAGATGAAGACAATGTGCGCCGTATACGCAAGGCCAAAGAAATTATTATTTCTCGCATGGCAGAGCCTCCTACGCTTACGGAGCTATCTGAGGAAATTGGGCTTTCATTGAAAAAATTGAAAGAAGGTTTTAAGCAGATTTATGGCGATTCTGTATTCAGTTTCCTGTTTGATTATAAGATGGAATATGCCCGAAAGATGCTAGAAACAGGAAAGCACAATGTAAATGAAGTGGGTCTAAGAGTTGGCTATAGTACGGCCAGCCATTTTATTTCTGCTTTTAAGAAGAAATATGGTACAACGCCTAAAAAGTACCTAATGGCATTAGCAAACAATTAATAATTCTTCTCCCTTAGTTTATTTGGTCTTCATCAGTTTAGATATTCTGATTTTACCGTGTGTGCTATTTTGTTAATAACCTTAGTGTTAAGGCTTATTTTTACCAATAAAATTTCTGAATTTTGCTAGTGAGAAACTATAGTTACAAATTCACTTTACAAACGTCCCCCATTAAAAATGAAAGAAAGACCCATTGTAGGCCTGCTTTCCGCACTTTTTATGTGCATTTTATTATTTTTTATTGCCTGTGATAAGGACAAGAGCGACGACACTGTTGCCATTGCGCCAGATGTAGAGGCGCCTCTTCCTCCAGAAAAATTAGAAGCTGTTCAGGTTACAGACTCTTCTATAACCGTTACTTGGAAGGCTTCAAAAGATAATATTAAAGTTGTTCAATATGCGGTTTACCAAGATAGTGTAGAGGTTGTCAGTGATTCTATTATTTCCTATGTGGCAAAGAATTTAAAACCGGCTACGGAATATATTTTTGCGGTTCGTGCTGCAGATGCTGCTGGGAATAATTCTAAATTCAGTGAACAAATAAAAGTGCTTACAGAGGCTATCATAGCAGAAGATACGATAGTCAAAAATGATAGTATTGGAGGTTTTAGTTCAATTTTACGATCACCGTTGTTGTCCTTGGGTAAGGTTTTGACAAATTCCGTTGAACTGACATGGGAATTGGAAATCAATGCATCGGTAGTTAAAGAATATAGGATATTTCAAGATACTCTTCAGATTGGTAATGTCAATACCAAGTCCTATAAAGTAACTGACCTGATTGCGGGCGACAGCTATAAATTTAGTGTGGCAGCAGTAGATTTAACGGGGAAGGAGTCAAAACCAAGTAATGTTGTTGAAGTTGAAACCCCTCTTGAGAATATACAAGAACAGGACACTATTGCACCTACCGTTCCAATTGGTTTGAATGCAAGTGACATTCAAATGAACAGTATGAAGTTAGCATGGAATGCCGCTACTGATAGTGTGGGTGTTACTAATTACACCATTTATAACGATACTATATTTGTAGCCAAAGTTGCTGATACATTGTACTTGTTAGAAAATCTGGAAGAAGGTACTGAATATGGTTTTCGAGTGAGCGCTTCAGATGCAGCAGAAAATGAATCAATGCGCAGCGAGGCACTTTTTGTTAGCATTATTGAAGATGTAGAGACAGATAGTATTGTGCTTGAGGCTCCTAAGGATATACAAGTTGCTGAACTAGGTTCTACCATGGCAAGTTTTACTTGGTCTGCAGAGAATGATAGTATTCAGGTTTCTGAGTATACTGTTTATGTAGATAGTGTACTTGTTGCAAATACGACTAAACCGGAGTATGTAGCCGAAAGTTTAAATCCCAATACAACATATAGTTTATCGGTGGCAGTAACAGATAATTTTGGGAACAAGTCGAATAAAAGCGATCCTTTAAATTTCACGACTTTAGATGAGAGGGTAGTTTTTAAAGATACCATAGCGCCAACCGTACCTAAAAGTATAACAGTTGATACACTTACTTCTTCTTCACTAAAACTGACTTGGACAGCTTCATTTGATAGTATTGGTGTAGTTAACTATCGAGTTTTTCAAGATGAAAAATTAATAGACACTACCACCGAACCGAATTATTCCGTAGAAAACCTTGAGGCCAGTACGGAGTATATATTTTCTGTTTCCGCAACGGATGAAGCTCAAAATGAATCGCAACTAAGCGAACCTGTTTTGGTTAGAACCGAACCGGAAATAGCAGAGAGAAAAGCCACAGATGTAACCGCGCCCACAGTACCGCAGTCTTTAAGTTCAGATGAAATTACGCATACTACCGTAGATTTAAGTTGGGAAGCATCCAGAGATAGTGTGGGTGTCTCTGGGTACAGAGTGTTTCAGAACGGAAAGTTTCTGGTCATGACAACTAAAGTTGCATATAAGTTTGAAAACTTAGCGGCTGGAACGGAATATGCATTTTCCGTTTCTGCTATAGATGAGGCTCAAAATGAATCAAAACAAAGCACTTTATTAGAATTGACAACAGAAGCAGAAGTGTATGTAGATGATGTTTCACCATCTATTCCAGCTAGTTTAATGGCGGGAGAGATTACGGAAAACAGTATTAATTTACAATGGGGTACCGCAACGGACAATATTGGTGTGACCGAATATATTATCTACCAAAACGGACAAAGAGTTAAGGCCGCTACGGCAACAAGCTCTGTTGTAAATGGATTAGCATCAAATACGGAGTATAGTTTTAGTATTTCGGCTACGGATGCTGCTCAAAACGAATCACAACAAAGTGAAACGCTCACTATCTCAACATTAGAGGAGGAGCAAACGGTAGATAAGATTCTGGTATTCACCAAAACTGCTGAATTTCGTCATGGTTCTATTGAAAAAGGAATATCTACTTTCAATTCATTAGGAGCGGCCAATAATTTTGAAGTTGACCAAACGGAGGATGCAACCGATTTCACTCTCAATAACTTAAGCAGGTATAAGGCCGTAGTGTTCCTAAATACTACGGGTGATGTTTTAAATGCGAGCGAGCAAATTGCTTTTGAGAGATACATTCAATCTGGAGGTAGTTATATGGGCGTTCATGCTGCGACTGATACTGAATATGATTGGCCTTGGTACGGGGAGCTTGTAGGTGCTTATTTTAATGGGCATCCAGATATACAGGAAGCAACATTAAATGTCGTTAACCGCAATCATAGTTCTACATCTCATTTACCTAGCAATTGGGTACGAACTGAAGAGTGGTATAATTTTAAGGATATCAATAGTGATATTATTCCCTTGATACAATTAGATGAGTCCACCTATACAGGAGGAACAAATGGTGTTGACCATCCATTTTCCTGGTATCATACTTATGATGGAGGAAGAGCTTTCTATACAGCAGGAGGTCATGCCAATGCTTCTTATGACGAACCCGACTTTAGGAATCACTTATTGGGAGGTTTGATGTATTGTTTAGGGCGATAATTTTGTAATCGGCCAATGTCTATAAAACCGACCGAGTAGTCAGTCTAATGAAGCGTTATTGAAAGTACCAGTTATCATGGAGTAGGCGAGTGTTATGAAACTTTCGGTGAAAAGCGGAATAACTGTTGTTGGGCGTAAGGTTTTGATTAGAACAAACTAAGCAGTTGGTTCTTATTGGTATTTTAGATTAGTTAATTAGTAGGCCTAGCCACCATAATACCCGTATTTTTCTTGATTTTCTTCAGATATTCAGCAAGGGGTTTTTTGGAGACTTCTACTTTCATTGAACCCGTTGATGCATGAAGTAAATGAATGCGTCCATCTTTCTCTCTTGTGGCAATTCCGGTGTGGGTAATGTCCAATCCGTTAATTGCTGTTGTTAAAGCAATGATATCTCCTGTTTGAATTAAATGTTCATTGGCTGCAATCTCATCTTGCGCCAAAATACAAATAGGTCGATTGTTGAGGTAGTTTTCAGAAGCCTTTACTTTTTCAAAATTCTTGTCATCCTTTAAAAAAGGATAAAGGTCACGATGCGTACTCATAAAATTAATAGGCTTGGTAATTTGCTTACCCCCAATTTCAGCAGTAATATCCTTTAATAACCCTTTCTTTTCATTGTTGGCAATCCATTCTGAAAAGTAGTGTAGACGAGAGGCATATCCATCAAGCTCACCATCCTTATAGCGAACGCTTTCCAGAGTCTCTGTGAAATCATCAAAGCTGGATTCTCCATTTTTCAATATTAGGCCAAAAGCCAATACATTTTCTACGTAGGTTGTACAATCTAAACCCTGTAAGTTTATCACCAAAGTTTCTGTATCGCCAATCTCTAATGTTTTGGCAACATAGGGCGTATCCATAAACGTTTTCCCAATTGCAACCAGCGTTTTTCCGAAGTCTTTTTCTAAAAGCCCGTCAATAGCAATGAGTTTGTTTTCTACGGCCTGTTTATCTGCTGGAGAGCAGGTAATCTGTTGGGAGAAACACAAGGTACTTGTTAGAGTAAGCAATAAAAAAAGACCAAATTTGGACATAGTACGGATTTAATGTAAAAATACAATTTTATAACCCATGATGGCCATACATGCCATAGCCATGAGGTCTGTAAATATCTGCTCGTTTTCTGTCTTTAAGTTCAAAGGCTTCGGTGAGGTATTCAATAACATCCTTATCTCGGTCCGTATCTTCAATACGCATAGCGTCACTTTCATAAAAAGGCTTGGTTTGTAATCCCTTTCCATTTTCAAATATCAATACATACATAGAAAAATTCTTATCATAATCTTCTTTATTACGCTTTTTGAAGTAGTACCCGGTGTATTGTTTTTCTTTAAATTGTAATGATTTCTGGGTTACAAACACAACAGAATCTTTAGCGGGATTATATTTTGAACCTTCAAAAAGAAGGGCTTCTGCCAAATATTGTTGTGAATTATATGCAGGAGGAAAATGGCTTAGCATATCCGTTTCTTTCAGTTTATTGAACAAAGGCAACCTACCGTTTATATCCAAAGCCATATCTGTTAACTTCTGTTCTGAAACGGGCTTTCCGTTTTTAAGTAACTGGGCTAGGTAAGTAGCTTGTACGCCTGGGTCTTCAATTAATGAAATTTGATTGAAAAATTGTTCTACTGACCTATCAGTGTAAAAAGGGTATAGTAGGATAACATAGTCTTCTAATAATGAGGTGTTGGTTTTACTAGTCCGAGGATTATAAAAATCATTAGGGGTATTTACTATATCCCTACTAAGTTGCCTTTTAATCAGCGTTTTGGCATCGTTTAAAATCTGTGTTCTATACTTTTTATATAGTTTGGGTTTTATGGTATTGGTCATCAATAATTCAGAGAGTAATGAAAAAATAGGTTCCTTGTATTCTGGAATTGAACTGTAGTCCAATAGTTTTGGATATAGTTTTTTTGCCAATTCTAAATTCTCTCGGTAAGGTTTGAAAATAAGGCTGATATTGAATGTATTGGATAGCAGAGGTAAATCAGTCTCCATTAATTCCAACAATAGCTTTGTTGAGGCTTCATCAGATTTTTTGGCAATTTCTTGAAGCAATACTGCCTGTGCGGTGGAGTTATTATAAGATTTCGCATAAAAAATTTTATAGAACTCGGTAAGGTCAATATCTTTTAATTCTGCTAATTCGCGTATAAGGTGCAGCTGAATTTGCCGTTCACCTTTACTTAGATCAAACTCCGAAATATGTTTTTTAAGAGCATTGGCATGTTTGGTTTCGAATTTTATATATCTATAACCGTCAAGAGCAATGCTATCATTAGTGTCCAGTGCATTGAAGAATTCAGGCACTTTATCTTCAAACAAATCTCGACCTATTACAGTATCCTTCGGTACAAAATTGGCAAAGAATTCGGTAATGAAAGTACTCGGTTTTTCAACGGTATCAACTACGCCTTTTAATTCGTAAAGTAGTCCATCTTTCAAAATGTTCTTCACTAAAACACCCCGTGTGCTGGCCGTATCTGTAAGTGTCATTTGCAGTTCGTGGTAACCTTTTGTAGAACTTTTAGTCTCTTCGTTAATTATGGTATATTTTTTATGAGCGTACAGTTTCTTGCGTAAAGCCCAAGCGGAATCCAAATTCTTGAACATCAAAAAATCATGAGATTTGTTCAGTTCTACAGAAACAGCCTCGCCATTTTCATTTTTATAAATTGTTTTTTTATGAAACGCGTCGTATGGTTTTGTTTTGGGCGCGCCATTATAATAATTAGTACTGCTTTCCACAAATTTTGGCGGTTTCACGGTGCTTTTAGTAGTGAAATATAAAGCGGTGTCAATAACAGTTTCAAAAGGTTTTTGTGCTTTACTATTTTTTAGATTGAAACAATCAAAATACAAGGATGCTTCTTTTTCGTTTTCTCCTACCATACCTAACAGGAAGTATTCCCCTCTACGCAAGGCAGTCATGAGGTATAGGCGTTTATTGGTCTTGTGGTCAATTTCAGCAGATGAGGTAAGCCTCCTGCCATTGTAAGAATCATATTCAGGCTTCAGTTTTAAATCCTGATAAAAACGCTTCTGTATTTGTTTCAGTTCAAAAGTATCAACTTCGATAAAATTAAAGTCATTCAAAACAGATTTACGAAGAAAGAAATAATTATCAGCAATAGAATCATAACCTTCAATCCAACGATTACCGCTTCTACTGCGATTTGTAAAGCTATAAAGTGAGGGCATCTGAACCTCAAAATCTTCATATATAGAAGAAATTATTTTAGGACCTTGAACGGAATCCGTTCTAAACTTTAAACTATTAAAAACGGTGTCCGAAAATTTGGTAACGTAATCACCCTCGCCACCCATTTTTATGATGACAAGTTCTAAAGGTGTTTCAAAAATCTGATACCGTTGGCAGTCTCCATTTTTTAATAAGTTCTTAATATCAAGTCCCCTAAACTGACCGTTTTTAATAGCCTTTTTTTCTAGTATTTTACCAGGAATGTTTTCAAAAAGGAGTTTGTCTATTTCCTCTAACGAAAATAGGGCATCTTTCTTTAGAAAAGAGTAGGTAGGAATTCTATTAATAACCACAAAACTACCGTTTGCCAAGTCTGGTGAGACATAGGTGGTCTTACCAATATCAGAAATAGGATATAACTTATTAGGAAGGGCTACACTGAAAAAATTATCCTCAGGACCATGGGTACTGTATTCATTTTCGCGTTTCTTTTGTTCAAATTTAAGTTTTAGCTTTTTGCCTCTAGAAGTCGCTTTTGATAACAAGGGTTTTACGGTATAGCCCTTTTTTCGCAGGAGTGAAATAACACCTTGGTCTCCCGGTAAATGTGCTGCACCTATACCTGTAAAGACTTTTCCTTTTCGCATAACAGAATCCATACGTTTGGCCATGTTAGCGTTCCTTATGAACAACATGTTTTTCATATAATGCGGTGTATACATAGCTCGGTCAATAGAATCTAATAAAGCTATGTTACGTTCCCTGTATGCATCTTGAAGCAAGAACAAAGGGTCTGATTGCTGCATTTTCTTTTGAAGCCATTCGTCCGGTTTTTGTTTGACAGCATTTAGACTGGCCCTGCCTACGAGAGCGGCAGACTCTTCCATGTCTTCTAAGGCAATAATAGGCTTGTTGAATTTTCTGCCTGCTTGATAAATGAACATGTCAAGATAGGTTTCCTCTTCAAAATTCTGAGAAAACTCATTGGTACGGTATAGAATATTGTTCACAATGCGGTCTTCGTAGGCTAAATATGCACCCAATATCTCTTTTCTAGGATTTTCTACTTTAAAAGATCGGGCATAAAAACCTCTGGTAACAAAACCGGCTTCGGATCCGTATGGTGTAGATCCTATTATATTTTCTTTTTCAAGCCAAAGACCTGGATCTGATTCTAGGGCAACCATATCACTTTTATCCAAAGCATCAAAAAAGACATCATCTAGCCTAAAAGCAATTTTTTTGCTAACGTGCATGGTACCGTACAAGTACGATGATTCTTCTAAGCCGTTTCCTGAAATTTCCCATAGAAGACTATTTTTTTCTTGGGCCTGGCCCGAGAAAGAAATAAGCAAAAGAAAAATCGATACGAGTCGCATAAATGCTTTTTTGGTGAGGGATTACTCAATACTTCTGGCATGTGCCTGAAAATCGGAGCTTTATACAAAAGTAGAAAAGTGCCTAGAGCAATATATCCCTATAAACCGTTAAAATAAATATAGGTTTTAAGGTATAACGGCTATTATGGGGTTGTATTTTCTGCAGCTTCCATATTTTCTAAACGCAGTCTGGTACGTGGCAGGCTTTCAGGATAATTTTGTTGTAAGAAGGTAATTAATTTTTCACGAACAAGAACTCGTAAGTCCCATGCAGTAGGTGAGTCTTTAGCACTTACAAGGGCTCTAATTTCAACAGAATTCGTTTTTGAATCGGTAACTTGAATAACATTAACCTCACCATCCCAGAGGTCAGTATTTTCTAGAACTCGAGTTAGTTCTTTCCGAAGCTCATCAAAAGGAACGGAATAGTCGGTGTAAAGAAAAACGGTGCCTAAAATATCGGAAGAGGTTTTTGTCCAGTTTTGAAATGGTTTTTCGATAAAGTAGGTTGTAGGTAGTATCAATCGCCTTTTGTCCCAAATCTGTACTACGACGTAGGTAAGCGTAATTTCCTCAATACGGCCCCATTCTCCCTCAACTACTACAACATCGTCTAATTTGATTGGTTGTGCTATGGCAATTTGGATACCGGCCAGAATGGTGCCGATCATTTTTTGAGCAGAAAAACCAATGATAATACCTGCAACACCTGCAGAAGCAAATATGCTTACCCCAATTTCTCGAATGTTATCAAAGCTCATAAGAGCTATTCCTGCAGCAAGGATAATTATGATAAAAATGACAATTCGTTCTAATATATTAAACTGCGTAGCAACTTTACGGGCGCGCAAATTGTTTGTGGTGTTCATGTCGTAGGTGTGCATGACATGCTCTTTTACTATTTTAATCACTTGGATGATGAGCCAGGTAAAAGCAAAAATAAAAAGTAACGTACTGGTTTTTCTAAAATAGTACTCAAAGTGGTTTAAGCCCAGTAATTGCCTTAAGGAGCCCATTCGTAGTAATATTGAAAGTAAGATAAGGATAATAGGCGTACTAACCTTTTTTACTGAAGAAGGAGGGATTAAGTATTTTGGGTCTTTTCCAAGTCTTCTAAGTATTTTTAGCAATACAAAATAAGCGACCAGTAATACGGTCAATGACCCTAAAAGTAAAAGAAGGGACTTGTAGTTTTCATTAAAAAAATCGTTCAACATAACAGATGGTTCAAGAAGTAATATTAGTTTGTTTTTTTAATCCAACAGGTCTAAATCGCTTATATAATTGATGTTATCTATAACAGCATCAAAAAGTATTTTAATAACATGCAGTTTAGATAAGTTTCAAGGCTTATTTTTGTTAAAATAATACAATTGTCCAAGTAAATGGGCATTTGAAGATAGCCATATTCACTTAAAGCTGAAAGTTCTCTGCCGTGAAATAGCTTGTCTTACAAACCAAAAAAGTATTGCTACACTATGAAAGGAGTTTTATTGGTTAATTTGGGTTCTCCAGACAGCCCTACAGCAAAGGATGTTAAGCCTTATCTAGATGAATTTTTAATGGATGAACGCGTGATCGATGTGCCTAATTGGTTACGTAATATTTTGGTTCGCGGAATTATTCTGCAAACACGTCCTAAAAAATCTGCGGAAGCTTATGCTAAAATTTGGTGGGAAGAAGGTTCTCCGCTAATCGTCCTTTCGGAACGGTTTGCTAATAAGGTAAAAGAACATTCAGATATTCCTATAGCTTTGGGAATGCGTTACGGTAGCATGCCTATAAAAGGTGCTTTGAAAGAATTAAACGATAAAGGTGTAGATGAGGTTTTGTTAGTTCCTTTGTATCCGCATTATGCCATGTCATCCTATGAAACAGTGGTAGTAAAAGTTATGGAAGAGCAAGAAAAGCTTTTCCCTAATATGAAACTTACTACGCTTCCTGCTTTTTACAAAAACCCGGAGTACATACGCGTTCTTTCAGAACGAATTGCCGAAAGCCTGGAAGGTTTTGATTATGACCATATTCTGTTTTCATATCACGGAATTCCGGAAAGACATATTCGTAAGTCAGACCCAACGCGATTTCATTGTAAAATTGATGGCAAATGTTGCCAAACGAACTCTGTAGCACATAATACGTGCTATCGTCACCAGTGTTTTGATACGACCGAATCTGTAAAGGCATATTTGAACCTTCCTGCGGATAAAGTGAGTAACTCTTTTCAATCGCGTCTTCCTAATGATCCGTGGTTAAAGCCATATACAGATTTTGAATTTGAACGTTTTCCAAAAGAGGGTATAAAAAACCTTGCAGTAATTACACCGGCATTTGTTGCTGATTGTTTAGAGACACTAGAAGAAATTGCCATGGAAGGACAACATCAATTTCAGGAAGCTGGTGGTAAAGAATACAAACATATACCCTGTTTGAACGAAAGTGATGCTTGGGTAAAGGTTATGGCCAATTGGATTAAAGACTGGCAAAAAACGGGTGCTTTGCCCGCGTAAGATAGTGTAACGGCTTGTGCAACGTCTAATTGATTAAAAATGGCTAAAGTATCTGCAGAACAATTAGGGTCGGAACCAATAGGGAAGCTTTTGGTGAAACAGGCCTTACCCGCTTCTATTGGTATTTTAGTAATGTCGCTCAATATTTTGGTCGATTCAATTTTTGTTGGCAATTGGATAGGCTCTATTGCCATTGCAGCTATAAACGTAGTATTACCAGTTTCTTTTTTTATTGCCGCACTGGGCATGTCCATTGGTATTGGTGGGTCTAGTATTATTTCTAGAGCACTTGGGGCCGATAACCACGCCAAAGCCATAAAGACTTTTGGCAATCAAATCACTTTAACTTTGCTGATCACTATTATAATGGTAGTGCTGGGGCTTTATTATGTTGATGAGCTAATTCCTGCTTTTGGAGGAAAAGGAACCATTTTTGAACCTGCAAAAATATACTATACCATTGTGCTTTATGGAGTGCCTTTTTTAGCGCTTTGTATGATGGGGAATACGGTAATCCGTGCAGAGGGGAAACCCAAATTTGCAATGATTGCAATGATTATCCCTTCTATTGGTAACCTTTTGATGGACTATGTGTTCATCTATATATTTGATTGGGGAATGGAAGGTGCCGCTTGGGCTACAACCATTGGGTATGTGCTATGTGCGTCCTACATACTTTACTTTTTTCTCTCCGATAAATCTGAACTGAAACTAAAGCCAGCCTGTTTTAAGCTGGAGTTACCTATTATTAAAGAAATTGGTTCTTTAGGCTTTGTTACGTTGTCGCGTCAAGCAACCACAAGCGTAGTTTACCTTTTGATGAACAATATACTTTTTGACCTTGGAGGTGAGGCAATGGTTGCTGTTTATGCCATTATAGGACGTATGTTAATGTTTGCTCTGTTTCCGGTGTTTGGAGTTACTCAAGGGTTTTTGCCTATTGCCGGATTTAATTATGGATCAAAAAAATACCAAAGGGTACGAGAATCAATTATAACCGCCATTAAATATGCTTCATTACTGGCAGCGTTGGTATTTGTTGGGCTCATGATTTTTCCACAAGAAATAGCATCATTGTTTTTAAGTGATAGAGCAGGGCAATCGGCCGGTGATTTGGCAGCGAATGCTTATGTTTTGGAACATATACCTTTAGCTATGCGTTTGGTGTTCGCAGCAACCCCTATTATTGCGTTACAATTGATTGGCGCAGCCTATTTTCAAGCGATTGGAAAGGCAATTCCAGCATTGTTACTCACCTTATCTAGACAAGGTTTCTTTTTTATTCCACTGATTCTAATTTTGCCTGATTACTTAGGTGAACTAGGAGTTTGGCTTTCCTTTCCAATAGCAGATGTGTTAGCTACAATTGTAACCGGTTTCTATCTTAGAAGGGAGATTAGGAATACTTTAGTCGAAAAAGAGACATAGATTCTGCCTCTTCTCGACTTATAATTTTCAATTGTATTATTGTTTCATATTGGCTTCTGCAGCTTTAGCGTGCATCAACTGCATACCTGTTGATGATCTAGGTTTGAAGCCATTCCAATCTTTCTCATTAGATTCCACAGGAACGTCCAAATACTCGGCGTAATCAGCATCTTTTAAGTGGGTTCCCAAAAAAGCAGTAAGAAAGTGTTGGTTGATGTTATTGATTTTTCGCTGATCCCAAGAAGGTTCTGCATATCTGTAGTATTCATCAATGTGTAAACCTGGCTGTAAAGCCTCTGCTGGCGGAGGGTTTGGAGCTACGTTATGTCTCGCATTTTTATAGGTAAGCATATATCGGTCTGCGTTAACAGCACCTTCAAAAATTGCTTTAATACCTTTTTCGTAACCCGAAATATCATCTTGATCACCAGCCACGAATAATGTTGGTTTTTTTAATCCTGCCAGTCCATTAGCATCCCATACACCGCGTTCCATTCCCCATGGGGCAAAGGCAACAACCGCTTTGATTCTTGGGTCTACTTGTTTTTGATATTCGGTATTACTAGCCGCTAAGGTAGAAATTGCAGAGCTTCCACCTGTCATTTGTCCAAAGAAAGCAGTCATACCATCACTATAACCGGCGCCACCAACATTAAGTACACCATAACCTCCCATAGAATATCCAACGATACCAATATTTTCAGAATCTACCATCCCTGAAAGCTGGTCTTCTGATGAAGAGCCTCCTTTTTCGGCAATAGTATGAATTACAAATTTGATGTCTTTTGCACGGTTGAGCAATGTACTCTGAAAAGCATTGGCATCCTTAAAAGTTGAATCCGTATGGTCTATTGAAACCACCACATACCCTTTTGAGGCTAAATTTTCGGTTAAGTAGGTCATAAGATACCTAGAACCTACATATCCGTGAGATACTACTATTAAAGGATATCCACCCTCATTTGCTTTTACTGATGCATCCCGATAAGCTCTACCTTTAAAAGAAAAAGGAACCAATGGGCGTAATGAATCACCTCTGGTACCCATTACCTCTTCATAAGAAACTGTAGCTGTTTTGTTTGCCGGAGCTTCAGAAGGATACCAAACTTCTATGGTAAGTGGTCGGTCATACATAGGGTCTTTGCCCTCCTTTGAGTTTAATATATCTACTTGGTCTTTATGGACCAAGTTAAGTGTGCGCACTCCAACGGTGTAGTCTCCTCTTTCTGCTAATTTAGGTGCGTCGGGGAGTGCATCGCCATATAAAAAATCTTGGGCTTGAATTGTGAGTGTTGCGTATAAAAATAGCAAGGTCGCAGTTATTTTCACGTTTGCTTTACGGGCGAAGGGGACTTTAATTTTCATAGTGTTGAAATTGAGTTGAGTCTAAATGTAATGAAATTACATAAGAAGTTTATGAGACATTAGATTTTTGCAACGGACAGTTCTTCATATTGTAATCTAATTAGCTCTTCGCCATATTTGCGTTCCAGCCTTCTAATGCTAAAATGAGCATGCGCCATATTTTGAAAGTGATCAATGAAGGCAAGATTAATGGTAGCACCTCCTGCAGCGCCTACAATAGGTATGGCTTGGGCTACAAATTTCTCTGAAACCTGTACGCTAAATCTAGATGCTACTTGAGCTATTAATTGTAGTAGGGGGTTGCCCGTGGTGTTCAGTAAAGTGGTTACAGTTTTCCCTGCAATTCCACTAGCGCCTTTAACCGCAGAACTTATGGCTAATTTTGTAGCATAATAGCCGGTATCCAAATTGTCATCATGTTTGCTCTTTCCACCTAAAGCAAAAACTTGTAAACAGGCTAACTGTGAATCAAGGGAATTTAAATCCTCTCCCTCGCTGCGGGCGATATCCATAATGGAGCGCATCATGAGTTTAGTGGCTAATGTAAGGTCTACTGCAAAAGCACTTGCCCCCAATGCTCCACCAATGGCGCCAGAGGAAGTTACCAGCGCCTTGTATAAATTGTTCATGGGCGTAGTTTTGACTTTTTTATTCATCGAAATTAAATTTGTCTTTACTACGGTATGCAACACTTTATACGTAATTTGCTGTAACCAGTTGCGTTGCTTTTGGGGCAACAATTGAATACGACTGTCTATAAGGTTACCCATTTTATTCAGTCCTTGCATGGCCCAGCCTATTTGCTCCATTTTTAGCTTAGCTGAACGTAGCGTAACCAAATCTTCTGGAGTCAATGTGTTTTTTGTAATTTTCAAAATATCTGTTTTATATGGGTAGCTCTAAAATACGCATTACTGCAATTTATTGGGCTAATTAAGGCTACTTTTGTAATACGTTCATTTTTATTACATTTAAGGAAATGAATAGCAAAAATAAGTCTATTCGCATGCCATACCAACCATGAAAAACATCCCCACTTTTTTAGTATTCGCCATTCTATTCTGCACTCAACAAATAGTAGCCCAAAAATTTTTTAAAATAGCAAATGACGTGGTCGATGAGGCTACTTTTAAAGAAGGATTGGCGCTTATTGCACAAGAGTACGATCCGCAAATAGTTACGTATAAAACTTTTGAGCGTGTAACTTCAAAAGATAGTATTATTGAGAATATTTCTATTGTTGTTTTGCAGGAGGACGAGGAAGAAGAAGTTTATAGGGTATTTGATTTTTTAGGAAAGCCTTTACCGGATTTTGAGTTTAGTGACATAACCGGAAGTTCTATTTCAAAACAAAAATTCTCAGGAAAATATACAGTAGTGGGTCTCTATAAAGATGCCGCGCAGGTAAGAAAAGCACATATAAAATCATTGAATGCTTTGGTTAATACAGGGGAGTACAACGCTGTGGCACTTATAGCAAAAAATGGAAATATGGCGGGTATAGCTAAAAGAGCGGATTTCCCTGTTTTGAACGAGTGCATTTCATGGTATATTGATAATATTTCAATACCTGAATCGCCAAAATTTCTGGTCTTGGACGAAACTGGTAATCTGAAGTATATTTTTCAAGAATTTCCACAAAAAGAAGATATCATACAACCTATAGATCCAGTGCACTTAAAGATATATGATATTTTAAGATAGAAACCTTACCGTCTTTTTAGGGAGGAAATTCTTGTTTTTCCTAACTTTGAGGCGATAATACTTAAAGCTAGAACCAGTGTACCAATACATTAAAGCATTGCATCTTATTTTTGTGATTACATGGTTCGCCGGGTTGTTCTATATTCCTAGGTTGTTCATTTATCATATTGAAGCTTCGGCTAAATCTTCTCCTGAAAAAGAAATTCTTACCAAACAGCTAAAGCTAATGACTAAAAGACTTTGGTTTATTATAACATGGCCTTCGGCCGTACTAGCAACTGTTTTTGGTATTTGGTTATTAATTTTAATACCAGTTTGGTTAGAACAACCATGGATGCATGTAAAACTCGCATTTGTTGTATTATTGATTGTTTACCATTTAAAATCGCATCAAATCTTTAAGCAATTGCAAAGAGATGAGATAAAATATAGCTCTAAGTTCATGCGTATTTACAATGAGGGAGCTACTCTTATTTTGTTTGCTGTCGTATTTTTAGTTATTCTCAAAAGTGCTTTTAATTGGATTTTTGGTGTTATAGGTATTATTGTACTTGGTATTCTATTGATGTTAGGTATTAAATTGTACAATAGAATCAGGTCTAAAAACCCTGAGGCGTAGAATAGTTATATGTTAGGCAAGACATTCTCAACACATTAAATCGAAACCATTTTAAGCAGTTAATAAGCATGCGTAGAATGGTGTGATATTTGCTACCTTTGAGTAAACTCCAGTCTTTTGCTTACAAAATTTTCGCTAAGATCACGCATCTTCCTATCTATGATCCTTCTTGTGGTCGTGGCTTCTATTTTGATTGCAGGCGTAACTGTTTACCAGTATAAAGAACAATCAGAAGACTACCATTCAAACCGTTTAGAGCGTAAAGAAGAACAGGTAAGGCAGAGTTTGGAGTATGTTCTTAAGAAAACCACATACCCCGTTACTACCGAAAATCTAGGTCTAATTTTTAATGAAGAGATTTATGAGATTGCCAATGTGCAAAATCAACGGTTGAATATATACGATTTAGAGGGGCAGTTGATTAAAACTTCCAGAGCTAAGTTCGAGGTAGATTCTATATCAAATTGTCTGAGCCCTTACATATTATTCAAGTTAGGGTCTAGTCCAAATAAAAGGTTTGTAGACGAGAAAGCATTGGCTGGTGATAACTATAAAGCGTCCTACACGTATATCACTGATAAGAGATTTAAACCAATTGGTATTTTGAACCTGCCCTACTACGAAGACGATTCGTTCAACAACATGGAGCTCAGGGAATTTCTTTTGCGTTTAGGAGGGGTTTATTTTCTTATGTTGTTAATTGCTATAGGTTTAGCCTATTTCATATCTACATACATTACTCGGTCTCTTCAGACCATTTCTGATATGTTGGACAGGACTGATTTAGGGAAAAGCAACCATAAAATATTGATTGACAATCCTAGCGAGGAAATAGAAAAATTGGTAACCTCTTATAATGCCATGATAGATGAGTTGGAGCATAGTGCCGTAAAATTGGCCCGTAGTGAAAGAGAACAGGCCTGGAGAGAGATGGCAAAACAGGTGGCTCACGAAATTAAAAACCCGCTTACTCCAATGCGCCTTACCGTTCAGAGTTTCGAACGAAAATTTGACCCACAGGATCCCAATATAGATACTAAAATTGCCGAGTTCTCAAAAACGCTCATTCAGCAAATAGATACCATGAGTAGTATTGCCTCTGCTTTTTCCAACTTTGCCGAAATGCCAGCTCAACAGAATGAAACGGTAAACATAGTTGAGATTGTACGTTTGGCTTTGGATATTTTTAATGAAGATTACATTCATTTTATTTCGGAGGAAAAAGAAATTATAACGAAATTAGACCGTACCCAATTGATACGTGTAGTTACCAACTTGGTCAAGAATGCCATACAGGCCATTCCGGAAGTTGACGAGCCT
Source organism: Zobellia nedashkovskayae (assembly GCF_015330125.1). Taxonomy (NCBI): domain Bacteria; kingdom Pseudomonadati; phylum Bacteroidota; class Flavobacteriia; order Flavobacteriales; family Flavobacteriaceae; genus Zobellia; species Zobellia nedashkovskayae. The sequence goes on along the minus strand of NZ_JADDXR010000002.1, from coordinate 1,238,910 downwards.
CGAATTGTAGTGTCAGTTTCGTCCGACGGGGATTTTGCTAAACTTTGTGTAGCTGATAACGGAATTGGCATAGAAGAAGAGTTCAAAGAAAAAATATTTGAACCAAAGTTTACCACAAAATCAAGCGGAATGGGCTTGGGTCTGGGGATGGTTAAAAACATTGTAGAGACTTATAAAGGACACATCACTTTTACATCACAACCAGGAAAAGGAACGGTGTTTTCCGTCAAATTTCCAATTGTGAAATAGATTTAAATAAAGTACAAAACATACTACTAAAAAATAACGCGATATGAAATTCAATAATGTTCTGGTAGATGATAAGCAATCTACTGCCATCGTAACCATTAACCGTCCTACAAAACTGAATGCTTTAAATCGTGAGACTATTCTTGAACTCCACGATGCGTTTAAAGCGCTGGAGGCTGATAAATCCATAAAGGTAATTATCTTAACTGGTAGCGGCGAGAAGGCTTTTGTAGCCGGTGCGGATATTTCTGAATTCTCTGACTTTTCAGTAAAAGAAGGCGGTAAATTATCTGCAAAAGGGCACAAAGTTCTTTTTGATTTCGTAGAAAATCTTTCTAAGCCTGTTATTGCTGCAGTCAATGGTTTTGCTTTGGGTGGCGGATTAGAGTTAGCTATGGCATGCCATTTTAGAGTTGCAAGTCATACTGCTAGAATGGGACTTCCAGAAGTTTCTCTTGGTGTTATTCCGGGATACGGAGGTACGCAGCGTTTACCACAATTAGTGGGTAAAGGCAGGGCTTTTGAACTTATTATGACTGCAGGGATGATTGATGTAGAGCGCGCCTTGGATTATGGTTTAATAAACCACGTCGTGTCGCAAGAAGAACTCATTGGGTTTTGTCAGAAGTTGGCAAGTAAGATATCGAATAACTCGCCGGTTGCACTCAGTTATGCAATAAAAGCGGTAAATGCGGGTTTTAAGAACAGTAATGGATATGATGAAGAAATAAAGGCTTTTGGTGCTTGTTTTGGTACCGAAGATTTTAAGGAAGGTACCTCCGCCTTTTTAGAAAAGCGGAAGGCCAATTTTCCTGGCGAGTAACATATCCGCTTAAAACCTACTTATGCGAACCCGAAGAAGCCTAACAGTATTACTGTTTTTGGCTACCCTAACTTTTTCAAATGCACAGGACATTCCTGTAGACTATAAGCTTGGAGAAAATTATTCCGATAGGTATAAATACTCTACAGTACTAGCAATAGACCGTTCCGCTAAAGAACAGACCGTATTGGTACGTACGTACTATGGCGGTATGCCACTAAGGCCAAAAGGTCATTTTATTGAGGTATACGATACCGAACTTAATTTGGTAGCCGACTATAATTATAAATATGCCGGGAAACATATGGTAGACGGTTTTGTGAAAAATGGTCAGCTTTATTTGTTAGAACTGGTTTATGATCATAAGGATGAAGCCTACAACTATGTAGTGCACCAAAGTCCGTTAGATGAATTCAATTTTACAGAAAGAAAGTTGCTTTCCATTCCTTCTAAAGAAGTCATCAATCCGCTTGCAGTTAGCAAATACAATCAAAAATTTGGCAACGGATTTTCAACAGCAACTCATTTTAATGATGACAGGTCTGCTTTTGCAGTAACGGTTCATCACAGGGAAGGGAAAGAAGAAAAATATCACATCTACCTATATGGAACAGATTTAAAACTTCAGTTGGACTATGATTTTAGCGCCAATATTGAAGAAAAGAACTATGCTTTTGAAAATATTGAAGTTTCAAAAGATTTAAAGGAGTTGTACTTAATGGGTAAAGCCTTTTTTAAGAAAAGAAGGTTTGATGTTAAGGAGAGAAGATTTCAATATGAATTGGTTCGTATTACCCAAGATGGTTTTAAAACTCAAGAATTTGCAGATGCTGGAAGGTTTTCAGAATCCTTAAAACCGGTATTGTCTGGTAACGACATGAAGGTAGTAGGCTTCTACGCAGATAGAAAGGATAACAGATATAATGGTTTAGTTTATTTTAATTTGGATGCTAATTCATTGGCTATTAAAGCAAAAAAATACAATCCATTTTCGGATCAGTTTATGTTGGACAAATTTGGCCGCGAGGTAGATGCTGAAATCAAGAACCTTATTTTTAAGAGTTTTCATATTACGCCTAACAATGATATTCTCTTTAGTGCCGAAGAGTATTTTGTAACAGCCGGACAAGACATAGGAACGGGTGCCACCAAAAAGGTAGATCGTTTTCATTACAATGACATTGTGTTAGCAAAGCTGAATGCTTCCGGAGCCATGGAGTGGGCCCGTAACATCAATAAGGCTGAGGTTACCCAGGGGGATGCTTCTTACGCTTCTTATACGGCGTATGGCGAAGGAGAAGACATGTACTTCTTTATCAATTCTGGTGAAAACCCTCAGAAAATGAGCAAGGAGCGAATCTTGTTCAAACAAGGTTTTAGCAGAAACCCTAACATGTTCGTTATTAAAGTGGATGGCTCAGGCGACCTTTCCTATAAGAAATTGATTGATGATAAAGATGTGAGGTTACCTATAATGGTATCTAGACCGTTCATAGATGAGGCTTCTGATCACCTTTTATTTTATGCCAAACGTGGTACAAAAAAGCAATTGGTAGAAGTAACTGTTAAATAGCAGAAGTCTTTATTTAATATTGGATTATTTCCATAAATTTGGAATAAATCCATTAAATTGAAACCTGAATCATACATAAAGGGTCGTGGTGCCCAACAGAACGTTCACAATAAATTTCTTCAAAACGTCTATGAAACGCGAGACGATTTTCTTGAATTCTGTCATATAGAAGGAGAGGAAGCAGATAGGAACAAAACCCAGTACATTCCTATTTTTCCAAAGACTATAGTTAATAAAGTGACCAGCCCAGATGTTGGTATGCTATATTCCATGAATCCCTACCAAGGTTGTGAACATGGTTGTATTTATTGCTATGCTCGTAATACCCATGAATTTTGGGGTTATAGCGCCGGATTAGATTTTGAGCGAAAGATTTTAGTTAAGAAGGATTCTGCCAAATTACTGGAATCTAAATTAAAGAGTAAACGCTGGGAAGCGAGTACCATTGTGCTTTCGGGTAATACGGACTGTTATCAACCAGCCGAGAAAAAGTTTGAAATCACTCGCGATTGTCTCAAGATTTTTTTGAAGTACAAACACCCCGTTGGCATCATAACAAAAAATGCTTTGGTACTTCGTGATTTGGATATTCTAAAGGAACTGGCCAAAGACCAACTGATAGGGGTTAATATTTCGGTGACCTCATTATCTGAAGAAACCAGACACATTCTGGAGCCCAGAACTACGACTATTAAAAAGCGACTGGAAACTATTCGCATATTATCCGAAAATAACATTCCTGTAAATGCTATGTTGGCGCCAATTATCCCGGGAATCAATAGCCATGAGATTATGAATTTAGCGAAAGCGGTTTCTGAAAATGGAGCAAAGTCATTCGCATTCACCGTAGTCAGACTCAATGGCGCCATAGGCCAAGTTTTTACCGATTGGATTCATAAAACCTTGCCGGACAAAGCAGACAAAGTATTGCATCAAATTCAAGAATGCCACGGAGGCTCTTTAAATGATAGTCGTTTTGGTGTTCGCAGTAAAGGTGAAGGTAAGATTGCTACACAAATTCATGATTTGGTACGTCTGGCGCGGCACACTTATTTTAAGAACAAGTCTTTTCCTCCGCTCAACCACGAATTGCATGAGCAGTTTAAAGATGGGCAACTACGATTGTTTTGATAGATGTGTTAACCTTTTTTATATGATGACATTAACAGGGAAACTGTTAAATAAAACATGTAGATTATGAAAAAACTAGTATTCTTTTTAACCGCACTTTTAACTATTACCGCTATCAATGCTCAAGATTTTAACTTTGGGGTAAAAGGAGGGATTAATATTGCTTCAGTTGGAGGTAGTGCATATTCCAGTTTAGGAAGTTTAGGTACAAAAGTCAGCTTTCATTTAGGAGGAGTTGCAGAATTTCCTATTTCCGAAAAAATATCGGTACAACCAGAACTGCTGTATTCTTCTCAGGGAACAAGATGGAATTACGGCACTAACGATGACAATTTAAAACTGGACTATATAAATTTACCGATTTTAGGGAAGTATTATATTTTAGAAGGTCTAAGTGCAGAAGCAGGACCGTTAGTAGGTTTTTTATTATCAACCAATGAAGATGATGATGACCGATTTAATTCTCTAGACATTGCCTTTGCCATTGGTGCGTCATACAAATTGAACGAAAACATATTTTTCAGCCTTAGGTACAATAAAGGTATTGCCAATATTAATGATGATTCTTATACAGGAGGAAAGAGTCAGAACAATGTGTTTCAGCTTTCTGCCGGATACGCATTTTAAATAAATTTTGACTGGAATTTTGAGCGCAATAGAGAG